>NZ_JAHWJB010000001.1:942500-1916139 GCF_019344915.1 Bacillus sp. FDAARGOS_1420 | reverse complement strand
AATTTCTGCCTTATGCTTCCTCTCGTTTTCTTGTATTTTCTCATTTTGAACTTCTTCAAGTTCTTGTAAAGCTTTTATAGTAAGTGATGCGTATGAATACAAGTGAATCCCTTTCCCACTTTCATCCACAAATGCTTCATCAGATTCATCTACAATTGCTCCATAATACTTTTTTATATCTTGCGTTGTTACTGGTGGATCATTGGGATCTTTCTCTTCTCTCATTTTGTAAAGCTCATTTACCGCGTTCTTATAGTTAAATTCTCTTACTCTAACATTTCTAATTTTTTCTAAAGCAGAAAAGGATACATCTCGGATGTTAGATTTGTACTCACGTAGCGAAGGACTCATAAAGTTACCTTGAACAGCTCCCCATCCATTTTGAGTAACAGGCGACTTAACTTGGAGAACTCCGGTATATCCTGCTACACGGCTATTACGTAATGTGATAGTAGGTAATCTTACATCTGCATCTGAGCTATTATCTTCGATTGCTAATGTAGATTGATATAGACCACTTTTTCCTCGTCTGAAATGCCAGTTTCCATTTCCGGCATAAAGAGCATGATAGTCGTTTGCGTGTAAAACACTAATTCCGTTTCTGTTAAGCTCCCAAAACACAGATTTTCTTATCTCACTATCAACTATGTCATCAGTAATACCAATGTTCGCACTAGCTTGAGGCCATCCGGTCCCCATTTGAGATATAAATAAAGCACCTTCAGGAGCGCTAGTTTTTTCATCTGTTCCTAAGATGAAAGTTGGTTGTACTGCACCGTCTCGTCTTCGATAATATCCAAGAAACGCTCTAGGAACACCACTTTCATATAGACGTAAAAACTGGTCATCTAAGCTTACATAGTTATTGGTATTTGATGTTCTAATTTTGCAACCACTTAACAAACCTGCCATTAACCACTCTGCTTTCACTTTTCCGACTAAATCTATTCTTGCCGCATTTAGCTTAATATTTTCTTTACTCATATTAAAGGCTGCAATGACATCATTTTCTTTTACAGATATGCTAATGCCTTTTTCTGTTAGCTGAAGTCGTGACTCCATATCTCTTACATAGGAATCTTTTGCAAATTGCCCATCTGCTTGCGTCTTCGTATATACTTCCGTTGTTTTTGCTGCGGCATCAATACCTTTTTCAGTAATCATAAAGCGATTATCAATGTGAGTCATTTGTTGATTAAATTGCGCGGTTGCAAGTTTATTAGCTAATTCGCCCAATAAATCTTGTTTATTTGTATCAACTGTTTGTTTCAATTCAGGTATCTGAAATCCAGCAACATAGTCTTCTACTTGTTTCAGCTCAACTTTTGCTCCGATTGCGGTTGCCTGTTGTTCCACTTTAGAATTTGCTTCCGTAAGTTTTTTACCTTGCGCATCTACTATATTGTTTAAATTACCCACTGTGGCAGATAATCCGCTTGCTGTTTGTTCGATTGCTGTAACTTTTTTATCAATCGTACCCTGATCGTGTTTTAAATCAACCATATTACGCGAGAAGCCTTGCAGCGTTTCTTTCACTTCGTTATATTGACCAGCAACCTCTTTTTTTACTGATTCGATATCAGGTACAACAGGATCCCAAATACCATCTTTCCAAAGTTTTAACATACCAGGCTTACCGTTAGAAATATCTAACCATACTGTTTTTCTGTCTATAAGCCCTGTTTTCGGTGGATTCTTGGATTCTATAATTTCAACCGTATTGTTTTTTATATTCTCTTGTACTTTTTCAGCTAGTGTTTTTGCTGCTTCTGACTCCTTCTTTGCATGACTAGCGGTTTCATTCGCATCTTTCACTAATGTATCTAACTGATCGATCATTTCTTGTTTATTACCTAATGAACTAAGGATACGATGGTACATTTTCCGTAGTTCTTCATTTTGATTCACTATCTCTCGGTAATCCCCGAATTCATATTTATCCTGCGTTGGGTCTGTAAAAGATTCGTCTCCAGCTATTACTCGCGCTTCAAGATATAATTTTGGCGTGAATCCTGTATCTTTAATTTTTATCGTGTCGCCCTCATAAATGAATTCATGTTCTAAACCGAAAATTCGACCAATTGATTGTGCTTCCACCTCATAAGAGATGGAGGAATTGACACGCTTTTGTAATTCTATTTCCATAAGCGTCAGTAAACGTTTTGGAGTCATATCTAATTCTTCTGTTTCTGGTGTATAAAAACCGAATTTATGTTGTCCGTGTTCATTCCATCTTTGAAACGCATCTGCATCTACGATATAAGGTAGCCCCTTATTCATGCTTTCAATAGTGATTACTTTATCGCCTTCACCTTTTACAAATCCAACTAAAGCAGTACAAATATTACGGCTGTGCTCAACACGAGTTACACCGATTAAATCTTTTCCTAATTCTATTTCTTTGCCTGTATCATGCCCACGCTTTTTAACCATATCTACATACCAACCGGTAATTTGAGAGCCTATTACTTCTACACGATATTGAATTTCTAAATCAAATAAAGAAGCGATTTTCTTTAAAAACGTAAGCGGATCGATAAACTCATCAATGGTCATGGTATGGAATCCAGCGTATTCAGTCTTTCCACGTTTCCACTTCATTCCCAAGAGTGCCATATCAATGAATTCATTAACCGTTTTGCTCTCTATCCGTTGTGGATTTATAATTCCGGACTTAGCAATTTGAACCCAAGCACCTGAAGCATATGTGGTAATAGATCGTTTATCAGAATCCTTCTCGGCCTCTGTGATAACATATGGTACAATTCTTCCGTCACGGACTTCTTTTAAAACTAGATTTTGTTGTTGTAATGTAATTGCGTGTTCTGTTCCATCAAAAGTTGTGAAATCTAGCATATCTATATTGTTTTTGATTTCCCAATGACGTTTATCGCCCCAATAGTCCTGCGGTGGAATAGCTGAGACAATTTGATCAGTTTTAAAATCAACCACATGAAGAATTCCGCTAGGCGTTCTCATCTATATCTCTCCCTATAACTAACTGTTGCGTTTACATCAGGCGGCATAATATCGATTCGATTGTCACTCCGTATTACTTTTGGAAAGTTACTGAATATATCTTTTATATTGATTGCATTCTTCCCATTGATTGTGACGAGACTTCGTTCTGTATCAACAACAATTTTGTCTCCGGTATCGAAAATATAAGGCTTTGTATTGGAAGGTACTTTGTTTACTTTCCAAATCTTTAAGTCATCAATCTGCATGACATCAACAGGTTTATTTACATCCCAACTCATGATTGAAATCATTACTTGTGCAATTTTTCGTTCTGTCATTGGATTTCCGGTTTCATCAATCCAACGTTCAACAAGTGAAGCGTCATCTATTTCTGTACCATCTCTAAAACGGGCTACATAAACAGACCATTCTTTCCCACGTCTTGCAATACGTAACCTACCGTAAAATTGATTAAATGTATTAGGATGTGCCCCACTTGTATCTACTAATTTTCGTATACTGTTAGGCGTTCCTGCATGTCCAATACGCATGTATGCTTTCGTCATTTCAGCATCCCAATATAAATCATTCATGTTAATTCGCGTAACGATATTACTTGTATCATCTAAAAGAAGTACCTCTACACGGCCCATTTCCCCAATACTTTTGGACTTCAAACGCACCCAAGTCTCCATTTCAAAATCTTGTAACGGTCCACCTGGAATATTTTTCTTAGCAATTGCACCGTGGAATCCTTTCTCTTGTCCGTAATCTTGACAATACAATGCGTAACCATCCCTTGATTTAAAACTACCTGTACCTTTCATGTCATCAAAAACTCCAGTAACAGGAGTCCATCCTACAGCTGTAGTCATTTCATCCCACATGACTCTTTCTCGTTCTTGTACTGTTGTTTCTTCCACAGTGAGAGGATAGCCAATTCTAAAATAATCACGATTATGTGGATATTCTCCAAACCATACATCTAAAAAAGCGCTTGGCTTTTTTGCAGTCATTTCAATTAATGCTGGTGTTTCTACACTACCTTTATTCGTGAAATGAGACGTGATTTCTGTGGACCAATTTTGCGTGAATGTTTGAGTCTGTACTTTTCCTAATTTATAAGGCATAGGGCAAACGAAAGTAATAACACCCTTCCCCCTATTCACTAGTTCATCCAAATCTAGTGAACCATCAATAAAAGCAAGATATGTTCGATCTAACTCATCATCAAAAATAAGTTCAGCTGGTTGTTCCGTGAATAACCAGTCTGCTAAATCTTCTTTTATCTTTTGTAAATCCGCCATGTCTTTTTTTGCTTTAATAACAAGAGGAACGTCAATACGACGCTCCTCCGTTTCTGTATGAATAAAAAAAGCTCCTGGACGATGAGGAACTCTGACAAGATTTCTTTTAATTGGAGCCCATGAAGGACGTTTCCTACCTACAAGCATTTGAATATAATCTTTGCGAATATTATTAAATATAAAGCTTAGTTTATCCAAAAATATCACCGTCCTTAAAATTGCTCTTTTCGTTGTCGATCACGATCTTGAAGTTCTGTGGTATACCTATAAGTTCCACCTGCTAACTCTTTCCCATCTAAAACGTTTGTCATATTCAATGTAAAATTTAGTTCTTTTTCTTCAGGTCGTCTATTTGGGAATACCTTTTTACTAGTAGCCGAGTTATTAGGAATATTAGGCTGCATATAATTCGTTAAACCACTTACCACATCATTCGGAACACTATAATGAGAAGTTTGGAATCCAAAATCAAAAACAGATGGCATATTACTCATTTGCTTCTTAACGGTTCCAACTACATTTTTTGCTGCATCCACAACAAAACGTTTCCCTCGATCCATACCAACTCCAACACCTTCTGGAACCGCACTACCGACTGGAATCATTACTTTTGATGGACTGTTTATTTCAAGCGCTCCAGAAATAGTTTTTTTAATATCGTTTGCAATGCTTTTCGCCTTACGATATAAGCCACCTGTTGCATCATCTAATCCATTTTCAAGCCCCTCTATAATTGATTTACCAATGGAACGTAAATTTATAGTACTGAAAAACTTTTCAACTTGTCCCCATTTTTCTTCAATTCCACTTTGGATTTCTTTCATTTTATCAGTAACAGATTTTTTCTTTTCTTCAAATTTCCTTGAAACTATATTTTTAACTTCTTCAACTGTACTACTTGTAGATTTTTTTGTTTCTTCCCACCAATTTGTTACATCTGAACATGTTTCTTTCATCTTTCGAACTACATCATCTTTCATAGCCTGATATTTCGACTTTACTTGTCCAGTTTCCCAATCAACTTGATTCGCATGTTCACCTGCTTGGGATTTAGCTTCACTTATAATTTCATTATGCTTATCTTTCGCTGTGGAAACTGCGCTATCATACTGACGTTTTGCTTCAGCAATAATTGCATTTGCCTCTTCAGTATTAATCGTTTTATTTTCATCTCGTTGTCGAATAGCCTCTGCAATTTTATCATCACGAGTTTTCTTTGCATCAGCTATTACTTTATCTCTAGTCTCCGCACTGTGTTGGACAACTTCAGCTGCTTGTCTAGCCGATATTTCACTTGCTTGTACTCGCATATTTTCCAGGATAACTTTCTGTTCCATCTGATTTTTAGACATATGTTCAACAGCAACTCTGTCCATTTCATCTTGTAAAGCCTGTAAGGAAATTCGTTCTGATGTTGTTAACTCTCTATTTTCTCTAGCTGCTGTTTGTAGGATTTCTTTGATTTTATTTTCTTTTTCTTGTGTTTTTAGTTTTTCTTGCTCGTAACGTTGATTCAGTTGTTCCATCCTCTTGTTTTCTTCTTCAGAAGTTAAAACATATGAATCAGAAAAGAACTTTTTAAGTCCTTCCATTTCTTTTTGTTGTCTTGCGTTTGTTTTTTCTATAATCGTGTTAGCTAATTTGTCATACTGTCCAATGAGCTTTTGCGACTGTTCTTCTGTTATTACTTCATGGTTTAGTCTAATGTCAGTTAACTTTTGTCTAATACCATCCGATAACTTGAAATACTCACCAAGAACTTTCTTTGTGGAAGAACTTACTTTACCTTCTGTATTCGTAGTAAAACGATCTACTGAAGCAATACTGTCTTCAGTTGCTTTTTGATATCCCTTGTATGCTAGAACGCCAACACCAACTGCCGCTGCTACCACGCCTAAAGCAATTGCTACTGGTCCTAACGCTGCGGCTACTATCCCTAAAACTGCGCCCGTTACACTAGTAGCTGCAGTAGCTACACCCATTGCTACTGCCAAAGAACCAATCCCAGAAACCACCATTCCAACTGCTGCTAGAACCACTCCAATACCTGTTGCAATAGCCGTTAAAGCAAGAACAATACCTGCTGTAATTGCAATAGCTTTTTGTACAGGACCTGGCAATGCATTAAATCCATCCACAAGCTTTTGCAACCCAGCAACAAAAGCACGAACCACAGGGGCAAGCGCATCACCAATTGTCTTTTTCATTGTGTCAAATGCTCCACTTAACTGTTCAATACGACCTTTCAAAGTGTTCATTTTCGTTTCAGCTGTTTCTAAAGCTGTGACTTTAGACATCTCGGTATACATTTTATTTACACCTTGTGAGCCTTCATTAAACAAAATCGTTGCACCACGAACTGCGTCTGAACCAAATAACGTCTCTAAAGCCATACTTCGTTGTTGGTCTGTTAAATCTTTCATGGATTCATGAAGAATTCCGGATATGTTTTCTAAACTTTGAATATGACCCTCTTGATCATAGAATTTCGATGATAAGAAAGCGGAGCTAGTTGCTAACTCACGGAATGTAGTATCACACTTATCATTCCATTTCTTTACACCTTCAGTTTTCATTACATATTTTTCTAATGCAACTTCAATATCTCCCACACTTCTAGATGCTGGTGTGATTCCGTTTTTAACCAAGAAATCAAATCCAGCCTGCGCATTATAAGTGATAAGACCCAAATCTGCCATCTTGTTATACGCTTCTTTAGTTGAAGGATTCAACCTCATAAGCATTGTTTTTAGTGAAGTACCTGCATCAGAACCTTTTAATCCATTCTGTGCAAATACCGCTAAAGCTGTTGCTGTATCTTTAAATGTCATACCAGCTCCTGCTGCAACTGCTGCGGTTGCTGATAAACCATATTTCAGTTCATGTACATCAGTAGCTGAAGCATTAGCAGCTCCTGCAAGTAAGTTGGCGGCATCTGTAACACTTAAACCATCTCTTTTAAATGCATTCAAAGCGGTTGAAGCGATTTCTGCCGCTTCTCCTAGTTCTAGTTCACCAGCGGCCGCTAGGTTTAAAGCCCCTTCTAATCCACCATTGATGATGTCTGTTAAACCAACACCGGCTTTTATTAATTCTTCAATCCCTTTTCCAGCTTCTACAGAAGAATATTTCGTGTCTTCCCCATATTTAACAGCTAATTCGGAGAGTTTACTCATTTCTTGTCCAGTTGCACCAGATACCGCTTTTATGTTTGCCATCTGTTGTTCAAAATTCATTGATTCTTCCACAGCTGATTTTAGACCTCTACCTATCGCATACGTCATACCACCAAATACCATACCGATTTGCATGCCAGCATTTTGTAGGTGGTTTCCCATTGCCTCCATACGATTCCCAAAGTTCAATAGACGATTTCCTTGCTGATCCAATTCATGATTTGCCTGTTGTAATTGTGATTCGAATCGATTTAACTCACTTGTGGCTCGATGAATTTGTTCAGCATATCGTTGCGCTGACTGACTCGCTTCACCTTCTTCTGTTTTTGCACGATTATAGGCTTGTTGAAGTTCCCTAATTTTTTCTTTTTGCTTATCTACCGTACGAGTGAGAACATCAATTTTCGCTCGTGTCTGTTCAGTTGCATGAGAAAAACCGCCCATGCCTGTTGTAATAGACTGAAATTCAGCCTGTAGGGATTGTAAAGAATGATTTAATTTATCCATCCCTTTTTGTTCAGCTTGCTTATTTACTTGCTTTAATTCATTTTCAAATCTATTTAAATCAGCAACAGCTTTATTAACTTGTGAAGCGTATCGCTGAGTTGCTGCATCATTCTCACCTAATTTAGCCTTATTTTGATCATATGCTTGCCGTAACGCTTTAACTTTCTCTTTTTGCGCGTCAATGAGCCTACTTAGAGTATCCATTTTCGCTTGTGTTTGTTGACTAGCACTAGCGAAACCACCCATACCTGTACTTACAGATTTCAATTCATTCTGTAATGTCCTTACCGCACGTCCTGAATTTGCTATACCTTGACGGAAATTCACATTATCAAGGGAAAGCTTAACTACTAAATGATTCATTTCATTTGCCAATGTCTCACCCCCTCGTTAGATAATGTTTTCAGCTGGAACTTCTATTTCATTTGAATTTTGATTTTCACTATTTGAATTACCTTGTTCACGATGCTTTCGATTTATCCTTAAATAATGCCAAATATCCATTTCGTTATCGATATGATGATGTTTATATCCTTGACGTAATAAAGAGAGGTAGAGCTCGTCCATAAACTCACTGAACGGTATCCCTCCCCCCTCTACGCGTTTGGGTTTTCTTCTTCTCCAGTTCCAGGTGTACCACTAGCCGCTTCCACAGTTTCATTGATAACAGTGTTAATTACCTCTGAAGTTGTCGATAAAAACTTACGAGCATCCACACCGTCCCAATATTGATCTAATGTAAATTGTTCATCGAAAACATTCACTACAAATTGAACCATTTTATCCATATCCTCTGGACCAGGATTATTTGGAATATCAGCAAGCTCAGGTGCTTGACGGATTAAACGAGCTGGAATGAACCCCGGTAAATGAAAAGTTTTCTTTTCCTTATTGATTCGTAATGTTAGTTTCATAGTTTATTCCTCCTACTTGCCTGTTGGTGGTGTTACGGCTTTTTCATATACCTTACTAAACCAATTATCTCCTACAACTTTTGTAAACGTAGGTTCATCGGCATCAGCTGTAAATTTTGGTCTATCATCAAAATCACGCTCAATGAATGATCCTTTCAGTTTTGTTGTTTGGAAGTTCGGTTTGTCTTTTTTCGTTTCAGCTTCTTCTTCCTCTTGTGAAAGTTTTCCTTTAAGTAACCAAACATAACGATACTTACCGTTAGCCTTTAAAAAACGGTATCCAATCGCTACATATGGTTTTTCCCCCTCTCGTTTCTCGTCTAATACACCATCCTTAACTTCTGGATATCCTTCAATATCTGCTTTCGTGGATAGTGAAAGTCCTCGAACTTCAATTTCAACCTCGACTTCACCGTCAGACTCAGCGATTTCTGATTTCTTGTTATCGCTCCACATAATCTCAGAAGCTACCTTTTTAGATGTTTTAACCTTTACTGCACCTTCCAATTTCTTTACCGTTGCATACGCAACACCTGTTATATCATCTTTTGTTAATTTTGCATAAACAAGACTATCGACACCAACAGTCGAACTAATTGTAATAACCTCTCCAGCCATCTATAACTCCACTCCTTTCGCGAATCGCATCGCGTAATGAAAAATTTGTGTATCCTCTTCATATAGATCAGCAACCGCATAACGCGAGAAACCAATACTTTTCATAATTGCATTCACTTTTTGATGAATTGCTGTTGTACTGACCTTTGACCAAATATCGATTTGAAATGTGATTTCACTTTCACCTTCCTCATTATCCGCAAATCCACTTGGCCTATTGTCTAATTCGAAGAATGTAATACGTGGAAATTCTTCTGCATGCTTGGCTTTACGATAATAGACTCGCTTTCCCCCTAACAAAGAAACAAGCTCCTGATTATTTTCAAGAGCTTGCAAAATTTCAGGGCGTAGATTTATCATAAATTCAGCCTCATTTCGTTCTTCAAAATGTCTGTCATAGCACGAACCGCAGCTTCTTTTGAAGAATTAAATCCTGGTTCTATAAATGGTTGAGCTGGCATTTTAGATGTTCCCCATTCTACGAACTTCCCATAGAAATATGGAGAACGATCCGCTTTGTCTATTCCAATCTTAATAGTTTTTATGCCGCCTTCCATTTTCGCTTTTGTAACTCGTATATTATCAGCCAAATGTTGTCCTGTACGCCACGATTCGCTTTTCGTTGATTTTTTAGGGCTATCACTCCTTGGAGCTATTTCTGAAATAGCTTTTCGAATCAGTTCCCCACCCGCTGCAAGGGCTTTATCTTCAATCTTTTCTCCACGTAGACCCATTTGCTCTAATTCAGAAATGAGACGGTCAAATCCTAAAAAATCAACACCATTACCCATTCATACCACCACGCTTCCACATAATTGATAACATGTGTCTTTCAGTTGGAATCACTGAAACAATGTCATAAATCGTGTTCTTATACTTAATTTTCATATCAGCATTCACATCAGCACGGAATCGGATTTCTGTTTCACCCTGTACTTCACTGTTGGCTGAGGCTGCTTCAAAGTACTTTCTTCCCTTTAAAAAAATGAAAGAACCCCATACAGCGAAAGAATCTTTATAACCATCTATTGGCTCACCATCCGGGCTCTTTGCATCTTCATCTTTTATTTGAAATACAAGACGTTTATCTAAATCACCCGGATTCATTTGAATCACCACCGCAATATTGCAATTGAACTAATATTGACTGCAAACTGAATGCTAATTGTTCAGCTTTTCCAACCACTTCACGGTTTTCATACCAATGAGAAATTAAGATACGAGCCGCTAGTTTAGCAAGCTCACTCTTTACATCTACAGTTTTACCTGTTGCATTCTTAATATATATTTCAGCTGCTGTTATAAAGGATGAAATGAGGGAGTCCTCCTCATCGCCATCCACACGAAGATACTCTTTAGCTTCCTCTAATTTCAGTACCAAGAAGGACACCTCCTATATCATTAAGCTCCTGTTTTCGCCACAACTGTAATTTGCCCATACACAACCGCTTCTGCATCCCATAATGTAACGTCTTCACGTTCAATTGCTCGGAATTCAGTTGTATTGCTTCTCCAAGCGTTTCCGCCTTCTTTCGTCATATCGATAGATAATTGTTGTCTATCCCATAACACAACTGCTTCTTTCAAATCACCAACGATAAATGGTGCTTTACCATCTTTATCTGTAGCAATTGTTTTGTTTGATAAGACAATTACTGGCTTACCAGCGAAAAGTTTTCGCGTTGGATTTGTTGGGTCTGGTTGAAGTAGCGGACGACCATTTTTATCCTCTAATTGATCTAAGTAGTTAAATCCATCTTGGTTTGTGATAATATTTGCTACTACTGCAAAAGCTGGATCTAAAGTTACATTCAATGTTTTCTTTAGTCCGTTATAGTCCTTTAAATCAACTTTTGTAAGCTTATTAATCTCTTGTAAAATCAAATAATTTCGAGTCGCAATTGATTTCTTCGCAATCCAACTACGTAAATAATTTTCTAAAGCTTGATCTGTATCACTTAATAAATCATTTGGTACTGGTAAGAAACCTGCATAATCATCAATTGCGTAAGGTATACGGTCAAATTTCGGAGAAGTAATCTCTTGCATTGCATTTGGATTTCCATACTCAGATAGTGGTGCAAATGGTGTAGATGCTGCACGTTTTTCTAATGTACGAGATCCTTTGTTTGTTGAAACAGGTTGTACATTTACATATTGTTCTAAGCTATCTGTTGTTTGTTTTAACTGATTAATTGTAGTTGTGATATCTTCTGGAACAATGTATCCACCATCTTCACCTTTATTCTCAGATAGTGCTGCCTTATATTCTTGCATGATGATTGCTTCTTCAGAGCTTAAACTTTGACCACGAATAGCTTTCATAAATACTTCTTTGTACGATGAATCTTCATTTTTAACTGGTGCTGGAGGTAAAGCCCCTGTTTGTGAATTTACAGGTTCAGGAACTTCAATGCCCTTCATAGCCAAATAATTATCGAATTCATTTTTTGCATCTTTTAATTCTTCAATTTTAGCTCTTGCATCTTCTACTTTCCCGCTATTGTTTAACTCTTCAGCCTTAGCTTTTAAATCAGCAACCCTCTGACGTAATTCTTGTTCCTGTTTATCCATTCGGTATTTCCTCCTTGTTTTGGCACAAAAAATAGACCTATATTTCTAAAAGGTCTAGTGCATTTTGTATTTTTAATTGTTCATTATTATCCTTCTTTGGAATAGAAGGAGCCTTTGCTACTACTTTATTAGGTGTTTTTTGATATTTATCAAAATAATCACTCATACATGCTGCGACTTCTTTTGCTTCCACAACTTCGATGTTGAAGTATTTTTCAGCTTGTTCACCACTTAACCAGGTCTCAGCATCTACTAATTGTTGAATTTCTTCAATTCCAATGCCTTCTTTTAAGTTTTCCTTGTATACATTCATGATTCCAGACTCAATGTTATCCAAATCTTCTGCTGCCTTTCGGAAATCAATTGCATTTCCAGCTGCATAGGTCCAAGGCCTATGAATCATTAAAAATGCGTTAGAAGGGACAACAACACGATCACCAGCTAGGGCGATTACAGAAGCGATGGAAGCTGCAACACCATCCACATAAACAGTTTTTTGGGCTTTATTGCGCTTTAACATATTATAAATAGCTAAGCCAGCGAATACTGAACCCCCACCGCTATTTACATAGATGTTCAGGTTACTTTTATCATCCAATTGCCCCAAAATGTTTTTTACATCATCGGGCATAATGTCAGAGTCATCCCATTTCCAACCTGTATTATTTATGATGTCACCATAGATAAATAGGTCCGTTGAAGAATCCGTTTGATTTTTAATAGTAAACACGTCTTTAATTGCCCTCACCTCTTTTCAGCGACGAACCTCCACTAGCTTTCGCTAATTGGTATTCATCTGCAATTTCAATAGATACATGATTTAAATCGACTCGGCTCTTATCACCTAATTCACCAATACCATCCATATCTTCAAGTTCTAAAACTTTATTAATAGAAAATACACCTCTATCTAACATAATGTTATAGAACTCCGCTCTAGATTTCTGGTCCGCTCGTAAAAGACTGGTTAAGTTAAACTTGAGATAATATCGTTTTTGTTCACCAAAAGAAAAGACTTTATAAGAAAATTCCTCTTCATACTGAATGAGAATCGGGCTGAGTGTATTTTGAATAAAATCCAGTGCTTGTTGTTCAATATTGGAGAATGTCGCACGATCTAATTCATTAATCATGTGCAAGGGAATGTTAAAAATATTTGCGATTTCACCTTTATCAAATTTCATACCTTCAATAAACTGGGCATCTTTTAACGGCATACCCACTTTTTCAAATTCGAGACCTGCATCTAATATCGCAATACGCTGCGCATTACTCAGACCTGTATTGGCTTCTTCCCACGCATCACGAAGCTTGTCTTTTGCCTCTTTATTCAGGGGTTGCGCTGTTTTTAGCAACCCACTATGGGTCGCACCTTTCCTATAGAATTTCCCCTTGAACTTTTGCGCTGCCTGTGAGCTTCCAATCGATTCTCTTGCGACTTGAATCGGTGGTTTCCCCTTCAGACCATCAGTCGATAATGTCGTGAGATGAATGACATCATCAGCTGCTAGTTTCACAGGTGTCCCATCTGGTAAACTCGTGAAATACCACAGTTGATTTGTTTTCACATCGATAACGGGGTTTGTGACAGCTGGATTCAACACCCACAATTCTTTTGGTCTTCCATCCACTCCCCAGTGGATGTTGATATACGCATTGCCCCACGTGTTCCGATGCGTTTCAATTAAATGTTTAAATTTAAACGGACTTTGGTACGGATTCGGACGCCTTTCCAGCACAAATGAGACTTGATGCGCCTTATCCCGTTCTCTTCCCTTCGCTGTCTTTTTAAACGTTTGAAACGGAAGCATCGCAACACTATTCGCTAAAATGTTCACGCACCGGTATACCGTTGGTACACCTAACGAAGATTCTACGGTAACCCGTTCTCCGCTCGTTGCTTCATAACTAAATAAACTCCGAAACCAAGGTGCTGGATTTCTTAGATCGGTCGTATCCTGATTGCGAAACAAATTCCGGAATATCATATTTTCACCTCCCCTCTATTTCCTCGCGATCACCACCCCGATCAGTATAAGAATGATTCCCAGCAGATACCATCCGTAAATTGGATGAATAAAAAAAGTCGTCCCAACAATAATGGACAACCCCGAAATCAATAGAATATCTTCTAAAATACTGATGAAAAATAATAAAAAGCGCATGTCATTCCTCCTAAAACGAGAAATCTTGACTTAAAATATAGGAATTTAAGTCCACTTCACCAGAATTGAGCATACAGCGAACGTGTGAGTTGATGACAGCCGCAATTGGATCAATCCTTTCGGTTGCCTTTGACTTGTCCAACATGATGTTTTCGTTCGCATCCTGTTTTGTTATCGCGTTACTAGTGGCCCAATTTAATACAGGATTGTTATTGTGGATGACTTTCTTTAGATACACTTGTTCTCTAAAATCTTTTGTAGGACCTGATAGAGTTGCCATCCCTTGGCGTATTTCTATCATCGTATACCCTTCCGCTTCCATGTCTTGCATGAATTGCGTTGCATTCCAAGGATCCGCACATATTTCTTTAATCTTAAACTTATGATCTTTTTCCATATTTCTAATATGTGTTTTGATAAATTCATAATCAACTACCGCACCAGGTGTTGTCGTAATCCATTTTTGTTGTACCCACAAATCATATGGCACTTTATCCGTTTGTCTCTTTTCAGCTAACGTATCTTCCGGCATAAAACTATGACTTAACACGATATATTTATCATCCTTTTTAAACTCGAATGAAATACTGGTTAAATCAATTTTGGCTGATAAATCGACACCTACAGTACATTCCAACCCTTTTAATTCGGATAATTCCACCGTTTCCTTGCAATCTTTCCATTTTTGCATGTCCATGTACCCATTTTCTTTCCTATCCACCCAACGATTCATGTTTTTCGTCAGGAAATTCCGCATTTTTTCTGGAACATCTAATGCTGATTGCAATTCTCCTTTTAAGAAAGATTGCCCTTCTTCATAACTACATAAAATGGGATTCGCTTTCTCCCAGACTTCAGGATTCGTAATTTCATCATCCTTATCTAATTCATTGACCATCACAAAATATTCTTCATTTTCAATATCAATATTCGGGTCTAAAATCTTAGAAACATATTGATATTCCACACGGTAACAAGGTTGGCTCAAGTTGAAACCAGCTGTTGTAATAATCATCATGAGTGGATTCGGACGAGCACCTGAACCTGACACCAGAACATCATAAATTTCAGAAGTAGGATGGGCATGGTATTCATCAATAATACCGCACTGAACATTCAATCCATCACCAGATTTACCAGCATCTTTTGAAAGTGCGGAAATAAAAGAATTTGTCTTTAAGTGTTCAATTTTCCCATAAGCAATATTAAATTTATCTTTTAGATCGTCACACCCATTCATTTGGGCCTTAATCTCATTCCAAACAATTTTACTTTGCTCTGTTTTTGTGGCACCAACATATACTTCAGACATATTCTCACCAAAGGCCATTGCTTCATATGAACCGACGCACGCTAAAGATTGTGACTTTGCATTTTTGCGACCTACTTGCCAATAAGCTTTTTTAAATCGACGTAATCCCGTATTTCTATGAACCCATCCATAAATATTGCTAAACACAAAAATTTGTATCGAATGTGGTTCCATTCTCTGACCTGCTAACTTTCCTTTTGTATGTTTAAAAAGAGACATCCACTTTAGGAAACGAAGTGCTTTTTCTTCCTTAAAAACATATGGAAAATCTTCAGATCCTTCACGCTCAATATCTCTTACAAATCGTTTACAAGCTTGTTTATGCTTCTGACAAGCAACGACTTCATCATTTCGTACATCCTCACAGTAGTCCAACATCCATTGTCTGATCATGTTATACGCCAAACTCCTTTTCTACAGTTGTTTGCGCCCCTTTTTTCGCACGCGGCATCACAATTCTCGCCCTTGCGCTTGGAGTAAATCCGAAATCTACACCTATCGCCTTCATTTGTTCATGGAGTTGCTTTTTCTTGGTTAAGAGTGGATGAGGGACTTTATTTGTTTCCGCTGCTTTGTTGGTGTATTCCACAAGTAATCCCTCTTCTTGGATAATCTTCGTACATGCCATATAGTCCGCATACGCATCACAATACAGTGCTAATGCATTCACATCTATATTTGTCATCACTTCTAATTCTAGTAACTCCCCTGCAATTCGTCTAAATTCTTTCTTCGCAACTGCATCTAACCATGTTGGTGATTTAACCTTGTCGCTTTTGGCTTTCCATCGCTTTTCAGATTCTAAGCGTTTCTTGATTTCTTCTCTTGTTAATCGATTCGTATTCCCTTCTAAAATATGCAGATGAATCGGCTTCGCTTTCCGTCCCATTTTCCCCATCTCCTCCTTTCATTCTGTTTTACCAAATAAAACGAATTTTTTACGCAGAAAGCTTGTCACCGGTCTCAAGAGGTGCCCTGACCACCCCTCGAAGGTGGGGTATCCTTCCGTATCTCTTCTCCACATCAACGCTTGTAGACCTTCTCATCTTCTTTTGTTTTCTTGTTATGGCAAGCATGGCAAAGCGTTTGTAAATTAGATGCTTCTAATCGTTTCGACCAATCAACACGAATAGGAATGATATGATCGACTACATCACCTATCTGAATGATGTCTTTGCTTCTACACTGAACACATAAGCCATGATCTCTACGATAAATAAGTCCACGCATACCCTTCCACAGTCTTGAGTTGTAGAATGAACGTGAGCTTTTGTTTCGAATATGTTTGTCGTAATATCTTACGATTTCTTTTTCTTTTTCTAAATGTTTAGCACAATACTTATCTCTTGTTAGTTCGTTGCAACCTAACGACTTACAGGGTTTGAATGGTTTACTTGGCATCGGAATCGCTATCCTTATTCGACTCTTCAATAACCCAAGTTCGTTTTGGATAAGTAACTGGTGGTAAAGGAACATGCTTAGTGGTTTTAATTATCGTATAATCCTTCCCAAGTTCATCTAACGCACCCATAACACGTAACAATTCTTCTTTATCTTCAATACGTTTCTTATACATTACCGTCGCACTCCTTTACTTAGTTACTCCCATCCTCTTCCTTACCCGTTTCATTTCATCCTCAATAGCAAGATTCTTTTTATTAATCCGTTCATGACACTTCGCTATATCAGTTTGATGCTTACGAATTTTATCGTTCACATATGCAGCAACATGTTCATGATTGCAATGAGGGCATGTGAAGTAACACTTCTCAATACGATTAGGAATCTTTACGACTTGTGGTTGCATATCGTATTCTTTATTGCAGTTAGAACAGTAGACTTGCATTATTCTCACTCCTATTCTTTCTTGAATAAACAATGATTGTATTTATCGTTTTCTAATAACTCTTCCATTGAAGTCCGTTCAAGATATCCTACAGAATAAAGCATGTGTTCCTGACCATACAGTTTATAATACTTGAAGTGATTGATATCTAACTTAGCTTGTTTGTATGCTTCTTCATGAGGTTTTAGGTATTTGTTATATGATGTTTCATCCACGGTAAGAAGACCCAGCGCATCAATCTTCTTTTGCAAATTGTTCTCCATCTATCCTCATTCCTTTCGAAAGAATATTCTGATTATCTATTCACAAATAAATACAAGTTGTTATAATGAAAGTACATTTCCACCGGAAGAAACTTGAAAGCCAACAAGTTTCTTCCGTTTTTTTATGTCTAAGCCTTCAGAAATTCATCCATTGTTTTATCGAGCAAACTAACCATCGCTTCTCTTTTTTGCTTTGGTGTGGTGTTATCTTCCATCTCATTAAATAATGGAATAGCACTTTCTAATTTCTGTTTATCGATACGCTCATTTACAAGGTCTTGTCCTAACATTGAAAAGAATGTAGCAATTACAACCGCTTGTTCTTGTTTAGTTAGTTTCATTTATTCTGGCTCCTTTGATATCAGTTACAGTCATCTTGATACCATCCGTTTTATGTTCAACTACAGATTTCGCTATAACTTTCCCGTCTAATGAAACCCCAACTTTACAATCCATTCCAATTGATTTTCTATCATTAATCTTTGTAATTAATTCAGATCGTTTAACTACTTGTTTAATTTCAGTTACATCCACTTTCTTGGATAACTTTTTTTCTAAATCGCTAACATATTTCCTTAATGTATCTACAGTTTCACTCAAATGATTAATTGCTCCTTTCATTACCATTTTCTCCGTATACATTTGTTTTGTTGTTGATTCTAAGG
Organism: Bacillus sp. FDAARGOS_1420; assembly: GCF_019344915.1. Classification (NCBI taxonomy): domain Bacteria; kingdom Bacillati; phylum Bacillota; class Bacilli; order Caryophanales; family Bacillaceae; genus Bacillus; species Bacillus sp. FDAARGOS_1420. Next base: position 1,897,831 of record NZ_JAHWJB010000001.1, on the reverse strand, counting down.
TTTCAAGTCTATGCTTTATAACATCTATATCTTCCATCCTTCATCCTCCTCCAAAATAAAAACTTCTATTTAAATGCTTTCATTACCATTTTTTTCCTGTGATTTAATTTGTAGGACTACCTTCTTTTTTGTCGAATTTATAGAATATAAGAAGGTGATAACATGAAATTAAATCAAGATTGTATTCGTTCTGTTCTTTTAGAACTTGAAGAAAAATTAAACCTAGGTCAACACATTCATCTTCATCAATTAAAAGAATTTAATACTTTTAACAAATACGGCGAAAACGAATCTATATACGCCATTTTAAAACTTATAGAAGCTGGATACATAAACGGATCTCACCAGTTTGATGGAGATGAAATTTATGCTCTAGGAATAGGATCGATTACTTTTTCAGGACATGAACTCCTAGATACTATTAGAGACTCCAAAGTTTGGGCTAAAACAAAAGAACTTACTAAAAAGTTGTCTAGTGTTCCTTTAAGTGTAATCTCAGCAACAGCTGTAAAAGTTACAACTGGTTTTATAGGATTACCTTAACGATGTTCACCATTTAAGTACCCATGTTCACTTAGAAACCGTTCAAATTCTTCTAAAAACACCTTGTACTTATTTGGCGAATAATCATTACTCATAAAAGTCAGTTCGAGATTGAGCTGACTTTTTGCTTCAGTTCCTACAGTCGGATTGTCAATAGAATACCCTTTCACCCAAACTCCTGTATGTGTATCCACTTTTCCTGCCAAAACCGGCCTATGGTATTCCGTCATATAAATCATCCTCCTCCAAAATAAAAAATAGCCCTTCGGCTACTTAATCGCAACTTGACGAACTATCAAATGAATTCCCTGCATCATACAATGAATGGGATGAACAAGAAGATGAATGGCTACCACTATCATAGCCACCATAATCCGAACTGGAGTGGATTGCACTTGATGTTGTCGTATGGTGAATCAACCAATCATTTGTTGTACCCTCACTGTTTCTTTTTACATGTTCTTGCTTCAATTTCTTATTCTGTTCCTTCTTTTTCTTTCTTTTGAAAAACATATCTTTTCGCCTCCTCATAAAATAGGAAAAGCACCCGCTATGGGCGCTCCTTCTCGATTATCACCTTCGCTACTGAATAATAACAGGTGTTCCTATTGCTACATGATCGTACAGCCACTCCACATCTGTATTCTTCATACGAATACCTCCCGCGCTTACCTTCATTCCAATGCTTCCAACTTGATTTGTTCCATGTATCCCATATGTATTTCCTTCTGTTTCATGTATATTTAAGCCCCGCCATCTTGTTCCTAGCGGATTATTCGATGCACCACCTGCAATATTCCCTTTGTAGAAAAGACGATTCTCTTCTTTATATATAACAGTAACTCTCCCTGTAGGCGTCGGACTTGCATCTCGACCGGCTACAACTGGAAATGATTTAAGCAACAGCTTACCTTTCACATAATATAATGTTTGTTCGGATCGTTTGATAAGAATATAACGTCCTGTATGGGGCGCTGCTTGTACTGGCTGGATAGAACTCCATACTATACTGAATGTTATTATGAACGTGCAAATAAACTTCAAATGCTCCCACCTCCTACCTATACTTTTCAGCAGAAGGTGGTATTTTATACAGTAACAAGCTGACCGCTCTTCTACACAGAATCACAGCCAGCTTGGTATATGAATATAAATTGGTCTGTTCGTCCTGTCGCGGGTTCCTACCGCCCATGCCCGTTCTTCGGTAACGTTTTGATAATGGGGCCCACTCACATCACTTCACATGATGGCGGATACGCTATCCCCACAGCCTCCTGTCTTCCAAACAGTAACTGTAGGAATATCGTACCTCCGATTCCAACTTAAAAAGGTACCCGATTTAGTGCCCGAAACAGTACCCCAAAAGTTCCATTATTTTTTCAAATCATTTCTAATGCTGTCGCAAAGTTAAGAATGCCTGACTTTCTTTTCCGGTAAAACTTGCCTCGCTTCATCCCTAGCACTGTATAAATGTAATCATCATTTAGTTCCTTCGCATGCATATACTTCATTTCGAGTATGTGTTGTTCTTCTTGATCTAACGCATATTCAAACGCGCGATGTAATTGTCTGTACTTCAGTTCATGAACATCTATCTTTCGCAATTCCGGGAATAAGATATCTGCTCCTATTTCCATCCGTTCTCGCTGATTCTGAAACCGTACACGTAATACCTTATATTTCTTCAATTCTTCTATCACAAAAGGGCGGAGTTCTTTCTCATCTACATATGTAAAAAAAGATAATTGATTCATGTGCTACCCTCCTGCATAAAATATTTATTTTCGTTCATACTATTACTAAGCTTCTGACATGGGCTTTTCTCTTACAATGTGATTTTCCTTTTACTTGTGTTTTTTCAGGCAAAAAAGCGGTTAGTCTTCTAGCCGTTTTTTCGTTGTCTCCAATTTACTTCGCATACATATCCTGTAATATCATTACTTGTTTGGGACACACATAACAATACTTGTAGGGATTCAAAACGAGCACTCTGACACAAGTGCTCGTTTTATTTTTTTTGCGTATAAAATGAAGAAGTTGATTCATACTATTTATAGGCTTGATATATAGCCTGCAATGTCGGAAGGTGAAACTGGACTTATCGGCATATCTTTCATCGAATGAGCAGTTAGCTTTTGCTAGCTGCTTTGTTATTTTTTGTTTAAAATCTCTATTTCTAATTTAAACACCCTAAGACCCCTTTAAACGTATTACTACTCATTCGATACCTAAGACATTCTAAAAAGATTCAAACGCGAATTCACCCTGTTTTATGGGATCGTTTTTTTCTAACACAAGTTTCAAACCGCTTCCTTATCCATTTCCGGAATAATGCCTCGTTTCGTTAACATATCATGGATAAACAGCCTTCCTTTTTGTGTCCAGCGCGTATTCATCTTTACAGATTTACTTCCATCCGAATGCGTTACATCAATTGTTTGAGATTTCGTATACCCTTTATTTTGATGTTTCGCATACAGTAACCATTGGTTGTTTACTTTGTACTGTACTTTTTCATCTTTTAGAATTTTATTCAACCGAACAGCAGACAACCCATAATCGGCTGCAATTTGTGAAACGGTTACTGTATCTTTTGACTGAAGAATTTGATCGAGGTATGTAATCTTAGATGCGTTTTCTGCGACTTGTTGGGTTAACATGAGATTCTTTTGTTCGGCCACTTGTCTTGCTTGTTGTTCGTGCTTGAGTTGAGATGCAAGACCAATCAATAAATCCGGGTCTTGTAGTAAGGCGTTAATCGTAGGTGGCGTCATGTATGCCCCATGTTTTCGAATCGTTGGAAGTACTTCTTCAAATACCCATTTTTCAAATTGTTCCGCTTGCGGGAGTTTGGATTTGACAATGAGACGGTAAAGATTGGGTTCATTGATAAATTTCTTTACCTGCTTACCACTATTAGTAGGGACTACCGTTTCGTTCACCCCTTCTTGTTTACAATGGTCTCTAATCGCTTTGTGCGGATTCGCATATCCAAGTACCTTCGCAACCTCTGTCGCTGGAAAATACTCTTTTCTATCTTTGATAAGAATCTCTAAATTTCCGAACATATTATGCGCGAATGTTTGCAACTGCGTCATTTTTCATTCTCCTCGTCTTTACGAATATTCTTTTTTCACGTTACACATACTATCTACGAGTCAGCTACACTCTTTCAAAACGGAGTTTTACCCCTCCGGACTGTTTAAGGACACGGCAGGTAATTTGGTCAATTACCTGCCATTTTCTATGCAAATAACACTTTTGTTTAGTTTGACTCTTCAAAACTTCATCATACAAACACATAAAAGTAGTTTATTTATTGCTTGTCTGCAACTTAATATCTGGAATAATTTCTTCCGGTCTAAACAGTACTTTGTAATGGTATGCATCTTCGTACTTAGCATCTGTTTGCTCAATGAAGTAACTTACATTATCACTTAATCCAAGGTAATGTTTCTTATATTTACCATCACCAGTCTTGCAAGTTACAGTTATCTTCTTCCCATCACCAGCGTCTAAAGCGCATAATCCCTCAATACTTAAAAGGTATTTATCCGTTATACCATTGAAGAACACTACTCTTCGTTGAACCTCAAATGAATCAGCTGATTTAGATAAATTTTGTGAAACTGTATCTGCTTCAGTACTACAACCTGCTAAACCCGTTATTGCCATAATAGACATTAAACCTGCAATTATTTTCTTTTTCATTTTCCACTCCCCATTTCTTATAAAATTCAAATTTGACTACAACTTATCCGCATTTTTCCACATCAAAATTGGTACCAATAATAGGAATATAATAAGTAATCCGCATACGATATTGTCTACCATCCCTTGCTTGGGTACGTAATTTGTAAAATAAGCATATACTACGTATCCTAGCGGGATGGATGTTGCAATAGCCAACGTTTTTATAAGCATTTTTGCGTACCCCATTTCACAACATCCTTCCTTTGCAATTTTTGATTTCGCACTATTTGGCAAGCCCTTGCTCTTTCCCAAACTCCGTCGCCCTTTGCTGAATGCGTTTTAATATCCGACTTACCTGTACTTGACTTATTCCAATCTCATTTGCGATACGCTGTTGCGTCTTATTCTGCAGATGCTTATCCAATACGATAGATTCCTTGTGTACCAAGGTGCTGATAAACGTATCCAAAATGGCCCGGTTTATCACTTCTTCTTCCACACTTTCCGTTTCCTTATCTGCTATCACCTGCTCTAGCGTAGCATCCCCATTTTGATTCGAGTCATAGACAACCGTCTGAAAAGAAATCGTACTTGGCTGATATTTCAATGCCGTTTCAACCAAATGGATTGGTTCTCCTAACACATTTACAATCTCCTCTGGAGCCTTCTCTGCTAACTTTTCCCTTGAAATTTTCCCTTTTAGAGCATAAATATCACGCGTTATCTTTACCTTTTGTCGATCTCTTATATATCTGGATACTTCTCCTATGATCATCGGTACCCCATACGTTGAAAACTGACAACCATGCGAAACGTCAAATCTTCTTTTTGCTTTAATTAACCCAACCATCCCTTGTTGCTTCAAGTCTTCGATACCTAAACCCGTATCACGTTCTATACCTTTAATTTTACTTCCATATCTTTTCCAAACACAGTGATATACTAACTTTTTATACCTTTCCATAAACTCCTCGTCTGACATCGCCCTCACATCTTCAATTACTTTCATTCTGCCCGCTTCCCCTTTTCCGTTTTCTTGACTTTATAAGCACTTTGTTCGGCCCTTCCCACAACCCTTGCTTTCTCCACTTAATTTTCAATTTGTAAACATAAGACGGACTTCGTTGGAACAGAATACTGATTTTTTGATCGGATATCCCTTGCTCATTCAGTTCCCGTACACACGCCGGTGTCAATCCATCCGGAATATTTCCAGGTTTCCCTGCGCGCTGTCTCGGCTCCGTATCAAAATACCTACCCAACTGGCGTAACTCCTGACCAGTCGGGCAATTCGCACAAATGCTGATACTGAAACTCGCATCATCTGAACGATTGTAATAACACCGCCTACATTTCTGTTCGATGATATCGCCAATCTGATAGGTAAGCTGGATGCGTTCTTCTCTGGTGAGTTTCATATTTCTCACCTACAATATGGCTTTCAATGCGATGCCTAATGCTTGTGCTCTTGCTTGACACTCTAGGCGATGCTTCCGTTCCATATCGGCCGTTTCTTCCGCCGCACCGATTCTGATTTGTACTTTACGTAATTCAGCTTCCAGTTCCCATTTCTTTTCGCTTAACTGGTTGCGTTCATTAAGCAACGTTGTATATTCTTCCTCACGATTTTGAGATTGTTTTTTTAACTTTTCAAGTTCTGCTTTTAATTCCGTTTGACGCATTCCATTATCTTCCTCTTCAGAACGTTCATTTTTCTTTCCGACTACTTTTGTACCCTCAACCAATGGTTTTATACTCTTTTTCGTTCCTAATCTCTTAGCGCGCTTCCTAACGCCCTCTTTTTTCTCTCGTCGTTTTGCGACGTTATGATACAGCGTACTTTCACTCACACCTAGACGCTCTGCAATTTTTGCCCAAGATAATTTCTGTTCCCGTAATTTCTCCGCCTTCTCACATAATACATCCCAATTTCTCTCTTCCGCCATCTGCTCTGCCATCGTCTCATTTCTCCCTTCCAGTAAGTTGTCGCCTAATTGTTTGATTTGCTTCCCAACCCTACAGTTATCCGCGCACCAGGAAGTCTTACAATTCCCTGACTTCCTGTATGCTTGTATCTTTTTACAACCCGTGCAATGCTCATCTTGTAGATCTAATATTTGAATCCGGATGGATTTCTTATCAAGCTTCATCGAAAAGCTTGTCCTCATCCGCTATTTCGAACTCTTCCGAGACTTGATTTTCAGTTTCCTGATTCCCTTCTTGTTGCACTTCAAGGGCTTCCTCCGGTTTCTCTTCCCCCTTTGTCTCCTCTGTTCGTTCTGGCTGTTGTTCTTTCCACTCCTGCCACTTTATCGCTAATGGTGCTACACGCTTACGGTATTCATCAATAGTTTCGATAATTTGCCCCGAAGACATGTTCAGCTCATTTGCCAATTTCAAGTAGGATTCTCCTTCCAGACGGCGTTTCACAATCTCCGGAAGTTTATTCGGCATCCCCTCAAAGTTTGGTGCCAAACCACTGATGATAAAAGCATCGATTACCTCACGGTCCGCTTGTTCTTTTTCTTCACGAGTCTGCATCTTTTCTGCTGGCATATCTAAATCTGCTTCTATTTGCTCGAATGTTGGTTTTACCTCTTGTACAATTCCTTTCTCATCGACTTCGTACTGCGTAACCGGCTCATTTGTTTTCGCATTAATTGTGACATTAAAGTTGACTTGCATAGACTCTAGCGAAACAAACACTTTCGCATCAATCATTTCAGACAGAGAATCCAACTTCCCCTGTAGCGAAGAATCTGTTACTTCTAGCACGATTTCCTTCTTCCCGTCTGGTTTTAAGTTCACTTTCTTTAACACTGGTTTGAATTCGATATATGACATTACAATCCGCTCCCTTTATTTTACTTGGTTTCGTTTTTTCACTTTCTTCTCCGCTCGTTGCAACTTGTTGTATTCATCCAATGTGATAAATCCGCCGTATTTCTTCACATACTTCAGCAAAATCAGCTGTAAGTGCGGGTATTTATATTCAAATAACTTTCTTTTTACGTTGAATGTTTCGGTAATCATACCTTTTATGTCTATAACCTCTACCTCCCCATTGGGCAAATAGACCAAGAAATCCGCTATGTATGTAATCGCTTGAAAGCTCTTGTTATGTTTCTTGAATGCTGGTTGTAACTTAAATACGGGCTGCCGTTCAAATCCTTGTATTTCGCCTCTTGCATTACGAATTTTCAAACTTTCGTAATAATTTGCTTCCGCTTTTGAATCGAAAACATGACCGTCCAAATCAACTTTTTTGTTTTTGTATTTACTCAATTCCGCTCACACTTTCTCCCGATAATCTTCGCCTTCAACAGCAACCATATAATCTTTACTCATACCCTTTAACCGGCTATTTGCTGCAAACCCAATCTTCTCCCCTAATGTCTCATCATCTTCGTTGGAACTATACAAAATCGGTAAATTATGACGATATCGATAATCAATGATTTGGTAGTACAAATTTTCTTTTGCTTCCGACCATTTCGATTTCCCTAAATCATCCCACACTAGAACTTCTACTTGCTTTGCAGATTGTAGTAAGCGATTAAACTCTTTTTTATCATCGTTCATCATCTTTGCTGCAATGAGGTCATCCATAAACGTCCCGTCCGAAATCAGCAATACACTATATCCTTGTTTCATGAGATATTTTGCTGCCGCCACTTGTAAATGTGTTTTCCCAAGACCAAAACTGTTATGTTCTCGCTTTGCCTGTGCTCGTTTGGATGGTTCTAACTGTTTAATACGGAGCTCACCAAACGTTGCGATAAAGCCTAAGCTATTTTGTTTTGTCCCCTTGATTTCTTCAAAATCACGCAAATATTTTACGATCGTGCCATACAATAACTTTTGTTTTTCTGTCTCTTGTTGGTACGAATCAAATCTCGCTTGTGCAAACTCTTCTGGAATCATTGCATTCTTCAACCTTCGTTCGATTACTCGTTGCACTTTACACGAACAATCCTTCTGCACAGATACTTTCATTCCAAATTCATTCACTTCCTCGTAAAACAGCACTTCTGTATCCTGGCATGTTGCGCACTTATACGCGTTTAATGTAACTTGGCATGTTTCGTTCTCGACTTGCAACTTCTTCCTCATAGCTTCTGCCCGCTTGATAATTTCCACCATTGCGTCTCCAACGTGTTGCATGTTCTTCACCACCTTTTTGATTTTTATACGTTTCATCCAGTTGCATGACATCCGCCATTGTTTTGACATGGCTCTTCTGCCAATTAGATAAAATACTGCTAATATACTTCCAGCGTTTTGCATTTTGGTCAATTGCTCGATCCACAGCTTCTACCACCATTTCACTTCCTAGCACATCACAAAACTCTCCCAAATCTTGCAAAGCTGTTTCACTTAGCGGAATATTGTTCTGCAGTAAATACTGATAACTTTTCTGAAATGCTTCATCAATCAAGGGGTGCTTATCTACATCATCATCTATATTTGTAGTAATATCTGTAGTAATATCTGTTAAAGAAAGTTCGTTTTCGCAATTTCCATCTTTCGATTTCGAACTTTCCTTTTTTCGATTTCGCAAAAAGGAAATGATCATTTCGGAAAAACGGTTTTTATCTAGTTTGTAGTGTACAGTGGGAACACCATTTGCTTTTTTCACATACGTTTTCAGAACGCTCATTTCCTCTAGTTTTTTTCTTGCTTTTCGAACACCGTATTTACTAATTCGGATTTCTTCATGCCACTCACTATCCGTTTTATAAAAATAACCGTCTTCTCTTGTTGTACGATCTGACCAATATACCAGTTGTGATAAAAACAAACCTGTTTCTAAATCCTCTACAAAATCAATAAACACTGTATTGACAACGATTTTATTTGCTTGTCCACTAAACGTATGAATGATGTCAAACACTTCACTTTGAAAATCCACAAGGTTCATCCCCTTCTATAAATTGCGATGCATGATTGGTTTTCCACAATAACTTTTTTCAATTCGATAGTTTGGATACCCAGTCTGTATATATCTTGCAATAGAACGCTTTAGTTCTTCTTTGGATTGCGCTCTCTCCCATAATTTACGGGAGAGGAGCACCTTTGATTTACTCATCCTTCAATCGGGAATTCTTGTTGTCCAGCATCTCCTGTTATTACCTGTTCTCCTTCGATTGGATCCACTTCAATAAACTCCGGCTCTTCCGTAATATCTTTTCGTACCACTTCGTCTTGCTGCGCTTGCGACTGAACTTCAATGCTAATCGGTAAGTATTTAAACATGTAACGGACCACTGTTTTCTTCGCCATTTCTTCATAGTCGCTACTCCAAGGACTATAGCTAGAATTAGCGGATGCAGAACGTTTACGACGCTTCTCAATTTCACTTTTCGGCATAAACTCCATTTGATACCCACCGTCTTTAAAATGAGCAACTGCATACGCTCCAATAAATGCGCCACGATCTCCATGTGACGGCTTATGCTCCAATTTTGGATGTAATCCCAACTCATATTCGAATTCGTCATTTTCATGTACTGCATGGGCATAAATACTTTGAATATGACCAGACCGTCTTGCGAGGTCAATCATCCCCTTATACCCTATGATAAATGTCGCTTCACGCTTATACGGTAAGATATAACAGTGTCCTAATAATCCTGGTTCCAATCCTAGCTGTACGGCTTGCATCACAGCCCCCATAAGAGAAGGAACCGCGCATTCGAGAAGCTTTGGATTTGTCCGAATTGTTGTTAAGGCAATGCGACTCATACGGTTCATATCCATATGCTTCGGTAATACTTCTGCCATTCTTGGCGCCATTTTCTTCATGTATGCTTCTACTGTTTGTTCCGGTGTAACTGGCACACTTTCTTTTCGATTTGTTAACTGGTTTTTCAACTTTTCATTTGTAGCCATATCTAATCCACTCCCTATTTTTTATTTCACTGAAAACTTTCTTGATATAGTTTCGTTTGTATATTCTTTATGTAAATCAGGATGTTCTGTTTTGAATCGTTTGCTATCAAGACGATTACTTGTATAGGACTTCCAATAAATAGTGTAATTCTCCGTTGTCCCTTTCTCATGAGAGCCTAGTTTCGCTTTCAGCTTGTTCTCATACTCTGCCTTTTGTTCTTGTAGTACCTTCATTTCTCTCTCTACTTGGTCTCGCGCTTCAATAAGTAGCTCTTCTTGCTTTCCTAAGCTGATAGAACTGTCTTCAATAGATTCTGGATACATTTGCTTTAGTAGCTGCGTAGATGCCTCAGAACCGTCAAACATAGGTGGCTCGTCCTTTTCGACGTGATTCAGCCAAAAGTCCCGTTCCATATTGATAAGATACTGGATTATATCCTCATCCCGTTTGATCTTTTTGTACACGAATTTGTTGCCACCAATTAATACGGCAATCCACCATGCTTCATAGCCTGTCACAGCCATATAGTGCTGACACTGAAGTAAGTAAGCAACTGGTATCTCTTCACCTTCCCAGTCCTTTTTCAAATATTCTGAAGCTGATTTGCATTCTAATCCAAGTCTTTCTCCCACAATGAGCCTGTCCACGTTTGCCAGCATCCAGGGATACTCGGGGTGTTGTAGGATGGCATTTCTACGCTGTACTTTTAAGCCCGTGCGTTTAGCAAACTCCTGGGCAACTACTTCTTCCAATACATTTCCGAAGTATGCAGCTTCACTTTGTACATCCTCTTGCTCGATAGCTTGTGTTTTCTCAAGAAAAACTTGTACTTGCGACTTCCATTTACTTAAGCCAGCAATAGCTGCCACATCTGAACCGCCTAACCCTTGTTTACGCGCCTCTAGCCATGTTTTACGATCCATATGTAATGTATTTGCCAATACTTTCGCCTGCATATTCCTTTCACTCGCCTTCTGTGTTATACTGGCTTCACCTTAAATTTTATTGAGAACTCATTCCCGTGGGTTCTTTTTTTATTCTCCTGCCACAAAACGTGTGCCATGTCGCTCTAGAAACCTCTCATTGCATTCCTCGCAAATGAGGTTTCCTTCAAATTCGTAATACGTCATGCCGAAATACAATTCGCCGTCACAATCACTACAGTAATGTTCAAAATCTTGTCTTGGGGAATCGTGTAGATTGCCTATGGTGTTTGGGTTTTCTAGCATTCAGCTACCCTCCTCAGAAAGCGTAATATAATGCACCCTCTTCACAACATCCGCATTCACACCAATACTTTTCAAGCGGTGAACAATTCCTTTAATATGTGTACATTCTTCATCATACTTCTCTTTCGCACGATAGAGTGCCGCCAATTCCCTTCGGGCTAATCGAGCTTCTTTAATCCAGATGCAAAACTGATAGGGATCATTCTTCTTGAGTGCTTCTACTTGTTTTTGTTCACAATGGTTTAAGAATTCATCGAGTATTTGTTTCTTTTGTAAGTCTTTTGTTAGAACTGATTTGGTCATGTTGAATTCCCTCTCTTCTTTACATGCAATAGCGCTCATTTGGACACATTTACCAGTATTTTTTAAGATTGATTCATGATATTTTAAGAATAAATAGAATACTTTGACACTCATTCAACTTATATTTTATTGAATTGGCACCAAATTCTTATTACCTACAACACCCATTTAGTGTCAGAGAGCCCTTTATAGGGCTTTTTCACATTTACACATCCTATACGCAGTCGGAATGACCCGTATTGAGTTCGTACGACGTTGAATCAAATGTAGTCGTCCATCCCCCTTCTTATAGATCAGCCAATTTTTTGGATCTAACTTATACGGGTTAATATGTATCTTCTCTCGCTTCGTTGGTCGTTTACCGTTTTTCACTTGTTTTCTCTCCCTCTATTTCTCAAACAGCTCGTCCACTGTTGTTTTGAAGTATTTTGCTAGTTTCTGAGCTTCTTTTAGGGTGAAATCACTTTTACCGTGTTCCTTAGCAAAATATGTTCTGGGTGAAATGTGAATCAAATTTGCCGCCTTCTCTTGTGTCATGCGTCGTTCTTTTCTGGCGATGTATAAGTTTTTGTGCATAGATATCACTCCCTGTATAATTTACATCAACTCCTGATTGAAGTATTCCCTTCAATTAGCTTTGGATAAAATCGTTCAAAAACGAACGTTTCGTTCGTATCAGAGTTAAAAAAAATCTCCTCTATTGATTCATCTAAAAATTCAGCTATTTTTTTAGCGACTTCCATGGATGGGCTACGCTCTTTTTTATCCAGCATTCTTATATATCTTTCAGTAACACCACAATGTTTTGCAATTTTATGATAAATTATTGATTGTTTCATGTCTACCTCCCACAAGAACGTTTTGTTCGATTACAATCATATCGAACATTTTATACATTGTCAATGACTTTTCGAACATAATGTGCTATGATTAATCCCAAAGAGAACAAGTTGTTCAAACAATCAACTTTATGAGGTGATTAAAGTGACAGGCATAGGAGCTAGAATAAAAAAACTAAGAAAACAACGTAACTGGACGCAAGAAATGCTAGGGAAAAAGGTAGGCGCTTCGTCTCGTGTAATTGGTTATTATGAATCCGAAGAACGTTTTCCTTCACCAGATACCATTGCAAAATTATCTGATACATTAGAAGTAACAACTGATTTCCTACTAGGACGTGGTAACGAATTAGATATAAAGAAACACACAAAATTCAAGGAAATTATGGAACGATTAGATACGCTTCCTGAAGACAAACAGGAAATTGTACTACAACAAATGCTCGCAATAACCAAAACATTGGAAGAGTATCATAATAACGAAAAAAAATAGCCCCTCAAATTGGAGATGGCTATTTTTAAATTCTAAAACTTTCTTCTATGTACTCTTCAACTAACTCAGGTTTAGTTTCATCTACTGTGTTCAAAAATAATTCTACAATCTCTTCTTTCGTCATTTCCATTCCTCCTATGTTTTTTCATTTCCATCTCTCACATACATTCTATCATCTTGTAATTTATTAAATATCCTACTCGCAAAACTTTTAAAAATAAATTTTTAGCTACTAAATATTCCAAATAAAATCTAATACAATTAAAAAAGACAACTTTTGCAGTTGTCTTTTTTAAGTTTCAGCCTCCAGGTTTTGTACCTTGTTCCATTTTTTGTATTTTATTAATTTGATAACTCTTTGTTTCGATTACCTTGTCTGTTATTGGTATAATGAATGTCATTGCACAAATTACTAATACAATTTTCTTCAAAATTAATCCCTCTTTTCTCTTTTTTGTACCCCATAATCCATTTTAATGTTGGATGATTATCACCTTCATTATATAACTTCCTTGCAATTAAACCAGCAAAAAAATAATTGGATTGCGTAAAAAAGTGTTCAAGAACTTCATGCATAATTCCATAATCCTTACTTGCAATAGCTTTAAAGAAGATAATAAAATCATCATCGTCTTTCTGATAAAAAGCCTTCTTTATTCGATCAATCTCTTCAAAACTTAATACTCTATCTTCGTAATATATTTTTGCCAATATTAGATTATGTTTTGTCTCTTGTTCTAATTCAAATATCCCCGATTTTTTAGCAACTTCATGACTTTGTTCAAGATACTGTAAACACAGTCTTTTCTCCTCTGTTAAATAAGACATACCTAGTCGATAATATGCATCAGCAACAGTTTTGTTACAGATGTTTGCATTAATTATAATACGCGCGTAATGCCTAGTAGCCTTTAAATCATTAAGTTGCAAACATACGGTGCAAAATAGCTCTGCAACTCTGTGAATATAACAATTCCTTATAAACAATTTTCTATTTTCACTCACAGCTAAAATAGAATTTTCAATTTCATTTCCAATTGTAAGCATACGTTCGAAATTTTTATCAAAATAATAATTATAACATTTCATAATTTCCGATAAAACACGTAAAACTGGATCTTGGATTTTTCCATATCTATCTAATTCTACCTCAATATCATTCCCTGGCAACGTATCTTTCATATAATCGTACAAAATTTTATATACACCTACATATTCTCTTATAGATGTTTCTTCAATTAAGTACTTATTAATAAGTTCATTTAATAATTCGGTATCTCTGATAATAGCTGCATATTCGAAGCTCTGCTTAATTAATTCTGTAGAATTTAATTCTAGACACCAGTTATACATCAAATCTTTTGATTCAACTGTATCTAATGACATAACATGTGATAATTTAAGTAAATTGCAAAAACTAATTGTTCCTTGTTTTTTGAATTTTGACATATAATGTAGAGGAACATCAATTTTTTCAGCTACAGTTGTTAATGTTAAATCCTCTCTATCTTCAATCAAATCACATATTCTTTGATTAAAGCGCATAAAAATATTTCCCCCTCCCTAAAACATAAAAATTCATCATCCCATTTTCTCAGCCTCTAAACTGCACTACGAATGATGAATGTCTGTTAAACTAAGGAGGAACTCGTATGATGCAAGTGTTTGTCCTAAGGTAGCTAGGATGAACGGTGTGAGGGGTTTTGTTGGAGGCACCTCTTACACACGCTCTGCGAGTTTTTATGTTTTTATTTATTTTGTTTTTTACGATTATTCTGTCTATTAACCTGACAGAAACCCACATACTGTATACAGAGCCAATCTTAGCACGGGCTCACATTCTATTCCACCCTAAAACTTATTTCTCAATATAATTTCCGAGAAAAATGTTGAAAATATTTGAATACAGTTTCACATATTTTATATTCGTAATGAACATTGGTTCATTTTTCATTATATTCCACTCAAATCAATGTAGAAACCAGCCAATCCCCAAGGATTACACCCAACCAATTTGAAAACACATTACAATATTATAAGAAACAAATGTCTAACTTTCTCAACATGCGTCACAACATTATTATGGTAATATGATTTTATCCTTACTTGTTCCATCCTGATTGGTGTCCCTAACCAATCTCCCCATTAATCCTAGTGGGGAATTTTATTTTCATGTAGGTAATATGTTATTAAAATTAAAGTGGTTAAAGTCAAAGAGAGGCTCTCAATTTATTTTGAGAGTCTTTTCTTTTGGTAACAAACCAGTTATAATCTACTCAATAAATTGAATTATCAATCTTTATATATACTGGAGGGATTCCTATGGTGGTCTACAAAGATAAAGAACGCGGAACATATTTCTTCGTTATCAGAGTTCGTCAGTTTGACGGTACACAGAAGCAAGTAAAACGCCGTGGATTTAAAACTAAAAAGGAAGCACGTGAAGCCGAAGCCAAAATGTTAGTTGAAAAAGAAACAAATTCCAGTTTAACATTTGCTCAAGTTGCTGATAGCTATTTTGATTGGTATTGTCAGCGGAGGAAACAGTCTTCGATTGATACAATTAAAAATGTTATCTACAATCACTTAATACCAGAGTTTGAAAAGATAAAGGTTGATTCTATTACAACTAAGCATATAATGCTTTATCAAAATAAAATTATTAGTACGTATTCCGCCAAACATTTAAAAAAAATACACACTGTACTATCCTCCATTTTTAATTTCGCAATAAAATTTTATGGTCTCACAAGTAATCCTGCGAGAATTGTTGGCAACTTTGAAAAAGAATCGAATAAACGGTTAAATTTTTGGGAATTTGGTGAGTTTAAGAAGTTTATTGAAGTAGTGAATGATCCGATATATAAAGCATTTTTCTCTGTACTTTATTATAGCGGAGCTAGGAAAGGTGAACTATTAGCCCTAACTTGGGAAGATATTAATTTTGAGGAAAATACGATGAGCATTAACAAAACCGAATATGAAAGACAAATTACAAAACCAAAAACTAAATCTTCTAATCGAATTATCTTATTACCTACGTATGCCATCGATTTATTGAAAGAATTAAAAAATCATGCTACAGTAAAAGCGCCTTTAAAAAATGATTATGTTGTATTCGGAGAATTTTACAAAAGTATTAAGTCAACTCTTTATAAAAACTACAATGAGTATGTATCTATATCTGGAGTTAAACGCATCTTAATTCATGAATTTAGGCATTCTCATGCATCTTACTTAATAAACAAAGGCGTTAGTCCACTTGTAGTCGCCCAACGCCTAGGTCATTCGGATGTATCAACAACACTTAATACATATAGTCATTTGTATCCATCTAAACAAGTAGAAGCGGTTGCATTTATGGAAGAAGATTTTAAATTATAGATACCAAATCGTTACCATCAACACAGGAATTATTGATATGATTGACTTAGTAAAGAATTGGGTATTCTGGATTTTCAGGCATGTCACCAAAAGTTTGCATTACTTCTACTTTTGCGTCTAACGCCTCTTTGTAAAACTGTACAGCTTCTTGCCCACTACCATCTAAAACTAAGTACGGATTAATACCTAAAATCATACGGACACCTCTTTTTTTAATTTATAAAATCGAACTTGTGTTCGTTTTTATAATATCATCGTTTTACATTTCATTCAACTATTTACTTCCCTATTTTCAAAATTATTTTGAAGGAAGCTCCATTTCTTGTTTTCTAAGTTCAATACGGCGAATTTTTCCGGAAATCGTTTTTGGTAGTTCATCTACAAATTCAATTTTGCGAGGGTATTTATATGGTGCAGTCAATTCTTTGACGTGTTGTTGGAGCACTGGAATTAATGTTTTTTCGTTCTTGTCTATATTCTCTCTTAATACGATAAATGCCTTCACGACACTTCCACGAATTTCATCAGGGCTTGCAACAACCGCACATTCTCTTACGTAAGGATGTTTTACAAGCGCATCTTCTACTTCAAACGGGCCGATTGTATAGCCAGAGCTAATAATAATATCATCACCGCGCCCTTCAAACCAGAAATAGCCTTCTTCATCTTTTTTCGCTTTATCACCGGTAATATAATAATCACCGCGGAATTGCATCGCTGTGCGCTCATCGTCTTTATAATATTGTTTAAAGAGTGCTGGTGTTTCAATGTGAACTGCAATATCACCAACTTCTCCTACCTGTACAGGAGTTCCTTCTTCATTTACGATATCAACATGGTTGCCTGGCGTCGGTTTTCCCATTGATCCTGGTCTAATGTCCATCCCTTTCATTATCCCAACGAGTAATGTGTTTTCCGTTTGCCCATAGCCGTCTCTTACTGTAATATCGAAATACCTTTGGAACGTTTCAATGACTTCCCTGTTTAACGGCTCACCTGCCGATACAGCGCTATGTAACGCTTCTAAATTGTACTCACTTAAGTTTTCTACCTTTGCCATTAATCTATACTCAGTCGGTGTACAACAAAGTACATTCACCTTATTATCACCTAATAAATTTAAATATGTTTTTGGTTCAAATTTGCCGTTATATACAAATCCTGTTGCACCTGAACCGAGAGTCGCTACAAACGGGCTCCAAATCCATTTTTGCCAACCTGGACTAGCCGTTGCCCATACAACATCTTCTTCTTCGATTCCGAGCCAGTTCGGGGCGCTTGTACGTAAATGAGCGTATGCCCAGGCATGCGTATGAACAACTCCTTTTGGATTTCCTGTCGTCCCTGACGTATAAGATAAAAAGACCATATCTTCTTTATCCGTCTTCGCCATTTCTAACGTATCACTTTCCGTTTCTAATGCTGTTTTTAAATTCGTCCATCCATCTACTGATCGCTCGCTCAGGACGAATTTTTGAAGAGATTCCACCGCTTCTACGCCGTCAAATTGTCCAATATACGGTTCGTAACTTACGATAGCCTTTACTTCTCCGTGCCCAATACGATACTCGATATCTTTTTTACGCAACATTTCTGAGCTTGGAATAACGACAAATCCTGCTTTAATCGCAGCAATATACGTCATGTAAGCTTCAATTAAGCGCGGCATCATAATAAGGAGCTTGTCCCCTTTTTGTAAGCCACTTTTTATAAAAGCGTTTCCAATTCTATTCGCACCTTGCATTAATTCAAAATATGTAATCTCTCGTCTATTCCCTTTATCATCTTGCCAAATTAAAGCAAGCTTCTCTTTATCACTCGTATATTTCTCTATTTCCGAAACTAAATTATAAGACGGCGGCGCTAACAATTCCTCTCTCTTCATATAACATCCTCCTTTATTTCTATGCCTCCCTTATATAATAAAGAATTTTCAGTAAATTTTGAACCCTCTTCTTTTGACAATTTTTTTATATTTATGTCGAATTGATGTATGAATGTATAGCGACGATGTTTTTAACATAACAATTCATCGGCAAATAACGACGAAAACGACAAAAAGAAAGAGCGGGAGAACCCGCTCTTTCTAAGCCATCGTATATGGGATTATTTTTGGTAACCGCCTAATTGTTGCTCAGCTAGTGAAACTAGACGTTTAGTAATTTCGCCACCAACAGATCCGTTAGCGCGAGATGTTGCATCAGCTCCAAGTTGAACACCAAACTCTTGAGCGATTTCGTATTTCATTTGATCTAATGCTGCTTGAGCACCAGATACTGCTAATTTATTTGTGCTTGCCATGTTGTATCACCTCCTTGTGAGTATAGAGTGTGATAAACAACATGACTTCATGCACATTTGAATGTGGTAATTTATGGGTTTAGAAAAGTTCTTCGAATTTTTCTTCTTCAGCCACTACTTCTACTGTTTGTAATACCATTGTTTCTTTGTTCGCTACAGCCTCTTCAATTAACGGCGCGAAATCGTACTTCGCTTCAAAACGATTTGCTTTCTCACGCTTCGGTTTCGTCGATGGACTTGCTGGTGTAAACACTGTACAGCAGTCTTCATATGGACGAATTGAAATATCATACGTTCCAATTTCTTTTGCAATTTTAATAATTTCTAATTTATCCATCGTAATAAGCGGACGAATAACAGGATAGTTTGTCACTTCGTTAATCGTATGCATACTATCTAACGTTTGGCTCGCTACTTGTCCAAGACTTTCACCAGTCGTAATTGCAAGTGCATTACGCTCCTCTGCAATACGCTCTGTAATACGCATCATCATACGACGCATAACTGTCATAGAATAGCTAGATGGAATTTCTTTATTAATCGTTTTTTGCACTTCAGTAAATGGAACAAGATGAAGTGTTACACGTTTACAGTATTGCGTTAACTCTTGTGCTAAATCGATTACTTTTTGTTTCGCGCGCTCGCTTGTAAAAGGTGGACTATGGAAGTGAACTACTTCCACAGATACGCCGCGTTTCATCGTTAAGTACGTTGCTACCGGGCTATCGATACCACCAGAAAGAAGTACCATTACTTTTCCGCCAACGCCAACTGGTAAACCGCCAGCTCCCATGTGCTCACCACACATAATATAGCTGTAACCACTGCGAATTTCTATACGTACATTCACATCTGGATTATGAACATCTACTGTGATATCCTCTGTATTTTCTAAAATGTGCCCACCGATTTCTGGAAGTAACTCCATCGTCTTCATTGGGAAGCGCTTATCAGAGCGGTGCACTGTAATTTTAAATGTTTTCACATCACCTTTTACTTGTAAGAAAGCTGCTAATGCACCTTTTTTAATATCTTCTAATTCTGATGGTACTTTCATTGCTAAGTTAAACTTATGAATACCAAATACATCTTTCAATCTTTCAGAAATTGCTTCATGGTCTTCACCATTTAACTGAATGTACATACGATCATGTGTTGCATCAATTTTAATGTTTGGGAATTTTTTTAATTTGAATTTCACATTATCTTTTAACGTACTTACAAACTTAGAACGGTTCTTTCCTTTTGTCGTCATTTCTCCATAACGAACTAAAATATATTCATATGTCATCATATTTCTTTACCTCATCACTTCATATAATTTTGGCATCGTCTCTTTAACAATACCTTCAAATTGTTTTACTTCTTCCATCGTGTTGTCTGGTGCTAGACTAATGCGAATCGCACTTGTAGCTGCGGCGTGCGGTACTCCCATTGCCACTAGTACTCTGCTCACTTCATTTGCTTTTGAAGAACAAGCAGACTTCGTCGATACATATACACCATGCTCTTCTAAAGCATGAACGACTACTTCTGGTTTTAAACCGACAAATGATACATTTAAAATGTGCGGTGCCGCATATTCAAGTGATGTATTAATCGTTACAGTTTCCATCTCTTTAAAGAAACGGACCAGCTCTGTTTGTAAATTTTGCAAATGAACTATCTTTTCTTTCACTTGTTCCATCGTCATACGAAGTGCTTTCACCATCGCTACAATACCAGGTAAATTTTCTGTACCTGAACGATACTTGAGCTCTTGTTGACCACCTGATAAGATTGGATCTAATCTTACACCATCACGTACGTAAAGAAGACCTGTCCCCTTTACGCTATGAAATTTATGTCCAGATATTGAACAAAGGTCAATATGAGAAGCGTATAAATCAAGTGGTACTTTTCCTATCCCTTGTACATGGTCCACGTGGAATCTTATTTTCGGATAGTTCGTTAATAATGTTCCAATTTCAGCAACGGGCTGAATCGCTCCAGTCTCGTTGTTCACGTGAATAATTGACACAAGAATCGTATCTTCACGAAGTGCTCGTTTTACATCTTCTACCGATCCAACACCGTGCTCGTTAACCGGTAAATACGTTACATCAAAACCGAGATCTTCTAATTGTTTATATGCTTCAAACACAGACGCGTGTTCAATATTTGTTGTAATGATATGTTTGCCGCGCGAACGATTCCTCATCGCTATCCCTTTAATCGCAAGGTTATTCCCTTCCGTTCCACCTGATGTGAAAATAATTTCAGCAGGTTTAACGTGAAGGAGCTGTGCCACAATCGTTCTCGATTGTGTTAATAGACGCTCTGCCTCTCCTCCAAGCGAATGAATAGAAGAAGGATTACCAAAATATTTCCCTGCAACCGTTACGTACGATTGAAGCGCTTCTGGATATGGCTTCGTCGTCGCACTATTATCAAAATAGATCATCGTTCTTCCCCTTTCAGCGCTATCACATCATATAATCATATCACAAATACGTGTAATTACGCTAAGACTACTCAAAGGTTCCGTTTTTATATAAAAGTGTACATTTTCCCCGGCCATTTGCAGGCATACTGAGTGGTGAAGATTAATAATCAGTGGTGGATGAAACCCCATCACTTATGGTTTCACTTTATTTTGAAACGAACAACCTTACTGTATTCCGCTATTCATTATAGCAACATCGACTTCAAAATTACACAAAAAAACAAACCCTTTATTAAAGGGTTTGCTCATTGTCTACATATTCAGCTATTTTTTGAACAACACCAGGTTCAAGTTGCTCTAATATAGAAGCCGCTTGTTCTAAAGCTGCATCGTATTGATATTCACGGAATAATTTCTCCGCATAATTTAAGCTTTCTGCAAGATTCTCATCATGACTGCGGTATCGGTTACCGTATTGAATTAGTTTTTCAACTAAATAAGCTTGTCCAATTAATTCTTCTGTCATTTCAGATACACCATTCACAACTGTGTATGCTTCTTCTAAACTGCTATTTACAGTATTCATATTTAACGGCTTTACTTCTAATTGCTCATATACAGCTTGCATCGCCATTTGCCCTTTTTGTAAATCTTCCATAATACTCTCTGGAAGACCTGGTAAATTCGACTTTTGCATAAAACGTTTCGTCTCAAAAATTGTATTTCGCATTTCTTGTAACTTCTCACGTGCTTCAAATTCTTCTTTGCGCATCGTTTGCAGCATTTCTTTATATTCTGCATGAAGTACTTTTAAAGTTTCACATTGCTCATAAACCTCTTCTAGTTCCTCACGAATGATAGAGAATGCAATATCTTGTTCAGCAACGCGTATTTGTAACACTTCAAAACGTTTCATTAAAATATGCATTTGCTTTTCAATTACTTTTTGTGACTCAATATCTTTGTCTTGTAATTGATAACTTTGTTTCACAAGTTGTGTTTCTATTTTCGTTTCAATTGTTTCTGTACGAATTTCTTCTAAATCTTCATAAACAGACAGTGTTTTTTGCTCCACATAATGTTTCGCATGCACTTCTTGTTCAAGTTGATCATAAAAACTGTCTAAACGAGTTTTTAAGTTCTCTACTTTTTCTGCAGCTTCTGTTATATGAAGTTCCTGTATATCCATTAAACATGTGTGTAGTTGTGTCGTCATATCGCGGACTTCTTTAGGGATTTCCAAATACTCTAATACATAGCCTTGTCTTATCATATCATCATGACCTTGTAATAAATCTTCCAGCTGAACTGGTAATGTCGCTTGACACTCTACCAATAAATCCGGAATTTGATGAATAACGATTTCTAAACTTGCTAAACCTTCTTCTAAACTAATAACAATTTCTCTCGCTTTTAAATAATCACCATTATCTGTTGCCTCTTCAAAAGTTTTGAACTTCTCGGATTCAACATCTAACATCTCTTCAATTTTTTGCTCAGCTGCTCCATACATGTGTCGATGAGCAAGAACGCTCTTTTTCATACTACGATATGTATCACGTAACCCTTCAATTTCCGCGCTATTTTTCTCATGGCTTTCTAACAGTTGCTGTAATTCATTTAAAATGTCTGTAATACGATTATCAGCGTCATCTAGACCACTTATGGATTCTTTCATCGCATGCTTTGCTTTGCGGAAGGAGAATTGCGAGGCGAATTTTCGCGCTTGCCCTAAATCTTTTTCAGCTTTCGGAAGAGTTGTTGATACAATTTCATCCCACTCTTCACGCCATTTACCAAACAGCTCTTCTGTTTGACCTGTCATATTTAAATCTTTTACCCGCTTTAGTTCATCTGCCACAGGTTTATCTTTTATCTCTTGCTTCCACTGCTCCAGTGCTTCAATATCTTTATATGAACGATTTCTTATCACAAGCTCTATCATGAGCAGCACTAGAATAGAGCTTACTACAATGATAACGATCGTCAGGATAGAATCCATGCAAAAAAGCCTCCTAGTTATATCTCTTTTTTTGTCCGTTCCGTTTATGAAATGGAAGGCATTATGTATAAAAAGGGAATTCCCCTATATTTAACAACTAACAATGTTCTAATCATACCATGTAATGACGTGTTTTTGACCTAGTTTTTTTAAAAATTTCATGTTTCTTTACATGTGATTGTAATATTTCTTAATATTCCACTTTTTCCATTATCCGTCCTCAAACGAATGCAATAAAGGTAAGGCTTTTACGGGCAGTTAATGCAGGATAACGAGCTCTCTTTCATATGAGAGACGAAATAAATCTTTCGCATTAGTGGTGGTTCTACAGAAATCGCACGTACGTTACCTTGCATTACGGGTTACTGTAAAGCGGTTTCCGGAAGCAAGGTTATACCAAGTCCAGCTCCTACCATCGCAATCATCGGTTCTGCATAAGATGTTTCAACCGCAATTATTGGTTTCGCGCCCATACATTGAAACACATTCATAATCATTTTCCTTACATCACATATTTCTAGGTATACAATTAGCTGTTCATTAACAATTATTGCGCTAGTATGCAACAATTTATGGCAAAGAAAACAACATATAAAAATCCCCACCTCAGTTCGTTAGGTGGGGATTTTTCACATATGAACAGCTCTTGGTAGTTCATAATACATACTCGCTTTATATAATGTTCGTTCCATCCATTGCTCAATTTCCTTCGTATACATTTCTAAGAAAAACGTCTCAGACGGAAATGAGTGTAGCACCTCAGATATATATTGTGGATATAAAAACGGCATATTCATCATGCCTTTTAATTGTGTCATAAACATTGTAAAAGATACCTTTTTAAATTCTTGATTCATTTGTCCTTGTTTAATGATTTGCTCTATATAATATCTTTCTCTAGAAAAATAAACGGTCATCACTTCACGAATTAATGTCGTATCAAGCGAAAGCTCTCTATAAAAAAAACGTGTCAGTTCTCTATTATCAAATTGATATCGTAAAATCCCGCGCACCATTTGCACCATCACATCTTTAGCCGATAAATATTCTCTCTGTTCAAATGACGTTTCAATTACGTGAATATATCCTTCTAAAAAATCAGTAATAAGCTGTTCTAATAACCCTTGCTTTCCAGCAAAATAATATGAAATATTCGCTACATTCACATCCGCTCGCTTTGCAATTTCTCGCACCGACGTTCCATCATAACCTTTCGTATTAAACAACGATATTGCCGCATCAATTACTTTTTGTTTCGTCTGTTTCATGCGCTCACTTCCTCTCAATGAACAGCTATAGTCTAAATTTCTTGACTTTTAAGACAAATTCCTTTAATTTTCTATCGACAAAGTCATGTGAAATACATCGTATTTTGCTAATATTTTACACATCTCGATAAAAAGGGAGTTGTTTCCATGTTTACAAAAGAAAGTTATGCAGGTTCTCGCGTGCAGCAATACGAGACAGTAATTAAACAACTGGATGCATTATTAACTGGCGAACCGAACTTAGTCGCAAACTTATCAAATGCGTCCGCACTATTAAATCAATTTTTAGATCACGTTAATTGGGTTGGCTTTTATGTAACAGAAGGAAATCAGCTTGTTCTTGGACCTTTCCAAGGAATGCCCGCTTGCGTGCGTATTCCGTTCGGACGAGGCGTTTGCGGCGTTGCAGCTGAAACAAAAACGACGCAGCTTGTAGCAGACGTTCACCAATTCCCAGGACATATCGCTTGCGATAGTGCTTCGAATTCAGAAATCGTTGTACCGATCGTGAAAGAAGGAACTGTCATTGGTGTACTTGATATTGATAGCCCTGAAAAAAATCGTTTTGATGAAGTAGATCAGCGCTATTTAGAAAAGTTTGTGGAAACACTCCTAAAACATATTTAAAAAAGAAAAGAGCGAGTTATCGATTGAGTACATCACGTACGAAACCGATAGTTCACTCTTTTTTATTGATTACTAACAGTAGATATTTTCTTTAGTGCCTGCTCTAAATCAGAAACGATATCCTCCCATGATTCTAAACCGACAGATAAACGTATTAAATTATCGTAAATACCCATTTCTTGTCTTAGCTCAGCTGGAATCGCAGCGTGCGTCATCGTTGCCGGATGCTGAATTAACGTTTCTGTATCACCTAAACTTACGGCAATTGTAATAAAATGCAGGTCATTGATAAACGACTGTGTTTCCTCTTTCACGCCTTTAATTGAAAAAGAAATAACGCCCCCACCTCGTTTCATTTGCCGAGATGCTAGTTCTCCCTCCGGATACCAAACACCTTCTACTGCTTCATGATTTTTCAAAAACGATACAATTTTTTCTGCATTATCACAATGACGATCCATTCTTACTGCTAATGTTTTTAATCCACGTAACAATAACCACGCGTCAAACGGTGCCATAATACCTCCGATATCTTTTCGCATCGGACGGATTTTGTCAGCTAACGTTTTCGTTCTACAAATTGTTACACCCGCTACAACATCCCCGTGACCACCAATATATTTTGTCGCACTGTGAACGACGGCGTCACAACCAAGCTCAAGAGGTCTTTGTAAATAAGGTGAACAAAACGTATTATCGACAATAACAAGCAAGTCATTTCGCTTCGCTACCCCGATCACCTTTTCTAAATCAATTAATTTCATCGTTGGATTAATCGGTGTTTCAACGAAAATGAGCTTTGTATTTGGACGAATTTTATTTTCAATATCAGTCTCTGTCTCCATATCACAAAACGAATGAGTAATCATAAATTTCTCTTCTAATACTTCTAAAAAACCGTAAGTACATCCATATAATCCATTTGAACAAATAATATGATCTCCAGCCTTTAGAAAACCGATTAACGTTGCTGAAATGGCTGCCATACCTGAACCGAACGCCAGCGCTTCCTCTCCACCTTCTAAAACAGCCATACGTTCTTCAAATAATTTCACAGTTGGATTCCCAAGCCTTGAATAAATATAAGATGGATCTTCTCCCGCAAAACTCGCTTCTCCTTGCTGTGCTGTCTCAAACGTAAATGTAGAAGTTTGAAATAAAGGTGGTGTTAAACTCCCTTTATTTTCATTTGATTCATATCCGTGATGAATTAATGCTGTCTCTATATGTTTCTTTTTCATAAAAACATCCCCCTTATGTCTTTATTTCCACATATCCACCAGGAAAAATCTGATGAACGTCTTTACTACATTTTATGTAAGCGTTTTATTTGTGTTTCTATCTTTTCTTTTATATTGTTTTAAATTCCTTCTTGTTAATTTCCAAAATTTATCTGCATAAAACAAAAAGGGAGTCTCTTGACGAAACTGTAAGTAAAAGATATAATAGCGTTTGTGTAAAATAAAAAGGCAGCCTTGTAATGTGAGTTTATCGTTTGTATTTTGTTCCTCTGCGGAGGTGTATCTCGTAACTCCCTGCTGCTGGAGCGAAGGTACATGAAAACAAAATACCCGTAAATATCGATTACGTCTGTTTTTATTTTACGAAAATAAAAACATTTTTAAAGGAGGAGTCAACTATGGCTCGTTATACAGGTCCAGCATGGAAACTGTCTCGTCGTCTTGGAATCTCTCTAAGCGGCACAGGAAAAGAATTAGAAAAACGCCCTTACGCACCAGGTCCTCACGGTCCTAACCAACGTAAGAAACTTTCAGAATACGGTTTACAATTACAAGAGAAACAAAAACTTCGTCACATGTACGGCATGACTGAACGTCAATTCCGTCGCACATTTGACCAAGCAGGTAAAATGCCTGGTAAGCACGGCGAAAACTTCATGATCCTTCTTGAAGCTCGTCTTGACAACTTAGTTTACCGTATGGGCTTAGCTCGCACTCGTCGTGCAGCTCGCCAATTAGTAAACCACGGTCACATCATGGTTGATGGCGCTCGCGTAGATATCCCATCTTACCGCGTTAAACCTAACCAAACTATCAGCGTTCGCGAAAAATCTAACAGCCTTGTTGTTGTTAAAGAAGCGATCGAAGTTAACAACTTCGTACCAGAATACTTAACTTTCGATGCTGATAAGTTAGAAGCTACTTACACTCGTCACGCTGAGCGTTCTGAGTTAGCAGCTGAAATCACCGAAGCATTAATCGTAGAGTTCTACTCTCGTTAATCTCGGTACTCTGCAAAGAGTATTATTAAAAGCCTTAGGAACCTTGTTTATCAAGGGGCCTGGGCTTTTTTTATTTATATAAATGTCGTATGTATAGTAAGATACTTCAAGGAAGTTTTTTCATGAGTTATGGATAATCGTCCTTACTTCTCTTTTATTCATTCCAACGATTGGATTCTCTTTAATACTAGCTCCGTTTATTGTGCAAAATTTTATAATCCATCTTCATTACATGCTGTTATACTTATTCCCTTAAACATATAATCATTTCGTTTTCAGACTACTCCTTTTTTCATTACTTCCAAATTATATCTCAATAGAAAAAGCTACCAAAGAAACTAAAACTTTCTCTCTGGTAGCTTTTATTTATATATTAAAATTATTTTTTTTCCTCTTTTTGAACATATACATAAGCATCTTTCTGCTCTTTATGTACATCAACCTTCGAATGCTCTGCAAGCTGACCAGCGTTTAGCAAAGAAAAAATAATGAGCGCTTCTAGTGACATTTTGTTTTACCACTCCTTTCTATTTGTTATACATTTATCATACCGCTTACATGTGATTTCCGTATGAACTCGAAAAGGAGATTACAACAAAAAGGTTACAGGAATACGAATGCACGCTATAATAACCATTAAATAGGAGATTGTTTCATTTTGACAATAGACCAAATGGTTCAGTTAGGCAGTGCATTTATGCTGTTTATTACTTCAGCACTTATGAGTTGGTATCAAGGGAGTAATTTAATAGATTATCCTGATGAATGGAAATATAGCGCTAAGTTTACGAATTATTTTAAAGGGTACGTTTCACATTATGACGATATTTATCAAATCGATTTCTTTATATATGCGGCAAAATTTTATCCCACAGCATTTGTCGTTATGCTAATTAGCTTACTTTACATGCTCATATTAATTCTTCATATTCTATTTAAAAGAAATCATGAGGCAATTTAAATGCATACATAAAAACCCCGAACGATAGACTTTTCAGCCTACCATTCGGGGTAATATTTGTTTTACATTCGTTTCTGATTAGTAACGAATTAAGAAATATTTCTTTTTACCGCGGCGAATGATTGTGAATTTACCTTCGATGCGGTCGTTTTCTGTTACAACGTAGTCTAACGCTTGTGTACGCTCACCGTTTACGTAGATTGCACCGTTCGTTACATCTTCACGTGCTTGACGTTTAGATGGTGAAATTTTGCTTTCTACAAGTAAGTCGATTAATACTGTATCTTCTGCAGTACGTTCTACAGATGGTACGTCTTTGAATCCTTGCTCGATTTCGCTTGCAGTAAGTTCTGCTACAGAGCCACTGAATAATGCAGCTGAAATTTTAATTGCTTGCTCTAACGCTTCTTCGCCGTGAACAAGTTTTGTCATTTCAGATCCTAATGATTTTTGTGCTGCACGTTTTTCTGGTGCTTCAGTTACTTGCTTCTCAAGCTCAAGAATTTCTTCATGAGATAAGAATGTGAAGTATTTTAAGTATTTAACTACATCGCGGTCATCTGTATTGATCCAGAATTGGTAGAACTCGTAAGGAGTTGTTTTCTCTGGGTCTAACCAAATTGCGCCGCCCTCTGTTTTACCAAACTTCGTACCATCAGATTTTGTAACTAGCGGAATTGTTAAACCGAATGCTTTCGCATCTTCTTCTGATTTACGGATTAATTCAAGACCCGCTGTAATGTTACCCCATTGGTCACTACCACCGATTTGTAGACGGCAATTATGGTTTTGGTATAAGTTTAAGAAGTCGTATGATTGTAAAATCATATAACTAAACTCAGTGAATGAAATACCAGTATCTAAACGAGATGCTACTGTATCTTTTGCTAACATATAGTTTAAACCGAAGTTTTTACCGATATCGCGTAAGAATGAAATTACATCTAAGTTACCAAGCCAGTCATAGTTGTTAGCCATCGTTGCTGGGTTGTCCACGTTTTCGAACTCTAAGAAGTTTGAAAGTTGGTTTTTAATGCTTTCTGTGTAGTAAGCAACTGTATCTTTCGTATTTAATGTACGCTCTGCTTTTTTACCACTTGGGTCACCGATCATACCAGTACCACCGCCAACAAGTGCGATTGGTTGGTGACCAGCTAATTGGAAACGACGTAACATTAATACTGGTAACATATGACCGATGTGTAAGCTATCCGCTGTCGGATCGAAACCACAGTATAATTTAACGCTTTCTTTTTCTAATAATTGCTCAAGGCCCTCAGCATCTGTTTGCTGGTTAATTAGACCGCGAAATTCAAGATCTTGTAAAATACCCATATCCTACATACTCTCCTTTAAGTTCATTACTGGCGTGAAGGTTGAAAACATAAAAAAATCGCCCCTTTAAATAAGGGACGATTTTGATCATCGCGTTACCACCCTAGTTGCAGACAAAAAAAGCCTACCACCTTATTTACATAACGGCTTAGCACCGTCTTTTCCCTTTTGAATATAACTCAATCGAAAAAAGATGCTCTAGGGGCGTAATTCGCGATCATCTATGTGCTGATTTCCACCGACCATCAGCTCTCTAAAACAGGGAAATGATCACTACTTCTCCCTTTCCACGCTCAATTATTCATATACTTTTCTTTATACCATCATTTATATAGGCGTGTCAAATAGAGGTATTAGTTCTTTCCCCACCAATCCTTTATAAAGTCGCAAGGAATATCGTAATAAGAGAAATAACTGGAACACCAACTAATAACGACACATGAAACACAACCGATAAATTATTCCCAATCGTCGCTTCCACAGGATCTTTCGCTGGAGAAGCAAGAAATCCAAGTAATCGCTCGAAGCGGCTTACCGTTTTTGGAAAATCCGGTATTTCTACATGATCGCTATCTAAATGCTGCTTTAATTTATATTCATTCTTAAAAGGATTTTCGCTCAATTTCATCCACCTCCAGCAATTGTTTCAATTTCTTTATCCCGTTATGAAGTCTCGACTTCACTGTTCCAACAGGAATATCTAGTACCTCTGCAATTTCTTTTTGCTGCATATCATGATAATAAGAAAGAATCAGGACCGCTCGCTGTTCTTCAGGAACTTTCAAAATTGCTTCTCTTACCGTAAGCCGGTCTTCGTGGGAAAACTCTACCTCTTGCATTGGTACTAAAAACGGTAAGAGCGAACGCCACTTTTTTCTTCTATTTAATTTATTAATCATAAGACGGTAACCGATTTGAAATAAATACGTTTTAATTTTTCCTTTTCGGGTTTCATACATATGTTTCTTACGCTCTAGAGTCAAAAACGTATCTTGAACGAGATCTATACTCAGTTGTTCATCACGATTAAATCGATACAAAAATGTATATAGGGCTGGTTTGATTAAAACATATAGTTTTTCTCCAGCTTGCTTATCTCCATTTTGGTACGCAAGCATGAGCTCCTCCTCAATCCCAATCTGCGCCATTTTTTTTGATCTCCTTTATTCCTTTTAACGTTAATGAAATACGGGAAATTAAATATACACTTGCGACAATGACCCATGCTTGTGACTGATTCGTAAAAAATTGAACATATGGGTTTTGAATCGTATGGCCGGTTGAAACTAAAATATTTAACGCCAGCACACATATACATGCATACACTGCAAGACAGACCGAAATTGTATCAAATACATTCCACCGAAAATATATTTTTGTTTTTGTAAAATCAATTTTATTTCCATTTTTTCGTACAATATACTTCTTATCCAACGGAATAAGGATTGAAAAAATAACAATCATAATAATCCCAAATGTAATCATTGAAATTTTAAATCCAATTGGCATAGGTAATAACATACCACAAGAAAACACAACTATAATTCCAATTAAAGCAAAAGTCAGCATCAATTTATTAGACATAAAAAAGCCTCCCTCATCTATTCTTTCATAAATGTATACAGACGAGGAAGGCGCTTCGTTCAAATATTATTTTATTTTTTTTATGATTCTTGCAGGATTCCCGCCAACTACTACATTACCTGGCACATCTTTCGTTACAACAGCGCCAGATGCGATGACTGCATTGTCTCCAATTGTTACGCCCGGATTAATGATAGCTCTTCCGCCAATCCATACGTTATCGCCAATTGTAACTGGTTTTCCGTATTCTGATCCGCTTATGCGCTCTACTGGATCAAGCGGGTGCGTTGCTGTATAAATGTGAACACCTGGAGCTAACATACAGTTCACTCCGATTGTAACTGGGCATACGTCTAAAATCGTACAGTCAAAGTTTGCGTAAAAGTTTTCACCAACGTGAATGTTATAACCGTAATCACATCTAAAAGAAGATTCAAGATGAATGTTATCTCCAGTCGTTCCGAATAGTTCTTTTACGATTGCACTACGTTCTTCTAGTTTTACTTCTGGTGTTTCATTTAATTTTCTCGTTAATATACGAGCTTGCTCCCTCTCTTGAATCAAAACAGGATCAGCTGGTATGTACATTTCCCCAAGTATCATCTTTTCTTTTTCTGTTTTCATTTCCTTCTCCCCTTTAACTCGTATGTATAAGTTTATGATACCATAAAAAAAGAAAGGTCTGAACATATTACTTGTTCAGACCCTTCCTTCTTAATCTTCCATCGTTGATAAGTCACCTGTTGGTAAGTTTAATTCCCACGCTTTTAATACACGGCGCATAATTTTACCACTTCTCGTTTTCGGTAATTTATCTCTAAATTCAATTTGTCTTGGCGCTGCATGAGCTGCTAGGCCTTTTTTCACAAATTGACGAATCTCTTCTTTTAATTCATCAGATGGTTCGTATCCCACGCGAAGCGCGATAAATGCTTTAATGATTTCCCCGCGTACTGGATCAGGAATACCAATTACACCGGCTTCTGCTACAGCAGCGTGCTCGATTAATTTACTTTCTACTTCAAATGGACCAACGCGCTCACCTGACGTCATAATTACATCATCAATGCGCCCTTGGAACCAGAAGTATCCGTCTTCATCCATATAAGCTGAATCACCTGATACGTACCAATCTCCCGGCATGAAGTAAGAATCATATTTTTGTGGGTTATTCCAGATTCCACGCATCATAGCTGGCCAACCTTTACCAATCGCTAAGTTCCCCATTGTGTATGGAGGCACTTCATTTCCTTCATTATCAACAATCGCTGCTTTCACACCTGGAATTGGTTTCCCCATTGAACCTGGACGGATTTCCATACAAGGATAGTTACAAATAACTTGTCCACCTGTTTCTGTCATCCACCACGTATCATGAATACGAAGTCCAAATGCGCTCATACCCCAGCGAATTACTTCTGGATTTAATGGCTCACCAACACTTAATACGTGACGCACTTGTGATAAATCATATTTTTTAATTGCGTCTTGTCCAGCTCCCATTAACATACGGAACGCTGTCGGTGCACTATACCAAACTGTTACACCGTAATCTTGCAGTGCTTCATACCATGCCTCTGGACTAAATCTCCCGCCTAAAATAACATTTGATGCTCCCACTAACCACGGTGCAAAAATACCGTAAGCTGTTCCAGTTACCCAGCCTGGGTCAGCTGTACACCAATATACATCATCTTCTTTTAAATCTAATACCCATTTCGCTGTTTGATAGTGCTGAACCATTGCGTTTTGAGCATGAAGGACGCCTTTTGGCTTACCAGTAGAACCAGATGTGTAATGTAGAATTAAACCGTCTTCACGGCCTAACCACTCGATATGTAATTCTTTTGAAGCTTGTTCAAATAAAGGATTGAACGCTACAGTTTTACCGCCTTCTTCTGCATTGTCTCCAACAAGGAAGACTGTTTTTAAAGCAGGTAAATCATTTAATGGTATGCGCTCTAACAATTCAGGAGTTGTAATTAACACCTTCGCTTCGCTATCTTCTAAACGATCGCGAACTGCGCCTTCCATAAATGCTTCAAATAATGGTCCAACAATTGCCCCTAATTTCACTGCACCTAAAAGTGCGAAATATAATTCTGGGGAACGCGGCATAAAAATAAAAACGCGATCGCCTTTCTCAACATCGCCATAGTTTTTCAGGACATTTCCTGCTTTATTAGAAAAATCCTTCATTTCCTTAAACGTATATTTCTCTTTTCGCGATCCATCTTGATAATAAAGTGCTACTTTATTCTTTCGATCGGATTTCGCATGCTTATCAATTGCCTCATACGCCATATTCACTCGGCCTGTTTCATTCCAAGTAAAATTTTTATTAACCTCTTCCCAGTTAAAATTCGCGTATGCCTCTTCATAATTCGGCAAATTATTTTCTCCTTTAATGACAGGAAGCGTTTCCACTTTCATACTTTACATCCCCCTCCTATGTATTCTATTATCTATTATAATGATATTATTTAAAATTTTCAGTATATTTGTTGATTTTTAGACAAATTTTTAATGACAAAATTCGATTCACATCGCATATATTATAAAGTACGATATTAATAGATTCACAAACCCTCAAGGTGGTGAGCAATAAATTGATTCATAAAAAAATATATAATGCCAGAAACTTAAAAACAGCGAAAGGCACTTTAATTATTGAAGGTCCTGTCTCTACACATAATCTTGAAATGTATGAATTTCATCCAGACTTAATTGCGTTTCGTCCTGCCGAGCAGCAATATAAAGCAATTGTCGAAATTTCTAAGTTACCAGAAGCTCGTCTCATTATTGCTAGACATGAACAAACGATTGTTGGATATGTTACATACTTGTATCCTGATCCGCTCGAGCGATGGTCAGAAGGAAAGATTGAAAACTTAATTGAACTCGGGGCGATTGAAGTTGTCCCAGCCTTTCGCGGTTGCTCTGTCGGAAAAAATTTATTAGAAGTTTCAATGATGGACGATCATATGGAAGATTACATTATATTAACGACTGAATATTATTGGCACTGGGATTTAAAACAAACAGGCTTAAATGTTTGGGAATACCGAAAAGTAATGGAAAAAATGATGAATGCTGGTGGTTTACAATGGATGGCTACAGATGATCCTGAAATTTGTTCACATCCTGCCAACTGTTTAATGGTCCGCATCGGTAAACGTGTTGATACGGATTCCATTCAAGCATTTGATCGTCTACGTTTTCACAATCGTTTTATGTATTAATAAAGGGGGCAACTGGAATGATTGTAGAAGAAATTATGAATCAAGATGTAGTGACACTGCATCCAAACGATACAATTGAAACAGCAATCCGAACAATACGTACGAAAGGCATTCGGCACATTCCAATTGTCGATCAAAATAATCATGTCGTAGGCATTATTTCTGATCGGGATGTAAGAGATGCAAGTCCGTCTATTTTAGATGAACAAGTTTCACTCGATATGCTGAAGCAACCACTTGAACTCATAATGAAACACCCTGTTATGACTTGTCACCCTCTCGATTTCGTTGAGGAAATTGCGACTTTATTTTTTGAAAATAAAATAGGCTGTCTTCCTGTTACGAAAGCTGGAAAACTCGTAGGTATCATTTCTGAATCTACTGTACTGCACACGTTAGTGAAATTAACAGGAGCACATCAACCAAGTTCACAAATTGAAATTCAAGTGAAAAATGAACCTGGTATTCTCGGAAAAGTCGTTGCTATTTTTAGTGATTTACAAATAAATATCGTGAGTGTTCTCGTCTACCCAGCAAAAGATGAGAATGATAAAGTACTCGTTTTCCGCATTCAAACGATGAATCCTTTAAGGGTGATTGAAGCACTTGAAACAGAAGGCTATCGTGTTTTATGGCCGAACATAATGGGGATGCAAGCATGAGTAGCGCCTTCATTTATTCAGATGACTTTCAGGGCTATTCATTTAGCCCTGATCATCCTTTTAACCAACTGCGCGTCACACTCACGTATGATTTATTACAAAAGAGCGGTTTTATCTCTCCCTCTCAAGTCATCGCGCCACGGATGGCTACAGATGAAGAGATTGCCTACGTTCATACAGAGGAGTACATAAATGCGGTAAAACGTGCTGGAGAAGGTAAGTTAGAAAAATCAATTGCGATGACATATGGACTTGGAACAGAAGATACACCAATGTTTCCAAATATGCATGAAGCAAGTGCATTACTCGTTGGCGGAACATTAACAGCTGTCGATGCTGTTCTTTCCGGAAAAGTAAAGCACGCCCTCAATTTAGGCGGCGGCTTACATCATGGCTTTCGCAGGAAAGCATCTGGCTTTTGTATTTATAACGATAGCTCTATCGCAATGAAATATATTCAGAAGAAATACGGTTTACGCGTTTTATATATTGATACAGATGCTCATCACGGTGACGGGGTACAATGGTCTTTTTACGACGATCCTAACGTATGCACTATTTCATTACACGAAACTGGGCGTTATTTATTTCCTGGAACTGGCGCAGTAAATGAACGTGGACAAGGAAATGGATATAATTATTCTTTTAACGTTCCACTCGACGCTTTTACAGAAGACGAATCGTTTTTAGATTCATATCGAACAGTTGTAAAAGAAGTGGCAGCATACTTTAAACCGGATATTATTTTAACGCAAAATGGTGCTGATGCACATTATTACGATCCACTTACACACCTTTGCGCAACGATGAATATTTACCGTGAAATACCGAAGCTCGCTCGTGAAATCGCTAATGAATATTGCGACGGTCGCTGGATTGCTGTCGGCGGTGGTGGCTATGATCACTGGCGCGTCGTACCAAGAGCTTGGGCACTCATTTGGCTCGAAATGAACAACAT
Source organism: Bacillus sp. FDAARGOS_1420 (assembly GCF_019344915.1). Lineage (NCBI taxonomy): Bacteria > Bacillati > Bacillota > Bacilli > Caryophanales > Bacillaceae > Bacillus > Bacillus sp. FDAARGOS_1420. The sequence goes on along the minus strand of NZ_JAHWJB010000001.1, from coordinate 1,861,847 downwards.
CCAAAACATCTCAGGTTATCTCCCTCCAGAATGGATTGACGCTTGGAAAGGACAAGCAGAAACCGACCTTCCCCTTACATGGGAAGATCCAGACAACATGTATCAACCTATCCCTAGAAAGCCAGAAATCGAAGAAAAAAATGCATTAACTGTAGCGAAATCTCTCGAAATTATTCGGAATAATATGACAAAATCTTTATATTAAACAGAGAGGAGGCTCGTTTTTTGAATAGCCTCCTTTTCTTTATTGTCGATTTCTGTCGGTAAGTCGATATATTTTAAAAAGCGCTGATATATTTCGAGTTGCGCCGATATATTTTGATAATCGCTGATATATTTCGAGTTGTGGTCGATATAATCTAATAATCGCTGATATATTTTTATCTACTAATGGACTGGCCCAACTCAAATGAGAAAAGGTAGTGACACTATGTGGAAACAACAAATAATCAATACAAAGCGTGGCACATTCGAAATTTTCACTAAAGGCAATGGCGAACCGCTTTGTATTACACATCACTATTCACAATTTAATGACACTGGCGATTACTTTGCGGATGTTTTTACTTCCACACATCGTGTATTCCTCATTAATTTACGTGATGCTGGTAATTCTGTAAAAGCCAATTCAGAAAAAGAATTGACCATGATTGAAACAATTCATGACTTAGAAGCAATAAGAGATGCTTTACAACTTCCATCGTGGCATTTCGCTGGTCATTCAACAGGCGGTATGCTTGGACTTTTATATACCATTACATATCCAACTTCCTTGCAATCATTAGTCATCGCCGGAGCCGCAGCAAGTAACTATACCGAAACACCATTTTGCATTTATCACCCCGAACATTCGCAGTTTCATTATATGCAACAACTCATTGAAAACTTAAAAAGCCCTCACCTTACAAGTGAAGAACGGAAAGAACTATCTACTAAGAGAACCCAATTATCATTGTATAAACCCGAAAACTACAACTCTTATTTTAGTAAACCAATCCAAAAAACAATGTCCGCTAGCCGGATGAATGTTTTCTCTTATGAATATCCGTTATTTGATTTAAGAAAGTACTTACCTTCTATCCACACAAAGACGCTTATTATTTGCGGAAGACATGATGTGCAGTGCCCGATTCAATATTCTATTGAGATACATGAGGGCATTCGTAATTCTATCTTTGTACCATTTGAGTGCAGTAACCATTATCCTTTTTTAGAAGAAGCCAGTCGGTTTACTTCTATTACTCAAGAATTTTTTGGGATTAAAAAGAAAATTAAGGACTCACAAAGGCAATAAGTCTAGGAAGAGAGAACAAGTTTATTAGTGCTGTTTTGCTAAAGGAGGGAAATAGGGTGAAAGAAAAATTATTAAGAGTTGGAACGACTTATATTCCAGTTACCAACGTAGAACTTTCTTCAAATTGGTATGTGAACAAATTGGGAGCAGAGTTGAACTTTAAAGACGAAGACAAAGCTATTATTAACTTTGCAAATCAAAGCTTTTTTCTAGTTAAATCCCAAGATAATCAAACCTTAAATTTTTTTGATTTTCACGGTGAAGAACGCTTTTCTATAACATTCGAAGTTAATGGATTACATACACTAAAATCAATTCATAGTGAATTTATTGAAAAGGAAATTCTAGTTGGAGAGATTGAAAACAGAGGGCATGCTGGGAAGAATTTTGTTTTTTATGATTTAGATGGTAATAAATTTGATGTTTGGAGTGAATTAAGTCCTATTTTCAAAGAAAAACACCTAATATAGAGTGATTTTTTACAATCAGACGCAAGTATTAAATAACACAGAAAGATACGAGGCTTATTCCATTAAAGCCTCGTTAATGAATATATTAACCTTCAAGAAAAATATTTCACACTAGAAACAACTAAAAGAAGAACAACAAAAACTACTAAACCTAAATCAATAAATACTGACTTTTTATCTCCTTCTTTTAAAGTTATCATAAAATTAGAAATTATTTTAATTCCAAAAAAGACCATCATAAATAACCAACCGAAATGATCATTTGTAGAATCTTCATCATAAAACATTTGTATTGCACCGATAATTAATAAAATAAGTACGATATTAGTTCCAATCTTTACAGCTTTGTTTAATTTATTATCCTTTAATTCAGCCCCCAAAATCTAGCACTCCCTCTCAAACTATCGTGCGTGTTGGCACAGATCTTTTATCCCCTTTTAAATTTTAACATAAATTACCTTATATATCCTTTTCCTTACAGTCATAAGCATTCCGACAATAATGATACTCCCTTCATTACAACATGCTCGCGCTCATAACTTTGCAGAAATAGAAAAGATTTTGTTAGAAGGACGTAAGTAAAAAGCTAACTTTTGCCTTCCTCCCCCACCCTATGCTACATTTAACCCGTTACATCAATATTAATAGGGTGGGAATAAATATGAACAAACCTAAAATTGGGATGATTGGACTTGGAAGTATCGCACAAAAAGCCTATCTTCCAACACTTACAAAAGAAACAGATTGGAATTTTGTAGGGGCGTTTACACCTAACGCGGAGAAAAGGAAACAAGTTTGCCAGCAATACCGCATTCAAGACTTTCATTCTATTGAAACGTTAGCTTCGGAATGCGATGCAATCTTCGTTCACAGTTCAACTGCTACACATTATGAAATCGTTTCTGAACTTCTAAAAAAAGGAATTGACGTTTATGTTGATAAACCGCTAGCAGCTACAGTGGAACAAGCTGAGCAACTAGTTGAGTTGAGCGAAAAGCATAAACGAAAGTTGATGGTCGGATTTAATCGCCGATTCGTTCCTATGTATGTTGCTGCCAAAGAGCAAGCTAATGATATTTCATGGATTCGAATTGAAAAGCACCGCACAAATAAGGTGGGGCCATATACGTATGACTTTACTATGTTAGATGATTACTTACATATTGTAGATACTGCTCGCTGGTTAGCTAACGATGACCTTAACATCGTTCATAATATGATGCAAATCAATGAAAAGAACGAACTTCTTTACGGACATCATACATATACAACTCCAAGTGGACTGTTACTTTCTACCGCGATGCATCGCCATGCAGGTACAAACTTAGAACAAATTGAACTTGTAACGACAGGGAAAATTATTCGCGTAAAAAATATGAACACATTTGAAATTGAACAAGAAAACTCCGTTTCGCAAAGCGGTTCACCATCATGGGATACGACGTTAAAACAGCGCGGTTTTGAAGATGCTGTTCATCATTTTATCGAATGTGTTCACGGAGATACAAAACCTGTTGTAGATGGATTAGAAGGATTAAAAACGCAGCAACTGTTGCAATCTCTACTGGAGAATGCAACTAAAAATTAAAACGGATACATTTTTCAGAATTTACTTTCATTCCCATTTTCCCTTTATTTCTGTCGCAAATTTCTATAGAATATGTTGATAGGAATTATAAATTTCATAATGAATCGTGGAAAGGATGGGATTAACACATGTGGAACGAGTTTAAAAAATTCGCATTCAAAGGGAATGTAATCGATTTAGCTGTCGGGGTTGTAATCGGTGCTGCATTCGGTAAAATCGTTAGTTCTTTAGTAAAAGATATCATCACACCATTACTTGGTATGGTATTGGGCGGCGTTAACTTTACAGATTTAAAACTTACATTCGGTAAATCATCTATTATGTATGGTAACTTCATCCAAACTATTTTTGATTTCTTAATTATTGCAGCTGCTATCTTTATGTTCGTTAAAGTTTTCAACAAACTAACATCTAAAAGAGAAGAAGAAGAAAAGAAAGAAGAACTTCCAGAACCAACAAAAGAAGAAGAAATTCTTGGCGAAATTCGCGACTTACTAAAACAACAAAACTCTTCTAAAGATAGAGCATAATTGAACGGATAAAAGGCATGCCCCTCTCGGGACATGCCTTTTTTATATGCTATAACGTTTCTGAATTCATATGAATAAATAAAATAATACCTGCAACCATAAGTACCATAATACTACCTGCAAATAGTGTAATACCCATGAACATTAAACTTGTGCTCATGTCCACTGATACACTTTCAATAAAAATAGAAATTACATACGTGATAAGGGCGATTCCTGCAAGAATACTTCCTGGAACAAATCGCTTTAAGCCATTTTGTTTTAACGTCATATATGCAAAAATAGCAGTCATGCAAAGCGTAATTATCCAAAGAACGATCATCTCTTCTCCCCCCTCACAAGCCTTTTCTTTCTATTATACATGACATTGCCCTATAATAGTTAAATTTGCACTTGTGTGACATATAACAAGGAATCTCCCCCACTGTAGCGAAAGCATTACAACATACACTTCACAATAAGGAGGCTTTCATTTGGAATACAGTACCACATGCAATTTGGAACTATCCGAAAGATTCGATTATGTTACGATTGACTTAGAAAAACAGTTTTTTTGCATCGACGTTGTAAATTTGCAAAGCGATACAGCTGTACTAAAAATATCAATTAACTTGGAAAAAGATGAAACAATGGTAGAGGGAAATATAATTCAGTACGATACTTTGTACATAGACACATTATTACAAGGATTAAAATGTATTGCTCAAACATGTATTGATCGCAATTTAAGAAACCAAGAGGAACTGTTCGCATTTTTAGAAGAAAATTAGCTCCAATAAAAAATGGTTATTTTTTCTTTTTATTGATATAATTGTTATATAGAAATGTTCTTTATAAGGATGTGTTCATAATGATTTGGATTTCACTAATCGTATTAGCCTATTTCATCATTCTCGTCCCAATACAGTACAACTATATTAAGATGCTCTAGGAAAAACAGAAAAAAATGAACGTGTCTCAAAATGAACTTTACGACAAAATGTCTTATGAAGAATCCCAAATACATTATCATTATCAAAGTAACGTATTTACAATACCCGCTTCACTTATCGCGAGTATTGTTTATAAAGTAAAACATTCAGCATAAGGAGACTGATCTCATGTGTATGCTGTAAAATTATTATTTGAATCTGTCCATTCAGGTGAGCCTAATCCTAGTAAAATTGATGAACATTATGAAGAGAATCACGATACACTCTTTGAAGAAAGTATCATTCTCGTTAAGGCGAACAGTTTAGAGGAAGCTCATGAGCTAGGTGAAAAGATAGCTCTACAGTCTGAAGATACGTACGATAATATGTACGGTGAGCAAGTAACATGGACGTTTAGAAAAGTGTTGCATGTTTTCGAATTAGATGACACACCATTTGAGACAGGAAAAGAATTATATGCACGCTTTTTACATGTTAAGAAAACTGAAAGTGTAGATACAGTAGTTAAACACCATTATCCTGAATATGAATAAAAGCTCACAGCTATCGCTGTGAGCTCTCTTATTCTTACTTCGTTGAATCTCTAAATTGGATACGGTGAGGTAAGATAACTGAGTGATCTTCTACTTTTTCTTTGTTCATATATTTCGTTAGTAGACGCATTGCTACTGCACCGATATCATACATTGGTTGTACAACTGTCGAAAGTTGCGGACGAACCATTAATGCAAGACGTGTGTTGTCAAAACCAAGCACTTCGATATCCGTTGGTACGTTTAATCCTGCGTCTTGTGCTGCGTGGATTACACCTAGTGCCATTTCATCAGAAGATACGAAGATTGCTGTTGGTTTTTCATCCATGCCCCAAAGTCTTTCAAACGCTTCTATACCTGAATCATATGTGTAATCTCCATCAATTATAAGATTTTCATCATATGAAATACCTGCTTCTTCTAAAGCTTTTTTATAACCTTGTAACTTCTTCGCGCTTCCTGCTTTATTAATGAAAGGACCAGAGACGAAACCGATACGTTTATGTCCTTGCTCAATAAAATGCTTCATTGCATCGTAAGCTGCTTGTGTATAATCAATATTTACTGATGACGTTTCATTTTGTTCATCAAATGACGCTGCTAATACAATTGGTACTGGAGATTTTTTGAACTCTTCAACGTGAATATCTGTAATATCTTCACCCATGAAAACAATCCCGTCCACTTGTTTCCCAAGCATCGTATTTAATAAGTGGAACTCTTTCTCTTTGTTCTGGTCAGAGTTACTTAAAATGATGTTATATTTGTACATTGTTGCGATATCTTCAATTCCACGAGCAAGTTCTGCATAAAACGTATTTGAGATATCAGGAATAATAACACCCACTGTAGTTGTCTTCTTGCTTGCTAGTCCACGTGCTACCGCATTCGGGCGGTATCCTAAACGATCAATTGCTTCTAATACTTTCTTTCTTGTTGTAGGCTTTACATTTGGGTTACCATTCACAACGCGTGATACGGTAGCCATTGAAACATTTGCTTCACGCGCTACATCATAGATTGTTACGTTCATCTCTTCGCACACTCCTTCTATTTATGTTATCTATTTTTATGTATCGGTTCACTTGAATGAAAAAAAGACATCAACTCTATTTGCAGATGCCAACAATCGTCCCGAGTTCTTCCTTTTACTAATGATACGCTAAAAACACAGGGTCATACAATATTTTCCCGCAAAAGTTTCGAAAAAATTCGCTTCTTTTCTCGTATTTTCGTATTTTTTATGCAAAAAAGGTCAATTTTTGTAAAAAAGCTATGTAACAAGGGCTACATAGACTAAGAAATCTTTTTATAAATTACTTCCGAATGCTTTTAATTCTTTCATAAACTCATTGAATTCTGGAATACCCATTTGCTGCGCTGCATCTGATAATGCAACCGCTGGGCCTGGATGTACTTCAGCCATAATAGCAAAAGCACCAATTGCCATAGCCGCTTTTGCAAACGGTAAGAGAAGGTCACGTCGCCCTGTAGAATGCGTTACATCGACAACAACAGGTAAATGTGTTTCTTTCTTTTAAATTGGCACAGCGGAAATATCAAGCGTATTACGCGTTGCTGTTTCATATGTGCGAATACCACGCTTTAATAATATTGGTTTATTTACAGCACCAGCTGCCTTTAACAGTTCAAATTTTTGCATATTGCGAGCGCCAATTTGAATAACATCAACATAATCTGACACTTTAAAGAAGGCACTGAAAGAGTCTATTTCATAAGAAAAAAGAGGTCATTCCCTACTATGTACAGGTAATGACCTCCTTTCTTCTTTCAACATCTTTAGGAAATTCGAAATGTTTTTCTCGAAGTATTCACTTTTTCAGTAGCCTCAGCTTAAAAACTGTCTTTTTTTATTATAGGAAAGAAACAAACGGTTTATCGCTGTTCTTCTCTTTTATAATAACAGCCTCGATTTTATTCTCGGACTTTATTTGTAATTGAACTTTAGCATCTTTAGGAAATTGTTCTAACATACTTTGAGCAGCCGTTTGAGAGAGTGCCATTAATTCTGACTTACCGTTATATTTAACGACAATATCCATCTTTAATTTATCCATCTTATTTTGCTTATAAGAAATCTTAGCATTAACAGGGATATAATCTCCTGGAGAAAATGCCTTCATTGCTTCAGAAAATTTCTTTAGCTTATCATTATCTTCTCCATGTGCCCCCCCAAATTCTTGAGAAGGATACGAATACGACTTTTCATCAATAGTATCCCAATTTCCAAGATTAGTCTCGTTCTTTTGAACAGTAGCGCTTGAAATATAAGTACCATTCTTTAAAGAACTTGTACTTTCTTGCTTGAATATAGCAAATGTAATTGGAGATTTGTTATATTTATCATTTTTATTAATAGCTTCTATAAGCCCCTTAGCGACTTCAGTACCTTTAGAAATAGCTTCCTCATTAGATACACTTGAAGACATAGATAAACCAATAACAACACCAGATAAGCTTAGTTCATTTGAATTTTGTTTGCCGAAGTAGTCCTGTTCTATAATATTAGTCAAAACTGGTACTTCTTGTTTCGTAACTAATTCATCAATTGTTTTCTCTGGAATATATTGATTTAATTGTAATACGTAATTTTCTGTATCGAATTGTTTTGAAGCAATATCCATTAAACCATTTTCATATTCTGCTAAATCTAGTTTAGAATTAGTTTTAACATTAACTGTATTAATTACCTTTTGTTCTTTTAAAGGAATAACAGTTCTATAGTAATCCTTAGAAACAGCATTTCTTGGAATCATACTTTTTTCTTTCGTATCTTTCTGTACAACTTCATCCTTCTTCTCAATAGTATTATTGCTGCAAGCCCCCAGTAATAAACTTAAGCTTGCGATGCATAATGCCATTTTCTTCATTGCTTAAAACCCACTTTCAAAAGTCAATTTACTTAGTTTTAAAGTATCTCTAGTGTACCACTAAATATATTGCAACAAAATAAAAAAGAAGCAAGCCCTTCGCTTGCCTCTCCCTATTTTACATTCTCTTCTAAAGCTTCTTTTTTAATATTCCAGTGCGATGTATGCCATACTACCATTCCATCTTTTATGTATAACACTTGCGGAGATTCATGCTTAATGCTGTACTGCTCTGCAACATGGTTCGAAACATCTCTCGCCTCTTGTACGTATAAGTAATATGCTGGCACTTCTCTTTCTTCACCGCAATACGCTTGAAACTCAGTATATGCACCGTGACTAATTGGGCATGTCGTACTATGCTTAAAAAGAACGTAAGGCTCGTTCTTTTCTACTAACGCTTCAAGTTCTTCAATCGTTTCAATCTTCATCATACTCATCGTTACTCACCTCTCATGCGAAGTCTAGAGCGCTTCTCTCTCTTTTCAGCCTTCTGCTCAGCTTTCTCAAGTTTACGCTCTTCTTTTTCAACCCTTTTCTCTTGTCTCGTAGTACGGTAATGGTTGTATACTTCAATTGCTGCGCTGCTCCACTGTACAACTTGTGCTACTTTATCTGCATTATTTTCAATTTCGTCCGTAACAGACTCTGAAACGTTGCGAAGCTTCGTATTTAAAGAGTGAAGCGTCGTTCCGATTCCATCCACACCTTCTACTACTTTATTTAGCGACTGTGACTTCTGTTGAATATCATCAGCTAACGCATTTGTCTTATGTAATAATTGCTCCGTCTCTACGCTTATTCCTTGCATTTGCTTTTCTAAACCTTCTAACGTGCTCGCAACGTTTTCTAACGTCTTCTGAACCGATAACAACGTTCTGCATACATACACTACTAATACTGCGAAAGCAACCGCGATAATAGCCGCACTTACATATAGAAGAACTTGCATTTCATCACTTCCTTTATCTTTTTCATACTTTCCCCTATTATACAATCATTTTCCGTTTCGTTCTAATCCCTATCTTTTCATTAGAATTTTCATACTTATTCGTTAACTTTAACATAAATGATTCAACAAATTCCACTAAGTAGGTTACAATAGGAGAGGATACATAATTAGTAGGGAGGCTTTACATATGAAAGATCCACGCATTGAAAAGTTAGCATACAATTTAATTAACTACTCTATTCGTTTACAAAAAGGCGAAAAAGTATTAATTGAAAACTTTGGCTTACAAAAAGAACTTGTAACTGCACTTGTAAAAGAAGCATATGCAGCTGGTGGTTTCCCATTCGTTTCTTTAAAAGATCATCAAGTAGATCGCTCTTTATTAATGGGTGCTACTGAAGAACATTTCGAACAAATCGCTGCATATGAAGCGAGCGTAATGAAAGATATGGATGCTTACATTGGCCTTCGCTCTGGCGATAACATTAACGAACAAGCGGACGTTCCAAGTGAACGTATGAAAGTTCACGGCCAAACAATTGGCAAAAAAGTTCATAGAGACATCCGTGTTCCGAAAACACGCTGGGTTGTTCTTCGCTACCCAAATGCTTCTATGGCGCAGCTTGCTAAAATGAGCACAGAAGCTTTCGAAGACTTCTACTTCGAAGTTTGTAACTTAGACTACGGTAAAATGGATAAGGCGATGGATAGCCTTGTTACATTAATGAATAAAACAGATAAGGTTCGCTTAACTGGCCCTGGAACTGATTTAACATTCTCTATTAAAGACATTCCAGCTATTAAATGCTCGGGTCATTTAAACATTCCAGATGGTGAAGTATACTCTGCACCAGTTCGCGATTCTGTTAACGGTACAGTTTCTTACAACACACCATCTCCTTACAACGGTTATACATTTGAAAATGTACAACTTAAATTTGAGAATGGCCAAATCGTTGATGCAACTGCAAACGATTCAGAGCGCATTAACAAAATCTTCGATACGGACGAAGGCGCACGCTACGTTGGTGAGTTCGCAATCGGCGTAAACCCATACATCTTACATCCAATGGGAGACATTCTATTCGATGAAAAAATCGATGGCAGCTTCCACTTCACACCTGGACAAGCTTATGATGATGCATGGAACGGCAACAACTCTAACATTCACTGGGATTTAGTATGCATTCAGCGCCCTGAATACGGCGGCGGTGAAATTTACTTCGACGACGTATTAATCCGTAAAGACGGACGCTTCGTTGTAACTGAACTAGAAGCTTTAAATCCTGAGAACTTAAAATAATATGAAAAGCGCTCGGATAGAATCCCGAGCGCTTTTTTATTAATACTCTAATAATTTTTTAGCCACATCTTCTGGTACTTTAAAACTATTTTTATTTTTTATTTTATTAATTTTCAATTCAACCTCAACATAAGGGACATCTTTATATACTGTCATAGTACCAATTTCATATAACTCTTTTTTATCTTTACTCGAATCCAATAATTCCGGTGTATCCTCTTGATACATTTTAAACGTTTTCCCTTGCGGAGTATCCATAGGAGCCGATTCCATTTCCCACTCATCCATTTTGATTGATTCAAACAACTTTGTGATTTCTTTCTTATCAGTAATTGTTTTTTTATCACTCGAATCAATAAGGGATTCTATTTCAATTTTTTGTGCCTTTTCTAAACTAACATCAGACTTCTCTTTCTTCGCACTACATCCTATTAAAAGAATCGATGTCGTTAATAAAAATAAACAGAGCGCACATATTTTTTTCATTCCAAATCCCTCCCTACACTATATAGAACTACTTTCCTCACTTTTTGTTTGCTGAAAATGAAAATAAAATAAAAGCGTCACTGCGATAGTACCTATTAATATTGGAACATATAAGGGCAGATCCCATTTCATATATACTCTAGTGCAACCAACAAGCACAAACAAAATAAAGGTTTTACATATTTCATTTTTACCCTACCATTTCTATTTTTACACTTGGATTCTCTTTTTCTACAAGCGATAAAAACTGCGTCATATGTTGCGGCATCGCGATCATATGTACTTTATATGCATTCGTCGTAATTTCAAGGGATTTCCCAACTTGACGAACAATTATTATATCTTTTAATACAACATCATCATTTAAAATACCGTACTTTAATACGCCATTTTCCACCTTATGTTTTTTAATAAATATTTCCCAAACGATTGGTACATTTACAATGAAGCATAAATCCATTCCAATCAACGCTGACATCCACTGCTCTTTATTTGTGAAAAGCATGACAATTGGATACACAAACATAAAAGCTAACGTGAGACTAACGAAAATTACCGCTGACTTACTTCTTTGAATTGGAAAATCCATACACGCACCCCCTAACTAAATTATACCATTTTTTCCATTTTAGTTCATAAAAAAAGGCCATTTATGAATGACCTTTTTAAACAGTATACCTATAAAATTTCTTATCTACCTCTAGCACTGGAAAACTTTTTGGTAACTCTTCTATACTCACGCTTTGAAAACCATTCTTTTCGTAGAAACGGTGTGCTGCTAGAAATTTAACTGTTGTTCCTAAATAAATGTCTTCCAAGTTCTTTTCCTTCGCCCAAGAAATTGCTGTTTGAAGTAGCGTATGTGATGCGCCCCATTCTTTTCCCCGGAACTCTTTCTTCACGAACATTTTTCTTAGCGCTACTTGATGCTTTCCAATATCTAATAAAGCTACCGTTCCAACTACTTTCCCATCATAAGTTGCTACCCAAAAATTTCCGTTGTCCCTTTGATAGAACGTTTCTATTTCAAGTAAGTCAGGCTGCTCTTCTTTCGTAATAGGGACATTGTACTCTTTTCGCTGAATATGAACGATAAGATCTACTACTTCCTCTTGAAACATACTTTCATACGGAATAATACAAATCTTCTCGTTCATCGAATCTTTTTCCATTCTGAAGCTAGTAAACTATACACAGCGATATCTTGGAAATGATCGTATAACCATTCTTCATCTCTTAAAATGCCATCTAATTTAAAACCTAAACGTTCTGGAATCGCACGGCTTTTCGCATTTTCAACACCGCAACGAATTTCAATTTTATTCAGCTTTAAATTATCAAATGCATAATGAAGCACAGTCTTCACACTTCGCGTCATAATACCTTTCGCACCAGCATCTTCTGCAAGATAATATCCAAGACTCGTAGCTTTCTTACCCCAGCTCACCGGATGAATACCTACCATCCCAACGAGCTTTCCTTTATAGCGTATACCAGCCTCAAACCCATCTCCCTCTGCAAATTTCTTTAACCACATCGGAAAAATCTCATTATACGCATCAGCTGATTTCGTCCCATCTACCCACGGAAGCCATCTTCTTAAATGATTACGATTTTGATCTATTAATTCATATAGTTCCTCTTTATGATGTTTTTCTAATAGTTGTAGTTCGATTTCGTCATCTACTCGGAGTGTGAACATGTTTTTAGCCCCTTTTAGTTTTCCTATTATTCTAACACTTATAAGCTGAAAATGTTAAATATTCACACTTTTTTCGGTTTTATATTAGAACAATCACTATATATGATTGATATCTAGATATGAATCATATATAGTTAAAGTATGGAAAAAAATGATAATTTTATAATTCAATTACGTAAAGGTGTTTTTGATCTCGCTATTTTGTCTTTAATAAGTAGACAACCTATGTACGGATACGAAATTACAAGTGCCTTACAAGATATCCCTGTGTTTCATATCCCGAACGGTTCGATTTATCCTATATTAAATCGAATCACGAAAAACAATTGGGCTGTTTCCTATTGGGAAGAGTCCGGTGATGGGCCAAAAAGAAAATACTATCGCATTACAGACGAAGGGAGAGAAATTTTAAATAGTCGCTTACATGATTATGATGCAGTATACCAAGCTCTAATGTTACTAGCTAAAGGAGAGGATAAAAGATGAACAAAGAACAATTCTTTTCAAATGAACTCATTGTTTCTTTCTTACACGATCTTCATAAAGGTTTAATGAACTTACCTACGTCAGCAAGAGAACAACATGTGCTAGAAATCAAATCCGATTTATATGAAAATGCATTAAGTAAAGAAAGTGAAGGGATACCATCAGCAAGCATTCCTTCACAAGTGATTGAAGAATTTCTTCCTCCAAAAGAATTAGCAAAGGAAATTACAGTAGAATATACAGATGTTATTCAAGATGCACAGCAATCTACAAATACATTTATTAAATATTATTCCGGTCTATCTATCGGTCCACTGGGTGCTCTATCAGTTCCTATCGTATTAGGTTTCATCAATATTTCATCTAATTTACCATTTGTACTAGCATTTATTGCAAGCAACATTTGGTTTATCTGTAGAGAAAATCATTGGAATACAGATTTATTAAAATACTTTAAAACAATTATTTTCATCAGTTCAAGACTGTTAATCGCTCTTCCATTCACCTTTTTCGCGATTCGAATTATAATAACAAAACAATTCGATATGTTTTCATTCTATTATTTAATTGGATATGTACTTTTTAGTTCAATTTATATCGTTTTGTTAAAACAACTATACAAAAAGAATAAACAATACCAACATATCAACGCTTTTTAAATGTATCGAACACAGCAAAAAAGACGCACAGCCAAGCTATGCGTCTTTTCTATTACTTCTCTGCAACTTGAACTTCTTTTACGTAAGCTGCTTCGAATTTTTGGATGTCTCCTGCGCCCATGAAAATAAGAACGCCGTTTTTATGTTTCTTTAACACATCCGTTGTTGTATCTGTAATCAGCTCTGCGCCATCGATACGTTTTTGCAGATCTTCAATTGTTAATTCACCTTTGTTTTCACGTGCTGATCCGAAAATATCACATAAGTATACTTGGTCAGCTTTACTTAAGCTTTCCGCGAACTCATCTAAAAACTTCTCTGTACGTGAGAATGTATGTGGTTGGAATACAGCAACAACTTCACGCTCTGGATGTTTTTGACGTGCTGCTTCAATCGTTGCATTAATTTCTGTCGGATGGTGTGCATAGTCATCAATGATAACTTGTTCTCCCATTGGCTTTTCATTAAAGCGACGTTTTACGCCTTCAAAAGTTGTTAGCTGATGCTTAACTGCTTCTACATCAACGTTTTCATAATGGCAAAGCGCGATTACTGCTAATGCATTTAATACGCTGTGATCGCCGTATCCTGTAATTTTGAACGTGTCATAATACGTATTACGAACGAATACATCGAATATAGTACCATCAGTTCTCTTTTGAATGTTACGTGCTTGGAAATCATTATCTTCTCCAAATCCATAGAAAATAACAGGTACTTTCGCTTGAACTTTTTGAAGTTCTTCATCATCACCACATGCAATAATACCTTTTTTCACTTGCAATGCCATCTCTTGGAATGCATTAAATACATCATTGATGTCTGCAAAATAATCTGGGTGATCGAAATCGATATTTGTCATGATTGCATAGTCTGGATAGTAAGACAAGAAATGACGACGATACTCACAAGCTTCAAATACAAAATACTTACTATTTTCTACCCCATGCCCCGTTCCATCTCCAATAAGGTATGATGTTGGGTGTGCACCTTGCATTACATGGGCTAACAAACCAGTTGTTGATGTTTTTCCATGTGCACCAGTTACAGCAACACTTGTGTACTGATTCATAAGATCACCTAAGAAGTGATGGTAACGATGTACTGGGATATTTAATTCTTTTGCTGCTACGATTTCTTCATGCGTATCAGGAAATGCATTTCCTGCGATAATCACTTGTCCTTCTTTAATATTATTCTTATCAAAAGGAAGGATGGAAATACCACGCTTTTCCAATGCTGTTTGTGTAAAGAAACGCTTTTCATAATCAGACCCTTGAACAGTATGCTTCATGTCATGAAGAATTTGTGCTAATGAACTCATTCCTGTTCCTTTAATTCCTACAAAATGGTAAACTGTCATCTTAAAGAACCTCCAACATTTCGAACTAATACAACGGCCTATCTATAAGACAGTATATGAATCTTTTCTTATTTTGGTAATCATCATACATTTCTGATGCAGTGAATTTCTTTTTATATTCACTTATCAGTGATAAACTCGTACGTACTTCTTTTATGTCCATAACACATTTATTATAGCAAAAAACAAGCCGCTATACTATGATAACAGAAAAACTGATAGGGTCAATCACCTATCAGTTTTTCTCGCTTTTACATATCTTCTTTTGTTTCTAATTGAACACGCTCGAGACGTGAATTTGGACGGTATTTACGACCAGCTTTTGCTTCTGGTTTTCCATTTAATTCTACGTTATCACCAGTAAAACCAATATTCATTTTTAATAAGCTACTTCCTACTCCGTATATATCGACAGGAACATTTTGAGCTTCAAATTCACGAATACGCTTCTCATCAAACCCACCAGTTACAACGATATCTACATGTTGGAACCCTTCCTCATCAAGAGCCTTACGAAGTGCAAATACAAGTGATGGATTTACACCACGTGGATCGAATGTTCCAAGTACTTCTGGATGACGAATGAAGTATTGATCAATCATTGTGCGAGACGTATCGACACGTACACCTTTTAATGTTGATCCAAATTCACGCGCTACGCGAAGTGCATCTGTAATGACATCATTGTTATAATCAATTAGTACGACTAATTCATCTTCTGGGAATTTTTTATGATATGCCTTTGCAGCTTCAACAACATCACCATTAAACATTTGAATTAAAGCGTGAGGCATCGTCCCCATACCACTTCTGCCCCACCATTCATTCATTGCATGCGTCGCTTGCGCGCTCATACCTCCGATGTATGCCGCATAGCCGTCACCAGCTTGTTGCGTATAATGATCGTCACGATCTCCCATGAAAATAACCGGTTTTTCTTTATCTACACTACGTGCAGCTTGGACAACGTTATATACGTTTGTCGCAACTGATGTACGACGAGCTAAAATCCCATCAATTACACCTTCTAAAAAGCCGAAGTATTCATAAGGACCATGAATTGTTAAAACTGTTTCAAACGGACTAATATTATCGCCATCCTTTAAAGAATGAATTTCTAATTCCTCAGGATTTTTGGCAAATGTTTGTAGCAATGCGATTACCTCATCTGCTCCGCAAAGAACTGCATGTTCTTTTTGAAAAAACTGCATTGTTACAACACTTTTCGGTCGAAATTCTTCAATGATTTCTCTAGTTTTTAAAAAGTAAACGGCAGAGAACCAGCCTTCTCCAACACGTTCATCAAATTTAAATGTTTTATTTGTTAGTCGATTTATTTCACCTTTTAATTTTAATTCAATTTCTTTCATGTCGCTTTACTCCCTACTTTACTATCCAACATTTTCTATTAGTATACAGCAAAACCGTTTCCTATACATTTGTTTCCTGCATAGCAGCGAATTCATCCTCAGAAATAAGGACATCTCTCGGTTTCGTTCCTCTTCCTTCAGAAATAATCCCTTGCGACTCCATCTCTTCAATTAGACGTGCCGCGCGATTATAACCTATGCGGAATTTTCTCTGTACAGAAGATGTGGACGCTCCCCCTTGCTCTACAACAAATTGACATGCATCAAAAAATAGTTCATCTTCAGACTCACTCTGCTCTGATTTTGCTAATAAATCCTCTTGCTTAAATAAGTAGTTTGGCTTCATTTGCTTTTTCACATGATCAACTGTTCTTTCAATCTCATCATCTGATACGTATACACCTTGTACACGAACTGGTTTAGATGTGCCGTTTCCTAAAAATAGCATATCACCACGACCAAGTAACTTCTCCGCGCCCCCAATATCGATAATCGTACGCGAATCAACTTGAGATGATACTGTAAACGCAATACGCGTTGGAATGTTTGATTTAATTAAACCTGTAATAACGTCTACAGATGGACGCTGCGTCGCAACTAATAAGTGAATACCACAAGCACGAGCTTTTTGTGCAATACGACAAATCGCTTCCTCCACATCACCAGGAGCAACCATCATTAAGTCCGCTAACTCGTCAATGACAATTACAATATAAGGTAATGTCTCACCTGGGATTTCTCTACCACTTACAATCGTATTGTAACGAGTTAAATCACGAGCACCAGCATGAGCAAACAATTCATAACGACGTTCCATCTCTTCAACCGCCCACTTTAACGCAGCTGTAGCTGCTTTTACGTCAGTAATAACAGGTGCTACAAGATGTGGAACAGAATTGTATGGTGCAAGCTCAACCATCTTCGGATCAATTAGTATCAACTTCACTTCATGCGGCTTCGCTTTATATAAAATGCTCGTTAAAATCGCGTTAATGCACACACTTTTCCCTGAACCAGTTGCACCCGCAATAAGTCCATGTGGCATTTTTCGAATATCCGTTACAATTGGATCACCTGAAATATCAAGCCCCAGCGCAACTGTAAGCGGTGATTCACTCTTTGTAAATACAGGACTTCTTAAAATTTCACGCAGGAATACTGGCTTACTTTCCTTGTTTGGAACCTCAATTCCAATTGCACTCTTCCCTGGAATTGGCGCTTCAATTCGAATATCTTTCGCAGCTAAACTTAACTTAATATCATCACTTAAATTTGTAATTTTATTTACTTTCACACCTGGGTCTGGTTGTACTTCAAAACGAGTTACCGCCGGCCCTTGTGACACATTAATAACATGTGCTCCAACATGGAAATTATTAAATGTCGTATTTAATAATTCTTCCTGTTCTTCTAGCCACTCCGTATTATCTAATGCTGCCTGCTGTGGAATTGACAACAACGTTAATGGCGGAAGTTCATACTTCGGTGGCGCTTGTAGTACGTTGCGCATATCGTTCTCTTTTTGATTTACAACATATGCTTTCTCTTGTACTTCCGTACTTGAAATTGGCTCTTGTACTTGTCCAGCCACCACTACTTGTTGCATCGGTTTTTCTTCCACTTGCGGTTCCACTTCCACTTGAGCTTCTACCGCTACTTGCTGCATTGGTTTTTCTTCCACTTGTGGTTCTACTACCATTTGCTGCACTGGACTTTCTTCCACTTGTGGTTCTACTACCACTTGCTGCATCGGTTTTTCTTCCACTTGTGGTTCTACTACCACTTGCTGCATCGGTTTTTCTTCCACTTGCGGGTCTACTACCATTTGCTGCATCGGTTTTTCTTCCACTTGGGCTTCTACTACCACTTGCTGCATCGGTTTTTCTTCCACTTGTGGTTCTACTACCACTTGCTGCACTGGACTTTCTTCCACTTGTGGTTCTACTACCACTTGCTGCATCGGTTTTTCCGTTACTCGTTCACCGACAGTAGATTGTGTTACGTTCGTTCTTACCGCATGTCTTTCCATTAACTTCTTTCTGTCTTGTTTTAACATGACAACGTTAAATGGAACATGACGCTTTTTCTCGCGTTTCGGCTCTTCTTTTTGTGCTGCAGGCTGTTCTTCGACAACTTGTTTCTTTTCATCAGCTTCTTCAATTAAAACATTCGCAAAGCTTTGAACATCTTTCTTCGTTTGCTCATCTGCTTCTGAAACTGGTACGAATACTTCACTTTCTTCCATGAACTCAATTGTTTCTTGCTGAGAAATCACTGGTTGCTCTGCAACTGGTGTATTTTCCACTAAATCTGTATTCATCGTTTCTTCAATTACTGTTTCTTGAGAAGTTGGTTCTTCTTCCTTAGTACCCTCTAACTCCGCAACTTCTTCTGTCGCTTCCTCTAATTCCACAACTTCTTCTGTCGATTCCTCAGATTTCTCTAATTCTACAACTTCTTCTGCTGCTTCCTCAGCTTCCTCTAATTCTGCAACTTCTTCTGTCGCTTCCTTAGTTTCTTCTAATTCCACAACTTCTTCTGTCACTTCCTCAGATTTCTCTAATTCCACAACTTCTTCTGCTGCTTCCTCAGCTTCCTCTAATTCTGCAACTTCTTCTGTCGCTTCCTCAGTTTCTTCTAATTCCACAACTTCTTCTGTCGATTCCTCAGATTTCTCTAATTCCACAACTTCTTCTATTGCTTCCTCAGTTGCTTCTAATTCCACAACTTCTTCTGTCGCTTCCTCAGCTTCCTCTAATTCTGCAACTTCTTCTGTCGCTTCCTCAGTTTCTTCTAATTCCACAACTTCTTCTGTCGCTTCCTCAGCTTCCTCTAATTCTGCAACTTCTTCTATTGCTTCCTCAGTTTCTTCTAATTCCACAACTTCTTCTGTCGCTTCCTCAGTTTCTTCTAACTCCACAACTTCTGCTTCCTTAGCTTCTTCTAATTCCACAACTTCTTCTGTCGCTTCCTCAGTTTCTTCTAATTCCACAACTTCTTCTGTCGCTTCCTCAGATTTCTCTAATTCCACAACTTCTTCTGCTGCTTCCTCAGCTTCCTCTAATTCTGCAACTTCTTCTGTCGCTTCCTCAGTTTCTTCTAATTCCACAACTTCTTCTGCTTCCTTAGCTTCTTCTTCAAAAGCATCTGGTATTTCTATAGTAATTGTTTCTTCAAGCTTTTCATCTGCTTTTACAATCACTACATCTTCTAAAGTTTCTTCTTCGACTTGATTTGCTGCAACTTCAGCAACAGTTTCTTCTATTTCTGTATTACATTCATTTTCTTCTGTTAATATCGAATACACATGCTCTACTTTAGAATCTATTGACTCTTCTTGTAAAGTTTCTTCGTTATCTTCTGTAGATGATAACGCCACTACATCTTGCTCCTGCTTCAAGGCTTGTACAATTGTAGCCTCTTTTTCCACATGCTGTCCTACTGTTTTATGAAGCAAATCATCACTTAGGCTTTCTTCTAATGAAGGGGCTTGACGTTCAACTTCGTAACCGTTTTTCTCTAACCATGTATCCACAACCGATTTTTCTTCTACTTTATTACTTCGTTCGTTCACTCCGTTCTTAACAGATGAACTTCCTTGTAGAACTCCCGAAAAGTCAGATAATGTATATCCCTTTTTCTCTAACCATGCGTCAACAACAGCTTTTCCTTCAACAGATATTTCAAGATCTTCTCTTTCCTTTTCTTCCTCCTGCACAACCTTCGTTTCTACTGAAGGACGGTTATATCCATAAATCGGAGAAATCATTTCTGTTGGACGAAATGGTCTACGGTTACTTTCTTGCGACGGTACGAATGCTTTTTTTACGACAGGCTCTGGTTCCGGTTCATATTGCAATTCCGGTTCCTCATATGTAGGTGCTTCTGTTTCCACATACGGTCGTCTCCTTCTTTCCACTTTTATTCCTCTTTGAGTAGGCTGTTCTTCATATGCTCCTCTTTGAATAGGTTGTTCTTCAAAGTTAGGCAGTTCTCTTACATCCTCCTCATCGAAGCCATTATCTGGTATTAATGGAAAACGACATTTCCCTGCATTCCGACTTGCCATTTGTGCTTCTCTTGCTTCAGTGTAGTGGTTTACACGAGGAATTTTCGGCTGACTTTCAATTTGTGCCGGTACTTCTTTATTCATCACTGTTTTTTCTTCCTCTTTGTTAAACAGCTTTTTCATCCAATCTAACATGTTTACCACTCTTTCTACTAAATAGTAACATCCTTTATTGTATCAGCATTCGGCAAAAAGTGCAGGTAAAATTAAGCATATTAGTTTTATCCATAATATTCTAATCCACGATTGTTTTTCATATAGAAAAACGAGGTCTTACATGTAAGACCTCGTTTAATCTTTACCCTTCCGATATTCATCCACACTATCCGTTACACTTTGCAATAAAGAATTTACATACTGTGGGTCAGATAATTTTTTGTCTTCTTCAGGGTTTGACATAAATCCAAGTTCTAATAGTACTCCTGGAACTTTTGACCAATTAAATCCAGAAAGATCATCCCTAAATTTAATTCCATTTACTTTCACTTGATGATTCTCTCTCATTTTATTTACTATCATTTGAGAGGTTTGAAGACTTTCAGCATAAATCTCTTTCGTATACGGACTTCCTTCTGCCGGTGTCAATACAGCAAATCCACTTTGATTTGGATTTTCAGAACCATCTGCGTGAAGGCGCAAAAATAAATTCGCTTTATGATCATTCGCGAATGTTGCTCGTTCCTTATTACTTATATCAACCTCATGTGACGTTCTCGTCATCAATACTTGTATACCTTTTGCTTCCAGTTTTTCTTTCAATATAAAAGCCATCTCTAATACAAGAACTGATTCCCTCTTTTTCGTTACAACTCCCGCTGTTCCGTCTGTTACTTTATATTTTTGCGTAGTTGCTCCTGGACCAATTGCCTCTAAATTTAAATTCGCTTTTTGTTGATGCCCTGGATCAATAACGACGAGAAACTTTTCTTGTTTTTCATTACTCTCTACTTTTTGTTCATTATTTTGCAGCGGTTGCTCAGTTGGCTGCAGCGGCGTAGTTTCCTCTTTCTTTTCCTCGGTCGGCACTTCCTCCTGCTTATGTTCCACTTTCTCATTCGTTTGAATTGCTTGCGCCTGTTCTTTCTTTTCTTGTTCTTCTTGCTGCTTTTCTACCGGTGCGTCTTCCTTATTATCTTTGTTTTTTTCTTGTATAGAAGATGTTGTTTCTTTTTTCGGCTCTTCTTGCGAACAACCTCCCATATATATTCCAATGACTGCAATAGCGCTCATTATTTTTATATACTTCATTTTTCTCTCCTATCACCTTGCACCGGTCTCAAAGTTTTTCTTATAATTGTTTTATAATTTCATCCATATTTCCAATATGAACGGGTTGCCACGTTTCTGTACCACGCTCTGCGGTATAGACTAGATAAGCATCATCAGCTACATTTACGAAAATAGGATCCCCCATATCCGTTTCATATCCGATAACAATCCATTCCTCTTTCCATTTTCCACTTTCTTCACTTATTAATGAATTTTTATATTTATCATATCGATAACCGATTTGTCCTTTTTCTAATTCATTTTCGCTAAACACATATATTTCATAGGAACCTAGTTCGATATCTTGCTGTTTTGAAGTTTCAATTCGTTTCAGAAGTTCTACAATTTTTGGTTGTTGTTTCATACGTCTACCCCCTTCTTTTTTCTAAATTTTACCTAATCCACTTTTGAAATACAATATAGATTTCGAGAGGAAACGTTACAATCCTAGGAATTTCGCACAAAAAAATAGCCTCACATATGCGAGACTACTTTTTCTAACATCAATTAAAATTTAAATTCTTGTCCAACTTCAAAGCTATCTTCTAATACAAGAATACCTTTTTCTTCTGGAGCATCTGGAAGCTCTAACTCACGTGCAGAGCAAATCATTCCAGAAGAAGGAACACCGCGAAGTTCAGCTGGTTTAATTAACATACCACTTGGCATTACAGCACCGATTTTTGCAACAACAACTTTTTGTCCTGCGTCAACGTTTGGTGCACCACATACGATTTGTAATGTTTCTGTACCGATTTCTACTGTACAAATGTTTAATTTATCAGCATTTGGATGCTTCTCTTTTTCAGCTACATAGCCTACAACAAATTTCGGCGTGAAATCAGCTTCTACTTTTTCTTCAAAGCCATTCTTCGCTAAAATTCCGTTAATTTTTTCAACAAACTCTTTCGTTAATGTAACGTTTCCGTTGTCTGTTACTTCTACATAAGAAGACGCATTAAAGATGTTGAATCCTGCTGTTACGTTGCTTTCACGATCGTATACGCGAGCAACATCTCCTTTGCGGTCAAATGTACGGTTTTCTAAAGTAATATCTTGTAAGGTAACAATTAAAGTGTCACCAATTCCTTCAAGGTTGTAAAAAACGTTCACTTCGTTCATCCTTTCTCTTTTCCATCTGTCTTCTTCCGATTCTTCGCTAAAATAAAGATTGGTTCGAAGTCCCCATCTTCATATACGAATGAAAGTGATGTAATCGGAACATGCCCTTCGGCAAAAAATTTCATTGTCATTTGTGCAATAATATCATAACCGATTTCGTTGACGATATCAGCAATAATTAATACATCTTGGTGAGGAACTGCAACAACCATATCACCAGAGATCTTTTCACGCATCGAGTGTAGTAACGATTCGTTTAAAATACGACTCGCATCGTATCCATCATTTGTGTTTAAAAAGTAGAATGTATTACCTGCTACTGTCTCCTGCTTAAATTCATAGCCTAATGAGCGAGCATTAAATAATGCCATTTCACGTACTTGTTCCTCTGTAAGCTCTAATTTTTGCAATAAGCGCTCATCAATTAATCGATACGTTTTATTAGAATCTAGCGCATAGTAAATACGTGTTTCCGCCGTATGGTCCGTCATAATAAACGGATTTCCTTCTTCTGATTGTTTCGGGAAAGAAGTAGAGCGAATAACAGGTAAAATTTTCGCCGTGCTATTTTCTTCTTTATGCATTGCAATTAGCGCTTCTTGTACGTAATAAGCGACCTCTTCAATTGCTTTTTCTTTGTTCACTTCCCATTTTGCAACTACTCCTGGAAGTGATACGTTAATACCTTTTTTCGAGTCTGTTTGTTCAATACGAAGAACTTCTTTCTCGCTATCATAATGAAAGTCCCATTCTGGTCGAGATAATTTCTTCATTAACTCGTCTTTCATCTTTTTACTTGTCATTTTCATCTCTTTTTCCTCCCTTCCAAAAAAATAACCTCCCCCGCGAAGGTAGAGGTTGTTTCTACAATTCAATTGGCTAATTGTCTTATTTTAAACCTTCAATAAACTCTTCGATTTGCTCTTGTGTTTTACGATCTTTATTTACATAGCGTCCAGTTTCTTCACCTTTATTGTACGCTACAAAGCTTGGAATGCCAAATACGTCTACTTTCACGCATAAATCAATAAATTCATCACGATCTACATAGTAAAATGAGAAATCACTATACTTCTCTTCTACTTCTGGCATAAATGGATCAACGAAACGGCAATCTGGGCACCATTCTGCTGAGAACATGAAGACTACATTCTCTTCATTTTTTAATTCTTGGAATTGTTCCATGCTTTCTAATGATTTCATCTATATTTCCTCCTCTAACGAGTGCACTTTTTCACACTATAATCTTTTCTTTATACTACCATACATCGCGCATGGTGCAAGGTTTATGCTTGCTTTTCATCATACTTATATTGCCCAACAAGTAACTTAACAACGTGTACAAATAATTCCGTTCGGTCGACATAATCATCTGTAAAAATACCGATAGCACCTTCGTGACTACGAATATCTTTTCGCTCTACAAACTCTTCCATCACTTCACTTAGCTCTTTTCCTTCTTCAAGCGGTGCTAAAAAATCGTCTGGTAACTTAATACGCGCCCCGCCCGCAACAAATGTTTTACCTTCAATCGTCGCTAAAGCACCCCAGTTACACATAAATAACCCATGCTCCGTTTTCATAACGCCGCCTTCTAACCCAATGCCGATATGAGCTTTACCTTCCTGCAATGCTCTCTTCGCTCTATTTACTGCTCCTTGCATCGTCTCTTCATCTGAAAAAGGCTGATTTGCTACTCCTGATGGAACAGAAAGAGATGTAATTTCAGCATCTTCCCAAACCTTCTCCACAGCCCCAACCTTCGTCTTATTCTTCGATCCAACTACTACCTTCATTTCATTCACCTCTATATAAATTCATACTCATATTCCTTCTACATTCAAACTTTTCACTTTCACAACTTCGGGACTCAAACGTTAAAATAGATCATACTCTCACTATCTATTCGGAGTGAGCACCGATTAAGCACTAACCGCTACCACTCATCGCTGGGCCCTCTCTCCCACCTAAAAAAAGAAAGGTTTTCCAAAAACAGCCTTCCTCCCTCTTCCTATCCGGGGTCTTAATACATCATTCGAGCACCAACTAGGCACTGACCGCTCCCATTCATCGCTGAGCCCTCTCTCCCACCTAAAAAAAGAAAAGGTTTTCCAAAAACAGCCTTCCTCTCGCTTCCTATCCGGGGTTTAAACACATCATTCGAGCACCAATTAAGCACTAACCGCCACCACTCATCGCTGGGCCATCTCTCCTACCTAAAAAAAGAAAGGCTCTTCAGCCCTTCTTCCTCTTTACGCGTTATTCTTAATTGTCTCTAACGTCGTTTTGTCCGTCGCTCTCACAAGCTTCGTAATTAATTCCTTCGCTGCCGCATAATCATCAACATGTAAAATAGAAGCATGTGTATGAATGTAGCGTGCACAAACACCAATTACTGCTGATGGGATACCAGAGTTACTTGTATGCACACGGCCCGCATCTGTACCACCTTGTGAAATAAAGTATTGGTACGGAATGTTATGTGTTTCTGCTGTATCTAAAATGAATTCGCGCATTCCTCTATGTGTTACCATTGTACGGTCATAAATACGAAGAAGAGCGCCTTTTCCTAATTGACCGAACTGCGTCTTATCACCAGATGCATCATTTGCTGGACTTGCATCAAGCGCATAGAAAATATCTGGTTGAATCATATTTGCAGCAGTTTGTGCTCCGCGAAGACCCACTTCTTCTTGTACAGTCGCACCAGAGTATAATGTGTTTGGTAATGTTTCATCTTTTAATTCTTTTAGCAATTCGATAGCAAGGCCACATCCATAGCGGTTGTCCCAAGCTTTCGCCATAATTTTCTTTTCATTTGCCATTGGCGTGAATGGGCAGATTGGAACGATTTGTTGCCCTGGCTTTATGCCAATTTCAATCGCATCTTCATAACTATCTGCACCTATATCAATTAACATATTTTTTATATCCATCGGTTTTGCACGTTGCGCATCACTTAATAAATGAGGAGGAATGGAACCAACAACCCCAATAACAGGACCATTCTTCGTCATAACTTGTACACGCTGAGCTAATAGTACTTGGCTCCACCAGCCACCTAACGTTTGAAAACGAAGCATCCCATTTTTCGTAATTTGCGTAACCATGAAACCTACTTCATCCATATGACCTGCTACAAGAACGCGCGGGCCAGTTTCGTCCCCTTTTTTCAGGCCAAATACGCTACCTAAACCGTCTTGCACAATCTCATCAGCATATTTGCTTAATTCTTGCTTCATAAAACTGCGCACATCATGTTCAAAACCTGATGTACCTTGTAATTCTGTTAACGTACGAAATAATTGTAATGTCTCTTTATTCACGAAGTCCCCTTCTTTCAAACCTTAGTAGAATACCTCTTTTATTGTAACGAAATTTTCGAAATGTTTCTAGTTTCTTCTTTTTTAGTTGCATTTGCATTATAATTATCATTGGTACACTATTTTTATTTTACAGAATTGAGGTGAATATATGAGCTGGAAAGGTTTAGTCACAGGTCTTGGCGTTGGGTTCGCAGCTGGTTATTTCGTTGCAAACAAAGTACAAGAACAATCCCATATTTCTTCAGAAAAAGCATTGAAAATGGTGAAACAAGCATTAAGTCATAAAGGTGAAATTACTGGCTCTTGGGTACATATGGTTCCAGAGGCATTTGAAAAATATGATGTCGCGTACGAAGTTTATCGCGGCGGTCTTACAACGATGTTAGATGAAATACAAGAACGATTTGAATTTTTAGTTGATGCTAAAACAGGTACTGTTTTAGAGGTTATAGCAGCATAAAAAGAGGTTTTCCATTAGGTGAACCTCTTTTTTTTTAGAATTACCAACAAAAGCTGATAATAACAGCAATACATAATAAGTGGAGATTGTTCCAATAAATATTTTTGGACACCTTCCTCTTATTAATATTAAGCTTCTATATTTGTTTTTCTCTCTATCTTTTCCACTATATGCCCTTCCTCATTCCACTTTACTGCACGGTAATATGCATCATGATAAAAAGTAAACCACGCCTCTTTTTCAGCACCATACTTCATCCATTTTTGTTTATGTTCAATCGATGTCATTGGATAGTCATCATATGCCATTACCCATAATACATTTTGATGTGCATACGTCGGTAAAATGTCCGCTAAATGAAGCATCGTTTCACCCTGACTTTCAAGGACGACAACAGCATGTCCATCGCTATGACCACCCGTATGCACCATCTTTATTTCATCCGTAATTTCTATTTCTTGCCTGAACGTAACAATCTTATCAACGATTGGCTCCCAATTTTCCTTCCAATATGTATTACGCGATCTAACATTCGGATTTTTCATTTCATTCCATTCAGTCTCACTTACATAAATCGTTGCGTTCGGAAACGCCGGAACAAGGTGATTTCCCTCCCATTTTGTTAAACCAGATGCATGGTCAAAATGAAGATGCGTCATTAAGACGTAATGAATATCTTCATTATGCAGTCCCAATTTTTCTAAAGATTCCTTAACTGCTGATTCTTCTGTTACACCTTGATTCCGCTTCATTTTCTCATTCAATTTACCATTCCCTATCCCTGAATCAATAAGCATGTTTCCTTCTTTCGTTTGTAAGAGTAACGGATCTGTTCGTAAATAAATATGATTTGTATCATTATGTTTATATTTTCGTGACCAAAGTACTTTTGGCACAACTCCAAACATCGCGCCTCCATCTAAATGTGTATTCCCACCTTTTAGCCACGTCACTTTTATATTTCCAATTTGCAACTGTTCCATATCCCATCCCCCTTTTTTATTTAATTTTAACATAATATTCCGATTATTTTTCATATAAAAAACCTATGCATTACTGCATAGGCTCCGTACGATATTTTGCTTCAACTCGATAAATACGATGACCTTTACTAGAGAATTTCTCTTCGTATTCTGTCATAATGTTTCCTTCATAATCACTATTATGAAGATCTAGGCTAAGGTAAGTTAATAACATACCATACTCAGCCATACTCATAAGAGAATATTCAAATAATCCCTGGTTATCAGTTTTGAAATGAATTTCTCCGCCATCTACTAACACTTCTTCATAATTGCGTAAAAATGTTTTATACGTTAAACGACGCTTCGTATGACGATTCTTCGGCCATGGATCTGAGAAGTTTAAATAAACGCGGTCAATTTCACCTTTCGCAAAGAAAACTGTTAAATCTTCAGCATCTTTATTAATTAACTTTAAGTTCGGTACTTCTTCTTCAATTAATTTATCAAGTGCATCTACAACAACACTTGTGAATTTTTCAATTCCAATATAGTTAATATGCGGATTTGCTTTTGCCATATCATACATAAAGCGGCCACGTCCTGTACCTACTTCAATATGAATTGGCTGTTCATTTCCAAATATTTCTTTCCAGTTACCAGCGCTCTCCTCTGGGTTTCCAATTACGATATGTGAATACTCATTAATTCGATCCATTGCATAAGGCTTATGTCTTAAACGCATAGATGTCTCCCTCTCTTTACAAAACTATTTTAAAGGAAAAATTCCTTCTTTCTGTTTTAATCAATCTATCAAACAAAAAACCAAGTACGTACGAGCACTCGGTCCGTTTCTTTCAAGTATAAGATGTACCATTTTGATAAAAACTACATAAAGCATTAAACATTCCATGACGAAATAGCTTTTTCTCTTACATTTCTAGGGAGAGAAAAACACTCGAAAGGATGATCCGTTCATGCCAATTAATCAACAGCATCAATTAGAAGTGTTAAAAGATATTTTAATCAACCATCAAAGTGATTGCTGTGGGACAGTTTCTGAATGCGAGCAATTAGAGCGACTCATTCAATCGTTACTCGCAAACGATAGTATAAGTAGTGACACTAAAGTAATGCTAAACGATGTATATTCTTATAGTCAATCGGGTAAATCTTCCTCTAATTTGGACAACCATATTTCCAATAATCAAGAACAACTTACTCAGTGGATTGCTGGAATGGACAATTTTTCTTAAGTATTATTCTGAAGCAAGTAGTTGCTGTAAATATTGATGCCAATATTTAGCTTCTGCTTGCTGCTTTTTTGTTGTGTGCCATTGCATAGATAAAATCGTTTGTGCTATCACATACCATCTCATACGCCTAAGCAATGATTCATCTAGTTCAATCTCATAATATCCGAGCCACTCACTCCATTCGTGGCGTGGAATATACCAATATAATAACATACCAAGATCTAAAGCTGGGTCAGCAATAACAGCCCCATCCCAATCAATTAAAAACAATTCATCTTCGTCCGACAATATCCAATTGTTATGGTTTACATCACAATGGCATACAACGAATTCATTGTACTCAATATCTTTTAATGACTCCGTTAAATATTGAAGACCTTGCTGAATTGTTTCATCAACTCTTATATCTCCTCTTAAAACGAGCTGTAATTGTTGTAATAACTCTTGCGCATGAAGCGGCTGCTTTCCTAGCCTTTGAATCATCTGCACAAGCGCTTTAGAGGAGTGTATTTTCTTCAAAAGTTTCGCAACACGTTCTAGTTTCATATCCTCTGGCTCTAACTTCTGTCCCGGAAGCCATTTTTGAGCAGAAATTACATCACCGTTCGTTACCCTTCTTGTCCAAAGTAATTTTGGAACAATTCCTTCTGCTGACAATACCGCTAAAAAGGGCGATGTATTCCGCTTTAAAAATAACTTTTGTTGTCCGTTTTGCGCAATATATGCATCGCCCGTTACTCCACCAGCCGGTATAAGACTCCACTCTTTTCCTAATAATTGTTCCAACCATTCCATATTCATTACCCGTTAACAAATCCTTATCTTTTATAGTTATGAAAAGAAAAACCGCAACATTTCTACACATGTTGTGGATTCATATATTTTACTGTATTTGAATGAAAAAACTTGGCATAAGCCGAAAACAGGATAAATCACCTGTTCTTCTAGTTTATTTTACAAAATCAATCATAGAATGACAACTTATGAAAATCGTCACCTTTGTCAATTCTACATTTATTACATTCTCATCGTCAAGTAGCGATTTGTCACATTATCGTCAATATATACGTGCTAATTGGAGCCAATTGAAGTTCCTTTCCTCTAAATGAAGAAATTGGCTCTATTTTCGCTTGCTTTTCGTTTACTAACACATGCCACGTTTCTTCTTTTGGAAGCTGCACCGTTTTAGCTTCCAAACCGCTATTAAATAAAACTACAATCTCTTTCCACGGTCCAAATAATTCTACATGCTCTAGGTGGTATGCCAGTACTTCTGTAGATGTTTGCAAAAAAGTCATATGCGTTTTTATAAGGTCTGCATTTTGTAATCGGAATGCCCCGTGCCCTTTGCGAATCGCAATTAACCCTTTTATATAGTTAACGGTCTCCATCTCTTTCTCTTTTTGATCCCAATCTAATTGATTAATTTCATCATTTGCATTATAACTATTTTCATTCCCTTGCTTCGTACGATAAAACTCTTGCCCCGCATGTAAGAAAGGAATCCCTTGTGAAAGAATAACCATTGCAGTTGCTAAACGATGACGCCTTTTCAAAATTTCTTCTGATTCTGGATTACTTTGCACTAGTTTATCCCACATCGTCATATTGTCATGACATTCTACATAGTTGATGCTTTGTATTGGCTCTAGAAACAATCCTGTTTCTTTCATACTTAAAAGGCTACCAGCTACTATATACTGCAAATGATTACAATCTACATGCCCACCAAATGCAAAGCCACGTTTATTAATATTAAAAGTACTTCCTTTTATTCCATCACGAAATTGATCATTAAACTGTGCGATACATGGCATTTTATTCGCATTATTTAACGTCGCTTTCTCTTCAAGAGGAAGCGGTGTTTGCAAATCCCATCCTTCACCTAATAACAGCGCATCCTGCTTTATTTCTCGTACTTCTTTTTCTAATTCATTCATCGTTTCAACATCTAAAATTCCCATTAAATCAAATCGGAATCCATCAACATTGTATTCAGTAAGCCAATATAAAACAGATTCTATAA
The DNA here is from genome assembly GCF_019344915.1 of Bacillus sp. FDAARGOS_1420. NCBI lineage: Bacteria > Bacillati > Bacillota > Bacilli > Caryophanales > Bacillaceae > Bacillus > Bacillus sp. FDAARGOS_1420. The sequence continues at coordinate 1,830,798 of NZ_JAHWJB010000001.1, read as the reverse complement.
TAAATTTCCTCATCATTTTCCGTTCAGATGCTATATCATTTCCAACTCCCGTCCCATTAGAAGGCATACCGTCTTCCCCATGACGAAAATAATATCCCGGGACAAGCTTCTCAAATGATGATAATTCTCTTTCATAAACATGATTATATACAACATCTATAATCACCCGGATGCCGTGATCATGAAATGTTTCAATTAGTTGTTTACACTCTACTATCCTGTTATATGGATCAGAAAGGTTTGTAACATAAAATCCTGTTGGTATATTGTAATATAACGGATTATAGCCCCAATTATATGCGGAAGCAGGATTCACTTCATCTACACCACCAAAACAATGTAAAGGTAATAGTTCAACATGTGTAACGCCTAAATCTTTTATATGAGACAATCCTGTTAATGTCCCATTTCGTCCCATTGTCTCTTCTTCCATCAATCCTTTATATGTTCCCTTTTTATTCACTCCACTGTTTGGGTGAATAGTAGCGTCACGAATATGCAGTTCATACAATATGGCATCTGTCATTGACTGTAATGGTGATAATTCTACTCGTTTTGTCACAATCGTTTTTTCCAAATCGATAACGACGCCGTATTTTCCATTTATCGTCGCAGACTTTGCATAAGGGTCAACCGCTTCGTTCCATATTAAATTAATACAAACAAGGAATGTATATCGTGCTCCATCATGATCACCTTGTAATGTATGAATCCACACTCCGTTTTCTTCTCTGTACATTTCATAATCAATATATTCTTTATCACTTTTATAAATCCGTACTTTCGCAAGCCTTGCAGTCGGAGCCCATACTTTAAATATTGTTTCTTCTTTTTTATACACAGCACCTAAGTCGGTACCTTCGTAATAATATTTTTCATCGAAAACTACTGTTCGAATCACAGCGCCTATTTGTAAATCTGTTTCTTCATTCCGTTCATCACGTACTGTATAATACTTCCCCACATCTATCGGCTCTTCTATAAAACATTCATACTTCGTTGCATCTGGAAGAGCAATAGTATGAACAATCGGTAACTCTTTCACATTGCTTCCTTCTTGTAAACGAAATGTCCGGCTTGTTCCATACGCATGCGGGAGCAAAATTGTAATTTTATTCATTTCATCTAAATAGGCATCAAATGGACGTTTTACTTTCAACATAAAAAATCACCATCATTCTTAAAGTTAAAATAAAGTGAAACTTTAATCAGTGGGAAGGCTTTACCCCACTGATTATTAGTTGAACCAATCGGGCCTTTATGGGCAGTAGATCTCCCACCTAGCTTCTTTGCTTTATCCTAATTTTGAGGTGGGAGTCTTACTGCCCGTTAATGCGGGGTGAAACGAGCTGCAAATGATAAGGGGTTTCTTATCAGCGAAGCTCTATACAGTAACACATTATTCCCTATAGTATATTCACCTGTATAAAAAACGTTTTCATACATTCTATTTTTGTAGTTTTATTTCAGTAATCGATTTATACTTCGGCGTTTCCTTAACGTGAGATTCATACAAAGTAATCGTATCTGCTTGAAATGATGTTACAGGTAACTCTTTTACATTTGTCAGATCAAACACTTTTTCTCCTACCCATTTACGCGCAACAGTAATATGTGGATGATAAGGACGTGTCTCTAGAGAGAAGCCATTTTCTTCACAAATTGTATGCACTTGCTTTTGTAAAGTAAACAAATCTTGATTATCACTTATCCCCGCCCAAAATATACGAGGCTGGTCCACCTGTCCGAATGTAGAAAGTCCTTGTAACGTGAACGATAATTCCGTTTTTTCTGTAAGTGTTTGTAATCCATTCTTTATTCCTTCTAACTGTTCCTGCGTCGCACTTCCTAAAAATGAAAGGGTAATATGATAGTCTTCTTCATGTACCCACGAGCGAAATGGTAATTCATCCTTCATTTCCTCTTTATAATTAGAAAGAATTTCTTTTATATGACGTGGTAAAGTTACTGCGACAAAATAATGCGGCACCATCTACATCGTCTCCTTTATGTTATTGTTGCTTTTCTTCCTTATCTCATTCAGCTAAAAAGAATCCGCCCTCTAAAGTAGAGAGCGGTCATTATTTACATATCTTTTATTTCGCTAATTCATGAATTGCCTGAGCATAAATCGCTGTCGCTTTTAATAAATCTTCAATTTCAATGTACTCATCTTTTTGATGCGCAAGTTCTTCTTTTCCTGGGAATAACGGGCCAAATGCAACGCCAGCTTTCAATGAACGAGCATAAGTACCACCGCCAATTGCTAACAATTCAGCTTTTTCACCAGTTTGTTCTTCATATACACGTTGCAAAGTACGAATTAACGTATGATCTTTGTCAACGTGATGCGGGCGAGAGTTAGAATAATCCGCTACTTCAAATCCATGAGTACCAACATATTCTTTTAACTTTGCAATTGTTTCTTCAAAGTTAGTTGTAACTGGATAGCGTACATTTAATCCTAAATTACCACCGTTTTCTTGCGAGTAAGACAAGCGACCAACATTCACTGTTAACGGCCCGCTAATATCATCTTTATAAGAAATACCAGCTTTTTCTCCAATAATATCACCCGTAAATGTTTCTGTTACAAACGAGGCAAATGAAGCCCCTTTTCCATCAAGAGAAACTTTCGTTAAGAAGTTTACCAATAATAAACCTGCATTTTCTCCCTTTTCCGGAGTAGATCCGTGAGCTGAAATCCCTTTGATTTGCAACGTCACCGTCTTTCCTTCTACAAGTGCTTTACCTATTTTTTTAGCAGTTTGTAAATACTCCTCATATGCTACTGTAAGTGTATTTACATCTTCTCCTGTAATAACTGCTTCTGCAAAATCAGGAACCATATTTAAACGACGACCTGACTCAAATGAAATAAGCTTAAATGTGCCTTCTTTCTCTTCGCCACCACTTTGCACAACTTGTATGTCAGAAATTCCTTTTTCCGCATTAATAATCGGAAAATCTGCATCCGGCGCAAAACCGATTGTTGGCATTTCTTCATTTTTAAAATAATGATCTACACACTTCCAATTACTTTCCTCATCGGTTCCTAAAATCATACGAACACGTTTTGAAAGAGGTAAGCCTAATTCTTTAACGATTTTCATCGCATAATAAGCTGCCATCGTCGGCCCTTTATCATCAATTGCACCGCGTGCAAAAATCTTCCCGTCGCGAATATCCGCACTATACGCAGGAGTTGTCCAGCCATCTCCTTCTGGTACAACATCAACGTGACAAAGAATACCTACTAGTTCTTCTCCTTGTCCCATTTCAAGATGACCTGCATATCCTTCTAAATTTTTAGAAGCGAAACCTTCTGCTTCTCCTTTATGTAACATGAAAGATAAGGCTTTTTCTACACCTTCACCAAATGGTGCGCCCTCTTTCGCAGATTCTTCTTCCCATACACTTTTAATTTGTAAAAATTTTTGTGTATCACGAATTAAATCATCTTTTCGTTTTGTAACTTCTTCTGTCCAATTAATCGTCGACATCACGCATCCATCCTTCACTATATTGTCTCTTTCATCATAGCAAACGAAAATCTCTTATGCCATACATGAAAACCTAATAACGGACAATTGCAATATTTCAGATATTTCTTATTAGTTTTTCTTTTATTTTTTTAAAAAAATTTGCAGGAATTTGGCGTTTTACGTAGAAATTTATGAGTTAGTTGACTGACCAGACATAAAATGTCAACTACCAATATTTTTCTATATGAATATTTGTTAAACTTTTGTAAAATTCAAGTAAGTTAAAGCATGAATTTTATCATGTAGAGTACAATGGTAGTAACGACCTTCTTTCCTGAATGGGGTCAAAAAAACTAGTAGAGGAGCGGTTTTCTCTTGAAACCTACAACTACTCGTATGCTAACACGCATTAAATCAATTTATATGTACATCAATGAAAACGGTACGGTAACAACGAAAGACCTTGTAGATGAGTTCGGGATCACACCGCGAACAATACAACGTGATCTAAATGTGTTGCAGTTTAATGAACTCGTGTATAGCCCTTGCCGCGGCAAGTGGACAACGACAGGAAAGAAAGTGAGAATGACCTCATAATAAAAAATAATTGTATGTAAATAAATACATACCCCTTTCTAACTCATTAGAAAGGGGTCTTTTCTATACTTTGAAATTGGCGTTACTTTTCGTTATCTACTTGATACGTCTTTAACATTTCTACTTCTTCATCTGTTAATTCACGATATTGCCCAAGTTCTAACTCTTCATCTAACATTAAAGGTCCCATCTCTGTTCTCTTTAAATAAACTACTTTTTTCCCTACCGCTTCAAACATACGCTTCACTTGATGGAATTTTCCTTCTGTAATAACGAGTTCAATCTCAGAAATATCATCACTTTTTAAAATTGTAAGTTCGCCTGGCTTCGTTTCATAGCCATCTTCTAAAATTACACCTTTAGCGAATTCTATTACATCCTCTTCCGTTACAACACCTGAAATGTGTGCATAATACTTTTTCGGCACATGCTTTTTCGGAGATAATAGTTGATGCGTTAACTTCCCATCATTTGTGATTAATAAGAAACCTTCTGTATCAATATCGAGCCTTCCAACAGGGAATGGATCGAAAATCGCATCTTCTAATTCTAATAAATCTATTACTGTTTCGTGGTTATCATCTTCTGTCGCTGAAATAACACCTTGTGGTTTATGCATCATTAAATAAACAAACTCTTTATATTCCACAACTTCACCGTGAATCATAACCTCTTGCTCTTCTACATTCACATGAAACTTCGCATCTTTCACTGGCGTTCCATCAATCTTCACAACGCCGTCTTTCAGTAATTTCTTTACTTCTTTTCTACTTCCGTGTCCCATATTCGCTAATAATTTATCTAATCTCATGTTCTTCACCTTCTTTATTTATCATAGAAAAGGGGACGTATTTACGCCCCTTTTGATTTCAACTTTATTTTGAATCTACTACCAAGTTTACGCTGGATTTTCTCTAAAGCTTCTCCGCCAAATACTCTTTCTAGTACTCCTGTGCGAATCGCTAACAATCCGTAAACAAGACCACCAATACCTGCACAAATCGCAACTGTAATAAGAGCACCAATACGGCCATCAGGCGAAATCATGAAGGATAGAAGCCATTGTGATAGTTTTACAGCAATAACCATTACAAGTGTTAAGACTGCAATTTGGAATGTTCTCTTATATACAACACCAAATGAATAGTGTGCGTGTTTTTTGATTTGTCTATTCGTATACCATACGGAAGCTAAGAAGCCGACTGCAGTAGCCAAGATCGCCCCAACTGTACCGAAATAACGAATAAAGATTACGTTACATGCAAATTTCAAAATAACACCCATCACAAGCGCAATAACCGCATGTTTCTGCTGGTTAATCCCTTGCAGAATTGCTGCTGTTACTGTGAATAAAGCGAATAACAATGCAACTGGCGCATACCACATTAATACTTGTCCACCTAGTGGGTCTGAATCGTAGAAAGCAGTGTAAATCGGATATGCAAGTGTAGAAATACCGACAACTGCTGGCAATGTTAAAAACATATTCGCCTGGAATGTTTGTGTAATTTGTAATTTCAAATAACGGTATTGCTTTTCAGTAAATGACTTTGTAATCGCTGGCACGAGCGTTAAACTAAACGCTGTTGCAAGTGATACTGGAATCATAATTAATTTATGCGTCCACATCGTGAAAATACCGAGTGCTCGCTCTGCGATATCTCCTTGACCAATCGCCTGCATAATAGAGTTAAATGTCAATGTATCAATTTGTTGATATAAAGGAATTGTTAATCCAATTACAACATAAGGGATTGCATATGCAAACAACTCTTTAAACAATTGAGCGGTACTTACCGTCGATTCTGGTACAGTTTGCTCAATTAAATATTGATCTAAATATTTTTTACGTTTTAACCAGTACCAAATTAATACACCAAGTGCTCCAACTGCTGAAACGAACGCAGCGAATGTCGCAACCCCAACTGCCGTTGCTACTGTACCGCCAAGTACTTTAATAACGATGAAACTACCCGCTAATAAAAAGACGATACGAATAATTTGCTCAATAATTTGTGAAACCGTAGTCGGTCCCATCGATTGGTGGCCTTGGAAATAACCACGAATCAAACTTGCTGCCGGCACAACAATAAGCGCAAAACTTACGAGGCGAATAATCGTCGTAACTTCTTCTATCTTATTTTGTAAACTTTGTTTACCAAGCATTGCTTCTGCAAATAATGGTGCGGTCATGTACAGTACTAAGAAGGAAAGAACTCCTGTTACTATCATCATAACCATTCCCGAGCGGAACATTCTCCGACTCGTTTTATAATCCCCAAGTGCATTATATTTGGAAACAAACTTAGAAACAGCAAGCGGCACTCCTGCCGTTGCGATACTTAAAAATATCGTATATGGAATGTATCCATATGTATAGAGCGTTCCGCCTTCTGTGCCTACTAATGCATGAAACGGAAAAACGTAAATCATGCCTAAGAACTTTACTAAAAATGTCCCTAACGTCACAATAAGCGTTCCGCGCAGAAATTTTGAATCGGACATACGAAAATCCTCCTACATCTACAATAAAGTGAAACTATAATTAGTGGGAGACTCCCCTCCTACTAATCATTCGAGCATTTACGGACCTTTTTAACTCCCTCTTTACTTCTCATAAATCTTAAGATAGTAGTCTTATTGCCCATAAATAGCAGGATAATGCTGAACTCTAACTTTTGTATTGTACCACAATTCTCCTCTTAAGCAGTACTTCACTCTATTTTTCTTTTAAGGGAAAACATGCTATTCTTTTAGGCAGGAAATGTAGAAAATGAGGTCGATATATTATGCATTATGATGTTATTGTCATCGGCGGCGGTCCTTCAGGGCTAATGGCTGCAATCGGTGCTGCTGAAGAAGGCGCAAGCGTCTTACTTCTTGATAAAGGAAATAAACTAGGACGTAAACTTGCGATTTCTGGTGGTGGTCGTTGTAACGTAACGAACCGTCTACCACTTGATGAAATCGTTAAACATATACCTGGAAATGGTCGCTTCTTATACAGTGCTTTTTCTATTTTCAGTAATGAAGATATTATTACATTCTTCGAAAATCTCGGTGTACAACTGAAAGAAGAGGATCATGGCCGCATGTTCCCCGTATCAAATAAAGCGCAATCTGTTGTAGATGCACTGTTAACACGATTAAAAGACTTAGGTGTGAAAATACGTACGAATACGCCTGTCGAAACGATTGAGTATGAAAACGGTCAAACGAAAGCAGTTGTATTACAAACAGGCGAAGTGTTAGAAACGAATCACGTCGTTATCGCTGTTGGCGGAAAATCTGTTCCTCAAACTGGTTCTACTGGAGACGGATACGCTTGGGCTGAAAAAGCTGGGCATACAATTACAGAACTTTTCCCAACAGAAGTACCAATTCTTTCAAACGAACCGTTTATTCGTGACCGCACATTACAAGGTCTTGCTTTACGAGATGTAAACTTAAGTGTATTAAACCCGAAAGGAAAAGTTATCATTTCTCATAAAATGGACATGCTTTTCACTCACTTCGGCCTATCTGGTCCTGCTGCTCTTCGCTGTAGCCAATTCGTCGTGAAAGCACTGAAAAAGTTTAAAACGAACACAGTGCACATGAGTATCGATGCACTGCCAGAAGAAAATAGCGAGCAACTATTCCAGCGCATGCTGAAACAAATGAAAGAAGATCCGAAAAAAGGAATTAAAAACGTGTTAAAAGGTTATGTGCCTGAACGTTACTTCTTATTCTTATTAGAAAAAAATGAAATTGATGGCAGCGAACAAGCTGGACAAGTTTCTCACGAGAAGATTCGTGCACTTGTGAAAGACTTTAAAGAATTTACCGTCCATGTAAATGGTACGCAGTCAATTGAAAAAGCATTCGTTACTGGCGGAGGTGTATCCGTTAAAGAAATTAACCCGAAAGAAATGGCTTCGAAATTCACGAATGGTTTATACTTCTGCGGAGAAGTTCTTGATATTCACGGTTATACTGGCGGCTATAACATTACATCTGCCCTTGTTACTGGCCGAATTGCCGGAACAACCGCTGGACAAAATTCGAAAATGCAATATTAAAAAAGAAACAGGGACTCCTGTTTCTTTTTTTAGTATGTTGGAATAGCAAAGCAATACACGAAATTATATCGGCGATACTTTAAATATGTCGACCGTTTCTTCAAAAATATCCCTTCCTCCTAACTTCCCATTGCTTTTTTGTTGCTTTATATACCTTAGTAGCTTTATATTTTATATTGTTGAATATTCGAAAAAGGGTAAGGGGAAAACAAATGAGAAAAAAAGTCATGATGTCTTTAATGCTAATGACGTTTCTTTCTGCGGTAGAAGGAACGATTGTTAGTACAGCGATCCCTCGTATAACGAGTGATTTGTCAGGCGTCGAACTTGTTAGTTGGGTATATGCAATCTATATGCTTGCAACAGCTGTTTCGACTCCAATATACGGAAAGCTAGCTGATTTATTCGGCCGTAAAAAAGTTCTGCTCATCGGAGCAACAATCTTCTTAATCGGTTCTGCACTTTGCGGAGTCGTTACATCAATGGAACAATTAATCTTCTTCCGTGCTCTTCAAGGTATAGGGGCTGGTGCTGTTATGCCGATCACAATGACGATTATTGGAGACCTATATAGCGAAGCGAAAGACCGCGCGAAAGCACAAGGCTGGATGAGTGCAGTTTGGGGTGTATCTGGTGTTATTGGGCCGTTAGTAGGTGGATTTTTAGTTGATTCTCTTTCTTGGCGCTATATTTTCTTCTTAAACGTTCCTTTTGGAATTATCGCTTGCTTAATGTTTGCCACTTCTTATAAGGAATCTGTTAAGTCCGCCGCTAAGCAACATATCGACTATCTTGGTGCGACAGTTTTCTCATTAAGTACAATTGCTTTACTATACGCATTATTAACAGGTAGCAGTAAGCAAAACTGGGGAGACATTTCAATTATCGGCCTATTAATCTTTGCCGCTGTTTCATTCATTATTTTCTTATACATCGAGAAAAAGTCTCCGGAACCATTAATTCCGCTAGCACTTTTCTCTAACCGTACATTATCTACAATAAACATACTAACACTTATTGCTGGCGCAATGATTATTAGTATTACAGTGTATCTTCCAATTTGGAGCCAAGGTGTTTTAGGAAAAAATGCGACAGAGGCTGGACTCATTTTAATGCCGATTCCTGTTATGTGGACATTCGGTGCTATGTTCTCCGGCAACTTAGTTGGCAAGTTACAAACGAAACAAATTATTTTACTTGGAGCTAGCATTTTATCAGTTGCTACTTTCTTATTATTTACATTATCAACAGATTCACCATCATTCCTTATTTATGTTGCAGTCGGATTATTCGGCTTAGGAATGGGGCTTGTTACACCAATTTACATGGTAACAATTCAAGCAGCTGTACCGGCGAATACGCGCGGAACGGCAGTTGGTTTAAATACATTTATTAATACATTTAGTCAAACACTAGGAGCTGCAATCTTCGGAACGATCTTCAATACGATGATTCATGCACGTGGCATTAAAAACCTTGATCTTGTTTCTTCTGGCGGACATGGAGGGGCTACAGCAAACGTAGCAACCGAATCACAATCCGCATTAGCATCAAGTGTACACGTCATTTATATGAGCACTTTCGTATTAGCGGTATTCACATTAATTATCGCTTGGATCCTATTAAAGCCAGCTAAACAAACAAGTGAACAATAAAAAGAGGATGACCATTTTGGTCATCCTCTTTACATAAAATCTACTCTTCATTCTCCACAATATGTTTAAGCATGGACAATTTATTATCCCAAAATCGTTCATAATACGAGAGCCACTGCTGTAATTCCTCTAATGGTTCTGGATGCAAACGATATATCTTCTCTCTTCCGCTCTTTCTTCCACTCACTAAATTCGCTTCTGAAAGAATATGAAGGTGCTTTACAACAGCAGTACGACTCATCGGAAAATGATCCGTTATTTTTGAAATCGGTAACTCTTTGTCACTTAATAACCGTATTACTTCTCGGCGGGTTGGATCAGAAATTGCTTGAAATACATCATATTTCGCTACTGATGAGGACACTTAGCCTTCGACAACCTTTTTCAGTTTTTCATTTACAATCGCTACCCAGCCGCCGCTCATTCTATCGCGAATAATAGAGCTCTTCGCATTCGCTTTCGGAAGGATTTCATCAGGATGTTTCCAGCCGCCGTGAATTAACGTAAATTCTGTTTTACTATCTCCTAAGTCTTTCAAATTAAATGAAACAATCCAACCATCTGTATCCCATGAGAAAGATAAATGATTTGGCTCATCAATCTCTAACACTTTACATGGTGATGGTCCAAAAGGTGATTGCACATGAAACTCATGTCCTACCTTTAATTCAAAATCATTTGGCATAAACCATGACGAAATTCCTTCTGCAGTTGATACTACATTCCATACCTTTTGAATAGGCGCGTTAAAAACGATTGTTTGTTTAATATCATTTAATGTATTTTGTTGTTCCATTTTATATCTCCTTTATTCGGCATTAAAATATAACACCTTTTAGTTTCACTTTAACAATATAACACCTTTTGGTTTCATGTCAAGAAAGACTCTTTTTCACTGTTGAGAAATTCTCAACATTTTTTCAACAGGACAAACACCCTCTCACCATTCCTTCATAATATACTCACAAAGGCAATGAAAAATAGAAAATTCCCTCAACATGAACCCTATCACTCCTATTGAGAGAAGCGCCTAACTTATCTCATCTGTACTTCGTCTCTCCTCCTTCCCTCGGGGACAATACGCGAGATATGTAAAGATCAGAAGGAGTATGCCCGCCATTTGGGTAGGTAGTTATTTCTCTTCTCCTCAACATTTCCTTAGGAGCGAAATGACTACCGACCCACTTTTTTAAACAAAAATAAAAAGGAGATGAAAGCTATGTTCTATTGCATTAACTGTTCCGAAATTCACCATGAAAAACACCCGAATGATAAAGTTTTCAAAAACGGTTTTTATATTGATCCATTTTTAGGTGATCGTTATCACCTCGGTATGTGCACTGATGCTCAGGATCATGAAACAGGAAAAGTTCTTTTAACGGAAAAGAAAACAGGCGCAACACAATCTATTATGAATATTTTACCGACACATGTTGTCCCAACGTAAAGCATAAAAAAGAGCTGGCTCCCCAGCTCTTTTTTATGCTTTATAAACAATCATCGCTGAAAAACAATAAATTTGATTTTCATCATCGTTAATTGAAACACCAACTTGATACTTTATATCTACAAAATTTCCATCATCAATTTTTTTCAAAAATACATTTACAGCGTCTTCTAAGTCTTTTTCATGACTTTCATCAAACACTTTCACACGAATCATGTTAACACCATCCTAGATCGCAGCCCTCCGCCGCTTGTTTATTGCCACGGTGCGTATCTATGATGCGATAAAACTTTCCATCTTCATATATATATCCGTCTTCTAACACATATTGTTTATCTTCAGTATAGACATAAAACTTACCTATCATAAACTTACTCGTATATAATTCCAAATAATCTTGCCTAAATTTAGCTACCACTTTATTTGTAATATCAATTCTAATTGTGCGCCCCACCTTCTATCCCTCCCTTGCAAAGAACGGATTTAGGTATATTGTATTAGCGATTTTATATTTTATGCTTAAAAATAAGTGGATATGCTCTCTTTCTGCGCCTGTACTATTTTTCTAAAAAAATTCCCCCTATTTATTCAACTTATAAGAGCAAAAAAACAAACAAAAAAACGACTTTTATATATTGACTACAGCATATCAGATGTGATATTATATAAAATTTGACATTTTTATCCTAGTATGTTATCATTAAAAGTAGTTACCACATACGGAGGTGGATGATTTGTTTCAAATTGGTGATAAAATCGTTTATCCAATGCACGGTGCAGGAATCATCGAAGCAATTGAAGAGAAAGAAATATTAGGCACTACGCGTCAATATTGTGTTATACGCATCATTAGTAAAGATATGCAAGTAATGCTTCCGATGAATCAATTACAAAAATCAGGTATACGTTATATCGTCGATAAAGGTACGTTAGATGGTATACTTCTTGAATTTCATCATGGGGAATCAGACCCCTCACTCTCTTGGAAACAAAGATATACAATGAATATGGAAAAAATGAAGAACGGCAATCTTCAAGATAGTGCAGAAGTTGTTCGTGATTTACTTCGTCGCAATAAAGAAAGAGCATTAAATGCGAGCGAAAAACAAATGCTAGATAATGCGCGTAAAATGGTTATTAGTGAAGTTGCGCTCGTACAGAATGTTTCAGAACATCAAGCAACAGAATTTCTTCAAGATACAATCAATCATTAATTTTAAAAATAGCCGACCGCTATTTTTTTTTGCGTAAAAAAGGCCAAAGAGTTAAATCTCTTTGGCCTTTCATATTACCCACGCCCCGCTTGAAACGATGGGTATAAAGTCATTCCACCATCTGCAAATAACGTAATTCCAGTTACGTAACTTGCCTCTGCTGAAGCGAGCCACGTCGCTACTGCTGCGATTTCTTCAGGTTTTCCAATGTAACCCATTGGAATCATACTTTCTACGTCGTCACGTTTTTTCGGGTCAGCAAATTTTTCAGCATTAATTGGCGTATTAATTGCACCAGGCCCAATATTATTTACCCGAATACCTTTTGGTGCATATTCTAACGCTAACGTTTCTGTCATAAGCTTAATCCCCCCCTTACTAGCCGCATAATGCACAAATAATGGCCACGGGATTTTCTCATGAACACTAGACATATTAATAACCGAACCTTTAATATCGTGTTCCACAAAATATTTAATCGCTTCACGACTTCCTAAAAAAGCACCTGTTAAATTTGTATGAATTACTTTATTCCAATCCTCTAACGGCATTTCATGCGACGGTACCGCGTTTTCTATCCCCGCATTATTAATCATAACGTCGAGCGTACCAAACTCTTTCACAGCAGATTGAATGAGATTTACAACATCTGCCTCGACCGTCACATCACCTTTTACAGCAATCGCTTCTCCACCTACCTTTTTTATTTCGTCTAATACATCGTTCGCTTCTGACTCTCTTGAGCGATAGTTAATAACAACTTTCGCCTTCTCTTTAGCAAATCTTACTCCCATGGCTCTTCCAAGACCAGTTGCTGATCCTGTAATAACGACGACTTTCCCTTCTAAATCGCTATACATTTTAATACCTCCTTAACCTTTCGCAATCCCCAGCATAATTCCAGCTGCAATGATAAAAACGATACCAATAACAATCCCAGTTAATTGACGCTTCGTTTTCCTTTCACCTAATATAAAGATCCCGCCAAGCGTCGAAATAATAATTCCCATTTGTGAAAGGGAAAAGCTTGTTGCGACCCCAACTCTTGGCTGCGAAATGAATAAAAACATATTTCCAGCTGCCCAAATCAATCCTGGAAGAATATTTCGAATCGCATATTTATTGAATGGATGATGTTTAAATGTGAGTAAAATCCCGCCTAATACCATACCGACCGCTTGTGGTAATAAAGCCGACCAACCGTTCACGTTAAATAACCGGATAACTACTACGTAAACTAAATAACCGACTGTTGAAATTAATAAAATAATAATTCCTTTTTTAAAATTTCCTGCTTGCTCTGCATTCTTCTCTTCTTTACTTTGAAGCGATGTTAAAATAACCCCGATAATAATACAAACGAGCGCCAAAACTCCAAGAACGACCGATATCGTCGTTGACCATTCATGAAACACGATAACCCCAAATAATGTTGTCGCGACTAATTGAAGCCCTGTTGAAATCGGCATCGTTCTAGAAACACCCATTAAATCAATACTTTTTAATTGATTCGCTTGACCAAGTGCCCAAAATAATCCAGATACAATTCCAACTCCAATAACGGTCGGAGTTAATACCGGCTTCATAAAAATATAAACGACAATTGAGAAGATAAGTGCACCGAACGTTGTACCGAGCGTTTGACTATACGGTCCCCCGCCCAGTTTCACGTTAAATAGCACAATACTCCCCCAAAATATAGCTGGTAAAATCGCTAAAAGTATATCCATCGCTCATTACCTTTCTCTACAAAATGTCATAGGTTATCGCTCTAAATCATTAGAGTGAGCTTTTATTTTTTCGTTTTTTCGTGCACAAATCTTTTCTACAATAGCACCAGAAACATTCTTTTCTCGCTCCACTTTCTTTATCTTTATGTGATCTAAATTGTCTTCCAAAGTAAGTGTAACTTTATCATTCGGCGGATTATGTGCCCCTTGAAATGTAAGAAATTGTATCGTAACTTCAAACCTAGGAACAAACTCATCTTTCTTGCCTAGACGCTTTATATTTGTAACTGAATCACATTCATATTGATCTTCTGTCACTTGCCTTATAACCGAGTAATATCGATTCAGTAACGCACTTTCTAAAAGCTGTTCCGTCGATTCTTTTGCCGAAGAATTGCTTGGAGAAAAGAAAAAAACAGAACATATCATTGCAATCATTACACATATCTTTTTCATAACTTCCTCCTTTTCCTATAAGATAGTGTTCTCCAAAATGCCATAAAAAAACGACTTTCCCTATTTAGGAAAGTCGTTTTTTATAGCATAAATCCAATATTAACCACCACTCACTGGTGGTATTAGTGCAACTACATCACCAGATTGTATCGTATCATCTTCATTCGCGTACTCTTCATTAATCGCAACCATAATTGGCGCTGACACTGGTACATTATATTCTTTCGCAACAATATCTTTTAACTCTGCAACAGTAATATTTTCTTTCTCTATTTGTAATTCACTCGTTCCTGCTTCTTCTTGCAAGTTCGCAAATAACAATACTCGAATCATATTTATAACTCCTTCCCAGGCTCTCCTGCTGGATATGGTGTTTTTTCTAATTGGTCACCAATCCATGAGTCACCATCTTCCCAAAATTCCTTTTTCCAAATTGGAACAATTTGCTTAATACGCTCCATAATATATTCATTCGCTTCATAAGCCTCTTTGCGATGAGGCGTTGCTACAGCAACAACAACCGCTATATCAGAAATTTGTAGCGTGCCGATGCGATGCGTAATCGCAACATGTGTACCGGGCCACTTCTCCTTCACTTCTGACCCAATTTTCTGTAGCATCTTTTCTGCCATCGTCTTATAAGCTACATACTCTAAGTATAGTGTACGACGCCCTTTCGTAAACTCCCTAACTGTCCCGATAAATGTTGTAACAGCACCACATTCACGGCGAACTACTTTCTTTGTCACCTCTTCAATCGAGATTTCTGTATCAATTACTTCATAATACGTATTTATCATTTTGCACCCCTAGCCGTTTGTAAAAACCAGTCTATATACAATCTTTCTTCTGTTATATGAAATACTTTATATTCTTCTCGTACATTTGACGGAGCATCATACCACGTAATAACCGCCGCTATATTTTCTACCTTATGTAAAAGTTCAGCGTCTTCCGCAGAACGAAGTAACACTATTTTTGGATATTCCTCAGCTTTATAGCCCTCTATTAAAATCGTATCTACTTCAAAAAATTCGTACAAGCGGATAATTTCTTGCAAGGACCATTCATCTCGCAAAGAGGACAAAGATAGTAATCCAGCACCTTCTACACTACTTACTACAGCACCAGCTTTTCTGTGTCTTTCACTGTCTTTTTGCGCTACTTCAGGAAAGCCCCCATGACCATGATGTTTAATTGTAGCAACCTTCATTTCTCTTTCAGTTAATGCATGCACCATCTTCTCTACAAGTGTTGTTTTCCCGCTATTTTGATACCCTACTATTTGTAAGATTGAAGAGGCTTTGCCCACGGCCAATCACTTCCCTCAGAGCATTCTAACAATAATACAGACACTTTCATTCCTGCTTCAAATCCTCTCGTTCCTCCAGGCAGCACGATAAAAGCATTTGCATCCGCAAGCGAAGAGACCGCACTCGATTTATCTAAACCGACTGGCATCGCTTGTAGTGCCCCATTAACAATACTCGCTTTCGCTCTTACAAAACGAGTAAACGGATTTGGTTTCGGGAAATCTTTTTGTAAAATAGCATCAGTTCTATATACGTGAGGCTCCTTCGCATGCAAATACGTTTTCATAATTGGATGTACAAATAATTCGAAACCTACATAACAAGCTGACGGATTACCTGATAAACCGAAAAGTAACTTTCCATCAACTTCAGCTACTGTCGTTACACTTCCAGGTCTCATCGCTATTTTATTAAAGAGTACATTCGCCTGTAACCTTGCATAAATAGCCGGTAAGTAGTCGTAATCTCCTACTGAAACACCGCCCGTTGTAATTAAAATATCAACCTCACCCATCGCTGATTTAACGGCTGTAAAACATGCATCTAACTCATCAGCAAGTTGTCCATAGTAACGCACTTTTCCGCCAGCTTTCATAATTTGAGCGGCAATCATGTAAGAGTTACTATTTCTAATTTTTCCTGGTTCTAACGCCTCATGCACTTCTAGTAATTCGCTGCCCGTCGTTACAATACCGACAACAGGCTGTTTTACAACTTTCACAGTGCTATATCCAAACGTCGCTAATAATGCGGCAACACCTGGATTGATTACAAAACCTTTCTTAACGAGGACTTGATTTTGTTTTATATCTTCTCCTTTAAATGACACATTGTCACCGTTTTGGAAAGGACGTTTTAACTTCATATATGTACTTTCGTTCCTCTCGAATCCTTCCGTCAGTTCTAGCATTACGACTGCATTGCAATCTTCTGGAATAGCTGCTCCTGTCATAATACGAACCGCCTGAAAAGCCCCTACTTCTTCTGCAAAAACAGATCCTGCTCCGATCTCTCCTATTACTTCAAATTCAATCGGATGCTCTTGACCCGCTTCCTTCGTGTCTTCTGCTCGAATTGCGAAACCATCGTAAGGAGAACGATCAAAGTGAGGAACGTCGTGATCTGAGACAACATCCTCTCCAAGAATCCTCCCGTAACTTTCTGTAATAGAAACTTCTTCTACTTCACCATGCTTAGCATATTTCATAACCCGCGCTACTGCCTCAGCAACTTGAATCGGGATTCGTTTTTCTACCATTGTTTCTCACCTCATATTTGCAAAATATCTAATCTCGATTACACTTTATATATTAAATCGCAATTACTTCAAGGAGGAATTCCATGTCTTCATTCACACATTTCAACGACCAAGGACGCGCTAAAATGGTTGATATAAGTGACAAAAAAATAACCGTTCGAACAGCAATAGCATGCTCTAGCATTCTCGTTACAAAAGAAATTTTTGATAAAATCTCACGCAACGAAATTGGTAAAGGTGACGTATTAGCTGTCGCACAAATCGCAGGTATTATGGCTGCAAAACGTACTTCTGATATTATCCCAATGTGCCATCCTTTATTATTAAAAGGAGTTGATGTCTCTTTCGATTGGAAACAGTCAGAAGAACAATATCGGCTACTTATTGAAGTAAAAGTTAAAACAGAAGGTAGTACCGGCGTTGAGATGGAAGCTTTAACAGCTGCTTCCGCTACCGCTCTTACTGTATATGACATGTGTAAAGCCGTTGATAAGGGTATGATTATTGGCGAAACGTACTTACTTGAAAAAACGGGCGGAAAAAATGGAGATTATATTAGAAATTCTTAATCCTACCTTTTCCATTTGAACCTAAAGGATTCCCCTTTAGGTTCAGCCTATATATCTTGCATATAGTCGTTTCGCAACATTCATATCATTCGTACCATGAATAAACGCCCTGCCATCTGTAAATAAAACAAAACGATATTCTTCCACTGGAAATGATAATAAATACGGCGTTGCTTTTACATCCACACTTTTTTGTAAGCGCTTTTTAATTTCTTCTAAATTAAAACCCTGACGCACACCTGGACGGATTTGAACTGTATTTCGCCCACATAATACTTCTGTTTTCGTTTGTGCTTCAAATGTTAAACTCGGATATGTACGTAACTTTCCACAAGATAAACATGTATCCTTTTTCTGCCTATTCACTTTAAATGCCATCTGCTGATTATTCCAAAGATCAAATGATAGCATCGTTTCACGAAGTGCCTCAAAATCTTCTACTAATATTTTCAAGGCTTCCGTTATTTGATGTGCAACTACTAATTGCACTGCTGGCTGTATAATACCGGCCGTATCACATGTCGCTCCGCTCGCTGGATGCTCCATTAAACATCGAAAACACGGCGTTTTTCCTGGCAAGATTGTATAAGTTACTCCGTAGCTTCCAACGCATCCTCCGTATATCCACGGAACGTTATACATCTGCGATATATCATTAATAAGAAGGCGCGTTTCAAAATTATCTGTCGCATCTAATATTAAATCTACACCTTTAATTAATTCTTCCATTTCTTGCACCGTTACATCAGTCACAACCGGTACAATTTCTACTTCGGAATTAATTGCCTTTAAATGTTCTGCTGCCGCTATTGCTTTCGGTTTATAATGCTTTGCATCTTCTTCTGTATATAATTGTTGCCTTTGTAAATTACTCCATTCTACATAATCACGATCCGCAATTGTTATTTTTCCAACACCTGCTCTAACAATTGCTTCTGCATTCGCTGCTCCGAGTGCACCAGCACCGATAACGAGCACATGCTTCCCTCTTATTTTCCGTTGCCCTTCTTCCCCAACACCAGAAAATAACATTTGTCTTGAATATCGCTCTTGCATACGACATCCCCCTTTCTTATCCTCCTATATAAGACATTTCAATTTTCGGACGATTTTTCGCACTTTCTTCTGTCCGTTCATCTGAATATCGATCTTTTCTATTCTCCCATACATATTGTATAGCTTTTAATAACTCATTATCCGAAAGGTTCTCCCTCAGAAGTTTCCTTAAATCCATTCCTTCTGTCGCAAACAAGCAAGTATAAAACTTTCCATCTGCCGAAATTCTTGCTCTCGTACAAGAAGAACAAAATGACTCAGAAACAGAGGTAATAAAACCAACCTCTACATTCGTTCCAACGTATCGATACCGCTTCGCAACCTCACCAAAATAATGAGCTTCAGCTGGCTCAATTGGATACACCCCATGAATCATATCAATTAATTCTCGTTTCGTAATAACTTGATCAAAATTCCATCCATTCGTACTGCCAACATCCATAAACTCAATAAACCTAAGCGTGATTCCTTGTTCTTTAAAATACGTAGCAACCGGAAGTACTTGATGATCATTCATTCCTTTTTTCACAACCATATTTACTTTCACTTCAAGGCCTGCTTCTTTCGCTGCCATAATTCCTTTTAACACTGGCTTCGTATTCATATTCCGGCCATTAATTGCGCGGAACACATTATCATCTATCGCATCCAAACTAACATTTACTCGGTGTAACCCAGCTTCTTTTAACGCCTTCGCTTGCTTCGTTAAATGAATCGCATTTGTCGTTAATCCTATATCTACTAAACCGTCAATTTTCACGAGACGTTCGATAAGTTTTGTTAAGTCCTTACGGAGCAAGGGTTCGCCACCAGTAAGTCTAATTTTCCGTACACCGATGCTAACAAATACTTTTGCTAATCGCTCTATTTCATCAAATGTCAGTAAAAACTCATCTTTCAAAAAAACATAATCAGGACCAAACACTTCCGCTGGCATACAATACGTACACCGTAAATTACAACGATCAATGACAGAGATGCGTAAATCTTGAAGTGGGCGTCCGAAAAAATCTTTAACCTTCTCCTGCATCGCCACTCTCCCTTTCTGCCAAATTTATACCTCTCTTCATTCTATTATAATATATTTTTGAACCGCGATGTTTTTGCTAAGGTGAATAAAGTGAAACTTTAATCAGTGGGGGTTTTGTCCATCCCCACTGATTATTAGCCCACAAATAGAGGGATAAAAAACCTTGAAACATAAAAGTTCCAAGGTTTTTTTGCTTATTAACTTAATCTAATAATAGTTAGAGTAGCTCCTGGCGTTGTCGTAGATAATGTAGCTATTGCAACTAATCCAAATAACTGCAGACTAATAGCAGCTCCAGCAGGCAAGTTAGCAATTATTGGTGCACTAAATGAACCAGTAGCCACTGTCGGGGAGTTTATCGTTCCCGCAAGCGGACTGCCATTTACGGTTATACGAGAACTGACAAGTAATCCTGCCGTTAAATTAATTGTATAGGCTATATAATAATTCCCTGCATTCGCAACTGTAAATACAGTATTTCCACCACTAACGGTTATTCCTGGTCCAATATTTTGATTGTTCGGTAATGGGATATTCGTACCGCCTAATAAAACGGAAATAGCGGTTCCTGATGTATTATTCGCAAATGCATACGTTGCAGTTGTACTAACTCCAGTCACTCCAGTCACTCCAGTTACCCCGGTCGCTCCTGTTGCTCCTGTTGGACCCGTGCCTCCCGTTGGACCTTGAATTCCTTGTGAACCTGTTGCTCCTGTTGGACCTTGAATTCCTTGTGAACCTGTTGCTCCTGTTGGACCTTGAATTCCTTGTGAACCTGTCGCTCCTGTTGGACCTTGAATTCCTTGTGGGCCTTGCGCTCCTGTTGGACCCGTGTCCCCGGTTGGGCCTTGTGGACCTTGTAAACCTTGCACACCTTGCGGACCGGTTGGACCTATTTCTCCTTGCACACCTTGTATTCCGGTTGGGCCTTGTGGACCAGTCGGACCTTGCACTCCTTGTATCCCTTGAATTCCCTGTGGGCCTTGTGCTCCGGTTGCTCCTGTTGCCCCTTGTATCCCTTGTGGGCCTTGACCTCCTTGGATTCCTTGAGGACCTGTTGGACCTTGGATTCCTTGCGGGCCTTGAATTCCTTGCGAACCTTGATCTCCCGTTGCTCCCGTTATACCTTGGATCCCTTGTGGACCTTGAACACCTTGCGAACCGGTTGGGCCTATGTCTCCTTGTACTCCTTGTATTCCTTGTGGACCTTGAACACCTTGCGAACCGGTTGGGCCTATGTCTCCTTGTACTCCTTGTATTCCTTGTGGACCCTGCAGCCCCGTTGCTCCGGTTGCACCAGTTACTCCAGTTGCTCCGGTCACACCCGTCGCCCCTGTTGCTCCCGTATCTCCTACTCCTCCCGTTACACCTGTCGCTCCTGTCGGACCAGGTGGTCCCCCGGATGGACCTGTCACTCCCGTCGGACCTGATGGACCTGTTGGGCCAGTCGGTCCGGCTGGGCCTCCTGATGGACCCGTTACACCTGATGGACCCGTTACTCCAGTTGCTCCTGTAGTCCCTTCCCCTGTCGCCCCTGTTGTACCCGTATCTCCAGTTACTCCTGTCGGCCCTTGGATTCCTTGAATTCCTTGTGGGCCTTGCACCCCTTGCGCACCCGTCGGTCCTTGAATTCCTTGTATTCCTTGAACTCCCTGTGGACCCATTGGACCTGTTGGACCTATATCCCCTTGAGTACCTTGCACTCCTTGCGGGCCCTCTGGACCTGTTGCTCCTATATTCCCTTGAACACCTTGAACTCCAGTTGCTCCTTGTGCTCCGGTTGCTCCTGTTATACCTTGAATCCCTTGTATTCCCTGAATGCCTTGTGGACCTTCTGGACCTGTTACTCCTATTGGTCCTTGAATTCCTTGGATTCCTTGTGGGCCCTCTGGACCTGTTGCTCCAGCTGGTCCTGGCACTCCTTGTATTCCTTGCGGACCCTGAAGTCCTTCTGGGCCTTCTGGGCCTGTTGGTCCTATATCACCCATTGGCCCTTGAATTCCTTGGACTCCTTGTGAGCCTGTGTCCCCAGTTGGACCAGGTACCCCTTGAATTCCTTGTGGGCCTTGATCTCCTGTTGCTCCGGTTATACCTTGAGGTCCTATGGCCCCTTGTATACCTTGCGGACCTTGATCTCCTGTTGCCCCCGTTATCCCTTGAATTCCCTGAACCCCTTGGATTCCTTGTTCACCAGTTACTCCTGTCGGACCAGGAATACCTTGAATACCTTGCGGACCTTCTGGACCCGTTGGTCCAATTGGCCCTTGAACCCCTTGTATTCCTTGCAGGCCCTGTGCTCCTGTTTCTCCTGTACTTCCACTCGGACCTGTATTTCCAGTCACTCCCGCACTTCCAGTTACTCCAGTATTTCCAGTCGCTCCAGTCGCACCTGTACTGCCACTCGGTCCACCTCCTGGCCCTGTCGCACCAGTTGCCCCAGTCGGACCTGGAGGTCCTCCAGATGGGCCAGTTATCCCTGTTGGACCTGTTATTCCAGTCGGACCACTAATCCCCTGACCAGTCGCTCCTGTTGCTCCCGTATTTCCACTCGGTCCTTGTGGGCCTTGTATCCCTTGAGCTCCTTGTATTCCTTGTGAACCTGTTGCACCCGGTACCCCTTGCACTCCTTGAATTCCTTGAGGTCCCTCTGGCCCGGTAGCTCCAATCGGCCCCTGTAATCCCTGTATCCCCTGTATACCTTGTGCCCCAGTCGCTCCGGTTGGACCAATTGGACCTTGTAACCCTTGCACTCCTTGAGGTCCTGTC
This sequence comes from Bacillus sp. FDAARGOS_1420, assembly GCF_019344915.1. Taxonomy (NCBI): domain Bacteria; kingdom Bacillati; phylum Bacillota; class Bacilli; order Caryophanales; family Bacillaceae; genus Bacillus; species Bacillus sp. FDAARGOS_1420. Next base: position 1,808,161 of record NZ_JAHWJB010000001.1, on the reverse strand, counting down.
GCTCCAGTTTCTCCCTGTGGTCCCCTTAATCCTTGTGGTCCCTGCTGTCCTTCTGGTCCTGTTGCACCCATTTGTCCAGCTGGCCCTTGAATCCCTTGCACTCCTTGAGGTCCTGTCGGGCCCATCGCCCCCATCGGACCTTGAAATCCCCTTGGTCCTTGTGGGCCAGTCGGGCCTTGTGGACCGGTTGGACCAGTAATCCCAATGCCAGTAAATCCCGTTGGAACGGGGGGAAAAGTAGGTCCAATAAGATTCGGTGAAATTCTGAAATTAGAGTTTAATGAATTTTGTCTATCGCGCTCTTTCACACTTTCACCACCTACACACCATCTTTTTTACTTTAAACAAACCTCTTCTTCTTAATATGTATTTACAAAAACAATCTCAAAGACTATTTTTATTTTAAATAATAAAAACTCCCTTAATTCCTTAAGGGAGTCCAGCAACTGAATCCATATTATCTGTATTAGGGACAGCTTGCGATATACTCGACACATTTGTACCTTGCCCCATATTTGTTCCCGTTACAGTACCAGCAGGGGTACCTCGTGTATAGGTTGTCGTCACCGAATCTCCCGGTTGTAAACAAAGCTTCGTCTCCGTCCCTATTACTGTAACAACGTCAATCCAAGTGCAACCCGTTGAACCACTATACGATTTCGAAGCAGTAAATGAAGTATCACTCAAATTATCCCCTGTAAATATATTCCCAGTATTATTAACGATAATAAATTCTTTAATACGTGCAGGCATACTTACACTCTACCTTTCCTTTATGAACCTAATGTACGTGTACTCGTCGCTAATGGCGGAAGAAACACTGATGTTCTAATCACAGCTTCTGGCTGTCGTTTCCCATTTAAAAAAACAGCCGCACTCGATCCTCCAGCACCCGCATATATTTTCGATACAGCAAAAGGTGCGATATTATAACAGTCGCCAACATTAACAGCCCCTGTATTATTAATAATTTTTACTTTACGCATGTTAATCCCCATTTACCCCTCCCCCTTTTGTATACTGTATGCAAAAGAAAAAAACTTGAAACAGACTCGTTTCAAGTTTTTGCAGCTACTTATTTAGTTTCGCCTTCATATTGAAGCATACCGCCAACCATATTCACCGTTTTAAATCCTTGCTCATTTAAATAATGGCATACATTTTCACTACGCATTCCCGAACGGCAAATAAAGATATATTCATTCTCTTTCTCAAAGAAATCCACTTTATTTGGAATATCGCCCATTTTAATATGTACAGCTTCTGGAATTTTCCCTGCCGCTACTTCTTCATCTTCCCTTACATCTACTAAAAATAATGTTTCTCCATTTTCTAAACGCTCTTGCACTTCTTCTGTAGTAATTGTTTTTACTTCTGTCATATGTAGTTCCTCCTTATATACAATAAAACCTTCAGTTTCTTCTTTAAACAATCATTTCTCATCAATTTTAGCACGCGAAGGAAGGAACGCAAAGAATGGAACATTTATTTCTCAATTTTCCAGCAAAACTTATTCTTTACAAACATAACTGACGCATTGTATCCTCAATATACTTGTTTGATGAAAGGAGCCAGTTAAAATGACACTTTTTCTTTTCATTATGGGCATCATTTTCTTAGTTTTTGCAGTTATTGCTCTTAGTATGAAAAATAATAAAAAGATAAAATCCCCTCAAGAAATGTCATTCTTATTTCTATTACTTAGTATAGCTTTCTTCGGTTTATCAATCGCTTCATATATTTTCCGTCTGCAAATCATGTAAAAAAAGGTGCCTACTATAAATCATGCACCTTTCCACATTAATTATTTCCTACACAAAACTAGATACTTTCCGGTTTAAAAACTCATAAATTTTCTTTTCAAATAAATGAACATCTAACGCTCCTGCCATATGCCCATTTATACTTTCTATCTCATATACTTCTGCGTACTTCCCTTGCTTTTGCAAAATATCTACCATTCTATAATTGTAACGAGGCGGCTGAAGTAAATCTTGTTTGCATGGAATCATGAGTACATTCGCTTCAACCTTAGAAAGAGCCTCTTCTAAGGAAGAAAATCCATGTGCAATATCATGTAATAAGACCGCTTTCGCAGTATACATCCATGAATTTGCATCTACTAAATCTATACTTTTACATGTCACTTTATTTATTTCTTTCTCAAATGATGTTAATGCAGAAAATTGTTGATAAGGTTCCATTTCTATACTGTTCCGCGGGAATGCCATTTCATAAAAATGTTCATCGAACGCGTTCATAAACATCATTTTATTCGCTAAATGAAGCCCCTTCGTTGGTTGTTCCTCTCCGTACTTTCCACCTTTCCAATTTGGATCAAGCTGAATTGCTTCAATCGCATTTTGCGCTACATTTCCCGACGTTATAATTGGATTTTGTGGATTCGTAATAACTCCAATCATTCGCTGCACCATATGAGGATAGTGGACAGTCCATTGCTGCGCAATCATCCCACCTGCCGATGGCCCCATTACAGCATGTAACCTAGCAATCCCCATATCTTTTATTAACTCATATTGCATACGTGCTACATCTAAAAATGTGAAAACTGGAAAATCCATCGCATACTCAAAGCCAGTCATCGAATTTATCGATTTTGGTCCCGTTGTAATCACATATGGGTTCTTCACTTGTACATTACAAAGGTTATCAGTACATATAACGAAATATTTATTTGTATCAATTGCTTTCCCGGGTCCAATTAATCCATCCCACCAACCGGCTTCCTCATCATGCTCTGTATATTTTCCTGCCGCATGACTTGTTGCACTAAAATAGTGACAAACCAAAATCGCATTTGATCTTTCTCTATTTAAAGTACCGTACGTCTCATACCCCATTTGAACAGGAATCTCCCTACCATTTTCAAACACAAACTCTTTTACAACAAACTTCTCCTTTTTTACAATTTGCACAGACTCGCCTTCTTCCCGTCATATTATGAACTGCTTACTAAAGGTTTTTTTCTATGCAAACCAATCTCCTCCTTCTTTTCATAAATAAATGAATAATATACAAAATTAGCCACAAAATAGCACTATATTACACAATCAAAGAGGGCATACATATGATTTGGAATTGGTTACGTAAAAAGAAAAAATCAAATTCAACAGAAACAACAGAAGCAGATAATACTCCGAAACAGCAATCTAGTAATCAAGAGGATGAAAACAAAGAACAGACTAGAAGTATAAAACACAGTGCAGGTAAAAATAGTGAACAAAAAAAATCTGAGCAAAATGATTCTTCTCAAGAGACACAGCAAGGTTCTAAACAGGATGATTCTTCTCAAAAGAAACAGCAAGATTCTAAACAAGACGATTCTTCCAAAGAGAAACAGCAAAACTCTAAGCAAGGTAATTCTTCTCAAGAGGAAGAACAAAACTCTAAGCAAGATGATAATTCTCAAGACAAACAACAAAATTCTAAGCAAGATGATAATTCTCAAGACAAACAGCAAAATTCTAAGCAAGATGATAATTCTCAAAACAAGCAGCAAAACTCTAAGCAAGATGATAATTCTCAAGACAAACAGCAAAATTCTAAGCAAGATGATAATTCTCAAAACAAACAGCAAAATTCTAAGCAAGATGATAATTCTCAAAACAAGCAGCAAAACTCTAAACAAGATGATAATTCTCAAGACAAACAACAAAGTTCTAAACAAGGTGATTCTTCTCAAGACAAACAGCAAAGTTCTAAACAAGAGGATAATTCTCAAGACAAACAGCAAAGCCAAAGCTCAGGAAGTAACAGCATTTATGACTTTAGCAAACCAGAAAGTGACCATATTCATTCTCTACAAGATTTAATAAAGAAGCTGAAACAGTCTAGTGATTTTGTTAATTACCATACATCTGACGATGAAACGATGCCTTATTGGATTTCTTACTATCGCCCTTCACTTGACGGTGAGAAATTGCAAAAGTATTTAATGCCTACTCTAATGGAACGTCCTTCCGCTCCATTAGAAGAATTAAAAGAACATATTCCAATGAGTGGTATAACGATTACGAACGACTTACAAAAAATTGAGGACATGGTTTTAAAGGGACATGCGATTATTCAATTAAATCAGCAAGATCAAAAATGTATGCTTGCAAACATTGCAATTGATAATTATCGTGCACCAACTCCTCCATTAAATGAATCCACCGTTATCGGGCCACAAGAAGGATTCGTAGAAGATATTGATACGAATATTAATTTAGTACGAAAACGTCTTCCTGTTTTAGATTTACACACAAAAGAGATGATTATTGGAGAGTTTTCAAAAACAAAGGTTGTCATGATGTATTTAGACAACCTTGCCGAAAAAGATAATGTAGACTTTCTAGAAGAATCACTCCGAGCTCTTGAATATGATCAAATTAACGATAGTGCTTATATACAGGAATTAATGGGTGAAAAGTCAATTTTTCCTCTCTATATAAATACAGAACGCACTGATAGAGTCACAAAAGCACTTATTGATGGAAAAATCGCTATTTTTGTTGATGGTTCTCCAAGTGTCCTATTAACTCCTGTATCATATTTTGATTTTTTCATTTCACCAGAAGACTATAACGTTTCTTGGTTATACGCTACATTTTCAAGAATATTACGCCTTATCGCAGTTCTATTCTCAATTTGTGCCACACCGTTATATGTCGCTATTTTAAATTATCATTACGAGCTCATTCCAAGTGATTTGCTTGAAACATTGATTTTATCAAGGGCACAAGTACCCTTCCCACCTTTAATCGAGGCACTCTTTTTAGAATTAGCTATTGATTTATTAAGAGAAGCTGGCGCGCGATTACCAATGAAAGTTGGACAAACACTAGGTATTGTAGGCGGTATTGTAATTGGGCAAGCATCTGTACAAGCTGGTTTAACGAGTAATATTTTATTAATTATCGTTGCCTTATCAGCGTTAGCTTCCTTTATTACGCCCATTTATAAAATGGGTAACGCCGTTCGTTTACTACGTTTCCCATTTCTCGCATTTGCAGAAATAGGTGGGCTCTTCGGTATATCTCTTGGATTTATCTTTTTATTTACCCATTTGTTTAGACTTACTTCTTTACGTAAACCGTACGCTCTCTTTTATCCAACGAGACAACAATCCTTTAAAGATTCTTGGATTCGTTTTCCATTAACAATGATTGATACACGAGATGTTCAAGCAAGACCGCAACACGTAAAGAAAGCAACTAATGGAATTTCTACGAAACATACGTCAGATTTTGATGATTAAGAAATGAGGTGCATCGATGAGTAAAATTAAAGCAGAACACCAAATATCACCCGTCTTCGTTTTCTTTTTAATTCACGGTGCACAATTCGGTGCCGGCGTCCTTGGGTTTGCCCGTATTATTGCTAAGGCTGCTGGATATGACGGTTGGATAGGAGTTCTCATCACAGGAATCATCATTCATATTCTCCTATGGATGATGTATTTCTTGTTAAAAGGAACAAACGGAAATTTAATTGATTTACAGCGACAAACGTTTGGAAAATGGCTAGGAAACGGCATTAATCTCATCTTTATAGCCTATTTTTTAACCGTCAGCATTTCTGTCATTCGAACATACGTTGAAATTATTCAAGTGTGGATGTTTCCTACCGCTTCAACTTGGATGTTAACACTCTTTTTATGCTTAGTTAGCTATTACATTATTTCTTCTGGATTTCGTGTAATTACTGGTATTTGCGTCATCTCTGTTGGTGGTACATTGGGATATTTATTTCTTAGCCTATTCGTTTTGAAATACTCACATTGGCCTAATTTACTACCTATTTTCACACATTCTTTTTCAGATATTTTAAAAGCCGCCCAGCTGTCAATCTACAGTATGACAGGGTTTGAGATTTATCTTATGATTTATCCATTTGTGAAAAATCCTAAGCAATCTCATAAATTCGCTCAATACGGAGCACTATTTTCAAACCTTCTATATTTATTTAGTACACTTTTAGCCTTTTCGTTTTTTAGTGAAAAACAATTATCAAAAACAATATGGTCACAACTTTCCATGACCCAAGTAATCCAACTTCCTTTCATAGAAAGGCTAGAGTACATTGCAATCTCAGCTTACGCTCTCGTTATTGTTACAAGCTTCATTCTTCCTTTATGGGCTGCGACAAGAGGAACACACGAAGTATTTCGTGTAAAACAAAGAGGTGTTTTAATTACTTTTTTGCTCATTACCCTCATTGTTTCAGAACTATTAACGAACAGACATGATATTAATAATTTTATTAGTAATGCATCAAAAGTTAGTTTTTGGCTTATTTACATATACATCCCAATTCTATTTATTATTGTGTGGGTGAAAAGAAAATGGAAAAAATCAAAAGAAAATTAATTCTTCTTTCTTGTATTAGCATCTTCAGTCTAACTGGTTGCTTACAAAAAAATATTATCGATGATGTCAACCTAATTCAAGGGACTGTTTTTGATACAGCAAAAGATAATAAAGTAAAAGTCACATTCGTTTGTCCTATACAGAAAAAAGGTAATAAAGTTCAAGTCTTTGAAGGAGTAGGAAACGCAGTAAAACAAGTAAAAGCAGACACATCTTTAGAGTCTTCTCAACCATTTGCCAGCGGACAAATGCGTGTTGCTCTATTTACTACAAGAATCGCTAAAAAAGGATTGTCAACTTCCTTTGACACGTTAATTCGTGATGTGAACATCGGGAACTCAATGTATGTCGGTCTATTAGAAGGAACTGGAATGGACTTACTAAAAGGTAAATATACAACATCATCTAACGTTGCCATTTATATAAAGAAAATGTTAGACCATAATATGCAAACAGGCCCTTTACCTACTGACAATCTACATTTAGGAGCTTATCGATATTATCGTGAAGGCCAAGATTCCTATTTACCAATTCTCAAAAAAGATAAAGATAAAATAAAAATTACTGGCATCGGCCTTTTAAAAGGAGATAAATATATTGGCAAAATTAGTTATCATGATATGTTTGCCTTTAAAGGCTTATTGGAAAAACACCGATTAGATTCACATGAATTTAAAGCAAACTCTGGATACACAATCATTAATAACATTCGATCCGTCCCAACTTACCAAGTAAATATAGAAAACGGGAAACCATCATTTTTCATACACGTCAAACTAGAAGCGCGTATTCAAGAACTATCTAAACAGTTCAACTTAGACAATAAAAAGAATACACAAAAAATAGAAAAATCGGTTGAAAAACAATTAGATGCAACAGCTAACAAACTAATTAAACAGTTTAAATCTTTAAATGTGGATCCGCTCGGTCTTGGTGCAAGATATAAAGAACATTATCGCTCATTCAAATTAGAAGAGTGGCGAAAAATGTATAAAGATGTTCCAATTAAAGTGAAATACACTGTCAACATTACAAATTCTGGTGTAATTGAATGATAATGATTGAACTCCTCTCTCCGGCATGATACAACGGAGAGAGGAGTTTTTTATTACCAAATATAGATAGAAAAGATATTCACGGGGGAGCTTATGTCTAAAAAATTAGTAAAACCTATTTTAAATGGTATTTTATTTCTCGGCGTCTTTTTATTTGCTCATACATACTTAAAAAATGTTTCCTTCACACGTTATTTACTTGTAGTTATACCAATGCTACTCATCGGAATATTTGGCATCGATCTTATTTTATCCGTTTTAATTAAGAAAGAAGAATAACGAGCGAACATCTTATTTCTCATAAGATGTTCTTTTTATTTAATAACTACCTTATGTTACAATAAAGTGAAACTTTAATCAGTGGGGATTTTACGGGCAGTTATCTCCCACCTCACTTCCTCGCATTTGCGACTTTTGAGGTGGGAGTCTTACTGCCCGTTAATGCGGGATAAAATTCGGCATAACGTAAGAAAGGATGAAACAACATGACAAACGAAAAAGGTTTAGATAAAGGATACGAACTTGTTGCAAAAATGCATGAAGAATTCGGACATCCTGTGACAAATACTCCAATAAAACTAACAGAAGAGCGTGCAAAAATTCGTGCTAGCTTTATGCAAGAAGAGCTAGAAGAATTTCTAGAAGCAACGACTGTTGAAGATCAATATGATGCACTGATTGACCTTATTTACTTTGCATTCGGAACGTTTGCAGAAATGGGCGTACGTCCAGATAAAGGATTCGAAATTGTAAACAATGCTAACATGGCAAAACTATTCCCTGATGGAAAGCCTCGATTCCGCGAGGGCGACGGCAAAATTATGAAACCAGAAGGATGGCAAGCACCGGAACCACAACTTCGTGCGGAAATCGAACGCCAACGTCAAGAGGCAGAAAAAAACTGCTAGGATCTCCTAGCAGTTTTTTATTATGTCTTTTTTCCTTTGGTCTATTAATGACCCACGTGTCCCGCGTGTCCTGCTGCTCCTGCTGCTCCTGCTGCTCCTGCTGCCGTCCCTGCTCCAATTCCACCTCCCCAAGGCTGTTGTTGCTGCTGATACTGTTGGTATTGTTGTTGACCCTGATGCTGTTGTTGACCTTGATGATGCTGTTGACCTTGATGATGCTGTTGGCCTTGATGATGCTGTTGGCCTTGGTGATGGTGTTGACCTTGGTGATGGTGTTGACCTTGGTGATGATGTTGACCTTGGTGATGATGTTGGCCTTGGTGATGGTGTTGGCCTTGGTGATGGTGTTGACCTTGATGAGTTTGATAAAGGACAGCCTGCGGGTGAATTTGATGATGACCTTGGTGATGTACTTGTTGTTGATGGTGGCCGTGGTGTTGATGATGCCCATGATGACCGTGGTGTTGATGCTGGCCTTGGTGACCATGATGACCATGGTGTTGATGCTGGCCTTGGTGACCATGATGACCATGGTGTTGATGCTGGCCTTGGTGACCATGATGATGAGTTTGATAAAGGACAGCCTGCGGATGAATTTGATGATGACCATGATGATGTACTTGTTGTTGATGATGACCGTGATGCTCATGATGTACATGCTGACCGTGATGGCCGTGATGGCCGTGATGGCCGTGATGGCCGTGATGCTCATGATGTACATGCTGACCGTGATGACCGTGATGTACATGCTGACCGTGATGCTCATGATGCACATGATGACCGTGAACACCTTGAGGGAAGCCGCCGATTCCACCAGCTACAACACCAACGCCTGGTACAGGGAATCCTGTTTGTACGCCTCCAACGAAAGATGGAAATGTAGTTGGCATACCTACAGGCACTCCTCCTTGTGTACCTCCTACTAGTGCCGGAAATCCTGTTTGCACTCCAGCTACTGATGTTGGGAATCCTGTTTGTACACCCGCCACTGACGTCGGAAATCCTCCAGCTGCTCCTCCCATCCAACTTGGAATTCCGCCATATCCGTGTTGACCATCTCCTCCCATGAACATCATTTGTCCATAACTATCCGATCCACCTCCGAAGAAGCCATGTGGTGCATTATTGTCCATCCCTTTCATTCCTTTCACCTCTTCTGTTCAATTTAACCTACCTTTTTTATCATATTTTCTATAGAAGAATAGGTGTTTGTCTATATGGGAATTCCGCGCCTTTTTCTTCGTTCTTCATTCATGATAAACTAAATTAACTGATTATTTTTTCAAAGGAGGCGTTTTCGTTGGAGAACGTAGCAAAAGCTTCCATCGACGATTTAGATTCAATCTTACATATAGATGTTGATGTAATCGGAGACGATAGTAGACGAGATTATATTAAACACGCTATTGATGAAGGAACCTGCATCATTGCAAAAGAGGACAATTCCATTTCTGGTTTTCTAACATACGATACAAATTTCTTTGGTTATACTTTCCTCTCATTAATCATTGTTTCGCCAACGAAAAGAAGACAAGGTCATGCAAGCTCATTAATCTCATATATGTTAAGACATTCTCCTACTCAAAAAATATTTGCTTCAGCGAATAAATCGAATACAAATATGCAAAAAGTCTTTAAAGCAAATGGATTTATGCGTAGTGGAATGATCGAAAACTTAGATGAAGGTGATCCTGAGCTTATTTTTCACGCAAAAAAGCTCAGAGCATAAACGCTCTGAGCTTTTATTAATAATTAATTAGTTTGCAACAACGTTAACAAGTTTTCCAGGAACAACAATTACTTTACGAACTGTTTTCCCTTCAATTTGTTCTTTGATTGCCTCAAGGGCAAGTTGTTCCATTTCTTCTTTTGATGCGTCTTTACTCATTGTTAGTTTTGTGCGAACTTTGCCCATAATTTGAACAACGATTTCAACTTCATCTTCTACAAGTTTAGACTCATCAAATGTTGGCCAGCTTGCATATGTGATTGTTTCACTGTATCCAAGTTTGCTCCATAGTTCTTCCCCGATGTGAGGTGCAACTGGTGCAATCATTTTTACGAAACCTTCTACATATTCTTTCGGAAGTGTTTCAGCTTTGTATGCATCGTTGATGAATACCATCATTTGAGAAATCGCTGTGTTGAAGCGAAGCTCTGCATAGTCTTCTGTTACTTTCTTCACTGTTTGGTGGTAAGCTTTTTCAAGATCTTTGTTTGGTGCATCAGTAATTTTCTCACTTAATTCACCGTTCTCTTGAATGAATAGGCGCCATACGCGGTCTAGGAAGCGACGAGCTCCGTCAAGACCATTTTCAGACCAAGCGATTGAAGCATCTAATGGTCCCATGAACATTTCGTATAGACGAAGTGTATCTGCACCATGGCTTGCTACGATATCATCAGGATTTACAACGTTACCTTTTGATTTACTCATTTTCTCGTTGTTTTCACCTAAGATCATACCTTGGTTGAATAATTGTTGGAACGGTTCTTTCGTTGGAACTACACCGATATCATATAATACTTTATGCCAGAAACGAGCATATAGTAAGTGAAGTACTGCGTGCTCTGCTCCGCCGATATAAATATCAACCGGAAGCCATTGTTTTACTTTTTCAGGGTCTACAAGTGCTTCGCTGTTGTTTGGATCGATGTAGCGTAGGTAGTACCAGCAGCTACCAGCCCATTGCGGCATTGTATTTGTTTCACGACGACCTTTTTTACCAGTTTCAGGATCGACAACATTGACCCACTCTTCAATGTTTGCAAGTGGTGATTCACCTGTACCTGAAGGACGAATATTCTCTGTTTTCGGAAGAACTAATGGTAATTCTTCTTCTTTCACAGCTGTCATTGTACCATCTTCCCAGTGGATTACTGGAATTGGCTCACCCCAGTAACGTTGGCGACTAAATAACCAGTCACGTAGACGGTACGTTACTTTTTGATTTCCTGCGCTTGTTACTTCAAGCCACTCAATCATTTTTACAATTGCTTCTTCTTTATTTAAACCATCAAGGAATGCTGAGTTTACGTGCGCACCATCACCTGTATATGCTTCTTTCGAAATGTCTCCGCCTTTTACAACTTCCTTCATTGGAAGATTGAACGTTGATGCGAATTCATAGTCACGCTCATCGTGAGCTGGAACTGCCATTACAGCACCTGTTCCGTAAGTTGCAAGTACATAATCAGCGATCCAGATTGGTAATTTCTCACCGTTTACTGGGTTAACTGCGTAAGCACCAGTGAATACACCAGTTTTCTCTTTCGCAAGTTCTGTACGCTCTAAATCACTCTTCATTTTTACAGAATTAATGTAAGCTTCTACAGCTTCTTTTTGTTCTGGTGTTGTAATTTCTGCAACAAGTGCATGTTCCGGAGCAAGTACACAGTATGTTGCACCAAATAGTGTATCAGGACGCGTTGTGAAAACTGTGAACTTCTCATCTGTACCGTCGATGTTGAAGTGTACTTCTGCACCTTCAGAACGACCGATCCAGTTACGTTGCATGTCTTTTAAGCTTTCTGGCCAATTAAGCTCATCTAGATCTTCTAATAGACGATCTCCGTAAGCTGTAATTTTTAACATCCACTGTCTCATCGGACGACGCTCAACTGGATGTCCACCGCGCTCACTCTTACCGTCAATGATTTCTTCGTTTGCAAGTACTGTACCAAGTGCTGGGCACCAGTTTACAGGTACTTCATCAACGTAAGCTAAACCTTTTTCAAATAGTTTTAGGAAGATCCATTGTGTCCACTTGTAGTAGGTTGGATCTGTTGTATTTACTTCACGATCCCAATCGTAAGAGAAGCCTAATGCTTTAATTTGATTACGGAACGTATTAATATTAAGCTCTGTAAATTCAGCCGGGCTGTTCCCAGTATCAAGTGCATATTGCTCTGCTGGAAGACCGAATGCATCCCATCCCATTGGATGAAGAACGTTATATCCTTGCATACGCTTCATACGAGATAAAATATCTGTCGCTGTATAACCTTCTGGATGACCTACGTGTAAGCCTGCACCTGATGGATATGGGAACATATCTAGTGCATAAAATTTTGGTTTTTCTGTTTCATCTGGCGTACGGAATGTTTTATTCTCTTCCCAATGCCCTTGCCACTTCTTCTCAATTTCTTGATGATTAAAGCTCATGAGATACCCTCCTTGAAATTCTATTTATTTTCACCGCCCAAAATACAAAAAACCTCTCATCCCTAGAAAGGAACGAGAGGTTATAGATTCCCGCGGTACCACCCTAAATTAATGTAATAAATACATTCGCTTAGATCCGTAACGTGGATTAACGGCAATTGCTACTAATGATTTCACAACTGCAACTCAAAGGCGAGTTCATAACGAAACGTGGATTGACTTGCACCGACCGTCAACTCTCTAAACCAGCTTCTATTACTACTACTCCTTCTCACTGTTATTACAAATATGAGTTAATGTGAACTACCCACCACTTAGTATCTCTTAAGAGCTTACTTGAAGCGGGGGGCTTCTCGGTTAATCGTTACTCTTGCTAACTAACGAATTCGTCTTAGGACAGCCGAGCTAACTCCCTTGTTCCAAAGGATATTTTATTACTATTTATTTAAATATATTCTAAAACATGTTGCATGTTCCGTCAAACTAAACTGCAATTTTTTCTTCAACTGTTTCTTCTACTTTTACTCGTCTATCATAAATACTCGTTGCTATAAGCGCTACTACAAGCATTACCATGATCGCAATAAACAATACTTCCATATTGTATAAGTCAACAATCGCTCCGCCAACGACCGGTCCGAACATTTTCCCTACAGTCGCTGCGCTATTTACAACACCTTGATAAAATCCTAGCTTATCTTTCGGTGCAAGTATATTTGCGATGGTCGGAACTGCCGGCCATACGAATAATTCACCAATTGTTAATGTCACCATCGCAACGAGAAACATCGTAAATTGCTGCGCTTGACTTAAAACAATAAACGACGCCGCAAAAATGATAATTCCAATCATAATTTGTTGTTTTAAAGAACGCTTCATCCAGCGAATTAACATACTAACAAGTGGCTGCGCACAAACAATCATCGCTCCGTTTATCGTCCATAATAAACTATAATGGCGGAGGCTAATATCTAATTCTCGCATATGAGTCGCAATTGCCCCTTGCCACTGTACGTATGTAACCCAGCATAAAGCATATGCTACACATACGATTAGAAGCGCTTTGAAGCCAGGTGTAAGTGACCAACCTTTTTTCGTTTCGGCTTCTTTTTGTACCTCTTGCTCTTTTTTTGCTTCCATACCACGAAATCCAATAAACGCAATTAAGAAGAAAATAAAATATAAAATAAAGTTCGCTAAGAAAATATAATCAAAACGATAAGACGCAACTAATCCACCGCACGCTGTTCCAATCGCAATCCCAACGTTTTGTCCAACATACATTGCATTGAACGCTCGTCTCCCGCCTTCTGGCCAAACCGTACCGACCATCGCATACATCGATGGAAACACCATTCCAGAACCGAATCCGATTAATGCTAGCCACACAACATATAATGGCCAACCATGGAAAAATACAAGACCTAAAATCGATACAAGTGTAATGACAATCCCTACTAAAATTGATTTATAACCGCCCCATTTATCAAATAAAACACCGCCGAGCAAGTTTCCGATTACACCAGTAAGCGAGTTGATCATTAATACCATTCCGGCTACTGATAAAGATTTCCCTAAACTATCATGTAAGTAAATTGTATTAAAAGGCCATAAAAAAGAAGCACCCGTGACATTAATAATCATCCCAGCTACTAATAGCCATACTTTCCTTGGCATAGTCTCCCCTCCTATTCTCTTTTTTTCGTTCATATATATAACAGTAAAATTGTAGTCGTTTTTAAATAGGAAGGCAACTGATTAATAGTTGATGAAATTCAGATAATAGTACAAAGACGATTAGAATGTATTCTAATCGTCTTTGTACAATATTAATCTACAAATAATGGAATCGTTCCCTCGCGAAAGGTTATCCAACTTCCTTTTTACGTTTTGCACTTTCTTTAGCACTCCATTTAAATATTTTGTCTAGTAGAGAGTATATTCTCCCAGACTCCTTCGTTAATAATGGCCCTAGCGACGCCAATATTAAAACATATAAAGCTGAGAATGGTTTAATCGTTGCCATTAATAATCTATAAAACTTTAATTTCCAAAAAACGCAACAAATAGCTGCACTACGCAGTTTTGTACTATATCGAAAATTATAAATGGCAACACTTTTCTGGTTGTTTGTGACCAATTTGTTACCTCAAAAATTCAAAATAAAACTAACAAAAAATAAAAGAGCACAGCGTGTTAATAAAGTGGTGGTACACTTTATTAACCGTCCGCCTAACCAACTAGGCAAACACCTGCTGTACCCTCACGCACTATTTTACCGTACGTAAGGGCTCCTAGCAACAGTTTGCTTACATTTGGCATTCTGTTGCTTTTTTGTTTATACAAAGGAGCCTAATATGATGAAGAAAAAATTCACAGCCTACAATAAAGATGTTCAAAAATATATGCAAGTAAACAAATTATGTTCTCACAATAAAAGTGAAATTATTAAAACCATTAGAAAACGTGTCAATGATAATAATCAAAGCTTTGAGAGTTTATTTCCTATGCGTTCTAAACGAAAAGATGTAATGAATCATATTATTTATTTACTTTCTGGAAGTGGCATATGCAAAATTTCTGCAGAAACATTAGCAAGTAAAGCTGACTGTTCTGTAAGAACTGTGAATGAGGCTGTTCGTGCATTAAAACAAACTGGGCAAGTTGTAATCGCAGGACTAGCCGATGGTAAGAATAAGTATGTATTTGTACTTAAAATGCATACTTATTTCACAACAATCATGAAAGAAGTATTTTATGTGGATACAGAACAAATTGCAGAACTGACTGCAGGACAGGTTGCAGAACAGAAAAATCATGAAACCGTTGAGGCTGTAGGGATAGAGGACGAAAAAACGTGTTCTAACTATAATAACTCTATTAACTCTTTTAGTTCTTTAAAACAAGAAAAAAATAGTGATAGAGTATCCCTAACCGAATCCATTGAAAATGAACTGAAAGAAGCACAAAACGACGTGCAAAAAGAATTTGAAAGAATCCACACTTACTATGTGAATGAATTCCAAGAAATGATGTACCACACAATCAAAGGTGGAACTTATCATGATACTTTAAAAACGAATGCATCTATTCTTGGTTTACGTGTGGGTAGCAATTGTGATAAAGGTTTATTCCGCCTCGCATTCAATGCACTTAGTAAAATTGATAGATTCCTAAAAAACAATGGTATTCTTACAGACAGTGTACAAGCTTTATTTACAAAAGTTTATAGTGATAACATCAAAGTATCTAGAGCACCTAAAAAAGCTGATACGAGCGATTCTGAGGCGTCAAAACCACATACAAAAGTACCTTTTTATAATTGGCTTGTAGAGGACAGTAAAAAAGCAATTACAACCAATACATCCACAAATACAATAGACCACTCTCTTGTCCCAGGTGTATATTACAAAATATCTAAAGAAGATGCTGATGAATTGGGATTGTATTAATACTAAGGAGCATATATAATTTATCCATGGGTACTACATAAATTGAAATGCATTCTGTATTTTTAGTGAATATTAGGCCTAAAACTCAGAAAAAATCATAAATAAATTACAAAAAACACCTGGAATTATACAACTTTTCACGCCATAATGTTCCAAAGTATCTCGTTTCTTCATTTTTTATGGAACTAAAATTTCAATTAGCAACACAGGTATTATCATGAAAGTTTTGCTTATCGAAGAGGTCTATTAAAAATCATAATTGACAATCGTACAAAAGAGAGCTCGTTCATAGTGCGGAAATTTAAAACACCAGAACAAGCTCAAAAAAAGAATCTAGACACTTAAAATTATGCTAAACAATCAAAAAACCGTTACTCATTTGATCATCTTTCACCTGTCAAACCTGAAAAATTCTATTCATGATAGTAATCTAATTTAGCACCCGTTGAATGTTCATAAATCTAAGCATTCACATTTAACCTAACTGAACAATATCAATACTTCTAGTTGTCATCCCAGGTATCGTTAGGAAATAATTCAAGTTAGAACTTCCAGCGTTTAGTTGTAACTCTAACATTGAATTAGGCACTGTTACTTGAATAGTCATTTGATTAGTTATTGCCATTGTATTAAAACCACTTATAGTTTGCATTACTAAACTTCCAGGAATAACAGAACCATTTAATAGCAATTGTATTGCTATTCCTTCAACCCCATTGCTACCAATTACTGGCGGGGCCACCATATTGTTGTAAGCATCACCATATACTGTATAATTCACCGTGTACGTACCTACATTTGCAATTTCTATATTGCCACCCGCAATTTGAGATAATCCTGTGCCAAATAATATAGGTGGCTGTTCTAATGGCAATATTGCCGATGCGGCATACGCTCCATTACCCACACCTGGAATAGGTGTAGGGCTCGCAATAGGTCCTGTTACTGAAGTTGAATAAAAATACCCTGCGCTTAACGGTGAAACACCCGTTGGGCCTGTTGCTCCTGTTGCTCCTGTTGCTCCTGTTGCTCCTGTTGCTCCTGTTGCTCCTGTTGCTCCTGTTGCTCCTGTTGCTCCTGTTGCTCCTGTTGCTCCTGTTGCTCCTGTTGCTCCTGTTGCTCCTGTTGCTCCTGTTGCTCCTGTTGCTCCTGTTGCTCCTGTTGCTCCTGTTGCTCCTGTTGCTCCTGTTGCTCCTGTTGCTCCTGTTGCTCCTGTTGCTCCTGTTGCTCCTGTTGCTCCTGTTGCTCCTGTTGCTCCTGTTGCTCCTGTTGCTCCTGTTGCTCCTGTTGCTCCTGTTGCTCCTGTTGCTCCTGTTGCTCCTGTTGCTCCTGTTGCTCCTGTTGCTCCACTACCTGTTCCCCCGGTTCCTGCAGGGCCTGTTGGACCAGGGATTCCTTGAATACCTGTTGCTCCCGTTGCTCCCGTTGCTCCCGTTGCCCCTGTCGGGCCTGTCGGGCCTGTTGCTCCCATTCCAGTTCCTCCTGTCATTCCAGAAATAATACCTGAAATCGTATTTAATTTCGAATCCAAAAGTAATTCTTTTTTCATTGCCAGATCAAGTGTATTTTGAACACTGCTATTAATATTAAGAACATCTTGCAACGAAGCCCCAGGTCCTGTAACCCCCGGTAAAGTCCCTAATGCAAATTGTATCTTTTCCCCTTCTGCATTCAGAATATGCGCTAACCCTAGTTCTTCCAATGCTATTGAAGATAATAACAGATTTAATGCATCATCACGCGTTAACGTAATATTCGGCGTTATATTTGGTAAATTAGGCTGTGACACTATCTCACATCTCCTTTATATCTATTAGATAACTTATAATACTTAGCCATAATACCCTCCTATCCATATTTTCTTACCTCACACTAAATATCATAAATCTCACTACCATATTACGATGATCAATACGATAATGTTTGTACATTTTTCTCATTTTTCTAAATATAATAAAAATCGATTACAAAGTACTTCTTGCACTCATCTACTATTTTATTAACTGAATGAACAAAACTATTTTTATATCAGCTAGCACATTGATAGGTGCTTACTTCCTTGTGATCATTTTAAAACCTACAATCATCCGCCATATTTTTATGTTAACAAACTAAAAAAGGGCTATATAATTTATCTTGCAAATCATACTACTACCAGAGAAAATCCTTCCCTTGTTCCTCGCCAAGATTCGTTAGGCTTCGCTAACATGCATATTACACAGTATATATTACTCCTCAAACCTCACATACTCCCCAGATACCCATTGATCTCCCCCAACGTTGTACCAACCATTTTGAATGCTCCAAGATTGATAGCGTTCCCCTCGGTACACCTTTTTCACAATATCATAATTTGTTCCCGGTCCAGTACGAACACGTAATACATCCGCTGTAATTGTAACGACACCTACACCATTGTTAGGTGATTGTGTGGATAGAGCTGTATTCCCACCACCGTTATATGCATTTTGCACCCTTTCTATAAAGGCATTCCATCGTCCTTCATCTAACATACGATGTGGGCAGTACTTTCCGCTCCAGGATTGATGCGTGCGGACTTTATTAATTGGAATGTTATATTGTTTCATGAGTTGCGCTACAATAATAGCCGCATTGTCTTCCGCCTTATCATATCTATCTCCACCGCTTAAAGAGTAGCAAATTTCCACCCCAATAGATTTACGATTTCCGTTCCCTCCACCATCACCGCAATGCCAAGCGTTACGCTCTAAAGGAATACCTTGTACAGTTTCCTTGTCATCTACTGCGATGTGGAAGGACACCTCATTATTATTTCGAATCATATACGCGATTTCATTTTCCGCTGAAGCATCGTTGTAAGTGTTATGAACCGTGATAAATTCAGGATTCATTGTATAGGGACACTTCGTACCATATTTACTTGGGTCAACTAATTTTTTTCTAATTTGCATTATTGAACATCTCCCTTTTTATCGTCTTGTTTTTGCTTACTACCTAAACTTTCAACTGCATTTGTCAACGCTTGTGGAAGTGTAATCCCCATACGCCCAGCATTTTCTAAGATGGAAAGTAATTCATTACCCATGAAGAAAAAGAGTGTCGCTTCCCGAATGGCACTATTACTACCAATCGCCGCATCTGCCTGCGTAGCTGCTCCAATCAATAAAAAAAGCACTACCTTTTTGGCAATGCCTTTGAAACCTATCTTGCTTTTGAGTTGACCAAGTATTGAAGCGGCAATCATACCTGTTACATAATCAATTACCGCTAAAGTTACTAAAATCTGCAATGTTGTATCCCACCCTCCCAAAAAATACCCACAAAAGCCACCGAAAGTGGCAATAAAAACTTTTAATACTACATCGATACGATCCACATTTTTTCCTCCTTCTTCAAGATAAAAAAAAGAGAGACACTTGTCCCTCTTTCACAAATACTTTTATATGAACAACCTAAATCCCACCTTTGAGTATCAAACCCAAAATTGCCATAACTATTGCACTAATAACAATTCGTAAAATCCATGTGGTATTCAGACTGATTTTTTCTAATTGCTTATTGATTGTAGCAATATCTTTTTCATTTATCATTGTACGAGTTTCCAGGTTACGAATATCTCGCATGATTTCTTTTTGTTCTGCTTTTAGGCTGTCGATTTTTACATATACGTCTTCCATACATTCACATCCTTTTATCATCTTAATAAAGCAATCTCTATTATCCTATGAAACAACCCTATTCGTTGTGAATCTATGCAGGATATTTTTATACCAAAGCCGTATTTTATTAAGTTTTATATCAATAACTGTGCTGCGAGTGGTAGTTCACCAACGAAGTATGTTGCGCTAAATGGATGAGTTTCACCTGCTTTTACTACACAGTTTTTGTACACTTGTGGATATAGCTTCTGCAAAGTGGTATCTCGATGCTGTAACCATACGAGCGGATTACGTAGTCCTGTTTGCCCTTTACGTAAACTTGCATTCACGTTATTTATCTTCATGGCTACGACATAGTCTCTTTCTTTGTTTAGCATGGCATAGCTTGCCATTTTCTCGCCATTTACAATATCTTTACTACTGTTATCAGCTACAAGCGTTTCAAAGGATTTCCCTGTCGCATCTACCAATTTCTCTACAAATGGACGGCTCCCCGGAAGCATGGCTATATAACCATCTTCTATGAAAGTATCTTGTAACCATTTTACTTTTATATCAAACGTCACACCTTGATTTGTAACAGTATGAACAGAATAAATCTCACATAATGCATTCGTTAGATCAGAAGGATGGAATCCTTTCATAGATTGAACCGCTCTTACCATTTGCGCTTCTTTTATTGTCGTTTCTGGTCCCCATGATGTTATTTCTTTATCATCCACATACATCTTTTGGCTTGTTTTGAACACAGTTGCTGCACGATGTTCTGGTATCCATTCGGCTGCTACAGATGAACCATTTGGTTTCATACGAAATGCGAATTCTTTATTAGAAAACGGTACCAGTAAGTCTACCTCTTTAACTGGATTTAGTAGGTCATCATAAAGTAAGGCTGTCTTATGTGCTTCTGCTGCTTGTACATAACCAGTATCATTTTTCACCCATCCACGGGATGTATTTGCTCCACCCACTGGTGGATTTGCTGGATCGTCACCTTTGAAAGTTGCTACGACCGTATGTGTTCCTTTTGCTAACCCCCGTGCAACTGGGCGAATACCATAGTTCACTTTCAATTCATTGGATGGTACTGCGTTCATATGTGTACTTACTGTTTTGATAACATGACCATCTACTTTAAACTCCCATACACCACCCCTGTTATCGGTAAAGTGCTGGAAGTCAAAGCCTGTTCCTTCAAAAGTAAATGTGAATGTATCACCTACTGTAGTCGTGTAATAGTTTGGCAGATTCGCCTTTTGCACGGCTCCTGTATCGCTTGTATAGTTGATTGCATTCACCTTCTGGGCTATAACACTCAAATTTGAAATCGCACAATCTTCTAATTTTACATAGTCATCTTTTGTATCTTTACGCAACGTGTAATGGGCCACCTTGTTCCCACGAAGTGGTATCAGTATATCCAGTGTACGGTCCCCTACAATACGTGTATACATGTTAGATGAAGTGTTATGGTTCCGAAGTAATGCAATAAAATCCCGTTGATTCGGAAGGAAGTCTGTAATTGTAGTTACATCCACTCCTTCTAATGTCTTCCCAGCTTGAATAATCTTTTCAAAAAGCTGAAATTCATTTTTCGATTCAATCGTTTCATCTGCCAATAACGAATCTCTCACCTTGAAATAGAAAGGGTAGGTACTGACTCGCTTTTTTATACCAGATTCTTCTCGTTCAATCGATATTTCCCCTTGTACCGTACCTACTTTGACAAGAGTTTGCGTGGTCAATACAACACTTATTTTTCCATTTGTTTTACCTAGCATCTTTACATTTTCGCTTTGAAACACCAATGTCTGATCTGGCTTCTTGAATGCTACGATAATTGTATCTGTATCTTGTAAAATAAAAGGTTCTTCATCTTCCTTAATGTTTATTATTAATTCTGAAGTGTTCAAGTTATTTTGAGAAAATTCTATATCATACATACAGTTTTCTTTTCGCATATCCACAGTAATTTCATAGGAACGATTCATCCTCTTTCCTCCTCATCTATATAAAAAAAGAGACAGTTATTCGTCCCTCTTTTGTTATACAACCCGTATTTTATACAAATTAAAAAAGACCAGCTTATGCTTATGGTTGCTCTGGTTTCTTATCAATTAATTTTTGAACTAACTCTTCTAATGTTGCTATTTTTCTGTTCATTGATGTAATTTCTGCCTTATGCTTCCTCTCGTTTTCTTGTATTTTCTCATTTTGAACTTCTTCAAGTTCTTGTAAAGCTTTTATAGTAAGTGATGCGTATGAATACAAGTGAATCCCTTTCCCACTTTCATCCACAAATGCTTCATCAGATTCATCTACAATTGCTCCATAATACTTTTTTATATCTTGCGTTGTTACTGGTGGATCATTGGGATCTTTCTCTTCTCTCATTTTGTAAAGCTCATTTACCGCGTTCTTATAGTTAAATTCTCTTACTCTAACATTTCTAATTTTTTCTAAAGCAGAAAAGGATACATCTCGGATGTTAGATTTGTACTCACGTAGCGAAGGACTCATAAAGTTACCTTGAACAGCTCCCCATCCATTTTGAGTAACAGGCGACTTAACTTGGAGAACTCCGGTATATCCTGCTACACGGCTATTACGTAATGTGATAGTAGGTAATCTTACATCTGCATCTGAGCTATTATCTTCGATTGCTAATGTAGATTGATATAGACCACTTTTTCCTCGTCTGAAATGCCAGTTT
This sequence comes from Bacillus sp. FDAARGOS_1420, assembly GCF_019344915.1. NCBI lineage: Bacteria > Bacillati > Bacillota > Bacilli > Caryophanales > Bacillaceae > Bacillus > Bacillus sp. FDAARGOS_1420. Next base: position 1,785,856 of record NZ_JAHWJB010000001.1, on the reverse strand, counting down.
CCATTTCCGGCATAAAGAGCATGATAGTCGTTTGCGTGTAGAACACTAATTCCGTTTCTGTTAAGCTCCCAAAACACAGATTTTCTTATCTCACTATCAACTATGTCATCAGTAATACCAATGTTCGCACTAGCTTGAGGCCATCCGGTCCCCATTTGGGATATAAATAAAGCACCTTCAGGAGCGCTAGTTTTTTCATCTGTTCCTAAGATGAAAGTTGGTTGTACTGCACCGTCTCGTCTTCGATAATATCCAAGAAACGCTCTAGGGACACCACTTTCATATAGACGTAAAAACTGGTCATCTAAGCTTACATAGTTATTGGTATTTGATGTTCTAATTTTGCAACCACTTAACAAACCTGCCATTAACCACTCTGCTTTCACTTTTCCGACTAAATCTATTCTTGCCGCATTTAGCTTAATATTTTCTTTACTCATATTAAAGGCTGCAATTACATCATTTTCTTTTACTGATATGCTAACGCCTTTTTCTGTTAGCTGAAGTCGTGACTCCATATCTCTTACATAGGAATCTGTAGCGAATTGCCCGTTTGCTTGGTCTTTTGTGTATACCTCTGTTTTTTTGGCTGCCGCATTAATACCTTGTTCATTGATGCTAAAACGGTTATCGATCAGAGTCATTTTTTGATTAAATTGTTCTGTCGCAAGCTTGTTCGATAACTCGCCAAGTAAATCTTTTTTATTCTGATCAACAGTTTGCTTTAAATCAGGTATCTTAAATCCAGCGACATAATTCTCTACTTGTTTAATCTCAACTTTACCTTCAAGTGCTTTTGCAGTATTTTCCCATCCAGCCTTTGCTTCTTGTAACTGCTTCCCTTGATTTGTTTGTATTTCTTGTAAGCTAGTAACATTTTGTTTAATACTTTCTGATGTTTTCTCTACAGTAGTAACACGTTTATCAAATCCAGTTTGATTTTGTTCAACTTTTGTTATATTTTCTTTTATGCCATTAACACTTTCTGTAATTTCAGTTGTTTTAGTAGTATATTCTTTAACGGAAACTTGGTCCTCTGGTGCTGGTTGCCACGGAATATATACATTTCCTTCATTTAGTTGTGGATGATGAATTGTAAGAGTACCTGTAAAATCTCGTAAAACAACACTTCCGTATACAGATTTCACATCTTTATCCTTTATCTTTATGACAGAAAAGAATGTTTCATTTTTATAATCGGTATTTAGTTTCAAAGAACTAACAATGTTTCCGGATAAATAATCTTTTGAAGCATCTATATACTCCACAACGACTTCTATGCCCATCCATTTCTTAGTTGCTCCAAGGGCTGTTATTTTACCGTCGACTAGGAACGAAATAACGAATTCTTTATTTCTATATTTAACTTCGTTCGTCGCTTCTAATCTAACGCTTGAGCCATCAGTCCCAGGGTTTGTTGCCGTATGTTTGAGATCACTCGTTTTAAGAAATGTATTTCGAACGCCAATCTTTTGATTATCGACTTTTGATTGTACACTCGTAATTTTACGGTTATTCTCTTCAGCTGTAGTCTTCGCTTCGTTTGCTATTTTCGAAACGCCAGTAACGTTATTTCCTAAATCCGTTACACTCTGTTTAGTTGCCGTCTGGCTTATAGCTTCATTCGTTTGATTGAAAGAGGTGTTAATCTCTTCGAATTTCTTAATATTGCCATCTTTGTCAGTTTGATAAGTTTCCTTACCAATAAAGCCTTCTCTAATTTCATCTTTGGAGAAGACACCAGATTTATCAGCTTTATCTTTTATTTGTTCATTAACCCAGTTTTGATCAACCTTATTATTAATTTTAACTTGTATTTTAGCAATCTCTGCATCTACCGCTTTTTGAATTTCCCCCTTTGCCGCTTCCACATCAGGGACAACAGGATCCCATATACCATTTTTCCAAAGTTTTAAAATACCAGGTTTCCCATTACTAATATCAAGCCAAAGTGTTTTATAAGGCTTTAGTCCTGTTGTTGGTGGATTCTTGGATTCTATAATTTCAACGGTATTATTTTTAATGTTCCCTTGTACTTTTTCAGCAAGTACTTTTGCCGCTTCTGATTCTTTCTGTGCATTACTAGCCGTTTCGTTAGCTTCTTTTACCAACTTATCTAACTGATCTATCATTTCTTGCTTATTGCCTAATGAACTAAGGATTCGATTGTAAATCTTTCTTAATTCCTCATTTGCATCAACAATCTCACGATAATCACCAAACACATATTTATCTTGTGTAGGATCAGTAAAGGATTCATCGCCAGCAATAACGCGAGCTTCAAGATACAATTCAGGTGTAAAACCTGTATCTTTAATTTTGATTGTGTCGCCTTCATTAATTAACTCATGAGCTAATCCGAATACACGACCAATTGACTGTGCTTCAACTTCATAAGAAACGGATGTGTTTACACGCTTTTTAAACTCGGTTTTCATCAAAGTCATTAATCGTTGCGGTGTCATATTTTGTTCTTCTGTTTCTGGCGTATAGAAACCAAATTTATGTTTTCCGTGTTCATTCCAACGTTGGAATGCATCGCTATCTGTGATATAAGGAAGGCCATTATTTATACTCTCAACAGTAATGATTTTCTCCTCTTCACCACGTACAAAACCAACAAGAGCTGTGCAAATTTCACGAGAATGTTCGATACGTTTTACTCCAACTAAATCTTTCCCAAGCTCTATTTCTTTCCCGGTTTCTTGACCGCGCTTTTTTACCATATCTACATACCAACCAGTGATTTGAGAACCGACCACTTCTACACGATATTGAATTTCTAAATCGAATAACGAAGCGATTTTCTTTAAAAACGTAAGCGGATCTATAAATTCATCAATGGTCATGGTATGGAATCCAGCGTATTCAGTATTTCCACGTTTCCACTTCATTCCCAAGAGTGCCATATCAATGAATTCATTAACCGTTTTGCTCTCTATCCGTTGTCGATTTATAATTCCAGACTTAGCAATTTGAACCCAAGCGCCTGAAGCATATGTGGTAATGGATCGTTTATCAGAATCCTTCTCGGCCTCTGTAATAACATATGGAACGACACGTCCATCACGGACTTCTTTTAAAACTAAGTTTTGTTGCTGCAAAGTAATTGCGTGTTTTGTTCCGTCAAAAGTTGTGAAATCTAGCATATCAATATTGTTTTTGATTTCCCAATGGCGCTTATCGCCCCAATAGCCCTGTGGTTGAATAGCCGAGACAATTTGATCCGTTTTGAAATCCACAACATGCAATATTCCGCTTGGTGTTCTCATCTGTATCTCTCCCTATAACTAACTGTTGCGTTTACATCTGGTGGCATGATATCTATACGATTATCGCCACTTATTACTTTAGGGAAATCACTAAAAAAATCTTTTAAATTAATCGCATTTATTCCGTTGATTGTGACGAGACTTCGTTCTGTATCAATAACAATTTTGTCCCCGGTATCGAAAATATAAGGCTTTGTATTGGAAGGTACTTTGTTTACTTTCCAAATCTTTAAATCATCAATTTGCATGACATCAACAGGTTTATTTACATCCCAACTCATGATTGAAATCATTACTTGTGCAATTTTTCGTTCTGTCATTGGATTTCCGGTTTCATCAATCCAACGTTCAACAAGCGAAGCGTCATCTATTTCTGTACCATCTCTAAAACGGGCTACATAAACAGACCACTCTTTTCCACGCCTTGCAATACGTAACCTACCGTAAAATTGATTAAATGTATTAGGATGTGCCCCACTTGTATCTACTAATTTTCGTATACTGTTAGGCGTTCCTGCATGTCCAATACGCATGTATGCTTTCGTCATTTCAGCATCCCAATATAAATCATTCATGTTAATTCGCGTAACGATATTACTTGTATCATCTAAAAGAAGTACCTCTACACGGCCCATTTCCCCAATACTTTTGGACTTCAAACGCACCCAAGTCTCCATTTCAAAATCTTGTAACGGTCCACCTGGAATATTTTTCTTAGCAATTGCACCGTGGAATCCTTTCTCTTGTCCGTAATCTTGACAATACAATGCGTAACCGTCCCTTGATTTAAAACTACCTGTACCTTTCATGTCATCAAAAACTCCAGTAACAGGAGTCCATCCTACAGCTGTAGTCATTTCATCCCACATTACTCTTTCTCGTTCTTGTACTGTTGTTTCTTCCACAGTGAGAGGATAGCCAATTCTAAAATAATCACGATTATGTGGATATTCTCCAAACCATACATCTAAAAAAGTGCTTGGCTTTTTTGCAATCATTTCAATTAATGCTGGTGTTTCTACACTACCTTTATTCGTGAAATTAGACGTGATTTCTGTGGACCAATTTTGCGTGAATGTTTGAGTCTGTACTTTTCCTAATTTATAAGGCATAGGGCAAACGAAAGTAATAACACCCTTCCCCCTATTCACTAGTTCATCCAAATCTAGTGAACCATCAATAAAAGCAAGATATGTTCGATCTAACTCATCATCAAAAATAAGTTCAGCTGGTTGCTCTGTATATAACCAATTCGCCAAATCTTCCTTTATCTTTTGCAAGTCTGCCATATCCTTTTTAGCCTTAATAACAAGAGGAACGTCAATACGACGCTCCTCCGTTTCTGTATGAATAAAAAAAGCCCCTGGACGATGAGGAACTCTGACAAGATTTCTTTTAATTGGAGCCCATGAAGGACGTTTCCTCCCTACAAGCATTTGAATATAATCTTTGCGAATAGTATTAAATGTAAAACTTAGTTTACCCAAAAATATCACCGTCCTTAAAATTGCTCTTTTCGTTGTCGATCACGATCTTGAAGTTCTGTAGTATACCTATAAGTTCCACCTGCTAACTCTTTCCCATCTAAAACGTTTGTCATATTCAATGTAAGATTTAGTTCTTTTTCTTCAGGTCGTCTGTTTTGGAATACCTTTTTACTAGTAGCCGAGTTATTAGGAATAGTAGGCTGCATATAATTTGTTAAACCACTTACCGCATCATTTGGGACACTATAATGAGAAGTTTGGAATCCAAAATCAAAAACAGATGGCATATTTCCCATTTGCTTCTTAACGGTTCCAACTACATTTTTTGCTGCATCCACAACAAAACGCTTCCCGCGATCTATACCTACTCCAACGCCTTCTGGAACAGCGCTACCAATAGGTATCATTACTTTTGATGGACTATTTACTTCAAGCGCTCCAGAAATAGTCTTTTTAATCTCTCCAGCAATGCTTTTCGCCTTACGATATAAGCCACCTGTTGCATCATCTAATCCATTTTCAAGCCCCTCTATAATTGATTTACCAATGGAACGTAGGTTTATAGTGCTGAAGAATTTTTCAACTGTGTTCCATTTTTCTTCAATTCCACTTTGGATTTCTTTCATTTTATCCGTAACAGATTTTTTCTTTTCTTCAAATTTCCTTGAAACTATATTTTTAACTTCTTCAACTGTACTACTTGTAGATTTTTTTGTTTCTTCCCACCAATTTTTTATACCTGACCAAGTTTCTTGCATTTTTCGAACTACATTATCTTTCATTTCTTGGTATTTTGACTTGATCTGACCTGTTTCCCAATCTACTTGATTTGCATGCTCACCAGCTTGTGCTTTCGCTTCATTCACAACTTCAGTATGTTTATCTTTTGCCGTGGAAACTGTGCTATCATACTGGCGTTTTGCTTCAGCAATAATTGCATTTGCCTCTTCAGTATTAATCGTTTTATTTTCATCTCGTTGTCGAATAGCCTCTGCAATTTTATCATCACGAGTTTTCTTTGCATCAGCTATTACTTTATCTCTGGTCTCCGCACTGTGTTGGACAACTTCAGCTGCTTGTCTAGCCGATATTTCACTAGCTTGCACTCGCATATTTTCCAGGATAACCTTTTGTTCCATTTGGTTTTTAGACATATGTTCAACAGCAACTCTGTCCATTTCATCTTGTAAAGCCTGTAAGAAAATTCGTTCTGATGTTGTTAACTCTCTATTTTCTCTAGCTGCTGTTTGTAGGATTTCTTTGATTTTATTTTCTTTTTCTTGTGTTTTTAGTTTTTCTTCCTCGTAACGTTGATTCAGTTGTTCCATCCTCTTGTTTTCTTCTTCAGAAGTTAAAACATATGAATCAGAAAAGAACTTTTTAAGTCCTTCAATTTCTTTTTGTTGTCTTGCGTTTGTTTTTTCTATAATCGTGTTAGCCAATTTGTCATACTGTCCAATGAGCTTTTGCGACTGTTCTTCTGTTATTACTTCATGGTTTAGTCTAATGTCAGTTAACTTTTGTCTAATACCATCCGATAACTTGAAATACTCCCCTAAAACTTTCTTTGTGGAAGAACTTACTTTACCTTCTGTATTTGTAGTAAATCGATCTACTGAAGCAATGCTGTCCTCGGTTGCTTTTTGATACCCTTTATAGGCTAGAACGCCAACACCCACGGCGGCGGCTACCACGCCTAGAGCAATTGCTACTGGTCCTAACGCTGCGGCTACTATTCCTAAAACTGCACCTGTTACACTAGTAGCTGCTGTAGCTACACCCATCGCTACTGCCAAAGAACCAATCCCTGAAACCACCATTCCAACTGCTGCTAGAACCACTCCAATACCTGTTGCAATAGCCGTTAAAGCAAGAACAATACCACCTGTAATTGCGATTGCCTTCTGTATAGGTCCTGGAAGTGCATTAAATCCATCCACAAGTTTTTGTAAGCCACCCACAAAAGCACTAATCACAGGGGCGAGTGCATCACCAATTGTCTTTTTCATTGTGTCAAATGCTCCACTTAATTGTTCGATGCGGCCTTTCAACGTGTTCATTTTCGTGTTCGCTGTCTCCAAAGCGGTTACTTTAGACATCTCGGTATACATTTTATTTACACCTTGTGAACCTTCGTTAAATAAAATCGTTGCGCCACGAACTGCGTCTGAACCAAATAACGTCTCTAAAGCCATACTTCGTTGTTGGTCTGTTAAACCTTTCATGGATTCATGAAGAATTCCAGATATATTTTCTAGACTTTGTATATGCCCTTGTTGATCGTAGAATTTTGATGATAAGAAAGCCGAACTTGTTGCTAACTCACGGAATGTCGTATCACATTTATCATTCCATTTCGTAACGCCTTCAGATTTCATTACATATTTCTCTAATGCAACTTCAATATCTCCTACACTTCTAGATGCTGGTGTGATCCCGTTTTTAACCAAGAAATCAAATCCCGCCTGCGCATTATAAGTGATAAGACCCAAATCTGCCATCTTGTTATACGCTTCTTTAGTTGAAGGATTCAAGCGCATAAGCATCGTCTTTAAAGACGTACCTGCATCAGAACCTTTTAAACCATTTTGAGCAAATACAGCTAAAGCTGTTGCTGTATCTCTAAATGTCATACCAGCTCCTGCTGCAACCGCCGCAGAAGCTGATAGACCATATTTTAATTCATGTACATCAGTAGCTGACGCGTTAGCTGCACCTGCAAGTAAGTTAGCTGCATCTGTCACACTTAAACCATCCCTTTTAAATGCATTTAAAGCGGTTGAAGCAATTTCGGCTGCTTCTCCTAGTTCTAATTCACCAGCGGCCGCTAAGCTTAGGGCTCCTTCTAATCCGCCATCAATGATATCCGTTAAGCCAACACCAGCTTTTATTAATTCTTCAATCCCTTTTCCGGCTTCTACAGAAGAATATTTCGTATCTTCCCCATATTTAACAGCTAATTCGGAGAGCTTACTCATTTCTTGTCCTGTCGCACCAGATACCGCTTTTATGTTAGCCATCTGTTGCTCAAAGTTCATAGATTCTTCCACAGCTGATTTTAAACCTCGACCAATTGCATACGTCATACCACCAAATACCATGCCGATCTGCATACCGGCATTTTGCAAATGATTACCTAATGTCTCCATGCGATTACCGAAGTTCAATAGACGATTGCCTTGTTGTTCTAGTTCACGATTTGACTGCTGTAATCCAGTTTCAAATCGATTCAGTTCAGCTGTTGCCCGATGAATTTGTTCAGCGTATCTTTGTGCTGATTGACTCGCTTCGCCTTCTTCTGTTTTAGCGCGATGATAGGCTTGTTGAAGTTCCCTCATTTTTTCTTTTTGTTTATCTACCGTACGAGATAAAACATCAACTTTAGCTCTTGTTTGTTCAGTCGCATGAAAAAAACCGCCCATGCCTGTTGTAATAGACTGAAATTCAGCCTGTAGGGATTGTAAAGAATGATTTAATGTATCCATCCCTTTTTGTTCAGCTTGCTTATTTACTTGCTTTAATTCATTTTCAAATCTATTTAAATCAGCAACTGCTTTATTCACTTGTGAAGCGTATCGCTGGGTTGCTGCATCATTCTCACCTAATTTAGCCTTATTTTGATCATAGGCTTGTCGTAATGCTTTCACTTTTTCTTTTTGTGCATCAATAAGTCTACTGAGTGTGTTCATTTTCGCTTGTGTTTGTTGACTAGCACTAGCGAAACCACCCATACCTGTACTTACAGACTTCAATTCATTCTGTAATATCTTTACCGCACGTCCTGAATTTGCAATGCCTTGTCGGAAATTTACGTTATCGAGGGAAAGCCTAACGACCAAATTATTCATTTCATTTGCCATCGTCTCACCCTCTCATTAAATAATATTTTCAGCTGGAACTTCTATTTCATTTGCATGCTGATTTTCACGATTTGAATTCTCTTGTTCACGATATTTCTGATTTAACCGTAAATAATGCCAAATATCCATTTCGTTATCAATATGATGATGTTTATATCCTTGACGTAATAAAGAGAGGTAGAGCTCATCCATAAATTCACGGAACGTTAGCTCTCCTCCCTCTACGCGTTTGGGCTTGCTTCTGCCCCTGTACCACCAGCCGCTTCCACAGTTTCATGAATAATCGCATTAATGACTTCTGTCGTTGTCGATAAAAACTTACGAACGTCAATACCATCCCAATATTGATCTAGTGTAAATTGTTCACCATACACCTTTACTACATATTGAACCATTTTATCCATATCTTCTGGACCTGGATTGTTTGGAATATCCGCAAGCTCAGGAGCTTGGCGTATAAGACGTGCCGGTATAAATTTCGGCATATTAAAAATTTGGTTTTCTCCATCGATTAGTAAAGATAATTTCATCGCTTCTTCCTCCTGTAAAAAAAAATAGAGAGAGCCTCCCTCTATTTCGTTTATTTTGGTGATGGTGTTACTGCCTTTTCATATACTTTCTTAAACCAGTTATCTCCGATAACTTTTGTGAATGTAGGTTCATCTGCATCCGCTGTGAATTTTGGTCTATCATCAAAGTCACGCTCAATAAATGACCCTTTTAGTTTCGTTGTTTGGAAGTTTGCTTTATCTTTCTTCGTTTCGCCTTCTTCTTCCTCTTGCGAAAGTTTCCCTTTTAATAGCCACACATATCGATATTTTCCGTTCACCTTTAAAAAACGCCATCCAATTGCTAGATACGGCTTTTCACCCTCACGCTTTTCGTCTAATACGCCATCTTTCACTTCTGGATATCCTTCAATATCTGCTTTTGTGGATAACGAAATGCTACGAAGTTCGATTTCTACTTCTATTTCCCCATCAGATTCCGCTATTTCAGACTTTTTATTATCACTCCACATAATTTCGGAAGATACCTTTTTTGACGTTTTAACCTTTACAGCGCCTTCCATTTCCTTTACTGCACTGTATTGAACACCTGTCGTATCATCTTTCAATATTTTTGCGTAAACAAGGTTATCTACCCCGACAGTCGAACTAATTTTAATCACTTCTCCAGCCATCTATAACTCCACTCCTTTTGCAAATCGCATCGCATAATGAAAAATTTGTGTATCCTCTTCATATAAATCAGCTACCGCATAACGTGAGAAACCAATCCTTTTCATGATTTCATTCACTTTTTGATGGATCGCTGTTGTACTACCCTTTGACCAAATATCGATTTGGAATGTGATTTCACTTTCACTTTCCTCATTATCTGCAAATCCATCTGGCCTATTGTCTAATTCAAAAAACGTTATACGTGGAAACTCTTCAGCGTTTTTGGCTTTACGATAATACACACGTTTTCCACCTAATAAAGAAACAAGCTCCTGATTCTTTTCAAGAGCTTGTACAATTTCAGGGCGTAAATTCATCATACATGTAGCCTCATTTCGTTCTTCAAGATGTCTGTCATAGCACGAATTGCTGCTTCTTTTGAAGAATTAAAACCTGGTTCTATAAATGGCTCTGCTGGCATTTTAGACGTTCCCCATTCTAAGAACTTTCCGTAGAAATAGGGGGAACGATCCGCTTTATCTATACCAATTTTAATCGTTTTTATGCCGCCCTCCATTTTTGCTTTTGTAACCCGTATATGATCAGCCAAATGTTGTCCTGTACGCCACGGTTCACTTTTCGTTGATTTTTTAGGGCTATCACTCCTTGGAGCTATTTTTGAAATAGCTTTTCGAATCGGTTCCCCACCCGCTGCAAGAGCTTTATCTTCAATCTTTTCTCCACGTAGACCCATTTGCTCTAATTCAGAAATGAGACGGTCAAATCCTAAAAAATCAACACCATCACCCATTCATACCACCACGCTTCCACATAATTGATAACATGTGTCTTTCAGTTGGAATCACTGAAACAATGTCATACGTCATATTCTTATACTTGATTTTCATGTCAGCATTCACATCAGCGCGAAATCGGATTTCTGTTTCACCCTGCACTTCACTGTTGGCTGCGGCTGCTTCCAAGTATTTTCTTCCCTTTAAAAAAATAAAAGAGCCCCATACCGTAAAAGAATCTTTATACCCATCTATTGGATCACCGTCTGGGCTCTTTGCATCCTCATCTTTTACTTGAAATGTAAGACGTTTATCTAATTTACCTGGGTTCATGTAGAATCACACTCGCAATATTGCAACTGAACGAGTATTGATTGCAAACTAAATGCCAATTGTTCAGCTTTTCCAACCGCTTCACGGTTTTCATGCCAATGAGCAATTAAAATACGAGCTGCTAATTTAGCTAGCTCGCTCTTCAAATCTACAGTTTTACTTGTGGCATTCTTGATATATATTTCAGCTGCTATTACGAAAGATGTAATAAGATCGTCCTCCTCATCACCATCCACACGAAGATACTTTTTCGCTTCCTCCACTGTTAGTATCAAGAAGGACACCTCCTACCTGATTAAGCACCTGTTTTAGGCGTAACCGTAATTTGCCCATACACAACTGCTTCTGCATCCCATAATGTAACGTCTTCACGCTCAATTGCTCGAAATTCAGACGTGTTTGTTCTCCAAGCATTTCCGCCTTCTTTCGTCATATCGATAGATAATTGTTTTCTATCCCAAAGAATAACTGCTTCTTTTAAGTCACCAACAATGAAAGGTGCTTTTCCATCTTTATCTGTAGCAATTGTTTTATTAGACAACACAATAACGGGCTTACCAGCGAACAGCTTACGAGTTGGGTTTGTTGGATCTGGTTGAAGTAGTGGGCGTCCATTTTTATCTTCCAACTGATCTAAGTAATTCAACCCATCTTGGTTTGTAAAGATATTTGCTGCTGATGCAAAAGCTTGATCTAACGTTACGTTTAATGTCGTTTTAAGGCCGTTATAATCTTTTAAATCGACCTTTGCCAGCTTATTCACTTCTTGTAAAATTAAATAATTTCGAGTCGCAATCGATTTCTTCGCAATCCACTGACGTAAGTAAGCTTCTAAAGCTTGATCTGTATCGCTTAATAAATCATTGGGAACAGGTAAGAACCCCGCATAATCTTCAATTGCATACGGTAAACGCTCAAATTGTGGAGAAGTAATTTCTTGCATTGCATTTGGTTTTCCGTATTCTGATAATGGCGCAAATGGTGTAGACATTGCACGTTTTTCTAATGTACACGCACCTTTATTTGTTGAAACCGCCTGTACATTTACATATTGTTCTAAGCTATCCACCGTTTGTTTGAGCTGATTAATTGTAGTCGTGATATCTTCCGGAACAATGTAACCGCCATCTTCTCCTTTATTTTCAGATAATGATGCTTTGTATTCCTGCATAACGCTTGCTTCTTCATGACTTAAATTTTGACCACGTATAGCTTTCATAAATACTTCTTTATACGATGTATCTTCATTTTGAACTGATGCTGGAGGTAATACTCCTGTTTGTGAATTGACAGGGTCTGAAACTTGGATTTGATTCATCGCAAGATAATTATCTAATTCATTTTTCGCGTTTTTCGCTTCCACAATTTTTACCTTTGCCTCTTCATATTTACCGCTGTTATTACATTCTTCCGCTTTCGCTTTTAAGTCAGCAACTTTTTGACGTAATTCTTGTTCACGTTTATCCATTCCGTATTTCCTCCTCATATTGGCACAAAAAAACAGACCTATAGTTCTAACAGGTCTAGTGCATTTTGAATTTTTAATTGTTCATTATTGTTCTTCTTTGGAATAGAAGGCGTTTTTGCTACAATCTTATTTGGTGTTTTTTGATATTTATCAAAGTAATTACTGGTACATGCTGCAACGTCTTTTGCTTCCACAACCTCAATATTGAAGTATTTTTCAGCTTCTTCCCCACTTAACCAAGTCTCCGCATCTACTAACTGCTGAATCTCTTCTATTCCAATACCATCTTTCAGATTTTCTTTGTAGACATTCAAAATGCCAGATTCAATGTGATCCAAATCCTCTGCCATCTTTCGAAAATCATTGGCATTCCCTGCCGTGTATGCCCACGGTTTATGAATCATTAGAAAAGCATTCGAAGGAATCACAACACGGTCACCCGCTAAAGCAATAACAGAAGCAATAGAAGCTGCGACTCCATCTACATAAACAGTTTTTTGTGCCTTATTTCGCTTTAGCATATTATAAATAGCTAAACCAGCAAATACAGAACCACCACCACTATTTACATAGATATTCAGGTTACTTTTATCATCCAGTTGTCCTAACATGTTTTTCACATCATCCGGCATCACATCCGAATCGTCCCATTTCCAAGCTGTATTATTGATAATATCACCGTAAATATACAAATCTGCCGAAGAATCTGTTTGATTTTTGACGGTAAACACATTATGCATCCTCTTCACCTCCCCCCATAGGCGCTCCCGCTTTCGCTAACTGATATTCATCTGCAATTTCAATGGATACATGGTTTAAATCCACGCGATTCTTATCTCCGTGTTCCCCAATCCCGTCCATATCCTCTAGTTCTAATACCTTATTAATCGAGAACACACCACGGTCTAACATAATGTTATAGAACTCCGCTCTAGATTTCTGGTCCGCTCGTAAAAGACTGGTTAAGTTAAACTTGAGATAATATCGTTTTTGTTCACCAAAAGAAAAGACTTTATAAGAAAATTCCTCTTCATACTGAATGAGAATCGGGCTGAGTGTATTTTGAATAAAATCCAGTGCTTGTTGTTCAATATTGGAGAATGTCGCACGATCTAATTCATTAATCATGTGCAAGGGAATGTTAAAAATATTTGCGATTTCACCTTTATCAAACTTCATTCCTTCAATAAACTGGGCATCTTTTAACGGCATACCCACTTTTTCAAATTCGAGACCTGCATCTAATATCGCAATACGCTGCGCATTACTCAGACCTGTATTGGCTTCTTCCCATGCCTCACGAAGCTTGTCTTTTGCCTCTTTATTCAGGGGTTGCGCTGTTTTTAGCAACCCACTATGGGTCGCACCTTTCCTATAGAATTTCCCCTTGAACTTTTGCGCTGCCTGTGAGCTTCCAATCGATTCTCTTGCGACTTGAATCGGTGGTTTCCCCTTCAGACCATCAGTCGATAATGTCGTGAGATGAATGACATCATCAGCTGCTAGTTTCACAGGTGTCCCATCTGGTAAACTCGTGAAATACCACAGTTGATTTGTTTTTACATCGATAACGGGGTTTGTGACAGCTGGATTCAACACCCACAATTCTTTTGGTCTTCCATCCACTCCCCAGTGGATGTTGATATACGCATTGCCCCACGTGTTCCGATGCGTTTCAATTAAATGTTTAAATTTAAACGGACTTTGGTACGGATTCGGACGCCTTTCCAGCACAAATGAGACTTGATGCGCCTTATCCCGTTCTCTTCCCTTCGCTGTCTTTTTAAACGTTTGAAACGGAAGCATCGCAACACTATTCGCTAAAATGTTCACGCACCGGTATACCGTTGGTACACCTAACGAAGATTCTACGGTAACCCGTTCTCCGCTCGTTGCTTCATAACTAAATAAACTCCGAAACCAAGGTACTGGATTTCTTAGATCGGTCGTATCCTGATTGCGAAACAAATTCCGGAATATCATATTTTCACCTCCCCTCTATTTCCTCGCGATCACCACCCCAATCAGCGTAAGAATGATTCCCAGCAGATACCATCCGTAAATTGGATGAATAAAAAAAGTCGTCCCAACAATAATGGACAACCCCGAAATCAATAGAATATCTTCTAAAATACTGATAAAAAATAATAAAAAGCGCATGTCATTCCTCCTAAAACGAGAAATCTTGACTTAAAATATAGGAATTTAAGTCCATCTCACCAGAATTGAGGATACAACGAACGTGTGAGTTGATGACAGCCGCAATCGGATCAATTCTTTCTGTTGCTTTTGACTTGTCCAACATAATGTTTTCATTAGCATCCTGCCTCGTTATAGCATTACTAGTTGCCCAATTTAATACAGGGTTGTTATTGTGGATAACTTTCTTTAGATACACTTGTTCTCTAAAATCTTTTGTAGGACCTGATAAAGTCGCCATTCCTTGGCGTATCTCTATCATCGTATATCCTTCAGCTTCCATATCTTGCATAAACTGTGTTGCATTCCATGGATCAGCACATATTTCTTTAATTTTGAACTTATTCTCTTTCTCCATGTTTCTAATATGTGTTTTAATAAATTCATAATCAACTACTGCACCAGGCGTTGTCGTGATCCAATTTTGTTGTACCCACAGATCATAAGGAACTTTATCCGTTTGTCTCTTTTCAGCTAACGTATCTTCCGGCATAAAGCTATGACTTAAAACAATATACTTATCATCCTTCTTGAACTCAAATGAAATGCTCGTTAAGTCAATTTTGGCTGATAAGTCGACTCCTACTGTACATTCCAAACCTTTTAATTCAGATAATTCAACAGTTCCATCGCAATCTTTCCACTTTTTCATATCCATGTAGCCGTTTTCCTTCATATCAACCCATCGATTCATATTTTTAGTAAGGAAATTCCGCATTTTCTCTGGCACATCTAATGCTGATTGTAACTCTCCTTTTAAAAAAGAGCACCCTTCTTCATAACTACATAAAATAGGATTTGCCTTCTCCCATACATTTTGGTTTGTAATTTCATCATCCTTATCTAATTCATTGACCATTACAAAGTATTCTTCATTTTCAATATCAATATTTGAATCTAGAATCTTAGAAACATATTGATATTCCACACGATAGCAAGGGTTACTCAAATTAAATCCTGCTGTCGTAATAATCATCATTAATGGATTAGGACGAGCTCCCGAACCAGATACAAGAACATCATATATTTCAGAAGTAGGATGTGCATGGTATTCATCGATAATACCGCACTGAACATTCAATCCATCACCAGATTTCCCAGCATCTTTTGAAAGTGCGGAAATAAAAGAATTTGTCTTTAAGTGCTCAATTTTCCCATAAGCAATATTAAATTTATCTTTTAGATCGTCACACCCATTCATTTGGGCCTTAATTTCGTTCCAAACAATCTTACTTTGCTCTGTTTTTGTGGCACCAACATATACTTCAGACATATTCTCACCAAAGGCCATTGCTTCATATGAACCGACGCACGCTAAAGATTGTGACTTTGCATTTTTGCGACCTACTTGCCAATAAGCTTTTTTAAATCGCCTTAATCCAGTATTGCGATGAACCCATCCATAAATATTGCTAAACACAAAAATTTGTATCGAATGTGGTTCCATTCTCTGACCTGCTAACTTTCCTTTTGTATGCTTAAAAAGAGACATCCACTTTAGGAAACGAATTGCTTTTTCTTCCTTAAAAACATATGGAAAATCTTCAGATCCTTCACGCTCAATGTCCCTTACAAATCGTTCACAAGCTTGTTTATGCTTCTGACAAGCAATGACCTCACCACTCAGTACATCATCACAATAATCTAGCATCCATTGTCTGATCATGTTATACGCCAAACTCCTTTTCTACAGTTGTTTGCGCCCCTTTTTTCGCACGCGGCATCACAATTCTCGCCCTTGCGTTTGGAGTAAATCCGAAATCTACACCTATCGCCTTCATTTGTTCATGCAATTGCTTTTTCTTTGTTAGTAGTGGATGGGGAACTTTGTTGGTTTCGGCCGCCTTGTTGGTGTATTCCACAAGCAAACCTTCTTCTTGGATGATTTTGGTGCATCCAACATAGTCAGAATAAGCATCACAATACGTTGCTAGTGCATTTACATCTATGTTTGTAATGACATCCAACTCTAATAATTCAGCTGCAATTCGTTTGAACTCTCTCTTAGCAGCTGAATCTAACCATGTGGGTGGTTTTACTTTATCCTTTTTTGCTTGTAACTGTTTTTCGGTTTTTAATCGCTGTTCAATTTCGTCTTTTGTCAATCGATTTGCATTGCCTTCTAATAAATGCAAATGAATCGGCTTCGCTTTCCTTCCTATGAGAACCACCTCCTTCAGCCGAGCCCCCTTTTATAGAATAAAACGAAATTTTCACACGGAAAGCTTGTCACCGGTCTCAGGAGGCCCCCTGGCCCCCCTCGAAGGTGGGGGGATCCTTCCGTATCTCTTCTCCACATCAACGCTTGTAGACCTTCTCATCTTCTTTTGTTTTCTTGTTGTGACAAGCATGACAGAGTGTTTGTAAATTAGTCGGTTCTAATCGTTTCGACCAATCCACACGAATAGGAATGATATGATCGACTACATCACCTATCTGAATGATGTCCTTGCTTCTACATGGAACACATAAGCCATGATCTCTACGATACATAAGCTCACGCATATCCTTCCACAGTCTTGAGTTGTAGAATGAACGTGAGCTTTTGTTCCGTATGTATTTGTCATAGTATCTTGTGTTCTCCTGTACTTTATCTTGATGCTTGCTACAATACTTATCCCGTGTTAGTTCATTACAACCTATCGACTGACATGGCTTGAATGGTTTACTTGGCACGCTATTAAATCTTCTCTTCTACATCCCAAGCACTCTCGATACGTGGATGTTTGTCATTCTTACCATATATCTCTGTACGCTTTGTGATGGTATATTCTTTATTTAATTTCTCTAAAGCTTCGATAACTCGACTAAGTCCTGGTAAATGTCTAATCGTTTCTTTATAACCCTTTATTTCCTTTTTCTTCTCCTCTAGCTTCTTAAAAAACTGGTTGCATGGATCTAATTCAATAGGTTCTAATCCTTGTAATATTCTTGCTTCATTCATACTTAGCAAAACTTCTTCTATTTTCTTTTGAATCCGTTCCACTTTCTTCCTTGCTATTTTATTTTTTTCGAAATAAGACGGACAAAACATTTCATGGTTACTTTTATCCTTCTGTAACAGTTCTTCTATTGTAAATTCCATCAGATATTTCTCTGTAAAAAACATAGGTGTTCGACCATACCACTTATAATATTTCTCGTGTTTTTTATCGCCTTTCTTTTTTTCAAACGGCACACAATATTTGTTATATATGAAATCATCTACAAGAAGTAAACCTAACTTATCAATCTTACTTTGTATTTCAGGGTTCATTTCCATATCATGGATTGGTTCATGAACTGATCGAGTAATTGCTTTGCCATTCAGAAGAATAGGAACTTTGATATGTAATACACCTGTATTACTTTGATTCCTAAACTTCCCCATAACCTTTTCCAACTTCTCCCATGCACCCACACATTCATTGGCAGATTCTGTCACTTCCTTCATTTGTTTTAATACTTCTGATGTATCAGCCGTTACTTTGATAGTTAATTTGTTATTGACCATTTTGTGAATCCTCCTTTTTTAATCAGCTACTTAATCACAACTGGACGAACTATCAAATGAACCTCCTGCATCAAACGATGAGTGCGACGAACAGGGGGATGAACAGGGGGATGAATAACTACCACTATCATCGTTTCCATAATCCGAACTGGAGTTGATTGCACTTGGTGTCGTCTTGTGAATCAACCAATCATTTGTTGTACAATCGCTATTTCTGTTTACACGTTCTGGCGTAACTTTCTTATTCTGTTCCTTCTTTTTCTTTCTTTTGAAAAACATCTCTTTTCGCCTCCTCATAAAATTAGAAAAGCACCCGCTATGGATGCTTTTCTCTTTTCAATGTATACTTGCAAACAAAAAAGGAATATATGACAAATCCCTAACGATTCTTCCCCCTTGCACCTCATCACTACTGATTCTCATATTTAAACACCGCTGGAACATGAGGCGCCCTTTTAAATTTCGCTTCTTCCATCACCACAATTTGCTGCGGATTTAACACGACTTGTTTTTCCTCTCCTGCTTTTGTATCTATGATTACAATTTGAATAAACTTATCACAAATTTTACCATCGTTACCACTCGTCATTTTTTCAATCAAATGTTGCAAATCAAATGGCGTCATATATGTATTTCCGCTAGATACAATAATTTTAGAATACGGACTCATTTTCCCCCCCTCCTCTTATCTTCCTTTTCGACATCCTACATATAATTCCTTGTGATAATCGAAAATATATACGGCCACTATTTCTAAACAAAACAAGTTGACCGTTCCGCAATACAAAAACAGCCAACTTGGTATATGAACGGGACATACTCCCATTGATTTTTCATTCTACCACGCTTTCTATATCCCCCGTTTATCCTAACCGAGTCACGTTTTGATAACGGGGTAACGCTATCCCCACAAGCTATGCTCTTTTCAAAGAACAATTCACTATAGGAATATCGTACATTTATTTTCAAAACAAAAAGGTACCCGATTTAGTGCCTCAAACAGTGCCCCAAAAGTTCCATTATTTTTCAAATCATTTCTAATGCAGTCGCGAAATTCAAAATCCCTGACTTTCGTTTCCGATAAAACTTGCCTCTCTTCATCCCTAATACTGTATAAATATAATCATCGTTTAACTCTGTCGCACTCATATACTTCATTTCCAATATTCGTTGTTCTTCCCAATCTAGCGCGTGTTCAAACGCACGATGCAATTGTCCATACTTCAGTTCATGGATATCTATTTTTCGTACTTCCGGAAATAAGAGTTCTACACCTATCTCCCTCCGTTCTCGCTGATTCTGAAAACGAACGCGTAACACCTTATACTTCTTCAATTCTTCTATCACAAAAGAGCGTATTTCTTTCTCATCTATATAGGTAAAAAAAGATAATTGATTCATGCGTTACCCTCCCGAATAAAAATCCAAATCCTGTTCATACTGTTACTGAACTCTTACACCGTCTTCTTTCGATTTCATATGATCGATTAACCCATATTTTCTTTTCCATACGCAACAAATAAATCCTTTATGTATAGAAAAGGAGCGTATCTAAAATGAAACAAGTCGGACGACCTATACAAAACGAGAAACAAATAGAAGCGATCCAACAGATCCTTTTACAATCCTCAAAACGCGATGCGATGCTATTCTTATTCGCCATCCATTCTTGCTTAAAAGTAAGTGAACTCTTACAATTACAAGTTGGGGATGTACTGGATAAAAACAGACATATTCGACATTCCATCTTATTTTATAACGAACAAATAAAGATACATAAATGGTTCACTGTAAACGAAACCTTACACCTTGCAATCAAACAGTATATATGTGAGCGTAAAGATTGGACATACGAGGAGCCCTTATTCAAATCGCAAAAAGGGCTAAAAACCATTACCAGACAACATGCATGGTATGTGTTAGATCGAGCTGCAAGAGCAGCTGGATTAGAGGGAATCAGCTCGCATACGCTTCAAAAAACTTGGGGATATCACGCATACAAATCTGGTGTGGATATCGCATTATTACAACACTTCTTTGAGCATAGTAGCTCCGCAACAACTTTAAAATATATCGGTCTCACGCGAAATAACAGCTAATTCTTCCTAGCTGTTATTTCTTGATTATCATCCACTATCAACGGAATCCTTTCTTACTCATTTGATCACGTAAGTTTGATGCCGGTACGCCCAAATATTGCGCTATTTTTGGATAACTACACCCCTGCTCTCTGAATTTTAGTGCTTGTTGACACCATTCTTCCCATTTTTTCCGACTTTGTTCTTGTATCTCAGCCTGCGTTTTTCCTTTCCACATCCCTCTTTTTTTCAATTGCTCACGCAAAGTACTACTTGGACAACCAAGCTTTTTGGTTATCATGGTGGTCCCAAATCCCTGCTCATATAGCTGGGCAGCTTGTCTACAAATTTCATCCCACTCTGCTCTAGGCTTTCGCCCCCCATTCTCTGTAAATAATTCTCTTGCTAATTCTTTCAGTTCCAACCCGATTGCACAATGCTGCATACATTCTTTCAATGGCTTCATTTGATAGTCACACATTTGACAATGTTGGTCCTGTATATCTAGAATACGAATGCGATTTTGCTTTTCCTTCTCCTTCATGCTGTACACCTCGCTGACTTTTCACCATTTTATAACACCTGTACGGTTCCTTACTATCACCAGTTTTAACCTTTTTGTAGCAGGCATCCTATTTATTCCTTTTTTAATCATAATCCCTCAAAATTACATAGATTATGTTACGTCCTTACTTTTCGAATCATTACTTTTTCATAACACACACATAACAATAATGATTCAAATTCTCACAAACAAGCACTCTGGCACAAGTGCTCGTTTTCTTTTGTGTATAAAAAGAAGAAGTTGATACATACTATCTATAGGCTTAATATATAGCCTGTAATGTCGAAAGGTGAAACTGGACTTATCGGCATATCTTTCATCGAATGAGCAGTTAGCTTTTGCTAGCTGCTTTGTTATTTTTTGTTTCAAATCTCTATTTCTAATTTAAGCTACCTACTCTTCTTTTTAACACATTATTACTCGTCCCATACCTATGACATTCAAAAAAGATTCAAACGTAAATTTACCCTATTTTATGAGGTCTCTTTTTCAAAGACAAAATTCAAACTGCCTCCTTATCCATTTCAGGAATAATTCCACGTTTCGTTAACATGTCATGGATAAACAATCTACCCTTTTGAGTCCAGCGCGTATTCATTTTTACAGATTTACTACCATTCGAATGCGTGACATCAATTGTTTGTGATTTTGTATATCCTTTATTTTGATGTTTCGCATACAGGAGCCATTGATTGTTTACTTTGTACTGTACTTTTTCATCTTTTAAGATTTTATTTAATCGTACTGCTGACAATCCATAATCGGCTGCAATTTGCGAGACGGTTACCGTATTTTTTGATTGAAGAATTTGATCGAGGTATGTAATCTTAGATGCATTTTCTGCGACTTGTTGTGTTAACATGAGATTCTTTTGTTCTGCCATTTGTCTTGCTTGTTGTTCGTGTTTGAGTTGCGACGCGAGACCAATGAGTAAATCTGGATCTTGTAGTAAGGCGTTTATCGTAGGCGGTGTCATGTAAGCCCCGTGTTTTCGAATGCTTGGGAGCACTTCTTCGAATACCCATTTTTCAAATTGTTCTGCTTGTGGGAGCTTGGATCTAGCAATCAGACGGTATAGGTTGGGTTCGTTGATAAATTTCTTTTCAACCATTTGATTTTTCTCTGGAATAACCACCGAACGAAACGTTACCCCGTCCTCTTTACAATGATCTCTCACCGCTTTTGTGGGATTCGTGTATCCTAATACCTTCGCAACATTTGTCGCAGGAAAATACTCTTTTCCATCCTTGATAAAAACCTCTAAATTTCCGAACATGTTATGTGAAAATGTTTGCATTTGCGTCATTTTTAATTCCCCTTTTCTATACAATTTTTGAATGAAACGATCTTCATGTATCCTTTATTTTTTTACAAAGGTACCTAATTTAAAATAACCGCCGAACGATTCACCCAGTCATATTCATGTCGCTAATCCCTGCTCTTTCCCAAACTCATTCGCTCTTTTCTGAATTCGTTTCAATATTCTACCGACTTGCACCTGACATCTCCCCACTCTATTCCCAATTTCTTGCTGCGTTTTATGTTTCGAATGCATATCCCACACGATCAATTCTGGGTACTCCAGTATTTGGTAAAATGATTGAAGGACCATATGATTCTCCACTTCTCCCACCTCATGTATTTGTGTATCTTCCAGCATATCTTCTAACAGAATTTCTTCCTTACCACCACTCCCTGATGTATACATGACATCCTGTAAAGACTTTGTATTGGGGTGATATTGCAATGCCTCGTTCACATCTGGAAGAGGCACGCCCAGTTGTTTACAAATCGTCTCTCCATCTTCCTCCATCAGTCCTTGCCTCATCATTTTCCCTCTTAGTACATACAAGTCTCTTGGTACCTTTATCTTGTGACTATTCATAATAAACTTTCCAACTTCTCCATGAATTTTTGGTATCGCGTACGTAGAGAACTGATAACCGAGCTCGTGATTAAAATCCCTTCTCGCTTTTATGAGACCAATCATCCCGTACTGCACTAAATCCTCCATCTCCAAACCTGTATTCACTTTAACTATTTCTAACATGCTCTTATATCTCTTCCAGATAAAGTGATGTACCAAATCTTCATACTTACTCATAAATTCCTCATCTGACATCGCTCTCACATCTTCAATTACTTTCATCATGCCTGTTTCTCCTTTTCCGCTTACTTGACTTCTTCGGCACCTGATTCGGCCCTTGCCATAACCCTTGCTTTCTCCATCTATTTTTCACTTTCCCAACGTAGGATGGACTTCGCTCAAACATGATACTCATTTCTTTATCTGGAATCCCCTGGTCATTGAGTTCTCTTACACGTGCTGGTGTCAATCCATCCGGCATATTTCCAGGATTCCCTCCACAAATCCTCGGCTCTGTATCAAAATATCTACCCAACTGGCGTAATGCTTGACCAGTCGGGCAATTTGCGCAAATGTTGATACTGAAACTCGCATCATCCGAGCGATTATAATAACACCGTCTACATTTCTGTTCGATAATATCTCCAATTTGATAGGTGAGTCGGATGCGTTCTTCTTTAGTAAGTTTCATGCGAAACACCTACAATACTGCTTTTAATGCGATTCCTAATGCTTGTGCCCTTGCTTGTAATTCCAAGCGATGTTTCCGTTCCCTTTCTGCTGTTTCTTCCGCCGCACCGATTCTGATTTGTACTTTACGTAATTCAGCTTCCAGTTCCCATTTCTTTTCGCTTAACTGGTTGCGTTCATTAAGCAACGTTGTATATTCTTCCTCACGATTTTGAGATTGTTTTTTTAACTTTTCAAGTTCTGCTTTTAATTCCGTTTGACGCATTCCATTATCTTCCTCTTCAGAACGTTCATTTTTCTTTCCGACTACTTTTGTACCCTCAACCAATGGTTTTATACTCTTTTTCGTTCCTAATCTCTTAGCGCGCTTCCTAACGCCCTCTTTTTTCTCTCGTCGTTTTGCGACGTTATGATACAGCGTACTTTCACTCACACCTAGACGCTCTGCAATTTTTGCCCAAGATAATTTCTGTTCCCGTAATTTCTCCGCCTTCTCACATAATACATCCCAATTTCTCTCTTCCGCCATCTGCTCTGCCATCGTCTCATTTCTCCCTTCCAGTAAGTTGTCGCCTAATTGTTTGATTTGCTTCCCAACCCTACAGTTATCCGCGCACCAGGAAGTCTTACGATTCCCTGACTTCCTGTATACCGGCACTTTTTGACACCCTGCGCAGTGTTCATCTTGCAGATTTAATATTTGAATCCGAATGGATTTCTTATTCAGCTTCATCGAAAGGCTTGTCCTTATCCGTTATGTCAAGATCTTCCGAGACTTGATTCTCCGTTTCCTGATTTCCTTCTTGTTGCACCCCAAGGGCTTCCTCCGGTTTCTCTTCCCCCTTTGTCTCCTCTGTTGGTTCTAGCTGCCGTTCTTTCCACTCATTCCACTTGATTGCTAATGGCGCGACACGCTTACGATATTCATC
This sequence comes from Bacillus sp. FDAARGOS_1420, assembly GCF_019344915.1. NCBI lineage: Bacteria > Bacillati > Bacillota > Bacilli > Caryophanales > Bacillaceae > Bacillus > Bacillus sp. FDAARGOS_1420. The sequence goes on along the minus strand of NZ_JAHWJB010000001.1, from coordinate 1,761,658 downwards.
GATTGTCTCGATAATTTGACCAGAAGACATATTCAGCTCATTTGCCATTTTCAAGTACGATTCACCCTCCAGACGACGCTTTACAATCTCCGGAAGTTTATTTGGCATTCCCTCAAAATTTGGTGCTAAACCACTAATGATAAAGGCATCAATAACCTCACGGTCTGCTTGTTCTTTTTCTTCACGAGTCTGCATCTTTTCTTTTGGTATATCTAAATCAGCTTCCATTTGCTCGAATGTTGACTTTACTTCTTGTACCATCCCTTTCTCATCAACTTCGTACTGCGTAACAGGTTCATTTGTTTTCGCATTAATGGTGACATTGAAGTTGACTTGCATGGATTCAAGTGACACAAACACCTTCGCATCAATCATGTCAGACAGTGAGTCTAGTTTCCCTTGCAACGAAGAATCAGTTACTTCTAACACGATTTCTTTCTTCCCATCTGGTTTTAAGTTTACTTTCTTCAACACTGGTTTGAATTCGATATATGCCATTATGATCCGCTCCCTTTATTCTGCTTTATTCTGCTTTATTCTGTTTTTGGCTTTCTTCTCCGCTCGTTGCAACTTGTTGTACTCATCCAACCTGATAAACCCACCGTATTTCTTCACATGCTTCAGCAAAATCAGCTGTAAGTGCGGGTATTTATATTCAAATAACTTTCGTTTTACGTTAAATGTTTCGGTAATCATACCTTTTATGTCTATGACCTCTACCTCACCATTTGGCAAGTACACCAAGAAGTCCGCTATGTATGTAATGGCCTGAAAGCTCTTGTCCTGTTTCTTAAATGCCGGTTGCAAATGAAATACTGGCTGCCTTTCAAATCCTTGTATTTCCCCTCTTGCATAACGAATTTTCAAGTCTTCGTAATAATGTGCTTCCGCTTTTGAATCGAATACGTAACCATCGAGGTTCACTTTTTTGTTGTTGTATTTACTCAGTTTCGCTCACCACTCACTCAAAATATCTGTCATCCACTCGTTCCATCCAACTACTCCATTCCCCTTCTGTCATCACTCGCCTATTCTTCTTGCTCATGTAGGCTTCCACATGCTCCTTCATTGCCAGCCGAAATCGATTTTGAAAATAATAATCCAGTTTTGCGACATCCTCTGTAAACTTCACCGCCTGTTTGTCTAACACAAGCAATTCAATCAGTGCAACGATTCCTACCAGTCCATGGGCTGTTGCGTATTCTAGTAATTCACTGACCTTCATGCCCTCACTCCACAAATTCATTCGTCCGCTTCACAAAATTCAACTTCAGCGTTCCGACCGCCCCATTTCGATTTTTGGCGATAATGAGTTCCGTCTCGTGTATTTCCTCTGTTTCCCGCTTCTCTTTGTCAAAATACGCCTCTCTATGCGGGAAAATAATGACATCCGCTACTTCTTCAATCGAACCAGATTCCCGAATATCGGCCATGCTCGGACGCTTATCCATTTTCCCTTCCACCGCACGATTTAATTGTGCAATCAGGATAATGGGCTGTTTCACCGTCTTTTGGATATCCTTCAGTTCGTTGATGATGTGAGTGAATTTCAAGTGGTTATTCGCAAATGTCTCGTCCGTTTTGATATGTCCTAAGTGATCAATGACAAACAAATGTTTTTTCTCCGGATGTTCTTTGACTGTTTTCCAAATCACCGCCCGAACCTCATGAATGTGCTTTTCTTCCCGAATGTTGATAGGCAAGTTCGCTAACTCTCCTGTCGCCTGTTGATACTTCATCCACTTCTTGTCATCGTTGCCAAAGAACTTATTCGGGTTACTGAGTTCATTTACGGGAAGTCTACCTTCGGCAGCAATCCAACGATCAATCACTTTCGACGCAATCATTTCACAACTAAAGAATGTGCCCATGTACTGTTTCGGGTCTGCTTTTGCTCCTTTTCTCATGGAGTCTAGCGTAAACGCTGTTTTCCCAACAGAAGGTCTTGCAGCCACGACAATCAGGTCTGTTGCTTGCCAACCATCTGTAAACTGATTGAGGTTGGTATAACCCGTATGTCCCCCGCTCAGCCCACTCGCTTGCATGTTGCTATGCTCCTCGACTCGCTGTTGCAACTGGTTCTGGAACGAAGGCTGAGGCTGAACAGTCGTGATTTGAATCTGGTTCACTTTTGTCACAAACTCATTCAGGTCTTTCAAAGCATGCCGATCCACCGTTCTCTGCTGAAATTCCTGGATATCAAACAGCATGACCTCTACCGCCATAAATTCAATCATCTTTTGCTGGATGAACGAAAAGTTGTGTAACGTAGGCGCTTGACGGTGACACTCGTATATTTTTCCTACACCGCCAAATGCCTTCATTCTCTTCTCGCTCAGTTGGGAAAGACTCATGTCATTAACCGGCTTCTCCTCTTGCCAAAGCTCCATCATGGCTTGAAACAATTGGTTATGCTGTACGTGAATAAAGTGTTTCACCGTCAGTCTCAATTCCTCGAATAGAGCATTGTCTTTCATCAAGCAACCAAGTGCGTACAGCTCATTTTCTGCATATCGCTGATACTTTTCCATCAGACCCCATCTCCTAATGCTGCATAAATGTCATCCACATCCACTTGGCTTTCCACAATGCCTTTCGCAGGTGATAACCCATTCGTTCTTGCAGTAAGCAAATCCGACTGATGCTGAAACTCCTTTTTCCGTAATCCCTTGAGGTACGCAGTATTCAGGAACTTCTCCACGTTTTCATCACTCCGTAAGAACTCTTGCAGGGACCATCTGTACTCCCAGAAATATTCTGGTCTGGTTAACACAGTGTGATAGTGATCAATGGCTTGCTGTAACTCCTCTACACCGAAGGTGTTTAATCTCGCTTTGATTTTGGATACGGTCTTCTGCGTCAGTACACGGTGTTCGATAATCTCTTTTTCGTTCCAGTGTCGGAAGATGGATTCACACGCTTCTTTCTCCTCTTGCTGTTGGACGATTGCTTTCTCAGATAGCGTTTCTTCTTCCGTTTCGGACAGTATATATCTTGTTAACTTAGTATTGTTAATATTAGTATTGTTCGTGCTCACCTCATGAACAAGCCTTCGTTCATCTCCTGAACAAGCTCCATTCATTTCCTGAACTCCCTGGTTCAACTGGTGAACATCGTTGATGCAATAACAATTTGACATATTCCCTTGTTCTTTGGATGCACGCTTTTCTTTTGTTACATAGCCCATCTCAATTAGGATGTTTAGTGATTTAATGACTGTGTTTTTGGACATTCCGGCTTTCTTTCCAATTGTGGATAAAGAGGGGAAGCATGCCCCCGTTTCTTTGTTGACATGTCGACAAAGCGTGATATACACCGCCATTTCTTTATGCGTCAATCGTTCATCATCTACGACTTCGTTATCAAGTATAAAAAAGCTGCGTATTCTCTCATCTTTCAGCATGATTCCATCCCCACTCCTATACCATGTAATTGTCTCTATTATTTTTCTGATATAATCTCTTTTTGTTCTACAGGTAGTTCCTCTTGCTCTTCCAATTCCACTTCGATAAACTCTGGTTCTTCCGTAATATCTTTTCGCACCACTTCGTCTTGCTGCGCTTGTGTCTGAACTTCAATGCTAATCGGTAAGTATTTAAACATGTACCGAACCACGGTTTTCTTCGCCATTTCTTCATAGTCGCTACTCCAAGGGCTATAGCTAGAATTAGCGGATGCAGAACGTTTTCGGCGTTTCTCAATTTCACTTTTCGGCATAAACTCCATTTGATACCCGCCATCTTTAAAATGTGCGACTGCGTATGCTCCGATGAAAGCACCACGATCCCCATGTGACGGCTTATGCTCCAATTTTGGATGTAACCCCAACTCATATTCGAATTCGTCATTTTCATGTACAGCATGGGCATACATACTTTGAATATGACCAGACCGTCTTGCGAGGTCAATCATCCCCTTATACCCAATGATAAATGTCGCTTCACGCTTATACGGTAAGATGTAACAGTGTCCTAGTAATCCTGGTTCCAATCCTAGCTGTACGGCTTGCATCACAGCCCCCATAAGAGAAGGAACTGCACATTCGAGAAGCTTTGGATTCGTTCGAATTGTTGTTAAAGCAATGCGACTCATACGGTTCATATCCATATGCTTAGGTAATACTTCTGCCATTCTTGGCGCCATTTTCTTCATGTATGCTTCTACTGTTTGTTCCGGTGTAACTGGCGCACTTTCTTTTCGATTTGTTAACTGATTTTTCAACTTTTCATTTGTAGCCATATCTAATCCACTCCCTATTTTTTATTTCACTGAAAACTTTCTTGATATAGTTTCGTTTGTATATTCTTTATGTAAATCAGGATGTTCTGTTTTGAATCGTTTGCTATCAAAACGATTACTTGTATAGGACTTCCATTTGATGGTGTAATTCTCTGTTGTCCCTTTCTCATGAGAACCTAATTTCGCTTTCAACTTGTTCTCATACTCTGCCTTTTGTTCTTTTAACACGCTGATTTCTCTTTCTACTTGCTCTCTCGCTTCAATAAGTAGCTCTTCTTGCTTTCCTAGACTGATAGAACTATCCTCAATAGATTCTGGATACATTTGCTTGAGTAGCTGCGTAGATGCCTCTGAACCGTCAAACATAGGTGGCTCGTCCTTTTCGACGTGATTCCGCCAAAAGTCCCGTTCCATATTGATAAGATACTGGATTATATCCCCATCCCGTTCGATCTTTTTGTACACGAATTTGTTGCCACCAATTAATACGGCAATCCACCATGCTTCATAGCCTGTCACAGCCATATAGTGCTGACACTGAAGAAGATAAGCGACCGGTATTTCTTCACCTTCCCATTCTTTTTTCAAATATTCTGAAGCTGTTTTACATTCAAGACCCACTCGTTCTCCTACAATGAGCCTGTCCACATTCGCAAGCATCCAAGGATACTCTGAGTGCTGCAAAATAGCATTTCGACGTTGTACCTTTAGTCCCGTACGTTTAGCAAACTCCTGTGCGACCACCTCTTCAAGCACGTTTCCAAAATAAGCAGACTCACTTTGTATGTCTTCTTGTTCAATAGCTTGCGTTTTCTCAAGAAACACCTGTACTTGCGACTTCCATTTACTTAAGCCAGCAATGGCTGCCACATCTGAACCACCTAGTCCTTGCTTACGTACTTCTAACCAAGCCTTACGATCCATATGTAATGTATTTGCCAATACCTTTGCCTGCATGTTTCTTTCACTCGCCTTCTGTGGTATACTGACTTCACCTTAAATTTTATTGAGAACTCATTCCCGTGAGTTCTTTTTTTATTCTCCTGCCACAAACCGTGTGCCATGTCTCTCTAAAAGCTTCTCATTACATTTCTCGCAAATAAGGTTCCCTTCAAATTCGTAATACGTCATGCCGAAATACAACTCACCGTCACAATCACTACAATAGTGTTCGAAGTCTTGTCTAGAGGAATCGTGCGGATTACCTGTAACGCTTTGATTTTCTAGCATTCAACTAACCTCCTCAGAAAGCGTAATATAATGCACCCTCTCCACAACATCGACATTCACACCTACACTTCTCAAACGATGAACAATTCCTTTTATGTGCGTACGTTCCTCGTCATACTTCTCTTTCACACGATACAGCTCTGCCAATTCCCTTCGGGCTAACCTGGCTTCTTTGATCCAGATACAAAATTGATAGGGATTCTTTTTTTGTAGTGCATCAACTTGTTGTTGTTCGCAATGCTGTAAGAATTCATCGAGTATTTGTTTCTTTTGTAAGTCCCTTTTTAAAACTGATTTTGTCATATTGGTTTCCCTCTCTTCTTTACATGCAATAGCAATCATTTGGACACATTTACCAGTGTTCTTCATAACTAATTCGTGTTATGTTACAAATTAATAAAATACTTTGACACCCAATCAATCTGTATTTTATTGGTTTACATTGACACCACCATTCTTATTACCCATAACCATTTGGTGTCAGAAAGCCCTTTATAGGGCTTTTTTATTTCTCAAACAGCTCGTCCACTGTTGTTTTAAAGTATTTTGCTAGTTTTTGTGCTTCTTTTAGGGTGAAGCCACTTTTACCGTGTTCTTTAGCAAAATATGTTCTCGGTGCAATATGAATCAAATTTGCTGCTTGCTCTTGTGTCATGCGTTGCTCTTTTCTAGCGATGTATAGATTTTTGTGCATGGGTATCGCTCCTTGTTTAATAATTTCGCCTATATTAACATCAGGTTAACAAAAGCGCAAAAATAATAAAAACTTCAGGTTAACATTTTTGGATTAACTCGTCTGTAGATATGTTATATAGTTGCGATAATTTCCCTAACTTCTCTACACTTGGTTGCCTTTTTCCTTGTTCTATGTAACAATAACCACTCTTAGTACAATTCAAGTAATTAGCTACGTACTGCTGCGTATAGCCAAAAGAATTCCTTAGACTTTTTGCTTGCTTTGCATTAAATTTTATCATTCATCTCACCCTAATTTATTTCGATAAAATAATCATACAACTTCGTTAACATCACGTCAACGATGAAGATGAAATTTATTCTATTTATTTTTAATGTTGTCTCTTAGTTAACTTTTTGGTATATTTTATATATAATGAGTGATAAGGGAGAACTATACAGATGGAAAATATTATCGGGAAAAGAATTAAAGAGATTCGTCTTTCGCTTGGTTACAGCCAACAACAGTTTGCAGATCACATAAAGATCAGTAAACCTATGATTTCTTATATAGAATCTGGAAAAAAGACCCCCTCTAGAGAAACTGTATCGAAAATAGCTAACATATCTAATATCTCATCAGATTATATAATGGGATTATCAAACGATAAGCAACCAGATGCAATCCCCCTTTCGGAAGTTCAATTAGATTTAAAATATTATATTGACAAAATTGAAAAATTCGATGATGAGACAAAGGATTTCGCCATAAAAAAAATTAAAGCTCTCATTTCTGCATTAGATTTAGAAATCTATAAATAAAACTGGTGGTTAATAGCACAATGCTAACAACCACCAGTTTTTTAATTTCCTTTAGCGATTCTGTCCCCTTCACATTGTAGTAAAAGTTTATCAATTTCTTTTAACGTGAGAATTGCTGGTTCAACACCATCTTTAGCAAAATTTATTAATATTTCTATCTCTTTTTTATAGTCCATTCAAATACCCTCCATCTATTGGTTTTACATTGATAATAATTCACAATGATTCGTTTTTTATTTTTTTACATGAAAAATCGAATTGTCCTTAAACGTACGAAATGCGATTATCTTTTGAGATAATCGCATTTCGTACGTTTAAACTATTTAATTTTACAAACCCCCGCCTCCTGGTTCGCTATAATACTGTTTTTCTATTGAAATTTGTTTTATTTGTTGTGTGCTATTATCCTTACTCTCATTAAACAACAATGTAAATGAAAACATTATTATTGGTATCACCATTAAAATTCTTTTCAAAAGCCCCTCTCCTTTCCGTGTTGTAATTTTAACATCTCCCTATATATTTTCCAAATAACATTTAGGAAGGTTCGCATAGAAATAACTGTGTTTCTGAATAAACATCATGTATGATTTTTCGATTAATCTTCTATCTTTCCTAATTAGCCCTAAATAAAAGGTCGAAAACTCATTCAGAGAACCATTTTTTCTCTCGAGCTTCATAAGCAATTCTTCAGCTTTAACTAAATTTCCTTTTTTATACTCTAGGTATGCCTGGTCATCTAAGTCTAGAACGTCTGGTAACGTATGTATATCTCGATAATGATGGATTTTCAAGAAAATAATTGTACTTTCAATACGCCTTTTCTTACGTTTAATATCTTTATCCTCTTTAAAATGAGCCCCATTTAAAATAAAGAGCGATTGTTCTAAATATTTTTTAGATGCCACATAGTTCTCTAACAAGAACGACTCACCGAGATTATAAAACACATTAGCTTTTTGCAAGAGTAAATTTGGATTTTTTTCACAAATATCTAGTAAGTCCATACACGTTTGGCGTGCTTTTTCAATCTCATTTCGCATCATATAAACTACAATTATAATTTCCTTAATTCTTACTAAAAAGCTACTGCATATAAATTTATTCGGTATTTTTTCACTTTTTACATTCGGCTCTATATTTTGAATTTTTTTGTATAACCTTTGATAATCTTTCATTTGATACATCGCTTGACATAGCAATATATCTATTAGTATTTTTGCTTCATTTGATTTTACCGTATGTTTATATTCTTCTAATTCATCACTAAAATCATAAGGATCATACTGCTTAACAATTTTAAAATGTTTGTACGTAATATCATATATTTTAGCACATTCTCGATTGACTTCTGTAGCCGAAAATTGTTCCCTTTCCACAATTTTCTTCATATCATCTAATTCTCTTCGAAACGAAGCATACTCTAACGCTTCACGTTGGTTTTCAGGTTTTGCATAAAGTAAATAGCTAGATACAATCTCATTTTGCAATGTCACAAATGGCTTACCATATAGTTTAATAATAATATTAATCAAAAAATTAAAACTTATTTCAGTTTTTCCATTCAAAATACTTGACAATGTACTCGGTGCAATATCTAGAAAAGAAGCTAACTCCCGATTGGTTATCTTGGCAGAAAACAAATCATCTTTGAGTTTGGTTATAATTGTATTCATGACCTGCTGCTTATATGTTCCAGCATCTAGTGTTTTCAAATAATCCCCCTTTTCTAAAAACAACAGCCTAAAGTTTATCAACTTTGAACTACTCTACGATTGATGGCTATGTGCTAATCTAAAGAAAAACTCGTAAACGAAATGTTTCCTAACTAAGTACCTCTAAGAGGCGGCGTATGATTGCTTTATTAGAATTACCTCCTACACACGCTCTGCGAGTTTTTACACCTTTTGTTTCTTGCGATTATTCCGTCTATTCACTTGACAGAAACCCCTATCCTGTATACAAAATCAATGTTATCACGAACCTACATTCTCTTCCAACCCCTTACAACTTGATAAATATATGACCCGAGAAATTTGTTGTATTTCCATAAAAATTAATTTAAAAATTTTCCATTTCTAATGAATATTGGTTCATTTTTATTATATTCTACTAAAATCACGTGTAGAAACCAGCCATTTTTTAATAATTTCGCCCAACCAATTTCAAATCACATTACAATATTATAAGAAACAAATGTCGAACTTTCTCAATATGTGTCACGCCATTAGATATGGTACTATTATTTTATCCTTACTTGTTCCATCCTGATTGGTGTCCCTAACCAATCTCCCCATTAATCCTAGTGGGGAATTTTATTTTCATGTAGGTAATATGTTAGTAAAAGTAAAGTGGTATAGTCGAAGAAAGGCTCTCAATTTATTTTGAGAGCCTTTTCTTTTGGTAACAGACAAGTTATAATCTACTCAATAAATCGAATTATCAATCTTTATATATACAGGAGGGATTCTTATGGTGATCTACAAAGATAAAGAACGAGGAACATATTTTTTTGTTGTCAGAGTCCGTCAATTTGATGGTACTCAAAAACAAGTAAAACGTCGTGGATTTAAAACGAAAAAAGAAGCACGTGAAGCGGAAGCTAAAATGTTAGTTGAAAAAGAAACAAACTCGAACTTAACGTTTGCTCAAATTGCGGATAGTTATTTTGATTGGTATTGTCAGAGGCGGAAACAGTCTTCGATTACTACTGTAAAAAATACAATTTATCGCCATTTAATTACTGAATTTGGCAGAATGAAAATCGATCGGATTACAACAAAACATATCATGAACTATCAAAATAAAATCATACATACGTATTCAGCTGATTCTCTAAAAAGAATTCACACTGTACTTTCAGCCATATTCAATTTCGCGATAAAATTCCATGGATTAACTAGTAATCCTGCACGAATTGCTGGCAATTTTGAAGTTGAGTCAAATAAAAGAATGAATTTTTGGCAATTTGAAGAGTTTAAGCAATTTATTGAAGTTGTAGATGACCCAATGTACATAGCTTTTTTTTCAACTCTTTATTACAGTGGTGCTCGAAAAGGAGAGTTGTTAGCTTTAACTTGGAATGATATAAATTTTGATGAGAAGAGTATAAATATTAACAAAACAGAATATAACAGACAGATTACAAAGCCAAAAACAAAATCGTCAAACAGAATTGTTATGTTATCTTCCCATGTCATGAACCTATTAATAACACTTAAGAAGGCTAGTATGAAAAAGTCGCCTGTAAAAACAGATTATGTTGTATTTGGGGAGTTTTATAACAGCATAGCTACGACTACACTCGACAAAAGATACTTAAAATACACTAATCTTTCTGGTGTAAAGAAAATCCTTTTACATGAATTCAGGCATTCTCATGCATCTTACCTTATTAACAAAGGCGTAAATCCACTAGTAGTAGCTCAGCGACTCGGTCACTCAAATGTGGCAACAACTTTAAACACTTACAGTCATTTATACCCATCAAAACAAGCAGAAGTAGTTGCATTTATGGAGAATGACTTGGTATAATAATTAAAATTCATTACCAAGTCGTTACCATGTTTACACCAAGCATTGATATTAATAACTTAAGTTTAATCGTTGCCATTAAGCCACCCGCTATTCCGAGATTCGCGACAATAATGGAGAATTCCCCACGTGATATAAGTGTTAAACCGATATTCGTAGAAGCCTTATGCGATAACCCGGCTTTACGCCCTGCAATCATTCCAGCTGTAAAATTACCGATGAGAGTAATGAAAACTGCTCCTAATGCCAACCATACTGCTCCTCCAAGCGAAAACGGATCTATACTTAAACCGAAGCTGAAGAAAAATATAGCTCCAAAGAAATCACGAAACGGGACGACGAGATGCTCGATCCGGTCACTATGCTCTGTTTCTGAAAAGACGAGTCCTAACAATAAAGCCCCAATCGCTTCCGCAACATGAATTGTTTCTGAAAATCCTGCTACAAAGAATAAAATAGCGAATATTACGATAATAAAAATTTCGTTTGACGAAATATCTAATACTTTATTTAGAAACGGCGTAGCTTTTCTAGCGATTACAAAGAATAGGAGCATATACCCTACCGCGATTAACACCGATGTAAGAGCACCTACAAATGATGTTGCACCACCGAGTACTAACCCTGAAACGACTGATAAATATACAGCTAAAAAGATATCATCAAACATAATGATTCCTAATATTAATTCAGTCTCTTTATTACCAGATCTTCTTAAATCAACAATTACTTTTGCAACAATTGCACTCGATGAGATTGTAATAATTCCAGCAATAATTAACGTTTCTAATAAGGGGAAGCCCATAACATATCCATAAAGTAAACCTAATATGAAATTAAGCGATATATGAACACTACCCCCAAAAGCAATCGACTTTCCTGATTTAATTAATTTTTTTATTGAGAATTCTAAACCTAAATAGAATAAGAGGAATATGACGCCAACACGGCCGAGGAAGGAAATAACTTCTCCGCTTTCAATAAACCTTAAATCGATAAGTCCTAAATCTGGGGCATGAGGCCCCACTAACATACCGAGTATAATGAGAAACGGAATAATCGAGAACTTTAACTTCGCAGCGAGGATAGCTGCAAAAGCTACTAATACTAACGCAGTTCCAACTTCAAAGATTAAAGTATCCATCGATTAGGAATCACCTCCTGCTGAAAGCAATTCATTAATAATTCTTTTCACTTCATGTCTTTCACCCGACAATACGAGCATATCGCCAGCTTCAATAATAGAGTCTGGACCTGGATTAAAGAATTTCTTCATATTCTTTTTCAAAATAGCAATAATCGTTACGTTATATGTTTTTCTGACATGTAAGCTACCAATTGTTTGTTGTACTACTGGTGCATTATTCTCCACCTTAAACCATTCAATTGATAATCCTTCAAAAGCCATCTCAATTGTGTCTAGCGCTTGCGGCCTATATACCATTCCGCCTAATATAGCCGCAATTTGTCTCGCTTCAGAATCACGAAGAGAAATGCTTGAAATACTCTCATCATGATCCGCATCAAAATGGTACATTTCCCTTCTTCCATCATCATGAATAACAATAACCATTTTTTCATTACCTTTTGTTATCACTTCGAATTTACATCCAATGCCCGGTAGTTCACTCTCTCTAATATTCATATTTTCCGCCTCCTAAAGTTTTTAGTTACGGCTTTTACAAATCTACATCAATCTCTGTTTTAAACTTCTCATCTTTTGAGATTCCTAAATACTTGAGCGTTTCTGATGGAGTTGCGTGATGAAAATGCTTTTGCAATAGCGCAATCGCTATTCCTCTTTTGTACGCATGAAATCCAAATGTTTTTCGCATTGAATTCGTTCCAATCTTACCAAGTATCCCAACCGCTTCAGCTGCGCTATGGATAACACGATACGCTTGTTGGCGCGAGATTGAATTTGTCGTTTTATTAGATTGAAATACGTAGTTTTCTCTTTGAGCATCAATAGATTGTACGTACGTTAAAAGGGCTTCTTTTACTTTTGTATTTAAATAAATATCTTGTTTAAATTTTTCATCTTTCACAGGAAGAGAATAAAACTCTTTAACAGTCTTATCTTCATTTAATACCTCTTCAAATTTCATACTAAGTAGCTCAGTGATCTTTAATCCAGTGTTAATTCCAATAACAAATAAAAGATAATCTCGCTGCGAGTGCTCTTTTAAATACTTTTTCATAGCCTCAATTTGGCTTATATCTTTTAATGCCTCTACAACTTCCATACATGTATCTCCTCATCTTATGAACGGTAATTTTCTCATTATCCTGTCCATTTTACCTTATCATGCTATGAGATTTCCATGTATTATCCATTATTTTCACAATATACTCTTACGACAATTTTTCATTTGGAAATTTATGATTGTACAAATACGGTGTGGGTAGAAAAAATAGGGGGAGTACAAGTTCAGCTTCTTTCTACAGATCGGATTCCTCCTTTCATTTTTCGGTTGCTGATACTTTCATATTATGTTACTTATTTACATTATATTATACATTTCAGTAACATTAAAGTGTTTTTTCTGAAAATATAAAAAACCGAGCAGTTTCGCTCGGTTTTTCATTAATCTTCTTTCGGAAGAACAATTCCTTTATACAATTGAACTGTAATGAAGTAATAAATCGCATAAATAACTACGAAAATTACGATTGGAACCCAAATACGGAAGTAAGGATCCATTAAAATAAATCCGAAAATATTCATACCAACTAATACGTGAGCGATCCCCACAATTGCTGGGAATAAGAATACTAAGAATAATTCTTTATAAATCGATTTCGTTAATAACTCACGACGCACACCGATTTTGCGAAGCATTTGATAACGCGTAATATCTTTTGATGCACCAGAAAGAATTTTAAACATTAAACAACTTGCCATCATTGCTAAGAACGCAATTCCAAGGAAGAATCCCATAAATACTGTTCCACTCGCAATGCCGTAGAATCCATTGTAAGATTGATATTTACTATCTAATCTTTCAGCTTTTACATTTTTATATTTAACTAGCTGCAACTCGTCAAGTTTTTTCCATTCTTTTGTGTATGCTACAAAATCGTCTGTTTTTCCAGTAACTACGATTCCTTCTTTACCATTTACAGTATCGTACATTTTCTGATCTACAATTTTAATTGCATGATCTTCATATAGATAAAATGGCTGAATTGTTCTGAAAGCCTCGTTCCATTCTTCTGGAAGTTCTTTAGCACTCGCATCTTTTTCATTCATTTCTCTAGAAACTGCACCTACTGGCAGTTCCTCTGAAACTTTCTTTGTTTTTCCTAAATCCTTCATACTTTCCATCTGTTTTGTATCTTGTACGAAAGGAGGGTTTTTCTCTAAATCTTCTTTTACATAATAAACGTATTTATTATCAACTTTGTAACGATATTCATTTTTCTCTTTAAATGTAATACCATCTAAAATTTTCTTTTCTTCAGCTGTTGGGTTATGAATAACTGAATCATATATTACTAAACCATCAACCATTTTTATAACGTTATTTTTAAACGCCATACCACCTGAAATTGCACCTGCTCCAAGAGCAACTAACATCGCTACCGTTGCAAGTACTTTCGTTAAGCTATTTATACGGAAATTTAATTGTGCAAACGTAAAAGCGTTAAGTCCTTTTTCACTACGTTTTTTATTACTCTTTAACTTTCTAATGATAACTGGGAGAAGTGATCCAAATAGCATGTAAGTACCAGTTGTTGTTGTAATTAATGCAATAAGGATTCCCATTTCTCTTAATTTTTCCATATAGATCATTGAAGCATAGCCAATTCCTAATAAAATAACAGCAAGGATTGCAACGACACCTGTCATTTTTCCTTTTACCGCAACACGCTCTGTTTGTGCATCCGCATGTACAAGTTGCAGTACAGAAATACGTGATAATTTAATACTGTTCATAATTGCTGATAATACAAATAGTGCAAAGAAGAAGATGCAAGTAACAGTCATAGATGGTAGATAAAATGCCTTATAGCCTTCACCAGAAAATTCTAATTGTTTCATTAATAACTGTCCGATACCTTCTGCAAGTCCTACACCAACTGTAAGTCCAATCGCAAGAGACGCAGCACCTAATACAATCGTTTCAATAAACATAAGTAATGTAACTTTATGCTTTTTTGCACCTAACATCATGTACATACCAAACTCTTTTTGACGAAGAGATAATAAGAAAGAGTTTGCATATAAAATGTAGAAGAACGTTATAATTGCTAATAAAAATGAACCTGCTTGGAATACGAAACCAATAGACTTAATAACAGAATTGGATTCGATAAACGCTTTATTCAGCGCTAACGTTTGGAACATATAAAAAATTGAAATCGACATGACAAGACCAACAAGTAAGACAATATAATCTTTCAGCTTACTCTTTAGCCCTGACATGGAAAGTTTAAATAACATGCCCTAGACCTCCCTTCTTACGCTTTTTGTGTGCCTAAGTCCGCAAGCACATCTAAAATTTCTTTATAAAATTCTTCACGCGTACCACCGCGGTGAATTTCTTTATATAGCTCACCATCTTGAATGAATAAAATACGCTGACAGTAACTTGCACTATATGGATCATGCGTAACCATCATAATAGATACGCCTTGTTCTTCATTTAAGTTTGTCATCGCATCAAGTAAACTTGCTGCATTTTTCGAATCAAGAGCTCCTGTTGGCTCGTCTCCTAAAATAATTGCCGGCTCATGCACTAGTGCACGCGCTGCTGCTGAACGTTGTTTCTGTCCACCGGATACTTCAGTTGGATACTTTTGAAGAATTTCTGTAATCCCTAACATAGCCGCTACTTTCTCTACTTTCGGTCCAATATTACGTGATGAAACACCTTGAAGTGAAAGTGGAAGTGCAATGTTCTCATAAATAGATAAGTTCTCTAATAAGTTGAAGTCTTGGAAAATGAATCCTAACTTTTGCGAACGGAAATCAGAAAGCTCACCTTGCTTCATTTTCGTAATGTCCGTACCCGCAATTTCAACAACGCCACCCGTTGCTTTATCAAGCGTTGAAATTACATTTAATAATGTCGTTTTACCAGAACCAGATGGTCCCATAATACCAACAAATTCACCCTCTTGAATTGAGAATGATACACCTTTTAACGCGTGTGATTGGTTCTCACCTTTTTTACCGTACACTTTTTGAACGTTTTTCACGTCTACAACTGGTTTCGTCATATATATCCTCCTACGCTTGTTTTTCCATTACCTATTTTGCGCCTTTTGGAGGTGAACTGCTATTTATTAACATTACAATTACCTTACACTTTTGTAAGAAAAAAAACTGAGCATGTAAGCTTAGTTTTTTCATTAGTAAATGCAATTTTATCAGCGATTTTTCAAATATATCGACTTACCGACAAAAGATGACAATAAAAATAGGCTGTTTCGCATGTGGAACAGCCTATTTCCTACTCTTATTTCTTTAAAGGCGTTACCGTCCAATACGTAATAACACGCCAAATCCATTCTAGTGGACCCATTTTAAAGATTTTCATCCAAATCATACTGAAAATAATTTGAATGGCATAAATTGCGATACATACATATAACGTTTGCATATATGTTAAATTACCTGCAAAGTTAAACACACTACCTGCGATTAAAATCATTGCAGTTTGTCCAATATAATTTGTTAAAGCCATACGACCGTAATATTTCAGTGGTGCTAACAAAGTTTGAACTGGTTTTAATTGAAGTAGCAAAATTAATGCTCCGACATAAAAAGCTGAAATAATTGGTCCAACTGTAACACCAATTTTTAAGAATTGACCTGCAGCATCCATTGTTCCATCCTCAGTCATAAGTATCATATTTACAAATGGTTCAGCAGGAACATGCCCATATTGATACCATAAAGCTATCACACTTAAAACAAACATAACACCTGTAAAAATAGCGACTTGCTTTATTTTCGCTGAAAGATTTTCAAATACTTTGTATTGTCCTGCAGCAAGACCTAATAAAATTAAACCTAATGGTAATAATTCCTTAGCTGCCATAATACTAAAAACTATCGTAAGAATAAGACCGATTACTAAATTTATTTGCTTCTTCACTTTATAAAATGGTAAAGTGACTAATCCACAAATTGCGTATAACGCTAGTGCTTCCCCAGGCTGAAACATTTGATGAATCAAACCAAAAATAAATAGTGCAACTAAGCGGCGTAGAAATAGAACATATCCATTCTTCCCTTTCGCAATTGCTCTTGTAATGAAGATATAGAATCCTACTCCAAATAAGAATGAAAAGATTGAGAAGAAACGACCTTCTACAAATAAGTATAGAAACCTTTGATAACTTGCATCCACTGTACTAGGATCTGGAACTTTAATATTCAGTAACGCCAAAATATTTACTAAAATAATCCCCAGTAATGCGAAGCCACGAATGTAATCTAACTCATCAATTCGTTTGTTTGTAATATTGTTCCCCATAATGCAACTCCTTGTCCTAAATTAAATCCTCCCCTACTCTACTGGAAAAATAAGCTTACAACTATCGACAAACCTTACAGGAATCTTACATTATTGTCATATAGCAAAATAAAACCAGGTCATATTGCGACCTGGTTTACTCTGATTGTTTTGATCTTTGCGGTTGTCCTTTTTTACTATTACGCTGTTTCACTTGCACAACCGGATCAAGCTCATTTGAAAACTCAGCGTTATGTCCATTTTGCGTTTTTTGCTCTGGATTATTTTGATCTGAACGTTTCGCCATTACATTCACTCCTTCTTAGTGCGGTGTAATAATCATTTGATGTTGCAATTGGCGAATTGCCATACGTGCTCTATTTAACTGCTCACGCTGCTCATCATTCGCATGTTGCTGCATAGTTTGTAAGTCGTTATATGCTTGTTCTAATTGTAACTGAGCATCCGAATACTCCATCGTATTGTAATGCTCTTGTCTCATGCCTTGGTCTAATTGTTCTTTCGCATATTCCACCTCTTGTTCTGCCTGTGTAATATACTCTTCAAGTGATTGACGCTCTGCCATAATTGTCCCTCCTTGCTTCAATTCCCCTTTAGTGTGTCCCTTCCATATGAACCTTATGAGTATGTTATAATGGATTTTGTTTCATTTTGACTCGTCTTAGGAGGGAAAATAATGAAGGTTCAAAACCCTTTTCCATATACAAATGACAATAAACGTTATCATACATGGAATTACCACTTACGAAATGAATTTGGTGAAAAAATCTTTAAAGTTTCATTAGATGCTGGCTTCGATTGCCCGAACCGTGACGGTACAGTTGCTTACGGCGGCTGCACGTTTTGTAGTGCTGCTGGATCTGGTGACTTCGCTGGTGATCGCCGCGATGATGTTATAACGCAATATCATGAAATGAAAGAAAAAATGCGCTCAAAGTGGAAAGACGGAAAATGTATCGCTTATTTTCAGGCTTACACAAATACACATGCACCACTTGAAGTGTTAAAAGAAAAATTCGAACCGCTTCTAGCAGAAAAAGACGTTGTCGGTCTTTCTATCGCAACTCGTCCAGATTGTTTACCAGACGATGTCGTTGAATATTTAGCGGACTTAAATAAACGTACGTACCTTTGGGTTGAACTCGGACTACAAACTGTTCATGAACGTACTGCAAATCTTATTAACCGTGCTCACGATTATCCATCTTATGTGGAAGGCGTAAATAAATTACGCAAACATGGCATTAGAGTTTGCTCTCATATTATTAACGGTCTTCCCCTTGAAGATTACGACATGATGATGGAAACAACTCGTGAAGTAGCAAAACTTGACGTACAAGGAATTAAAATTCATTTACTTCATTTATTAAAAGGAACGCCAATGGTGAAGCAATACGAAAAAGGACAATTAGAATTCCTTTCTCTTGAAGATTACGTAAGTCTTGTTGTTGATCAACTTGAAATTATTCCAGAAGACGTAATTGTGCACCGCATCACAGGTGACGGTCCACCTGATTTAATGATCGGTCCAATGTGGAGCTTAAATAAATGGGAAGTATTAAATTCCATCGATGCAGAATTTGTACGCCGCGGAAGCTGGCAAGGAAAATATGCAAATGAGGAGAAACAAAAATGAAATTAGAACGTGTATTACCGTTTGCTCGCTCGCTGCTGCAAACGGCTGTTAAAGAAGACGATTACGCAGTAGATGCAACGCTTGGCAATGGACATGACACTTGCTTTCTAGCTGAAATCGTTGGGGATAACGGAAAAGTATTTGGATTTGATATTCAAAAAGAAGCAATCGAAAGCTCTACTATCCGCCTGAAAGAAAAAGAACTTTTCGAACGTACTGTTTTAGTTCATGGTAGTCACGATACACTCTTATCCGTATTACCAGACGACGCAAAAGGAAAAGTAACAGGAGCAATCTTCAACTTAGGTTACCTTCCTGGCGGTGACAAGCATATTGTCACAAAACCGAACTCAACAATCTCAGCGATCGAACAACTATTAGACGTAATGGCACCCGAAGGTATCATCGTCCTTGTCATTTATCACGGACACCCAGAAGGACAAGTAGAACGCGACGCTGTTCTCACATTTGCAGAAGAACTAGATCAAAAAGAAGCTCACGTTTTGCGATACGGCTTCATTAACCAGCAAAATAACCCACCATTTATTGTGGCAATTGAGAAGCGATAAAGTGAAACTTTAATCAGTGAGGTTTACTGTCCGGCAAATAGCGGGATAATTATATCAACGATTTTTCAGATATATCGATCATTCGACAAAACATAACAAAAAAAGACGTGCATTCATTGCACGTCTTTTTCTTATTCTCCTATATAATGGATGTATACAATATTTGAAGAAAGAAGGATAGAACTTTGCTAGTAGAACTAAGGGGAATTCAAAAGAAGTATGGCAAATCACTTATACTAGACAACATCGATTTATCCATTCCAGAAGGAGAAGCACTCGCTATTATTGGTGGGAACGGGACTGGAAAAAGTACTTTACTCAAAATAATTGCAGGCTTTATTCCACCTACGGCAGGGACACTTCAAAGAAAAGAACATATACAAATCGGTTATGTCCCTGAACATTTTCCTGAAGGAATTCGTTTTACATTAGAGGATTATTTATATCATCTCGGCCACATTCACGGTTTATCAACAAAATATTTAAGAAATAAAATTCCGATGCTCCTTGAATCTTTTCATCTACATCATGCAAAGCATTACGTTGTACGAAACTTTTCAAAAGGTATGAAACAAAAAACAGGCATTATGCAAGCATTACTTACGGACGTCCATTTATTAATTCTAGATGAACCTCTTTCTGGGCTCGATCCTAACTCTCAGCAAGAATTAGAGCATATTTTACTCTCATTAAAACAACAAGGCATATCTATACTCTTCACATGTCACGAAAAACAACTACTAGAAAACTTCGCCGATAGAATTGTGACATTAGCAAATCATACAATTGCGGAAGATACCTCTGTGCAAAAATCAACAGAACAGGTCTATATTGAGGCAATTGTTCACGAAACATTTTCATCTATAGAACTACAAAAGCAATCAGGATTTATACAAGTTACACACAATTCAAATCAAAACCTCATTCAATTACAAATCGAAAAGGAATATACAAACGAAATGCTTCAGTTTTTATTACATAAAAAAGCATCTATCACACTGCTACAGCCTAATTTTTAAATCGAAAGAAGGTTTATTATGTTTGCGCTTATTCGTTACCATTTTCTCGACTACACAAAGTCGTATAAGTACATTCCTCCTATTGCGATGTACTGCATAAGCTTACTTTTTGTATATACATATAAACCGACTCCTATTGTACCGACATACTTAGAAACAGCTCTCGCCCTTTATTTATTATCTGCCTGGATTACAGTCACAATTTTTCATACTGAAGATCCTGTACAAGAACAAATCACTATTTCACATACAAATAATATTTCGGCATTATACGTTGGTAAATATATTACGGCTCTTCTTATTTGTACTGTTTTATCTTTTATATCCGTAATCTATCCAATTATTTTGCAAATGTTTAATGAAAAAATGACAGCTTCTTTATTTCTAGTCGGATTTCTCGCTCACATGTCTTTATCTATACTAGGAATTTCAATCGCAACATTATTTACTAGAAATATTATTCAAAAAGCAAGCACCGCTTGGCTTAGTCTTACATTTATATTACTTATGACGATTGCCTCAATCCGGTTAAAAAAAGAGTTACTATGGTTTTTACCACCTGTCGAAAGCTTTATAATGCTTGGACAATACAAATATAATATACTTACTCATACTCTATGGCTTACAGCTTGGGCTATCGTATATTCATTTTTATTACTTACTTTATTTCTGTTTCTCGTTCGCAGAAAACGTTTTTGATTACATATTAAAGGGGACTAAACAATGATTGGAATACTAGCAGGAATGGGTCCAAAATCAACCGGACCATTCGTCGATACAGTTGTAGCAGAGTGCCAAACAATATATGGAGCAAAGCATGATATAGACTTTCCTCATATGATGATTTATTCGTGCCCAACACCGTTTTATATGGATCGCCCTATTGATCATGCGGCGATGAAAAAAGCGATTATTGAAGGAGCGCAAAAACTTGAAAGTACTGGTGTAGATTTCATCGCAATGCCATGTAATACAGCGCATCTTTATTTCGAGGAATTACAACGTTCTATTACCATTCCTATTTTGAATATAGTCGATGAGACGTTAAAAGCAATTCCTGAAAATACAAAAAGAGTCGCTCTTCTTGCAACAGAAGCAACTGTTCAAGCAGGTATTTACCAAGACGGGATTACAAAACGTAATATAGAGTACATTCATAATGAACAATGGCAAGAAATGATTAATCAAATTATTACTTGTATTAAAGGCGGAGAAATTGAGGAAGCTCGTAAATTATGGAGTCTGCTCGTTTTACAGTTAAAAGACGAAGTAGATACCGCTATTATCGCATGTACCGATTTGAATGTGGTGGTGAGTGAGGACTTTGTTGATTCCGCTCAATGTCTTGCGAAAGCAGTTGTTAGGATCTATGCATCAAATATAAAAAAGTCTTCATAAACATAGAACACATCCTTTTTAAAATGTGTTTTATGTTTGATAAAAACAACCAAAACTTTTAACTTTTTTCACAATTCTTTCAAAGTAATCACACTTAATCTCGCTATATTAAATAAGTAGTTTATTCATATAGGGAAGGTTAGGGGAACTGAAGTATGAAACAAAATCGTTCGCTTCATTACATTTTTTGGCGTTGGCATTTTTATGCCGGGCTTTTTATTACGCCGCTTCTTATTACTTTGTCACTGAGCGGAATTGGGTATTTATTTCGGGAAGAAGTTGAAGATTTCATCTATAAAGATTTATATTTTGGGAAGAGCGCCCAAACAGAATCTATTTCGATGGCTGATTCGCTTTTCTTAACAGAGAAAAAATATCCACATTATAGTGTGGCGAAAATTAGTGAGTTTAATGGGGATTATAATACGAGACTTACCATTGCTAATGAATATACAGGAAAGCAAAAATTTGTGTATTTAGATAGCAATAATCAAATTGTTGGGGATCAAAATGCAACTGAAACATTTGCCAATATAATGCGGGAATTACATAGTTCCCTTTTAGTCGGTGGCACTGTCGTCAATTATATTGTAGAACTTGCAGCGTGCTGGACAATCTTTTTAATTGTAACCGGGTTGTATATGAGTATACGCCAATTCAAAAACACACCAGCATCCAATAAGCGAGAAAAGGCAAAACGACGTCATTCTATTATCGGTATTATATTTACAATTCCTCTCGTTCTTTTAGTTGCATCAGGTTTACCTTGGTCAGGATTTATGGGTAACCAAATTTATAAAATCGCAGCGTCGAATGAATCAATCGGATATCCGAAATTGTATATGGCACCACCTGAATCAAAGGTAAAAGAATTACCCTGGGCAACAAGAAAAGAAGCTCCTCCGGAATCAAACTCAAATGAACCAAAAGCAATTTCAGTTGATGAATTACAAAAAGGAATTGAAATAAAGAAGCCATACGTTATCTCACTACCGACTGATCCGAAAGGTGTATTCACTGTTTCGAAATCAAGCGGTTCCGGTATTACGGGTATGGATGTGGCACCAAATGAAGAAATAACAGCTTACTTTGATCAATATAGCGGAGAACTCATTTCGAAAACGGACTATCGTGATTATGGATTATTTGCACAATGGTTTACTTACGGTATCCCGCTTCACGAAGGACATTTATTCGGATGGCCAAATAAAATATTATGCTTACTAACGACGTTATCTTTATTACTTCTTATTTATTACGGAGTAAAAATGTGGTTAGCAAGAAGGCCGAAAGGAAAATTAGCAGCACCTCCTAAGCAAAGAGATAAGAAAAGCACATTCGTTTTCTTTATCATGATGGTTATACTAGGCGCTGTCATGCCTTTATTCGGACTATCTGTTTTAGTTATTTTCGCGATTGAACTTCTCATATATGTATTTTCAAAAATACGATCATAGTAAAAAGGGACAGTCCAAAAAATCTAATTTTGGACTGTCCCTTTTTCATTATTGAGCAAAATTGCAACAGCACATGAAATTATATCGACTTAACTACAAAATACGATAATAGGAGCAACCTATTAATAGGAAAAAACCATCCCAAAATACCTTTTGAGATGGTCTCTTCATCACTGCGCCATTTTCTTTCGGTACATCTTCCCGTTCCAATAGAAGAATCGTGAAGTAAGCCCTCCGTATTTTACAATGCGCCGTGCCATTTTGTTCATATTCTTTTGCGCTGATACTTTTTGGTCTGATAAGTAAATACCAAGTAATCCTCGGCTTATGAGACGATGAAACTTCGCATGAGGCAAATCACCAATGCTCTTCTCTGCTTCTTCTACAAAATGTTTCATACGATCTAATATAGCTTGCTCGTTTTCATAATAACTACAGAAATTCAAATCTCCTCCGATACGGTCTTCTTCTTGATCGATGAAATAATCAAGTAAAATGTGAAGTCCTTGTACGTAAGGAAAGTATCCTTGTCTAATTTTCACAATATCTTCTTCATGTAACTCATCATGAAATGCATATGCTACAAGACAGAAAATTCCAAGCGTAGAACCTGCACATGCTGAAAACTCAAACCAACTCATCGGTGGTAAATTTTCTTTATGCGCTTCAAACCATGTTTTTAAGCGTGGTTCTCTTTCTTCTAACTTCACGTGTTTATGAATTTGCAAATCACAATAATAACAAGCAAGTTCATGAAGAATTGGAGCAATTTTATCATAATGCTTCGTTTTCTTTAAAACATCCTGACATGTTTCAACAAGCTCATCTAAATAACCACCATCATCTTGATCATCACGATAACGATAATAGTTACCGCCCCCTTCAACTTCAGGGCTTAATGCCATTACCATCGACTCATGAAGAGCCGCAAAGTCTTTCGGGTCAAGTGATGTACTACGATCACATAAATTATCTAAATAGTCGCTAATCGTTTGATAAGCTACGATAAAACGAATACATTCCTCACGATGTTCATTTGCTAGTAGCGCTAAAATACCACCGCCCTCGCAATGAAACGTTTTATTTTCAATACTTGCGATCGCTTGACTATGAAGCTCGTCATTCGGAATATGGTAGGCACGCTCTTTCCACATCGCTAGCTCATGGTGTACAACCGGAAACACATCACGGTATACTTTGGCCATGAGCGTTATGGGATTACTCGGTACGTTCACTTCTTCCTTCATCTCCTCTATTAAATGTACAAATAATAATTTATTTGTTTGTTTCTACTATATTATTGACACGTATTTCAGTAAATGACTGAATATAATTCAAAATTTCATCACGCTCATACTCATTTAATAACTCATGATAACAATTAGGCCACTCCTTATATGCCTTATCACTAATTTTAACATTATCAAACCATGTACGGACACGTGTTTTATCTACAAGTTTATCCTCACACGCCTGCATTAGCAAGAGCGGAACATCTGGAAAATCGTCTATTTTCTCATGAGCAATCTCGATGGACTTAATCAATTCACTATACCAACGTACTGATACTTTACGCAAGAACAATGAATCATTCTCCATCGCATCCCTCACTTCATGATTACGAGTTGACATTTCTACAGTGAGATTTGTTGCAAATTGCAATTTTGGAGCAACGACATTTAATATTTTTGAAGCAGCACGAAGCGAAGCGGAAGGTGCAGCTAATACTCCTAAACAAGGTGAGCTTAGTACAATCCCATCTATGTCCTCTCTTTTCGTTTCTTGCATCATACGAATAACGACAAGTCCTCCCATACTATGACCAAATAAAAAAATAGGCAATCTATATTTCCTTGCTTCTTTCACCCATAACTTTATTTCCTTTATGTATTCATCAAATGAGTCGATATGTCCTCTATTTCTTGAAGTGGTTCCGTGTGCTGGAAGATCGCCCATAACGACGTGATAACCGATATGATTCCACATTTCTGCAACTGCTTCATAACGCCCGTGATATTCCATGGCACCATGCACGATAATAATGACGGCTTTCGCTTCCTCCGCTTCATAGTTCCACATACGAAACTCCCCCATTTCACTCTTTTTCATAATTTGATACACTAAAACTAGTCTCTAGGAAAGGAAGGCTTTACATGATATATCCTTACAAAGAAAAAAATCCGAAAATTGCGAGTAGTGCTTTTATCGCTGATTATGTTACCATTACAGGCGATGTGACAATTGGCGAAGAATCTAGCATTTGGTTTAATACAGTCATCCGCGGTGATGTATCACCAACGATAATTGGAAATAGAGTAAATGTACAAGATCAATGTACACTTCACCAAAGCCCCCAGTATCCTCTTATTTTAGAAGATGACGTTACCGTTGGGCATCAAGTTATTTTACATAGCTGCAAAATTGAAAAAGATGCTTTAATCGGAATGGGATCTATCATATTAGATGGCGCTGAAATTGGTGAAGGAGCTTTCATCGGTGCTGGTAGTCTCGTTTCACAAGGAAAGAAAATCCCTCCTAATACGTTAGCTTTCGGTCGCCCTGCGAAGGTCATTCGCGAATTAACAGCAGAAGACCGTAAAGATATGGAACGTATCCGCACACAATACGTTGAAAAAGGACAATATTATAAATCGTTACAAAAGTGATTTTATCGCTGCCATAAGACTGGCAGCTTTTTTTATGAAAAAATCTAACTTTTTCTTTACAAAACCTTATTATCCCCT
The DNA here is from genome assembly GCF_019344915.1 of Bacillus sp. FDAARGOS_1420. NCBI lineage: Bacteria > Bacillati > Bacillota > Bacilli > Caryophanales > Bacillaceae > Bacillus > Bacillus sp. FDAARGOS_1420. The sequence continues at coordinate 1,735,847 of NZ_JAHWJB010000001.1, read as the reverse complement.
CAATAAAATCTTATTAAAATAGAAGTTAATAACTCCATATATATGTAAATGAGGGAGGAAAAATCTCATGAAGGTCAGTGGACTATATAAAATAGAATGTTACATCTTCAAAGGAATTAATCGCTACTTTGATCAAAAAACATTAAACATCTTTTTCAGCAATATTACCCATATCGGTGGTGCAAGTTTTTCCATTGCACTTACCCTATTCTTTTTAATTTTCGCAACAGGGAATTTGCATCAAGCTGCAATTGCAACTGCTATTTCTTTGACAATTAGCCATATTCCTGTGCAAATATTAAAAAGATGGTATCCACGAAAACGCCCTTATTTAACAATTCAGGATGCGAAATATCCAGTTCATCCATTAAAAGATCATTCTTTTCCATCCGGACATACAACGGCTGTTTTCTCTGTCCTCATTCCATTTATTTGCTATAATCCAAACTTACTTGCTTTTCTATTACCGTTAGCATTATGCGTCGGTATTTCCCGTATTTATTTAGGGCTTCATTATCCGTCAGATGTATTTGTAGGCATGTGCCTTGGCACTTGCTCTGGCATCATCTCTTTTTATCAACTCATTCCACTCATGTAAAGGAGCGATATGATGAGAGTCGCCATATTTACCGATACATTTACACCACAAGTCAACGGTGTGGCGAAAACTTTGGAACGTTTAACTAAATATTTTCAAAAAGAAAATATCGCCTATTCTGTTTTCGCCCCTCAGCATACGGCAGAAGATAATTTCGTAGCGAATGTGAACAAAATGAGAAGTATCCCGTTAACAATATTATATCCAGAATGTCGCTTTGCCTTTCCTACTCCGCGCATTAAGCGGGAACTTCTTGCCTTTAAACCTGATATCATTCACATCGCTACGCCTTTCAATATGGGACTTTGTGGGTTATATTATGCCAAAAAGTTAAATATCCCAGTTGTCGGTTCTTATCATACTGATTTTGACGCCTATTTACGCTATTACAAAATCGAATTTCTCTCCAATATGCTATGGAACTATTTAAGGTGGTTTCATAGTCATATGCAAAAAAACTTTGTTCCTTCTCCTGAAACATTACATCAATTAAAGAAAAAAGGATTTCAACAGCTCTATATTTGGGGACGTGGTGTAGATTGTACTCTTTTTCATCCAACTTACAATAAAGACCTATTCCGAAAAAAATATAATATTACAGCGAAATATATTCTTTCCTACGTCGGGCGCCTTGCTCCTGAAAAAGATATCGATACTCTTCAAACACTTATTCAAACGACAAACAAAGAACGTGACGATATTCATTGGCTCATCGCTGGAGATGGTCCTCTCGCAAAGGACCTGCATGAAAATGTTCCAAAAACAAATGTGACTTTTACTGGATATTTACAGGGCGCGGATTTAGCTGAAGTCTACGCTTCCTCCGATCTAATGGTATTTCCATCTACTACTGAAACATTTGGGAACGTCGTACTGGAGTCACTCGCATGCGGTACACCTGTCATCGGAGCAAATAGTGGCGGGGTTAAAAATATTATTACAGATGGAAAAACGGGAATTCTTTGTCCACCAAAAGATACAGATTCCTTTCTATCCTCCATCAATTCTTTATTGCAAAATGAAGATCAACTTATGCAAATGGGTATAGCTGCTTCGTCTTATGCTAAATCAAAAAGCTGGGATGAGATCTTTCGTGGCTTACTTGACCAATATGCAGAAGTCCTTCAGCACACTGCATCAGAATTACTCGCTTAAACAGAAAAACTCCCTTCCAAAAAACGAAGGGAGTTTATTACACAGTTATAAATTTTAGTTTAATAAATGATACATAAGGTGAAATATCATTTTATTCCTATATTCATTATAACAAAAAGATACATAACTAAACAGACTTGTAATAAAAACCCATAAAAATTAATATATGGTTATACAGTATTTTTTACTGTATGGTGATTTTAAGAAATCCCATTAAAGTCAACTTACTCACATACCTTTATACAGCAATTGTTCCCCAATTTCTGTATATCAAAAAACCTTTCATTCATTTGAAAGGTCTTTTTGAGCCTGTACGTATTCTGCTTTCGTATTCACATTTATAAACCAATCTACATTCGCTTGTACATCTTCACCAGCAATATATTTCACATTACATTGTGATAAAAGCTGGCCCATACTTCTTTTTTCTTCCTGAAGCAGTTTATCAATTTTACCTTTTACACGTTTATGATATGCTGCAAGTAACGGTTGTTTTCTTCCTTCAATTATAGGCACAATCGCATCATATTCATTGCTCGTTTGCTCTAGTAAAATGGTAAACCATTCATGCGAAACATTTGGCGCATCGCAAGGCATAATAGCGTACCAATCTGCTTCTATATATTCCATTCCTGATACAATTCCAGCAAGTGGTCCATTTCCTTTATAATGCGGAATATCTTCTATAACAGGAACTTGTACAAGTTGCTCTACTCGCTCTTTTATATCAGAATGACTAATGACTACAACTTCTTGTAACGCAGTTGTCATCACTTTCAAAATATGCTCTATAAAAGTACTCCCTTGCCAGCTCGCTAACGCTTTCGGCTCACCAAATCGACTCGACATACCGCCTGCCAATACAATTCCAGCATACTTACTCATTGGCGATGCAGCTCAAATGTAATATGACCTAATTCCGGTAAAATTAATTTATTCATCGCAAGGCGAACTGCCCCGCTAGACCCTGGCATGGAAAAGACAACTTTGCGTCCAATTGTACCACCGATCGCTCTACTTAACATTGCGCTACTTCCGATATCTTCTAAGTAACTTATCATACGGAACAACTCACCAAATCCAACAATTTCTTTATCTAATAACACTGACACTGCCTCAATCGTTACATCACGTTTCGTAATACCAGTTCCGCCATTCGTTAACACGACATCAACATCTTCCCTATGATAACCAGCTAAAACAGCCTGCTGAATACTCTCTTTATCATCTTTCACAATTTCATAAGAGGTCACTTTATGTCCTGCTTCTATTAATAATGCATGTAACAATTGACCACTCTTATCCGTCTCTTCCGTACGTGTATCGGAAATCGTTACAATCTTGCAGCGCACTTCTTTTGGAGCTTGTTTTTTATGTTCAGTTACACTCATTTTTCATCTTTCCTTTCCTAAAGACTTTTCTTCATTTTATCATACATATCTTTACACAATTATGTATGAAGCCAATGATGCACCGTGATACAATATAAGTATATACGACCACAAAAAGGAAAATATACTTTCTTATACGCCTGGACTACACACCATTAACTCTTTAAATCCCCTTATATTTTCTACATAGTAGATTTCATTTTAAATTACAAAATAATTTGGAGGTTCACTCACTATGGAACTATACAAAAAATTAACAACAACATTCATTCTCTTATTTGTTGCTTCCATCACTGTCGGCTTTTCCTTAAAAGGCGCGATTCCATACGCTACATTAGTGAGTATTCTATTCGCAACGCTATTTTTACTGAGCAGTGCTTTTTGCGCAGGAAAAGCACGCCAACTGAAAGGGTGACCGTCTATGTTCCGTAAGAAACCAATCCTTTGTAAATCATGTGAAAAGGAAATACAAACGTATGAAAAAGCGTGGATTCATATGCCATTTCCGGCAAGTGGTATGACAAATATGAAGAAGTATATTGAGCTAGACGGGGAAGTTTATTGTAGTTCTTGCATTCAAGTAGTAAATAAAGTGAAACTTTAATCAGTGGGGATTTTGTTCTTCCCCACTGATTATTAGTTGAACCAATCGGGCTTTTACGAGCAGTTAGCCTCCTACCTAACTTTTTTGCTTTACAGCCGAATTTTGAGGTGGGAGGCTTACTGCCCGTTAATGCGGGATAAAACCAAATAAAAAAAGCTTTGCGACACGCGCAAAGCTTTTTTTTCATATATTATAGACCAGCTTGCTCTTTTAAAGTAGCTGCTTTGTCTGTACGTTCCCATGTAAGATCTACATCAGTACGTCCGAAGTGGCCGTAAGCTGCTGTTTGTTTGTAAATTGGGCGACGTAAGTCTAGCATTTTAATAATACCAGCTGGGCGAAGATCGAAGTTGTTACGAACTAGTTCTACTAGTACGTCTTCAGATACTTTACCAGTGCCAAATGTATCAACTGAAATTGATACTGGTTGCGCTACGCCGATTGCGTATGCAAGTTGTACTTCTGCTTTGTCAGCAAGACCAGCTGCTACGATATTTTTCGCAACATAACGAGCTGCATATGCTGCAGAGCGGTCAACTTTTGTTGCATCTTTACCAGAGAATGCACCACCGCCATGGCGAGCGTATCCACCGTAAGTATCAACGATAATTTTACGTCCTGTTAAACCAGCATCACCTTGTGGTCCACCAATTACGAAGCGGCCAGTTGGGTTAATGAAGAATTTCGTTTCTCCATCCATTAATTCTGCTGGAACTACAGCTTTAATTACATGCTCTTTTAAATCGCGATCGATTTCTTCCCACGTAACATCTGGATGATGCTGTGTAGAAATTACGATTGTATCTACACGTACAGGTTTACCATTTTCATCATACTCAACTGTAACTTGCGTTTTTCCATCCGGACGTAAGTATGATAATGTGTCATCTTTACGTACTTCAGTTAAACGGCGAGCTAATTTGTGAGCAAGCGAGATTGGAAGTGGCATTAATTCTTGTGTTTCATTACATGCGAAGCCAAACATTAAACCTTGGTCTCCCGCACCAATTGCCTCAATCTCAGCGTCAGTCATTAGACCTTCGCGTGCTTCTAGTGCTTGGTCAACACCCATAGCGATGTCAGCAGATTGCTCATCGATAGATGTTAAAACTGCACAAGTTTCTGCATCGAATCCGTATTTTGCGCGTGTGTAACCAATGCCTTGAATTGTTTCACGAACGATTTTTGGAATATCTACGTAAGTAGAAGTCGTAATTTCCCCCGCTACCAATACTAAACCAGTTGTTACAGTTGTTTCACAAGCTACACGTGCATTTGCGTCCTTTGCTAAGATCGCATCTAAAATTGAATCAGAAATTTGGTCACAAATTTTATCTGGATGTCCTTCAGTTACAGACTCAGATGTGAACAGATGACGTTTTTTTGTCATGTGGTAAACCTCCCTACAGTAATTGTATATATTGTACGGAACTCATCCTTAATTTGCCACAAACTGCGACATACATTTATTCTCCCACACAAGCATACAGAAAAACCTTTCCTACTTAACATAGAGGAAAGGTTTAATTTGCTACTTGCATACTGCTTTTTGCCCTTTGCTCTTATCGTTCGAGACCGTTAGCCTCGCACAGGTTTTAGCACCTATTCACCTGTATTTACCACTACAAGTGAGGTTGCTGGGCTTCATCGGGCCTGTCCCTCCGCCAGCTCGGGATAAGAGAGTATCCGTCCCAACCTATACTAAAGAAATGATATTCATTTGTCAATTAATATTCACATTTTCCTGAAAGTTTTTCTCAATACCCATATAATGAAATATTAATAGGGAAATGATACATTCACACAAACAAAAATAAATAAATAGTATACATTATTTATATAATTGTGTTATACTATTGATGGGGATTACGAGAAATATTTCATTAAATGAAAAGGATGGTATATAAATATGAGTACTGTGAATGTCCAAATTGGTTTACATGAATTATTGAACGGAAGCAATGCACAGATTCAATTAAGTGTTCCGCAATTAGTGGAAAAAGTATTAATGCGAAACGAAGGGAAATTAACTTCTACTGGTGCCGTTTCTGCTTCAACAGGAAAATACACAGGACGTTCTCCTAAAGATAAATTTATTGTGAAGGAAGCATCGGTTGCTGACAAAATTGCTTGGGGAGCCGTGAACCAACCGATCTCTGAAGAACATTTTAATAAATTATATATAAAAGTTTTAGAATACTTAAAAGAAAAAGAAGAGTTATTCATCTTCAAAGGATTTGCTGGCGCTGATCGCAACTATCGCCTACCAATTCAAGTTGTTAACGAATATGCATGGCATAATTTGTTCGTACATCAATTGTTTATTCGTCCAAATGAAGAAGAATTAGCAACTCACGAATCAGAGTTCACAATTGTTTCTGCACCAAACTTCAAAGCAGATCCAGCAATTGACGGTACAAATTCTGAAGCATTCATTATGGTTTCATTCGAAAAACGTATCGTACTAATCGGTGGTACAGAATATGCTGGAGAAATGAAAAAATCAATCTTCTCTATTATGAACTTCTTACTACCTGAACAAGACATTCTTTCTATGCACTGCTCTTCAAACGTAGGCGAAGAAGGCGACGTAGCACTATTCTTCGGTTTATCTGGAACAGGCAAAACAACATTATCTGCTGATCCAAACCGTAAATTAATCGGTGACGATGAGCACGGTTGGTCTGATAACGGCGTATTCAATATTGAAGGCGGTTGCTATGCAAAATGTGTAAACCTTTCTCATGAGAAAGAACCACAAATCTTCGATGCAATCAAATTTGGTTCAGTTTTAGAAAACGTTGTCATTGATGGTCAAACACGCATCGCTGACTATAACGATACTACTTTAACAGAAAATACACGTGCTGCATACCCTATGCATGCGATTGACAATATCGTACTGCCAAGTGTTGCAGGACATCCAAATACAATTATTTTCTTAACTGCTGATGCATCTGGCGTATTGCCTCCAATCAGTAAGTTATCAAAAGAGCAAGCTATGTACCATTTCTTAAGCGGTTACACTAGTAAGCTAGCAGGAACAGAGCGCGGTGTTACATCTCCGCAAGCTACATTCTCTACTTGCTTCGGTTCACCGTTCTTACCGCTTGATGCATCTCGTTATGCTGAAATGCTTGGTGAAAAAATCGAGAAACATGATGCGAAAGTATTCTTAGTAAACACTGGCTGGACTGGTGGCGAATACGGCGTTGGTAAACGTATGAACTTAGGTTACACTCGTGCAATGATTCAAGCAGCACTAAGCGGTGAACTTGCTAAAGCTGAAACTGCAAAACACGACATCTTTGGCCTTGAAGTACCTCGTCATGTTCCAGGTGTACCTGATGAAGTATTAATGCCTGAACAAACTTGGGCTGATAAAGATGCTTACAAAGCGAAAGCAATTGAGCTTGCAAACGAATTTAAAGAAAACTTCAAAAAATTCGATAGCGTTTCTGAAGCTATTATTAACTTAGGCGGTCCAATCGCTTAATTACAAATTTTCTGTTGGAATAACCCTTTTACTCATATGAATAAGTGTCGTGTAACCGTAAAGTTCCGCGTACTCACCGACAAAACCCAATGCGGCTTAACGGTTACACACACTTACATAAAAAAGAAGCTTACGTTAAAAACGTAAGCTTCTTTCTATATCTTATATAAAGTGAAACTTTAATCCCTTCATCTATTGCATATCAATACCCGTAAACTTACAGAAAATTCATTTTATAATCATTCATTTGTAGTTTCCTATGATACAATTTACATATAAAGGAAAGGGTGAGGCCCATGAAAAATTTTTCTCGTACAGGAAAAATTTTATTCAGTTATGGAGCGATTCAAATGTTTTGGGGACTTGTGATGCTTAACGTTAATTTATTTGAGCATACAAGTGAAACGATAAAATACATTATTCTAATTACCGGAATAGTTTGTTGTATTGTATCCAACTTTTTTAAAGAACCTAAGAGTCATACTACTAAGTGATTTCATATTAACTTATTGGAAGCGGAAACCTATATTTTATACAAAGTTACGCTTCCTGTTGTACTATCCACCACCGGATCCCTTATTCCAGAGTAAGCCAATTTTCAATTTAAATAACCAGATTTTCATTTATACAAACCACGGCTTCGAACATATAAACTATTCCCCACTCACTACATCCTTCTGGTTTCACACCGCATGGGACTAAAAAAGGATCTGACCGCTTCTATCCACCGCCAGATCCTCTATTCCATCTAAAAAAACTCCAAACCTAATTTTCAATTGATATACTCGGATTTTCACACATACAAATCAAGGCTTTGAAAATATAAAGAGATCTCTCGCTCACTTGCTCCTTCTGGTTTCACACCGCATGTGGCTAAAAAAGGCCCTAACCGCTTCTATCCGTCGCTGGATCCTCTATTCCATCTAAAAAGAGGCTCTTTTAGCTCTTTTAACCCTTTGTTAATTCTTCTTCATCCTTCATACTATAATAACCTAAATTAATAACGATTAAGAAATAACCACCCAGAATACCTACTGCAAATGCCCACATTACCATATGATGCTCAATTTCGTACATAATAATAGCACCCAAAATTGCAGCTGCAAAGCGATTAAACATACCAAGCGTCGGCGCTTTCGTCTTCTTTACTATACTATCTCCAAGCTTTTCGATACGCCTTCCTAAAATCCAAACACAATACATGCTTACAATAAGTCCAATTCCTGCACCTAGAAAATGTGCTGAAAACGGTGTTAACATCCAGCCTAATAACAGAATACCTAGTAGATAATACGATTGAATTTTAAACGACCTTAATGACATACTAATCATATTGTACTCCCCTTCAATAGTTTTTATCTATCTAACCAAAGCTATATAACTCATTTCTTTCGAGTCCATACTACTAAAAATTCATTTCACTCAAATTTTAAAAACATAAACATACTGTTTATGTTTTTAAAATGCTTTTAGGAAATAATATTATACAAGATTTCTAATATAGAATCCCTCATAAATGTGACGTTTTTCAAAACATTTTCGTCCAATTATGAAAAAATTGATATCAATCTATGAACATACGGATATGATGTAATAAGCACATAAATAAAGGGGGCGTCTAATGATTTATTTTTTAATGGCTCTCATTCATCTCATTGTTCCTGCACTTATTGGACTTTCATTATATTGGTACATGAAAAAACATAGTATTTTCTATGCTGTCCTCGGTGTTCTTCTTCCAGGTATTATTCTTATTACACTCTTCCGTATTCCTTTTCTTAATTTAATCCCACTTATTACTGCCATTTTATTCCTCGTATTTTTACCAAAAATAAAAAAATAGGAAAGCAGATCATAGGTGATCTGTTTTCCTATTTTGATATAGGTTCTTGCACGATAGAATTAGCTTCTACTTTCTCTGATTTCACAAACCATAAACCGAAGAAAATGATGATTCCACCGATTATTTGTTGAAACGATACATATTCATTTGCCCATACAGCTGCAAATAAAACAGCTACAAGCGGCGTAATATACATATATACCATCGTATGTGACGCACCAATTTTTTGAACACCAACATACCACATGACTAAACCGAATACTGTTACAAAGAAAACAGAATATAGTAAAGCAAATAGTGTCATTCCGTGTGTAATGTGAAATGGCATGACAAATACATGTGGACCACTTAACAATAAAAGCGGAATCGCTCCAACTAATGTCGACCATGCAGTAACACGTAATGCTGAGTATTTTTTAATAAGCGGCCCTGCTAAAACGGGATAAAGTCCCCAACATATTGATGTAATAAGTCCAATCCCATTTCCGTAGAAAGAACTAGCGAGTGAATGCCCCGCTACTAAAACTAAGGTAGCACCAATAAAGGCAATCATGGAACCAACTAACTTTCGAGAGGAGAATTTTTCTTGTTTCAAGAAAATCGCAAATAAAGTTGTAAAAATAGGTGAAATAGATATGAGTAAAGAAGCATTTGTAGCGGATGTGTATTTTACAGTTTCCATAAATAACGTTTGATACAGTACAATACCTACAACGCTAACGATGATTAATCTTGGTATATCTTTTCGCTCCATATAAAGTGACTTTTCGATAAAGAACGTAAGTAATAACAGTAGTGGTGCTGCTGTCATCATTCGAACTGCAGTAAACTCAATTGCTGTAAATTCTAAAAGTCCATATTTCGCAATCGTATAGTTAATCCCCCAAATAATAACGACACTTAAAATTAATAATTCAATTCCCCATCTTCTCATGCGCAACCCCCTCCGCAAAGAGAATTATACAGAAAATTCAACTATATGTACATTTCATTATGTGAAAAAATCCATAAGAAAAAGGAGCATATTATATACTCCTTCTCTCTTCATTATACTCGAACATGTAACTTCATATTCGGATTATAAAACTGGCTTGGGCTCTTCAGCTGGAAAGTCCCTCCAACTTCATGCCAATCAACTGTTAATTTATCATCCATAAATACAAGCTTTGTGCGATCTGCAATAAAGTTTAGTATGCTTGATTCGATATCTACATCGCGCTCATCTTTCTCTGAAACGGCTACTAAATCAATAATCCCGCTCATAACACAACCGCAACCTTCATTATCATAAAATAACTTTATATATTTCGTTTCACTTGGAATCGTATCCATAATCTTTTTATATGCTGCCTCTGTTACAGTAACGTACATGTGTTAACCTACATCCTCTCTTCTCGTATCATTTATATATTGTACCACCATTTTTCTTGAATCTTATATGCAGAAAATTAAGACTACTATAAAATATATGTGATAAAGTGAAACTTTAATCAGGGAGGTATCCATCCCCCTCTGATTATTAGCCCACGCCAATCAGGCTTTTACGGGCAGTTAATGCGTGATAAAGGAGGTTGTATCACTGATGTTCAAACTACAGCGATATCTCATTTTCTTATGTCTATTAGGTAGCTTTTTTATTTCTAGCGGAATGATATTACAACATATACTTCCCTATTCTCCTTCTATTGGCTGGATTCTAGGTTTTATTTGTTTCCTATCCGCTTCTTATTTTTCCATAAAAAAATAAAAACAACTAACAAAGTAAGAACTATCTTAAGGAGGATTACCAAACATGCCAGCCTTAAAAGAAATAGAACAATAACTTAATCATTTATTACAGGAGAAATCCATTGCCATATCGACAATGATTATGGTAGGCATAAATACTCACTCATTATGGATTATGCGAAAGAAACAAATATGTCACTCATCGGTGTGTCACACTCTGCCTCTGAATATTTAGTGAAAGAGACATTGATGTATGATTGGTTTAAAGAGAATTTTGATGTAGATGTTACTTTGATTCCGCAGGAGACCTGGTGGTTATAAAACTAATAACACCTCCCCTATTTTTAAAATCTATATACACAATACGATCGACCACACAAAAATATAGAATCTACAATATATATATAGTAGTTCTACTTTTAAAACTATATTTTCAAAAATATAGAAAGGAGATAATATATGTACCAACGCAATTGCTTTAGTTGTGACGGTAGACGCAACAGCGGTTCTATCGGCAGTACTGGACCTACTGGCGCTACTGGACCTACTGGCAATGCCGGGTCCGGTTTGCAAAGTACTACCGCTTTTAGTCTAGCAGCCGCTCCTAACTATAAAACGGGACAAGTTGTCACTTACACGAGTAGCGGCTATGTTGTAAAAAAAGATGCACCTCAAGGATTTCCGAATGTGTCTCAAGATTATATCTTATTGGTAGAAGGTGGTCCTACCGGATCTATTGGTTCTACCGGGGCTACTGGCTCTACCGGACCTACTGGCTCTACCGGGGCTACCGGACCTACCGGGGCTACTGGCTCTACCGGGGCTACTGGCTCTACCGGACCTACCGGGGCTACTGGAGCTACTGGTTCTACTGGAGCTACTGGTTCTACTGGTTCTACTGGTTCTACTGGTTCTACTGGTTCTACTGGTTCTACTGGTTCTACTGGTTCTACTGGTTCTACTGGTTCTACTGGTTCTACTGGTTCTACTGGTTCTACTGGTTCTACTGGTTCTACTGGTTCTACTGGTTCTACTGGTTCTACTGGTTCTACTGGTTCTACTGGTTCTACTGGTTCTACTGGTTCTACTGGTTCTACTGGTTCTACTGGTTCTACTGGTTCTACTGGTTCTACTGGTTCTACTGGTTCTACTGGTTCTACTGGTTCTACTGGTTCTACTGGTTCTACTGGTTCTACTGGTTCTACTGGTTCTACTGGTTCTACTGGTTCTACTGGTTCTACTGGTTCTACTGGTTCTACTGGTTCTACTGGTTCTACTGGTTCTACTGGTTCTACTGGTTCTACTGGTTCTACTGGTTCTACTGGTTCTACCGGAAACACCGGGCCTACTGGCAGCATTGGACCACTGGTATTACTGGACCTACCGGAATCACTGGGCACACCGGTAGCAGTTCAGCAAAAAGCATCCTTTTCCAAGGAACTAACGCTGAGTTTCAACGTATAGCAGGTGCTCCAGCAGTTGATTCCAATATTATTCCTTATGTAATTGCTGGATCTGGAAATATAGCTGGTTTTTCTGCATCTATAAATGTAAATAATTTGCCTATAGAAGTTTATACAATTCAAATCTGCACTAATGTCCCAACAAACCTTTCCGCCCCTACCTCTGATCACGTTATATCTACTATTACTTTTACCACTACGGCTAAAATCACTGGAACAATCACATTTACTATTACTCCTTCAGACGTTGGAGCACAGCTAGTTCAAGTGTATGACCCTACCCCTTTACCAGGACCTGCCACTGTTATTTGGACTAGTACAACAACTGGAAATCCAGTTTCAAGAGGAGACGCATTATGCCTTTATATTAGCCCTGGGATTACTGACAGTGCTATATACTCTATTTTTCTAATTACCTCTATTTAAACTGTACTCTATAGAAAAAGCTTTAATCAGTAGGGGGATCCCTTCCCTACTGATTATTGGTTGAACCAATTGGATCTTAACGCAAGATAAATTAAAAAACATCACTTTTGATTAAGTGATGTTTTCTATTTATCTCTTACACTATCATTAAATCGGCAACATAATCTCAACAGTCGTTCCAACTCCAACTTCACTTTCAAAGTTCAATTTACCGTGGTGATCTTTAATAATTTTTTCCGTAACTACTAATCCTAAGCCTGTTCCAGTTTCTTTCGTTGTGTAAAAGGCTTCATTTAGCTTCGGAATTTTATCTTTCGGAATGCCGCATCCCTCATCTATAATTTGAACAATGATCACATCTTCCACTATAACTTTTACAGTAATAGTTCCGCCAACTGACATTGCTTCAATCGCATTTTTTATTAAATTAAAAAATACTTGTTTCAATCGTTTTTCATCACATGTAATTGAAGGTATATCTTTACTATAAATAGCATGCATTTTTATCCCTTGTTCTAAAGCTGGCTTTTCCATAACCCTGATAACATAAGAGATGATTTCTTTAATATTATGCGTTTCAGATTCTACCGATTTAGATTTCTCAAACCCATTTAGTTCTGTAGCAATTGTATGAATTCGCTCTACTTCCTGTCTCATAATTTCACTATAAATTTTATCTTCTGGATATTTTTTCGCTTGCTTATTCACAAGTTTTTTCAATTTTTCTAACGGTCTTCTAATCTTATCGCCAATTACTGTCGCCATTTTTCCAACCATTGCTAATTTTTCTACATTTCGTATTTCTTTATCCATCATTTCAAGTGTACGAACGTAAGATTGGAATCTTAAAAATATAATCCAACATATAATAACAAACACGCTATATAATGCTATTGGGATAAGAACAATAAAGGATTGAACAACGAATCCCATAAGTGCATATTTCCCAACAATAGTTCCGGCGACTAACCAAAAGTACCTCTTATTCACAAATATCGGTGCAAATAAAATAAAGAATCCTTCTACTATATTCCCGCCATCAAATTCCGCATCACTTCCGTAATAAATAATGAAGTTATTAATAAAATCCAATATATTATAGCCAATTAAAATAATATACTTCACAATATACGGATTTTTCCATTTCATAAAATAAAGTCCTATAAAGAATAATCCAACCATCAAACTATATAGCCATAAACCCAATCCTTCTCCAAAAGCATCTGCTAGTTTTTGATTTTTATCTGATAAAAGGACAATAGCTTTTTCAGCAAAATCATACGCAAAAAATATAACGAAGAATAAGCTTAAAAATATTATTAATGCCTTTATCTCTTCTTTTTCAAATATATTGCCTTTTTCCATATGATAACTCCTTTAACAACACCTCTTAATCTTGTGTCACATTGCGCTCACATTTTTTCGGGAGCAGTATTTCTACTCTCGTTCCTTTCTTTACTTCACTAGAAATGTGTAATTCTCCAAGATGCTCTGTCACAATTCGCTCTACTACCGTAAGACCTAATCCAATTCTATCTTGCTTCGTTGTATAAAAAGCATCCTTAACTCGTCCTAAATTATCCTTTTTTATCCCAAAACCACTATCTACTATACTTACTATTACATAATCTCTTTTTTTATTTTCAACTTGTATTTTTAATGTTCCGCCATGTTCCATTGCCTCTAAAGCATTTTTAATAACATACAAAAATACTCCTTTTAATTTGCGTTCATCACATTCAATTTCACTTCTATTTTGCTCTTCATTAAAGGTGCAATTTATATTTAACTCGTTCATTTTTCCGCGCATGTTTTCTACCGCTTGTACTAAAACATCACTTACAATGTGTTTTTCATAAACAGAAGGTTTACATGTAGCAACCTCCATTAATTCACTAATCATATTATTCATATTTTCGATTTCAAGAATCATTTGTTCATATGTTGCATCTTTTTCGTGTTTCTCTTTTTGTAATTGCGTAAACCCTTTTAATGAAGCAAGTGGGTTTTTAATTTCATGTCCGACTGTCGCTGCCATTTTTCCGATAACCGCCAATTTTTGTGACTGACTTGCCTCTGCAATACGTCCCTTTACTGCTGAAAGATATTGTAAAAATCGATTTAAAATAATAAATGACACGAAAAGTAACACCATATTTATAACAAGAGACATAAACAGGTTAAGTTCTCCAAATACAAATAGGTATATCATATATTTCCCTATAAGGAATGGCGCTAGGACAAATAAATATCTTTTACTCAAAAAGATCGGTACGAAGAAAATAAAAATATATTCAATTACATTCCCTTCATCAAATGCTATTCTATTATGAAAAGCATACCATCCAATATTAAAAGTCTCTGCGATCATGTATGCAAATAAATATGTATATTTAACTAAATATGCTTTTTCTCTCTCAAATAAGTAAACACTAATACCTAATATAGCCATAATATATGCAAGCTTCCATATCCCTTTATGCCAATTTCCTAAAGGCATTGTATCTTCTAATATAATCGCGTATGCAACCTCGTATACAATTAAAATAACATGTATTACCCATAAGAAAATCTTTTTGTTTTTCTTTTCTTCTTTAGCTGATAGAAAACTCTCTTCCACTTCAACACCCCTTCAAAAGAATACCATTTATTATAATAAATGATTTTCATAGACAAACAAAGATAAATTGAACAAATGAGGAAAATCAATCCATAGATAATATACTTCCCCACACCATATGTAAGCATAAAAACCATGAACAATAATACGTATAATATGGGAGGTGCTTTATATGGACGGTCGTGAAAATAAGAAGATAGAACAGTTACAATCCTTTACGAAAAACAATGAAGGAAAAGAGATGACAACGAATACGGGTGTCAAAATTTCAAATGATGAAAACTCTTTAACCGCCGGCGATCGTGGTCCTACACTTTTAGAAGATTTCCTGATGCGAGAAAAACTCGCTCATTTTGACCGTGAACGAATTCCTGAAAGAGTCGTTCATGCCCGCGGTTACGGAGCACATGGTGTTTTTGAGCTATATGATTCTTTAGAAGACTTAACAATGGCTCATTTTTTACAAGACCCATCTAAAAAGACACCTATTTTTATTCGTTTTTCTGAAGTTGCTGGATCAAAAGGTGCAAATGAAACGAACCGAGATGTACGAGGATTCGCTGTTAAGTTTTATACAGAGGAAGGAAATTTCGATTTAGTGGGTAATAACATTCCGATTTTCTTCATTCAAGATGGTATTAAATTTCCGGA
Source organism: Bacillus sp. FDAARGOS_1420 (assembly GCF_019344915.1). Classification (NCBI taxonomy): domain Bacteria; kingdom Bacillati; phylum Bacillota; class Bacilli; order Caryophanales; family Bacillaceae; genus Bacillus; species Bacillus sp. FDAARGOS_1420. The sequence continues at coordinate 1,719,872 of NZ_JAHWJB010000001.1, read as the reverse complement.
TCTTATTCATGCCCTTAAACCAGAGCCACATAATGAGATTCCCCAAGGACAAACAGCACACGATACTTTTTGGGACTTTATCGCCAATAATCAAGAATCAGCTGCGATGATGATGTGGATTATGTCGGATCGCGCAATTCCGAGAAGTTTTCGAATGATGCAAGGGTTCGGCGTTCATACATTTCGTTTAGTTAATAAACACGGAAAGTCACGATTCGTAAAATTCCACTGGAAGCCAAAGCTTGGCGTTCACTCGTTAATTTGGGATGAAGCTCAAAAACTAGGCGGCGCTGATCCAGATTATCATCGCCGTGATTTATGGGAAAATATTAATGCTGGAAACTACCCTGAGTACGAACTTGGCGTTCAAATTTTAGAAGAAGAGGACGAATTTAAATACGATTTCGATATATTAGATGCAACGAAAATTTGGCCAGAAGAAGACTTCCCTGTTAAAATCATCGGAAAAATGACGTTAAATCGGAACGTTGATAACGTATTTGCGGAAACAGAACAAGTCGCACTGCACCCTGGAAGCATCGTCCGCGGTATCGATTTTACAAATGATCCTCTCTTACAAGGTAGACTATTTTCTTATACAGATACACAATTAGCACGCGTCGGTACAAACTATCAAGAGTTACCGATTAATCGTCCAGTATGTCCTTTTCATAACAATCAAAGAGATGGTGCGTCTAAATATATAATTGATAAAGGAAAAGTCGCTTACCGTAATAACTCTTTAGCTAATAACTCTCCCTTTACTGTACCTGATACGAAAGGCGGTTTCGTTACATATCCTTCTACTGTTTCTGGACATAAAACAAGAGAAACAGCCGCTAGTTTTAAAGACCATTTCTCACAAGCCCGTTTATTTTGGAATAGTATGAGCCACGTCGAAAAAATCCATATTATGCAGGCCTTTTCCTTTGAATTAGGAAAAGTAAAAAGTAAATCAGTTCGCCAACAAGTCGTAGGTATGATTGGTCATATAAGTACAGAATTAGCTACTTTAGTAGCTGAAGCAGTCGGGGCAACAGTGCCAAATGTTCAAGAATCAAATGTTACAAAATCCTCACCAGCACTAAGTATGGAACATACAACATTCAGCCCAAATACATTACGAGTAGGCGTCATTGTCGCAAACGGATATGACGGTCAAAACGCACAATATATTATAAATCAATTCAAACAAGCCGGTCTTCAGCCCGTTATTATTTCCGAACGATTAGGTTTTGTGCAAGGCTCTCAAAATGGACAGTGGGAAGTGAATGATACTTTCTTAACAGGGTCACCACTTCTTTATGATGGGCTACTTCTTATTGGCGGAAATATTAATGATCATTTTCTTAACAAGGCCAGTTCATTCGTCGTAGAATCGTATAATCACTTTAAGCCAATTGGCGCTTTCCAAAATGGAACTACTATTGTTCAATCTTTAAACATCGAAGGAAAACCTGGCGTTATAACAGAACAAAACCCTACCTTACTTGCAAATGAATTTATTCAGGCCATGACAAAACAGCGATTTTGGGAAAGAGCCTATTAAAATGCATGAGGAGGATACATCATGTTCGTTACAGTTGAAAAAGATGTACACATTTTTGTTGAGGATATTAACCCAGGCCCTGGAAGTAAACCTGTCTTCTTCATTCATGGCTGGCCTTTAAATCATCAAATGTACCAATATCAATTTAATATCTTACCACAACATGGTTTCCGCTGCATCGCCATGGATATACGAGGAAACGGACAGTCTGATAAACCATGGACTGGTTACACTTATGATCGTTTAGCTGATGATATCGCAATTGTATTAGAAGCACTTCAAATAGAAAATGCTACGTTAGTCGGCTTCTCAGTCGGTGGCGCTCTCTCTATTCGGTATATGTCACGATATGATGGGCGTCGTATTTCCAAACTTGCATTAGTGGATGCTGTCTCTCCTTCTTTCGTGAAAAACCAAGAATCCCCTTACGGCGTACCGAAAGAACAAGCAGATGCTCTTATTAATCAAATGTATGTAAATTTACCTAAGTTTCTAAGTGATGTATCTTTATCATTTTTTAATAGAAACTTAGGAGCGGCTACACTAGAATGGTTTTCTTATCTCGGTATGCAGTCCGCTTCTTATGCTCTCATCAAAATTTTGCAAGCAGCCGCGACCGAAGACGTAACGAAAGACTTAAGTAAAATTAACGTTCCAACAAAAATATTCCACGGTGTTCACGACCAACTCATCCCTTATAAAAGTGCTGAGCTAACAAAAGAGCGAATTAAAAATTCCGAACTATATCCTCTTACAAATAGTGGCCACGGCTCTCCAATCGATCAAGCGGATGAGTTAAATAAAGAACTGATAAAATTTTTAAATTCATAGTTCCTTTACGGCAAATTCTTTTTTCTTAACTACCTTTTGCACGAGCAAATTCCACATATGGCTTATTCTTCTCTTCCATTAAAAATAAAACGATAATGCGGAAAAAATGAAGAGTTGGAACAATCGTCATACAAAGAATCGGTAAGAAATATGCACGTTCATCATTAAACGCATAAATGGTAACGAAGCGATATCCTGTCTGTTTATAAATCCATACAACAAATAATTGCAAACTAAAAATTAATAACAAATCTGGAACTGATTCTATTAAAATTAAACAAATTGTCCAATTATATACTAGATGAAAAATTCACACACTTCTCACAAATCAATTATTAAAACGACTCTATTTTAATTTATACTAAATGTACAAGTAATACTCCCTAAACCTAGCTTGTCTGGTTATCCCGTTAAATACTATGAAAAAAGAACTTGTATCGTATACAAGTTCTTTTTTGTCGCCTATTTAAATAATATATCCTTACTATATTGCTTTCCGATGAGTAAGTCATATTGAATAAACTCATATTGCTTTAACATTTCTTTTTGTTTTTCTGTTAAACTTTTTATTGCTTCTCCGTCTTTTCCTATCTTCAATTCATCACGAAGTACGGGAATTTCTCCATATAACTTCGATAAAAATTGATAGAACGGTACCTTATTTAATCCAGCATAATCAAAGACAAGATTTGAAAAATAGATTGGACTTACTAAACCTAAATTGTCATTTGGCATATCAAAATTTGCATACATTAATAACGGCGTTTGCGCCATCGCTAATCGTTCACTTGGCGTTTTTTCATTCGTTATATAACCAGTCTCTTTATAAAGAGATTTATTCGTTCCTAGTGATGGGAGATGGTCCCCAAAGAATACTAATAATGTAGGTCTATCTAAATTATCTAGCTCCTCTATTAAATATTGAAGAGCTTCATCTGAACGTCTTAAACCTTCTGTATAAGTCTCTAATTCAGCCTTCGATTCTTCATTCTCTAAACCACTAATCTCTATTTGATTTTCGCCAAATCTTCCTTCTGTAAATGGAAAATGATTTTGCATTGTAACCGCATGAATAAAAGTAGGTTTCTTTTGCTTCTCTAATTCAGCTATTATCTCTTTACTCATAGATAAATCGCTAATATAATCTCCATCAACTTCTACATTTTCCATCGTATCTTGTGCATTAAACTTATCAAACCCTAACACTTTATATACGTCATCCCGTTTAAAGAATGAGCGACCGAACGAATGAATTGCACTTGTATAATACCCTTCTTTTTTCAAAGCTCGAGGAATTGATGGAATTTCTTTCTTATTTGTAACAACTTGCTGATACGGTATAGATCCTGGTTTTAACAAACTCATTGAATAACTCGTTAATACCTCAAATTCAACGTTCGCAGTATTTCCTCCAAATGCAGGAGAAATAGTTTGTCCACCAGGAAAACTTTCTATATAATGATGCAAATTAGGTAAAGGATCTTCACTAAAGGACAGGTTCGTTAACTTCGTTGGATCCCAAAACGATTCACTCATTACAAAAATAATATTCGGTTTCTCTTTTTGCTTCTGTGTCCCTATATTGCTACTATATTGTTTCTTTATATCGTTTGCTATTTGAAGCATATTTTCTTTTGAATACTCTTTCGGCTTTTCAATAACTGTTGTATCTAGATTACTTATAAAGCCTAACACAAAACCGTTCGAAGCATAATTTTCATTTTGATTCCACAAAACGAACTCTATACCTGACTTTTGAAACCATTTATTCATAAACGTATTCGTAAAATTACCATACACATATAAAATAAAAACGGATCCTATTATAAATAGTACTCGTACGCCTGCATGAACTTTTACATTTTGAATATACTTCCTCACATACATACCCGCCAAAATACAGACAATAACACTTACAATAACGAGAAGAATATAACCCCAACTAAAATAATCCATCACCATTGGTATAACAGATTGCATATGTCCAATCTGTGTAAAATCAGAAGGATATAGTGGATCTCCCCTAAAAACAATTTTGAAGTGATTTACAATAGCCAAAATGATTAGCAAAATGCTTGTCAAAATAGTACTCAAAAAAACTTTCCCAAGTACGTTATACACTAAAACATATATCGCATAAATTACAATTAAACTAAATATAAACTGTGCGTTATAATTGTAAATCCAATTCAGTGTATTTACGAGATTCATATTATTTTGTGTGAAAATAAAAAGCAAAGTAACCACATGCGCTACTAAAAACATTCTAATATAAATCCTAATAATCTGTTTAAATTTATTAACAATATCTTTATTCAAATGCGCAACATACAATAGTACAATCCACATCAAAATTGTCATTATACTTAAGACAATTTTTTGATTTAACATATCTTTCATCGTATCTAAACTAAAATATTTTAAAATCAAGAAAAGTGTGGGTATTACATATAGGGTTACTAGGCCACTTAACATCGCTGAAATTAATATACTTCTTCTTGGCTGATGAAATGAAAAATTACACCTCAATTCATTCCCTCTTTTCTGTTTATTAATTTCACCCCGCACCGTAATAAAATATTACTTATATAAACATAACATATTATGTACACAACGTCTTCTCATGTACACCCTCCGTATAATGTCATCTGTTACCTCTTGTACATACCGAATAGAAAAGAACCTGTCATGTGACAGGTTCTTCTCGTTATTTATTAGGATACGATGATTAGCATGTTTACTATACAAGAGGAAGCATCCATATTTTCCATATGATACTTACGATTACTATAAGTACAAAATCAAACAAATCTAATCTCGGACCCTTTTTCATAGTCATGTCTAGCCACATATGAATCCATTTCATTTCCTTATATTTATGAATATTTTTCTTTGCGAATCGGTAAGTGAGCACTTGCATGATGTAAATTCCAATTACGCAAATAAGCAATAAGATGAGAAATTCAAACACAAAATTCCTCCCTATTTTTGAAGCGTTCTTTCTACTATATGGTTCTTCAAAATCCATTCCTCAAACTGAGCACTTCCAAACTCCCAGCTCAAATCACGAGCATGTACAGAAAAAACGTAATAACCAGCATATTCGTCCATAAACCGACCTGTCTCTATCTCCTCTTTCTGAAGACCGTATACTCCAAAATTAAAATACACATCCCACACGTCTTCATGCTTCCTCTTATAAGCAATCGATTCCATATCACATTCAGTTCCGAAATAATCAAGATGTAAATGTACGCTATCATCGTATTCGTAATCCATTTTATCACCCCTTATATTTGTACTTCTTTACTACCCAAAAAATTCCTGCTATATATACTCACATATGGGCACTTACCTACATATTATGCTTGTAGATTGACTTCTAGGAGGTGTCATATAGTGAAAAAATTAATAACCGTTTTTTGCATCATGTTACTAGCTGTTTTCACATTCGCTGCTTGTAGTAGTACAAAGGAAAGTACGAAAGAACAAGCTCAAAAAATTCGCGTTGGCGAAGTTACACACTCTCTTTTCTACGCACCATTATATGTTGGAATGGAAAAAGGATTTTTTAAAGATGAAGGCTTAAATATTGACTTACAAACAACAGCTGGCGGAGATAAAACGATGACCACCCTTTTATCTGGCGGAATTGATATTGCTCTCGTTGGTTCAGAAACGTCTATTTATGTTCATCAACAAGGAGCAAAAGATCCTGTCATTAATTTTGCGCAGCTTACACAAACAGATGGCACATTTTTAGTTTCCCGTAAAAAATTAGACTCTTTTAATTGGAACGACGTAAAAGGCGTTACGTTTTTAGGACAGCGTAAAGGCGGCATGCCGCAAATGGTTGGTGAATACGTTTTAAAGAAAAATGGTATTGACCCTCGCAAAGATACGAACTTAATTCAAAATATCGAGTTTGCTAATATTGCAAATGCCTTTGCATCTGGTACGGGAGAATTTGTACAGCTCTTTGAACCGACTGCAAGTATACTTGAAAAAGAAGGAAAAGGTTATATCGTCGCGTCTTTCGGGGCTGAATCTGGTACTGTCCCTTATACAACGTTTATGGCAAAAGAAAGTTTCTTAAAGAAAGATAAAGCTGCTGCAGAAAAATTCACGCGCGCACTATATAAAGCGCAGCAATGGGTTGATACACATAGTCCAGAAGAGATTGCCGATGCCGTTTCACCACTATTTAAAGACACTTCAAAAGACATTTCAGTAAAAGTAATTGAGCGCTACAAAAAACAACATTCTTATGCGACAAATCCATTATTAGATGATGCAGAATGGAAACAACTCCAAACGATTATGAAAGAATCTGGTGAATTACAAAAAGAAGTTCCACATGAAGCGCTCGTCAATACAAAAATTGCCGAAAGCGTTATTAAGAAATAGAGGCGAAGTGTATGAGCTTTTTACAAATACGTAACGTTTCTCACTGCTTTTTTGCAAAAGAAAATGCCAAACTTATTCTTGAAGATATGAGTTTGCAAGTAGACGAAGGCGAATTTATTTCAATCCTTGGTCCAAGTGGTTGCGGAAAAACAACGCTCCTCTCCATCATCGCAGGTCTACTCGATCCAATTGAAGGTATCGTATTTTTAGATGGTGAACCGATTACAACTAAGACCCCCTCTATGGGCTATATGCTCCAGCAAGATTACTTGTTTCCGTGGAAAACAATTGAAGAAAATATTATGCTCGGACTTCATATTCGGAAGGTTTATGATGAAAATACGAAAGAACATACATTAAAGCTTTTAAAACAAGTCGGCCTATATGATATAGAACAGCAATACCCTCGTGAACTATCCGGTGGTATGCGCCAACGTGCTGCACTCGTTCGAACATTAGCGACCGACCCAAAAATTTTATTGTTAGATGAACCATTTTCCGCTCTTGATTATCAAACAAAATTAAAACTAGAAGATCTCGTCTTCACATTACTACGTAACTATAAGAAAACATCCCTACTTGTGACACATGATATTGAAGAAGCAATTGCGATGAGTGATCGTATTTATTTGCTGCAGGCGAACCCTGGAAAAATTGCAAAAACATTCATCGTCCCAGAAAGTATCCGTTCCTTATCGCCGTTAGAAGCACGCCACCACCATGACTTCCCATCCCTCTTCCAAGAAATATGGAAGGAGCTGGAACGACTTGGATAATATAAAACAACTACATGAACAGTTTCGAAAAAAAGAAAGACAACATGCATGGTTAGCTCGCTCTTTACAACTTGTACTTCTTGTTCTTTTCTTTGCACTATGGGAAATAGCTAGTAAAAAAGAATGGATTGATCCTTTACTCTTTAGCTCTCCTTCAAGTATTTGGGATCTCTTTTTAACGAAATGGATTGACGGTTCACTTTGGGTCCACATATGGACGACATTACTTGAAACAGGAGTAGGCTTCATTCTCGGAACTATACTCGGAGCTATTATTGCTACTCTCCTTTGGTGGATGCCACTTTTGGCCCGCGTACTTGATCCTTATCTCGTCGTCCTAAATGCAATGCCAAAAGTTGCACTCGGTCCAATCATCATTGTTATTTTCGGTCCAAATATTTCATCCTCTATCGCAATGGGGGTAATCATCTCCATCATCATTACCATTCTCGTTATTTACAGCGCATTTCAAGAAGTCGATTCCAACTATATTAAGGTCATGGACACATTTGGCGCAAATAAATGGCAATGCTATAAGCACGTTATTCTCCCTTCATCTTTCCCTGCAATTATTTCAACGTTAAAAGTGAATGTTGGCTTATCATGGGTCGGTGTTATTTTCGGGGAACTCCTCGTTTCTAAACAAGGGCTTGGCTATTTAATTAGCTACGGATTCCAAGTCTTTAACTTCACACTCGTCTTACTCAGTGTATTGCTCACTTGTGTCCTCGCAACTCTTATGTATGTATTTGTCGAGGCATTTGAAAAACTCCTTATTGGAAAACGAAAAAAAAGCTGACTTAGAGCGATACGCTAGAGTCAGCTTCTTTCTTCTACCTTTTATCACACATTTTCGAATCATCTGTAACATTCCCATTAGCAACCGTAACTGTATGGAAACAATCTTTCACACGCACCGTAACGACATTATCTTTTCGATCAATAATATGATAATCATTAAACTCTTTATTTAATGCACTACGAATTTGCTCCCCTTCAAAAATCGGAAAACCGTGAGACATTACCCAAATGAGACCAGCAACAGCAAGAATCGTTTTCATACGTTTCATTACCTCCTCGAGAGTAAACTTATAGCCCCTATACTATGCGCATTATAATTGTGTCTAATTTGTGACGTTTTTATACTAATTCTATTTTAATGATTCAGTTCCTTCTTCTTTTTTTAAAAAAGACAGAATTTTCAATTTTATCAATATAAAGAAACGCAAAGAACTACAATTCTTCACGTTTTTCCTTGGCTAAAATATATCGAACACATAATTCGCATTAATGTCCACTTGGTTGTTCTATCGTTTTCGAAACATCATATAATCCAGCTAACACTTCCGCTCTCATTTTTACAAGCTCAGGGAATTGATAGAAGAAGGCAATTTTTTTATATTTTAATTCTGTTCCTTCTTTCACCTTTTTTGAATCTTGTAAAATAAACGCTGTAAATGTATCCGCAATATCCTCCGCTACATTTGTCGTTCCATACAGTGAAACAAACTCACCATGCTTTTCCTTAAAAAATTCAATTTGAGCTTCTTCGCTTTCTTCCACTTTCTTTTCTGTCCACTCCTGGTCAATTGGTTTCCAGAAAGAATTATAAAATTGATTTATATAAGAGCTCTCCTTCGCACATCCTTCTTGTAAGAAAAGAGATTTACATTTATTTTGGTATGATGAAATATCTTTATCTTCTTCAAAAGCCTTTAAGTACTTTTCATTTACTGGTATTTGTTTATGTCCCAGTGTCAATACGTGAGCCGTCTCATGTATTAATGTTTTCATCACTTGATCGATATTTACTGCAGAATCAAGCGTATCTAAACTAATAGTCCACTCTTTCGGATACTCCATACTCGGCATAACATGAGCCACAATTCCATCGTATCCATCTGTTACCATATCAAACTCTTTTATGTCAGTGCGATACTTAGCAGGAATAAGCGTGCTATACATCTCCCATAACGATTCATGATAATCCCTATCTTGACGTTGCTTTAATACTTCTTCTTTCGCGTCCTTATCCTCCGCAAAAGCCTTATTCAATCGTTTGCGATCTAGTTTATCGAAATAAGGATCTACAATTTCATCACCATCAATATAATAAGAAGCTAAAAAGAAATAATTTTCATCATCCTTTTTTTTCATTTCTGCTTCTTTCATATCGTTACTTGAATGTCCTTCTAAATCATAATCCTCTAGTACTTCAAGTTCTGAAAGTCCATCTATCTTTTTATATACTTTTTGAAGTGTTTTATCACCTATTTGTGTGCATTCTTCTGTCGTTTCGCACACATCTTTTTTCTCTCTTTTCGAAGTTTGCTCCGACATATCACATCCAGCTACTAAGCCCGTTGAAATCATAAAACACACTAACTTGCCATACAGTTTCTTCATACGCACCTCCATTATTCCATTCTACAAAAATATCATAATCATTTTTTAACGAATATGCGATAATTAATTATAAAAACTGTATGGAGGTTTCCCATGATTCGAGCAGTCTTATTTGACTTAGATGGAACACTATTAGATCGTCGTCAATCTTTAGAGCAATTTATTCGTGATCAATATAATCGCTTCGCCTTTCATTTGATAAACATAGAAAAATTCGAGTATTGCTCTCGTTTTCTCGAACTCGACAATAATGGTTACACATGGAAAGATAAGGTATATTCCACTCTCCTTTGCGAATACAACATTACCACTTTAACGCAAGAGCAACTGCTGCACGACTACATTACAAACTTCCAACATCATTGTATTCCTTTCCAAAACATGCATGAATTACTTCAACAGCTAACTCAGCAAAACATTAAAATCGGTATTATTACAAACGGCTTTACTGATTTTCAAATGAACAACCTTCGAGCACTAAACATACATACGTATACAAGCACGATTCTTGTTTCAGAAGCGGAAGGAATTAAAAAGCCTCACCCTGAGATTTTCGAACGTGCTTTACAAAAGCTAAACGTAAAAGCAGAAGAATGCCTTTACGTTGGAGACCATCCAGAAAATGATGTGCTTGGTTCTGAACAAGTAGGGATTCTTGGCGTTTGGAAGAGAGATTTATTTTGGGGTGACTTTGAACATTCACGTGTGGTGGATGATTTATTAGAGGTGCTTTCGTTTTTAGAGGTGGAAATAAAAAAAACATAAAGCAGTCCAAAGAACCACTCTACGGAAGAGAGGTTCTTTGGACTGCTTTACTCATAAACTGTAAACTGCGGTTTACTCGGATGATCTTTAACTAGCGCATCATCTGGAAACTTTGAAACTTTTTTATATAAAGCAATGTCACCGATACAACCTGCTGTTAGTAGAATCCCTAAAAATGAGAGTGGCTCCAGATTCATAGCTAATCCCAATACAATTGGTAAAATTCCAGTTGGTAAAAACGGAAGCATTAACACTGTCTTCATTTGCTTTACTGTAATCACCTGTTTAGAATGAGCATATGCAGCACCTAATTTCCAATTGACGCCCCATTTTAGTTCACTCCACGGAACACCTCCGATATAGCGAAATCCAATTAAATGTATTGCCTCATGAATACAAACGAGAATAATCATTCCAATAATCAAAAGAAACATAATCGGCAATGTAATTTCAATTTGAAACTCGCCTGAAAAAAGCGCATGTAAAAAACTAATTCCAAATGCCAAAACAAATATTATAAGAAATGCATAGAAATTTAATTTAACCATCGAAACCGCAACAGTCGTTTCTTTTCTTTTATCCATCTTTTCCCCTCCTAAAACGTAAATACACCTTTACAAAATTGTATAATATACCCAAAATAAATGTAAAGATATATTTACATTTATTTTGAACACAAAAAAAGAAACCGGCCACTTTACTTCGTAAAACAGCCGATTTCTTCTATATGTTTCATCGTACGCGCTAATACATCATCGCGCATAATAAAGCTAAATTTTCTATCAGTTTTAATATTATCAGGAATGTCTTTTAATAACACAGACCCTTTCGTTTCTTCGTAATGCGTATGTTGCTCTACCGCACTAATTGTTGCAAAATAAATGTTTTTAATGATTATTTTGTCTTTTCCGGATACTTTGTATTGCCCTAAGTAAGTTAAATCAGAAACTATGCCGCCGGTTTCCTCATGAACTTCTCGAACTGCCGCTTCTTCCGGTGTTTCCCCGAGTTCTACTTTACCACCTGGAAATTCAAGACCACGGCGTAAATGATGCGTTAATAACCATTGATCCCCGTACCGGCATACAACCCAAACATGCTTTGGCTCAGGAGAAAATGGGTAACGTTCAAACGATAATTGTACAGTGTTGTGGTAATAATCTTTAAATTTGTACATGCCATTACTCCCCTATTGATGATTACAAGTTTTTCCTACCACAAATTGTAGCATATTCTCGCTTTTCTGCATAATATTATCCAATTACAATCCATTGATTATTCCCATTTGTGCGACTAATTCTTTCGTTTCATGATTCCCTAGATCATAAATCATTTTATATGCTTTTTGTAGTTGTTCATCATATCGATCATTATTCGAATCGTGATGATACTCAACGAATGGAACGTGGGAGCGTACATACGAACCTAAGTCCTCTTCATACGCTTGATCAAAATACTCTCTTAACTCCGTAATCTCTTCGTCATTTGCATAAATTTCAAAATTATACGTATCCGCCGTCTTCACTTGCGAAATTTGACCATTTCCAACTGATATATAATATGTTTTTTTATTCTCCATGTAACACCCTTCTTTCATCCTTTTAATTTCTATTGTTTTCATCAATTACAAAATTATGTAAAATAAAGAAAAGGAGGGATTTCATGCTCAAAATATTAATTATCGGCATTATAATCGTACTGATCGTATTAGTACTCTCCGTCATGACGATTAATAAAGGCTACGCATATAAAGTGAAACTATAATCAGTGGGGGTTTTGTTCATCCCCCACTGATTATTAGCCTTCACCAATCGGGCGTTTACGGGCAGTTGATCTCCCACCTAACTTCTTTGCTCCATCCGAATTTTGAGGTGGGAGTTTTACTGCCCGTTAATGCGGGATAAACATTCTGTTGATAAGCCCGAAGATAACCCTTACCCTAAAAATAATAAGGAGGAATCATAGTATGCCTCGTATACTTCGCATCGCAATCGCACTCACTGTGATAATTATGTCAGCAATGGGGCTCTATACAGGTCAAAATAACTTTCTACCACTTTCACAATTTCTATTAGGAGCTTTAATGTTTCTCATCGCAATTGAGCAAATAAAAAAGAAGGATTCAGGAACCGGATTTATTTGCATTGTTGCTGGTGCTTTCATTTGGATTGTTCTCATCATTACCTACATAAAATAGAAGGAGGGTCCTTTATGTTAAAAGGAGTTCGAATTACTTTTTCACTTATCTCTTTATTTATAGCAATCTATAGTTTTATTACTGGAAATAGAGGAATTATGCCTTATATGTTTATCTTTTTAGGCGGTATGGCTTTCATTGTAAGTATAGAGGAAATGATGGAACATAAAAAAGTAAGTAGTACGCTCGTTTTTTTAGTCAGTGCAGCAGTTTTATATCTAGGTATCTCAGAAATACTTCGTTAATTTGTCTATTTAAAGGAGGGATACAACGCTAACTAGATTACGGATTTTTCTCATGCTTTTCATGCTCCTGATACTCTCTTTGCACTTATTCTCTTATTACCGATAATTTCACAATTCTCCCATACATACAATTTACTTTCAGTTGTTTCTTTATTCTTCTAGGAATGAATGAACTGAAATCCGGACGATAATCAATGAGTATTCCGTATTTTTTCGTTTCTATTCTTATGTTCTTCGTTTTAATATCGACCTACTTTCGCTAAAGGTAACATGTACTTTTAATCACCTATTGACGATTATTTTCACCAATTTTGCTTTTTCGAACAGGTAATACATTTGAGGACAATAAAAAAAACGAAAAAGGTGGAGAATAGTATGCTAAAAGTATTTCGTATTATATCCGCTCTGATCGTCATCGCACTCGCTCTATATGGAATGTTTACAAACCCGCTTGTTATTATGCCCTATATGCTTATTGCCTTATCTATCATGGCTTTCATCATGAGCGCAGAAGAAAAACAGAAACAACAGAAAGTAAATAGTACAATCTCTTTCTTTTCTGGCGTCTTTACTTTAATTATTGTCATTCTTATTCTTGTCTCTCGATAACAATACTTCTACTAAGGAGGATTTCATGTTAAAAAACTTTCGAATTATAATAGCTACTATCGCTCTCATTCTCGCTCTACTTAGCCTCCTTGCAAACCTCTCTATGCTTTTACCATTCGTATTTATCCTTTTAAGTATTATGTTTATCCTTTTTGGAATTGATGAAATAAAAGAGCAGCAAAAAGCAAAAGCATTTGTTTATTTTCTCGGTTCTGTCTTTATTTTATATGTAGGAGTGTCTAGTATACTTTCATAAAAAAAGAGCAAGTTTTCTCTTAACAAAATAAAAAAAACTGCCCTTTCACAGGCAGTTTTTCTTTCTATCCAAATACTTTCTCAAGTTCATCTTTATCTTGGCTTAACCAGAAGTTCATTAAGCGTTGTGCTCCTTCTAAGTCGTGAAGCTTCGCTTGGCCACATTGTGTTTCATTTGCAGCTGGAATTTCTGTAATTTGAACCGCATCTTTTAATGTTAGTTCTAATAAATCAATGATTTCACGAACTGTCGGTGTCCCGCTTACTACAAGATAATACCCTGTTTGGCAGCCCATCGGTGAAATATCGATAATATCAAAATGCGGATAACGATCAATATATTTACGTAAATTAAATGCTAATAAATGCTCTAACGTATGAATAACATCTGGTTTCATTGCTTGTTTATTTGGTTGGCAAAAACGAATATCAAATTTATTTACAATACCGTCACTACCTACATTGTGGACTCCGCAATGTCTTACATAAGGCGCCTTTACAATTGTATGATCTAATTCAAAGCTTTCTACTGATGGCATATAACATCTCTCCCGCTTTTAATTTAATTCCGTTATATCCAATATGATATAACGGAAATCAACATTAGTAAAGAATTATGTACGGTCGTGCTATAATACTTTAAGACTATGCTGAAAAGGAGACCATTATGAAACAGATTTTTATCGGTATTATACGCTTTTATCAAAAGTTCATTTCTCCGATGACACCGCCAACGTGCCGCTTTCATCCGACTTGCTCTCATTATGGATTAGAAGCGTTTCAAAAACACGGTGCCTTCAAAGGATTTTGGCTTACATGTAAGCGTATATTAAAATGTCACCCTTTCCATCCAGGAGGATTTGATCCTGTCCCAGATAAAAAGGATGACAAAGTAAATTCTTAATTTTCGTAACCATTTACAACTAAATCTAATTTTCCTGTGTCAGGATCTATAACAAGACCGTGAACAGGTACTTCTTCCGGAAGTAACGGATGGTTGCGAAGTATTGACACACTATGTTCTACACTTTCTTCTACACTAGAGAACCCTTGTAGGAATCTTTCTAAATCGATTCCAGAATAACGAAGTGTATCTAATTTCTCTTCTGTTACGCCGCGCTCTTTCATTTTCTCAATTGTACTGCTTGCTTGAATTTTTGCCATACCACAATCATGATGACCGACAACACATACTTCGTCAGCTCCAAGCTCATATACAGCGACTAAAATACTACGCATAATACTTCCAAACGGATGTGAAATAACAGCGCCTGCTACTTTAATAATTTTCACATCACCGTTACGCATATTCATTGCTTTCGGTAATAATTCAACAAGACGAGTATCCATACAAGAGATAATTACCATCTTTTTGTTTGGAAATTTCCCTGTTTCATACTCTTCGTATTTTTTCTCTTCAACAAATTTTTCATTGTATTGTAAAATCTCTTCTAATGACTTCATAGTAAAGAACCCTCTTTTCTCTCATTTACACTTCATATATAGTGTACCAAAATTTGAAAAACTCAAAAAGGATATTGCTTTATAGTAAAAATAGGATATTTTCAGATAATCGACATAATTCTTTCAAAATATACACACACCTTTGTAACAAGTCTCACATACTTTAAACGTTTTTTCACTATAAACTGATTGTAGATAATGTAAAAAAGGAGTGAATATTTATTATGTCCGACGTTCTGTTACTAAGTCGTTTTCAATTTGCAATTACTATTTTTTATCACTTTTTATTTGTACCTTTGACAATCGGACTTGTTATTTTAGTAGCATGTATGGAAACTCAATACGCCCGCACATTGAATCCAACATACCGTAAAATGGCAAATTTCTGGGGAAAACTTTTTACAATTAACTTCGTAATGGGGATTATAACCGGAATTACGATGGAATTCCAATTTGGAACAAACTGGTCTGAGTACTCCAAATATATGGGGGATATTTTCGGATCACCTCTCGCAATCGAAGCACTCGTTGCCTTCTTCTTAGAATCTACTTTCATGGGAATATGGTTATTCGGTAAAGACAAAATCTCACCAAAGTTCCGTGCTTTCTGTATGTGGATTGTTGCACTTGGAACAAATATTTCTGCCCTTTGGATTATTACAGCAAACGGCTTTATGCAAAACCCCGTTGGCTATGTAGTACGTAATGGCCGCGCTGAATTAAATGACTTCTGGGCTCTTGTTACAAATCCATATGCATGGAATATGTTCTTCAATACTGTAATTGGTTGTTATATTGTCGGTGCTTTCTTCGTTATGGCAATTAGTGCATATCACTTACTACGTAAAAACGAAGTGGAATTCTTCAAAAAATCATTTAAATTTGGTTTAATGTTAGGTTTATTCGCCGCAACAATTACACCATTTATGGGCCATCAATCCGGTGTATCAGCTGCTAAATATCAACCAGCAAAAGGAGCTGCGATGGAAGCTGTTTGGGAAACTGGAAAAGGACAAGGCTTCTCAATCATTCAAATTCCTGATGTGAAAAATGAAAAGAACTTTGAATTCCTTACTATTCCAAAACTCGGAAGTTTCTTCTATACAAACTCATTTGATGGAGAAATTGTTGGTTTAAAAGATATTCCGAAAGAAGATCGTCCAAACGTTAACCTCGTGTACTATAGCTTCCGCTTAATGGTTGCACTTGGTATGTTCTTTATGGCATTAACTTGGTATGGATTCTATTTAAACCGAAAAGGAAAACTAGAAAACTCAAAACGTTATTTAAAAATTACAATGTGGTCTGTCTTACTTCCATACATTGCGATTAATGCTGGCTGGATTGTTGCTGAAGTAGGTCGTCAACCGTGGACAGTTTATAAACTAATGCGTACAGCAGAATCCGTGTCACCTATATCAGTTCCACAAATTTGGTTCTCATTAATTAGTTTAATATTGTTCTACACTTTACTCTTAATTGCAGATGTATACTTAATGCTGAAGTTCGCGAAAAAAGGACCCGCTGCATTAGAAGAACCTGCTACTGAAGGAGGTACAGCTCATGTCTCATGATATGCTTGCAATTATCTGGTTCGGTTTATGGGGCGTAATTTGGACAGTTTACTTCATTCTTGATGGCTACGCACTCGGTAACGGGATGATTTTCCCATTCGTTGCGAAAGACCGACAAGAACGAAATCAATTACAAGAAGCAATTGGTCCATTCTGGGGTGGTAATGAAGTATGGTTAATTACAGCTGGTGGTGCAACATTTGCTGCCTTCCCAATCACATATGCAAATATGTTTAGTTACCTATATACACCACTGTTTTTAGTATTACTTGCACTATTTGCTCGTGCCGCTGGACTTGAATTTATGCATAAAGACGATTCACCAATTTGGCAAAAAACTTGTAAATGGGCATTTACAATTGGTAGTTTCCTAATCGCCTTCTTATTCGGTGTTACATTCGCTAACCTGTATTACGGGCTGCAAATCGGAAAAAATGGTTATGAAGGAACTTTACTTAGCTTACTAAACCATTATGGTATTTTAGGTGGTCTTTTCTTCACTGCTATATTCGTCGTATCTGGTGCCCTTTGGATTATGATTAAAACAACTGGCGAAGTATCTGATCGTGCTTATAAAATCGCAAGACCATTTTCAATGGCAGCTGCTATCATTTTAGCTATTTTCTATGTCGCAACTGCAAATCGTACAAATTTATTCCAAAACTTCACGGAATATCCTGTACTATTCATTCTTCCAGTACTTGCAATGTTAATGAGTGTACTCACACTTATTATGGTGTACAAACATAAAATCGGCCTTGCATTCACATTCGTTTGCTTAACAATCGCAATGTTTATGACAACTGGTTTTGCAGGTATGTTCCCAAGAATGTTACCATCTCGTATTAACGACGCTTATAGTACAACGTTATACAACGCAGCTGGTAGTCAATTAAACTTAAAAATTATGTTCTTCGTTGCAATCGTCATGGTACCAATCGTTATTGGATATCAGCTTTGGAGCTACAGCATATTTAAAAATAAAATTCATAAAGACTCTGCTAAAGGATATCACTAAAATAAAAAAGACACTTCGAGCGAAGTGTCTTTTTTATTTTACGTATGATTTTCGATAAGATGTTACATTTCTAATCTAACAACTATGATAAAGAAGAATCACTAACAGCTCACAACTAAATTGTATCACAGGGCAAGCACATCATTTTATGCAATTTTACATATAAAAATTATAACGTAGATTGAATTACTTGGTCATACACATCGTTATCCGTTACATCTGCCGTACTAATACCACTGAATGTCCTCACATTTAATCCGGTATTTGAAGATCCCGATCCATTATAAGCTTTCGTTTTTTCAATCGGATGCACATTATATTTATCACCTAAATTAATTGTTCCGTTACAGTTTTCAATAATAACACCTTCAACGACTGCCGGCATTTTTTCACCTACTTTCATTTCGTTACTTTTATTTTATGAACATCGCCTAAAAAAATAGCATGTTTGAATAAGAAAAAGCACTCAAATTGAGTGCTTTTTCTCTAAGCATTAATGGCAAGTTTGGAGACAGTTGACTTCTTCAAAATTTTATTAGGGGTAATATTTTGAAAAAGAAAGCCTTTCATATGTAGCTTAACACCACTGGAATATATAGTAAATTGATAATGTTTATACGGAAGATTGCTAATGTTTAGTATAGATAGTTTGCACTACGTTAATAGTGGAAATTATCTATACTAAGAAACAAAAAGACGCCTTTCAAGAAGACGTCCTTTCCCCTGTTTATATATACCCCATCCCGCTTTTTGTAAACACACACTAGAAAACAGAATCATGAATTGTTACAAGATTGTTAGGTACAAAAAGAGTAGAGATAAATATTAATATAAAATTCTGCTTTATAGCGTGTATCCACAACTTATATTTTAATCCTCTTCCCTTGAAAATAAACATAATATGCATAATTACATACCAAAAAGAAAAAGACACTCCACAGAGTGCCTCTTCAACCATTTTACTTTTAATATATCGCTTTGAATACATTTTACCATATTTAACTATATCGTTTGTTGAGAAAATTCGAAATCGTTATTTTTTTATCAACATCTTCAAAATCATGTAATATTAAGGATGCAATAAAACATTATACAAATTGAGGTGTACTATATTTATGTATTTCGGAATTATTCCTCTTATATTGTTTATTACTTTTCTTATTTCTTACTTAAAAGATCCACGGAAAATAATAAACGGTTTTTTATTCAATGCCTTTTTCTGTTCTTTCCTTATTTTTTGTACTATTACATCCTATGATTCAGGCAATACTACCCTGCATTCAATTATATTGCTACCTATTTTAGCACTTATCATTATGATTCCTTTTGGTATTATCGCTTTAATGTTTGGGTTATTTCTGAATGCTAGAATTTTAATGAAACGAGAAGGAAGACGTTTCACTAACTGTTTAACACTCATTGCTGCTTTAGGTATTTTATTCTTTATGTTACTCCCTATTATAAATCCAGCAAGTTTGTTCTCATCACATTTCCAGCCTATTTTCGCTGGTATTTCTCTTATAACTGTATATTTCTTTATACACTTATCTAACTTCTTAACTGCTTATTTTTTATACCAATTCAACAGACCAAAGCGTAATCAAGATTTCATCATCGTTCTTGGTAGTGGCTTAATTAATGACAAAGTGCCACCTTTACTTGCAAGTCGTATTAATAAAGCGATCGACTTCTATTGGAAACAAGCCGCTGTGAATACACCACCAACAATCATTTTCTCTGGTGGACAAGGTCCAGATGAAGGGCTTCCGGAAGCAGAAGCGATGCAAAATTACGCTGTTGAAAAAGGAATTTCTCTTGAACATACAGTGCAAGAAAATCGCTCTGTAAACACATATCAAAATATGTCGTTCTCTAAAGAAATTATGGATTCTTTAAAGCCTGAAGGTAAATATAGAAGTATTTTTACAACGAACAATTTTCACCTTTTCCGCGCTGGCATATATGCAAGACAAGCTGGCCTTAATAGCCAAGGAATCGGATCAAAAACAGCCTTTTATTACTGGCCTAATGCAATGATTCGCGAATATGTCGCAATTGTCGTTATGGGGCGTAAGCGCCATATGAAAATATGTGGAACTATTTTAGGTTTCGCTTTATTCCTAACAGTCGTTAGTTTTATACTTTCTTAACAACATCCCATCCTTTAAAAGGATGGGATTTCTTATACGAATTTCAAAAATATTTTAATGGTAATATGGTGATAATATCCCCTGCATACATCCATTAAAGGAGAATTTTTTCAAATTAAATGTTAAAATGGAGTTTAGGTGTGAATTACGTAACAAATAAGAAACTAGTTTGAAACGAGGAAATTATATGAAAAAAATGATCAAGAGTAAGCCCAATAAGCTAAAAATTGCTTCAAAAGCTTTAATGATTATTATTGGGGCATTTATCACAGCATACGGATTAGAAGCGGTATTAATTCCAAATAACGTATCAGACGGTGGTGTGACTGGTTTAAGTATCGTTAGTTCAAGATTATTTGGATTGCCATTAGGAGCTCTAATCGCAGTTATTAACATTCCTTTCGTTTGGTTAGGATATAAACAAATCGGTAAAAGCTTTGCAATTTATTCCATCATCGGGATTGCTTCATTAGCAATAGGTACCGTTGTCATGCACGGAATCCCAACAATTATTGAAGGCGACACGCTTTTAATTACTGTTGTTGGTGGTATTATTATCGGTTTCGGTATGGGACTAGCACTACGTAACGGCGGCGCATTAGATGGAATCGATATGCTAGCTGTATTACTTTCTCGTAAGTTACCTTTTGGAACAAGTGACCTTATTTTATTCTTAAATATGTTTGTCTTTATTTTTGTTTCAACAGTATTTGGTCTTCAAGGGGCTATCCTTTCGGCAATTGCTTACTTTATCGCTTCGAAAGTGATTCATATCGTTGAAGTTGGTTTAAGTGGTTCGAAAACATTTAAAATCATCACGAAAGAGCCTGAATTAATGGTAGAAACAATTCGCGATCGTTTAGGCCGAAGCGCAACATACAATGAAGTTTATGGTGGTTATTCAAGAGAGAAATTTAAAGAAATATCTTGTGTAATTAACCGTTTAGAAGAAAGTAAAATGAAGGACCTGATTAATGAAATCGATCCTAATGCCTTTATTACAGTTTATGACGTAGCTGAAGTAAAAGGCGGTAGCTTTAAGAAACGTGATATTCATTAATCATTATGAAAAAAGAGGGTGTGCCAAAATATTGGCACACCCTCTTTTTATTATGAAGTTGGTAAATCAATATTCCTTTTCGAATCGTTGATATATTTTGAGTTACGATAGATATAATCGAAAAACTGTTGATATATTTTACTCCCCCCATCTTCCTCCGCTTTTAATCCAATCGACGTACTTTTGAAAGGCGTTCACTTCATGTTGAAAGCGAAGCGGAATATATAGAAAGAGAGTACATGTACATAGTATCCATAGAATGCCAACTACAAAGTGAAATTTCATCGTTGTACTAATAAACAAACTGAGGAATAATACGAGGAACATGATTAAACTAAATCTTTTATACATAGTCATAATATTCCCTCCTTATTCATTAATTGTACCAGCTACAAGGAATTAATTCCCATAATAAAAAGACCGAAAAGCAAATTCCACTTTTCGGTCTCTATACTATCTTCTCTTCATAATTTTCCCTGAACCGCCAACCCTTGTTTTCGGGGGAGACGTATTCTTTGGTGGGGTTTTAATGGATGATTTCGGCTTCACATCAGATCCGCTCGAGCCACCTGGGTTTTTCGTGATTTTCCCTTTGCTTCCGGTAGAAGGCGGTGGCGTCTTGTCACTTCCTTTTTCCGTAATACTTCCTTTATCACCTACAGATGATTTCGGATCTACATTATCGCCTCGCTTAATAATAGATCCTTTCCCTTCCTTCGTAATTGGAGGCGGGGTTTTCTTTTCTTCTTTCGTAGGTGGTCTTTCCGGGATAACCGGTTTATGATTTTGTCTGTCATTATATCCGCGATAATCACCGTATGATGATTTTCGTGAACCGAATATATCGTTTAATATACTCCCCATAATATATCCTTGTAAGAAGGATGGTTGGTAATTCTGACGGACAAATTCTTCATTACTTATTTCAATTAACGTATCAGATGGTTTCTCTTTATCCTTTTGTAAATTATACATTTTATCAGAATAAACGAGGAACATTTGATTTTCGTCTTCTTTAGATGCTTGCTTCGGTTTCCTTTCGGCTATAAGTTCCTTTGCAACTTCAGGAACTGACCGATTGGCGGCCCTATACACGTAAGATTCTTGTTTACCATCCTTTGCGACAGACTCTAGTGGGTAACGGTCCTGAATTGACTTCGCCTGACCACTTTGACAGCCCGATAAAGCATAACCGGCAATAACAAGTAATGTAACGATAGCAAGTATAGGGATCACGAACGATTTAATCATGGTAAACAATCGGTTTGACATGATTACGCCCCCCTTATGTTGCTCTTATGATTTGTACATCAGCAGGAATAATTACTTCTCCCTCATACATCATTGTGCGACCATTTTGCCATTCAACACGTAATAATTTACGGTTATCAGATTGGAATTCCCATACGTACTGTTCTTCTGAAGCAGCGAATGGTGTTTTCCCCATAACAACAACACGTCCATTATATTGTTCTTCCATATGATACTCTATATCATCCATTTCAATCGTCGTCGGAATTTCATCGATTGAATCTAAACGACCATCAATCGGTGTATACAATTTGTAATACGTATTTTCACGGTCTTCAATTTTCAAATAACGAATATCTTTCCCGTCCTGCAAAGTTAAAACAATCTCTTTGCGAGAATGCATGCTCGTTTTCCCAGTTAATTCGTACATGACTAACGAGACTTCAATCATATCGCCAGGAGCCAACGTTAAAAGACTCTTTTCTGGCTTCGGCGGCTCCGGACTCTTCATTATATTTTTAATACGTTTAAATAAACTCACAATCTACCCCTCCTTTTCTCTTTATAAACAAGCACCTAAAATAAGTGCACCAACGATATGTAATGAACCAGCTAACAACGCATGTGCTACGCTGCCTTCTTTCGTTCCTTCTTCTAAATCTAAACCAGACATTTTCTTTAACACAAACTCAATGAACATTTCTACAATTAATAAAATAACGAATGAAACTGCTGAGGCAAGAAGCGCTTGCCATAAGTCATTCGCTTTCGTAATCGATTGTGACAAAATGTATCCTTGAGCGAATAATTTCATAACGAAACGCGTTGTTACAGCTGTATTCCCGTTTTTTATTTCTTTTAAATCATTGTATTTTGTAAAAATCGAATCAACCCACATAATTGCAAATAAAAGTACCGCACTTGCTCCAGTCCATACAAGCATGGCTAAAACATTCGTCCACGTCATTGCAAAACCTCCTCTAAAAGGTAATAGAAAACCGACATGAATTCTCTTCAGACATGTCGGTTTCTTTGTCTATTCTATATTATTTCTCATACTGCTTCATAATACGAGCTAATTCATCGTCAACAACAGAATTTTTGTTTAAGCTTGCGAATTCATCATCTAACGACTTTTCTTTCTTGTAAATTTCACCGCTTGCTTCTGCTTCAGCCTCTAATTGAAGTGCTTTCTCTTCCATACGGCTTAAACCAGCTTTTGCTGAATTTGAATCAAATCCAGACATCGCCTGATTAATATTCTTTTGTGCTTTCGCTGCATTTACACGTGCAACAAGTGTTTCACGTTTATTTTTCAGCTCTGTTAATTGCTTACGCATTTCTTCTAGCTTAAGACGAAGGTTATCAGCAGCTGCTTTGTTTTGCTCATAGCTCGCTTTATACTCATTCATCTTTTGCTCTGCATTTTGTTTTTCTTCTAAAGCACGGCGCGCAAGATCTAAGTTGCTAGCTTGAACAGCCATATGAGCTTGCTCTTCACGTTTTTTCACAAGTGCTTCTTGCTCTTCAAATAATATTTTGAATTTCTTCTCAAGTGCGATTTGAGCTGCTACACTTTTCTCAGCTTCTTGTACATCCGCTTGCATATCGCGTAAATATTGATCCGTCATCTTAACTGGATCTTCAGCTTTTTCAATTAATGAATACACATTCGACATTGTTAAATCTCTTAATCGTTTAAATACAGACATCCAAACTCCTCCTATGATATACCTCATATTTCAAATTCACTACTTGGAAAATTAAAAATCTCCCTTTTCAGTAAGAATATTCATTTTTACAACCTATGTGTTTATTATAACAAAACTAAGATGTCCTTACATGTTATTTCCAAAATACAGCCAATATAATATGACATTCCAGATATAATATTGTATTCCTACTATATCCTTATTATTTCTGCCTCCAAAATTAACTTATTTTTGCGCGATTTCACTAAATTACATAATTGTAATGTTACTGTAAGCTAACTCGATAGTTACATCTCCATATTTCTTATACACTAATACCAGAAGCAACAGAATAACAAAAAAGCTTCTCATAATGTAAGGATTAATACAAAAACTGTATTTACTATAAAACATATAAAAAGGAGAAATCATCATGAAAAAATTAGTAGGAATCGGGTTAGCAGCAGCAATTTCATTCGGAGCATTATCAGGTTGTTCTTTATTAGGAGAAAAGGCGAACGGCTTAGTATTATACGGAACGGAAGATCAAGTTCAGCAAATCGCAGATAAAAACAAAAAAGATGTAAAAGAAAAAGATGTATATAAAATGAAAGTTGCAACACTTGAAGGTAAAAAAGTACTTGTAATGGATAAGAAAACTGGTGAAGAACTCGTTAAGAAAGAACTACTTAAAAAAGTCGATAAAAATGATGACACAAAAGCAATTGATAAGTTACCAGCTGTAACAGCAGAGCAAGGTGTATTATTTGCAAAAGAGAAAGTTGGAA
Organism: Bacillus sp. FDAARGOS_1420; assembly: GCF_019344915.1. NCBI lineage: Bacteria > Bacillati > Bacillota > Bacilli > Caryophanales > Bacillaceae > Bacillus > Bacillus sp. FDAARGOS_1420. The sequence continues at coordinate 1,694,836 of NZ_JAHWJB010000001.1, read as the reverse complement.
ATGCTACACTTGATGGAGCGAAATTAAAATATGAAGGTAACACAATTATCGGTGACGGCCGTTCTTATGGAGATATGTTTGCCATCGTTGATGACGCAGCATATGGAAATGTAAAAGGTGAAGAAAAATCTGTAGGTATTCTAAAATTTGATAAAGACCCTAGCAAAGAATTACCTGGAGCAAATGGAGTAGAAGCATCACAACTTGTAAAAATTAAAAAGTAAACAAAAAAGCTTTGCGAATTTCGCAAAGCTTTTTTCTATTTCTGAGCAATTTGCTCCATATCTGGACTACAAGTTTGCGATTGACATGACTTACTTAAAGAGCATGCTGCGCATTTGCCTTTTTTACTTCTCTTTACAAAATTAACTAACGTATATGCTGCATAACCAAAAATGATAGCTCCAATTATAATATTGACCATCACCGCGATACATCTCCTTCTAGAATCCGAGTAAGGACCCAACTTGGTATATAATGAGCGTTAATACATAAGCAATAACGAGCGGATAAACGACAGAGAAAACTGTCCATTTCATCGATCCAGTTTCACGTTTAATAACAGCTACTGTCGCTAAGCACGGAACATATAATAAAATAAAGAACATAAATGCATAGGCTGATAGCGCAGTATAATGTGCTCCCATTACATTTCCTAGCACATCTTCTTTAACCGCATAAATAATTGCCATCGTAGAAACGACAACTTCTTTCGCTAAAAATCCTGTTAAAAGGGATGCCGCAGCTTGCCACGTTCCAAAACCGAGCGGTGCAAAAAGTGGTGCGATAAATCCACCAATCATCGCTAAGAAACTGTCTCCCATATCAACACCAAATCCTGATGGACCTGCATAGTTTAATAACCAAATGACAACAGAACCACCGAAGATGAATGTACCCGCTTTACGAACAAATCCTTTACCTTTCTCCCACGTGCTGAGCCATAACGTTTTCGCTTGCGGCACACGGTAAGGTGGTAGTTCAATTACAAAAATAGATTTTTCTGTTTTTAAAATAGTAAGAGACATAATCTTTGTAACGAGTAATGCAAGAACAATCCCTGCGATATATAAAGAGAACACAACAGTCGCCTGACTATGAGGGAAGAAAACTCCCGCAAATAGTGCATATACAGGTAAACGTGCCGAACAAGACATAAACGGTGTTACAAGAACTGTAAGTAACCTTTCTTTTTCTTGTTCAATCGTTCTCGCTGCCATAATACCTGGAACGTTACATCCAAAGCCGATAATCATCGGAATAAATGCTTTTCCGTTTAAACCGAAAAACTCCATAATTCTATCCATAACAACTGCAATTCGTGCCATATATCCTGAGTCTTCTAATAATGAAATGAAGAAGAATAGTGCAAAGATTTGTGGAACGAATACTAATACCGCACCAACGCCAGCAATAATACCTTCTGTAACGAGTGCTTGAATAAAGTCAGAAGCCCCAACACTTGTGAGCCCAGCTGTAACCCAATCAGTAAGTTGTCCGCCAAAAAATCCATCAAGCATATCAGATAAAGGTGTACCAATCCACGTAAACGTAACCTGAAAAATAAAAAACATAACTGCTAAAAAGATTGGAAGTCCTAAAATTTTATGTGTAATTAACCTATCAATTTTTTCTGAAAAAGGAATTTTCCCTTCTTTCTCATGTTGCATAACATTTGTTTTTAACTTTTCAATATACGCTTCACGAGTCTTGTAAATGTGCTCTTCCAACGTACAATCAAGTTTTCCATCTAAACGAGATCGAATGGCTATAAGTTCCTTATAAATTGGTAATGCTTTCATTTCTTTTTCTACTACTTCGTTATTGCTTAAAAATTGAAGGGCTAACCATCTCGGATGCTCATAATTCGCTGTCTCTAAAAGAGCGATTACCTCTCCAATCCCTTCATCCATTTGTACACCATATGAAATAATGAATGGCTTTTTCTCTTTTTGTTTCTCTTCATGAAGAGTAGTAAGTAATTCTTCACAGCCTTTTCCGGTTCTTGCGATGACAGGAACGACTGTTACACCTAATATTTCTGATAGCCGTTTTACATTAATAACAATTCCTCTTTGCTTTGCCACATCAATCATATTTAAACCAATTGAAACGGGCTTACCAAATTCAAGTAATTGCAATGTTAAATGCATATTTCGCTCAAATTGAGAAGAATCCACTATATTTAACATATGATGAAATTCATCTGTTAGTAGAAAATTCGTAACGACACCTTCATCACGTGAAACTGGATTCAAATCATAAACGCCTGGTAAATCAATTAATGTTCCTTGCTTATCTTTTAATTTACCAACCTTCTTTTCTACTGTTACACCGCTCCAGTTTCCTACATATTCATAAGAACCAGTAAGTGCATTAAATAATGATGTTTTCCCTGTATTCGGATTCCCTAGCAAAGCAACCTTATTCACGCTAATTCCACCTTTATCATTTTCGCGTCACAATGACGAATACTAATTAACTGCCCACGACACTCCAATGTACAAGGACCTTTAAACATCGCTTTCTGTTTCAAGCGAAGCTCGCTTCCTTCCGCCAGACCAAAAGCAGCTAATCTACGCTTTAATAACTGATCTAACGACTGAATACTTTTTACTAACACTTTCTCACCAATTTTAATATCTACTAAGCTCATAACCTTCCCCCTCAGAAGAGAATGATAATTATTTTCAAAAAAATTATATCATACTCTATTTCACTTGGACTATATCTTTTTGCTTCATATTTATTAACATTTCAATACAATTATATTTCAATAATTGTCATACAAAGTATATTTGCCATTCTCATCCATTTCACTTACAATAAACAATAACAAAAGAATCTCGTTATCACAGGGGGAGCCTTACCGCTGAGAGGGAACAATTCGTTCCGACCCTTTGAACCTGTTAGTTAATGCTAACGCAGGAATTGTGCAAACGTCCGAAATACACACCTCTTTTTTTATTTACGTATTTCGTATCCTCCTATGATAATGTTCTTTTTTGTGAAACTTGGATTTAGGGGGAGACAACATGCGTAACACCAATTTACAAGCGATGATCGAATCTGCTATTCTTGCAGCCTTCGCCTTGGTCATCGACATTTTACCACTTTCAATCAAAATATCAGCAACAGGCGGTTCCATCTCATTTGCTATGATTCCTATTTTTATTATCGCATACCGCTGGGGCTTCAAAATGGCTTTCTTAGGAGGCTTAATTTGGGGGCTTTTACAAATTGTCGTAGGCGATGCTTACATTCTAACACCAGTTCAAGCATTCATTGAGTACTTCATTGCCTTTGCCTTTATCGGCTTTGCTGGTTTATTCTATCGTCCAATTCAAAAAGCACTTGCCTCAGACAACAGTAATGCAGAGCATTCAAGTTTTGGTAGTCGCAAAGATAAACCAAAACAAAACAAAGGAAAAAAAGCACTCGTTTACATTATCCTTGCCACATTTGTCGGCAGCTTTGCACGCTATTTCTGTCACTTTATTGCTGGTATTATTTTCTTTGGTCAATATGCACCTAAAGGACAATCAGCTGTGCTATATTCATTAATTGTAAACGGCAGTACCATGATCGGTTCTTTCATACTATGTACTGTATTACTAATTCTTTTATTTACAACTTCACCACGCTTATTCAAAAGCATCGGTGCTTATCAAATGAATACACAAAAAAAGGGCGCTTAATTAGCGCTCTTTTTTTTCATATCGTAATATCAATTAAAAATACAATAAATGCACAAAAAAAAATAAATACCATCACACCTAGTAAATTGCTATTCACGGCTAATCTACTCCTTACATAACCTCATTTTCTATCCAAATTATACTGCTCCAAAATAAAGATTAGGTAAAGATAATATGAAAATAAATTAAAAAAGCGTAGCATGCATCATCTACGCTTTTTTCGGTAAGTAAAAGTAAAATAATACACCGTCTTCTGTATTCTTTACTCCATATTCAGAATCGTGTAGTTCTAAAATATTTTTAGAAATAGCTAGCCCAAGCCCCGTTCCACCTTGTGAACGTTGACGAGATGCATCCACGCGATAAAAACGATCCCAAATTTTATCTAATTGCTCTTCTTCAATGTGAGCACCTTTATTTTCAATACATACTTTTATATGATCCTTCCCGTCTATTGTGGAAATAATAATATCTTCTTTTTCTGGTGTATAACGTATCGCATTCGTAATAAAATTCACAATTACTTGTTCAATTCTATTTTGATTCCCAACCACTTCAGCTGGACATATATGCTTGTGCACACCCAGTTCTTTTTTCTCTATCTCCGATGAAAGCTGTTCACATATTTCCTCAATCACTCCATCGATATAGAAAGAATCCATCTTCATGTTGTATGTGCCAGACTCAAATTTAGCTAATTCAAGCATATCCAAAATTAGTATATCCATCTTGTCTACTTCTTTTTCCATCGCCTGAAAATAGTAGTCTTTCTTATGTTCAGCTACCCCATCTTTTAAAATGGAAATACAGCTTTTCATAATACTCAGCGGCGTTTTTAGTTCATGCGATACACCCGCAATAAATTCTTTCCTTGTGTTTTCTAACTTTCTTTCTTTTTCAATATCTTGTTCTAACTGTCCAATATGTGAATGTAGTTTATTAGATAATGTATTAATATTTTGCGATAAATCACCAATTTCATCTTTTGAAGTAATCGGAATTTTTTCTGTGAAATCTAAATGAGCTATTTTCTTCGTTGTATCATTTATTTTTAGTAACGGTTTTGCAATTTGTTTTGAGTAATAAAACGAAGCTAGAAAAATTAGAACGACTACAAATGCTACAATATAGATGTAATAATCTTGCACCATTTGTACAGCCTCATCTACAGGCTGTAAAGAAGCCATCGCATATATATATGTGACTGATCCTGATCCGTCTTTTTCTTTTATCGGTTTGATTAATAATTTATATTTTATATCATTCTTTTCATAGTCCGTTATTTGTGTTGAATACTGTATATGATTACTCTCTTTTAATAATAAATCAGTTTGAAATTCCTTTATTCTATCTAAGAATAAACTATTTTTATAAATTGGATTCACAGGACCTTTTACATCGGGGAACTGTACTTTCGTAACACGTCCTCCTATGTAAGCACCTAATTCCTGAGTAGCTTGTTCCTGAACGACTGGCTTCTTTTCCTTAACAATTGACTCTTGATCAGCTTTCTTTTTTTCCTCATCTGATTTAATCATTTTCTCCTGAAACGCTTTTTCTAACGGTTTATTAGATCCACTTAAATTCTGCTTAGCTAAAGAAAAAGAGAACGGAATAAAACTATCTTCTTTTCTCACTCCAGAAAAATAAATTTCTTGCCCTAAAAACTGCTCTGATAATTTATTATCAATCTCCTCTATATTGACGAGATTACCTAAGGGAATCTTGAATATTTGTTGTCCAAAACTCTTCTGTTGCTTACGGTCAATCGTTACCTCAAAATAAAAATCATCCGCATGTTTTAAATTCCCATACTGGTCTAAAGTCGTAATCCACGTATTATTTTCTCTTAAAAAATCTTGCTCCAGCTTCTGAATTCCTTCTGCATTTCCTACATAATTCAAATAATTCTTCTCAAAGGAATTTAAATTCACTTTAATATCTTCTACTTTTCGGTTCGCATAATATTGTTTGAAAAATATCGTTTGACCAATAAATATCGTCGCTAAAATCAACATACATAGAGCTGTTGTAAGGGTAAATAATTTAAGTACAATCCCTTTTCTCATATGTTCCCCTCGAATTTATAACCGGTTCGCACTACAGTTGTAATGTACTTTGCTTTCTCTCCTAATTTATTTCGCAAATTACGAATATGACTATTAACCGTTCGATCATCGCCAGCAAATTCGTACCCCCAAATTCTTGAAATTAACTGTTCTCTCGTTAAAACAATCCCTTGATTTTTCATGAAATAAGCTAATATTTCAAATTCTGTATGTGTTAAAGTAATGTCTGCCTCATCAACAGTAACAGTACGTGACGGAAAATGAACATGAATGCCATGAATTGATAAAGTATCGTCTTCATTCTCTAAAGGTCTCTTTGTTGCTTTTCTACTTTCCAACAACCTTTTCGCTCTCGCTAATAAAATAGGCGGACTATATGGTTTCGCAACATAATCATCTGCCCCAAGCTCAAACCCAAGTAACGTATCATCTTCATCTACACGTGCCGTCAGCATAATAATTGGAACCCCGGACGTCTTACGAATCCTTCGGCAAACAGACCATCCATCTAGTTCTGGTAACATAATATCAAGTATAACTAAATCGACCTCTTCTTCTTCAAATAAGACTAAAGCTTCTTTTCCATCTCTCGCTTCAAGCACTTTATATTGTTCACTCAAAAAGTAATCCTTTAATATTTCGCGTAAAATATCTTCATCTTCAACAATTAAAATGTTTTTTGACATAATCTATGTCTCCCCCTCTCATTTTAAGTAGCTAGCATTTTGTACTTGATAATTTTATTTTGAATTGCTCGTAATTAACTTTGCCTCGATAATATATCGATCCGGTGCATCCCCTATATAATCAAATGGATAGCAAGTCGTCAGTGTTAATGTCGGTTCTTCTTTTTTTACAATAACAGTGCGATCATCCGCATGTGTAATCCATGTCTTTTGAATTTCGTATGTGTAAATTTTATTATCATACTCCAAAATAAGGTTATCCTTTTCTTTTAACTCTCCTAAATCTGTAAATACAGTATCTCGATGCCCACTCAGTACAGTATGTCCCCCTCCAGATGGTGTTGTCGTTAAATCACTAACAAACATACCGACTCCTTTTTTCAATGTTGCATCATTTGCTCCCCAATATATAGAAAACTTCTTCTTTATTTTCGGTATATTTAACATTGCTACCTTTTCTCCTTCTTTATGCTCGGTTTGAGAAGAAGGTACTTGGGAAGTTACAGGTGTTTCATGTGAAAGTTGATTATCTTGTATATTTTTAAGGCTCTTTATTTCTTCTTTCGTTAATTCTTGAGCAGAGCTTTTTCCTTTATACCATTCCACAGCGTAATACGATCCCATGAATAGCCCTATGGCCATCAATATGATACCGATATAATTGAGTAACTTCATGTTCCATCCCTCCATGCAAAAAATGGCAGGAATAACCTACCATTTTTAATATATGAAATTATCCCATTCTTTATAGAAAAATATTTTATTTACGCCTTAACTTTATTACGACGCTTCAAACCAAATAATGTCCCTATCCCTACAAGACATGCGCTTAGTGCCATCATTGCTACATTATTTGATGCTGTGTTTGGTAATTTTTCACCTTGTACAGCTGGCTTTGCTACTTCCTTTTTCGCTGCATCATTCTTTTGCCCGGCCTTAATTGCTTCTTCTTTTTTTGCAAGAGCTTCCTTTTCTAGAACTTGTGGTGTTACTTCTTTTTTCGCTGTATCATTCTTTTGCCCTGCTTTTATTGCTTCCTCTTTTTTAGCCATATCACTTTTTTCTTGTACTTGTGCCGCTTGCTTTTTCTCTACATCATTTTTTTGCTGTACCTTAATTGCTTCTTCTTTTTTAGCTGCATCTTGCTGCACTTGCGCCGCTTCTTCCTTTGTTAATGTTCCAGTATCCGCACTCGCTACTGAAGAATATCCTACTGTTAAAAGTGCCATCGCACAAATTGGTAATAGTTTTTTTTTCATTTTATTTCTCTCCTTTTATACTTTATTCTAGTAATACATTACGTCGCACCGGATGTATTACTAGAATAAACAAGAGATGTAAATATAAGATGCAGATGAAATGGAATTCTTTTAAAGATTTCATTATAAAAAAAGGTTATCCAAAAATAATCTTTTGGATAACCTTTTTTTATTTAATCTACACTTAAAGCTTTCTTCCCCATTTGGTTATAAATACTTGCAAACCAACTCTTACTCACTTTCACATTTTTCGTTCCATAAAATGGATCATTATAATACACGTAATTATCATCGACACCTGTTAAAACGACCGCATGAGTATTCATTCGTCCATAAATTGTTTTTCCGCCTGGTGTTTTCCACGTTGTAATTGGTCTTGGATTATTTAGTGCTACAGTTACCCAAGTAACAACTGGTTTCCCATTTCGTACATAATCTTCTAGGACTGAGAAATCATTTCCTGTTAAATTCGTTCCTCTTGCATATTTATCTAACAATCTTTTTAATGGTTCTGGATTAATAGAATATCCTGGCGTATTTCCTGTCACATCACCTACAAACCCTACATCTGGATCTCCCCAAATTTGTGATGATGTTTTATAGTTCTTTAATTTTGTTTGATCAAAAGGCATTTCAAACGCAAATGCTACTTTATTTAATGAACGACCAATTTGATGTTCCACAAGCATTTGTAAAGAAACTACTTCACAGCCATTGTGTAATTCTGGGAATTGGTAAATTGATGGTACGTTCAATATCACTTGACTACGATTAACATTGCCTTCATTCACCCATTTCAAACCATTATTAGTTTGTATTTGAATCCAACCGCCTGCTCTTTCACCATACACTTCTACTGTTTGCGGAGAATATTTCCCTGATACGCGCGATACAAAACTAGGGCTGTCATATGCGAAAAATACTTTAGATAAATACTTTGTCTCCTTTTTCGTGTCCAACCATTGGTATCCTGCATATGTACTTATACGAAGCCACGTTCCTCTTTCTTCTACAACAGTTACTGTTTGTGGTCCATAATACGCTAAAACATTCGCAGACCGTGACGGAGCATCATAAGTAGTAAAGTCTCTATCAATCTGTACTTTCTTTTCAGTTAGACACACCCACTTATAGCCTACACTAGTATGAATTTTAATCCAATCGCCTTCTCTTTCTTCAAAAACCGTCACTTCTTGCGGAGTATACTCGCCTGAAATACCAGATGATAATGACGATTCATTATATGTAACGAAGTTTTTCGTTATATTTACTTTCTTCTCAGTTAAGCACACCCACTTAAAACCCAAATCCGTATTAATTTTTATCCATCCACCATCTCTTTCTTCATATACCCTTACTTCTTGTGATGCATATTCATTTGAAATACCTGATGATAATGATGGACTATTATAAGTAAAGAAATTTTTCGTTATATTTACCTTTTTCACTTTTACTTCGCTATCTTTAGATTGATCTGTCACCGCAACAAGTCGAGCTGCCTCAGCACGTGATATCGATTTATCAGGTTGCCACTGTGTTCCATCAATACCACTTGATATACCTAATTCTACTAAAATATTAATGAATTTCTCGCCCCAATGATCTTTCACATCATTAAATAATGTCGGTAATTCTCCATTAACTTTCGAATCTAATTGATATGCTTGTACAAGCATTGTTGCCATTGCCGCTCTTGTCATTTGACCGTACGGATTAAATTTCCCGTTTCCTTCACCTTTAATAACGCCTGCTTTTTCCACCGCTGCAATGTAAGAAGATGCCCAATTATCTTTCGAATCTATAAAGGTCGGCTTGTCCCCTTCTTTAACTTCTAATCCTAAAACTTTAGCCATAATTGTAGCCGCTTCAGCCCTACTTAATACGCTATGCGGTGAAAATGTTCCATCCGGCATTCCTGTAATTACTTTTTTATTCACTAAATAAGTAACAGACTCTTCCGCCCACCCTGGAACATCAGGGAATGATTGTGGTGCTGCTTGTAAATTACTTACTGCCCTCTTTAATTCTACTTCTCTTTTTTCCTGTTCTTCCTTTTGCTTTAATTCAAGCTCTTGTTTTTCTTGCTCTTCTTTTTGCTTTAATTCAAGTTCTTGTTTTGTTTGTTCTTCTTTTTGCTTTAATTCAATTTCTTGTTTTGTTTGTTCTTCTTTTTGCTTTAATTCAAGCTCTTGTTTTGTTTGTTCTTCTTTTTGCTTTAATTCAATTTCTTGCTTTGTTTGTTCTTCTTTTTGCTTTAATTCAATTTCTTGTTTTTCCTGCTCTTCTTTCTGCTTTAACTCTATTTGCTGCTTCTCCAATTGTTGCTGCTTTATTCGTAATTCTTCTTGCTGTTTCTTTAATTCTTCTCTCTTTTGCTTCTCTTTTAATTCATGATTTGTCCCTTCTTGTTTATTCTTTTCGTCTACTTCTAATCGATCCTTCTCTTCAAGCTCTTCCTTCTTTTTTTGTTCCTCTAATTCATTCGAGTTTGTTTCTTCTTGGTTATTCTTTTCATCAATCTTCTTTTCTTTTAGTTCTAACGGATTCTTCTTTTCAAGTTTTTCTTGTTGTTTCTTTAATTCATCTAATTTTTGCTGAACTTCTTCTAATTGTCCTTTATCTTCGCTACCTTGTTTTAGTAACTCTTCTTTTTTCTGTTTTAATTCGTCAACCTTAATAAATAACTCTGCCTGCTGTTTCAAAATATCTTTTCTTTTTTCTAATTCCATTTGTTGCTCTTGTATAACTTCCAATTGTTTTTGCAATTCACTTTGTCTATCACTATGTATGCTCTGTAAAGCTTCTATATTATTTCTTGTTTTATTTTCAATTTCCGCTAGCGAACTAGAAGGAAATGTTAATAGATTTGTTGCCAATAAACTCGCTACTGCAATTACACTATATTTTTTCATCATACACACCTTTTTTAATTTTACTTCCATCATATTTCCTACCATATGCAAAATGTAAGATTCCTTTATAATCATAACAAATCTTTCATACACTAAGGGACTTTTTATGAACAGGAAAGAAGCACCGTATAAATACGATGCTTCTTTCGATGTGTCTCGATATTTATTTGTTACTTTCGCGTGATTGAGAAGTAGGAAGGGCCGGAGTGATAACTAATTGTCTCGGCTCAGTTTTCTTGAAGTGATTTTTGACGTTACACTTACGACATTGAACGACCCATGCTTTAATAGGATTTGTTAAAATAATTTTTTGCCTTTCGTTAGGGGCCTCTTCTTCCAATTTACAACTATCGCTCCACTTACTCCATTTCATTGTAAATTTAGAAGAAGAATGATCGTCTTCTCGATCAAACGTATGCAAAAAATCCATTTCTCCAGCTAGCATTACGGTGTTACTAGTTGCTAAAAAAGAAAAGGTCGTCCAATGTTTCTCCATGCCCTCCTACTCCTTTTTCACATATAGAGTGCCTAAAACTTAATTTACCTAAAATATGCTTACCTTTTACCTTACACTTATAGTTTATCCAAAACACTACTATGCAACTATCGATTTGTCTTACAAATCACCTTACATTTTTGTAAGAAACGAAAAACCTTCACTCTATATACGTGAAGGTTTCTCATTTCTTATCTATAGAATCTTTCATATCATCAAGTTCAGCCTCTTGCAGCTGCGACATCATACCGTGGGAAATTGCGCCTAATACTAAAGTCATTCCAATTAGTGAAATGCGAATTGCAGGTACATCAATTATGTAAGCCAACATACCAAGAACAATTGTTAAAAGCAATGCTTTTATAAATGTTACACTTGTATACTGTTTCTTTTTCATCATAATCACCCTTTTTGGAAGCGTTTTCTTAATATTATCAGTATATCATATCATCAGACTATTTTGTGGGGATTTCTGTAAAAACCTTATATCTTCTTTGACTTTTTTCTTTCTATCCTTTACAGTCGAAATGTTCACAAGTTTTACACTGTAGGAGGATTCAAATGAAAATTGAAATAAAAGACACTTTAATTTCTGAAGAGCAATTACAAGAAAAAGTAAAAGAGCTAGCGCTTCAAATCGAACGTGATTTTGAAGGAGAAGAAATCGTTGTAATCGCTGTATTAAAAGGATCTTTCGTATTCGCTGCTGATTTAATTCGTCATATTAAAAACGAAGTAACTATCGACTTTATCTCTGCATCTAGCTACGGAAATCAAACAGAAACAACTGGAAAAGTAAAACTATTAAAAGATATCGATGTAAACATTACTGGAAAAAACGTAATTGTCGTAGAAGACATTATCGATTCTGGTTTAACACTTCACTTCTTAAAAGATCACTTCTTCATGCATAAACCAAAAGCATTGAAATTCTGTACGTTACTTGATAAACCTGAACGCCGTAAAGTGGACTTAAAAGCTGAGTATTTTGGCTTCCAAATTCCAGACGAATTTATCGTTGGCTACGGTATCGACTGCGCAGAAAAATATCGTAACTTACCATTTATCGCTTCAGTTGTAACGGAATAATATAATAAAATGAAACCTTAATCATTGGGATTTTTGTCCATTCCCAATGATTATTGGCCCGCGAATAGCGGGATCAAATAAGCTTCCATGCATTATTGGTGGAAGTTTTATTTCTACCGTAATTTATAAAAACAAAGGGAGAGATGAAGAATGACAAAGACAAAATTTAAAAAAGTACTCCTCATCGTAAATCCAAAAGCTGGACAAGGCGATTTACATACGAACTTAACAAAAATCGTACCACCACTTGCCGCAGCTTTTCCTGACTTACATATCCTTCATACGAAAAAGCAAGGTGATGCAACAAAATATTGTCAGGAGTTTGCTAGTAAAGTAGATTTAATTATCGTCTTTGGTGGTGATGGAACTGTATTTGAATGCACAAACGGCTTAGCCCCTCTTGAAACTAGACCTACACTTGCAATCATTCCAGGCGGAACTTGCAACGACTTCTCTCGCACACTTGGTGTTCCGCAAAATATTGCAGAAGCAGCGAAACTCATTACAAAAGAACATGTAAAACTAATTGATGTCGCAAAAGCAAACGGACAACACTTTTTAAACTTCTGGGGCATTGGACTCGTATCTGAAGTATCAAACAATATTGATGCAGAAGAGAAAGCAAAGCTTGGTAAAATCGGTTACTACTTAAGTACCATTCGAACTGTCAAAAACGCTGAAACATTCCCAGTAAAAATTACTTACGACGGACAAGTATATGAAGACGAAGCTGTCCTTGTTATGGTTGGAAACGGTGAATATCTTGGTGGTATCCCGTCCTTTATTCCGAACGTGAAATGCGATGACGGAACACTTGATATTTTCGTCGTAAAATCCACAGGCATCCAAGCATTTAAAGATTACATCGGAAAGAAATTATTTGAAGACACAAATGAAAATGATATCTTCCACGTAAAAGCAAAATCCATTCATATTGAAACAGAAGAAGAAAAAGAAGTAGATACAGATGGAGAAAGTTCGCTTCATACACCTTGTCATATTGAACTATTACAAGGGCACTTTACGATGATTTATAATCCTGCGGTTGTGTAATGTAAAAAGACGAGCTAAAGTTTCAACACTTTGGCTCGTCTTTTTTATTAGCAAGGCATTTTGATCTACTCTTTAATTTTTAATATAAATTTTCGTAATCAAACTCCACCCAATTTTTCCAGTGCGTATTAGCATCCTTATCTACAATAACACTTGGATCTTGCTTCTCTATCGCTGCAGCTACTGATTGGAAGAATTCATTTTCACTTACTTTCTCTTCTTCAACATGTTGCCACTCTTCCGTTTCATAAGCTACTTCCCAATCACCTTTTAAACCGAACTCTTCTAAAATTTCTTCTTTATCCCACCATAATAACTTTCTAGCTTCTTCATTAGTAGCGAGCATACGCAGGAAATATGTTGGATAAGACTCTTTCGTTTTCACTTCTATTCCATTATTCGCATAATCTTCTTCTGTAAATTGATATTCAAAATGATGATCGCGAATTTTTAAACTACCGTTATGAATATCCGGTATAAATTCACCTTTATTATCAAATAATTCATAATCTCCATCTTTTACTTGCAAAATACCGTCATCACCAATTGAATGATTCATTCTATCGCCATATACTTGAATATCATTAAATACACCTAATGAACCTACACCGACAATTTGAAACACCATTAACCAATCCTTAGTATCTTTAAAGAAAAGAGAAAATTTCACTTGCGAAATATCCATATATTCATTATCAAAGGCAGGAAATTCATAGTTACTTTGCTTTCTATCTAATAGCTTCAAAATATCTTTTTGCATATGTATCACCTTTTCCTCAATATAAACAAAATTTTTTTTGATTTCACTAGAGTATAACATAGACATACTTGCCTTTTATTTTCTAATAATACTACTAATAAAATAGCAGAAGGGTCTGTTTGCATGGCCTAGTTCTTTTTAGGTACAATGAGGGAAAGAGGCATCCTGATATACAAGGGAGAGGAAAAGCTGTGTTCAACCAACAGTTAGTTAATTTACGCATTGATTTTGCATTTAAACAATTGTTTGGTACGAATGGTAGTGAAGATATTCTAATTGCATTTTTAAATGCCATGTTACAAGATTCTTTAGAATCATCCATCGCTTCTCTACAACTAGAAGATCCGCATTTACACCGTGAACACGCAAATGATAAATTATCAATTCTAGACATTTCAGCTACGTTAAACACAGGGACAAAAGTAAATGTAGAAATACAGCTCAATAATAATCACGATATGATGAAACGCAGTTTATATTATTGGGGAAAATTATACACATCTCAATTACAAAAAGGCATGCCATACAGTGCACTTCGTAAAACCATCACCATTAATTTATTGAACTTCATAATGTTTTTAGATCACAAAGAATTTCATACAATGGGCACATTATAGAATACACAACAACAGAAACTCCTAAGTGACGACATAGAAATTCACATTGTAGAAATCCCAAAGTTAACAGAACAATGGCATGAAGAAAAAGTAAATCCATGGAAAGATCCATTTGTTCGTTGGCTTTTATTACTTTCAGCAAATGAGGATGAACACTTAACTAAAACATTGGAGGATATTGCTATGAACCAAGATCCTATTTTACAAAAAGCGATAAATAAATGGGAACGTATGAGTCAAGATTCTTCTTTCCGACAAGCCTATGAAGCGAGGGAAAAGGTTTTAATGGATGAGGCTGCAAAATTTGCCCACGCAGAGAAAGAAGGAATGAAAAGAGGCATAGAAAAGGGGATGGAAAAAGGGATGAAAAAAGGGATTCAACAAGGAAAAATACAAATGATTAAAGGTATGTATGAACTTGGTATCCCTCTTGAAACGATTTCTCAAGCAAGCAAATTAAGTGTGCATGAGGTTGAGCATATTTTAGGACATAAATAGTAATAAAAAAGAGCTTGAATGGTTTCAAGCTCTTTTTTATTAACTTTCCTCTATTCTTTCAATCTTCCAAACTAAATTATCTGGCTCGTTTTTCTCTAAAAAGGTTAACATCCACACAGTTTTCCCTTTGTCGTTCATCAACATCACTTTATGGTTTAACTTCCAAGCCACGTCACTAATATGATTAAACATTTTATACATATCTTCTTCTCTAATAAGTTTGTCCTTTTTAATTAACCTTCTAGTTCTATACTCCCTTATTTCTAAGTAAATATCAGCATATGTCACTTCATGTTGACAGATTATATTACATACATATTTTTTATTTGGACTACTCTTCTTTATATATACAAGTTCATTTTTATAATCCAAATTCAGTACCTTATTGTATGCTTTTTCTAACATCTCTATATCCCAATCACATTCCACAGCTAAACTCTTCATTTCAGTATGAACGATTTGAAGGGCTAATTCTTTTTTCTCTCTATCTGATAAATATGGAAAATCCTTTACACTCTCATACTCTACAAACACATTCATATATCCAGGAAAAATTCGATATTTCTTCTCCCACTGATTTAATAATGAAATATCATCCACACAGTAAATCAAGATAACTTTTTCATAGTCTGTTCTTAACTTTGACATATGCCGCTCGTATAAAGAAGTAATACAGCTCGTTTCTTAAAAAAAAGATATTTCTTCATAGTTGCTTGAAGATGTTAATTTTAATGTCTCTAAACTACTTATATGCTCTTTTCTTTTTAGAAAACTTAATTGGATATCTCTTATAATTGGCATTTACTCTCTCCTTCTTAATACTACGACTATAAAATATTTTCACTAATATACCTCTTACATACTTGTATATAATTAATGCTCTAACGCCAACTAATCCATTTCAACCCAGCCCATTCCCATAGAGAGCAATAAAAGCCCCACTACAAAAAAGAGCGCACCAACTAAAAAGTAGAACGGTGCTCCGTGCAGCGGATCACAAAATAGCTCTAGAATACTTTGTGCCACTACTGTCCATTTACCTTTTTTTGAATCTTTTTCTTTTATTTCTTTTACAAGCCTATACATACTTAAACCAATAAAAATGATGCCTATCAATAGGCACCCTACTATGATAAGAATTCCCAAATATAGCACTCCATTTAAAATATCCTTGTTATGCACACCTCATTTTAACTAAAAAAACAAAAGAGAACATCATTTTCTCTTTCATTTTTCTGAAATCGCACTGTGATTTTTCAACATAAAAAATCCAAAACCATACAAAGTGATTTTGGATTTAATATAGTTAAAATATTACATTGCATTTCGAACAAAAAGGAGCCGAATTTCCTCTTCTAATTTTCGAATCACATTTTGGACAATATACATATCGTTCTTCTATCTTTTGCCGCTCTATCATATGTAAGGATACTATTCTCATACTACACATAATCCCAATTAATATAAGGCTAACAATGAGTAGCACAACTCTCACTCCTCCCTTCTATATTTTACCATAAAATAATAAAACCGATTCTCTCATCAAGAATCGGTTTTATACTTACAGTCCTAACTTAGCCTTCGCCCCATCAGGAATTTTATCTGTTGTTACTTGCACTTTATCATGTAAGAACTTGCCACTCGTGAGCACATGCCAGTATGAACCTTTTAGCAATTCATCTACTCCGTTAATTGTAACTTCTTTTTCCTTCCCATTTTCAGCATAAGCTTTCACTTTATATTCACGACCTTTATTTCCACCTAACTCTTTGCCATCGTTATCAATTATTGCATAATGATCCTCTATATCAAGAAAGGGATTCATTTGATCTAGCTTAGCGCTCCCATTTAATAAATATATAGCTCCTGCCACAATAACAAGTAGTGATCCAAAAATAAATCTTTTCATCTATATTCCGCCTTTCATTATGTTTTCTTTAAGATGTTCCTAAGTATAGAGCGTATTCCTTAATAAAAACTCGTTTGATTTCTTAATATTTTCTTAAACTAAAAGTGAAATATTAATTAGTAAGCTCAAGAAACATAAAAAGAATTCTTCACACTACAATTGACAAAATTACACCTTCAGTGTAATTTTACACTATAACAAAAAAGGAGCCGTATTATGGATAAACAAAAATTTATTGAACTCGTTAATTCAAAATTAAAACTCATCCGTGTTGAAAATAATTTATCACAAGATAAAATGTCAGAAATTATTGGTTTATCGAAGAAAACATTAGTGGAAATTGAAAAAGGAAGACGCACCCTAACATGGTCAGGTGCAGTTTGTGTCGTAACACTCTTCGAACAGTGCGATACAGTCCAAATGACATTCGGAGATGATGTGAATGAAATTATAAAAACAATCGCTTTTACACACTACAATACAAACTTCCCGAAGACATTAGGCGGAAAAATGTGGTGGCGACAAATAAAAGAATTAAACGGTTATACAATACAACAAAATATTTTATCTCAACATTATCGAATTTTAGATAAAGAAGACCGCAGAATATGCCATTCATTCGATTTGGATGAAATTGAACAGCGATTTATGGAAATGGCAAAAACATCTCAATAAAGTAAAACTTTAATCAGTGGGAATTTTACTGCCCTTTAATACGGGATAAAATAAATTTCGGAGTATAATTCAAATGAAAAAACAGACAAATATCACGATTTTAAATACGTTAATCATTAGCACCTTAGTATTCAATTTATTTATTTTCACATCAAGAATGAGCTTTTTACCTTGGTATATTGAGGATGGATGGGGATATTTAGGATTAGTATTTACATCCTTTATTTTCTTACTTTGCTTCTTTCAATCTTCGAAGCTTCATAACGGTGGAAAGTTAACTACGATACAAAAGTTCATTCCACTTGCTTCTGCCGCACTTTCAATCTTTGTTCTTATCACTCCATCAAGTGATTTTATGACTATACTAGCTAATCTGATCAATACAATCATATTAACAATTTATATAACTGTATTTCAAACAACACCTAATGTAAGTAATAAGGAGCTATTACATTAAAAGGGAGAGTTATTTTACAAAATAACTCTCCCTTTTATACTACTCTCAATAAGCATAAACCTTTAGTCTATTTACTTACTCATCACTGTACTTCTTCTTTGCTTATACAAATAAATACCACTTGCAACAACAAAAACAATCCCGCCAAAATACGCGCCATACTTTATCGCAACTGCTACAATACTTTCAATATGTTGTCCAAATAAAGAACCGAGCACAAAATAAACAAGTGTCCAAACGAACCCTGTCGTATAGGAATATAAAGCATACGTCTTAAATGACATGTTATTCATTCCAACTAAATACGGTACAATATGTCTTACAACTGGTATGAAGTAACTTGTGACTAACGCATAATGGCCATACTTCTCTACCATTTGTTGAGATTTCAAAAGATATTTCGCCTTTTTCTTTTTCATTAGCTTATCAAGTACTTTTGTACCAAATATTTTCCCTAATATATAACCTAATGATAGCCCAGATACGACACCTAAATATGTTAATAACAACGCTGGAATGACACTTAATATCCCTAGTAAAGATACAAAACCACCACTCATTACAATCATTTCATCTGGAATTGGCATACCGATAATACCTAACCATAAACAGAAAAATAATGCCCAATAACCGTATTGTTCAATATAAGATAATACTTCATGTAATTCCATTATGCATATGCTCTCCTTAGCTCTTTTTTACAGCTAAAGACGTACGCTGGCGGAAAATTGAGCCACACTTTCTCTAGCATAATTTCAGGAAAGAAATGCTGTATAAATCCTTTTTTCACTAGTGAATATTGAAATGTAATAAATTCACCGTTCTCATGTATCGCTTCCATTACATTGTTTAAAATTCGCTTTGAAACTTCTTCTGGTAAAGAAGTAAAAGGTAATCCAGATAAGACGTAATCAACGCATTCTATATTGAACTCTTCCATATACATCTTTATATTTTCAGCTGAACCGTGTACAACGATGACGTTCTGCTCATTTTTAAACTTTCTCGTTAACTCTTTGCAAAACACTTCATTAATTTCAATAAGAAGAAATATTGTCTCCTTCTTCTTTCTTTTCATAATTTCTTTCGTGAACACCCCTGTACCAGGACCTAGCTCTACGATGCACTTCGCTCTATTAAAATCAATTACATCTACCATTTTCTTTGCTAATATTTTTGAACTTGGCGCAATAGCGCCAGTATGTTTCGGATGTTTTATAAATTCATGTAAGAATGTTATGAGTTGCATATACCCCTCTCCCCATTCGTTCAATAGTTTTTAACTTGTTTCTAAGTATAACTATCGTTTCTTAACAAAAATTGAGGAGATTTCTTAAGATTTTATGAAGAATGAAAAAGCATTATCTATCATTCTTATACATAAAACATTTCATATTCCATATATAAATATCTCTTTTATATTTATTAATTTGGTATAATGGATATAAAAACAACTTTTATGGAAGGTACCATTGCTACGTCTATTTTCACACAACATCTGTGGAAATTAATCTGTAAATCACCTTTCATTCCTATCCAATATATGTAATTCTTTTCATGTAAGTAAAAAATTAAAATAATAAGAAATTTATATCTTATAGAAACGAATGTAGATCTAAGTATGAATACTTGGTATTTCAAAACTATTTAAAAGGAGAAGATAATGAATAATTCCATCGACCTACAGCACTTATGTGATCTTGTACATAGAACTTTTCATGTACCTGTTCAGTTCTTATCTACTAGCAGAAAAATCTTATATGAATCTACTTCTAATACTATTTGTAGTCCTTTTTATTCTTCTAAGGAAGAACATCTAAGTGAGATTTATCAGGAAAACGCTCCTTGTAACTTTCCAATTCTTAAAGGGAATAAGTATCTTGAGAATTTCATTATCATTCATATAACAAATCATGAACATGTAAAAGGAAGTATCATAATCGGGCCCACTACCTATCCAAAAGTATCAGATGAAATGGCTATCAAGCTTATGGAGTATTCCAACATTAATAATAAAATGCAACAAGGAATAGACTACTATCAGTTTCTACCTGAGATTAAAAAAAGTACTCTCATTGATATAAGCATTTGGTTACATTACGTAATTTTCAATGAAAAATTAGATATAGATATTGTGTGGGAAAAAAATAAAGTTCTAGAGGACGTTTCTTATAAAATTGTAAATCCCGATTTATATATTTCAAAACGTCGCCGGCATGATCCGCAAAATTATGACATGTCATTAGAACGTAAATTTTTTTCAGCAATTAAAGAAGGAAATAAAGAAAAAGTAATCCAATATGCATATTCATTCCCGCAAGAAGACGCGGCAATTTCATCAAAAGGAGATCAACTCAGAAACCAAAAAAATAATGGTATTATCGCAATTACTTTAGCTATTCGATATGCGATAGCTGGTAATCTTCCATCACATATTGCTTTTTCACTTGGTACTTTATATATCCAAACCATTGAAAAACTAGATAACATGTACTCCGTAAATAGATTAATTGAAGATGCCTTATGTACTTTTGCAGAACGTGTTAAAGAATATAGTAATCAAGCATTTTCTAATTCAATAACTACATGCCTAAATCATATTCACAAACATATTTACGACGATATATCTCTTAATGATCTTGCTAACCTTTTAAATATTTCTCCTACCTATTTATCTAAATTGTTTAAAAAAGAAGTAGGGATTCCTTTAAGTGAGTATGTTCAAAGAGAACGAGTAGAGGAAGCAAAAAAGTTATTAACATTAACGACGTATCCATTATCGGATATTTGTACCTGGCTTAATTTTAATGACCAAAGTTATTTCACAAGAGTCTTCAAAAAAATCACTAGTATGACTCCTAGACAATATCGTGAAAATCATACCGTAATATAGCAGCATTTTCTTAACACTAGGTGAGATACGTGTAATACCATCTCACCTATCTACAAAATTCACCACTTCAATTTATCCCGCTATTTGTGAGCGCTAATACCCCCACCTCAAAATTAATCAATTTGTTTCGTCTTTTTTATATTCTTTCTATCATCTTTACACGCCTTTATTCTCCTTAATACTAATAAAGTTCTAGCCCATTCAAAAAAGTACAATAATGACAAATAAATTACTATAAATAAGTTGATAAATTTGTTAATTTTTTAATACTAAGCTAATTCGCCATAATTTCTTCATTATATAAGTTTTATAGCAGACTACTTCTCAAAATAGACTTTTTATACAGTGTATTCAGTTCAAGAACATAAGAAATTTAGCGCTTAAATTAATAGTAATTAAATAGTAACTGTTCTTCCTAGGCCAGAAAGATACAGAAAATATATCGTTAGGAGAATATAAGGCATGAGTAGCGCAAATATCTCAAAGGATAGAGGTACATCGAAAGTGATTCAAATGACTATTACACCTGAACAATCTGCTGGCACACGCAAGGTTATTAAAGGACCAATAAGAGTATCACCACAAAATGATAGGGAGCGGATTGAAGATCTTCTATTACAGTCATTCATTTCCGAAAAAGAAATATTAATCACTTATTATGAAGAGGGTTATTTTCCCACAATATGTATGACTGTAATTGAAATAAACCCTTTGAGGCGTTATGTAATATGCATAGATACCTTTGACTATAAACATACCTTTAGTTTTATAGACATAATTGATGCGCATTAATTATGTCTATAAAATTCATGCTATTCCCATCAAGTAATATGTAACACTCCATTTACATCACTTTATTAATATAATAAGAATGACAGACTTGCAGTACACAAATCCTGTATGCCTACTCCCTCCTCAAATGTTATTTGTTTTATCTCTCACTAGCACTTATCAAAACAAAAAATAGTGATTCACCTGACTAAAAAATCAGGTGAATCACTATTTTATAGTTCTTATTTCCTTACAGCTACCGTCTATTACTTCGCGCTCACAATCTTATAATAAGATCGAACTGTTAAGAAGTAATATCCGATATAAATGACGCCATATACTCCGATACTAATTAGGAGCGGAATCATAATTTCAAATGGTAATAAGTTTGCTAAACCTTTTAGTGCAAATAAGCTGTGCAGGATTCCAATTACTAACGGAATCGCAAAGATAAAGCTTACTTGTTTTGCAATAGCTTTTTTCATTTCTTGTTTCGTTACACCAACTTTACGAAGTACAACGTAACGCTCACGATCTGCATTTGCTTCAGTTAATTGCTTAAAGTAAATAATAGAGCCTGTTGCTAGTAAGAATACAAGTCCTAAGAACATTCCGATGAACATCATGAGTCCCGTTCCTTCAAGCCCCATCTGGAAACCAGTATAGAAATCTCTAAATAGTGGTACCATTTCTGATTCACCAGCTGGCATCACTTTTGCTAACTTTTCTGTTAACACTTTACTGTTTCTTTCATCTTTTACATCAATATTTTTTACAGTACGTGTTCCAAATGCTTGCTTCGCCTGTTCATACATTTCATCTGAAACGACAATAACTAATTCACCTAAGTTCGTAATTGCTGTATTATTTGCACCTTGAATCGTTAATGTCTTCGTTTCATTGCCAATTTGGAATACTGCTTCACTTCCTTTATACCCAGGGCTAAACTCATACCCTTCAATATAAGAGCTATCATATATAAATGCTTCACCAGTAGCTACATTCACTGTTTCTGCATCGATTTTTTTAGCAAGTTTATTAAATTCGGACTGAGACATAAACTGATATTTCTCTGAAATCGTGTAGTTTAGATTAAGAATGAAGTCCACTTTCTCCCCTTCAAACTTCCCTTTTACAGGAACCGTCTCAATTTCAAATTGATCTTTGACAGGGTGATTCGCCTTCTCTTCAGCAAAAATTGCATTTACTTTCTTATCAAGCTCTTCATCTTTTTTCTCATAAGAATAACTGTACGGCGCAGCTACTTTTGATTGCGTAAATGTGTTGTAATACATCGTAACTGACGTACCAACCGCTGTTAATGTCACTGCACTTAAAATAGAAATTGTCGCAAGTGACTTTGCATTTCCTTTAATACGATATAGTAACTGTGACGTCGTTACCATATTCATACCGTTATAAAACGATGATTTATTATTTCTTGCACGTTTCAATACGAATACTGTAAAGAACATAAATAGTAAGTACGTACCTACTACTGTCGCCAGTAAAATGTAAAGTGCGACTACCATAAAGTCGGCATACTTAAGTGCTTTCACATACATTAATGCTAAGAAATAACCTGAACCGATTAAGAAAACTGAAATTAATGCCATAATTACTGATCCTTTTGGCATTTCTTCTCCTTCACGTTCTGCGCGGAAAAGTTCAATTAGCTTAAATCGATAAATTAAACGATACCCTTGAAGTGATGTATACAATATAATCACAAAGAAAATAATTGCTGTATCCACAATTGCAGCCATCGGTACTTCAAAATGAACATTTAAATTTAACCCCATCATACTTACTAGTAGTTCGAGGAATAGTTTCGAAAGGACGCTACCAATCGCAATCCCTATAATTAAAGACATTAATCCCATTAACATATTTTCATAAAAGAGCATTTTACCGATTTGTTTTTTACGAATACCGAGTAACGAATATAGCCCAACTTCTTTTTTACGTTTTCGTGTAAAGAAACCGTTCGAATATATAATGAACACCGCTACGAAGATGATTAGCATGACACTTGAAACTTGAAATGCACCGCTAATTTTTTTAGAACCTTCCGCAGCTTTTTCCATTTGTGAATTATACTGCAACGCCTTAAATGTAAAATAGATGACGATGCTAAATATCATAGATGCAAAATATACAAAGTAGTCTTTAAAGTTCCGCTGTATGTTGCGGAGGGCAATGCTAGATAAGGTCATCAGCCATACCTCCAGAAATAGAAGACATTACGTCAACGACTTTTTGGAAGAACTGTTTACGTGTTGATTCACCGCGGTGCAATTCTTTATATAACTCACCATCTTTAATGAAAATAACTCGTTTACAATAACTCGCCGCAAATGCATCGTGCGTTACCATTAAAATTGTAGAGTTATCATATTCATTTAACGACTTCATACTTTCTAGCAAGTCAGTTGCCGATTTTGAATCAAGTGCTCCAGTCGGCTCGTCTCCAAATATCATACTAGGACTTGTAACAATCGCACGCGATGCTGCGCAGCGCTGCTTCTGTCCACCAGATACTTGGTATGGGAACTGGCTTAAAATATGATCAATACCGAATTTCTTTGAGATTTCAAGAACGCGGCGATCAATCTCACTCGCTTTCACCTTCGATAATGCAAGAGGTAACGCAATATTCTCTTTCACCGTTAACGTATCTAATAAGTTATAATCTTGGAAGATGAAACCTAAATGATCACGGCGGAACAACGCCAGCTTATCATCATTCATCTTCACGATATCTTTTCCATCAATTAAAATCTCACCGTTCGTCGCATTATCAATTGTAGAAAGAACATTTAAAAGAGTCGTCTTACCCGAACCAGAAGGCCCCATAATTCCAACGAACTCCCCTTCTTTTACTTGTAAGTTAATACCTTTTAAAGCTGCAAATTTATTCCCACCTGTGTCATATACTTTTTCAATATTTTTTGCTTCTAACACTGTTTTCATCTCGACATCCCTCATTTCTTCTATTCTCTATTTTCAACTATATACACTCTCTACTCTTGCCACTATCGATGTTTCTTACACAAACATGACAGTTATGTAAGGCACATAAGCGGAGAAATCAAAATTTAACCTAATGAGCTAAAGTACTTTGTTACTATAACATTGGGATATCATGCCATCCATTCATTCTCCTTACAGGAACATTACAATTTTGTAAGGTTAAAAATGCCCCCTACAAAGTTGTGCATGAAATGTCGGATGGAGCTATTTCATTCTTGCTATTCTATATACAAAGGAGGTCATAGTATGGATTCACTTAAAAATATGAATGCGGCAATGCGGTATATTGAAGACAACCTTACACACGAAATTGATTTTAAAGAAGTCGCAAAAATAGTTTTCTGCTCCGAATATCATTTCAAAAGAATGTTTTCTTTTTTAGCTGGCATATCACTGTCAGAATATATTCGCTGTAGACGTCTTACTCTTGCTGCCTTTGAACTAAAAGATAGCAATGCAAAAGTCATTGATGTCGCTATAAAATATGGATACAACTCACCAGATTCATTTACACGTGCATTTCAAAATTTGCACGGAATAACGCCTTCAGAAGCTCGAAGTACAATTCGTTCTTTGAAGGCTTATTCACCAATGACCTTCCAACTATCCATTCAAGGAGGAAATGAAATGAACTATCGAATTGAAGAAAAAGAGCCATTCCGAATCATTGGTATACAAAAACGAGTACCGATTGTTTTTAACGGTGTAAACGAAGAAATTGCTTCTATGTGGAAAAGTTTAGACAGCCAATCAATCGACATATTAAAGTCCCTTTCAAATATTGACCCTACAGGAATTATTAGTGCTTCTACGAATTTTTCTGAAGGAAGAATGGAGGAAAAAGGCGAACTCGATCACTACATTGGAGTAGCCACAACGAAAGATTGTCCAAAGCAATTCAAACAACTTGAAGTCGCAGCTTCAACATGGGCTATATTTAAAGCTGTCGGTCCATTTCCTGATGCATTACAAAATGTATGGGGGCGTATTTATTCCGAATGGTTCCCTTCTTCAAACTATGAATTAGCGGAAGGACCGGAAATATTGTGGAATGAAAGCAAAGGCGTATCATCACCGAATTTCAGAAGCGAAATATGGGTACCTGTTTTGAAGAAATAATATAAAGGCCTAAACTTTTTCAAAATAAAGAAGCTGCTCTTCCTCTTTAAAGGAAAAGCAGCTTTTTATTTTATACTTCTTCTCGACTCGTTCTTATACAAGAAAATAGTAATAATCGCAAGCACTATAATAACTCCCAAAGTAAATACTCTGTAGTTCGAGATAGTAGCAGTACCGATTAAAAAGGCAGGTATAACAGCCATAATTAAGCCACCAAACATACCGACAAACGATCCTACACTTTGTTTTACTATTTGAGTTTCTGATACCCAATCATAATAACCAAATCGATTATTAATAAAAATCCCCCATACTGCCGAAAAGAATGAATATGTTATCGGTGTTATTACGATTAAAAGAGAACTCCAAACATCTAGTTTTAAACCTATTATCAGTAATACGGCACTAATAAGTGATGCAGGTATACTTAATGAAAGATTCATAAGAATTTTACTGTCATAAACCATCTTTGGCGCTATAGGCAACGACTTGATAATCCATACATTTTTTCCTTCTAATGACAATGATACACATGTTGTACACGTCATCGAAATCGCTGCTGCAATAGCAAATGGCGCAACCTTTTGCAACAGGGTCTCAATTCCAGGGTACGCTATTAATTGACTTGGCCCTACTACAACTATAGCCAACGAGAAAGCTATAGCCATCACAACTCCCATTCCACTATTTATGACATAGACTGTAGAAGAGAAGAAACGTTTCAGCTCTTTTTTATACAATGCGACCAATACACTTTCTTTTCTCATGCCATGAATCTCATAATTTGAAAGCATATGATAAGTGGTAATCTCTGTATTTATTTGCTTATATTTTAACGAAAGTATTTTTATAAAAAGATAATACCAAATAACTGATATCCCAACGAATAGGATGAAAGCTACAATATCAGCATGAACAATTGCTTTTTGAAACATGTTAGCTAGTGGATACACTTTAGTTAATTGCTCCGAAACAATTGCACCAATCCCGTTCATATCATTAAGGCTATATTGAGCATTTCCGTTTTTTAGCATAAAGAAACCGAATGTAATAATTACTATGAAACTTAAAATCGTAGTTATTTTATTCGTATTTTTAAATTTAGAAGCGATTGCCGTAATCGCAGCTCCAAAGACCGCTGCGATTGTTGTTGGAATTAAAGATGCTATAAACATACTGACGAACCACATAAAGTAAAAAGAAACTGATGGCTTCTCATGTATGCCATAAACAGCCCCCATCGGTAGCATGATTATGATTGAAAAGATTGTATTCAGCAAATATAAATACAAAAATCTACTTGTAATAATAGTACTTACACTAATCGGTAATGACATTAAAAGATCGTAATCCTTAAAAGCAAAAATTTCTCCATTTGCCTTAAATATAGTGAAAAACAACGTCAATACACTGCTAATAACTAGTGCATAAACAGGGATAATTTCACTTATTCCTAGTTTCACCAACCCATATGCCGAGGCCCCACAATATAGCATTAACATGACACCCACCAAGGCAATAGATGCTGTCAGTAAAATCTTATTCTGCTTCTTTTTCTTATCTTTTTCGTATTTAAAGGTATTTAAGCCAAGCTGTGTTATCAAGCGGATTTTTAAAAGATCTAGACTACTAATATTCATTAGCAAGCTCCTTCATAAAGAGCTCTTCCAATGAGCCTTCCTTTATTAAAGAATTCACTTCCCCTGAAAGTGCTAATTTCCCTCGATTAATCATCGCTATTTTATTACACAACTTCTCCGCCACATCTAAAACGTGCGTAGAAAAGAAAATCGCACTTCCCTTTTCACAAAGCTCCTTCATAATACCTTTCAATACTACGGCTGCCTTTGGATCAAGACCAACGAAAGGTTCATCTAAAACTAATAATTTCGGTTTATGCAAAACCGCTGATATAATCGCCACTTTTTGTTTCATACCATGTGAATAAGAAGATATTAAATCACCTAGGTACGGTGTAATCTCAAAAGCATCTCCATACTTTTGTATCTCCTTTTCCCGATCTTTTGCAGACACCTTAAAAACATCCGCAACAAAGTTTAAATATTGAATTCCTGTTAATTGCTCATATAAATCTGGATTATCGGGAATGTACGCCATTACTCTCTTACATGCAATCGGATCCTTTTTTACTGAATGTCCATCAACAAAAATTTCACCCTCTTCAAAATCTATAACTCCTACTAACGACTTAATCGTTGTACTTTTCCCCGCACCGTTATGCCCAATAAATCCAAAGATATCTCCTGCTTGAACAGTAATATTTAACTGATTTACTGCTTTCTTGCCACCTTTGTATGTCTTGCTAAAATTTATAATTTCTAACATGTGATTTCCCCCAGACTATCTTTTTGACTGATTTTTCAGACCTTTGAACAAAAAATTTACTCAGTGAGCTTTTCGTTATCCCCACTGAGTATTAGAACCTGTGAACACATAAAAACTATAAATATAAAATTTGATTAGTGTTGTTCAATCGCTTATTGCTCACAATTGCATTTCTTTTTTATATAAAACGTAAGAATATAAATTCGTTATGAGGACAGCAACTACTATAATCCCTAGCATCATATAAGATCTCCAATCAGCTGGAGCGAAAACACTTATAATCATAATGAGTCCTAAAGCTACAAATACTTTTCCACTAAATCGATGTGTTTTCCGCCATACTTCTTCATTACTTAACGTCCAAGGATTACGCATCCCAACGAAAAAGTTAGGCTTACACTGCGGTAAATAATTACCCATCACTAAAAATAAAACACCAACTAATAATTCTGGAACTCGATTAATGAATAAATTATATCCTAGTCCACTTGTAATAATATCTATATTTCCTACAAATAGTAGCAGGAGTATCCCGTTATTCATCATCATAAAAGCTTTAGAAAATTTCTCGTAATTTGCTTTCCTTGGATCAATCTTTGGTATCACATTTAGAAATACATATAACGCAATCATAATTCCAACCATAGAAATCATTCCGTAAAGTTTAGAAGAATAACCATCTACCTTCCCACCACTCCAATGTGTCGCGATTGTATCCGGCAAATGTGGCCAAGCAAACGCCCAAGCTATACAAGTTATCAGAATTAATATAATTGCGAAAAGATGTTTTTTCATTTCCCCTCTTCCCCCTTATTCGTAAACGTAAACACCCAAGTCAATAAATCTTGAAATACAGTTGTGTTCAAAGAATACACAACGAATTGTCCTCTTTTTTCATCTTGGATAAGTTCAGCATTTTTAAGTGCATTTAAATGATGAGAAATACTTGGCTTCGTCATATTGAATTGTTCAGCAATTTCCCCAGCTGTTAAATCGCCTTCTTTTAATAAGTCTAAAATTTTTCGCCTTGTCGGGTCTGCTAATGCTTTAAATGCTTGATTCAATGTCTTTCTTCCTTTCGATAATTAGACATTTAGATATTTATCTAAATGTTAAAATGATTTCAGTCAATTGTCAATTATATATAAGGCCCTTTTTACTTTTTCCACTTTTGACCTACGTCAATTACTTTATAGAGTAAAACTGTAAAGATGTAAGAAATACGCGTGATAAAAATTAAAAGAAGCTCTTCTAGCAAAGGAAGAGCTTCTTTTAATTTTTATCATTTTATTAACAAACTAAGAAATCCAAAAGATAATCAAACTTATAATAAAGGACATACCTACTATCGTTCCGAATTCATCTAACCAATAACTAATCATGCTTTCACGCACCCAGTTCGGATTCCATTAAATAGAGTAAGAAATTACTCACTCTTTGTAGAATCCTTCTGGACAGTTTTATGCGCCATGTCAACTGGAATTTTCGTTGTCCAAGTTCCTTCCGTTCCTCCAACTCTGTTAATATTAATATTTATAAATAAAAGCTCTGGGAATTTTTCACCTTCTAACGGTTCAAAAACCATTACTCCCTCTGGTTTATCATGATCAGCTAAAACCGTCTCAAAACTTTCCCCCGCTTGATTCGTTAAATACAATGTACTATTCTCTATTGCATCCGGATTACCAATACGATCTTTTTGATAATTATCCATATGCGTGTTACTAAGAAAATGCAAATATTGGACAGCATTAAATTTCTTATTTTTATAATGCGGGCTCTCTACTTGTTTCCCGTCTTCTTTACCATCAGATGTAATATCGAGCCCAGTTGTATTAAATTTATAAGGAACAAGCGATCCATCTTGTTGTTCAAATCGATAGTAAACAAGTATTTTAGCATCTTGAATTAACATTTCTTTTACATGAAGAGTAATACCATTATCCACTACTTTTTCGTTTAACTGTATAGACTTCCCATTCGCAGCATCCTTTTTAACTTCTTCACCAATCATTTCATTTAACTTTACCTCTGGCTTTGCAAAATAAGAATTGTTTAATGCCATTGTACTCGTCGGTATAATAACAGCCGCTATTAAACCCGCTATTAATAATTTCTTTTTCGTTTTCTTCTTGCTATCTTTTTTATACATTTGACTAAAGGATTGATAAGCATGCTCTTTAACTTCTTTAGGGACCTCTTGTTTCATTGCTTTTTTAAATTCATTTGAAAACGACATTTGAATTAGATTCCTCCTCATCTATTTCTATGCTAGATTGATTCCGAATTTTTTCTAACGCTCTGTGAATTCTAGACCTTACTGTTCCTATAGGGATTTGTAATAGTTCTGCAATTTCTTCATACGTATAATCGTGGTAAAAGCGATACACGATTACTATTCTAAATTTAAATGGAAGTTCTTGTATCACCATTAATAACTGCTCTTCTGTTTCTTTTCTTATTAATACTCTTTCTGGAACTTCTACAACTGGATCATCACTTAATTGTTGTTTTTCAAATAAGCGCATCCTCTTCCATATATTTTTTCTCCACTGACTAATCTGTTTGTAAACAATTCCATTCAACCAAAATAAAAACGGTCTAGATTGATCATATGTTGAAATAGATTTCCAAAGTTGAAAATAAATTTCATTTACGATTTCATTTGTATCATGCCGATTCTTAACTATAGCGAAGACAGTTTCATATATTCTCTGACTCGTTAAATCAAATATAAATTCAAAAGCCTCCTCATCGCCTTTTAATAAACGTTCTATCCAGATATGCATATCTTCATTACTTGCCAAGTAGTGCCCCCTCCTTAACGATGTTCTCACTATATATTGGACAGTAAGCAAAATAAAGTTCCAAATTTCATAAAAAATATATTACTTTTTATGAAGTTTCATCTATTTAAAAGGAAAATAAATTCAATTATCTCTATAATACTTTTTACTTTTCTCACTTTTAACCTATACTGTTACCTAGCTTATATTTCAACATAATGAAAAGACGAGAAACACATGGTACACTATAGCTACAATTGTTTTTTTTAGGAGGAATATACATATGTATAAAATTTTAATCGTTGAAGACGATCCAAATATTTCATCATTACTACAATCTCACATTCAAAAATATGGCTATGATGCTGTTGTTGCGGAGAACTTCGATGATATTATGGAATCGTTTAACGCAGTGAAACCACATCTTGTTTTACTTGATGTAAACTTACCAAAATTCGATGGTTTCTACTGGTGCCGTCAAATCCGTCATGAATCTACTTGTCCAATTATTTTCATTTCGGCACGTGCTGGTGAAATGGAACAAATTATGGCGATTGAAAGCGGTGCGGACGATTATATTACGAAGCCGTTCCACTATGACGTTGTAATGGCGAAAATCAAAGGTCAATTACGCCGTATTTATGGTGATTATGCACCAAATATTTCTGAACGTATCGTTGAGGTTGAAGGACTAAAACTATTCCCTGAGCGTCCAGAAATTCATTTTGGAGCTGAGCAAGTTCTTTTAACGAAGAAAGAGGCGATTTTAGCAGAAATGTTATTATCTAAATTCCCTCGTACAGCGAGTCGTGAAGATTTACTAGCCGCTCTTTGGGACGACGAAAGCTTCGTTGAGGAAAATACATTAAACGTAAACATCACGCGTCTTCGTAAAAAGTTCAATGAGCTTGGTATTGAAAATGCTATTGAAACAGTACGTGGACTTGGGTATCGTTTTAACGCAACTTGGAGTGAATAAGCATGAAGTTATTTTTACGTGATCATTTTGCATTTTTCCTACTATATGTATTGAACTTCGGAATCATTTTCGTTCTTTATGATGCAGTAGACGGATTTCAAAATAATAAGTTTTACTTCATCGTTTTAAGCTTATACTTATTCATCTGTTTTCTCGCTTATCGTTACGTTCGTAACCGTAGAATGTATCACAGATTAAGTGAACCACCAGAGAAACTGGAAGATGCGTTTATTGAAAGAGCAACTGCTCCTATGCCACACGGTGTAAACGAGCTCGTTCGTACGCAATATCGTCTATTCCAAAAAGACCTACAAACATTCGAAGTAAAGCAGCAAGAACACCAGTTATTTATTAATCATTGGGTACATCAAATGAAAACGCCTGTTTCTGTTATGCAGCTTATGGTGCTTGAAATGGAAGATGAACATTTAATCCCGAAATTCAAAAAAGAATTAGAACGATTAAATCAAGGACTCGATATGGCTTTATATATGGCAAGGTTAAACAACTTCCATGAAGACTTCCATGTTGAGACGATTTCATTAAAAGATGCTGTGACAAAAAATATTAACGGATTGAAAGAATTATTCATTCGAAACGGGGTCTTCCCCGTTTTAGAAGTTCATTCAGATTTAAAGGTTGCTTCTGATGCGAAGTGGCTAAAGTTCATCATTTATCAGTTAATGACAAATGCAGTTCGCTACTCTGGTGAGCGCGGAAAGAAAGTTTTCTTATCCGCTTATCGCAATGGTAAAGATATTATTTTGGAAGTTCGTGACGAAGGCGTTGGTATTCCGCAAGAAGATATTCGAAGAGTATTTGAACCTTTTTACACTGGGAAAAATGGTCGTGCATTCGGAGAATCTACCGGTATGGGGCTTTATATTGTAAGTAAAATTTGTGATTATTTAGGTCACTCTGTGAAACTAGACTCTGAAGTTGGTAAAGGAACGACGATTAAAATCATCTTCCACAACGCTGCAAACAATCAAGCAGAAAACACGGAGAAGGTGACCGAAGCATGATCGTAACATATGCTAGCAAAATGTATGAGATCTCACTCTCATACATTTTTTGCAATAAGACTACATATCGGCCTGCTAACGGGAGGCATATATTATGACATTTTGGCAGTTTGCATTTAAAAATGTAACGCGCAACTCAAGAGCTTATTTTGCCTATTTTTTAAGCAGTTCCTTTTCCATTGCTGTTTTCTTTTCGTTTGCTGTTTATTTATTTCATCCGAAATTACAAAATTCCAATATGATCTCTGAAGTTTCAGGATTAATGATTTTTTCAGAAGTTGTTATTGTTTTGTTCTCGTTCTTTTTTCTACTCTATTCAATCGGATCGTTTTTAAAAGTTCGTAAAAAGCAATTTGGTATTTTATCTATTTTAGGTATATCAAAAAAGCAATTACATCGACTCGTTTTCACTGAAAATATGTTAATTGGTATGTTATCTATCTTTTTCGGTATGCAGTTTGGACTTGTCTTTTCGCAGTTTTTCTTATTAGTAACAGCGAAAATTACACATCTACCAGGGATATATTTATATATCCCTACGAATGCTTTCATTTTAACAACGATTGTGTTTCTTGGTCTCTTTATCGCTGTATCTTCATTTACACCTATGCTAATTCGTACGAAAAAGACGGTAAACCTTTTAAAAACTAATGCTGGGAAACAAAAGGAAAGAAAACCATCCATATTTATCTCTCTATTTGGTGCTATCTGTTTAATAGGTGGCTACGCTTTAGCGAGCAAACCAATATATTTCGTATCAATAAGCCCACAAATAGGAATGGTTTATATGCTTTCAAGTATTTTCGTCATTCCGGCACTCGTTTCAATCGGAACATATTTTTTCTTTTCGCAAATTAGTTTCTTGCTCATTCACCTGTTGAAAAAGAGACGGAATTTTTATATGAAGCGTATTAATATGCTCTGGATTTCTGATTTAGCTAGCCGCATTCGATCAAATATTAATATGCTTTTCGTTGTGGCAATGCTATCTACAATTGCTTTTACGATGATTACATTTTTATATGGGTTCGGGAAATTTATGAAACTTGATGTTGAACGAAATTCACCATTCGCATTTTCATATTTCTCATTTGATGAGAATCCATTTACTTCCCAGCACTTAAATTGGCTAGAAAAACAATTAGAAGATGGGCAATTCTCTTACGACAAAATTAAAGTAGATTTATACGCTACGCCTGTAGAAGCGAAAAATAATACAGAAATTTATTATGACACATATGCCATAAAGCAAAGTGACTATAATAAGCTCGCTACGTCATTACAATTACAAAAACTATTTATAAATGAGAATGAAACATATGTATTATCTGGAGCGGCATATGTCCCATTGTTTAGTGCATTCGATCCAAATTACAATAGAACACATATTACACTCGCTAATACAAATTATAAGCTACAAATAAAAGGGATCAAAATAGATAATACCCTCCCTTCTACTTTTGCTTATGAAACATTAGTATTATCTGATTCTGCCGTTAACAATTTACCAACTAACACTAAACATGTGACAGTCTATAATTACAACGTAGAAAACTGGGAGAATACATATGCTATTGCTGATGAGTTTGTAAAACGAGCAGATAAAGACCGCGCGAGTATCAAGCACGAAGGATCTCTCGTTCGTATTTTTGAATCAGGTAACTCTTTATACAGAATCAAATCCGGAAGTGCTTCCTACTTCCTCATTGGTACATTCCTTGGGATCATTTTCTTTATTGGAGCTGGTAGTGTACTCTACTTCCGTATGTATACAGATTTAACAAACGAGCAAGAAAAATATGTAACGATTACGAAGATTGGCTTAACAGAATCAGAAATGAAGCGTTCAGCGACCATTCAACTTGGAATCTTATTTTTCGTTCCATACATTATGGCTTCTATTCATACGATGTTTGCGACAAAGATGTTGCAAGATATTATTAACTTATCATTGTTCGCTGAAATTACGGTTGTACTTGTGATTTTTGGAACGGTTGAGATTATCTTTTTCCTATTAATTCGTTCACTTTATATGCAAAAATTATCGCAACATATTAAGTTTTAAATAAGCAAAAGGTGAGTTTTATGAAAAGAGTATGCGGACCCTCCTCATACTCCTTGCACATTAACTCTATTAGGAGGTTTAGGTGAATGACATTTTGGCAATTTGCATTTAAAAACGTGACGCGGAACGCCAGAGCTTATTTCGCCTATTTTGTAAGCAGTGCGTTTTCCATTGCAATTTTCTTCTCGTTTGCAGTTTATTTATTTCATCCTAAATTGCATATGACAGGCGTGAATGCTGCTCTGAACATATTAATGACAATCTCAGAAGTTGTCATTGTATTCTTTTCATTTTTCTTTTTACTATATTCAATCGGTACTTTCTTAAAAGTACGAAAAAAACAGTTCGGGATTTTAACAGTACTTGGCATATCTCCAAAGCAATTAAAGAGGCTCGTATTTCTAGAAAACATGCTAATTGGTGGCCTATCCATATTTTTCGGCATTCAATTTGGCCTTGTCTTTTCACAGTTCTTTTTATTAGTTACCGCCAAAATTACGCATGTGCCTGGTTTATATTTATATTGGTGGCCTACAGCTGCTATCGTTTTAACTATAATTATCTTTCTTGGACTCTTCATTCTCGTCTCATCTTTTACACCGATGCTAATCCGTACGAGAAAAGCTGTACGTCTTTTAAAAGAAGGAACAAAAGAAAAAGAAAGAAAAGCATCTGTACTCATCTCTCTCTTTGGTGCGATATGTTTAATATCTGGATATGTTTTAGCAGCTAACCCACTATATTTTATGTCACTAGGAGATATCGCTGGGCTTTTGTACGCTGCCTCCTGTATATTTGTCATCCCATCACTTGCTGCAGCTGGGACATATTTTTTCTTCTCACAAATTAGCTTCTTACTCATTCGCATATTAAAGACGAGAAGAAAATTTTATATGAAACGTATTAACATGCTTTGGGTTTCTGATTTAGCAACTCGGATTCGGACAAATATTAACATGCTCTTTATCGTGACGATGTTATCGACACTCGCTTTCACAATGATTACATTCTTATATGGGTTTGGGAAATTCACAAAGTTTGATGAAATAAGGAAAAATCCTTTCCCGTTTACTTATTTATCACATACTGAAAATACGTTAGCTGATGAGCATTTAAATTGGTTAGAACAAAAATTTAACGAAGAGCAGTTTACTTATAAGAAATTTAAAACGGATATATATGAAGTATCTTCGGCGGAAGAAAGCCCGCAGCTCTATTATGCAATTAAACAAAGTGACTATAATATAATTGCTAAAGCATTAAATTGGGAAACTCTTACCGTGAATAATAATGAATCTTATATCCTTATGAAAGATTTAGAAGATCAATTCATTGGAACAATTTATGATAAAGAAAAGAGAAATACGCTTACACTTACTCAAAACACTTTACAACTACAAGTGAAAAAATATAAAAATTATAATCCGTTCCCAAATAGCTTAATATCACAATTACTCGTATTATCTGATGAAAATGTAGAAGTCTTATCGAAAGTTTCAAAACAGATGAGTGTATATAGCTTCAAAGTTAAAGATTGGGAAAAAGCACATAACATCGGTTCAGCATTTACAACAAAAATTGACAATGACAATGCAGCCATTCAAGCAGAGCACCCACCATTCCATGCAAGTGAAGCAAGCGATTCTCTATACAAAACAAAACTAAATGTCGCTTCGTTCTTCTTAATTGGTACTTTCCTAGGCGTCATTTTCTTTATCGGTGCTGGCAGTGTTCTTTACTTCCGTATGTATACAGATTTAACAAATGAGCAAGAAAAGTATATAACGATTACAAAAATCGGTTTAACAGAAGTCGAAATGAAACAATCCGCTACAATTCAACTTGCGATTCTTTTCTTTGTTCCTTACATTATGGCATCGATCCATACGATGTTTGCGACAAAGATGTTACAAGAGATATTACATCTATCATTATTCGCTGAGATTACAGTTGTACTTGTAATCTTTGGAACGGTTGAAATTATCTTTTTCCTTTTAATTCGTTCCTTTTATATGCAAAAATTATCACAACATATTAAGTTTTAAAAATAGAAAGGTGATTATTATGGAAGAAGTATTACACATAAAAAACGTCTCAAAAGTGTATGAAGGAAAGGTCCCTCATACTGCTTTAAAAAATATAAATTTACATGTAGATAAAGGAGAATTTGTTGCTATCATGGGACCATCTGGTAGCGGTAAATCTACATTTTTAAACGTTATCTCTACAATTGACTCCCCTACTTCTGGTGATGTCGTGATTAATGGAAAAAAACCGCACACATTTCGTAGAGAGAAACTAGCTATTTTCCGCCGCCAAGAGTTAGGGTTTGTTTTTCAAAACTTTAACCTGCTAGATACACTAACAATCGGTGAAAATATCGTACTCCCTTTAACGTTAGATAATGTTCCTTTAAAAGAAATGGACGAAAAGCTTGATAACATTTCAAAAAAGCTTGGAATTGATCATATTTTGGACAAGCGTATTTTTGAAGTTTCTGGAGGACAAGCGCAGCGTACTGCAGTAGCACGTGCTGTTATTCATCATCCTTCACTTCTACTTGCCGATGAACCAACAGGAAACTTAGATTCGAAAGCAGCAATTGATGTAATGGAGCTATTTACGAAATTAAATAAAGAAGAGGATGCCACAATTTTAATGGTTACGCACGATCCATTTGCAGCAAGTTATTGTAACCGCGTTATTTTCATTAAAGATGGTGGGCTTTACAATGAATTACACCGCGGACTATATCGCGAGAAATTTTATCAAGAAATATTAGATGTTTTAGCATTATTAGGAGGAAGGCGTGGATGACGTTTTGGCAATTTGCATTTAAAAATGTCTCACGTAATTCTAAAGCATATTTTGCTTATTTTGTAAGTAGTGCTTTTTCTATAATGGTTTTCTTTTCATTTGCTGTCTATTCATATCATCCGCGCCTACAAAATATTCAGAGCTATCAAGAACGAGATACCCTGATGAACTTAGCTGGTTCAGCCCAGTTTGTCATTGTCTTGTTCTCATTCTTCTTCCTGCTTTATTCACTTGGAACATTTTTAAATGTAAGGAAGCAACAATTCGGGATATTAACCGTTCTTGGTATATCAAAAAAACAATTAAAGCGACTTTTATTTACTGAAAATATGATAATTGGAATACTAGCTATTTTTGTTGGTATACAAGGCGGACTAGTGTTTTCTAACTTTTTCTTACTAGTTACGTCTAAATTAACAGGTGCGAAAGGCCTCTACTTATATTGGCCCACAAAGGCAATTATCGTCACAACAGTAACTTTTATTATTTTATTTTTCATCGTTTCTACATTTACACCGATGTTCATTCGTACTCGTAAAACTATTCGACTAATTAAAGTTTCTAAAAAAGAAACGGAAGAAAAAAGACCATCTATAATAATCTCATTGTTTGCCTTAACTTGTTTAGGACTATGTTATTATATTGCTG
This sequence comes from Bacillus sp. FDAARGOS_1420, assembly GCF_019344915.1. Classification (NCBI taxonomy): domain Bacteria; kingdom Bacillati; phylum Bacillota; class Bacilli; order Caryophanales; family Bacillaceae; genus Bacillus; species Bacillus sp. FDAARGOS_1420. Next base: position 1,656,176 of record NZ_JAHWJB010000001.1, on the reverse strand, counting down.
GTTATCCGCAAGGCTATGTAACGGAAAAAAATGTACAAAATGGATCTGTATTCTTTATAATATTATCTATTTTGCCACTCGTAGTCATTGGGACATATTTTTTCTTTTCACAAACATTTCTTCTCTTCATCTTCATTTTAAAAAAACGAAGAAAGTTTTATATGAAACAAATAAATATGTTATGGATTTCAGATTTGGTTGCTCGTACTCGTAGTAATATTAATGTACTTTTTATCGTTTCCATGTTATCTGCACTTGCATTTACAATTATTATTGGGTTGTTTGCTGCTAATAACAATACGAAAGCATCCGTACTAACGCAATATCCTGTCCCCTTTACGTATACATCAGAAAGTGACAATTACCTTGAACAAAAGCATATTACTACAATTGAAACTGAGCTTACGAGTGCCAATTTTGAATACAAGAAATATAAGTTTACAGTATTAAAAGACACAGCATCGAAAAAAGATATTTTACTTATGAAAATGAGTGATTATAATACAATTGCTAAACAATTGAAGCGGCCGGAAATCACTCTTGATTCTACAGAAGTTTATATTATTTCCCGCCATTCGCCAGAGCTTTTAAATCTTGTCTCAAACCCATTTGCAAAACAAGATACAATTGCACTCGGATCTAATAAAAAAGAATTTCATATTAAAGGATTTATTAATAAAGGGATAGAACCATCCTTTGCATTCCCCCATTTAATTGTTGTACAAGATTATGTTTTTGACGATATGATTCCTCATATTAAAACGACCGTAATCTATAACTACTTCGTAGAAAACTGGGAAAATGCAATGGTTCCAACAAAAAATATGTTACGTGCTATTGGTGATGATGCACGTGAGTTCTACGAAAAACATAAAGAAGAGAAAGCGCAAGTTCCTTTCTACATATATACGGCTACTGATGAACTAGTTCACGGTAAAGAACATGCAATTGCGAATTTCTTTATTTGGGCATTTCTCGGCTTTATTTTCTTTATCGGTGCAGCTAGCGTTTTATATTTCCGTATGTATAATGACTTAACAAGTGAAAAACAGAAGTATATTACGATTACAAAGCTTGGATTGACGGAATCCGAAATGTTTCGTTCTGCAACGATTCAATTAGGAATTTTATTTTTCGTTCCTTATATCATCGCGGGTATTCATACAGTATTTGCAATTAAGTTTTTACAAAGCATGTTTTCTTTCTCATTACTAAAAGAGGCCTTCATCGTACTTACTTTCTTCGGGATTATCGAGATTATTTTCTTCCTCTTAATCCGATCTCTTTACATTAACAAACTGTCACAGCATGTTAAACTATGAATAAAATAGCCTTGTGCATATTGCACAAGGCTATTTTCAATAGTTTTTAAATAATTAGCAGCAATATCCACCATAGCCGCCGCCATAGCCACCATAACCGCCGTAACCACAAGAACCGCCGCCTCCGCCGAAGCAGCTAGCACCGATAATGATTAATAAAATAAACAATACGATTAGAAGCGCAAAGCCGCCTCCGCACCCACGTCTGCGGTCGCAATCATCATGTCTGTGTTCACACTTTTCGCCCATTACTCTATTCCTCCTTTAGTATCATTCATAACAAGATCGTCTTGCTCTAAATGAGGGGATTCCATTTATATTATGTTTTCAGGGCAAATCGGAAGCTTGGCACTCCTAAAAACGGGCTTGTTTCATGAAAAGAGCCCCAACACAAAAAGAGGATACCTTTAAATAGGCACCCCCTTCTTCTAAACAAACATATTAAGTAAAAGCGCAAAGCCGAATGCAATAAATGATAACAATGTCTCCAGCACCGTCCACGTTTTAAACGTTTCTTTTACTGTCAAACCTAAATACTCTTTTACAAGCCAGAATCCTGCATCATTTACGTGAGAAAACATTAATGAACCTGCACCGGTTGCAATAACGAGTAATTCTAAATTTACACCAGACATGTGTTGAATAACCGGTGAAACAATTCCAGCTGCTGTCGTTAATGCTACAGTAGCTGAACCTGTTGCAATTCGTATTAATCCCGCTACCATGAACGCTAAGACGATCGGTGATAATGAAATATGTTCTGCCATTTGAGCGATGGCTGTTCCAACGCCGCTTTCAATTAATATTTGTTTAAATCCACCGCCTGCACCAATTATTAAAATAATGGAACCGACAGGTAGTAAACTTTCATCTGTTAATTTTTTAATCACCTTTTTATTAATTCCTTGTTTTATACCAAGCAAATAAAACGCTGCGAAACATGAAATAAGTAAAGCGATTACCGGACTTCCTACAAACACTAAAAATTCAGTTATTTTTTCCGGTAATGAAATATATGGTGCGACTACTGATAAAATCATTAAAACTACTGGTAATAAAATAATAAAGAATGAAGCTTTACGACTTGGCAAATCAGTAGATACTGTCGTAACTCGAACAAGCTCCGGTTCATTTTCAGGTATAGCCCTCTTATGTACCCACTTTGCAAATACCGGTCCTGCGATAATTGCTGTTGGTAACGCGATAATCAATGAATACAATAGTACCTTTCCTAAATTCGCGTTATAAATACCAATTGCTGTCATCGCACCTGGATGCGGAGGCACTAGCCCATGTACAATCGATAATCCGGCAATAACAGGTAACGCAATTAACAATATATTTTGTTTCGTTGTTTTTCGAATTGAAATAACAAGTGGTAATAAAATGACGATTCCCACTTCAAAAAACACTGGAATACCTATAACAAATCCGGCGAATAACATTGCCCAAGGTAATTTTTTCACCCCGAAGAATCGAATGAAGAAATCTGCTACTTGCATGCCAGCCCCTGAATCAGACATCATTTTCCCTAAAATTGTTCCGAGAGCCAAAATGCCAACTAAATGCCCTAGTACACTACCAACACCAGTTTCATAGGCAGTAACAATTTTGGTCAAGTTCAGTCCAGACATAATAGCTAAAAATAGACTAGCAACTGTTAAACTAATAAACGCATGCCATTTCCACCATGATACCCCTAAAATAACAATTGCGATCGCAATTAACGTGACGATTAATAAGTATATATCCATATCCCATTCCCCTTCGATATGAAAATTTTTTACAAAAAAAGAGGGAATTAGTCCCTCTTCATTTTTTACACATCATAATTTACAACGTAATGCTGCATTTCCGTATTGTAGTAGCCTTCACTATATTCAATTACTTCGCCAACTTCATCGTAAGAATAGCGCATACGTTTTAATAACGCTGTTCCCTCTTTTTCTCCTAACGCTTCTGCAACAAAATTAGGCGCAAATCCAACAGCGAATTCATCTCTGAAGTTTTCTAAATGTATACCACGGTCCTCGACTAGATCATAAAGCGATTGTAAGTCAAAGTCCGCTAAGTCTGTACTTGCCATTTGTGCTGAGAAATAGTGCGTATAATGAATGTACGGAGTATCATTTAAAGCATATAGACGCTCAATACGAAAACTCTCTTTACCAAACAAACGAAATGGTACTGTTCCTTCTTCATTATGAACCACTTCTGCCTTTAGCAATTTCTTTTGTACTTTATAGCCTTCTTCCACTAACACTTCTGTAAATTTCTTTCCCTTTGAAAGCTTTGTCGCAGAAGTATTTCGAATGACTTTCGTTCCTTTACCGCTTTTCTTCTCTAAATACCCTTCTTGAACGAGCTCTTTAATTGCATTTCGTACTGTAATTTTACTCACTTTGAACTCTTCTTCTAACTGCGGTTCAGAAGGGATATTCGTATGAATCGCATATACACCATGCAATATTCGATCGCGAATAATATTTTTAATTTGTAAATATAATGGACCTCTTTTTCTCGTTACGTTCACCGTTACACCCACTACCTTTCTACATCACCTACTGATGCCGTCATTGCCCGAAGTATATCTTTCTCTGATGACATTGGCGTATCACCGACGATTGTATGTGCAAGCATTCCAGCTGCTGACGCAAATGAAACAGCTTTCTCTGGTGCAAACTCTTCTATCTCGCCATGAATAATTCCGCTCGTATAAGCATCTCCAGCACCTATTCTATCATATACAGAAAACGTAAGTGTTTTGGCAAAAGTGAACGTTCCATCTTTACATATGAATCCGCGAAGTGAGTGTGTATTATCGCTATTAATAGAACGATGTGTACCAGCAATTGTAGCGATATTATATATTTCTGCGACTTTTGGAATAAGATCAACAAGTTGTGCTTCTCGCTCTGTCTCTTCCGTTTTCATTCCGAGAACGAACATCGCATCTTTTTCATTCATCATTACAATATCGGCAAGGCCTAGCATTTCTTCATAATGAGGCTTCGCCTGTTCATACCCATCTTCTCCCCAAAGCGATGGACGATAATTACAATCAAAGACAACAGTGCCTCCGTTTTCCTTTACTGCTTTCGCTAACGATTTCATATGGTGACGAACAGTATCATTCATCGCAAGTGTAATTCCGCAAAAATGAACGATATCAATTTCTTTAGCGATTTCTTCAAATTGGTACATCTCTTCAGACGCCGTATTGAAACTACTTTCTAATCGGTTAGAATACGTAACGCGGCTTGCACGTGCGCCAAATCCATTTTCTAAAAAGTACATACCAACATATTTACCGCCTCTTGAAATAAACGGTGCTTGAATCCCTAGTTTTTGAATGTGCGATACCGCCGCATCTCCAACCGAATTTTCCGGTAACGTTGAAATAAGAAGCCCTTCATGCCCTAGATGAGAAAGTGCTGCTGCAACGTTCACACCTGTACCTGAAAATGAGTAATTTAATGAGTTTGCTTGCGATAGCAATTCATACCCTGGCACTTGCAGGCGCATCATTACTTCACCAAATGCTGCAATTTTCTTACGCATATTGATCAACTAACTTCTTCACGACCGCTAATAGCTCGCGTACATCTTCTGTTTTCGTATTACCAGTTTCTTTATCAATAATAGAAGAGTACACGTGCGGGATAACTTGCTCTACGTTTGCTTCTAATGCAATACGTACAATTGTTTCAAAGTTTTCTTTATCAATTCCGCCTGTTGGCTCTAATGCAAATCCTTCTTCCGCACATGCTTTCGCAACAGCGCGATATTCTTCTTCATGCGCTAAACCTTTCATTGGGAAGTATTTCAATGAATTCCCGCCCATATCACGTACAAGTGCGATAGCTGTTTTAATTGGAACGATTGCTTTCTCTTCTCCAGCTGCACTAATTGGACCAGTAGAAATATTTACGTACCCTACTTTTCCTGTAGGTGATACTAAACTATTAATCCAGCTATCTTTTCCGCCAAGATTTGCGCGCGTCGCTCCAACTGAAGGGAACACTTGGTTAATATGACTACCAGGATAATGCTTCGCAATTTCAGCTACAACTGCCGCTTGGCGATTATCTCCTGCTCCAAGTCCAATTGATACAGCGTCATCAATTTCTTTTCCGTATGCTTTCATTGCAGTTACTGCTTCTTCTACTGTCGGATAGTCTTTTGATAACACACCGACTACTACATAACCTTCTGCTGCTTCAAAAATGTCTTTCGCATTTCGGATATTGTTCGCTAATACATTTAATGCTACGCGGCCTTTATAAAAACGTTTTTGAATGTTTGTCATCTTAGTTTCCCCCTACAATTTCTCTCATTTTTTCTTCAATCACATGTATGTCATCGCCTTGAAGTGGACGTGGATCAATATCAAAGAACCCTTGTCTTACTCCGTAATCACGTGTGTAAATGGCGATTTCCCCTTCGCGTAACGCGGTCACAACATCTTTTGCAGTTTTATTTAATTCGTTCTCGTTAATATGAATACGCGCTCTAAAAATTGCTCTTCCAGCTTCATCTTGAACGATTGTTACATTTACACCGTTTAACTCTTTCAGCGGCATAAGCACTTGTAACAACTCTTTTTCTTGCTCACTCTTATCTTCTTTTACTCCGTACTCATCAAGCGCTTGAAGTAAACCGAAAGTTGTTTCTTTCCCAACTTTCATACTTCTACCGCTGCAATGTAATTGCACTTTCAACCATTCGATATATTTTCGTTTACCGCCGACAATACCGGAAGTAGGTCCTTCAATTGCCTTTGAACCGCTATAAATGGCTAGGTCTGAATACTTCACGTATTTTTGAATATCTTCTTCAGCTGCCGCATCAACGATAAGTGGTACATTATTTCGCTGCGCTACTTCCCACGCTTCTTCAACAGAAATCATATTTTTTTGCACGGCATGATGGGATTTCACATACAGAATCGCTGCTGTGTTTTCACCAATCGCATCTTCAATATGCTCTGCTTTCCCTTCATTTGCGTAACCGACTTCAACGAGCTTACCGCCGCCTAAATAAATCATTGTTTCAACAGGAGCACCGTATTGAACGTTATGACCTTTTAACATAATCACTTCGTTTTTCGCGATTACTTCTTGATGAAGTCTTTCACTTTTACGGCGATTTCCTTCTGTAACGATACCAGCGATAGAAAGCGCAATTCCACTCGATGCTGAGTTTACAACAACTGCTGCCTCTGAATCTAGAATTCTCGCAATATGGTCTCCCGCTTTATCTACTAAATCAGCAATTTCCACATAATTTTGTCCACCATGTTTCATCGCATCCATAACTGTATCTGTAGGAGCGGATACACCTAAAATACTCATTCTACCGCTCGCATTAATCACTCTTTTTAATCCGTACTTAGCATTCAATGAATGACCCATTGATTACAACCCCTTTCGTATCAATTCTTCTTTCAGCAATGCGCTGATCCCCTTCTGAATCAATTAACGTAATCGGTTCATCTTTCACCGTAAATAAAGTTAAGTTTGCAATATCTCCTACTTGAATACGACCAAGCTCTGGTTTTTTCAGCCACTCTGCCGCATTTTTCGTAACCGCATCAATTACTTCTTCTAGCGGATACCCTAAGTAAAGGAATTTCGAAAGAACGTTAGCCATACTATACACTGGACCGTGTATACGATTCTTCCGGTAAATATCTGTACTAATTGTATTAAGGACAATGCCGTGACGCTTCGCTGCCTCTGCTACTTTAAAAGAAAAACTAGCATTACCGTGACCAACATCTAAATGCACACCGCGTTTCACTGCATCTAACAACACAGGTAGCGGTTTGCCTTCTTCATCAAATAAATTATTTTCTTTCCCGTTTAAGTAATGTGTAATGACATCATCTTTTTCTAAAAGAGGTACAACTTCCTCAATACGCGGAGGAGCTGAACCGATATGTACCATAATCGGCAATGATGTTTCACGAGATAAAGAGCGCGCTACGTGCAGCGGTTCAATTCCGCTATCACAAACGACACTTTTACTCATTCTCGCTTTTAATCCAACGATTACATCTTTATACTTTTCTACTGCATCTATTACTTTCTCTTTATCTATCCATTCCATATTGGATAATTCATCAATTCGTTTCAAACCGATGCGAGAAATATTTAAAAAGGCAAATAAATTCGTTTTTGCCTGCTCTCTACTTTGTACTAAATCTGCAATACGATCAGCTCCGCAGCTACCCGCATCAACAATTGTCGTTACCCCTTGCTTAACGCCAATTTCATCCACCTCATCGCCATACGGATCAAACTCTGGAAAAGCATGAACGTGCAAATCAATCCAGCCACTCGATACGTAAGTACCTGCGTAATCAAGAACCTTTCCACCCTCGCCAGCACCAGCTTTCGTCACCTGTGCGATTTTATTATTTTCAACTACAATGTCAATCTCTTCCCCGTTCACACGTTTCACATTACGTAGCACGAATCGTTCTGTCATTGTATTTCCACCCTTTTCTATAAGAAGCCATAAGAATACGCTTACATTAAAGTTTCATTTTATATCTCTTTCACACGTTTAGCGTAACACAAAAAAAGGGAGAAGTAAATATAACGTTATAATGTTTAGAGTTGTATAGTTACCGTCCCCCCCTCTAAATAATGTAATATACAGTTAATATTCCCAATAATTTCACTATTCTCTTATGGCCCTTACTAAATTCCAGAAGAACTACCTGAAGGCTTCTAGCTTTTTATCAGAGAGTATGTTTACTTTATTTGCATTTGCCTCCCCTTTTTTAAAACGTTAACTAACTCCGAATTCTTCTATGTATTATATTTTTCTATAGTATTAAAAGAGAATAAACTATCATTTCACTTGGATTAATCGTGTACTATACCATCCAAAAATAAATTGATTCATAATTTTTTATAAAATAAATTTTTATTCATTTTGAGTGTATATTATATAAATTAAATAATATATTTCTAATTTAAATTGTATTATTATTACATTTTCGACACGATTGGATATTTTTTCACATTTTGACATTAAAAGTAAAATATTTTAGTGTATTACTATATTCCTTAAACGGAATAAAACATTATAATGCGGAGAGTGATTAAATCATGAAAAAGAAAATGTTAAAAGGAAGTTGTACAGCATTAGCTTTATCAATCGGTTTTACAGCTTTATCCCCAGCTATTACAAGTTATGCAGCAGAAAAAGAAGCAACGCAAACGCAATTTGAAGGAAAAGAATTAGACAATATTGATTACGAAAGCTTACAATATAGTTTTAATAAGAGTTTAGAAGAAGATGGAATTGATTTAAATGAATTAAGCATTAATGGTAATATTCAATATAGCGTTTCACCTGATGGAACTATACAATATGGTGTGAAAACAAAAGCAGCTAAAGAAGCAGCTAAAATTATGATTAATAAAATGAAGGGAATAGGAGAAAAAGCATTTAATAAGGCTGTTGAAAAACTTCCACTTCCTTCTAACGCAAAACAGTACTTAAAATATCAAACTGTTATGAAGGCGCTTAATATCATCTATGATTTTGAAGGTGATATTACTAGTGCATTAACTACTGGATTAACAAAAGTTGGAGTTCCTTCTTACCTAGCAGGAGTTATTGCAAGAGCCGTAGTAACTTTCTTACTTTAATTTAAGAAAGGGTGTTTTCTATTAAATTATTAAAAATAGTTTTTGTTATCTTAGTTTTATCTGTTATTTGGCTTGGATTTAATTTTTTAATACCAGAGACTTATAATACTAAAGAGCTTAATTATTGGTTAATGGTATTTGCAAGTTGGATAATAGTTTGTATAGGAATTATTTTGATAACAAAAATTATAAAAAAGTGATAATACTTAAAAATTCAGCTAACGAATAAACTTTATTGCAATCAATATTACAGCAATAGCGTTCATCTTATTTACAATCATTAGCATACAAAAATCAAGGCTTAGCCTTCCAAAAATTTATTAACATAAACTGAAGTGACCCCTAAAAGTTAGACACGGTTATTTCATTAAGCAGCTTGATAAAAATGAGTCCGGTATTGCACCGGGCTCATTTTTAATTTTGCCTTTATCCGTTTTGTATTATAATAATCTATATATTTTTCTAATTCTATTTTGAAGTGCTCTACACTTTCAAACTCTTTTATGTAGAGAAACTCAGACTTCATGATTCCAAGGAAATTCTCCATTACTGCGTTATCATAACAGTTGCCTTTGAATTCTTCGTAAATTTTGTCATACAAAAACTGCACCCCACTTGTTAGACTGTGTCTAACAAGTGGGGTGCAGTTCACAAGTAGATAGCTTTTTCTCTATTCCTGAACCGTCACAATAACCCCGTCCATATTGTTCCCCGAAATTTCATACTGCTTATTCACCGGAACATTCACGTTCATACGATCTGAAACTTTATAATAAGAAACCGTATATTTCTTACCTTCAACCTCAGTTGAAACTTCTTTTTCCTCTTTTAAGAAGTCCAAATATTCCTCTAACGTAATCTTCTTTTTTTGCATAATTGCGCTATGAGGTAGGCCGACATAACGTATGTGCCACGGCTCATATTGAATGCCCGTAATATTACTTTTATTTTTCGGATAACGTAAAACAAATCCGTGCTTCCATACGTTCTCTTCAATCCATTTTCCTTCAGGAGCTTTCTCCATTTTCTTTTGAGTAGACCCAACGTCGAGTGATAACCCTAAATTATGCTCACTATATCCTGCTGGAAGTGCATAATCAGATCCCATTTCTTTATATAATTTACTTTGTTCTTGAAAATCTCGGTAACCGCTACTCATTAAGAAATGCTGTACTCCATCTTTCCCAGCTGCATCGACAACGTTCAAAAACTTTTTTACAACACCCTCTGATAAGCGAAGATTTCTATCAAATATTACATAGCCTCTTACTAATTCACTATTGTGATTTACATTGACAATATCGGACCTAACACTATCTTTTTTAACCGGGTAATCTTTATTAACTAATAGTAGATCCCCTTTATAAATTTGTTCCTTTGTGACCTCTATCTTTTCAGTGTTCGCGGCTTTTACTTTATTATCTTTTTCTGCAATTTTAACATCGATCTCCTTTTGAAATACTGGTGATATATAAAAGCCTACACATGCTGTACATATTATAAAAAGAGAAATAAATACCCACTTTTTCATTTCTAGTTCCTCCTTAACGTAACTTACGTATAGAATAGAAAAAACTATTAAAATAAAAAGTGGGGTAAAGTTTAAATTTTTATTAAATTGCTTTGCTCTCTTCTTTTGGTAATCTCACTTCAAATATCGTTCTAATTACGTTACTTTCAGCAGAGATTGTCCCATCATGCTGTTCGATAATATTTTTTGCGATAAATAGCCCAAGGCCTGTTCCGCCTTGCTGCTCTGATCTTGCCTTATCACCTGTATAAAACATATCAAAAAGATACGGTAAATCTTCTTCTGGGATACTATCTCCGTAATTTATAATTTGTACTACTATCTCTTCACTCTCAATATATCCGTTCACATCAACAAACTTTCCATCGTATCCATAGCGAATCGCATTCGTTAAAAGATTTTCAAATACTCGAGCTAACAATTTCCCGTCACCGTTAATAGGTAAATACGAATCCATATTCAATCTCGCTTCTAAACCTTTTTTTTCTAATAACGGATATAGTTCTTCATCTAACTGTATAAGTAATTCACTTATATCAATTGATCTTTTTTCAATTTGCAACATGCCATAATTCATTCTCGTTATTTCAAATAATTCATCAATTAAGCTTTCAAGCCTTTCGGATTTCGTAAAAGCAATTGTGGAAAAATGTTTAATTTGTTCCTTCGTCAAATTCTCATCTTTAAGAATTAAATCTAAATACCCTAAAACAGATGTTAGCGGCGTTCTTAAATCATGAGCTAAGTTAACAATTAACTGATCTTTACTACTTTCCGCAAAATCTCCTCGTTCCACTGCTTCTTTTAGTTTTTCACTCGCTACATTAATTTCGCCCGCGATATATCCAAACTCATCATTTGATGAAACACTAACTTGGTTTGTAAAATCACCATTCGCAAGATGATGAATCCCGTTTGAAATCTCATCAAAATACTTTAAATACGGTCTAGTAAGGAAGAAGAAAAACATAATGGACAGAGGAATAAATACAATTAAAAAGAAATTAATATCCCCAATTTGTCTTACCATTAAACGAAATTGAGCTAAAGGATCCTCATAACGAACTACTAATTTATAATAGAGACGTAGCCCCTCATAAATTAAATACGTTACACCAGCAGCTAATATCATACTTAACGCAAATAGCATAACCATCTTCGAGCGAAAGCTTCTCATCTTTTTAGCCATTGAAAGTATAACCTACCCCCCACACTGTTTTTATTAACTTATCCTTTCTTTTATCTTCCCCAAGCTTTTTTCGCAAAGTACGGATATGTACCATAACTGTATTTCCACTTTCGTAATACCCTTCAGCCCATACTTGCTGAAAAATATTTTCCACACTGTACACTTTCTTCGGATGACTTGCTAATACATATAAAATATCAAATTCTTTTGGTGTTAATTCAATTGGCTCTCCGTACACATTTACTGTTCTTCGCTCAGGATCAATAACAATCCCACCAATTTCCAAAGCTAATTTACTTTCTTCTATTCTCGGCTGATTTAACGTAAGAAAGCGGCGTAATTGTGCGTTTACACGTGCAACTAATTCAATCGGTGTAAAAGGTTTCGTCATATAATCATCCGCACCTAATACAAGACCTGTCACTTTATCAAAATCAGATGTTTTCGCACTTAAGAAAATGATTGGCATGTGGTGCTTGCCGCGAATCTGCCTCGTCACTTCATATCCATCCATTTTCGGCATCATAATATCTAAAACCACTAAGTCAATTGGCTGAGTTTGAATAATATGCATGGCTTCTTCTCCATCAGCTGCTTTAACGACGTGGTAACCCTCTTTTTCTAAATGTATCTCAATTAAATCAGCAATTTCCGCTTCATCATCAGCTATTAAAATTGAAATGCGCTTCATTTTAGTCCCCCTACTTTATTCTGTTTTCATACGCTCGATTGTAAACTAGTCTATCCAATTTGTACAATAAGAAAAGGCTACCCGTAAGAGTAACCTTGATAAATGAAATTATATCGGCGATTTTTTAAATATATCGACTTACCGACAATTAACGACAAAATCATCCCGCTATTTGCAGGTAGTCAGTATTAATAAAAACTCCCATTCATCGCTCAAAAATAATCCGCTGCTTTGTTATTTCTTCCAACCTGCCTCGATCTACTTCATACTCACGTTCAATACTTTGCGGTACCCTTACTTTTCCGCCTTCAAGCATCACTTCTGGTGAAATGATATCCTTCTCCCAATGTCTACTAGAAGCAGATATATCTCCAGGAATCGTAAAGTTTGGCAAAGAGGCAAGTGCAACATTTTGAGCTCGTGAAATCCCCATCTCTACCATACCGCCGCACCAAACAGGGATATTATGCTCCATACAATAATTATGGATTTGAACGGATTCTGTTAATCCGCCCACTCGCCCTGGTTTAATATTAACGACGCGGCAACTGCCAAGCGTAATCGCAACACGTGCGTCTTCTAAACTATGGATGCTTTCATCTAAACAAATCGGTGTTTCAATTTTCTTTTGCAGTTGTGCATGATCCATAAAATCGTAATCCGCTAACGGTTGTTCAATCATCATAAGCCTAAATTCATCTAGTCGCTTCAACTTCTCCGTATCCGCTAATGTATAAGCTGAATTTGCATCAGCCATTAACGGGATATTCGGAAACTCTTTACGAATTTCTTTCAGCAATTCGTAATCATGTTCTGGCTTTATTTTCACTTTAAAGCGCTCGTATCCTTCTTCCGCGTACTTCTCGATTTGTTTTAGCATAACCGGAATCGTATTGATCCCAATCACAACGCCGACTTCAATTTCAGACCTATTTCCGCCAAGCAATCTCGCTAACGACTGCTTTTGACGCTTCGCATATAAATCCCAAACAGCACCTTCAATTCCGGCCTTTGCCATTCGGTTTCTCTTTATATGTTGGAACAAAGACGGTACTTCATTCGGATGAGAGATTTCAGCTTTCAATAAATCTGGTAATAAAAAATCCTGAAGTACATGCAGCGCTGTCTTCACCGTTTCTTCCGTATACCACGGTTCAGAAAATGCAACGACTTCACCAAAACCAATGTATCCATCCGTATCTTCTAATTCAATGACGATACTCTCACGCTTTTCATAAGTCCCGTAACTTGCGGCAAACGGGATAATGAGCGGCATTTCCGTTATATAAAGTGTCGCTTTTTTTATTTCCACCTACATCTCCTCCACTAATTGTCTTAACTCTCGTCTTAACAATTTCTTCGAAGCATTTCGTGGTAATTCCTCTAAGAAACATGCTTTCTTCGGCACTTTATATTTCGCTAATTTCTCTTCGCAAAAACGAAGAATTTCTTCTTCTGTTACCTCTCCACTTTTTACAACAAAAGCAGCTGGTACTTGTCCCCAACTTTCGTCAGCCATACCGACAACACCCGCTTCTGCTACCGCCGGATGAGAGAGTAACACTTCTTCAATTTGAGCTGGATATATATTTTCCCCGCCAGAAATAATTAAATCACTGCGTCGATCTAATACGTATAAAAATCCTTCCTCATCTAAATAACCGAGGTCACCAGTATGAAGCCATCCGTTTTTAATTGTCTCACTCGTCGCATCTTCACGGTTAAAGTAGCCACCTGTTACGTTCGGTCCTTTTACTACAATTTCTCCTTCAGCACGGGGCGGCACAACTACGCCGTCTTTTTCAATACGAAGCTGACACTGAAATAGTGGTTTTCCGGCTGATCCTACTTTCGTTAACATGTAATCTGCTGTTAACGTACAAATTTGCGATGATGTTTCTGTCATACCGTACGTTTGATACACAGGAATTCCTTTTTCCACACATGTTTCTAATAACGGCTTCGGTGCTGGTCCTCCCCCAAGTAACATGCATCGTAAAGAAGATGGATATATCTCTTCTCCAAGTCGTTCTAATAAATCTGTTAGCATTTTAGAAACGACAGAAATAATCGTAACGCCTCTCGTTTGAAGTGCTTTATGAATAAAATTAGCATCATATTTTGGAACGAGTAAAATGCGCATACCGTACATAATATTTTTCATTAAAAGCGATAACCCGCCAACGTGGAACATTGGCATACAAGCTAACCAACAATCATCATCACGAAGTCCTAAATTAAGCGCGGAACCGACTGCACTTGCCCAGTGGTTACCGTACGTTAAAATAACGCCTTTCGGTTTCCCTGTCGTCCCTGACGTATAAATAATTGTCATCGCTTCTTCTAAAGAGAATTCTTCTTGTATAAATGCTTCCGCCTTCGGTCCTTGCATCACTTCAGCAAATGAATATACCGGAACATTTTTCGTCTCAAACTCTTGATCCGTCACTAAACAAACAACTTCCGCATCACCCATTTGCCAAAGTAGCTCTTCTCTTGAAAGACGCGTATTTAAAAGTACAGCTACTGCACCTATGTAAGATAGAGCGTGAATAACTGTAATCATCTCCATACCATTTTTCATCAGAACAGCCACCTTTTGCGCCCGCTTCACTCCTACATGCGTGAGGTGTTCACAAACAGCTACTACTTTTTCATGTAACTGCACGAAGGTAACCTTCTCTTCCTCTATTTCAATTGCAGTGCGATCAGGTGTTAAAAATGCACGTTGCATTAACCAATTCGGCATCGTCTCCATCACTCATTCTCCTTTCATGAAAGAAAGAGACCTGATATGACATCAAGTCTCTTAGTTGTTTTGTTTCCGGTGTGATCTTTTGGGAGCGTCTCCTAGCCCCTTCCGTCTAAGAACCTTCCGCACGAGAAAGTAAAAAACACTTTCTGTGTGAAAGAGCCTTAGCCTACGGGACTAAACAGTCGGCTCCGCTTTTGAGACATCCAGCTATAGCGGCTAGAACAGTCGGTCGTTTCACGCCTTCCTACGAGGCAAAAAGCGCCTCTACGTCAGGAGTTCCAACGCCCTCTTGTTCTAAGCGAGCCGCTTCCGCTTTTGGTTTGATCACGGGAAACGAGGGAATTGACCGAAGTCCGGAGTGCGTTTTTCTTTGAACGCGTCGCGGCCTTCTTTTGCTTCGTCAGTTGTGTAGTACAATAACGTTGCGTCTCCAGCTAGTTGCTGAATACCAGCTAAACCGTCTGTGTCTGCGTTGAATGCAGCTTTTAGGAAACGAAGTGCCATTGGGCTGTTTGCTAAAATTTCTTGTGCCCATTGTACTGTTTCTGCTTCAAGTTCTTCTAATGGTACTACTGTGTTTACTAAGCCCATATCAACCGCTTCTTGTGCACTATATTGACGGCATAGGTACCAAATTTCACGAGCTTTCTTATGGCCTATCATACGAGCTAAATAACCAGCTCCGTATCCACCGTCAAAGCTTCCTACTTTAGGACCTGTTTGTCCGAATACAGCGTTGTCTGCAGCAATTGTTAAGTCACATACGATATGAAGTACATGTCCACCACCGATTGCATAACCTGCTACCATTGCGATAACTGGTTTAGGGATTGCGCGAATTAGACGTTGTAAGTCTAATACGTTTAAACGTGGGATTTGATCGTCACCTACATAGCCACCATGACCGCGAACTTTTTGATCGCCGCCAGAACAGAATGCACGTCCACCTTCACCTGTTAAAATGATAACGCCAACATTTGCATCATCACGAGCGTGTGCAAAAGCATTGATTAACTCCATTACCGTTTTAGGACGGAATGCATTATGTACTTCAGGGCGGTTAATCGAAATCTTTGCGATGCCATTGTATGTTGAATAAATAATATCTTCGTAATTGCCTTCTTTTACCCATTCAATAGTCATTACTATTACCTCCTTTTATATTTCTGATCTCCGCTATAAGTGCAACTTCCTTCTTGCTGAAAAAAGTATCACTGCATAGTTTTTAGAAATCCCTTTACTATTGTATCAAACTTTTCCGGTTGTTCCACATGAATTGCATGGCCAGCCCCATCAATTTTGACAAATTTCGCATGAGGGATGCATTTTTCGATGTTTTTTAATAGGCGAAAGAACTTTTCATCGCTTTCTCCATTCAGTAAAAGGACAGGCATTTTTAGGTTTTGCAATTCGTTCCACCATGAAGGCTGAGCCCCTGTTCCCATGCCGCGAAGACTATTTGCAAGTCCTTTTGGATTATTAGCAAGTCGTTCTTTTCGCACCGCTTCTTTTACGTTTTGCGCTAAACGTTTTTGTGTTTCAAATAGCGGAATATTTTCCCACATCGATACAAAACTTTGGATGCCTTCTTGCTCAATTTTATCGGCAAGTCGTTCATCTTTTTCCTTGCGTTCTTTTCGCTCTTTTGCACTCTCAAGTCCAGCTGTACAGTTTTCTAAAAGAAGCGAACGCACATATTCTGGATATAAGCATGCCATCGTAATCGCAAGTCTACCACCCATTGAATAGCCAAGTATGTGCGCATTTTCAATATGAAGATGATCCAGTAGTTCTTTCATTTGCAGTGCCACATTTTGAATATCATAATGCGTCACATCTTCAAGACTTTCCGTTTTCCCGTGTCCAACAATGTCTACTAGAATGACTTGAAACTGCTCGCTCCAAGAAGGAATAAAGGAACCCCACGTTTCCATGCTTCCCGTAAAACCATGAAGAAGTAGAAGTGGTTCCCCGCTTCCGGTTACTTCATATTCATACGATACACCTTGCAATGTTACTTTCATTTTGATTCACCTTGCAAAGATGTAGTAATAACGTCCATTGTTTTTGCCCATAGTTCACGATGTAATTTCAAGTTTTCTTCGCGATTCGTACAAATTTCCACAACGTGTAATCCATTCGTTTTCGTTCCAGTTTGTACTTCTTCTCGGAAGTTTCCCCAACCATTTACACGGCTAAATGAACCACCATACATTTTGACAACATGTTCATAATCAAGCCCAATTGGTGTTCCAAATAATGATTCGAAATGTTCCTTTTTCTCGTATTGTGGTAAGAATGAGAAAATACCTCCACCATCATTATTTACAACAACAATCGTTATATTTAACTCATGTAGTTTCGCGGCTAATAGTCCGTTTAAATCGTGATAAAATGATAAATCACCGATTACTAATACGAGCGGATCACAAATAATACTCGCTCCTAAAGCTGTTGAAATGATTCCATCAATACCATTTACACCGCGGTTCGCCATTACTTGAATGTTTTTATCCGATGTGAAGAAAAATGAATCGGTATCGCGAATTGGCATACTATTACTCGCAAATAACGTTGCCCCTTCTGGTAATATACTTACAATATCCGTAATTACTTTTCCTTCAAATGCCGTTTCATATGCTTCCATCTCACGAAGCGTTTCTCTCGTTTTCTCGTTTATATGTTTCCACATTCCGAACCAATCATTCTTTTTCATAACTGGCATTTTCTCTAGTAATGCTCTGCAAAATTCAATGTCACTAGCTTGTACAACTTCTGTCGCAACTAGAGCTGGATCTCTCCATTGTCCAGATTCATCGACAACGATATGAACAGCTTTCGTTTGTTTTTTGATGAACTGCGTTAATGCTTTAGAGACAGGCATTCCGCCGAAACGAATTAAAACATCCGGCTTCCACGTTTCTTTTAACAATTCATTTCGTAAAAATGTATCGTAACAATCTATAACCATCGTTTTATCATGATTACCACTACGGAGGTTAGAAAGTGGATCTGCTAAAATTGGATACCCTGTTTTCTCAGCTACTTTCATAACAACTTCTGTTATTTCTGGATGACTGCCGTCTCCACAAATAATAAGCCCCTTTTCCTTATGTGAAAGGCGCCCTACAAGAGAATCTACATATTCACTCGGCATCGTCACGTTCCCTTGCTGAACTACTCCTGTATATTCACCACGCCCTTTATCCCATAAACTTTCTAATGAGAAATCCGGTATAAGCGGCTCGCGAACTGGAAAATTAAGATGAACAGGTCCTTGCGGTGCTAAAAGTGCGCTTGCTATCGTACGCTGCGTCGTCATACGGGCGTAATGATACATTGCTTCACTCGCTTCAGGAAGTGCCATCTCTGTAAATTGCTTCACAAAAGTACCGTATAAATTAAATTGATTCATCGCCTGTGGTGCACCCACATCTCTTAATTCATGCGGTCTATCCGCTGTTAATACGATAAGCGGCACTCGTGAATGAAACGCTTCACATACAGTTGGATAATAGTTCGCTGCTGCCGTCCCTGACGTACATAATAGCGCAACAGGACGTTTTTTTGCTTTCGCAATACCGAGCGCAAAAAATCCTGCTGATCTTTCGTCTACATGTAAATATGTTTTCATTCCTTCATGTTGTTCCATTAGTAAGGCAATCGGCGTTGACCGTGAGCCAGGACTAATGACAACATCACATACATTTAGACGCGTCAGTTCGTCCACGAACGCGCCTAAATAGTATGATAATGCTTCTATATGATTGTTCATTTCATTAATTCCTCCAAAGCACCAAGCATCGGTCTAAACTTCAAACTTGTTTCTTCATATTCAAGCTGCGCTACTGAATCAATTACGATACCACAGCCGGCAAACAAGGATGCCTTCTCGCCATTTAATAATCCGCAGCGAAGTGCAACCGCAAATTCACCATTTCCTTCATCATCTATAAAGCCAATTGGTGCACCATATAATCCTCTATCTAAAAGCTCTACATCACGAATTAATTTCAACGCCTCATGACGAGGTGTACCACCAAGAGCTGGTGTTGGATGTAATTCTTCTACCATCGTTAAAAGACTTGCATCACCTTTTGCTTCTACTGGCGTATATAAATGGATTAAATTTTTCGTCGTTAATAAGCCTGGGCTCTCCGGAATATTAACAGATTCGCAATGCTCACTTAGCACACCTCGAATCATGTTAACTACATAACCGTGTTCAGCCAAATTCTTTTCATCATGAAGAAGCGTCTCACCATTTTGTTTACTTTCTTCTATAGAATTGCCATGACCAATTGAACCAGCAAGGCACATCGATGTAAACTTCTCGCCTTCTTTTCGAATCAATCGCTCAGGTGTCGCCCCTAAGAAGCATGCTCCTTTATAATCAAAAGAAAATACGTAACAATCCGGTTGCCCAATGCGAAGCGCTTCTAAAACAAGAACGGAATCAATATGCTGATCCATCGTTAATTTTAGCTCCCTTGCTAATACAACCTTCTGCACGTTCCCTTGCTTCATTTCATGCTGCACTTTTCCAATCGCATTCATCCAGCCCTTCGGATCAACTTCTACTTTAGAAGTAACTGTTAATTTTGATCCTTCTAGTGCACATTTACTCTCTTGTAAAATTCTCTCTTCTACAGAAATAATTTCGTTATAAAGAGTTTCTGCACAATCTTCAGCTGAAACGAACTGATTAATCGTTAACCACGCCTTTTCATTTTTTACAGTTAATAAAAATGCTGGTAGTGAAAATGTGGTATCATCAAATTCTTTCCAAAGATTCGTTTTTTCTTTTTCTTGGTCAAATGAAAATCCACCAAATAAAAGAGGACCTGTTCCAAATTCGTATCCTTCTCTTTGTACGAATGCTTTCTCTTTTACTTTATCCCACTCGTCACGAGCAGTTTGAAAGCGTTTGTGAGAGGAATTTGCTATAGTGAAAACAGAGCCAATTCCAGCAAATATTACATGCTGAGCTGGGTCTGCAAAATAACATCTATTTTCGAATGCGATCCTTTTTCCTGCTGCATAAAACAGAAGTGGATCCACCCAATCTATTTGTTTTACAAAACTGACTAATGTTTTTTCATCAGTCGTACGCTTAATAGCTGTAACAAGAACTTCTTGTAAGCCTTTTCGTTTCGTTTGAATCACAATTGTCTCCCCCCTATGGGCGAAAAATAGTCATAATTACGCTTGATTTTAAGATACACCTCAAAGGAAAGGCCTGTCAACGTTTAGCATTTCTGAGAAATTCACCTTCTCTTCCTAGAAAATAAACGTTGACACTAAATGATGCTTTTTCTACACTTAATTGTGTACAATATGTGACCAAGGAGGATTCAACATGGAAATGAACGTCGAAACGAATTCCTCTCCTACGGCGCCAAAGCCAAGTAAACAAACAGGCTGGCGAATTTGGTGGAGTTTATTACGTCCCCATACATTAACAGCAGCTTTCGTTCCTGTTTTCATCGGAACAGCTTTTGCAATGCAGGTCGGAGGTATAAATCAAATACATCTTCCTCTTTTCTTTATGATGCTTCTTGCTTGCCTTCTCATTCAAGCAGCAACGAACATGTTTAATGAATACTTTGATTATAAAAGAGGACTCGATCATGAAGGTTCAGTTGGAATAGGCGGTGCTATCGTCCGCGATGGCATTAAACCAAAAACCGTTCTTAACTTAGCATTCGGATTTTTAGGCATCGCAACGCTATTAGGTGTTTATATTTGTATGAACTCTAGCTGGTGGCTTGCTGCAATCGGTCTTGTTTGTATGGCCGTTGCTTACCTTTACACTGGTGGCCCTATTCCAATTGCGTACACACCATTTGGAGAGCTAACAGCAGGATTATTTATGGGTGTCATTATTATTGGTATTTCATTCTTTATCCAAACAGGGGCAGTAACATCAGAAGTGATTTTATTATCTATTCCAAGCTCCATTTTAATTGGTGCAATTTTACTATCTAACAATATTCGTGATTTAGATGGTGATAAAAAAAATGGTCGTAAAACGTTAGCAATTCTCGTTGGACGCGAAAGAGCCGTTGGTGTACTTGCTTCTATGTTTATCGTTGCCTACATTTGGACAATCGCTTTAATCATCGTTAACATCGTATCACCATGGATGCTTATCGTATTCTTAAGTGTACCGAAAGCATTTAAAGCGACGAAAGGCTTTATCGGCAAAAGCATTCCAATGGAAATGGTACCTGCGATGATTTCAACAGCAAAAACAAATACAATTTTCGGTCTCCTAATGGGAATCGGATTATTGCTTGGATACTTCCTATAGAAAGGAGCTGCTTATGCGGCTCCTTTTTTCATATACCGACTTCCCGGCTGAAATTCACCTCATAATTCCTACTCTCAACGCTCATACTATGTAAAGAAACTGAATTGTAGGAAGGTGGACGACTATGTTAACTCCACAACAAATAAATCAATTTAAATCTATTCTAGAAAAACAACAGCAAGAAGTTGAACAAACGATACAAAATCATGAAGATGAAAACCGTGCATCTGAACGTGATTCAGTAGGAGAATTGTCTAGCTATGACAACCATCCAGGTGATATGGCTACAGAATTGTACGAACGTGAGAAAGATTTCGGACTCATCGAATTTTGGCATAAACAGTTAGAAGATACGAAACATGCTCTGCAAAAAATTGAAGCTGGTACGTACGGGATTTGCGAAGTGTCTGGTGAGGAAATTCCATTTGAAAGATTAGAAGCAATGCCAACTGCTACAACGTGTATTCAGCACACTACAAATAAATTAGATATGAAGACACGCCCAGTTGAAGAAGAGGTGCTAGATCCTTCGTTTCATAAGCACGACGAAGATCATTCTGTAGAGTACGATGCTGAAGATGCTTGGCAAGACGTCGCAAATTACGGAACATCAGAAACACCATCCGATTTAGAAAGACAGGATTCAAAAAACTATAATGGCATGTACGTAAATAGTGAAGAAAATGTTGGGTATGTAGAGGATTTCGAAAACTTTATCGGAACAGATATGTATGGAAAAAACCCACAAGTTTTCGCAACAGAAGAACATGAAGAATATGAACAATTGCTTGATGACTTTGAAGAACGCACCTTTAAAGGTGAATTATCTTCAGATGAGTCTGGTTCTAAAGCATAAAAAAAGCATTCCGAAATTCGGAATGCTTTTTTTCGCTAGCTAATTAGTTTTTTGTAACGTTAGCTGCTTGTGGTCCGCGGTTTCCATCAACGATTTCGAAAGAAACTTCTTGACCTTCTTCTAAAGTTTTGAAGCCGTCGCCTTGAATAGCTGAGAAATGTACGAATACGTCTTCTCCGCCTTCAACTTCGATGAAGCCAAAACCTTTTTCGCCGTTAAACCATTTAACTTTACCTGTTTGCATGTCATGTACCTCCTAAATAAAAATGAAACTATGAATCCACATGAAAAGGTGGATATAAAGGACATGAATGTATAACAAGCTTACAGCCTTTAATACAACGTGCTTTATTTCCGTACCACATTATGTAGCTCAATAGTGTTTTCACTATATCATGCTATATCAAAAACGTCAAATGAGAACACTTTCGTCCCATCGTTTTTTATAATTCTAGTATAACCTTAAATTTTCATTCTATTTTTATTCAAAAATTACCAAAACTACAGTATTCTAATTCCTTTGATTTCTGTACAATATAATTACTACATATGATGAGGTGAAAAAATGCAAGCACATGAAATCGAGTATAAATTATATGGCGATGATATGCAGTTTGTTGAAATTGAATTGGATCCAGAAGAAAGCGTTGTCGCAGAGGCTGGCGCAATGATGATGATGGAAGATCATATCGAAATGGAAACGATTTTCGGTGATGGTTCTGGACCATCTAATGGTCTATTCGGTAAATTAATGGGCGCAGGTAAACGTCTCGTTACAGGTGAAAGTATGTTTATGACTGTATTTACAAATACAGGTCATGGCAAACGACACGTATCATTCGCCGCTCCTTATCCTGGAAAAATTATTCCTGTTGATTTAACAGAATATCAAGGAAAAGTAGTCTGCCAAAAAGATGCATTTCTTTGTGCCGCAAAAGGTGTTTCTATCGGAATTGAGTTTACTAAAAAAATAGGAACTGGCTTCTTCGGTGGTGAAGGTTTCATCATGCAGAAACTTGAAGGTGATGGTCTAGCTTTCATGCATGCAGGCGGAACTGTATATAAGCGCGAATTAAAACCTGGCGAGAAACTTCGCATTGATACAGGTTGTCTCGTTGCAATGACGAAAGATGTTAACTACGATGTTCAATTCGTTGGAAAAGTAAAAACAGCTCTATTTGGCGGCGAAGGTTTATTCTTCGCAACGCTAGAAGGTCCTGGAACGGTTTGGATTCAGTCCTTAACACTTAGCCGCTTAGCAGCACGTCTTACAAGCCCAGCAGCTCAAAACAGCGGTGAAGGTAGCGTTTTAGGCGGACTTGGTCGTTTATTAGATGGAAAAGAGTAAGAAGTGCCCTTATAGGGCACTTTTTATTTAGGTGGACTATACAAACCATTTTGGATCATAAAGTATTTCATCGCTTCATTAAGCCACGCCTCTTCTTCTTCCGTATAAGGAGAAGGCATCATATTATTATATTGTTCTTCTACATTCTCTAATTTACCTAGAGAATACATTGTCTCTTCACCGACATACTTAAGAGTCGCTTTCATATGTTCATCAACCAATTTTTGCACTTCTGAATCCTCAATTTGTCTTCCAAATAACCTTTTCACTTCTTTTGCTAAACGCATAAACTCTTTATCAAGTGCTATGTCCTCTTCTTCCGGCTTATTATATAATCCATCAGCCACTTCTTTTGGTACATATTCTTCAAGCCATAAACGCTGTTCGTTTTCTTTTTGGATACTATTAATTAAGCTCATTAATATATTACTATCTACCTCTTCATCTTCCTCAAGGTATACCATTGTTCGTTCAATCGCCTTTATCGAAACTTCAAGTTGTTTTTTCTTTTCTTCAAAGGCTACTCTTTGATTTTGTAATGTTTCTTTTAAGCTTATATTCAAACTTTTCACATTGAGCATGACACGAATTTCTTCTAAACTATATCCTAATACTTTAAGACTCACTATTTTTTGGAGCGCTAATATATCTCTATCTTTATATACACGGTGTCCTGAACTTATATTTTTTTCAGGTTTAAGCAGGCCAAGTTCATCGTAATACTGTAGTGTCCGTATTGATGTGCCTGTTCTCTTTGAAAACTCACCAATTGAATAGCCTTCCTTTTTGCTCATCCTACACTCCTCCTAACAATATGTTTACAAAAATCATACTCCCTCACGTAACTGTAGGTTCAAGCCTTTTTTCAAAAAAGAATGAATCAAGTCCCTCACTGCATATATTGAACTATACCTTTTCTTAAGGAGGGCTTTCTTGATGCGTACTCCTTTATCCTTTGATAAAGATACTGCCATATTGTTAGCATCTTGCTGCGATCTAACGTATGAACAATATAAACAAAATGGGATTTTTGAAATACCTGATGGATTCCAATATGTACAAGGCTTTCAAGGAAAAGCGATTCAAACGATGGAATGGTTTGGGTTCATATTAGAATCTGAAGATACGATTATTGTAGCTTTTAGGGGCACACAAACAGATACAGATTGGATTATCGATTCACTCGTCAACCAAAGACCATACCCATACGCTTTAAATAGCGGAAATGTTCATAACGGCTTTCTTTCAATTTATGAATCTTGCCGGGATTCTATTATGGATATGCTCGTGTCATTACCAGCCCATAAGAAACTTCTTGCAACAGGTCATAGCTTAGGCGGTGCACTCGCTACACTACACATACTAGATGCACGTATAAATACTGCCTTCGCACAGTACGGTCTTTATACCTTTGCCTCTCCAAAAGTTGGAGATATCGCCTTTCGAAATTATTATAAACTGCAAGTAGCTAGTAGCTTTCGTTTTGTCAATTTATTCGATGTCGTTCCTCTTCTCCCTCCAAGAAATGTCCATTTTAATGATAAAGACTGGGAATATGCACACGTCCATCACAACATGACATTTACGAAAAATACAAAATCCATTACGAATAATCATTCCATTACAACATACAAAACATGTCTGACCTCTCATTTTTAACCAGTAAACATTTGGAAAATAAATATTTGTATACTATAATAATCTATGAAATTACTTTCGGATGAGGGGACCTTACATGCTAAAATTTTTCTTTGCACTTTTTCTTATAATAATTTTTTCGTTTACAGGTTTCTTTACATTTTCATACTTTGCGACAGGGGAATATGACGGAACAGCTATAATATATACCGCTATCCCATTTCTTTCTTAAGCAACATAAGTAAAACGAGCTTAATCTCATTAAGCTCGTTTTATTTTTCTAAGCAAGCGTATCCCTGTTTTAAAAATAAATGAAAGCCCCTTCAACAGGGGCTTTCATCTAAAATAGTTTAACAGTATTACCAATACCCCAAATTTCATTACTGTACTGCAAAATTGTTCGATCACTCGCAAAATGCCCCGATTGTGCAATGTTCAAAATCGACATTTCCAGCCATTTCTCCCTATTTTCGTAGGCCCTTCCGACAGCTTCTTGTCTTTCAGCATATGGGCTAAAATCTCGAAGAACGAAGTATTCATCATTTTGAATAACGAGAGAATCATAAATCGCTTCAAATTCAGCTCCCGACTGTGCAAAGAAACCATTCGTTAACTGATCTACTACTTTTTTAATGTGCATATTGTGGTGATAATAGTCACTTGCACGATATCCACCGTTTTGGTAGTAATGAAGAACCTCATCCGCTGTTAAGCCGAAAATGAAGCAGGCATCATCACCGACCCGGTCTTTTATTTCAACATTAGCTCCGTCTAACGTTCCGAGTGTAATCGCACCATTCATCATAAATTTCATATTCCCTGTTCCTGATGCTTCTTTACTCGCAGTTGAAATTTGCTCACTCACATCCGCAGCTGGGAATATATCTTCCGCTAAAGACACTCGATAGTTTTCTAGAAAGATAACTTTCATATATTGGCTTACGTACGGATCATTATTTACTTTCCTTGCGAGTTCATTGATTAATTTAATAATTTTTTTCGCATAGTAATAGCCAGGTGATGCTTTCGCTCCAAAGATAAAAGTACGCGGATAAAATGTAAAACTAGCATCCTCTTTCAAACGGTTATACAAATATAAAATATGAAGAACGTTTAATAGTTGTCGTTTGTAAGCGTGTAGTCTTTTTACTTGCACATCAAAAATAGAATTTGGATCAATAGTGATCCCCATTTTATTATGAATGCTCTCCGCTAAAATAATCTTACGCTCTTGTTTTACCCCTGCAAGCTTTTCTTGAAAACTAGTATCATGTATGAAGTTTTGCAGTGCTTGCAGCTTAATTGGCTCTTTCTTCCATTCTTCTCCAATCGCTTCCGAAATAAGATTCGTCAGCTGTGGATTCGCCTTCATTAGCCAGCGCCTATGAGCAATTCCATTCGTTTTATTATTAAACTTATCTGGATAAAATTCATAGAACAATCGCATTTCACGCTGCTTTAAAATTTCTGTATGAATTTTCGCCACACCGTTAACGCTATGGCTACCAACAATCGCTAAATGAGCCATTTTTACAAGATCATGCGCAATAATGGCCATGTCCTCAATACGCTTCCAATCGTACGAATAACGGTCCCAAAGCTCATGACAGAAACGTTCATTAATTTCTTCAATAATCATATAAATTCTCGGTAATAACGGTTTAAAAATGCGAATTGGCCATTTCTCAAGCGCTTCTGATAACGTCGTATGATTCGTATAGGAAATCGTCTGCGTTGTTATGTGCCAAGCCTCTTCCCATGTCAATTTTTCTTCGTCTAATAAAATACGCATAAGTTCTGGAATTGCTAGAACCGGATGTGTATCGTTTATATGAATCGCAATTTTTTCATGTAACTGACGAAGACTACCGTGTCTCTCCCTATGCATACGAACGATATTTTGCAAACTTGCTGATACGAGGAAATACTGTTGTTTTAAACGAAGTATTTTCCCCTCATCATGCGTATCATCTGGATATAAAAACTCCGATACAGCCTCTGTTTCACGCTTATATTTCAAAATATCTTTACAATTTTGCGGGAAAGGAACTGGTTCAGCATTCCAAAGTCTGAGTGTATTTACAGTACTCGTCTCATAACCTACTACTGGAACGTCATATGGTACTGCCATAATCACTTCTGCATTTGTATGCCTAAACTCTAAACGTCCATCAATTTCTAGTGGCTCAACGTTTCCAAAATAACTTACTTCTACGGCTTGGTCATACCTTCTTACTTCCCAAACGTTTTCATGAAGAAGCCACTGTTCTGGAAATTCTACTTGATAGCCATCAACAATTTTTTGATCAAACAGACCATGCTTATAACGAATACCACAGCCATGTCCTGGTAAGTTTAAAGAAGCGAGTGAATCGAGGAAACAGGCTGCTAAACGTCCAAGTCCACCGTTACCAAGGCCAGCATCTGCTTCAATCTCTTCTAACTCGTGCAAAGAAATTCCAAGTTCAAAAAGTCCTTTTTCACATACATCTCTAATACCTAAATTTAATATGTTGCTTCCAAGTAAACGCCCAAGTAAAAATTCAATGGATAAATAATACATTTGTTTTTGATCTCCAGAACGATAACTTTCATTCGTTGCAATCCATTGACTATTCATATACTCACGTACCATATGACCGAGCGTATTATACTGATCACGAGTTGTAGAATCTTTGAAACTTTTCCCATACATCGTTTCTAATTTTTCTAGAAAAGCGGATTTGAAGCTTTCAACATGAGTAAACATTTTTTCACCACCTCAATGTTATTCCATGAGACTTTTATACAATTTCTTGTATGCAAGAGCAGATTTCCCCCAGCTATAATCTTCAGTCATCGCTTGCTTTACAAGCTTATCCCATACCGGTTTATCTTGATAAAACTCAATTGCACGAAGAATCGTATGTAACATGTCATGCGCATTAAAATTCGTAAAGCTAAAGCCATTCCCAATTCCAGTGTCCTCATCGTAAGAATGTACAGTATCATTTAATCCGCCTGTTTCTCTTACAATTGGAATCGTGCCATATGCTAGCGCAATAAGTTGTCCAAGTCCACACGGTTCAAACAGCGATGGCATTAAAAATAAATCGCTTCCCGCGTACACTTGGTGCGCTAACGCTTCATTAAACCCAATATATACTTTTACCTTTTCTGGATACTCGTATGCCATCCATTCAAAGAACTGCTCGTATTCAGAATCGCCTGACCCCAAAATAATACATTGTACATCTTCTTCCATTATTTTACGGAATACAGTACGTACTAGATCAAGCCCCTTTTGCTTCGTTAATCGTGTTACCATCGAAATAACTGGCGTATCTTCTTTTTCTGGCAAACCAAAATAACGTTGCAATGCACGTTTATTTTCATTCTTTCCATCTAATGACTCTGCACTATACTGAGCAGTAATATACGAATCTGTTTCTGGATTATATACGCTCGTATCAATTCCATTTACAATGCCACTAAGCTTATCGTTATTCTTTCGTAACAATCCATCTAACTTCTCACCGAAAAACTCATATTGAATCTCTTCTTTATATGTCGGGCTAACCGCTGTAATTTGGTCAGATGCGATAATACCGCCTTTCATAAAGTTCACGTTTCCATAAAACTCAAGCTGGTCACTATGAAAATATTCATGACCAAGCTCCAGTAAGTCGTACATCACTTCAGGAGGAAATACACCTTGGAACTGCAAGTTATGAATCGTATATACCGTTTTAATATGCTCATATAACGGGTTATCTTGATACTTTTCACGAAGTAAGAAATTAACCATAGCTGTGTGCCAATCATGGCTATGAAGAACATCTACTTCGAAATCAAGATGCGGAATACACTCTAAAACTGCTTTTGAAAAATAAGAAAAACGCTCCCCATCATCATAATGGCCATATAGAGAATCTCTCTTAAAATAATATTCATTATCTATTAAGTAATACGTAATCCCGTCCTGCTCACCTTTTAAAATCCCGCAATATTGATTTCTCCATCCAAGAGGAACGTTAATTACTTTATGAAGCGTACATCCTTCTCTTAACTCTTTCGGGATAAGACTGTAGTTTGGAAGTATAATGCGAACATTCACTCCTAATTTTTTTAATTCTTTTGGAAGCGCTCCTGCTACATCAGCTAGACCTCCGGATTTAATAAACGGTACACATTCTGATACTGCAAATAAAATATTCACCTGTTGTTCCACTGCACGAAAAGCGTATACATCATAAATCGCTCTTCTTACAGCTTCCTCCCTT
The DNA here is from genome assembly GCF_019344915.1 of Bacillus sp. FDAARGOS_1420. Lineage (NCBI taxonomy): Bacteria > Bacillati > Bacillota > Bacilli > Caryophanales > Bacillaceae > Bacillus > Bacillus sp. FDAARGOS_1420. Next base: position 1,626,604 of record NZ_JAHWJB010000001.1, on the reverse strand, counting down.
CAAGTTTTCATATAGAGTAAAACCTTAATTAGTGGGGGTTTTCTAAATCCCCCACTAATTATGCACCTGCTATTTACGAATAACTGTTGATTGTACTATTTTGTACACTACCTTTTTCTACAACATATGGCTCATCGGCATTTCCTTTTAACACTACGCCGTCGCCAATTTTCACATCTTTATCGATAATAACACCGTCTATTATGCAATTATCTCCAATTTGGCTCTTTTGCATAATAATACTATTACGAACAATTGAACCTTTTCCAATTTTAACAGAACGGGAGACAACACTATTTTCTACTTCACCTTCAATAATACTACCGTTTGCAATCATCGTATTTTTCACTACTGCACCCTTCATATAACGAGTTGGTGGCTCATCTTTTACTTTCGTAAAGATTGGTGCTTCTTTCTTAAATAATTGCTTCCAAATAGAAGGCTGCAAAATTTCTAGGCTATGTTTATAGTAACTTTCAATAGAATCAATAATAGCTACATATCCTGTATGTTCGTACGTAGTAATATGCAGTGATTTTCCGCTCTTTTCTCTCACTACATCAAATAAACTGTATTGCTCCACATCTTTATATGTCTCAAATAAGTCTAGCAATAATTGTTTCTTTAACACATATGTTTGAAGCGAAACCCCTTCATGACAAACTTCAGTAATATCTGCAGACGTATGTATATGTCGCTCTAACACCGCTTGAAAGTTTAACGCTGTTACAAGATGGCTATTCGTAATAACAACATATTCTTCTCTGCTTCTTAGAAAATAATCAATATGTCTTCTAAAATGTGCAAAAGATCCAAATTCGTCATGATCACATTGGCAGTTCGGTGGGAATAAAAACAGTCCATCACGCTTTCTATCTAAATCCCACTGTTTTCCTGAACCAACATGATCCATTAAAGAACGATTTTTATGACTTGTAAAAACCGCCACGCTATGAATATTAGAATTCACCATATTTGAAAGCATGAAATCAATGAGGCGGTAACGGCCTCCAAACGGTAACGCCGCTAATGAACGATGCCCTGTTACTTTCTTTAAGGAAGGAAAACTTCCCGTTGCATTAATAATCCCTAACATTTTTTCTCCCATTCATTTCATCCCCCTTTTCTATTTTCCTTCAGCAATTAGTACTACATCATCAACATTTTTTTCTGGACGAATTATTGTCCCATCTTCAATAACCATTTCCGATCCAACGATCGCTCTTTCAATCACAACGTTTTTACCAATCTTTGCCCCCGGCATAACGACAGAATCGATTACCATACTACCTTCTTCCACCGTCACTCCTTGGAATAAAACAGAATGCTTCACGTCCCCTTCAATGACGCACCCTTCATTAATAAGTGACTCTTCTACTTTTGCCTTTTCTGCAATATATTGAGGCGGCTCGTTTGGATTTACAGAATAAATGCGCCAATTACGATCGTTCAAGTTCAACGATGTTTCATCGCGAAGTAAATCCATATTCGCTTCCCATAAGCTTTTCACCGTTCCAACATCTTTCCAATATCCTTCAAACGGATACGCCATCAACTTCTTCCCTTCATCTAACAGGAGCGGAAGTACATCTTTTCCGAAGTCATTACTAGATTCAGGGTTTCTTGCATCCATCTCTAAATATTCTTTTAAAATAGCCCAGTTAAAAATATAAATTCCCATTGATGCAAGATTACTTCTTGGAAATTGCGGTTTCTCCTCAAATTCAACAACTTCCATCTCTTCATTTGTATTCATGATGCCAAAGCGACTTGCTTCATCCCACGGCACTTCAATAACAGAAATCGAAACGTCCGCTTCTTTCTCAATATGGTAATCTAGCATTTTGCTGTAATCCATTTTATAAATATGATCGCCTGATAAAATAAGGACATATTCTGGTTCATACTGACTTAAATAGTTTAAGTTTTGATAAATAGCACTTGCCGTACCTGTATACCACTTCACACCTGAAGACTCCGCATAAGGAGGTAACACAGTGACTCCACCGTTTACACGATCAAGATCCCAAGCATTTCCGATTCCAATATAATTATGAAGTTCTAACGGTTGATATTGTGTTAAAATCCCCACCGTTTCAATACCGGAGTTTGCACAGTTACTTAACGTAAAATCAATAATGCGATATTTACCACCAAATGGAACAGCTGGCTTGGCTAAATTTTTTGTTAATGCACTTAAACGACTACCTTTTCCCCCTGCTAGTAACATTGCTACGCACTTTTGTTTTTGAGCCATCTTGTTTTTTGCTCCCCTTTCTCGTCTTCACTGGTCGTAATATGGATACGCCAAATGGTGGAATTGTAATTTCTACATGTGCCGCTTGATTATGATATGGCTCTAGAATCGTCTTGAGACGTTTCTTATTAACTTGCCCCGATCCGCCATATTGCGCCGAGTCACTGTTTAAAATTTCGTTATAGCACTCGAAATCTGGTACACCTACTTTATAGTTTTCATATGTAGCTTTCGTAAAATTACATACGACAACTAACGCATCTTCCTGCTTATCCCCTTGGCGGATAAACGAGAAAATACTTTGCTCATTATTATTAGCATCAATCCACTGAAATCCTTCAGGCGAGTGATCTAACTGCCAAAGTGGTTTTGAGCGCTTATACAATGCTATGAGCTCTTTAAAGTAATCATGCATATTACGATGCATTTCAAAATCATGTAAATTCCAATCTAAATCTTCAAGGTCTTTCCACTCATCAAATTGCCCGAATTCTCCACCCATAAAGAGTAATTTCTTACCTGGATGAGTAAAGAAATATCCATATAATAAACGAAGCTGAGCAAACTTATCCCAGTAATCTCCCGGCATTTTATTTAATAACGACTTTTTCCCATGAACGACTTCATCATGAGAAAGCGGCAATATGAAGTTTTCAGAGTGAGCATATATTAAAGAGAATGTCATTTTCTCATGAATGTATTTCCGGTACTCTGGCGCACATTCCATATATTTCAGCACATCATTCATCCAACCCATATTCCATTTATAATTGAATCCAAGTCCACCCTCGTATGTTGGAGCTGTTACAAGTGGCCAAGCTGTTGAATCTTCCGCTGTCATAAGAAACTCTTCATCTTCTGCAAACACGGCTTCATTTAACTCTCGTAAGAAAGAAACGGCGTGTTCATTGCTTTGCTCTTTTCCTTCTTTATTCCAGTACAGCATATTCGCAACTGCATCTACCCTGAAACCATCAATATGGAAATGCCTCATCCAAAATAACGCATTTGAAATTAAGAAATTACGTACTTCTCTCTTCCCTAAATCAAAATTAACAGTTCCCCATACAAGGTTTTCTTGTACGTCTCTATCTTTATATTCATAAGTCGGTGTCCCATCAAACAAATATAAACCGTGAGCATCTTTACAAAAATGCCCCGGTACCCAATCTAAAATGACACCGATTCCATATTTATGACATTCATCGACAAAATACATCAAATCATGTGGCGTGCCGAATCTACTTGTCGCTGCATAATATCCTGTTCCCTGATATCCCCAAGAACGATCATAGGGATGCTCAACAAGCGGCATAATTTCAATATGTGTAAATTGATGTTCCACCACATACGGAATGAGCTCCTCGGCCATTTCTCTGTAAGAATACAGAGCGCCATCCTCTTTCTTTTTCCAAGAACCGAAATGTAATTCATAAACTGTCATCGCTTCTTTATAAATCGATTTTTTCTTTCTCTTACGAATCCAGTTTTTATCATTCCATTCATATCCCTCTATATCAAAAACTACAGATGCCGTATTTGGTCTTACTTCTGCATATACTGCATAAGGATCCGCTTTTAAAATAACGTCACCGTCCATCGTTTCAATCGCATACTTATATATATCATTCTCTTCAATATGCGGTACAAACAAGGACCAAGTCCCCTCTTCTGTCACTTGTAGCATCTTATGTTGCTCATAATCCCATTCATTAAAATCCCCAACAACACTCATTGCTTTCGCATGAGGAGCCCATACTGTGAATCGTACACCTCGCACCCCATCTTCCGTCACAATATGTGCGCCAAAGATGTTATAACTGTCATAGTACTTTTCTGTATGAAACTCATCTCGTTTCACTTCTTCACAATTTATTACATCCAATATGTTCACCTCACTAAGATGACAGAAATTTTTTACTCTTTATCATTTCTGCGAAAAACTGAAATATCCTTGTTATTTTTTAAAAAATATTCGTTTTTTTCTTTAATTCCGCTTAAAATATTCAAATTTACTGTGTAAAATATCGAATTTTGACGAATATTCATTGCAAACGCTTCATTTCCTACTAGTCTTTCATCCTATTATTTATTTCTCAACCTTTATTTCATAAGATTTATCCTATTTTACTCGCTATTTATCACTTAAAATCGTAACAAAATAATCTGTCATAAAAAAATGTTTCTCAACATTTTTTGTCACAATTTTATTGAAATGGAAAATTCATAAGCATATACTTGTTCTCAATAAAGAACGTTGAACCTTCGCAAATATAATTCATACTGAAACACTATGTTTACTCTATCGATGCTCCAGGCGAAAGTTTGATAAAAATTAAATTAGGGGGCTTTCTTATGTCATTAAAACAAAAGCTTGGAATGGGAGTTGTCACAGCTTCACTTGGCTTATCCCTTACATTCGGCGGTGTATTCGCCTATTTCAGTGATTCTGAAACATCTAGTAACTCATTTCAAGCTGGTACACTAGATCTTTCTATTAACCCAAGTGTAATTGTTAATGTGAAAGATTTAAAACCAGGTGATTTGATTGAAAGAAATTTCAAGCTTGAAAACAAAGGAACATTGGATATTGCAAAAGTAGCACTTGAAACATCCTATGAGGTTACAGATGCAAAGCAAAATAATGATGGTGAAGATTTAGGTGATCACATCATCGTCAAATTTTTAGTGAATGATGGAAAACCATCTAATCCAAACGATGATCATGAAATTTTGTGGGAAACAAAACTATCAGACTTAAAAACTATGAAACCTGAAGATGTAGCTACTTCTCTAGAACGTCATAACTTAATAGACGGTATTAAGTCTGGTGAAACAGATTATTTACACGTTCTCTTCTCCTTTGAAGACAACGACCAAGATCAAAATAAATTCCAGGGTGATTCCTTACATCTAAACTGGACATTCCATGCAGAGCAAACACCAGGCGTGGAGAAATAATTTTTAAAATATAAATTATCGGAGGCCTATACATGAAAAAGAAAAATCGTTTTGTTACCGGAATTGTAACGGCTGGCGTTCTATTTTCAACTGCCCTTCCGTTCAATGTACTTGCTGAAAACCCTATTAACCAAATTGACTCTTCAAACGCCCAGTCTTTACTATCAAAACTTTCTAAAGAACAGCGCCAGGCATTACAAACGTTAGATGCCAATCCTGGTTTTACTATTTCACCAGATATTAATACGAGTAGTTCTGAACCAGTAAATATCATTGTAGAATTTCAAACTGCTCCAGTAAAGATTAATGAATTAAAACAAAAAGAAAAAGGGTTACAAGCTGCTCCTGAAAATATAAAAGCACGTATTGATCAAGAACATGAGGAATTCCAAAAAGGATTAAAACGCCTTTATCAATTCAGCTCATCAGTAAAATCAGGGAATTTCCAGTCTGTACAAATTAAACGTTCTTATAAGCATGCTATAAATGGGGTTGCGCTAACGTTACCTGCAAATACAGTGGAAGAATTGTTACGAATTGGCGTTGTAAAACGTATTTGGAAAGATTACGAAGTGAAATTAGATTTACCAAAACAAGCGGAGCAAAAAGCACCTCAAAAACTAACAGATAGCATTCCGCAAATTGGAGTAGACAAGTTACATAGCGAGGGCATTACCGGAAAAGGTATTAAAGTTGGTGTATTAGATACGGGTATTGATTACAATCACCCTGACTTAAAAGACGTGTATAAAGGCTATCGCGCAAAACCGGGTGAAGATTCTAGTAAGGTAGACCCAAACTCTGTAAAAGGTTGGGACTTTATTAATAACGATGCAGATCCGATGGAAACAACTTATACAGAGTGGCAACAATCTGGCGCTCCTGAATTTGATAATCGTGGTTCTTCCTTCTACACAGCACACGGTACTCACGTAGCAGGTATTGTTTCTGCTCAAAAGAAAAATAAATCAGATTCCGCAGTAAAAGGTGTTGCACCTGACATTGAACTTTATAACTATCGTGTACTTGGTCCGTACGGTAGCGGGGATAGTTCAGGTATTATCGCTGCAATTGATAAATCTATTTCTGACGGGATGAACGTTATTAACTTATCGTTAGGTGATGATAGCAACAATCCACTTGATCCAACATCTATCGCTGTCAATAACGCGATGCTTTCCGGTGTCGTTACAGTCGTTGCTGCCGGGAACTCTGGGCCAAATCCAGCAACACTCGGATCACCAGGTGCTTCTCCATTTGCTATTACAGTTGGGGCAAGCGATAGCTCTATTTCCTTACCGAAACTATCAGGGCATGCAGGACAGTTACAATTTTCTAATCTCATTTTATTCGGAAAAAATTTCACTGATAAAATGGAAGATTTCAAAGGACAAACTTTACCTATTGAATCTGTAGGAATCGGTACGCCTGACGAGTTTAGTAAAAAAGATGTAAAAGGAAAAATCGCTCTCGTTGCACGTGGTACACTCTCCTTTGATGAAAAAATTGCGAACGCAAAACAAGCGGGTGCAAAAGCCGTTATTATTTATAACAACGTGGATGGAGAAATTCCTTTCTATGTTGGTGAAAGCACAAAATACATTCCAGCATTCCGCTTAACGAAAGAAGACGGCGAAAAACTAAAAGCTCAAATCGAACAAGGTAGCACATCCTTAACTTTCGATGAGATTAATTACATTCAAACAGAAGGCGATCATCTTGCAGACTTTAGCTCACGCGGCCCTGTTATATCAAATGATGATATTAAACCAGATATTACAGCACCTGGTGTTGCTGTACTTTCAACAGTACCTGAATATATTAACGATCCACAAGAAGGAGAAAATTATGATGTTTCCTATGAGCGCATGCAAGGAACTTCAATGGCTTCTCCTCACATCGCTGGTGTGGCTGCACTTATTTTACAAGAACATCCAGAATACACTCCATTTGATGTGAAAGCTTCCCTCATGAATACTGCTGATGATTTAAAAGAGAAGTATTCCGTATATGAAGTTGGAGCTGGACGAGTAGATGCTTACAACTCCGTTCATACTGAAACGAGTTTTAAAGTGTTAGATACAACAAAAACAATAGTTAATGATGAAGTGATTGAAGTACCAGAAGAAACTGGATCAATTGCATTCGGGAAGTACTATCAAAAAGATGGGGAATCAATTGAACAAAAACGAAAAATTAAAATTGAGAATCGTAATAAACAGGAGAAAAAAGAATTTAAAACAGAAATTTCTTACACACCAGCCTCTTCCACTATTAACGATGCTATCGCAAGCGGTGTAAAAGTTTCTACTTCTGAAACAATAACAATTGATGCTGGTAAATCAGATGAAATTGAAGCAAAAATTAATATTCCAGCTGGTGCAAAGCAAGGCCGATATGAAGGGTATATTCATATTACAAACACGAAAAATAAAGAAGAAACGTATCAAATTCCGTTCTCTATTCGTGTATCAGAGCCTGGTATTGAAAATGCACTATTATCAAGAAAAACAATCTCAACTGATACATCTAAATTCAATCCATACCGTGAAGCATATGTTCACGGGGCGTTCCAATTAAACAGCGAACTTGAAACGTTAGATCTTATCGTGAAAGACTCAAAAACAAATAAAGCGCTCGGCTTCATCGGAACATTAAACACGAGTGGACTACAAACGGATGTGTATTACTACTTAGATTCATTCTTTAACGGCAGAGTGTATCCTTTTACAAATGATCCTGCAAAACCAATTGGTGATGAGAAAATCGACTTACCAGAAGGAGATTACACAATTGAATTTGTTGGCTATGATAAAGCCGGGAAGGCACGTGTGAAAGGTGATTATGTCGTAATTGATAATACACCGCCAGAAGTGAAATTAACTGGATTACAGCCTGGTATTTATGAATTAAATGAAGAAAACTATACAGTAGAAGACGGTAAAAAAGCACTATGGATTAAGGGAAATGTGTATGATTCAAACGTTGACTACTTAAAAGGAAAAGGGTTAAACATTACGCAAGAAGCGAACGGGGTTATGTACTATGACTATTCCCCATACTTGCATAAGTTTTTACCGATTACTGAAAATGGCGACTTTAAAGTTGGTATTACACCTGACTCCTTCAGAACGGAAGGCCCAATGAACACAGGCGTATATATTTTCGATTATGCAACTGCAGGCCCCGACTATCCAAGCGGTGTAAATAACTATTGGTTCATCCCGCAAGGTGCTCAATATGCGAAAGCTAGTTATGATAAAAAAGAATTATATAAAAATGATGAATTCACAGTAACACTAAACGCGAAGCACGTAAAACAATTTGTTGCTGGAGAATTTAACGTGAAATTCCTAGAGAAGAACTTCAAATTTGCAAATGCGAAATTGAATCCTGCTTTTGAAAAACTCCTTTCTGAAAAAGGTGTAACTGCAAAAGTAAATGAGCCGAAATTAGAAGAAGGTTCTGTTACAGTAGGCGGAGCTATTGATGATAAAAACTTCGCTGGATTAGACGGTGATTTCCCATTCATTGATGTAACTTTCAAAGTAGAAAATGATGAATTTTATGAAGCAAATGCTCAGTTAGATTTACCAGTGTTCGTTTACTGGAAACACGGTGAATCAGAGCCAAACAGAATGCGTATACTGCAAGATCAAACATTCTCAGTTATGTCTTTAAACTCACTAGTAGAAGGAAATATTAAACCTGGTGCATTCGTAAATGAACGTGGATATTTAGATGAAAAGTTTGATTATACGAAACTTGGCGTAAAAGTATATGCAACTGATTCTTACCGTCATAAATTTGAAGGCTCACTGGATAAATACGGATACTTCAAATTAAATGGACTTCCTGTTAATAAACGTGACTATAACTTATACGTAGAAGTTCCAGGGCATTTAACAAGCCGCCTAACAACGAAATTAGGTACTGAAAAAGATGGTAAGCTGCTTGGCCAGTATTATTACGCACGACCTGATGAAAACCTTGCAGGTGATGTAAATGGAGATAAAGTAATTGACATTAAAGATGCTGAAATTATCGCTAGCAACTATGGTAAAAAAGGAGTATCTGTAAAAGACGGCGATCTTAACAAAGATGGTATTGTCGACGAAAAAGATATTCGTTTCGTTGAAAAGAACTTCTTGAAAAAAGGGCCAGATGCAGCTAAATCACAAACGCCTGTTGAAAAATCAAAAAGCGGTACACTTGCAGATATTTTAAAGAAATTAGGATTAACACCGAAAAAATAACATATAAAAGCACTCTATTCGAAAATAGAGTGCTTTTTCTATAAATGACCCTTATCCAGCAAAAGGGGTATATTGGGGATATACAAGGGAAACCGGAAAGGAATTTATATTAATTTATATTAACTCAGAGGTAGGAAGCAGTTTCCCGCATCTGAATTATTAGCAATTATTATAGTACTGGTGCCATTGTTTCTTTTAATACTTTTACAGAATGAGCGAACTTCACTTTTTCTTCTTCGTTTAATTCAAGTTCTACGATTTCACGTACACCTTCGCGGTTAATAACAGCTGGAACACCTACGTAAGCATCTTTCTCACCATATTGACCTTCAAGGTATGCAGATACAGTTAATACGCTGTTCTCGTTACTTAAGATCGCTTTAGTTACACGAAGTAGTGACATACCGATTCCGTAGTAAGTTGCGCCTTTACGTTCAATAATGTGGTAAGCTGCATCGCGTACATTTTCAAAGATTTTATCTAAATCTTCTTGGTTATACTGTTCGTTGTTCGCTAAGATTGTTTCTAGTTTTTGTACACCTACAGTAGCGTGGCTCCATACTGGAAGTTCAGTGTCACCGTGCTCACCAACGATGTAAGCATGAACGTTACGTGGATCTACATCTAAGTAGTCACCTAGCATGTAACGGAAACGAGCAGAGTCTAAAGTAGTACCAGAACCGATTACGCGCTCTTTCGGTAAACCAGATTCTTTCCAAGTTACGTAAGTTAAAATATCAACTGGGTTAGTTGCGATTAAGAAGATTCCATCGAATCCGCTATCCATAATACCACGAACGATTTGTTTAAAGATCTTTGTATTTTTCTCAACTAAGTCTAAACGAGTTTCGCCTGGCTTTTGTGGTAATCCAGCAGTGATAACTACTAAATCTGCATCTTTACAATCTGCATAGCTACCGCTCCAAACTTTTGTTGGTGCTGGAGAGAATGGTACCGCATGGCTTAAGTCCATTGCTTCTCCTTCTGCTTTTGCTTCATTAACATCTACTAGTACGAATTCTTCAGCTACACCTTGGTTGATCATTGAGTAAGCATAACTACAACCTACAGCTCCTGTTCCTACTAATACTACGCGATTGATACCTTTTTTCATGTTAATTTCCCCTTTCAATTGTTTACATCTATTTTTTATTATTGTTTAAGTAATTAATTAAAATACTAATTTAATGTTGTTTAACTTCTTTACATACATATTGTAGCACGGATCATTGTGAATTCATTCACAAATTATGACCTATTTGTGAACTTTTTCACATAGAGTGTAAAGTTGTTAGAATGCGGGTGAAATCCATCTCAATGGAGGCGTTTTCTTTAGATTGTGAATACAAATAATGTGATTTGATTATTCTTTTGAATTAAACTTACTTTCTATAATTTAAATCCCAATCTGTATCTAATCAAAATAAGATAACTACTGTGTGGCTATAACACCTCTTCAATCTTTGAATGGAATACGGTATGATATCCTGCAATGAATGATGTTCTTACTTTTTTAACATACTGCTTTCTCCCCATATAAATAAACAGCCTGCTAATGTGAAAAGGAGCAAATAGATTAATATATGCTCCTTTTCACATTAGCGCATATTAATTAAAAAATATCCGTTAAAATCATGCATTCTTTTCTAATAATAAACCATTCAATATAAGTGATAGGCTATGTAAAGCTTTAGACAACTGTTCCTCGGCATCTTCAGAATTCGCGATCCAACAAGCAAGGTCCACTAGTCCGCCATTTATGAATCTTGCTAAAGCTTCACAGTCCGTCTTTTCAATAATACAATCCTTCATTAGTTGCTGAAGTATCTCCGCCATCGTCGCTAAACATTGTGACTGTGATGATTGATAATAACTAGTTCCTAATACTGCTGGTGCATCCCGAAGTACGATTCGCTGAATTTCTGGATCAAGTGCCATCGTTAAATAAGCTCGACAGCGCCCAACAAATCCTTCCCAATTACCTTCCGCCTCATCTGATACTTTCCGTAATTTATTATCCATTTCCATATCAATTTCTTTTACAACTGCTTCTAGCAATCCTTTTTTATCGCCAAAATGATGATAAATTGCACCACGCGTTAAACCGACAGATGCAGTAAAATCATCCATAGATGTGTTTACATATCCAACTGTACCGAAAGCCTCTCTTGCTGCACTCAGCAATTTAGCGCGTGTTTCAATGATCATTTCTGCTCTTGTTTTTTTAACCATCTTTTCCTCCTACTTCTATTCATTCCCTTTATTCAAAATGAATCCCATTATAGTATCGTTCTCTATATAAAAGAATAACTCCTTTTAACGTTAGCTCTCCATCCAGAGATAAAACATTTCAATTGACATACGCGCCGTATGTTAATATGATATTGGCATACGGTGCGTATGTCAATTTTTTCTAGCTTACAAGATAATATAACTTCTTACTTATACCCTAAATTGACTCACTGTCCCTTTTTATAGAAGGTATTAACGACACAGAGGAGGAGTTAAAAGAATGAAGAATGTATATGTAAACGTCAAATACTTTGGTGATTATTATGTTTAATTCCTACCGTGAGATTTTCAGTGCTTCTGGTACAAAAGGATTCTCATTAGCAGGCTTTATAGCTCGGATGCCCATATCAATGATGGGGATTGGTATTGTTACAATGTTATCTCAGTTACGTGGTGACTATTGGCTTGCCGGAGCCGTTGCAGCCACCTTCACATTATCATCAGCTTTACTAGCTCCTCATATTTCTCGTATGGCTGATCAATTAGGGCAATCTCGTATACTTCTTCCGACTACAGGTATCAGTGTTTTCTTTACGATTCTCTTACTTCTATGTACGAAATATGAGGCTCCTTATTGGACGCTATTTCTATCCGCCTTATGTGCGGGTTGTATGCCAAACATGTCGGCCATGGTACGTGCACGTTGGACTAAACTATACCGTGGATCTCATAAATTGCATACAGCATTTTCCTTCGAATCGGTCGTCGATGAACTTTGCTTCATCATTGGTCCTGTATTATCCGTCAGTTTAAGTGTTATGTTCTTCCCAGAAGCAGGACCACTTTTATCATGTGTTTTTCTTACAATCGGGGTATGCCTATTCACCATGCAAAAAAGCACAGAACCACATGTACATCCCCACGACATTACAAACAAAGGAACAGTATTTAAAATTGGTACATTACGAGTGCTTGTATTCACACTCATCGCTATAGGTACTATATTTGGCACAATAGATGTAGTTAGTGTGGCTTTTGCTGAGCATCAAGGAAACACAGTAGCTGCTAGCTTTGTGCTTTCCGTCTATGCAATCGGTTCATGCCTGGCAGGTCTTATTTTCGGCACTCTTAAACTCAGTACTCCACCATATAATCAATTTTTAATAGCAGTCACACTATCAATGGTAACAATGCTGCCACTAGTTTTCGTAAACACTATTGCTTGGCTAGTAGTTATTGTTTTCTTTGCAGGCTTATCTGTTGCCCCTACTATGATTATTACTATGGGACTGGTGGAAAAAATCGTACCTGAATCAAAAATAACCGAAGGAATGACCTGGGCAATTACAGGACTTGGTATTGGAGTCTCTCTAGGATCAGCGGTAGCTGGTTTAATTATTGATACCTTTGGAGCTCGCGCAGGATTTAGTGTGGCTATTATTGCAGGAGGCCTTGCCTTAATTATTGCACTTTTAGGATACAAAACTCTCCACTCCGCATATAGTCATGCTGTTATGAAACCGGATGGGCATTCAGCAGAGAGTTAAAACATATTCAAAAAATAGGATTACCTCTTCTTATACATAAGAAGAGGTAATCCTATTTAAATTAATATAACTTTTTTGTATCGTATCTTGAACGATATCCTCTGCTTCTGCTGGTGTTACTCCAATTTTAAGCAAATATCTATAAATACTTTTTGATGTTTCTATAATGACCTTTTCATACTCCATCGCTCTCTCCTTTCTATTAGTTAGACGCTTCAAATAGAAAAAAGTATACAAAAATCTATAAAAAAAAGCAGACTATCAAAAGTCCGCTTTTATACAACAAAAAAGAGATAGCAGATTATGCTATCTCTTTTAGTATGACCCGTACGGGATTCGAACCCGTGTTACCGCCGTGAAAGGGCGGTGTCTTAACCACTTGACCAACGGGCCAAAATCTGGCAGAGAAGAAGGGATTCGAACCCTCGCACCGCGTTCGCGATCTACTCCCTTAGCAGGGGAGCCCCTTGAGCCACTTGGGTACTTCTCTATAATATGGCTCCGCAGGTAGGACTCGAACCTACGACCGATCGGTTAACAGCCGATAGCTCTACCACTGAGCTACTGCGGAATAATTATGGTGGGCCTAAATGGACTCGAACCATCGACCTCACGCTTATCAGGCGTGCGCTCTAACCAGCTGAGCTATAGGCCCATAAAAAGCGGGTGAAGAGAATCGAACTCTCGACCAGAGCTTGGAAGGCTCTTGTTTTACCACTAAACTACACCCGCATTAAATTAAAAATGGTGAGCCATGAAGGATTCGAACCTTCGACCCTCTGATTAAAAGTCAGATGCTCTACCAACTGAGCTAATGGCTCATTTTGAAAGTGGTGCCGGCTAGAGGACTTGAACCCCCAACCTACTGATTACAAGTCAGTTGCTCTACCAATTGAGCTAAGCCGGCTTGCGATTTCAAAATGGTGGCTCGGGACGGAATCGAACCGCCGACACGAGGATTTTCAGTCCTCTGCTCTACCGACTGAGCTACCGAGCCTTTATGTAAAAAATGGCGGTCCCGACCGGGGTCGAACCGGCGATCTCCTGCGTGACAGGCAGGCATGTTAACCACTACACCACGGGACCATTTGGTTGCGGGGACAGGATTTGAACCTGCGACCTTCGGGTTATGAGCCCGACGAGCTACCGTACTGCTCCACCCCGCGATGATATAATATTTAATTTAGAAAAAATGGAGGAGGTAGAGGGATTCGAACCCCCGCGCGACTCTCGCCGCCTGTCGGTTTTCAAGACCGATCCCTTCAGCCGAACTTGGGTATACCTCCGAGATATGAACTTTGAGTGGTGGACCTTGTAGGACTCGAACCTACGACCGGACGGTTATGAGCCGTCTGCTCTAACCAGCTGAGCTAAAGGTCCTTTATGGTAGCGGCGGAGGGGATCGAACCCCCGACCTCACGGGTATGAACCGTACGCTCTAGCCAGCTGAGCTACACCGCCATAAGTTATATTCAAATAAGTGGAGCCTAGCGGGATCGAACCGCTGACCTCCTGCGTGCAAGGCAGGCGCTCTCCCAGCTGAGCTAAGGCCCCATATTTTGAAAATATCGGGAAGACAGGATTTGAACCTGCGACCCCCTGGTCCCAAACCAGGTGCTCTACCAAGCTGAGCCACTTCCCGTTAATAAAAAACGCGCCCGAGAGGAGTCGAACCCCTAACCTCTTGATCCGTAGTCAAACGCTCTATCCAATTGAGCTACGGGCGCATATGGTGCCGAGGGCGGGGGTCGAACCCGCACGGTGGTCACCCACCGCAGGATTTTAAGTCCTGTGCGTCTGCCTGTTCCGCCACCCCGGCATGTCATACTGAAAATTGGAGCGGAAGACGGGATTCGAACCCGCGACCCCAACCTTGGCAAGGTTGTATTCTACCACTGAACTACTTCCGCAAGACATGTTTGAGTTATTTTATTAAAAGTGCGGGTGAAGGGAGTCGAACCCCCACGCCAAAGGCGCTAGATCCTAAGTCTAGTGCGTCTGCCAATTCCGCCACACCCGCATGTTATAATTTAAAAAGAAAAAATGGGGCGACTGATGGGAATTGAACCCACGAGTGCCGGAGCCACAATCCGGTGCGTTAACCACTTCGCCACAACCGCCATGATTTTCTGGTGCCGACTAGATGACTTGAACCCCCAACCTACTGATTACAAGTCAGTTGCTCTACCAATTGAGCTAAGTCGGCTAAATGGTGGAGGATGACGGGATCGAACCGCCGACCCCCTGCTTGTAAGGCAGGTGCTCTCCCAGCTGAGCTAATCCTCCGAATTGCCTGGCAACGTCCTACTCTCACAGGGACAAGGTCCCAACTACCATCGGCGCTAGAGAGCTTAACTTCCGTGTTCGGTATGGGAACGGGTGTGACCTCTCTGCCATCATTACCAGACTGTATTCATTTAAGACAAGAATTATCATAACTTATTCGACATTTAAAGTCAATAAGTTTTTTATATTCTTTCAAAACTAGATAACATTGCTTCATATTATATGGTTAAGTCCTCGATCTATTAGTATTCGTCAGCTCCACATGTCACCATGCTTCCACCTCGAACCTATCAACCTGATCATCTTTCAGGGATCTTACTAGCTTACGCTATGGGAAATCTCATCTTGAGGGGGGCTTCATGCTTAGATGCTTTCAGCACTTATCCCTTCCGCACATAGCTACCCAGCTATGCCCTTGGCAGAACAACTGGTACACCAGCGGTGCGTCCATCCCGGTCCTCTCGTACTAAGGACAGCTCCTCTCAAATTTCCTGCGCCCACGACGGATAGGGACCGAACTGTCTCACGACGTTCTGAACCCAGCTCGCGTACCGCTTTAATGGGCGAACAGCCCAACCCTTGGGACCGACTACAGCCCCAGGATGCGATGAGCCGACATCGAGGTGCCAAACCTCCCCGTCGATGTGGACTCTTGGGGGAGATAAGCCTGTTATCCCCGGGGTAGCTTTTATCCGTTGAGCGATGGCCCTTCCATGCGGAACCACCGGATCACTAAGCCCGACTTTCGTCCCTGCTCGACTTGTAGGTCTCGCAGTCAAGCTCCCTTATGCCTTTGCACTCTACGAATGATTTCCAACCATTCTGAGGGAACCTTTGGGCGCCTCCGTTACACTTTAGGAGGCGACCGCCCCAGTCAAACTGCCCACCTGACACTGTCTCCCGGGTCGATAAGACCCGTAGGTTAGAATTTCAATACAGTCAGGGCGGTATCCCACCAGCGCCTCCACCGAAGCTAGCGCTCCGGTTTCAATGGCTCCCGCCTATCCTGTACAAACTGTACCAAAATTCAATATCAGGCTACAGTAAAGCTCCACGGGGTCTTTCCGTCCTGTCGCGGGTAACCTGCATCTTCACAGGTACTATAATTTCACCGAGTCTCTGGTTGAGACAGTGCCCAAATCGTTACACCTTTCGTGCGGGTCGGAACTTACCCGACAAGGAATTTCGCTACCTTAGGACCGTTATAGTTACGGCCGCCGTTTACTGGGGCTTCAGTTCAGAGCTTCGCTTACGCTAACCCCTCTCCTTAACCTTCCAGCACCGGGCAGGTGTCAGCCCCTATACTTCGCCTTACGGCTTCGCAGAGACCTGTGTTTTTGCTAAACAGTCGCTTGGGCCTATTCACTGCGGCTTTCCGTTAAGAAAGCACCCCTTCTCCCGAAGTTACGGGGTCATTTTGCCGAGTTCCTTAACCAGAGTTCTCTCGCACACCTTAGGATTCTCTCCTCGCCTACCTGTGTCGGTTTGCGGTACAGGCACCTTTTATCTCGCTAGAAGCTTTTCTTGGCAGCGGGGAATCAAAGACTTCGCTCCATAAGGAGCTTCCCCATCACAGCTCAGCCTTTACGATAAGCGGATTTGCCTACTTATCAGCCTAACTGCTTGGACGTGCACAACCAATCGCACGCTTCTTCTATCCTTCTGCGTCCCTCCATTGCTCAAACGATAAAGAGGTGGTACAGGAATATCAACCTGTTGTCCATCGCCTACGCCTGTCGGCCTCGGCTTAGGTCCTGACTAACCCTGAGCGGACGAGCCTTCCTCAGGAAACCTTAGGCATTCGGTGGACGGGATTCTCACCCGTCTTTCGCTACTCATACCGGCATTCTCACTTCTAAGCGCTCCACCAGTCCTTCCGGTCTGACTTCACTGCACTTAGAACGCTCCCCTACCACTGATACCATTGGTATCAATTCGCAGCTTCGGTGGTGTATTTAGCCCCGGTACATTTTCGGCGCAGAGTCACTCGACTAGTGAGCTATTACGCACTCTTTAAATGGTGGCTGCTTCTGAGCCAACATCCTAGTTGTCTAAGCAACTCCACATCCTTTTCCACTTAATACACACTTTGGGACCTTAGCTGGCGATCTGGGCTGTTTCCCTCTTGACTACGGATCTTATCACTCGCAGTCTGACTCCTAAGGATAAGTCATTGGCATTCGGAGTTTGACTGAATTCGGTAATCCGATGAGGACCCCTAGTTCAATCAGTGCTCTACCTCCAAGACTCTTACACTTAAGGCTAGCCCTAAAGCTATTTCGGGGAGAACCAGCTATCTCCAGGTTCGATTGGAATTTCTCCGCTACCCACACCTCATCCCCGCACTTTTCAACGTGCGTGGGTTCGGGCCTCCATTCAGTGTTACCTGAACTTCACCCTGGACATGGGTAGATCACCTGGTTTCGGGTCTACGACCACGTACTAAACGCCCTATTCAGACTCGCTTTCGCTGCGGCTCCGTCTCTTCAACTTAACCTTGCACGGGATCGTAACTCGCCGGTTCATTCTACAAAAGGCACGCCATCACCCATTAACGGGCTCTGACTATTTGTAGGCACACGGTTTCAGGATCTCTTTCACTCCCCTTCCGGGGTGCTTTTCACCTTTCCCTCACGGTACTGGTTCACTATCGATCACTAGGGAGTATTTAGCCTTGGGAGATGGTCCTCCCAGATTCCGACGGAATTTCACGTGTTCCGCCGTACTCAGGATACATTCAAGAGAGAACGAAGTTTCGACTACGGGGTTATTACCCTCTGTGACGGACCTTTCCAGGTCGCTTCGTCTACCTCGTTCCTTTGTAACTCCGTATAGAATGTCCTACAACCCCAAGAGGCAAGCCTCTTGGTTTGGGCTAGATTCCGTTTCGCTCGCCGCTACTCAGGAAATCGCATTTGCTTTCTCTTCCTCCAGGTACTTAGATGTTTCAGTTCCCTGGGTCTGTCTTCCATACCCTATGTATTCAGGTAAGGATACCATACCATTACGTATAGTGGGTTTCCCCATTCGGAAATCTTCGGATCAAAGCTTACTTACAGCTCCCCGAAGCATATCGGCGTTAGTCCCGTCCTTCATCGACTCCTAGTGTCAAGGCATCCACCGTGCGCCCTTTCTAACTTAACCAAACTAAAATTAAAAAAATATGAGCTACACTGTTATCTAGTTTTCAAAGAACATACATTTAAACTTGAGAGATAGTTCTCTCAAAACTGAACGAAACAAAACAAGTCAACGTTTATTGATGAACTGCGTTCATCAATTCTCCATAGAAAGGAGGTGATCCAGCCGCACCTTCCGATACGGCTACCTTGTTACGACTTCACCCCAATCATCTGTCCCACCTTAGGCGGCTGGCTCCATAAAGGTTACCCCACCGACTTCGGGTGTTACAAACTCTCGTGGTGTGACGGGCGGTGTGTACAAGGCCCGGGAACGTATTCACCGCGGCATGCTGATCCGCGATTACTAGCGATTCCAGCTTCATGTAGGCGAGTTGCAGCCTACAATCCGAACTGAGAACGGTTTTATGAGATTAGCTCCACCTCGCGGTCTTGCAGCTCTTTGTACCGTCCATTGTAGCACGTGTGTAGCCCAGGTCATAAGGGGCATGATGATTTGACGTCATCCCCACCTTCCTCCGGTTTGTCACCGGCAGTCACCTTAGAGTGCCCAACTTAATGATGGCAACTAAGATCAAGGGTTGCGCTCGTTGCGGGACTTAACCCAACATCTCACGACACGAGCTGACGACAACCATGCACCACCTGTCACTCTGCTCCCGAAGGAGAAGCTCTATCTCTAGAGTTTTCAGAGGATGTCAAGACCTGGTAAGGTTCTTCGCGTTGCTTCGAATTAAACCACATGCTCCACCGCTTGTGCGGGCCCCCGTCAATTCCTTTGAGTTTCAGCCTTGCGGCCGTACTCCCCAGGCGGAGTGCTTAATGCGTTAACTTCAGCACTAAAGGGCGGAAACCCTCTAACACTTAGCACTCATCGTTTACGGCGTGGACTACCAGGGTATCTAATCCTGTTTGCTCCCCACGCTTTCGCGCCTCAGTGTCAGTTACAGACCAGAAAGTCGCCTTCGCCACTGGTGTTCCTCCATATCTCTACGCATTTCACCGCTACACATGGAATTCCACTTTCCTCTTCTGCACTCAAGTCTCCCAGTTTCCAATGACCCTCCACGGTTGAGCCGTGGGCTTTCACATCAGACTTAAGAAACCACCTGCGCGCGCTTTACGCCCAATAATTCCGGATAACGCTTGCCACCTACGTATTACCGCGGCTGCTGGCACGTAGTTAGCCGTGGCTTTCTGGTTAGGTACCGTCAAGGTGCCAGCTTATTCAACTAGCACTTGTTCTTCCCTAACAACAGAGTTTTACGACCCGAAAGCCTTCATCACTCACGCGGCGTTGCTCCGTCAGACTTTCGTCCATTGCGGAAGATTCCCTACTGCTGCCTCCCGTAGGAGTCTGGGCCGTGTCTCAGTCCCAGTGTGGCCGATCACCCTCTCAGGTCGGCTACGCATCGTCGCCTTGGTGAGCCGTTACCTCACCAACTAGCTAATGCGACGCGGGTCCATCCATAAGTGACAGCCGAAGCCGCCTTTCAATTTCGAACTATGCAGTTCAAAATATTATCCGGTATTAGCCCCGGTTTCCCGGAGTTATCCCAGTCTTATGGGTAGGTTACCCACGTGTTACTCACCCGTCCGCCGCTAACTTCATAAGAGCAAGCTCTTAATCCATTCGCTCGACTTGCATGTATTAGGCACGCCGCCAGCGTTCATCCTGAGCCAGGATCAAACTCTCCAATAAAGTTAGTTTGTCTAGCATCTAAAAATAAAAATTGACGTTCACGTTGTTTGTTTCGTTCAGTTTTCAAAGAACTACTTAGTCGCTCATTTGCGACTTCCTTATGTTAACATCTTCATTTTTCGATGTCAACTAAGTTTTTCAATTTCTTTTTTGTCGTTTTCTGCGTTTCCGCATCAGCGACGGTTATTAATATATCATGTAGAAAAATGAAATGCAACACCTTTTGAAAACTTTTTTGAAACCAACTACATTTCTTTTTTAATATCATATACTTAAACGAAACATCTCTTTCATTTCTAAGTAATTCCTACATATATTCTATAGAAAGTCCCTCTGTCACAAAACGTTTCTTTCTATATAAAGTGAAACTTTAATCAGTGTGGGGGGTGTTCATCCCCCACTGATTATTAGCCTTCACCAATCGGGCATTTACGGGCAGTCGTCTCCCACCGAACTTTCTCGCATTCGGCGAATTTTGAGGCGGGGCTTACTGCCCGCAAATAGCGGGATAAACGTTTTATTCATATACTATATCATACAAGGAGGAATATACATGGACTACACCGACTTATTAATAAAACTAGGTCTCTCGGCTATTTTAGGATTCGCTATCGGTTTAGAGCGCGAATTAAAACGTAAACCACTCGGCTTAAAAACTTGTTTAGTTATTTCTATTATTAGTTGCCTCCTAACCATTGTTTCTATTAAAGCAGCTTACAACTTACCACATACCGATCATATGAATATGGATCCACTTCGACTTGCCGCTCAAATTGTATCCGGAATTGGTTTTTTAGGTGCCGGTGTAATTTTACGCAGAGGAAACGATAGTATTGCGGGATTAACGACCGCCGCTATGATTTGGGGTGCTTCTGGCATCGGCATTGCCGTTGGAGCTGGTTTCTATATCGAGGCTATTTTCGGAATGTGTTTCCTTATGATTAGTGTAGAACTTATACCATTAGCGATGAAATACGTCGGTCCTAGATCATTTCGCCAACGTGATATCGCAGTGAAACTCGTTGTACGAAATATGGACAATATCCCGACCGTAATTGAAGAAATAAAAGAAATGGATATAAAAGTTAAGAACATGAAGCTCAAAACATTGGAAAATGGTTCGCACTATTTACATTTGAAATTGTCTATCGATCAAAAAAGACATACCGCTGATGTTTATTATGCTCTTCAGCATCTTGAAAGTGTTCAACAAACCGAAGTGGAGAGTATGTAACATAAAGAAAAACGTTACTACCCAGCCATACCTTTCATTTAGAAGTTAGATAAGGAGTATTACTCCCGCGAGAATACGTACCTTATTATCTATAGAAAGTTATTTTCATTTTTCAGCATATAGATTACTGCCATGGAGATAAAATGGTCCTCTACCTTTCTTTGTTTTAAAACTTCGCGCATGGCAGGAAAAGACACTGACCGATCCTATACATAACCAGTCCCTCTCGGTCATTTTAAAAAATGCTTTTCTGGCGTTTTTTCATAGAGTGACTGAGTAGTTAAAGAAAAACTCTCTTTTTAATTAGAGAGTTTTTCTTTTTTCTATAATGGTAACAATGAATGTAGTCTTGAAAAGTAAGGAGGAATAGGAACTTGAAATCCCGTCCGAATTTAGTAGATACATTTCGCGATTCCATTATTTTTCGTTTAATTTGTTTTATTATTGTACTTACTGCCTTCTCCGGCTTTCTTATACATATATTAGAGCCATCTCACTTCACCACATGGTTCGACGGGGTTTGGTGGTCAATCGTTACCATTTTCACCGTTGGATACGGCGATTTCGCCCCCCATACAACGATAGGAAAACTTATTGGTATATGTATTATTTTATTAGGGACGGGATTTTGTTCTTATTATATGGTTCTATTCGCTACCGACATGATTAATAAACAATATATGAGAATTAAAGGTGAAGCAGCTGCTACCTCTAATGGTCATATGATTATCGTTGGCTGGAATGAGCGTGCAAAACATGTTGTAAAACAAATGCACATATTACAACCGAACCTTGATATCGTTTTAATTGATGAAACACTTTCTTTACTTCCAAAGCCATTTCATCATTTAGAATTTATAAAAGGTTGTCCGCATCACGATCAAACTTTATTAAAAGCTAACATTACAACAGCTCACACTATATTAATAACAGCGGATAAAGAGAAGAACGAAAGCTTAGCAGATACACAGTCCATTTTAAATATTTTAACTGCAAAAGGACTTAATCCAAACATTCACTGCATCGCTGAACTTCTTACTTCTGAACAAATCCAAAATGCAACGAGAGCTGGCGTATCAGAAATTATAGAAGGAAATAAATTAACGAGCTATGTATTTACCGCTTCTCTTTTATTCCCTTCCATTTCAGGTGTACTATTCTCACTTTACGATGAAATCTCTGATAACAAATTACAACTGATGGAGATTCCCCCGTCCTGCACCGGACAATCCTTTGCAAATTGTAGCTATACTCTTTTAAAGCAAAACATTCTCTTACTAGGTGTAAAGCGCGACGAACAATATATGATCAATCCAGTTCATTCTTTCATTCTCATCGAAAGCGACATACTCATCGTTATTCACCATTAAAAAAATGATTTTCTAGTTCTTGTACCAATACTTTACCAATATTGATATATTTTCTTTTCACATCTCCATCTGGATCTTGTGGCTCCGCAAATTGATCCAATCCACTCGTTCCAGCTGTTAAAGCATTAACATTATCATCTAGTTCGTCTTGATATACGTGCGAAAGAATATACGGTGTTTCAAGACGGACTATTACACCAGGCACATCTAGTTCCCCATCCACCGCTGTAAATGGTACGCGTAAAAATTGATACCCTTCTTCTTCGTCGATTTTATAATCAAAGCATCCTTTATCATAATCCCAATTGCCGCCAATACTATATCCAAGTGGTTTCATAACCTCTTCTAACTTATATAACGCATATGTACATCCTTCTAATTTTGATTGAATCGGAATCAAGCCCATCCCTCCTAGACTTTTCCTTTAGCATACCCATTCTAGTTTGAATATACCGATGTACCTTTCAATAAAATAATAAAAAGCGACCGGAGACCCGATCGCTTTTCATTATTTTAAACGCTCTTCTAATTCTGCTTTTAATTCTTCAAATCCTGGTTTACCAAGTAAAGCAAACATGTTTTTCTTGTATGCTTCTACTCCTGGTTGGTCAAATGGATTTACGCCTAATAGGTAGCCGCTCATCGCACATGCTTTTTCGAAGAAGTATACAAGGTAACCGAATGTGTACTCATTTAATTCAGGGATGTTTACGATTAAGTTTGGTACTCCGCCATCGCTATGTGCAAGTAATGTACCTTCGTATGCTTTTGTGTTTACGAAGTCTATCGTTTCACCAGCAAGGTAGTTTAATCCATCTAAATCGTTGTCGTCTAATTCGATTTTTAGTTCGTGTGTAGATTTACCTACTTTAAGAACTGTTTCGAATAGGTCACGACGACCTTCTTGAATGTATTGACCTAATGAGTGTAAGTCAGTTGAGAAGTTTGCTGAAGATGGGAAAATACCTTTTTGATCTTTTCCTTCACTTTCACCAAATAACTGTTTCCACCACTCAGAGAAGTAGTGAAGTGCTGGCTCATAGTTAACAAGCATTTCAATTGTTTTCCCTTTATTATATAGAGCATTACGAACTACTGCGTATTGGTAAGCTGGGTTTTCTTCAAGTTCTGATTTCGCGAAATCATTATGACCAGCAGCTGCACCTTTCATCATCTCTTCAATGTTTAGGCCACTTACAGCGATTGGCAATAAACCTACTGGTGTTAATACAGAGAAACGACCGCCAACATCATCTGGAATAACGAACGTTTCGTAGCCTTCATTATCAGATAATGTTTTTAAAGCACCGCGCGCTTTATCTGTAGTCGCATAAATACGTTTGCGTGCTTCTTCTTTTCCATACTTTTCTTCTAATAATTTACGGAAAATACGGAATGCGATTGCAGGCTCTGTTGTTGTACCTGATTTGGAAATAACGTTAATAGAAAAGTCTTTACCTTCTAGTACGTCCATTAAATCTTTCATGTAAGTGGAGCTAATGTTTTGTCCAACAAATAGCACTTGTGGAGTTTTACGTTGTTCTTTAGAAAGCGTGTTATAGAAAGAATGGTTTAACATTTCAATTGCTGCGCGTGCTCCTAGGTAAGAACCACCAATACCTACAACAAGTAAAATGTCAGAGTCATTTTTAATTTTTTCTGCGCATTTTTGAATGCGAGCGAATTCTTCTTTGTCATATTGAAGCGGAAGCTCTACCCACCCAAGGAAATCGTTCCCAGCTCCAGTTTTTTCGTGGATTGCATGATGTGTTACTTTTACTGCATCACGTAAATAAGTTAGTTCATTTTCACCGATGAAGGATAACGCTTTAGAATAGTCGAACGTTACATGTGTACTCATCTTTTTCCCTCCAATTATGTATATGTATTTCTGTATTCACTTTAGCGAAACTAAAGTTGTAAATCAAGCGATTCAACAATTGTAAACGTAACCATTATTTATTTTTTAGAAAAAGTTCATTTTTTGCATAAAAATTCGAATTTTTCGGTATAGATGTATATACATCGTTTTTCGTACATTTTTCATGTATAAAAACAACAAAACTATACCATTCTATAAAGGAGTTAAATTTTCTTATTAACTCCTTGCTTGCTCACGCTTCACATTAAGGGGGGGACTTTTCATGAGTACCTTGCAACGTATCGCATTAGTCTTCACTGTAATCGGCGCTGTTAACTGGGGACTGATCGGGTTCTTCCAGTTTGACTTAGTAGCGGCTATTTTCGGGGGACAGAAATCAGCTCTTGCACGTATTATTTACGGCATCGTTGGTATTTCTGGGCTTATCAATCTCGGCTTACTATTTAAACCATCCGAGAATCTTGGTACTCACCCAGAAACACATGAAATTCAATAGTCAGTATGTCTTTTTCGCCTCCGACATACGAATATGATTGCATGCAATCATATTTGCAAATATATATATCATAAGTCACAGTAAAAGAGGAACGCTCATATGCGTTCCTCTTTTACTTTATTACCTCCGACTCTTCAATCCATTCCGCTAGCTTTTCTCGCAGTGTATTAAATCCGTTCTCTGATGGATTCGGTATAAGAATTCGTCCTTGCTTTCTTTTCGCCGCTTTTAACGATAAACTCATTTTTCTGTGTTCTTCATCAATTGAAAGTACTTTTACTTCTACTGTATCTCCAACCTTTAAAAAGTCATGAATGTCTTTTACATACCCATTTGTGATTTCAGATATATGCACAAGTCCTTGTGTTTCTGCATCCAAAGCTACAAATGCACCGTAATCTTGAATTCCAGTTACTTTCCCTGTTACAACCACTCCCGTTGTATATTGTTCTGACATGTGAAACACTCCCATACGTTTACCATTTTCTCTACAATTGTAAATAGCAAAGCAGATGTATTTATTGTTAAATATCCGATTAGTGGTAAGTATCCTAAGTAAAACACCGAGGATGCTCCCACCTTATATTAGTAAATTATACCACTTTGATAGAACTCATTCAAAATTCACGAAAAAATTTCCTGTAATACGTATAATTCTCCAATATTAGGATAGAATACTAACACATGGCTTTCTAGTATTCCCCCCCTTTTATGGACAAAACGTATTGTGTTTTGTCCTTTTTTTATTCTCTATGAACCGTTCCATTCTCTTCATTGCTTCCATAAGTTGCTCAAGCGATGTTGCATATGAACAACGAATAAATCCTTCACCACTCCCGCCAAACACATTTCCAGGAACAACAGCCACTTTTTCTTCTAATAATAATTGTTCTGCAAATTCTGCTGAAGATAGTCCGGTTGAAGCTATAGAAGGGAAAACATAAAATGCCCCGCCTGGCACATGACATGTTAAGCCCATTTCATTGAAAGATGTCGTCATAAAGTTACGACGTTTTTTATAGCTATCTCTCATTCGAATTACTTCATCATTTCCTCCGCGTAATGCTTCAAGCGCTGCAAATTGAGACATCGTTGGTGCACACATCATTGAATACTGGTGGATTTTGAGCATTAATTCTGAAAATTGAACAGGGGCTGCAATCATCCCAAGACGCCATCCCGTCATGGCAAACCCTTTTGAAAACCCTGAAATTAAAATCGTATGGTCACGCATATTTTTAATACTCGCGAAACTTGTATATACTTCGTCGTATACGAGCTCTGCATAGATTTCATCAGATAATACGATTAAATTGTACTTCTCAACAATCACTGCTATTTCTTCAAGCTCGGGTTTGTTTAACATTGCACCTGTTGGATTATTTGGTGAACAAAGCAAAATTGCCTTTGTTTTCGCTGTAATAGCTGCTTCAATTTGTTCTGGTTGTACTTTAAACTCGTTTTCTAAAGTCGTTGCCACAGGAACCGGAACTCCTCCAGCTAATATCACAAGCGGTGCATAAGAAACGAAACTTGGTTCAATAATGAGTACTTCATCATCAGGATTTATAATGGTACGCATCGCTACATCTAACGCCTGACTCGCTCCAACTGTAACGATGATTTCATCGTTTGGATCATAAGATACTGCAAATTGTTTTTCTAGATACTTTGCTATTTCTTGACGGAGCTCCAATAATCCTGCATTTGCTGTATATGACGTATATCCTTGTTCTAAAGAACGAATACATGCTTGCCTTACATTCCAAGGTGTAACAAAGTCCGGCTCTCCTACTCCAAGAGAAATAACACCTTTCATATTTGCTGCTAAATCGAAAAACTTTCGAATACCAGATGGTTGTAAAGATTCTGCCGTTCTAGATAGTTCAAATTGCTTCATGGTGTCACCACAATGCGCTTATCATCATCGTTTTTTTCGTAAATAATTCCCTCATGTTTATACTTCTTCAAAATGAAATGCGTTGTTGTAGAAACGACAGATTCAATTGTTGCTAATTTCTCAGAAACAAACATCGCTACTTCTCCCATCGTCTTTCCTTCTAATGTAATAGAAAGATCGTATGTCCCTGACATTAAATACGCAGATTTTACTTCTGAATAACGATAAATTTGTTCAGCTACTGCATCAAAACCGACACCACGCTTCGGTGTAACTTTCACATCAATCATCGCCGTTAAACCAGTATGTTCTTTCACTTTTGTCCAATCGATATGTGTTACATAGTCCACGATAATCTTTTCACTTTCTAATTTCGTAACCATTTTTTTCGCTTCTTCTACTTCTATATTTAACAACTTCGCTAATGTATCTACAGATAAACGACTATTCTTTTCAAGACAAGCTAATAATTCCAATTCTTTCTCTGTCACCATATAAATCATCCTTCCTTTTCTGTTGTGTCTAAATTATACAAATACCCTTTCCAGTTTGAAAAGAAGATTTTTTTAGAGAATTATGTCAAAATAAAGTGAAACTTTAATCCATGGAAAGGTTCACCCCATGGATTATTAGTTGAACCAATCGGGCTTTTACGAGCAGTTGATCTCCCACCTCACTTCTTTGCCTCAACCGTCTTTTTAGGTGGGAGTCTTACTGCTCGTTAATGCGGGGTAAAGTGAACCTTTAATCAGCGGAAAAATGCGTGATAAAGCGAAAGGGGATGGAACCGTGAAACCAAAAGTATATATTGCCGAACCAGTTCCAACATTTGTAGAAAACTATTTATCAGAACACTGTGATTTCGAAAAATGGGATCAAGATGAGAAGGTACCTCGTGATGTTCTATTAGAGAAAATACAAGATAAAGATGGTTTATTAAATTTTGGATCTGCTATTAATGAAGAATTATTAGAAGCGGCTCCTAACTTAAAAGTAGTAAGCAACATTTCTGTCGGTTACGATAATTTTGATTTACAAGCGATGGAAAAGCGAAATGTCATCGGAACGAATACACCATACGTACTAGATGATACAGTAGCCGACCTTGTTTTCGCTCTTATGTTATCTGCCGGTCGCCGTGTTTGTGAACTCGACTCCTACGTGAAAAATGGTGAATGGAACGCTGAAATTGGAAAAGAACACTTCGGACTAGATGTACACCATAGTACAATCGGTATTATCGGAATGGGACGCATTGGTGAAGCTGTCGCAAAACGAGCGAAATTCGGATTTGATATGAATGTTCTTTATTATAACCGTCTCCGTAAAGAAGAAGCAGAGCAAAAATTCGATGCTACATATTGTGATTTACAGACGCTACTAAAACAATCTGACTTTATTGTCCTTCTTACTCCACTAACAGATGAAACATATCATCTTATTGGAGAAAAGGAATTTTCATTAATGAAAGAAACTGCAATCTTCATTAATGCTTCTCGCGGAAAAACAGTAGATGAAGAAGCGTTAATCCATGCATTAACAGAAAAGAAAATCTTTGCAGCGGGCATCGATACTTTTACACAAGAGCCGATTCAAAAAGATAATCCGCTCTTATCATTACAAAATGTTGTGACTTTACCGCACATTGGGTCTGCAACATTAAAAACTAGGCAGCAAATGGCAATGACAGCTGCTGAAAATTTAGTTGCAGGGTTACAAGGAGAAACACCGCCTAATATTGTTCGCAGATAATAATGAATAAACGAAAGGCAAGATGACATCGTCATCTTGCCTTTTTTTGTTAACATATTTTGTTTCTTGCCGGGAGATGATATGAACAAAAATCAATGGAGTGACAAAAAATGAACCATGAATGCAAATGCCCTTACTTCACTTTTTCCACTCGCGGGACTACTATTCATTACGAATTGTATGAACATAATACTAAAAAAGAACGACCTACTTTCGTACTCGTTCACGGCTTCCTCTCTTCCTCATTTAGCTATCGACGACTCATTCCTTTACTAACAAAGGAAGGTACAGTAATTGCCCTTGATTTACCACCATTCGGAAAAAGTGATAAATCTCATCTCTTTAAATATTCTTATCACAATTTAGCAGCTATTATTATCGATTTAATCGAACATTTATCTCTCGCGAATATTGTATTAGTTGGCCATTCTATGGGCGGACAAATTTCACTCTTTGTAAACCGTTTACGCCCTGAATTAATTTCAAAGACGATTTTACTATGTAGCTCTAGTTATTTAGCACGCGCAAACTTACCTTTACTGTACTCCTCTTATTTACCGTTCTTCCACTTATACGTGAAGAACTGGATTATTCGAAGGGGCATCGTCCATAACTTAATGAATGTCGTTCATGACCATTCATTAATTGACAATGAAATGATGGAAGGCTACGCTGCTCCTTTTTATGATGATCGTATATTCCCTGCTTTAACTCGAATGATAAGAGACCGTGAAGGTGACTTATCTTCAACTGAATTACAAAAAATCGAAACCCCAGTATTACTCATTTGGGGTGAAAAAGATCGAGTCGTCCCTGTACATGTAGGACACCGTCTCCATAAAGACCTACCTAATTCAACTTTCATTTCTTATGAAAATACAGGACACTTACTCCCTGAAGAAAAGCCCGATCATGTTTATGAAGAAATTATTACGTTTGCGACGCAATAAAGTGAAGCTTTAATCCATCCGCACAAATGAAAATAAACAAAAAGGCTGTCGTAAATTCCGACAGCCTATAATGAACAACTTCCGCCTTCTTTTAGTACGAGTAACTCTACTGCTAATTTTTCGCATTTTTCAAGTGCAGGTACTTCTTCAAAAGACATAAAGTATATATGTTGAATCTTCTTTGCGATGTATTTCGGATCATCAAACACACTTACGACGTTTACAACATCGCTCGCTTCTGTTTCATAAAACTCCGGTCCCATTTGAAACGGATCCCAATTTTTCACAACCTCAATCATTTTGTCATATGCACCCATCTGCTTCCCGCCTTTTCACTTTTTAATGCTTTTCTTTATCGTATCACATCAGCTATTCTATAAGAAGAGTGAGAATTTTCATAACTTAACAGTTTGACAGAAGAAAGGAGCTAACATATGCAACTATTTCATAAAACGGTAAATCGTCGCGGAACGCATAGTACAAAATGGGATACATATAAAAATGAAGAGCTCATCCACGCTTGGATTGCCGATATGGATTTTGAAGTACCAAAACCAATTCAAACTGCATTACAAAAACGCACAGAACATCCTATTTTCGGCTATACACTTCCTCCTGAAAATATTGGGAATATCATTTGTAATTGGACGAAAAGCCAATACAATTGGGAAATACAAAAAGAATGGATTGTATTTAGCGCAGGTATCGTCCCAGCTCTTAGTACGAGCATACAAGCTATAACGAAAGAAGGAGAAGCCGTACTCGTACAACCTCCTATTTATCCACCATTTTTTGAAATGGTCAAAACAAATAATAGACAATTATGTGAGAGTCCCTTGTTTAAACAAAATGGCATATATAAGATAGACTTCGAGCATCTAGAAACTCAATTTAAACAAGGTGTAAAACTAATGCTTCTTTGCAGCCCTCACAATCCTATCGGGCGCGTTTGGACGAAAGAGGAGCTAACAAAACTCGGTACGTTATGTACGCAATATAATGTAACCGTTGTCGCGGATGAAATTCATGCCGATATTATTTATAGAGGCCATACTCATACACCGTTTGCTTCTTTATCTGAAGAATTAGCAGCACGCACTATTACTTGTATGGCTCCGAGCAAAACATTTAATATCGCTGGATTACAAGCATCGATCATTATTATTCCGAATGAAAATCTCCGTAATGCCTTTATGTCTATCCAATATAGACAAGGATTCCACGGATTAAATACATTTGCTTATACAGCAATGCAAAGTGCCTATACAGAATGTAATGATTGGCTAAATGAAATTCGATTGTACGTTGAAGATAACGCTCAATTTGCTTGTAAGTATATTCAAAATCACATACCAGCTCTTTCTGTAATTAAACCAGAAGGCAGTTTTTTACTGTGGATTGATTGTTCCCACTTGGATCTTTCTCAAGATGAACGAACAGCATTGCTTGAAGAGAAAGGTAAAATCATCGTTGAGCCTGGTGAGAAATACGGAATGGGCGGGGAAGCCTATATCCGAATTAACATTGGCTGTCCTAGATCTGTTTTAGAAGAAATTTTAAACAGACTACACCATACATTCTCATAACAAAAAAGGGGGCTATCCCAAAATGATTTTGGGATAGCCTCCTTTTTTTCGATAAATCGATATAATTCCACTTACTATCATGCGGTTTTACAACAAAATCTACCATTCAAGGTAGCTTCTATTTTTTCTTCATATCCGACACTTTTTTTACGATAACACCGCAAGCAATTCGGCCACCAGATTTACCCGTTGGTTGCGTCATACCATCATCAGCGTTTTCTGTAATAATAATAGACGCTCCATCTTTTCTATGAATCGTCGTTTTTCCTTCTTCAAGCGTTATATGCGGAGCATCGATTTCTGCTTTAATCTTTCCCGAACCGTCTGCAACTACGTTCGGTAAATCACCATTTTCTGCGCCCTTCGGATTGAGGAGTCCGTGCTTTTTATTATCCGGATTAAAATGATTCCCAGATGATTCGAAACGTGGCGCTTTACATTCTCCGATTTCATGCACATGTATCCCGTGTGGTCCTGGTGTAAAGCCTTCCGCTTTAATCGTAATTTTCACTCCACTTGTTTGCTGAACTACTTTTGCAGTCCCAACTTCATCACCTGAAGCATTATGTAATTTCACATCAATTTCTTTCGGCTTCCCTTGGTCACAACCCGCCATTAGAAATAATAAACAACAACTGAAAAAAAGCCGTCTTTTCATTCAATTCCCTCCAAAATGCTTTCTGCCCTTAGATTGTCCGAGCATAGAGGGAAACATACAAAAATGAATTATCGTTTCTTTTCAGCTAAAAGCTTTTCTTCTACTTTCTGTAATCGCTCTGCTTCTCGTTTTGATACACGAATAAACATACGCCACGTAGCAACCGCACCGATGATAAATAGAACGCAAACAATACCTGGAATAATATACTCCGTTTTATCTTCAGGGAAATATAAAGGCATCATATGAAACACTCCTTATCGGGGAATTTATAGTAAGAATAAACATCAGAATTTTCTGTTTTATCATCTTAAATTATAATTGAAGCCTGTCATATTCTCAAGGGGGCGTTCCGAAAGCGAATGATTTCTTTGACTCCTTCGCGCACTTTCCTTACTATAAACTTGAGGTGAAAAATATGAGAGAAACATTTGAAATTGGTGAAATCGTTACTGGTATTTATAAAACTGGAAAATACATCGGCGAAATTACAAATAGCCGTCCTGGCAGTTACGTCGTAAAAGTACTAGCTGTTTTAAAACATCCGGTGCAAGGTGACTTACATAACGTAAAACAAGCTGACGTACCATTCTTCCATGAAAGACGTGCTTTAGCTTTTCGTGAACAGACGAACATTCCAGAGCAAATGGTGAAGAAATATGAAGGGGAAATTCCGGATTATACAGAGTCACTAAAATTAGCATTAGAAACTCAAATGAATTCATTTTCTGAAGATGATTCACCTTTTGCGGGGCGTAGTCTAGAAACACTTCAGCAATTGAAGCGAGATTACAAACTTTAAAAAACAAAACGACCAAATTACATATTTTGCAATTTGGTCGTTACTGTGTACTCACTTTCTTTAACACTTTCGAAAAATCAACAAGTTCCCCTAATGTCGGAGGTGCTGGTTTGACTAAATACTCTTTATCTTTTTCTACTAACTTAAAAATATTATATGTCGTCATCGCATCATCAAGCGCACAATGATGCTTTCCTGTTCCTGCTTTTCCATACGCCTCAATTGCCTTCCACAGCCCTGTTTGATTTCTCTCTCCAAAAAACTTCTTATACTCAAGCGATAAATCACGACACTGTCCAAAGAATGGAAATTCTACTCCCGCCATTTCACAGTTATGCTTTAAGACTTTCATATCCATATTTCCCCACGTTACAATTGTCGGTCTACCACTCTTTTCATATTCTGCAAGTTTCTCAACAAGTTCATGAAAAGAAATTCCTTTGTCCACTACTTCCTGTTTAATTCCTAAAAATTTTTTACATCGATCCGTTAAAGACGGAAATGTTTTCGGTCTAATATGCGATGAATACGTATCTTCCACCTTACAACCAACAACTGAAACGAGTCCGACCTCAATAATTTCTGGGAAAAAACCTTTTGGCTTTTTTCTATGCTGGGGCATCGTAAACTCAAAGTCTAAAAACAAAAATCGTTGTTCATCCATACGATCCCTTCCTTATCATATTTGTCATTCCTTTCTATTTGACACTCCTACACGAACAAGCTCGAATGCTGATTCGATTTTAAATATTCAGATTGGATGTATCTTATATATATGTCAGATGCCCACAAATATTTTTAAAAATAAGAAAAAATGACCTATGCAGAAAATATGACAAAATAAACCCTTTCATTTACATCCGCCATTTTTCTACTTTATAATGACGTTATGTGTGTTTCATCTAGTTAATTTTTTGACACACTAAGAAAAGTGAATGAAAGGAGATGAGAGTTTTGCACGAAACAACGCAAGAACTCGCAAACTGGCAGTATTATTTCGCTATCGCAGTCTTTTTAATTACATATGCCATTATTATTTCTGAAAAAATTAACCGTGCTGTCATCGCACTTCTTGGTGCAGCATTCATGGTAATTGCAGGGGTCGTTGACTTACACAATGCCTTTACGAAACATATTGAATGGGGAACAATTACATTACTCATCGGTATGATGATACTCGTAAACATTACAAGTAAGTCAGGTGTCTTCCAATACGTTGCCATTAAAGCCGCAAAAGGAGCACAAGGAAATCCAATTAAAATTTTAATTTCACTTTCCTTACTTACCGCGCTCGGCTCCGCATTTTTAGATAACGTTACAACAGTACTTCTTGTTGTTCCAGTTACTTTATCTATTACGCGCATCTTGCAAGTAAATCCTGTTCCATATTTACTTTCTGAAATTATTTTTTCAAATATCGGAGGAACAGCAACATTAATTGGTGATCCGCCAAATATTATGATTGGCTCTGCAAATAAGCATTTAGATTTCAATGCTTTCTTATTCAACTTAGCACCTATCGTAATCATCATTATTGCTGTTACAGCAACAATTCTTTACTTCATGTACCGTAAGCAATTAATTGCTGATCCTGTACAAATTAAAAAGTTAATGAGCTTAGATGAAAAACAATACATTAAAGACCCAGTATTAATGAAGAAATCTTTAACAGTACTTGGCCTTACTATTGTAGGCTTCATGACTCATTCCATTTTCCATATTGATGCAGCTATCATCGCCTTAACTGGCGCTACTGTACTTATGCTAATCGGTGTGAAAGAACATGAAATTGAAGAGGTATTCGCAAGTGTAGAGTGGGTAACAATCTTCTTCTTCGCGGGACTATTCGTACTCGTTGGAGGACTTATCGATATTGGGCTTATCAAAATGTTAGCTCAAAAAGTAATTGGAATAACAGGCGGAGATATTTCTCAGGCATCTATCCTTATTCTATGGGTATCTGGTATCGCCTCTGCAACAATCGATAACATTCCATTCGTTGCAACAATGATTCCACTTATTAACGATATGGCAGTTGGGCTAGGTTTATCACCTTCTGACGCACAAATCGACGTACTATGGTGGGCATTAGCATTAGGTGCTTGCTTAGGTGGAAACGGAACATTAATCGGGGCTTCTGCTAACGTAATCGTAGCTGGTATCGCAAGTCGTGAAGGACATAAATTCAGCTACATGGAATTCCTTAAAGTCGGCTTCCCAATTATGATCGTTTCATTAATCATTTCTCATATTTATATTTATGTACGCTATCTTATGTAGTAGAAAAAAGCGCCCTGCTCAGCAGGGCGCTTTCGTTCTTTTTTCATCATATCCGAATTATTATAGAACCAAATATATCGACCGCAGGGCAACTTTGATACGCCTACTCGTTATACCTCACCGGCTCATTCCGAATAATGAACAAATGAATCGGCAAGAAAACCGAAAATGTGATTGTATGAATGATCGTAAATAGTATGGAATTCGTTCCGTATCTATCCAAAATAGCATAGATAAGATAAATAGACAGTACAAGTGATACAGCTGTTGCTAATATATATAGAATTGGTACGAAATTAAAGATGAAGCATCCAACATATATGCCAAATACTTTCCACCCTGCTTCTTCTTTCAAGAAATCTGGTAATTTATCTTTCGCTAAATCACCCCATATCTTACTATTTATAAACGGAATAAAAGCAAGAACACCATCAGTTGCACCATCATTTTTCGCCATCGTATAAAGTGCAAAAGCCGTTAACAAATACGAAATAATTGCCCAAATTATTATAACAAGAATAAACGCAAAACTAAGAGCAAAGAAACCTGCTAGTACGCCTTGATCTTCCATCTTATCCTCTCCTCTCTCTTCTCAACATATTTCATTACAGTGCAAGTTATGTTTTAAAATTTAACCAAACTCTTTGTATAATAAGAAGAGAAAGATAATGAGAGAGGAGCACATACCTATGCATCCATTTGTAAAGGCATTACAAGAGCATTTTACAGCTCATCAAAATCCCGAAAAAGCAGAACCGATGGCACGTTATATGAAAAATCACTTCCCGTTTCTCGGTATTCAAACTCCTGAGAGAAGACAGTTATTGAAAGACATCATTCAAATACATACTCTCCCAGATAAAAAGGACTTCCAAATTATCGTGCGTGAACTTTGGGACCTACCAGAACGTGAATTTCAAGCTGCCGCACTCGATATTATGCAAAAATATAAAAAACACATAAATGAAACTCACATCCCATTTTTAGAAGAACTTATTGTCACAAAATCTTGGTGGGATTCTGTTGATAGCATCGTCCCTACATTTTTAGGTGCTATCTTTTTAAAACATCCAGAATTAATTTCTGTATATATTCCAAAATGGATTGCATCAGAAAACATATGGTTACAACGTGCCGCTATTTTATTCCAGCTAAAATACAAACAAAAAATGGATGAAGAACTCCTTTTCTGGATTATCGGACAACTACATTCCTCAAAAGAATTTTTCATTCAAAAAGCAATCGGCTGGGTCCTTCGCGAATATGCAAAAACGAAACCAGATGTAGTATGGGAATACGTTCAAAACAACGAACTCGCTCCATTAAGTAAACGCGAAGCAATTAAGCACATTAAGCAAAATTACGGAATAAATAACGAAAAAATAGGCGAGACTCTATCCTAGATGGGCACGTTCCTCTATTGAGATTTAAAAAAGAACGTGTTAAAATATGTTCATTATTATTAATATAAGTAGCGATGACGGACTTATAAGTACTTGCATAAAAAGCGATTCAGGGATAGTGAAAGCCTGAAGCTGCGAGGAAACGGCAGTCTCGAGCAATACGTGATAAAGTGGATGCACATTTTGTGTATCAACTAGGGTGGAACCGCGGGCAAACGCTCGTCCCTAGGCGATTAAGCCTTGGGATGAGCGTTTTTTTATGTTTTTTAAAGCATATATTGCTCGTTTCCAAAGTACCCATCACGTCATCGCAAATACGTTAACTTTCAAAAGGAGGATTTTATTATGTATTCAATGGAACAAGTTGTAAACTTAGCGAAACATCGCGGTTTCGTTTTCCCTGGTTCTGAAATTTACGGTGGTCTTGCAAACACATGGGATTACGGTCCACTTGGAATCGAATTAAAAAATAACGTCAAAAAAGCTTGGTGGAAAAAATTCATTCAAGAATCTCCACACAACGTTGGTTTAGATGCTGCTATTTTAATGAACCCAAAAACTTGGATCGCTTCTGGTCACGTTGGTAACTTTAATGATCCAATGATCGACTGTAAAAAATGTAAAGCTCGTCACCGTGCTGACAAATTAATTGAAGATGCATTAGACGTAAAAGGTATCGAAATGGTCGTTGACGGTCTTACTTTCGACCAAATGGCTGACTTAATGAAAGAACATGAAGTAAAATGCCCAGATTGCGGTAGCCAAGAATTCACGGAAATCCGTCAGTTCAACTTAATGTTCAAAACATTCCAGGGTGTTACAGAGTCTAGCACAAACGAAATCTTCCTTCGTCCTGAAACAGCACAAGGTATTTTCGTAAACTTTAAAAACGTACAACGCTCTATGCGTAAGAAACTTCCATTTGGTATCGGCCAAATCGGTAAAAGTTTCCGTAACGAAATCACACCTGGTAACTTCACATTCCGTACACGTGAATTCGAACAAATGGAACTTGAATTCTTCTGTAAGCCTGGTGAAGATTTAGAGTGGTTCGCATTCTGGCGTGAAACTTGTAAAAACTGGTTACTTTCACTTGGTATGACTGAAGAAAGCATGCGTCTTCGTGACCACGGTGAAGACGAATTATCTCACTATAGTAACGCGACAACTGATATTGAATTCAGATTCCCATTCGGTTGGGGCGAACTATGGGGCGTTGCATCTCGTACAGATTTCGATTTAAAACGTCATATGGAACACTCTAACGAAGACTTTAACTATATCGATCCACAAACGAATGAGCGTTACGTACCTTACTGCATCGAGCCATCTCTAGGTGCAGACCGTGTAACATTAGCATTCTTATGTGATGCATATGAAGAAGAGCAATTAGAAAACGATTCTCGTACAGTTCTTCGTTTCCACCCTGCTTTAGCACCATATAAAGCAGCTATCTTACCATTATCTAAAAAGCTATCTGAAGGTGCTACTGAAGTATTCGCAGAACTAGCTCAAGACTTCATGGTAGACTTTGATGAAACTGGTTCTATCGGTAAACGTTACCGTCGTCAAGACGAAATCGGTACTCCATTCTGTATCACATACGACTTCGACTCTGTTGAAGACAAAGCTGTTACAGTACGTGACCGTGACACAATGGAACAAGTTCGTATGCCAATTAGCGAACTAAAAGGTTTCTTAGAGAAGAAAATCCAGTTCTAATTATAAAGTGAAACTTTAATCAGTGGGGGTTTTGTTCATCCCCCACTGATTATTAGTTGAACCAATCGGGCATTTACGGGCAGCCCGACTCCCACCTAACTTCTTTGCTCTACCTGAATTTTGAGGTGGGAGTTTTACTGCCCACAAATAGCGGGATAAAAAAAGAGGCAGCTCATCAGAGCTGCCTCTTTTCTATTTTTCACGTTTTTCTTTAATTGCTACTGTACATCTTGATATGCATAGTAAATCATCATTTTCATCAATGATGCGAATATCCCAAACCATTGTCGATTGTCCTCTATGTATCGGTGTTCCAATTGCTGTTACAATTCCATCTTTCTTTGAGCGAATATGATTTGCATTAATTTCTAATCCGAAACAAATACATTTTTCTTGATCAATTAAATTGTATGAACCAACACTTGCCACAGTTTCTGCTAATGCAACAGATGCACCGCCATGTAAAAATCCAAACGGCTGATGCGTACGTTCATCAACAGACATTGTAGCAACTACTTTATCCTCTGTCATTTCTAACAACTCAATTCCAAGCGAATCCATTAAAGTTTTTGACATATCGTTTTCAACCTCTCTCCCTTTAGATCAAATGTATAATTTTACCTGTTTAATTTCAAACTACCTATAACACTTATATAAGGAGGTTTCACCTAAATGAAACAGAAATTTTGTATACTATTGCTTATGTTCTCCTTGCTGACTATTGTACCAAATTGTGCAATAGCAGCCAAAGCATCCAACCTGACAATCAACGTTAAGACTGTAACGCAAAAAGGTAAGAAACCTTATATAGAATATCAAATTAATAGGCCTTCCTTTCACAACTTTTCTGATTCGAAATTTCAAAATAAGCTGAATTCCTATTACAAAAACTCTACTACTAAATTTAAAAGTAAATTAGAAAAAGAAGCGAAGAAATATTATGAAGAAACAGAAGGATCTAGCACACCTTTTCATCCATACGTTGCAAATGTTGACTATAAAGTAGCTTTAAACAAACCACCTTTCCTAAGTCTATATGTGAATTACTATCAATATACAGGCGGAGCGCACGGACTGTATACGTGGAAGGCAAATACATTTGATTTAAACGAAAAAAAATTATTACACTTAGACGATTTATTTCAACAAGAGGATAAATATAAAGAAATAATTCGCACAGAGATTGTAAGACAAATTAAACAAAATGAAAGCATTTATTTTCCTGATGCAGTCGAAAAAGTAACGAGCACTAAAAAGTTTCACTACTTTTTAGAACCCGATAATCTTGTGATTTATTTCCCTTTATATGAAATTGCTCCTTATTCAAGCGGAATTCCGCAGTTTCGTATTCCATACACATTGCTTAGAGACTATTTAAAGCCTTCTTATCAAAATATTTTGATTGACAACAAGTAAATATTTTCGCTACGATAATGTTAACCTAAACACAACTGGAGGTTAACATTATGAAGAAGCTTCATGTTTTAGATTTAGCATTAGCTGCCATGTTCGTCGCTCTTATGGCTATTGGTGCAAATATTGTATCGTGGGCACCATTCTTACAAATAGCGGGCATTCCATTATCTATGCAACCATTTTTCGCAATTTTAGCAGGTCTTCTTCTTGGGAGTAGACTTGGGGCATTATCAATGACTGTTTACATGCTTGTTGGAGTAGCAGGTGCGCCAATCTTCGCTAACTTCAAAGCTGGATTTGGAGCACTTTTAGATCCTACTGGTGGTTTTATTATCGCATTTATTATCGTTGCTTACGTATCAGGAAAACTAGTAGAACAAAAAGAACGACCAACATTCAGCACCTTTGCAATTTCTTCTTTCGTCGGAATCATTTTAACGTATATTATCGGTACTACTTATATGTACGGGGCAGTCAATATTTTCATGGGTGGTAATATGAGTTATAAAGCTGCCTGGATGATTATGATGTGGTTCGCAGTAAAGGATATTGCGTTTACAATTATCGGCGCTATCATCGCACCTCGCATATACTATGCTGTACGTCGTTCCGCTTATCAGCATTCTCATTCGACGATTTCATAATAAACAAGGAGCTGTTCCTATAGGAACAGCTCCTTGTTTATTATATTAAGACTCTTGCTTCATTTGCTCGTCTAAAACCTTCTTCATCATTACTAGCATATCATCACGTAATTCTGGGTGCTGCAATGCCATTTCAATTGTCGTTTGAACGAATCCTAATTTTTCACCAACGTCATAACGCTTTCCTTCAAAATCATATGCAAATACACGTTGAATTTCATTTAAGCTTTGAATGGCATCCGTTAACTGAATTTCGCCACCCGCTCCAACTTGTTGCTGTTCCAAGAACATAAAGATTTCAGGAGTTAAAATGTAACGTCCCATAATCGCTAAGTTTGAAGGCGCAGTACCTTGCGCTGGTTTTTCAACGAATTTACGAACTTGATAACGACGTCCCTCTTGCTCTAACGGATCAATAATTCCGTAGCGATGTGTTTCTGCTTCAGGAACAGTTTGTACACCAATAACAGAAGAAAGTGTTTTGTCATACTCGTCCATTAATTGACGTAAACATGGTTTTTCAGCTTGAACGATATCATCGCCTAATAATACTGCAAACGGCTCATCACCAATGAATTTACGTGCGCACCAAACAGCATGTCCTAATCCTTTTGGTTCTTTTTGTCGAATGTAATGGATATCTACCATTTTAGAAGAAGCTTGTACTTTTTCAAGTAACTCATACTTTTTCTTCTCTAATAAGTTTTGCTCTAATTCAAATGCGTTATCAAAATGATCTTCGATAGAGCGCTTTCCTTTACCAGTAACGATAATAATATCTTCGATGCCTGATTTTACTGCTTCTTCTACGATGTATTGAATTGTTGGTTTATCTACAATTGGAAGCATTTCTTTTGGCATTGCTTTCGTTGCTGGTAAAAAGCGTGTTCCTAATCCCGCTGCCGGGATAATTGCTTTTCTCACTTTTTTCATGACAAATACCCTCGCTTTTCATTCTAATTCTCTTAGTAAAGTGCAAATTTATAACACTCGCTCGTAATAATCCTCTACATCAAACAAAACTACAAGAAAAGAGGAGGCCGTTCTCCGTTCTCCTCTTTTCCTATCAGTAGCATTCTATTCTATTATAAACGATTCATAATATCTTCTTTAATAGTAAGTAACTTTTGTTCACTATTTTGTAAAGAATCATCTTGTACACCAAAGTAGAATTTAATTTTCGGCTCTGTTCCAGATGGACGTAAGCAGAACCAAGAACCATCTTCTAATTGATATTTTAACACATTTGATTTCGGTAAGTGAATCTCTTCCTTATTTCCATCTTGTAACGTTGTAATGATGCTTTCTTTATAATCCTCAACTGCAACGACTGTTAAACCCGCTACTTCTTTCGGAGGATTCTCACGGAATGTTGCCATCATCTTTTGAATCTGTTCGGCACCATCTTTTCCTTTTAACGTTAACGATACAAGGTCCTCACGGAAGAACCCATACTTCTTAAATACTTCTAGCAGACCATCGTATAACGTTTTACCTTGTGATTTGTAGTATGCAGCTACTTCACATGCAAATAGGACGGATTGCACCGCATCTTTATCACGGCAGAATGAACGGATTAAATAACCGTAGCTTTCCTCATAACCGAATTGGAATTCATATTGTCCGCTTTCTTCATACTGTTTAATTTTTTCGCCGATAAATTTAAATCCAGTTAACGTATCAACTGTATCTAAACCGTATGCTTTTGCGATTGTACGGCCAATTTCAGACGTTACGATTGTTTTTAAAACAACACCGTTTTCTGGAAGCGTTCCGTTTTCCTTCTTTTGTGATAATAAGTAATCAAGCATTAACGCACCTGTTTGGTTACCAGTTAATACTTGGAACTCACCATCGTGATTGCGAACTGCTACACCTAGACGGTCTGCATCAGGATCTGTTGCGATTAACACGTCTGCGCCTACTTTTTCACCGTCGCGAATTGCATACTCAAACGCTGCATGCTCTTCTGGGTTTGGTGATTTTACTGTAGAGAAGTTTGGATCTGGTAACTCTTGCTCTTTTACAACAGTTACATCTGTAAATCCAACTTCTTCTAAACCACGGCGTACCGAAATATTTGATGTTCCATGCAATGGTGTAAAGACGATTTTTAAATCTTTTCCTACTTCTTTCACCATCTCTTTATTAATAATGACATTGTTCAATTCTGCTGCATAAGCATCATCTACTTCTTGTCCAATTATATGTAATAAACCGTCAGCTTTTAATTGCTCAACATCAGCAACTTCAACTGTTAATTCATTTTCTACTGCATTTACGTAGCTAATTAACTCATCAGCTTCTTTTGGAGGCAATTGTCCACCATCGTCACCATATACTTTATAACCATTATATTCAGGCGGATTATGGCTTGCCGTAAGAACGATTCCACTTGCTGTATGTAAATGACGAACTGCGAAAGAAAGCACTGGTGTTGGACGTAAGCTTTCAAATACATATGTTGTAATACCGTGTGCACCAAGAGTAGCAGCTACTTCCATTGCGAATTCAGGTGATTTATGACGAGAATCATACGCGACAACAACACCGCGTTTTTTCGCTTCTTCACCTAAGTTTTCAATAAACATAGCTAATCCTTTTGTTGCTTTACGAACTGTATATACATTTAAACGGTTCGTACCAGCACCAAGTTCACCACGCATACCACCTGTGCCGAACTCTAGATTTTTATAAAAGCTATCCTCGATTTTCTTCTCATCTTGCTTCATGTTTTCTAGCTGTTCTTTTAATTCTGCGTCTAATTCTGCATATGAAAGCCAGCGACTAAATTCTTGTTTCCAATTCATACTTCCATCTCCTCTCGCCTGTCGTACCTTCATTATATGAAAAAAACAACCTGAATCTCAATATTTTTTAAAATCTAGCAGGATTTTACTATAAATATTTGTATACACTATGGTTAAATACTCCACCAAAGGGAATGAGGATTATGCAAGAATGGGGCTTGTCAGAAGAGCTCAAAATAAAAACAAAGCAGATGATTGAAATTGCTGAAAAAGAATTATCAAACATGAAGCATGCAATCGATAAAGAAGATGAATGTATTTTATGTAAAATGGAAGATATTCATCATATGTTAACAAATGTACAGACGTTAGCAGCTACATATTATATTCAAGCATATTTATCACCTTATACGGAAAGCTCACATTTCATCACTACAGCTGTCCAACATTTAAGCGCTCGAAAACACGGTGCTCTTATTATTGTGGAACGAAGTGACGCTCTTGATTCTTTCATTCAAACTGGAACGACATTAAACGCACACTTAACCGCGCCACTACTTGAATCGATTTTTTATCCAGGGAACCCTCTTCATGACGGAGCCGTTCTCATTAAAAATAATCATATTGTCTCAGCAGCTAATATTCTCCCATTAACAAAAAGCATGGAAATCAATCCTGAGCTAGGAACACGTCATAGGGCTGCAATTGGCTTATCCGAGAAAATTGATGCACTTATATTAGTTGTCTCTGAGGAAACAGGGCGTACTTCATTCGCTTTAGGCGGGACGTTATATACGATTTCTTTATAGGACGAATCTTTCACTATGTAGCACTTTTTGAAACGGTAAAATAGTAAATGAAATTATATGAACCGTAACTCCAAATATATCGACGTTTCGACAAGGAGTATCGACTTACCGACAAAAACTTACAATAGTCATACCATATCAATAAGAAAAGGCTATCCCAAAAATTTGAGACAGCCTTTTCTTCAAAAATTATTCTTCTCCGAAACGCTCAACAAGTGTTGCAAGTGTACGCACCATTGCACCTGTTGCTCCAGATGGTCCTAAATCATGTGCTCCTGATGTTTCAGATGTTCCAGCGATGTCCAAGTGTACCCATGGTGTTTCTTCTGCAAATTCACCAATGAATGTCCCAGCCATAACCGCATGTCCTTCACGGCCTGGTGAGTTATTTAAATCAGCAAATTTACT
The DNA here is from genome assembly GCF_019344915.1 of Bacillus sp. FDAARGOS_1420. Lineage (NCBI taxonomy): Bacteria > Bacillati > Bacillota > Bacilli > Caryophanales > Bacillaceae > Bacillus > Bacillus sp. FDAARGOS_1420. The sequence goes on along the minus strand of NZ_JAHWJB010000001.1, from coordinate 1,582,161 downwards.
GTTTTTGACACGTTCTTTATCACGTTCAAAAATCGGCAATTGCCAAATTGGCTCATCCGTTTCCATAGAAGCCTCTAACACTTGTTCAAACAATTCTTCATTATTTGTCATCGCGCCTGTTGTATGATTTCCAAGTGCAACGATTACACCGCCTGTTAATGTTGCAACATCAACTAAGTAATTTGCGCCAAGTTTCTTCGCATACGTAATACCGTCAGCTAACGCTAGGCGACCTTCTGCATCTGTATTTAATACTTCAATTGTTTTTCCGCTCATAGATGTAATCACATCATCTGGCTTAAATGCTGTACCACTTACAACGTTGTCAGTTGATGGAATAACAGCAATTACATTTTGCTCAGGGCGAAGTTCACCGATAATCTCCATCGCGCCAAGAACAGCTGCAGCGCCGCCCATATCACCTTTCATACCAACCATGCCTTCACGTGGTTTTAAAGAATAACCGCCTGTATCATATGTAATCCCTTTTCCAACAAATCCAATTACATCTTTCCACTCTTCTTTTCCTTTATAAATAAGAGCGATCATTTTTGGCGGTTCAGTAGATCCTTGGTTTACTGCAAGTAATGCACCCATACCAAGCTCTTCCATCTCTTCTTTCTCAAGAACCTTATAATCCATATCGTATTTTTCTGCTAATTCAACTGCATACTCAGCAAGCTTTGTCGCTGTTAATACGTTTGGCGGCATATTTACAAGCGTACGAGCTGAATTCGTTGCACGTCCATGTACGTATCCTACCGTTAATGCAGCTTCAATTTCTTGTGCATCTTCCGCTGTAATAGCCGTGAACTTCTCTAGTTCCACACGATCCTTTTTATCTGTTTTATACGTTTGTAATTCATATGTACCAAGACCTTGTACTTCTGCCGCAATATGAGCTACATCAATCGCATCTAATTTATCTGTCACGAAAGAATCAAGTAAGATTGCTGCATCTTGTACTTTTGCTGCTTGTAACGCTTTAAACGCCTTACCAAGAGCCGCACGTAACGTTTCTGTTGTATATGACTCTTTCTTACCTAAACCAACAAAATAATAACGTTTAACATTTGTTTTTCCTAAGCTGTGTACTTTTGAAATGGCTTTCTTCTTAGTTGAAAGTTCTTTTTCTTCTAATAAAACTTGTAATTGTCCTTCAAACGCTTTATCCAGTTCTTGTACAAAGCTACTCGTTTTATCTTCTTCAAATAAGGCAACAATTACCACTTCATGACTTACTAATTCTTTTTGTACTCGAAACATGTTCAGACCCCCTAAATTTCTCTACGTCCATTATAACTTTATTTTCGATAAAATGCGACAATTCTAAATTCTGTTATTTCATATAAAGTGAAACTTTAATCAGCCCGCACTAATCGGGCGTTTATGGGCAGCAGGGCTCCCCCCTAACTTCTTTGCCCCAGCTGAATTTTGAGATGGGAGTTTTACCGGCCGCAAATAGCAGGATAAAGATGCTATCTCCAATATCTTCTATGGTGAAATAAGACAAGAAAAAAGTCTAGCGTTATTGCCACTAGACTATCTTTGTTTTAAATATTGTCCACGAAACACTTGCATCGTTTCGTCTTGATTTAACATCGTTAACTCTTCTTCCGAGAACTTGCCATTTCCTATTTTCACTATATACACATTTACTTTTTTCTTACCCCATTGGCTATAAACATCTTTCACCGTATCATAATATAAATCGAGACGATTTCCTTTTATAGCACCGCCCTTATCAGCTACAACACCATATCCGTAACCTGGCACGAATAGAATTGTCCCAAGCGGGAATACGCGTAAATCGGCAGCGATTGTGGAATATAAATCCCTTTTTGCTTTAACACCTGAATATGTAATGCCATACTCTGGATGCCCCGCCCTCTTTCCAGTTGACTCTATACCTGATGTATAACCAGTTGCAGTCATTTCTATAACACGATATTTAGACCAGTCATTTGCCTGCTCTAAAGCATTTATCACTTCTTTACTCGGAGCAACTTTTTTCTCAATTTCTGCTGCATGTACTTCTTTTACACTTGTTCCTTCATATGATTTTATAATCTCTAATAAAGAAACTCCTGTGAAAGCCTGCCATGTTACGCATAATGCGAATGCAAGTAAACAAGTCATCATAATGCGAATACAATATCGTTTTAACATTTTTATATTCCACACTCCTTCATCGTTAATCATTCCCTATACGATGAAGGAATATGCAAAAAAATAATCTCCAAATTGATTGGAGATTAAAACATTTGATATCCACTTTTTCGAAGTTTTTTAATTATGATTCCTGCTAAAGCAGCACCTACTAATCCAGTAGATAGAATAAACACATCTGCGTGTCCTAAATGCGATACACTTGTCCCAAATGAAGAAAATGTTTCTTTTGGCTTTGAAAAATAGTCCCATACACTCGCTTTATTAATAATAAGCATACAAATAATTGGATATACAATAACCATTACCCACGTAGCTCGCAAAATCATGTTGAGTAAAAACCCAATTCCAAAAAATAAAATAAAGAACAACATCATTGAAATAAGTAGTACCGGTATACTCACTTCTTCTCCCTCTCCTTCGCATACGCCGTAAACACATGATAAGCCGTATAACCAAATTGCTCTCCTGGATTTAATGTTTTGTCCATTTCAAAATGCGACTCTGCTCTTCCTTCTAATAAATATTTGATGAGTACAGAAGTATTTTGATCATCTGCAATATTTTCCGGATGTAAAAAAGCTACTTCCGACAATTCTTTCTCCTGTACGATAACGTCTTCTCCCTCTGGCTCTAGAAGAAAAATAATCATATTATCACTAATTTCATTATGAATAACACCTGAGCGAATACCAATGATCCCCTTTACATGAGCAACAATGCCTGTCTCTTCCAATATTTCACGTTTCACAGCTTCATCAACAGTCTCGCCTTCATTAACAAAACCAGCAGGTAAAGACCATTGCCCTTTCAATCCACCGTATTTTTTCTTAACGAATAGCCATCTCCCATCTTCTGTAGCTACTAAGCCACTGACAGCTAACCACACTTTCCCTCGCTTCCCCATGATATAACCTCCTCCATCAAAACGAACAGAATATTCTTTCTTTTTTATATATTATACTATATTTTCAATACGAAAAAAGCAGAAACAGCTCATAGCCGTTTCTGCTTTTTCTACTATATATTAAAAGAACTTCAATTTACCTTTTTTAAGAACTAATAAAGGTCCGCCTAGTAAGAATAAGTAACGGTTGTCAATTACTTTCTTCATGAATGAAGCTTTCCAACCTGTTAACTTTTTGCCCATAACAACGCCCATTGCATCGTCATGACCTAATGAACATACAGATCCTTTATTATCAAATGCGAACTTTTTCATTTCACCTTTGCCACGAACTAACACAGTTAAATTGTGTGCAATATTATAACCTTCTTGAATTGCAATCTGTGCTGTTGGTGGGTATGGACGGTTAATTTCTTCGTTGATGATTAACGCTGCATCACCAACCATGAATACATCTTCATGACCTGGAGCGTGCATGTACTCATCCACTTTAATACGTCCGCGCATTGCTTCAAATCCAGACTCTTCCACAATACCATTACCACGAACACCTGCAGCCCAAACTACAGTTTCAGATTTAAGAAGTTCAGCATCATCACCGTTGGCAACGATAATACCTTCTTCAGTTGCTTCCTTAATTGCTGTACCGATGCGGAATTCTACACCTTTTTTCTCAAGTTGTTTTACAGCGTACTCTACTAATGCTGGATCGAAACCAGGAAGTGCTGTTGGAGCAGCTTCTACACAGATGATACGTGCTTTTTCACGTGGAACATCATACTCTTTGCAAAGTTCAGGAATACGGTTTGCAAGCTCACCTACGTACTCGATACCAGTAAATCCAGCGCCACCAACAACGATTGTTACTAACTCATCACGTTTTTCAGTCGCATATTGAGCGAATTTTTCTTCCATATGCTCACGAATTTGACGAGTTGCATTAATGTTAGTGATTGAGAATGCATGCTCTTTTAATCCTTTAATTCCGAACGTTTCTGATTCGAAACCAAGACCGATTACTAAGTAATCATACTCTAATTCACCATCTTTTAAGATAATACGTTTTTCAGCAGCTTTAATCTCTACTACTGTATCTTGTACAAAGTTCACTTTATTTGTATCGATAACGTCTTGAATATCTAGACAGATTTTATCATCTTGTAATGTACCAGCTGCACTCTCATGTAACCAAGTTGCTTGGTAGTGATAGCTGTTGTTGTTTACTAACGTAATTTCAGCTTCACTTACAGATAATGTTTTTTGCAGACGAACAGTCGTAATCATCCCGCCATAACCTGCACCTAAAACTACGATTTTTGGAGTCTTCACTAAATCACAACCCTTTTCTTTATATAATAGTAATAAAAAATAATACCAAGTACTAAAAACTCTATTTGTCAAGAATGTGGAATTTATCACATTCTATATCATAACAAAACGCAGTCAAAAAATCGTACGAAATTTGTCATAGAAATTTAACATAATACTTCCCTATATTAGTCGGTTTCATTCCATAATTCAAGCACCTAGAGAATTATCAATATTTTAAAATAACATAGCGTTTTCAAGGGTTTTTCAGCCTTTTTTTCATGTATTTTCCTTTCGCTATATTTTATACAATTCTAAAACATCTATGCGCAAACTTACTTATTATTCAGTCGTTTCCAGAAGTATTATTAACTGAAATATGCTATCATTTATTTGAAAGTGTCATCATTTGCAGGATTTTCATGTACATATGAACAATATATGAAATCAATATTAAAATTCCATCATCTATAGGGGGAATGAAAATGACAGAAAATCAAAAAGTTTACGACATAACGATTATTGGTGGTGGCCCAACAGGACTATTCACCGCATTTTATGGCGGAATGAGACAAGCAAGTGTAAAAATTATTGAAAGCTTACCTCAACTTGGAGGGCAATTATCCGCACTATATCCCGAAAAATATATTTATGATGTAGCTGGATTCCCAAAAGTGCGCGCACAAGAGTTAGTTGATAACTTAAAAGAACAAATGAAAAAGTTCGATCCAACTGTTTGCTTAGAAGAAGCTGTTGATACGCTTGAAAAACAAGCTGACGGTATATTTAAACTTGTTACAAATAAACAAACTCACTACTCTAAATCTGTCATTATTACTGCTGGTAATGGTGCTTTCCAACCACGCCGCTTAGAATTAGAAGGCACAGCAAAATACGAAAAGAAAAACTTACATTATTTCGTTGATGATATGAATAAATTTGCTGGAAAACGCGTCGTTGTATTCGGCGGTGGTGACTCAGCAGTAGATTGGACAATGATGTTAGAACCGATTGCGGACAAAGTTACAATTGCTCATCGCCGCGATAAATTCCGTGCACATGAACATAGCGTAGAAAGCTTAATGAATTCCCGTGCAGAAGTAAGCACACCTTACGTTCCAGTTGAACTTATCGGTGATGATACTATTGAACAAGTTGTTCTTCAGCACGTAAAAACAGAAGAAAAAATTATCATCGATGTTGATGACGTAATCGTAAACTACGGCTTCGTTTCTTCACTTGGTCCAATTAAAAATTGGGGCTTAGATATTCAAAAAAACAGCATCCTCGTGAACTCAAAAATGGAAACAAATATTCCTGGCATTTACGCTGCTGGTGACATTTGTACATATGAAGGAAAAGTAAAACTCATTGCTTGCGGCTTTGGTGAAGCACCGACAGCAGTAAACAATGCAAAAGCTTACTTCGATCCAAACGCAAAACTTCAACCAATGCATAGCTCAAGTATGTTTTAATATAGAAATGAAAAGAGCTCCTTTTACGTGAAAGGAGTTCTTTTGTTATAAAGATCCCTAATCCAAATTACCTCTCTTTCTTCACAGCTATGTACTTTAGAAAAAAATACCACATACTCCTAAAATATGTTACAATAAAACAGAACGTACGTTTCATTCAATGGAGGGGAATTTTATAATGAAAGAACCTATTATCATTAAGAAAGAAGCTTTCCAAGCAATCGGCGTTTCTATTACGACGACAAATGAGAAAGAAGCATCTACTGAAGGAAAAATCCCACAACTTTGGAACCAATACTTCCAAGAACAAATCATGCATCACATCCCAAATCAACAAACAAAAGAAACATTCGCTTTCTACTCAAACTACGAATCAGATGAAACTGGTACATATCAATTTACTATTGGCATGCCTGTTTCTTCATTAAAAGACGTTCCTGAAAATATGACAGCTTTAACAATACCTGCTGCTACGTATGCGGTATTTACAACGAGAAAAGGTCCTGTGTCTGAAGTCGTTTGTGAAGCTTGGGAATATATTTGGCAATGGTCGAAAGAAAACAAGCGTGCTTTTACAACAGACTTTGAGCTTTATGACGAAAATGCAGTAGATCCAAATAACGTACAAGTGGATATTTATATTGCCTTAGCGTGAATGACAAAAAAGAAGATACCCTTTGGTATCTTCTTTTTTGTCGTTAAATAGCCACTGTGCAAATTCATTATTATTGTCTACAATGAGAAAGTGCAGTATAGAAATATTAGAAACTGTATAAAACGATTGTTAATAGGTTTTTTAGTCTAAATTTGGTACATAGAAAGGAAGCAATATGGAGGAACTACAACAAAATAAATCTGCTTTAGAAGGAAGCGGAAAACCGTTATTAAAAAATACGAACTTCCTTTTTCTTTGGGCAGCTACTCTCTTTTCAAGTTTTGCTTTAGCCTTTTTTACTTTTTCACAAACATGGTACATAGCAAAAACATTAAACCTTGAGGCTTCACTCGGTATTGTTTTCGTGGCTCTTAGTGTTCCAAGACTCATCTTTATGATTATCGGCGGTGCATTAGCTGATAAATTCCCGAAAAAAAATATTATGTTTTACTCTAATATTATTCGCGCTATTCTTGTCGCAACCATTCTCACCTGGTTCATCGTCGGTGATGTAACACTATATACATTTGCTTTGTTTGCTTTGTTCTTCGGACTTGCTGACGCTTTCTTCTGGTCAGCAGATGGATCTATTCTGCCTGAACTTGTAGAAAAAAGCCGTTTAACACAAGCAAATTCACTTACTCAAATGACAAACCAAGGATCGGTCATCTTGGGCCCTGTACTTGGCGGTATTCTCATTAAATTTACGAACTATGAAACAATCTTTTCAATTACAATCCTGCTACTCATTATCGCTGCGATACTCGTTCAAAAAATACAATTTACAGTACCCGAAAAAAATGAAACAGATAAAGGCATGTTTACTTCTATTAAAGAGGGAATTTCATATGTAAAAGAATCACCATTTCTTTCAACTTTCCTTATATGTAGCGCCTTTTTAAATTTATTTTTAATCGGCCCAATGCAAGTAGGCTTCCCGCTCTTCGTCAAAAACGTTCTGCACGGTGATTCACTTCAGTTTAGTTACTTAGAAGCGTCTGTTGGCGGCGGGATGGCGATAGGAGCTGTCATTGTCGGATTAAAAAACATTAACCGCAGACGTGGTCTATTTTGTATTATCATGATGCTACTGTCTGGTGTATTCTTCCTAGCCATCAACTTTAGCACCGTACTTTGGCAAGCGTTATTAGCTGGAATGTTTTACGGTATTACAATTGCGATGGCTATCGTTCCACTTATGGCAATGATTCAATCAACAGTAAAAGAAGAGATGATGGGACGCGTTATGAGCTTACTCATGCTTTCATCGATGGGATTCATTCCGCTCTCTTACGCATTTACATCGCTTGCACTTGGGATAGGCATTCCAATTGTAACGGTTATGAAAAGCGGTGCAATCGCTGTTATCGTCTTTGTACTATTTGTAGCAATTCGTGTTCCAGTTGTAAGAAAGTTCGATTAGCTACTTGGAGTCATGTATTATACGCATGGCTCCTTTTTAAATGGATCGAATAACGGTATTCCCTTACTTCTCCTTAATGCCGCTCCCCACTCTAATCCAATTTCTAAAAATAAATCTCGCATCGTACTATACAATAATGCACCAACATCTTTACGAATTTCTCCGTACTTATACGCTCTCACAACACTTTTCACCCGCCAAATTAAATTTCCACACACTTCTTCATCAGCTAATATTCCCTCTAATAAAGCACCTTGCTCTAGTAATCCGCTCTTTTTATAAGCAAGTTCCACCTTACTCCAAAATATATTAATCTTCTTCGGATTACTCGTCATCGGCACCAGTGCATATATAAAAGGCTTCGGTATATCGTGACGACAATACGTTTCATCAAGCTCGTACGTTACTTTTCTTTTCTCTTTTATTTGTGGAATGTTTTTAGAAAGAATTGTTTCCCCCTCATTTTTTTGCTCATTTCCACTACAGCCATCTGCACAATCATCACTTTCACATGCGGACATTTTCATACGGTCATCCATGCGGTCAATCGCAGATTTAAGAAATACATATAAGTTTGCACTATATCCGCCGCGCTTATATCTTTCTTTTGTCGCAACACGTTTTATAATCCCTAGTTCCTCTAACTTTGCAATCGAGCGGCGTACCGTACGAATACTCTTTCCAACATTTGTAGCAATCGTCTCCATTAACGGACAAGCAACTCCCACTGTTTTCTGTTTCTCATTCACTGCATACTTTCCTAAAAAATGAATAATGATAGCATCCGTTTTATTCAATTGAAATCGATAGCACTTCAAAACTTGTTTTTGATATGTATTAAACTCTTCTTTACTTCGAAATTGACTATATGGTTTCATTAAATTATATAAGCTTCCCATTTTTATCACCTCATTTATAAGTAAGAGGCCGGAAGAGAAATTGGCGTGATATTTAATATTTTTTTACTGGAGATGAAAATATGATTGTAATTAGCGCTTGTTTAGGTGGTATCGCTTGTCGGTATGATGGTAACGATAATCTCGTTTCAAAAATAGAAGAGTTATTACAAAGAGAAGACACCATCCTCGTTTGTCCCGAAGTATTAGGCGGTTTACCAACACCACGCCCTTCTGCTGAAATTATCGGCGGTAATGGCGATGATGTTTTAGATGGAAAAGCAAAAGTAATGACGAAAGAAGGACAAGATGTCACGGAGGATTTCGTGTGTGGTGCTTATAAAGCATTAGAACAAATAAAAGATTTAAACCCAGAATATATAATTTTAAAAGAACGCAGTCCATCTTGTGGTAGTTCTACTATTTACACAGGGGAATTTAACGGCAATAAACAAACTGGTTACGGAGTGACAACTGCTTTATTTAAAAGACACGGATTTAAAGTCATTTCAGAAGAGGATTTTGAAAGCAAAAAAAGGAATTGACCCTGTTCGTCAATAAAGGTTATTTACGTTTGTTTTAAAAATAGTAATAAATGCTTATATACCAACGGTTTGTGTAACATTAAAAAGCATGAATAAATTTTAAATTTTATTCATTCGTTACCAAAATGTGACCATAAAAACAAAAGAGCACAGCGTGTATATACGGTGGTACAACACCCTATATACCGTCCACCTGAGCTGACCAGGTAAACACTTGCTATCCTCTCATGAGTATTGTACCTCATATTAGGTTTATTAAGCAACGTTTACCAATAAATCGGTGACGTTGCTTTTTTGTTTCCAAAAAGGAGACAAACCGTTATGAAAAAATTGACTGCTTATAATTCAGATATTCAAAAATATATGCAACAAAATCAATTAAGTACTCAAAAGAAAAATGAAATCATTGATGCTATTAGAAACCGTATCGGTGATACGAACCAAAGTTTTGAAAGTCTATTTCCTGCGCGCTCTAAACGAAAAGAAGTTATGGATCACATTGTATACATGCTTTCAGCGAATGGTATATGCAAAATTTCAGCTGAAACATTAGCAAACAAAACTGATTGTTCTGTAAGAACTGTGCATGCCGCTGTTCGTGCATTAAAACAAACAGGTGAAATCGTAGTCGCTGGATTAGCTGATGGGAAAAACAAATACGTGTTTGTACTGAAAATGCATCCAAATTTTCCAGTCATCATGAAAGAAGTATTTTATATAGATACAGAACAAATTGCAGAACTGAATGCAGGACAGGTTGCAGAACAGGAAAAAGCTGAAACCCTTGATACTACTGAGCTAAAGAGTGAAAAAATGAGTTCTAACTATAATAACTCTATTAACTCTTTTAATTCTTTAAAACAAGAAAAAAATAATGATATAGTATCCTTAACAGAATCAATTGAAAACGAACTGAAAAAAGCGCAAAACGATGCCCAAAAAGAATTTGAAAGAATCCATACTTACTATGTGAATGAATTCCAAGAAATGATGTATCACACAATTAAATCTGGTACTTATCATCCTATTTTAAAAACGAATGCATCTATTATTGGTTTACGTGTGGGTAGCAATTGTGATAAAGATCTGTTTTGTCTTGCATTAAATGCGCTAGGGAAAATTGATAGATTCTTAAAAAATAATGGAACTCTTACAGACAGTGTACAAGCCCTATTTACGAAAGTTTATAGTGATAATATCAAAGTATCTAAAAAAGCTAATGCAAACCATTCTGCTGCGGCAAAACCACATACGAAAATATTTCTTTATAATTGGTTAGAAGAGGATAAATCAAAAATGCCATCCACACATACCTATACAAATACAACGAGACACACTTTTATTCCTGAAAGTGAACTTAAAATATCTAAAGAAGAAGCGGACGAAATAGGGTTGTATTAATCTATAAATATTATTTTGAAACCAAACTCTAGCAAGTGATGAATCTCCATATACATATTTAAAAACAAGCTCCTCAGGATTTTACTGTAATTGTATTCATGAAAGCATATTTAGGATACCCAATCTAACTCTACTATTGTACAATTAAATTTATCTATGTGTAGCTCGAATATTAAAGATGGTTCGTGTAGAAAGGAAAAGGTATGCAAAAACTCAAAGAATATGATCTGGCATATATCTGTTACTATTCTGAGAAAATAGAGTTATCAGCCATTGCTGCAGGATTTTCACAGCCAGTGTCAACTACGGTAATACATCATATAATTCAAGATTTACACGATCAGGAACTATTTAATTTTTACAAGAGCACCTATGAAGAAATGTTGGGAGAATGAGGAGTTGATAATTATGTTAATGAAGTGGGAATTTGAACGTTTTGCATCCGATAAACAATGTATTGAACGTGCATTAGTAATGTGGAAGGAATGGATGAGTAAGAAAAAGACGTATACCGACGACCTTGCCGCTGAAGGTACGATGTACGTTGTCAATCATATGAAATTACGAGATCCTCAAGTTTCTCTAATCTTCGACTTTTTTAATGAGTATTTAACTTTATTAGATCACGGAGAAGAACAAGCAGAAGCTTTTTATAAAACCATTATGAGGATGTAGTAACAGCAGGTTCTCTCACGAATAACTAAAAAAGAGTATATTCATAAAAATAAAGGTGGTTAACACAATGACAACTATTTCACAAAATGTACTGGATACACTTGTAGTCGGTATTTATGAAGATGTGCAAATGCTTGTGATGATGATGATGGACTACGAGGAAGAAATTGACATGGTCACAAAGGCAGAAATTATAACTGCACATGAAGATTTACAAGAAGTGATTTTGTTTTGTCAATCCCATTCACAAGGCATGAATGTTCTTCTTATGGAAGAAGTGATGATAGGGATCAACCAAAAAATAGCAGAGCTATTTGGTGAGAAAACTACTACCGAAAAATCAAATACGATTTATGGTGAGAAACTTTTATTACCCAAAGGAATATCGGTACGAAAAGAATTGAATGATTCGGGCTTTTATTACATATTTCATCATGAAACCTTGGGAGAAATCGGTCAAATTATTTTTCCAAAAGAAAACGAACACACATCTTATTTCGACGTTCACATATTCGAAAATGTTCCAAAAGATAGTGCATCCGCAAAAATATTAAAAGATATTGGAGATATGCTCCAAAAAGAGATACTACGTATACGATGAAATTTCTGGATCTATACCCATACAAGAAAACTATAAATATATATCCACTACAATTACAAACGGAGAATGAAAACACATGTTATTCTAGATAACTTGACGAAATATAAAAGAATGGATATAATATATATCCGTGTGAAAACACTTGATTTATACAGCCAAACACATTGTGAAAGATTGGGCTAATGCTAACAACTTTTATGATATTCTTAGCTTGGTTCATCAAGAGAGTACACGAAAGCATTGCGGAACATAAAATATGTGAACTGCATATTCTATAATTGACATCTAAAGAACTTACAACACAAAGCAGACATCTTCAACTAGGGAAGGTGTCTGTTCTTACCTTTAGTCAAGTGCTTTTGAAAGGTCAATTGTGCTATAGTATATAGTTGATTACGAACTGGTTGATGCTATTTCGTAATCATAGAGTTTTTCGTGTGTAATAAGATGAAATACCACTTTCAAAAACTTATTCATACACACAACGGATGCAACTTTATGAGGCTTTCTCAAAGGTTGCTTCTTTAATTTGTCATAGTATTCTACCAGATGATTCTTTATTTTTTTACGTAATGTAATCATCGCTGTAACCATAAAGACTAAAATTTTCCGTAGTTTATTGTTTCCCCTTTTATTGATTTTGTCCTTATAATGGGTATTCCCTGACTGATAACGCCTAATATCAATCCCTACATAGGCATTTAATTGCTTATTATTTTTAAAACGTCTTATATCACCTAACTCACCGATGATTCGAACGGCTGTTATTTCACCTATTCCTGGAAATGACCGAAGCACATGATATTCTGTACGTTCATTAGAAAGCTCAACCATCAGCTTTACAAGCTGCGCCTTCTTCTCTTTCAAGCCTGTAATGCGACTCGCATAATCTTTGACTTGCTCGCAACGTACGTCTTTTCTTGAGATTGCTGGGTAAGAGGTCTTTGCAGCTTCAAGGAGGGCGATTCCTTTCTCTTCTACTCGTTTCAAGGACAAACGTTTCTGTGTATTTGCCTTTAACCTATTGCAAATTACTGTTTTAGAATGGGCTAACACTTCATCCGGGTGTGGGTATAATTGTACGATATTCAAAAACAGGGCAGACCGCTTTGTAAATAGCTGTTCCAATTCTGGAAAACTCAATTGTAGGATTGCGTGTAACCGAGAATATAAGTGAGTAATCTCAATGTCTAACTCATCATAGTAACGTGTGAGTCCACGCATCTGTTGGTAGTACCCCTCTTCTTGATACGTCTGTTCACGTCCTACTCGAAAGTGTGATTTTGCCAGTTCATTTGCATCGCTTTTATCTGTTTTTTGGCGGCGCATTGAAGCCGTTTGTAAGTTTGCTTCAAGAGGATTAATACGGCAATATGTATAATTATTGTCTTGAAGGAATCGTTCCAACGATTTGGAGTATACACCTGTTGCTTCAAAAACAATTTCAGGCTTTTCTCCACCTCGATGCATCAGTTCCTGAAGTGTTTCATGAAGCTGTTCAAAAGAGGGACGGTTATGGTTAATTTCCTTCTCTACTTCACATTTACGGTATCGATTGTAAATAACCATTATACTTTTACCCATACTGACATCAAAAGCTACAACGTGTTGCATGATATAAATCTCTCCTTTTTTTCCAATTATAGAAGTCTTCACAGTGCCTTATCGATTCCACTTTCTTATACACGATCTCTTGGATCCAACATACTAAACTGATTCAAATAAGGGTGTGAAGTCGGTCTGTTTTTTTATACGGACTCCAATATGGTCCAAGACACCTTTCGACCTTACTTCACTTCTACTAAAAAAAATAGTAGCACAAACCGTGGCCTTGGTTTGTACTACTAATGTTAGTATGTTTTTTCTATATTAGAGGATTTATAGGATGCCGACCCTATGACCACTTTGCACTTGAATTCCTCTATGCTTTATTAGCTATGTCCGTATCACCTAAATTAAATTCAGCTTTTACAGTAGTGGTTGCCGGAACAATCGCTTCTATTTTACAAATAGAAATAATCGTAGCAACAGTTCCTGTAATTGCCCCTAAGCTGACAATATCACAATCAACAGAATTGATAATTCCCACATAACTGCGTGTTTGAGTATCAATCCGAACCGTTTGATTTTTTAAATTACATAATTCTTCTTTAATATTTTGCACACAGCAACTATCACAAGCCTCATTTTGACTATTTAGACATTCTTCCAATTGCTTATCACATTCATTACCACTTGAACAATTTGTACTTTTCAACCTTGGCCTACTATAACGTCCCATATTATCACTCCTATTAGTTTACTTCCCTGCATCCTATGCAAGCTATCTCCCCTGTGACAGGGACAATCGTTACATTTTTCGTTTTAAATTTACACCTGCACATTAAATTGTACTTGCTCATATGCCATCAATATCCCATACATCACCAAATTAAAAAGGTGTATCATTGAAAGATATACCTTTTTCTCATATTACACCTTTGTACTACATAAAGTTACGCACATGCCCCTTGTATGAAACTTATTCTATGTAAAAAGGACCCTCTGTGGTCTTATCCCTGTCAAGTAGACAGTATTAAAAAGACTAAGCAGCCATCGAGATTCGATATTCTATCGGAGCTCGATGGCTGCTTAGTCTTTTTTGGAACCGTTTATAATTATAAAAGTAAATATATTCTTCAATTGCTTGTATTAAATCTTCTTCTGTTTTAAAATGATTTAAATACAACATCTCCGATTTAAAATGGGAGAAAAATGACTCGATACAGGCATTATCATGGCAGTTTCCTTTGCGAGAGTGGCTACCAATGATACCTAAATCTAAAAGTCGTTTGTTGTAGGCATGAGATGTGTACTGGAATCCCTGATCTGAATGGAGAATGGTTCCACGCACATCTCTTTTTTGTGCCCACATTTCAATTGTATCTAATACAAGTTCATTATCATTGCGCTTGGATATTTTCCAAGAAACAACTTCGTTATTATAAATATCTTGGACAACAGAAAGATACCGAGATCCCTCTTGGAATCGTAGGTACGTAATATCTGTAACAAGTGCTTCATTTTGTTGACGATCTTTAAATTCACGGTTTAAAACATTGGAATAGTTCCCTTGAAAGAAGCGACGCTTCTTTCGAATAATAGATTGAATGTTGAGCTCGCTCATTAAGCGATATACTTTTTTATGATTTATAAAATATCCTTCTTCCTGTACAGCGATTTTCATACGTGGATAACCATATTCCTTGTGCTTTACATGAATAGATTGTATTACTTTTTTAAATCGTTTTTCGGATGCTAGTCGCATGTTTTTCATGCCTTTTGTATGAATCCACTTATAGTAACTTGAACGATGTACACCAGCAAATTTCGTAAGCCACCTAACTGGATATTTCCCCTTTAATGATTCAATGATATGATATCTCTCTTTATATTTTAGTACGCCTCCATTTACAGATTTGGATATTGCTTTTTTAAATATTCAACCTGAGCCTTATAGTAGTCGCGTTCCTCTTCAACGGTATTGAAATGAACACGTTTGCCTTTTAGAGGATTTTGTATCCCTTTCATTCCACTGTTTTTTCCACGTGTATCTGTAATTTCACCACATTCTTTATATTTTTTTACCCAATTTTCAAGTTAAGTAGAACTTCTAAGCTGATATTTTTCCTTTATCGTATTGTAACTTCCTTCTCCGTTTAAATAACTTTGAACAGCTGATAACTTTAATTCTTCTGAATATATATTAAAAGTTAAGCCTTTTTTAGTCATGAAAAATCCCCTCCAAGTAATAGTGTAACATCCATGTATGTACATGGTCTTTTTACACTGTCTACCTAAAGGGGATAATATCACTGTGAACTGGACCAGAGTGGGCTCTTTTTTCCTATACGTACGTTTCGTTCACACATAGACTATGCTCTAACCCAAAATCGTGTATCTTATCCTATGGAAATTCTCTTACTCCACCCTTACATAGGCTTCACTTGCAGTTACGTAATATGTTTTCCCCTTACTATTGTGCATTTTGTATTGCGAAGAGCCACTTACCATAACTTCCTTATCAATAATAAATCCCTCCCCTACATCCACAGTACCCGCCACCTCTTTCTCCTGCCAAGATGGAGCATCATAGAATCGTAGGTTATTAACTTTAGAAACAACGCGCTTACCTACAATAGAAGAATCCACTGTATTTTTCTTATTAAACTTCACATAAGATGGATCGTTCCTAATCCACTGATCTCCACCAAGATTTAACCAACCATCCTTTTCAGCCCATACAATATAAGATTCTGGTTTGTTTAATTGCCGAATCTTAGAATAACTTGGACCAGGTCCTTTACGTAAATTAACATTGTAGCTTTCAATATATGCAATTCCATCTGTTACCGCTGTCGGTACTTCTGCTGGTTTAGGCGTTTTATCAGGAACAGAAACATCCACGCTAGAATTATTGTATGCTCGTTGTACATCTGCTCTAAATTGAGCTTCTGAAACGCCATGAGATTGTAAGTAGTCAAGTGGATCTTCATGATCTGTTCCACCAAGGTATTTCGTTACATCATAATGAGTCCATAATCCTTTTTCCACAGATAACCCACGGTCACGTAAGATTTTAGCTAGTAACTTAATGTATTTTTCATAGCTGCGTTTGAATTTTGTATAGTCCGCTGTTTCGCATAATTCAACGTGGACAAAGCGTTTATTCGCAGCAGGTCCACCGCCATAAGCAATATACTTTGTATCAGCAATTTGGATTGTTTCATTCCAATCTACTGCATAATGAACGAATGCATTTCTCCATGTACGAGACTCATATCTTTGAATATTGATAGCTGGCGCTTCTGGAGTTGCTGTAGAATGTGCTACAACGCCCTCATAAGCACCTACACCATTACGGTATGGTTGTTTAGGTAAATCAGGAATAATAAGTATTCTATCCGCAAAAGTACTAGTTGCAACAGATAAAACTAAAATAGCAGCAAAGACTACAGAAGAACTATGTTTTAATGTCTTTTTCATTTCGCATCAACATCCTTTTTCATCATTTTTGTGTGGTCAAATAATCCACTTGCTGACAGTCCCATGATGATTCCTTGCCATCCATTTGTTTTGATATCTCCGTCCAAAAATAAAACGCCTAGCACAATGCCAAGCGTTACATTCAATAACGGAACATATTTTGTTTGTAATCCACTTGTTTTTGCAATCTGTGAAAGACCAACTACAATGCCAATCATTACCGTAATTTCAAACATTACATACCACCTCCATTCAGTAAGACAGTGAGTGCTGCGCCTATCATTCCACCTACAATAAGTCGTAAGATCCAGGTCGTATTCGCGCTAATTTTATCTAACTGTTTGTTGATATTGATAATGTCCTTTTCGTTACCAGTTGTTCGCATCTCTAAGCTTTTCATTTCTAAACGAATGTCCTTGATGTCTTGCTTTATTTCTTGAACATCACTTCTTACTTCTTGTAATCCTTCCACTTTGACCACCCCGTTTCAACATAAAAAGAGAGACATGTATTTGTCCCTCTTTTGCTATAAAAGCCGTATTTTGTTTAAGTTCATACTAACAATTGTGCTGCAAGCGGCAATTCACCAATACAATACGTAGCACTAAATTGATGAACCTCATTCGTTTTCACTACACAGTTTTTATACGTCTGTGGATATAACTTTTGCAACGTTGCATCCCTATGTTGTAACCATACAAGTGGATTCCGCAAGCCCGCCTGTCCTTTACGTAAACTTACATTCACATTATTTATCTTCATGGCTACGACATAATCTCTCCCTGTATTTAGCATCGCATAGCTTGTGATTTTCTCGCCATTTACAATATCTTTACTACTGTTATCATCGACAAGTGTTTCAACTGAATGCCCTGTCGAATCCACCAATTTCTCTACAAATGGACGGCTACCAGGAAGCATTGCTATATAACCATCTTCTATAAAAGTATCTTTTAACCATTTTATTTTTATATCAAACGTCACACCTTGATTTGTAACAGTATGAACAGAATAAATCTCACATAATGCATTTGTTAGATCGGAAGGATGGAAGCCTTTCATAGCTTGTACCACTCTTACCATTTGTGCTTCTTTTACAGTTGCATCTGCTGCCCAAGATATAATTTCTTTACCATCCACATACATCTTTTGGTTTGTTTTGAATACCGTTGCTGCGCTATGTTCTGGTATCCATGCGGCTGCTACAGATGAACCATTTGGTTTCATACGAAATGCGAATTCTTTATTACTGAACGGGACAAGTAAATCAATTTCTTTCACTGGATTCAAAAGATCATCATAAATGAAAGCTGTCTTATGTGCTTCTGCTGCTTGTACATATCCCGTATCATTCTTCACCCATCCTCTTGCGCCACTGGACGGAGCATTTGCTGAATCATCTCCTTTAAAGGTAGCAATGACTGTATGTATTCCTTTCGCTAATCCTCTAGCAACTGGACGGGTTCCATAATTCACTTTTAATTCATTGGCTGGTACTGCATTAATATGCGTACTTACCGTTTTGATAACATTACCGTCTACTTTAAACTCCCATAAACCACCCCTGTTATCCGCAAAATGTTGGAAGTCAAAACCTGTTCCTTCAAAAGTAAAAGTGAATGTATCTCCAATAGTAGAAGTATAATAGTTAGGTGGATTCGCTTTTTGTATCGCTCCTGTTTCACTTTTGTAGTTAATCGCATCTATCTTTTGCGCCACAACAGATAGATTGGAAACTGCACAATCTTCTAATTTTACATAATCATCCTTCACATCCTTTCGCAAGGTATAATGTGCAACCTTACTTCCTCTCAATGGCACGAGGACATCCAATGTACGATCCCCTACAATACGTGTGTATATTTTTTGAGATGAAGTATGATTTTGGAGTAATTCTACAAAATCCCTTTGATTCGGGAAAAATTCTGTAATCTCCTTTAAATTTACCCCATTCAGAACCCTAGCCGCTTCTATCACTTTTTCAAAAACTTGAAACTCATTTGTAGATTCAATCACTTCATTTGATGCGAGTGATTGTCTCACTCCAAAACTAAAACTATACGAGCTTACACGTTTTTTTATTTTATCTTCTTCGCGTTCGATAGAAATCTCTCCATAAACGTCTCCAGGCCTTACAAGCGTTTGCGTTGTCAATAAGACCTTCATTTTCCCTTTCCCTTTATCTAATACTTCGATTTCTTTATCCTGAAAAACCACTGTTTTATCTGGTTTTCTAAAATAAATAATAATCTTATCTGTATCATGTAAAGGAAATTCTTTTTCGTTATCAGTCACATTAATAATAAGTTCTGAGGTATTTAAGTTATGTTGAGAATATTCTATATAAGAATGGCTATGTGGTTTACCAAAATCTACTGTAATTTCATGTGATTGTTTCATCCTCTACGCTCCTTTTATACACAAATAAAAGCTTGCCTATGCACGCTTGATTTGTGATATCTAAATTAAAAAACTCATTGCAATATGAATTGTATTTCCACTTTGGACACCGTTCACGAAGATACCACCGTCACCTTTTACTGTAACTTCGCAAATTGTCGGTGCACCACCATATGCCAGTGCCGGAAAAGCAATGTTTTGTACGGGTCTAAATCCAGTTGGAAGCGTCGCGAAAACTGTTGTGTTTGCTGGGTTTCGAACGGAACCAATTACAGTAATCTGTTCCCCACTTCTTTTGTGCTTCATAATTCTATCAGCAACATTTTCTACCCCAGTTGTAGGAAGAGTAATCCATCCAGTATCGGTTGCTTGTTTTACTGTACCGTCTGTTCGAAATTCTACTCTTTTGGACCAATCCCAAGTATCTCCTTGAGATACTGTGGACGGAGCGAAGATCAGCTCTCCTTGCGTCCCTTTGTGAATAACTGTCTTATAAGAACGGCTACCTAATACAAGTGCATTATCACTCTTAAATTCAAGTAATCCATTTATGATGTCGCCAGCTTTCTTAACAAGGTTTGTATCCACGTTAACATTGAATACTCCAGAGTTCTTATTGTACTGCCAAACTATTTTATTTGTTTTAGCATCATGTAAGAAGATATTATTCTCATCGTCAGATAATTTAGCGGAATGTTGCCCACCATTAACAAACGCAATAGCTCTTTCACCTTTATTTCTCTCCAGGGATAAATTGCCCGTCATAGTGTCCCCACTTCTCTTAACAACATCCATAGTATTTAATTTCTGCTGTAACTCGTCCAACGTTTTCTTAATAATCTCAAACTCTGAAATATAGTTTTCGATTTTAATATTTCCTTGTTTTACATCACGTCTTAATGTAATCCGAATGTCTGGTGTACTCATTCGCTCATTACTTTTTTCCATAACAAAATAAGCTGTCCAATCATCCGATGTAGAAACGGATTGTGGTGTAAACGTATAGGAAAACACACCATTTTTTGCATCAATCATTTGAGCATCATCTCGAATAAATTTCCCAATTTGATTAATTGCTTCATATTTCACCGCATACCCTGTTAAATCAACAAGTTGCCCTTTTTCTCTTACATATACAGTAATCTTCAATCCATTTTTATCATTTTGACGAGAACGGACTGTTTTTGTAAACACAGGATCTGCTAAATCTATAATAATTTCCTCATTTCGCATGACTACACCTCTCTCTAACTATTCCTTTTCACGCGTCTAGGCGGTCTTCTTTGACGTTTTACTTTGTTCCTGTGTTGGACATTCCCTTTAGGTTGTATTGGCTCTAATTCTTCGATTCTAGCATCCGTTTTGGTAACATATTCTTGTAATGCTTTTACAGCTTGCGAAATCATTCCATATAAACCGACTCCATTTTCTTTTGATTCATTTGGAATTACAACTCCATAATGAGTTGGAATATCGTTTGTTGTAATGACTGGATCTCCTTCTTTACGGTTCATACGCATATCATACAGTTGAGCCATTTCTGTTTTAAGGTTGTACTGTTTAATCTCCCAACCCATTACCTTCTCTAAGGCATCAAATTTAATGTCACGTATATTCGTTTTATATTTCTTTTTAGAAGAAACTTTAAAATCAGATGCCAAAACACCATTAAAATACGTTCCTAATCCACTTTTTACTTGCAAATATGTGCTTTCATAATCCTTGTTATTCCGTAATAAGACACTTTGAAATACAAGGTCACTGTCCCCGCCGGATGAAGTACCTACACTAAGTATTCGATTCCCATTTTTATGAAAATAACACGTTTGTCCTACAGTGACATACGTACTACCTTTTGAACTTTCAAGAAAAAGGTTCTGATTACTTTTCAAAGTTGCATAAGAATCTTTTGATTCCATATATAAGCTTTGATCTGCTTTAATGTTTACATGTCCATTTTCATTAAATCCAACAAGTGCTGGGAAATAAGCTTGTGTTGGGTCATTATTTTCATAACCTTTTGCTATCCCAATGCCGCCCGACTTGGTAGAACCTCCAAGCTGATAAACCAACACTGCACCTTCTGTCGCTGTCTTATCATTATTACCACCTAGTACAATAGTGGGTTGCATGACATTTTTGTTATTTATATAATATCCAATGAAAATCCGAGTCACATAAGATTCCATTAACCGAATAAATTGTTTGGTAATAGAAACATAATTGGAATCATTTGCAGACCTCAAAGTGGTTCCCGATATTTCTCCACCCCGAATTAAATCTCCATTCAGTACTCCAGTTGTAATAAAATCTGCAACAATGCGTCCGTCTTTTGTCATTGCTATTTCATAAGGCCCATTTACTCCATTTGATGAATAACCTAATCCATTTATGTTCCACTGCCAAACTTTTGCGGCTGTCATTTCATTTTTTGTATCCATAATTAAAATCCGATCAGGATATACACGTACATTTCCACCAAATCCAGAATTAATAAGTTTTGTTGCATTTTCTTTAGCCGCATCAAGTAAAGAACCTGGCATATTTGATAAATCTTGTTGAACTTGATCTAATTTACCAGACATGTCTGTAAAAGATTCTTTGAAATTACCAATGGTTACATTTATATATTCTTTTTTAATTGGATCATATTTATATGCAATTACTTTCGCTTGAACATCAATACCGTCTTCCAAGTGTTGAACAGTAACAATGTCGCCCATCCAAACACGCTGCAAAATTTTATACTCTTTATACTCCTCTGTTTGAGACAATTCTTGAAATTCAACCTTATATGTTGCTTTCGGTTGATCTACCATCTGGATATCAAACAAATCTTTAGCGGCTTGACGTAACCTTTTATATGCCTCTTCTAAAGGTACTGCATCTTCATCATTAGCATTTTTACCGATGGCCGCTTTTATATGTTTAAATTCAACAACTCGTATTTTGGGATGCGGATACTTATTAATCAGTGGGCTATCTACATATTTTTCCGGTAACAATAACCCATCAAACCCTTGTGGCATAATTTTGGTAGTAGGACTTTTCCAGTCCACACTTCCTTCATATCCTAACAAATCCTTTTTATGTCGAATAACTACCCCACGATTAGTGCCTCGACTTTTCAGCATCTTAACATCAAAATTGTCTCTTTTTAATTCCCCACCCCATCGATTCACAAATGAGTTATCTTGACTCGTATCTAACATTGCTTCAACTGGATTTTTTCGTACAATACGTGCCGTTGATATCTTCGTTATATCAGAATAAAAGGTAAAGGGATGCTTATATTGACACCCTGACGATAACCTAGCCATACCTGCACTGCCATTCGTGGGTTGAATGAATATATCTTCAATTAAATTTTCCGTTAAATCATAAAAAATATGGTAACAAACCGCTTTAATTTCTCCCATACTCACTTTAGGAGTTACCACGCGGAATAGTTGATCTCCATCAGGAGTTGGAACTTTTATAATGCTCATCCCGTCTATTTTTGTTCCATACGGAGCAAATAAAGGATAATTGAAATTAAAAACAAATAAACCATTGAGTTCTTCCTCAACAGTTGCACTGTAAATATGTTTATCTAGAACACCGATTCCATTATGCGTAAAATCTGTTTCATTTGGTTTATATAAAGTAATCATTATTTATATCTCCATCTTGGTTGAATTGAAATAAATTGAATAGCTCCTGACCACTCTATTTTATTTTCTCCTACTTGAAGTTGTGGAAAATCCCCAATCATTTTATCATTCATTGGTACTGTGCCACTGTATGCCTCTAATAATTCTGAATCTATTACGACAGAACCATTTACATCTTTAATTTGTAAAGAAACACCATTGATGAAAATTCGAAATGTTCCATTCCCTGCAACGAACAACATCGGAGCCGCTTCCATTGTACCCGGATTATAAATAGATCCTGGAGTACTCAGCATTACGTTTACATCTTCTGTATACTCAAATGGATCGAGTTTAAAATCGACTTCAAATTCACCGTGTTCTTCCATTTCATTTACAATATCACCTATTGAAACATGTTTAATTTTTCGATACACGTCATCATCAGTAAAATATAATGTCTTTCCATTCATCAACCAAGCCTTCATACGCCGAATGAATGGCTTAATATTCTCTTCCTCAAGTAAATTGAACTTTATTTTTAAAGGGACGTCCTTAAACGCCCCTTTTTTTGTAAGTGAACCATGTCTACCCGGAACTTCAATATGTTCTACTTCTTGCTCTGGTGTAGGAATAACAGGTCGTTCTACCATACATATTCCATAGTCACTCGCTAATTGATTATCGATACCTATGTCTAGCAATTTAATTCCTCCCTACCCCTATTTTCACGTTACGTCCACGCTCAGCAAACCAATCATTTGCTTTTTCAAACATACGATCAATATCACGTTCATTTTGAATTGTGTTGTAAAAATTCACCTCTACAGGTCCACTATCAACTTGTTGAACAATCGGTTGAGATGTTCGTGTCGCTAATGCCGCAAGATGCGAAGAAATGGTTTCCTGTTTATTTTTCCCGTATACATCTATAGCGTTTATATCAGGCTCTGCCCAATTAGCTAAATTTTCAGAAGCACTTTGTATAGAAGACTTCATGCTCTTCATTCCAACGACAAGCCCAGCACCAATTTGTTTACCAACCTGATCTCTCATTTTTCGAGATGGACTATGGATATCGAAGAATCCAGTAAAACCGTCAAAAATGCTGCTGCCAATGGATTTTACCTTATCTAACACTTTACCAGCCATACTACCTAGACCGTCTATCAATCCACTTATGATATCTTTACCTATCTTGAATAAATCAATCTTCTTTAATGTATCAATAATCTTCGGTACAATATCTGTCACGATTGTAGAGCCCAATTGTCCAACCATACTGACAATACCTTTTATTAAAGCCCAAATCAGTTGAACACCAGCTTCAAGTATCTTCGGTAAATTCTTAATGAGTTCCCCTGCTAAAATAATAATAAGCTTTAATGCTGCCGCAATTAATTCTGGTATAACTTTTACGATACCTGCAATCAGCATAAGTAAGATTTTTACGCCTGCTTCAAGTATTTTCGGCAGGTTCGCAATTAATGTGGATGCTATTTTAAAAATTAAATCTAATGCTGCATTAATAAGCTGTGGTAACACTTGTACAATCCCATCGATAATGGCCATTAGAATCTTTATACCCGATTCAATTATTTTAGGTAAGTTTGCTAGTAATGTATCCGCCACTTTTGTTATAAGATTTATTGCTAAATCAATAAGTTGCGGAAGCATTTTAATGATTCCATCTATTAAGCTAGTTAAAACTTTAACGCCAGCTTCAAGAATCATAGGTAAATTTGCTGTGATTGCTTCAATTAGAGTAGTAACAACTGTAATGATTGCTAACGCAATCATTGGTAGTGCTTGCGTAATACCTGTTATCAAAGACACCAACAAATTTATTCCCATTTCAATTAACTGCGGTAAGAAAGACATAATTCCATTAATAATTGTTTGAATAATGGTTACAGCTATCGGGATTAATTGCGGAATCATCTGCATAATTCCATTTATTAAGGTCAAGATTAATTGAAGTCCTGTCTCTATAAGTGTAGGTAAGACTTGTACAATTCCAGAAATCAACGTCTGTATAATTTGAATTCCAGTTTGAACAATCATAGGGAGATAGGTAGCAATCATCTGTGAAATTGTATTTATAATCCCAACTACGGCTTCAAGGATAATTGGAGCCGCTACCACTAACCCATTCACAAGACTTGAAATCATTTGTGATCCAGCTTCAAGGAATTGCGGTAATGCTGTTGTTACGACATTGGCTATGTTAGTGAAAATGTTTGTAATATCTTCAAGAATAATACCCGAGTTTGCATTCAAATATTCTGCAATTGCTGGTAAATAACGAGATACAGAGATAAGAACACCGGGAATCCCACCAACAATTGCACCTGCTATACTAGGACCAATCATCTTAAAGATTTCACCTAATTGGCTAAAATCCCCCGAAAAAACAGCTTTCACAGCATCAAAAAGATGCAGGCACGCTTCACGTATTTTACTGACTGCCAGCCCTATAATTTCAGCTGCATCTTGAAACCCTTTCGGTAAATGAGTAATCCAATCATTTAAATAATCCCCATCAACAGCCGTATAGAATAGATATTTACCTAGTGAAGATAATACGTGACCAAAATTCTGAACGCTTTCAATTACGTTAGTAATGCTATTTCTAAATCCTTCGTTGTTTTCCCAAAGATGTTTTATCCCAACAACCAATCCAACAATTGCGGCGGTTACCCCAATAATAATTGCGGTAGCGGAGAAGAATGTTGCGGCAACCGCCCCTACACTTAACCCAGCATATGTAGCATAACTGGCTAACGTAATAAACACAGGCCCTAAAGCCATACCAGCTCCAACAAGGATTCCAAGTGCGGTTACAATTGTCGTTATAGCTGCTGCTAATGCTGGATGTTTTGAAACAAAGCTCGCAAAAGCACTAATTACATCAGCAATTACTCCCAAAACAGGCTCAAGCGCCATTTTTAAGTCGTTCATAGCCTTTTTAAATTTAACCGCGGGGCTATCATCCATTTTCTTAATCATTTCGTTGAGTTGTTCTTGACTTACATTTAGATCAATAACTTTATCTTTAGCACCTAGTAAAGTGTTAATAATATTTTGCCCTTGATCTTCATACATTGTCCCGAATATTTGAGCACCGATTAGATTTTTCTTTGTTGCATCGTCTACACCATCTAAAGCTTGTGCGATTTCCACCATAGCTTGTGAACCGCCTTTACCACCTTCAGCTACAGCTTTACCCCATTTCTGCATTTGGTCAGCAGAAATCTTTGTTCCTTCAAGTAAATCTTTGAGAGCTTTAGGAACTTCATTACCAAATTCAGCTACTCGAATACGCCCTTCTTTCAAACCGTCTAACAGGTTATCAATATTCCAAGTACCAGTTTCAACACCGGCTGCCATAATAGCTTGCACTTCTTCTGCTGTATACCCAGCTCTTGTTAGTTGTCCACCGTATTCAGCAATAATATCTAATTGCTCAGGTGGGAATCCAATTTTTAATAAAGCGTTTGTTAAAGCTAAAGCACTATCATTAGTTACTCCTAATTCATTACCGATTTCATTTGTTTCTTGAATTAATTCGGTAAAGTCTATACCTGCATAAGAAGTTGCTATAGCTGATGCACCTTTTACAATAGCTGTATTCGCTTCGTCGCTCACATTTTTATTTAAAGCCCACTGTCTTCTTGTTCCTTCAAGTGCTTCCTCCACATCAACGCCATAAGCTTCAATTCCTCGAACGGCTTGTTCAACGGATTTCTTTGAAGAAGGCGGAACTTCAAACGTTACATCAATTTTGGTTTTTAATTTAGAAGTATCAAGTGCTTTTTCAATTGTCCCTTGAATACCACCAACCGCCATCGCTCCACCTAACATATTTTCTAAACCAATATCTAATTCTTTAAAACTTTTACCTGCTCTTTCAGCTTCTCGTGAAAGGTCTCTCAAATCATTTCGAACTTGTTGTATTGAATTACCATCATCAACAGAACGAAGCGCACGTTGTAACTTTTCAATATCAGCTTCTGAACCTAACGCTTCACGACCAATGATATGAATTGCTTGTTCTAACTGCCTAGCTGTCGCTGTACCACTTCGTATTGCGTTTGTGAGATTATTCCCTAATGCATTTGCAAAATAATCTACGCTCGTTTCAGTAGCATCAAAGAACGTTTTTAATTGCTTCGTTGCATTTTCTTGTTCTTGCAAACTTCTATTCGTTGCACTTAATTGATTCTGCAACTGCTGTTCTGCTGTCCTAGCTTGTATAAGCTGTGTTTCATATCTTTGGATTTCACTAGCGTTTTCGCCATACTTCTGTTTGGCTTGATCTAACTGTTTCTGATAGTTTTGTACTTTACTAGCTGCAACAGTATGTTGCTCCCCAAGATTATCTATTTTTAAACGTAACTTCTCTGTTTCTGACGCATTCTCACCCAGTGTTGCTTTTTGCAACTCGTATTGAGCATTCAGCTTGGAAAGAGAAGATCGCAACTTCTCTTCCTGTTCTTTTAATTCTTTTAGTTTTTGAGCCGCTTTCGCTGTCTCACTTGATCTTTCCTGTTCAGCATCTCTCGCCTGTTCTAAACTTTCAGAAGTCTGTTTAATACTATTTGCTAACTGTTGTTCTGTTATTTGCTGACTTCGTAATTTTGATTCCAGCTTTGCTACAACAGTTGAATTTTCCCCGTACAATTCTTTAGCACGTTGTAAATGTTCAGCTGTTGCTTGTGTTGCCTTTTGTACAACTGCATATTGCCCAGAAAGATTTTGAAGCTTTGCTTGTAATTTTTCTGAATCCGTAGCATTTAACTTCATCTGCTCTTCTTGTAACTTCATTTCTTGCCGGAGTTTTTTGGTCTCCTGATTCATACCCTTTATAGATTCATTAAATTCGTTATTTTGCGCTTTAAATATAACTTCAACTTCTGAATTATTTCTCGCCATTTTCTCACCTACCTTTACTTAGGATTGTTACGCCATGATTCAAACGCTGTAATCCCTGCGTAAATACGCTCAACAGACGAAATTGGCTCATGCCAAAAAGTCTCTGGATCTATTCCAGAGACTAGGCAATACAAAACGTATTTATCTTCCACACATTCGATTTTAATGTTTGGGTTTTTTACTTTTTTTCACCGTTACCGCCGCTATTTGTACTTTTTTGTAACGCTATGGCAAATTGATTTGGATCTTGACTGATTACATCAACAACAAGCTGGGTATATAACTGCATAGATTCTGCTAATGAATCATGATACTTCTTTAAGAAATCATCAAATGTTAACTTCTCTTTAGGATTTGCTCCTTTAAATGCCATATAAACTACTTTATGAATACTCGTTTGATCAATTTGTTCTAATGCTGATAAGTCTTTATTATCCTCTTTTCTTAGCCCATCTAAAGCTTGAAACTTTACGATATCAGCAATAATCGAACTATGAATAAGTCCTTCTTCTTGCCCCTTCTTCAAAGCATAATTTGTCAAAAACGCTGGATAATCCTGATCATTGACAAATCGCTGTTCATACTCCCCATTTACCTTTACAAATTCCTCATCTTTTAATGTTACTTTTTGAACTTTCATCTTCTATGTCCCCCATTCTCAATTCATTTATTTCCATACAAAAAAACATTCAATACTAGGGTTTAAGGAATAATAGATGTTGCCGACACAAGTTCTGGAGTGAACTGTGTATGCCATTTATCGGCTATCGTTGTGTCTTGTAGCTCATCCACGAACGCCTCATAATAGAATTGATTTTGTTTATCTGGTAATGCTGTGAACTCTAATTCCAACATAGCGAGCTCTTCTTCGCCACTTGCAATTGAAAATTTAAATCCTGTAGAATTTGAGCAATTTGGAAAGGCAATCATTTTTACAATGTCTTCATATTCATCAATTACATCCGCCGTAAAAACAAAGTCATACCCTTTGGATTCTGTGCCATACGACCATACACCCTGTTTTAATTTTTCATTACGCAATCCAAAATAATCTCTTGCTACTTGCACGGGAATATGCGCTGAGACATTGACCTTAATTTCAGTGGTCTTTGTCTTCTTTTTAAGAGTCGTTCCACCACATACTTTCTTCCTTTCCATGTTTTCTGGCTCTCCTTCAATCGTCCCTACACATCCGAATTTTGTCCCCGGTTCTTGCGTCCCTTTTTTCTTAAATTGAATACTTGCATTTTTGATCTCCATTGCATCAAATTCTTCAATCATTTTGACCATTTTACAATTCCTCCTTCAATACTTTATCTACACCTTCATGTAGCTTCTCTACAATTTTTGGTTTCGCATTCATAATCCCACGTTCTGCAAATCGTTGTTCTAATGGATTATGTGGGCCTCTTCCTTCGTTAGGAAAGACTAAATATCCAAACGAACCTTTCTTATTAGCTGCTCCACCCCTAGCTTTTATCTTAAATCCTAAATTCATTTCTTCACTTTTTGACCAGTTACTATGTTTGGCATGTACTTTATTTTGAACGCTCCATTTAGAACGAGATACTCGAATAAGCTTTGTAATCTCTTCTGTTGCAATTTGGACACCATCTGTATGAAGAATTTTGTTTATAACAGGTTCCATCTTGTTTGGTAACTGTCGCATCTTCTCTTCGAGTCTTTCTATCGCTGTATAATCAAGATTAAATGCATTCAATCGGAATCACCCTCTTAAACGTAAAAACAACACGATCGATATAACGATCTGTATCTTTCACTTGAAGACGCTCGCTTTTCGTGCCGACAAAAGATACCATTTTCACTTTACCAATCCATGAAATAATATCAATGACCTGCTCATCTAAATTCGATTGATTTTCCGAAAAATAACTAACATATATACTTTGAGAAATTGTACGCTCATTTGAAGATGGTTGAAACTCACCATATTCCAAAATAAAACAATTGTATCCCTCTTCTGTTAACTGCGATTCCTCATCTTCTGCTAGTTCATCCTCAACAACTAAAAGCTTAAATCCGTCTTCAAGGGCTTTTTTAATGCCACTTCTCTGCTCCTTCATAAGCTTTTTAGATTTTTCATTCACGAGATTTCACCGCCTGCTGCAAATAAAAGAAAAGGTATTGTTTGTTAGAATCATGATCCGCTTTAATCACGTCATATTCGATTCCATCCATTAATACCTTAAGTTTATTTTTATTTATCTTTCTAAAGGAAGGTGGATACAGTGTTTTAACTTTTAAATCTAATCCCGTTGTTAAAACGCCCACCATTTTGTAATCACTGTCCCGCAAAGACATCACTTTATAGGCAAGCTTACCTTCTTCATGAAACTTCTCACCTATTCTTTTTCCCTCTTCTGAACGCTCTGTTTTTTTATATCCGTATTGTAGAAATCCGTCATTTAAGGTTTCTCTATACGATTTTAGAACCATTGATTACACCAACTTTTCCTAAAGCCACATCTAAAATAAGCCTGGATAATTCATTTTTATAATTTTTTTCAAACTCATCACCTGCATTGTTATAGACATACCGACACCTTTCTAACAGTAAATCTTTCGGTGTTAACTCTTTTAAAAAATCAAAAGACGCATTTGTTAAACTAGACAAATACGCTTTTCCTTTATCCAAAAGTTTTATTAAACTAGCATCCTCTTCATTCCAGGTGATTTTAAGAACATCCTTTAATTCATTCAAAAGCTCATCCATTCGCATCACCTTCTAATAAAGTGATTAGCTCGGACTTAGTTGCATTAGACTTGTATTCAATGCTACTTTGATCTAATAAAGATTGAATTTCTACCTTCGTTAATGCTGAATAGTTCCTCTCTTCAACAGGAGAGGATGGGTTAGGGAGTTGTAGTTCCTTCTTTCGGTTCAAGCGCTGTAATATCAAACACAGTGAATGAATCATGATCTAATGGACGACCATTTGCAAGCTGACGAATGAGGTATAAACGTTGATCTTGGATTAAGCGAATTGTGTCATCTGATACTAATTCTTGTTTTGATCCAACCCCCATAAAGTAATCCTTCGGTTTTCCAGAAATCATGGTGTTTAATGGCACAGCCGGTGATTGAACAATCGTTAAACCTGGTACACCGAAGTTATCATATGTCCAAGTTCCATCGTCTTTACGCTTCGCACCAATT
This sequence comes from Bacillus sp. FDAARGOS_1420, assembly GCF_019344915.1. Classification (NCBI taxonomy): domain Bacteria; kingdom Bacillati; phylum Bacillota; class Bacilli; order Caryophanales; family Bacillaceae; genus Bacillus; species Bacillus sp. FDAARGOS_1420. The sequence continues at coordinate 1,550,936 of NZ_JAHWJB010000001.1, read as the reverse complement.
GGGAAGAATTTTGTTGCGTAGTCTAATGGATTCATGATTAGGGTAACTCCTGTATAACGTTTCGCACCACCTTTCGTTGTAGGTGCCAAAATTTCCTTACCGATTGTTGCGGGTGTAAAATCTTTTAAAACTACTTTCTTTTTATCTGGATAAATACCGTCTTTCACAGCACCTTTTACATCTTTAATCATACCTATTGGTTGTTTTTTTCCTGTGCCCATAACAATAACTCTTTCTAATTCTTCAGCTACAACTTCTTTCATAAATGTACGGACATATTTATCTAACCATTCTGGACCTAATTCGAACATCGCTTTACATACAACTAAAAATCCACTCAGTTTGTACATTCCTTGATCAATTGTTGTAAATCCTTCATCAATCATTTCTTTAATTTCATCACATACATCGCCCCAATACGCTGAAGCCGCCCCTTCTTTTCTTACAATCCATTGCGTAGTTGCCCCTACTGTTTGGAAGTTAACAAGGGATAATAATGGATGTTCTTTTTCTAACTCTTCAAAAACACGCTCAAAAATAGTCGGTGGCATTAATTTATGCGTTTCATTAAATGAATTCACCTCAATTGCTGCATTGTAGAATTTTTTTTCGTCATTTGTTAAAATACGTACACCACGGGAAGCCAATACTTGTGCATCCCAATTTTCATTTTTCGCTTGTTGTGCTTCACTGATTACATCATTCATCATACCTTGGAAATGCTGCATGTTATTTTCCATATTTGCAACGATACGTGCTGCTACTACCTGTGCATCTCCTGTTTCAAGTGCTTCTTGCACATTAATAATCTGTAGATCTTTATTTTCGATTACTGGACGATCTAAATTTCTAATAGTCATCTTATTCCCTCCTGTTTGTAAGACAATAAAAAAAGCACTGCTTTACGCGCGCTTAAATTTATTAAGTATATTTTGATTTGCACTTGCTACTGCTGGTTCATTCTGTTTATTTTTATTTCGAAATTTTTGTAGAATATTATTTTTAAACTCCTCTGGATCTATCAATTCATTATTTTCCACATGTTCATTTACCTTGTGAGCCAATCCAAATTCTACTGCTTCATTTGCGGTAAACCATGTTTCATTCGCGATCATCGTCTCAATTTCTGAACGTTCCCCTTCATAACGAGTCATATAAATATCCGCAAGCGACTTGTCAATTCCTTCAAGAGCATTCAATGTTTTACGAATGTCTAGCTTGGTTCCCCAAGTCCACGTGGAAGCCTCATGAATCATTAACATAGAACCTGTATTCATAATTAATTCATCTGCTGCCATCGCAATAATAGATGCGGCACTCGCTGCCAATCCATCTACGGTAATGATAACTTTTGCCGAGTGGTTTTTTAGTTGGTTATAAATTGCAATCCCATCAAATACATCCCCACCAGGACTATTCAGATTGATATGAATAACATTTGCGGAAGTAGCTTTTAATGTTTTTTCAATATCAACCGCCGATGTGGAGTCACTCCACCATGATTCACCAATATCACCATAAATCGTTATGTCCAGCGAATCCGCTTTTGCTTCGGCTCTAAATGCATGTTGCACATGAGCTAGGTGATTATATTTTTCATTTTTATAATGTCTCATTCTTTTCACCTCCTCCTAGTGAATCAGCTTCTTGATAGTTTTTCGTTACATGTCGTCTATCTGCCCATTCTTCATCAATCGGCTCTTTTCCAAGCATCATGATGACGTCATTCATTGTTAGACCACCAATCGCAAATAATTTATCCATTGCGGTTGCCATTTTCGTGATATCTACAACTTTTATCTTGGTTGTATCCATTTTTAAATATGTTCTTTTTAAATACTCTTCTTTTGTATACATCTTTCGATTACATTCATCTTGTATCAATTCAGCAATTGGATTGATACAGAATGCTAGAAATGAATCCATCTGTTTTTCAATATCAGCCACATCGCCTTTTAAAATGCCGATAGGTACATGAAAAGCCGTTGCTACATAACTAAATATGTCATGGATTAAGTCGCTAATATCACGACTTGTACTAGTATTGGCGACACCATTTTTACTATCGCTCATATCTTCGAAAACATAACCCTCTTGCAATTGAAAAGCGGAACCCACTTTATCAGCGTTAAACCAACTCTTTAATTGATTTTCAAACATGTCATTAATCGCTTCTTGCGTTGCTTCATCCTGTGGTCTGATAAATTCTCCCTTAATTAACAGACGTATATTGTTTTTTCTTTTATAATAATCAATGGATGACGCAAGCAATTTCCCAAAACTACCGTACATGCCCTCTATAACTTGCATGATATTACGATCGTTTAATTTAAAGTGAAATACTTCTGATTCATGAAATGATTTTTCAAAAGTAAAGTCTTCAATTGTTATGTCAGTATATATGTTTTCTTTTAATGCAAACTTAGTAGTGTTAAAAGAATCAGCTATATACAATTGTTTATCTTGCATGATCACTACGCACTCATTGTCCATCATTAAATGATTAACTAAGCTATGCATAAATTCTGATGCATTTTGATTTTGATTAGGCTGTACATTGAGCAAATAATGGTTTTCACCACGTTTTTCTTTCCCTTTTTCAAAGGTTTGAAATTCACACCTTGTTACTGCGTTCGCAATTAAATCAATACAACTTTCTACAGCTAGTCTTTTATAGAAATAATCAATTCCTAACTCATAACAGCATGAATCTAACGTAAGGGCCTTGTTACTTCCAAAAAAACCTCGTATCCATTCTCGTAATCCCATATTCTCACCACCTACTATACGCTAAATACTTTGAATAATTTTTTGATATTTTCTTTCGTTAACGTACTTGACTCTTTTAATTCACTATCGCAATTTAGCGCATGTAAAAAAGCGAAAAAACCATCCGTTTTCCGCTTCTCTTTATCAACCTTTTTATATTCAATATTGCCGTTCATTTTCTCTTCTTTATAAACATTTCCTACATACCAGCGCATCAATGGATCATCTCCAAAGACAATGGTACGTTTAATAAATATTTCTTCTACCAGTGGAGCTAATTTACTATGGGTTGCTGGACCACGACGGACAATTTCAACTTCAAATCCTGCCTCTTCCAATACTTCTTTTAAAATAGAAGATCGATATAAATCCATGCTAACTTTTTTAATACGATATTTCTTATTCATCATGACAAACCAATTTAATACATGCTCTGCGCTAATGGATGCATCATACACAACCGTCAGTAACCCTTTTTCCATCGCAAGCGCAAGAATATCCCGATTGATATCTTGTAACTGGGGTGCTGTATGATGCATAAAGGTATGCTGTAGCCAATACCGCTTCCCACCTTTTTTAAATAGAATGCCTACTGAACAAAAGTCTCTGATTTGTGCAAAATCTACAGCGCCCATACATTCTATTCCCTTCGCATTTTCAGGAAATGGCTGATCTGTCGCTAAACGATCTTCATAGGTTGCCACCTCTTTTAACACATCTTCCACTGGAAGGTTCATGCGCTTTGTCATGAATTCCATGCGAAAAGAACTGTTATGCTGCATATCATGATATTCCTGTTTCATCTCATGCTGTAAATTTTCGTTATACGGGTAAGATGGGTTTGCTTTCTCCCACATTTCCTCATTATCTACTTCTGATTCATGATCCAATTTAAAAATAAAAGGAAATAGTGTTGATTGTGGGAGTTCTTTATTCAGCACTTTTTGCGCTTCTTCTTTTAAATCATCTAATACACCACCACGTACCCTTCCATCTGTTGTAATATAAAATGTTCTTGGGTCTTTTTTCTTTCCTAATCCCGATGTAAAAACTTTCACACTATCATAATTCTCATATTCATGAATTTCATCGAAAATGACGACACCGCTACGCTTACCATCTTTTGTTCGAGCATTTGATGTATTAAATTCTAACTTGGATTTCGTTTTCCGATGTTGAATGAGCATCTTCGATTTATAAAATATCTTTTTCATCTTCTTAGAAAACGCCGGATGATCTAACACATTGTAGACATCTTCAAACGACGTTTTCGCTTGTTTTTCTGATGTTGCTACAATATCTATATCATAATTTCGTATCCCATGATGTCCCGTCATCATATGAAAACAGTTATAAGCAATATAACCGTTCTTTCCAGCTCCACGCCCCAGTAACATAAAAAACCGATTAAACAGTAACGAACCATTTTCATATTTGACGCCATAAATAAATGCATTACAAAACCTTTGCCATGTAAATAATTCGAATGGAAAATACTTTTCTGGAACACGCACTGAATTTTCAATCGCTTCTGCATCAATCACAACACCTGGTTGCTCTAGCTTCCAACGTAAAAATTCCATGAGTTGTTTTTGCTCTTTACAAGCCTCTATTTCTCCCTGTTCCACCATTCTCATATAATCATCAATGTATGGATGATAGTTATACATCTTCTTCACCACCCTCTTCCCTTGGTACACTTTCCAAGCCCATTTTCTTAAGCAGCTCTGTCATACTTTTAATCGTCTCACGATATTCTTTTCCGGCAGGGTTAGGCTTCGACCCTCTTTGTCCACCACCGTTGTCCCATGAAACCATTCTTTCCTTTTTCCATTCTCTTTCTAATGCTTTTGCTGCATCCCACATTGCCATGTATTTATCAACAAGATCCATGTATACCGCATTGTCCATTTCTACGATTCCCAATTGTTGTAATAAATCTTCCTTGATTTGCATTTTTTTCGCTAGTTTCCTCATAGGTACCCCCCATTCCATAAAAAAATCAAAATATGTTTTTACCGCTCTCCTCCCCCCGTTGAATGGTCCTCCTACTAAAAGCCAAACTTTTTGACCGGGGGGGTGTTTAAGAAACTAATTCAAAGTATGTTTCAATAAAATCCAAAATAAAAAAGACTTCTTCACTAGAAATCTTTAGAATGTCTGTCGTAAATATTAAATTCTCTTCTTCTCGCAATCTTTCTCTAACATCATTAAGTGTAAGTCGTTTGCACTTTCTTGGGTTCACACAGTCTCTTATTTGGCAGTAACACCAGTAAGAATACTTTCGGAACTGATTAAGCATGTCACGCTCATATGACGTGCGCTCGTCCTTCTCAGCGTATTGAATCATTAAGTCAGTATCGAATGTCCAACTACCATCCACAATTATCATAGCTACCACCGTTCCTCATTCATGAACTTAGGTTCACTATTGCTAATCATCTTGTCCTTACCATCAGCAATGTTATGGTGACGTACACAAATGTATTCAAGGTTATCTAATTCTAACGCAAGATGCGGATGAGTCTTAACCGGTTTGATATGGTTCACATCCATCTTCGTCTTACGCCCGCGTTTATCAAGTGTATCTCGTGTCGTTACCTTTCCTTCCTGTTTGCAATGCTCACATTCATTCTTAGCTCGCTCAATTGCTTTTAATCGTAAAGCTCTCCATTCTTTAGATTTGTAGAACTTCATCAGCTTATCTTCTTTTATTAATTGAATAAGATGTTCTTTATCCATCGTTATTTCTCACCAACTTGTTTGTACTTAGCGATTTTAAAAACGTCTACAGAAACTCCAAGGCAATTCGGACAAACCTTTACTTCGCAATAATCTTTTTTATGGACTTTTAACTTACGTTCAGTTTTACAAAGTAAACATCTATAAATTACATGTCCGTCCGCTTTCATTCCTTTCCTATCTACCGATCTAATATCTTGTACAGAACAAAATATAATCCCAAATGAAGAACCTACACAACAACCTATAAGGAAGTCTAACCAATTCATTACATCACCTCTTACCTTCCTCTAACAAATCATCAATCAACTTATCGATTAGACTTGTTAAAGCTTCTTCTCTATCTTCAAATGTTGTACTCTCTTGCAATTCATCTAACACTTTAATTAAATCTGGTAACCGCTCTAAACCCACATACTGTTTTATTTTCTTCTTACTGCGAAGAGCTTTAAGAATTATTCCGACAATCATTGCTTTTTCGAGCTTATTGAAATCCATTCGCTTTCACTCCTCTTGCAATCACCGATTCATGAATTCTTTCAGCTAACTTTTCCGCATCGATTTCACGAGTCGTCTTCAATAACTCTTCAATTCCTTTTGTTAATAAGTACTGTTCTGTTTCCTCCGATAAAACAATATCCGAAGGCAGTTCATTTGATGTTATAACATCAATCAGAAAATCTTCCACCACACTCTGCCCCTCACAACGGAACATTCCTGCCATCAATTTAATGTCATGTTTCTTATCTCTTATTAAATGAGCAAGCTTTATAAGTTCTTTATAAATTTCTCTTCTTTTATTAATAAGAATGGTTTGTTCAATGAGACCTAAGTTTTCTTTATCCATTATTCATCATCCTTTTCAATTAGATGTTCAATACCTTCTAATGTTTCTTCACTATTCGTATATATCGATACCCTTTTTAAGATAGCAATTACATCATCTAATGTTTGGATTTTATTCGGATTAAGCTTGCATTGCTTTACAGGTTTAAATACTAATGTTTTACCTTCCATCATTCATCCTCCTCAAAAATAAAAAGCACCCAAATGGATGCTTTTCTCTCGATTATTAATTTGTCTTTCTATTGCGGTACGTGAAGTTTTATTCTTTTCCCAGTTACCTAATGTTGCTACATTCATCTACTCCTGCATTATTAAGTAACTGGAAGAAGAGCAAAAGCTCTCCTCAATAACGGTATCATTCAATCAGTACCATCTGCTGGTTTCGGATTTTATGTGCCGTCATTACGAACCGTTTAGAAATTTAGAAACAACATAGTGAGTTGTGTTTTCCGCCACTTCTCACAATACAAATATAACATGTTAAAAACCAAAACGTGTCCGTAAATAGTTCGCAAATTGTCCGCGAATAGTTCGCGTTTTTTATTTTCTATTTTTCTCTTTATTTAACAGTCTCGGGTTTCTTACTCTAACCTTAGATGACCAATCTTCACCAGAGCTAAAATCAATACCTCCTATTAATTGAATGTCATCCCCTGCACCATTAATAATTGGAGAAAAAAATGTTTGTCTTGCTTCAGCGCAACTTCCCAACGTCTCTCGTAGATTCTGCTCCACTTCATCATACATTACTGAACCGCCATTTAATCCATCTATACTTCTTGTACTTTTTATCATCGCTTTTCAGCCTCTTTTCGCATAGTTTTGATTAGATATGGTCCTTAATCTTTGAAAATGAATTAGCTATAATCTAGATTGTGTTGAATTAAACCATCTCGTTTTTCCTTAGAGCTATCAAGCTTTTCTATACTTCTTACAAATGAATTTGACACTTTTCTTTTGTAGATAATTCAAAAATAGCTACAAAAAGAAGTGTTTAGATTTTAAATTTCTTTTGATAATCATTTAATGTATCTTGTTCAATCCCTATATATCTTAATGTTTCTTTTTGATCCGTATGATTTAACATTCGTTGCAAAACAACTACATCTTTAAATTGTTTGTAGTGATGGTATCCATATGTCTTCCTTAGTGAATGGGTCCCAATTCGTTCCAGTCCGAATTTTAGGGCCGCTTGATTCAAAATTACATATGCCATTGATCTAGTAATAGGTTTATTCTTACCATTTCTACTTTTAATAAGAAACTCGTTCTTAGGTTTCCCTTTCGCATATTCCCTCAATGCTTTCTTTAAATCAGAAGGCATCTTTACCTCTTTCACCTTTTTGGTTTTCTTTTCACGAATAAATATACTCCATCCTTCTACATCACGTACTCGTAAACGTAAGATATCCGAAATACGTAATCCCGTATTAATCCCAAGAAGGAACAGAATGTAATTGCGCTCATTCTGTTCCTTAAAATATTCTTTGAGCTCTTGAATCATTTCTTTATCTCTTATTGGTTGAACGAGATTCATACGCTTGGCACCTCTTTTTGTCTTCGCGTTTTTTGATATACCTCTTTTTTTAAATTGAATGCTAGACGTAGTATAGCTCGTCCTTTTAACTTATAATACTTTGTTTTACCTAATTTCACTTCATCCATTATGTCTGGATCGTACCCCTTCTCTTCCTCCATATAATACATATATATGATTTTTCTTTCTCTTTTTGGCAACCTGTTAACAGCTCTATGAACCCAATTCATACATTTCTCTCTGGCCATTTCATATTGCAACCTTTCAATCGCTATATTTTCTGTAGAACTATTGAATTCATTCGTTACAGATGGAGGAACAATTGAATATGATGCGGTTACTTTAGGTAGAATATCACTTGGCATTTTAGATAAATACATACGATACTCCTCAAATACTTTTTCAACTTCATTTTTTGTCTCTTCTTCATCTAAAACAGGCATTTTAAATGTTAATTGTTTATCCATATTACATTCCTCCATTTTTATTATTTTTGTCTTAATGCACCACGTCTACGTTCATAACGTGTTCCATGAACTCCCATTAAATTTTCAATGTCACAAGTGTTTAGATTCTCTTTTGGTTTTTTCTTCTTTTTCACTTGATTCGATTGCTTTTCCCATTCACGCAATTGATCCTTTAGTACTTTCATTCTCCTCATCTCCCTTTTCAAAATAAAAAGGACACCTATTCCTAAAACAGCCATATCGCTGCTTTAATGAATTGGTGTCCTCTAGTTTTCTAGCCGGACTGTATTCTGTTTTCATTTATTTGATAATACCAGCCTGCACAAAGATGTTTCTCCAAGCTTTGTTAACTTGGTATTTATCAACGGCTACCGCACGACGAGCGATAGCTTTTCTTATTTTCTTTTTCTTTGCATTTGCCATTCCTCTCATCCCTTTCATGCAAACATCTCTCATTTCCATTTTGGAGCGTTTTATTCCTTTTGATACCTATTACATTCAAAAATAATCTAAACGTGAATTGTACCTATTTTATAAATTTCTTTTCCCTACCAAAGGATTATTTTGTTCGGATTTCAAATTATTAAATCCCTGTGCAACACATTATTCACACAATCATCTATCGCTGCTAAATTCACTACGGTCATATATAATAATTTATATTTCCAACTCCTTCAGTAGCCCACAAACGTCTTCCCGAAACAGGTTTGTTTTTCATTCTCAACTCCTTAATTTCTACCTATCTATATTTTCATGATCAATCAGCAAAATCACCGTTCAATATTTGGTATTCATAACCACAACCTCCATGACTCCCTGGTATAAAAAGCTGATTCATGTACATACTGTAAATACCTCCTTCAATCGATCTTTTTTTTGTTATTTCGGTCACCCTTTTGTTTAAACAGATAGCTTTTGCTATCTGTTTTTTGGTTTAATTAACCATTTTTTCTTTCTATTTAAGAATAAATAATTTAATTTCGAATATATTTTAAACATCTCTTTCTTAGGAGATTCCTGATATGTAAGTCACCTTCAGGGTTGAGCAGGTTAGTCTTTACTAACCTGCTCAATTTTGGTTATTTTAACCAATAATGCCAACTTAACGTACATAAGAAATACAATTCGCTACTGAAAAAAGAGGATTCAATAATGAACAACTTTAAACAACAAAAGATTTTCACCAACAATACTGATTTTTACATGTTGGTTGGAAAATATACTTCTATACTCAGTTATCATAAAACATTAGAATCTGCCACAGTAGCTTTAAAGTCTCTTCCTGGATTTGATAGTAAATGGCCTTCAGTTTGGATTTTGGCACCTGGTGAAACTTTTTTAGAACCTTATATAAATATAATCCCCGAGGAAAATAGTAATACTTCACTTAAAAACATCATAGGTGTGGAGGAAGCTGCTAAAATTTTAGGACGTTCCTCTCAAACAGTAAAAAACATGTGCGTTGCTGGCAAATTACCTGCTAAACAAATTGGAGGAAAGTGGATTCTTGATAAAACTATGCTCAAGTTCTTTAAATGAAGCTTCTTGTCTTTCTGCAAAATGAAATTTTTATTGCTTTCACTCCCACATAACATTTCCAATCTGGTTTACACTATAACTGTAACTTAAAGTTACGCATACTAACTTGTAGGGCCTAATTACGCTAGCTGTTTTGTTGTGCAAAATGAAATTTTTATAAAAATCTTTCTCAACACTCAACAACTGGAAATTAACAATCTATTATGGTAATCTATTGGTAATTCCCTATTTGTTTAGTGTCTTCATTAAAAGGACCTGTACCCCAATATCAGGTCCTTTTTGAGTGTCTTCTACTAAAATGGCGTTATTATTACAATCTATAGTTATCAATATCTTGGATTACTTTATTTAAGATGTGTTTCACTTCACTTTTCTTCCGCGCTTCTGGATACAAAACAATCTCGTTCACCTTAAATCCGAGTAATTCAGCACCCTCCAAATTACCTCTCAACAAGTTTTGTAAATTATGACTATAAAACTCATCTGTTACTTCGATACATAGCTCCAACTTTTTCCCAACAGGGAATGTAAGGTCCTTTGTAGCTTTCTTGTAATCCTCATTCTCTTCCATCAGCTTATTGTAGCGAATTAACTGTTCATCGAAATTATCTGCTTGAATCACTTTTATCATCTTGCTCCACCTCTCTACTCAAATAACGATTTTGTTCAACATTTCTTTTTCACCTTTCACGGGAAAATGTATATATTAATGTAAGTACACATGTACTAAGCTTACAATTTGGGCATTGTGGGCTGTCATCTCATTAAAAGAGCATACATTTTGTATGTTCTTTATTCATTTCCAAATAAAGATTTTGTTTTAAACTTGCACATGTACTCAAAACATACATAAGATATATTGCTGTCACATTTTCACTTCTCAATATGATATGAGTCTTAGTCAAAGAGCGCTTTCCCGGGCGCTCTTTTTCCGTTTAAATAACTATTTTGTTTAGTTTTCTAATAAACTTGCACCTTAGATAAAATAAGTTTCCGAAGTATTTTTTGGACAGTTTTACCAGGTTTATTGTCAGAAATTTCATGGTATTATAAATATGTTGGATAAACTTCCATTCATTCAACAAATGCCCCGATATGCATATCACGATTAGATACCTTAGCTATGATTCTCTTGCCATAGTTAGGGTATCTTTTCATTTTCTACAAAATTCAAATTTTATTTGATTCCGATTGACTATCATTTGTAAAACCGGAAATATTTACTCGATGTTTTTTCTGAATACTCATGCTATTATGTAGTTGCTGATGTTCACCATCCCGTGCACTCAGTAGCTGCATCCACTGTCTCTACTCTCAACCTTTTGAGAGTAGAGCTTTTAATTACAGCATTCCCTTCGAATCGCATGATTTTATTTAAACTTCTTTGTAATCGTTGTTTGTGTATGAGACAACTTTCCATTTACCCAATGTAAAACTTGTTGTCCATAGCCGCTTTCTGGTGGTTCTACAAAGATGATTTTCCCATCCTCCACAATGTAGATTCCCTTAGTTTTTATATCTATTTCTCTTTTCATTTACATCCGTTCTCCTTTGCATATAAGAGCTCTCTTGATGAAAAACACCCTTAGTCCAGCTCCATAATTTCTTTCAACGTTCGATTGGACACATATACTTTAATAATTTGAATTCTCCCGTATGTTTTTTCCGCTTTTTCTTTTGCTTCAATCTCTGTATTTACTTCAAACCAGCGTAACTTCTGTTTTTCATCTCGATCGAAAAACTCCACTGCATAAGTTGGTGTAACTAACTGGTTGGAGAGAAATTGTTCAGACGTGCTATGTGCTGCATAATCCATGCTTCCTACGATATCTTCAAAAGTTAATTGTTTCATGTTCCTAACCCCATTCCCACAAAATGATTGATTTCTCCTTTTTTACCGTCTATAACTTTCTCCCTCGACTTCAACCAAATAATCCTTTGCCATCCCTAGCAATCTATCAGCAGCTGCAAAACCAATTTTTTCAGGTAAGGTATATTCATCCTCATTCGAGCTGAAAATAATCGGTGCTTTCCGCTTATAACGCTCATTAATGATTTCGTAATACATTTCTTCACGGGATTCCGTATGCTTGCTCTTACCTAGATCATCCCAAACCAACACATCCGCATACTCTACGACTGTATGGAGCTTTTCAAAGTACTCCTTTCTATCATCACGCTTGGCTGACATAATTTCTGTCATAAATGTGACGTCACTTATACAAACCACTCTGCACCCTCTCGGCTGTGCATTTACAATGTCTTTATTTACAGTTTGAATTTTTTGTATGATCCATCTAGCAGCTGCTATTTGTAGATGTGTTTTACCTAATCCGTAATTGTTGTGAAGCTTCATTTTTTTAACCCGTTCATCAATGGATAAAGCTTTTAATCTTGCCTCGCCATATGTAGCGATATATCCAAAACTATTGCGGGTTGTATTTCTAATTTCATTGAATTTTTTTAAGTATTCCATCATGTTTTTAAACATCTTCTTTTGCATATCTGTATGGCGAATATAGTTTTTAAAACGCGCTTCTTCAAATTCTTCTGGTATCATTGCGTTTTTTAATCTTGCCACCTCAGATTTTTTCTTTTGGCAATCGCATACTCTCCCTGTCCATCCATCTAAGATCATTCCCACTCCACTACATAATGGACATGTATCATCAAGCATCTTCTCCGAGCCATTCAACGTTATTTTCATATTCTTTTTGTGATTCTGCCCGTTCTTCGTCAGTAAGTTCTCTCCATTTTCTTGTTGGTTCTGGCAGTTTTTCATAGCCCTCTTTTGCAAATCTGCCATGACTTCCGCTATGCTTGCGAATCTGCTCATTTTTCTTCACCTCATGGTCTTCTTTCGCTTCAATCACCAGCCTGTCCCATTGCTTTCTTAACTTACTAGGTGACAATATATTTTTTTTCCAGAAGGAATGATTCTGGGACCATTCCACTAAATAAACAATTTGTTGATTTGTTTTCTTATCTCGTTCGCGAATTAAACGGAATTCATTGGCCCACTTCTCAAAGCTTGGTTCTTTATGATCTGGGTTCGTTTCTAAAATCAATTGAAATAGCAATTTAGCATGTTCCATGTCACAAGTTTCAAACTTGTGACGAGAAGTCTTTTTATTTGTAGTATTCTCTGTAGTAATCTTTGTATTTGTCCCACGTTCCAATGTGGGAGCCTCCTCCGTTTTAATGCGGGAGCCTCTCTCGTTATAATGTGGGAGGGTGTCACTTTCTGATGTGATAGGGTCTTGGTATAAAATAGAAATCTTTTCGATATTCTTCACGATTGGTTCCACATACATAACATTGTTATGCCTAGTTCCGTTAACTATAATCGTACAAAATTCAATTGCGATTAGTTCTCTTTTTACTAAGTATTTACAAGCTTCTAATACTTGTCGTTTGGTAAAACCAAATGAATCAGCTAATTGTTGATAACTTTTTTGAAGTTTGTCTGCTTTAAATTTTTGTTTATACTGGATTTCATTCGTTCTTTCATCCTTTATTTCAGTTGGTTTATACCAATAAAAAATCTCGCTAAGTATTGTAATGGCAACCATATATGGCTTACCGTTTTCTAAAGTAAGGTACTTAAACCACCCCTGATCTAAGGTGTTACCTTGAAGGTTTATTCTTGCGACTTTTATTACATTGGTATTCATCCCCGTCACCCTTCTCTATCTAACATTTTTCTCCAGATACTCTGAATTGCAGGATATACTATATTTCTCAACAAAATAATTTGAATATTATTTCTTTTATATCTGTTATATTTTATTTCTTCTGTTAAAATATAATTAAGTTGCATTCTTTCACGAAATACCCTAACTTTTGACCTGCTGAAACAGGTCTTTTTTTGCATCTCTTACCCAACATGTGTTAAGCTAAACAACAAATGCGTTTTTATTAAATCACCAGCCCTAACTGGTGGTTTCCCTTTAATGATCGCTTTCCTAAAAAAAATGATTTTTGTTTCATCGGTTTATAATCGGGATTGATTTTTAGAAATGCTTTGTTTTTCTTTTTGTTCACGGTGGATTCCCCCATCTCAAATTTCATTGCAATTTCTCTTGTGGTATATCCCTCACCGATGTGCAGAATGATTGACTTTTCTTTTTCTTCCAGCACACTTGTTACTTCTTCAAATTCAATGGATGACATGACTTCTTCTTCCACATCAGTAGGAGCAACTGCATAAAAGTCATTTACTGAGTCCTCATCTCGATGCAAATCAATTGAATGGATATTGATTTGATTCCTTTCCTCATGACTCACTTTTCTACTTACCTTAAAAGGCACTCCTTTCATGTGAATTTCATCGCTCATGGCCCATTTCATACCTTTCATGACGTACGCATTAAATGTATCTATTCTCTCTGCATCATATTTCACACAACACACCCATAAATGCATACGACCTACTTGAATTAAATCATCCAACTCCATGTTGTTCATTTCTGCAATTTGGGTGGCTCTTGCGATACTTCCAAATCTTTGTTTAATCGCTGCGATCACTAAATATTCTTTCTCTCTAAACAACTCTTCAGGTTTCATTTTCTTTTATCTCCTTTTCTTGTTTTTAACTGTAATAGTTTGCTATACTATAAGGGCATTCCGGTTACTTAACTCACTTCTGTTAGGTATACTGTTCTAGACTGATATTGCCGATGAGAAGACCTACTTATAGGTCTTTTTGTCTTTTTGGAAGCATTTACATGAAGATAATTCAGAATATATCTGATATACTAGCTATGATGAATGTCAGTGCAATTCAAGTAGTATGACTTATGTACAGAAGGAGTCCTATTTTATAGGGCTTTTTCACATGTAACTGATTTCAAAAAAGCGTCCTAGAATGCGTTCTCTCCACAACTGAAGCATCAATCCCTCTACTTCTTAAATGTGCTACAATCCTTAAGATACTTTTACGATCCTGTTCAAGTTGGGTATCATGTTTTTCTTTCTCACGATATAGCGCTATAAGCTCTTTTCGGGCCAATCGTGCTTCTTTAATCCAAGTGCAAAGTAAAAATGGATCGTTCTTTTGAATCGCTTCTACTTGTTTCTTTTCACAATGTTGTAAGAATTCATCTAGTATTTGTTTTTTCTTTACATCTTTCTTTAAAACTGATAACGTCATAGCACTTTCTCCCCTCAAATTCATTCCACATCTTTTGTAAATTCTTCAATTGGTTTATCTAGTGCATAAACAGCAAGTACAAACCCACAGATGCTAAACCTAATGATACATAGTGATACAATACTTTCTTCCATCATGGTTATCTTCCCCTTTCGGCTTGCTCTACATCTCAGAGAACTTAATTTGAGCGTTTACTACATTGATTGTTTCGCTCAACACGATTGGCAACGTGTACTCTCCAACAATCTTTGTTGCTAATGCTAAATGACCACGTTTGATTGCTTTATGACTTGTTACTCCAAATTCACGATACAACTGATTATAGATATCACGGTAAACCTTACCTCGTACTCCCGCATGTTGGTACGCATTAGATTGTTTACCACCTAATAGCGTAACGCCATGACGCTTAACTGCATTAGATATCTCATCACATTCTACTGCGAATAATGGAGCGTTTTCTCGTAAGTCTTTGACATCTGATTTGATATGCTGGAGTTCTTGTTTTTGCCCTTCTAACGCTTCAAAAGTAAGTTTTAAAATGCTCATCGGATCTGTAGGAACTTGTTGCTGTTTTTTGATGTATTCTTTCATACGTTTAAATTCTTGTATAAATCGAATTTTTATTTGCACTGCTTCTCTTGTGTTGTATCCGAAAACAACTAGTGTGAAAGCTTCTTCCGTTAAATCAAACTTAGAATACTTTTTCCCACGACTTTCATAATTTGACTCCTTAAAATTTAGGAGTGAAAATTCTTGTCCTGCATATTCCATTTGATTTCTAATATCCGCCATAACGTTATCATGTCGCTTACCAAACATGTTCGCGACTGTTAAACTATCAGTCACTACCTCTCCATTGCTTTCAAATACAAGCTTATTATTTAACGATTGTTCGCTTGCTACTGTTAATTCATTCATGTGAAGACCTCCTTGAATTTAATATAATGCTTGTCCACCCTATTCACTTGGAATGACTCGTATTGAGTTCGTATGACGATGTACTAAATGTAATTCATCATCTACTTTCTTAAAGATTAGCCAATTATCAGGATTTAAGTTATATGAATTGATATGTATTTTCTCTCTTTTGGTTGGTCTTTTACCGTTTTTCATAAGTGTTTCTTCCCCCTTTTTCTTGTTACTTTGCAAACAACTCGTCGACTGTTGTTTTAAAATGTTTAGCAAGTCCTTTTGCTTCTTTAAGGGTAAAATCACGCTTACCATTTTCTTTTAAGTAATAAGTTTGTTGGCATATGTTTACTAACTTTCCAGCATCCTTTTGCGTCATACGATTCTCTTTTCGAGCGATAAATAGGTTTTTATACATTGATATCCCCTCATAAAGTTCATTTTAAATGAACCTAATAATTAAAAAAATAACTCGAAAGTTCATTCATTCCTGTCGTCTCTAAAATAATCAACACCTACGCCTAATACGTCCGCCATCTTACATATAACAGAAAAAGGCGGTTGTATAGTACCATTGACATATCCCGATACTGTTCCTTTTGCTTTACCTAATTCTTGTGATAACTGATTTTGACTGATTTCGTGTTCAGAAAGAATGAAGGTAAGTTTTTTACTGTTAAAATTCATCATTAATCACCTCACTTACAAATTCATTATAACATAAGTTCATTAAAAGTAAACTTTTTTGTTTTATTTTTTTTATAGAAACCCACAAAAATGTTTGTTTAGACTGAACTTTTATATTACAATGTGTATGAGAGCTCTTTATATAACGGAGGGATAAACGTGTTAGGGACTAGGGTTAAAACACTTAGAAAAGAAATGAAGTTAACACAGCAAGCGTTAGGGGATAAAGTAGGTTTAAAAAAATCTTCCATCTCTGAAATCGAAAATGGAAATAATGCTCCAAGTAATGAAGTGTTAAGCAAAATGACAGAAGTCTTTGGTGTTACCGCTGATTATTTATTGGGACGCTCAGAGCATAAAAATTTAACAATGGATGAATCTTCCGAAATCAAAAAAGAAATGCTTGAAATGGCTGGTAAAATCGAAAAGTTTGATAGCCCCAAACAAGAAACTATTTTAAACATGATAAAGAATATCTTAGAACAAGCATCTAAATTATAGGAAAAGAGATTGACAGCTCATTTGCCATCAATCTCTTTTTTTAATTCTACAATTGCTTGTAAGATCATTTCACATTCTGTTTCTTTCTCCAATAATAAGATTTTTTCAACTAACTCTAACTTCTTAATATCTACCCCTATAGTGTTTAACATCAAAATTCCTCCTATTTCATTTTACTCAAAAATCAGATGACACAGTTTTGCGACGTGTGATTTTATTTGTGTCACCCCTTAAACGCACTGAAAGCCGCTACCGAAGTAACGACTTTCTTTTTTATGGTAACTATATTAACTTCCGCCAGGATCAGTCATCATATACTGAACTGGATTTGTTTTTTCTATCTGATTAACTTCTCCAAATAATCCGAATCCTAATACCCCTACGCACATTAAAAGTGCAATTAAATTCTTTTTCATTGTAGCACTTCCCCTTTGTTCATTAAAATATCCTTACATAACTGTCCATAAAAACTTAATCCTGCTAATTCAAATTCGAGTAGAGCTTTTTTAATTCCTTCCATATCACCAATACATTTTGAATAAGAAAGACGTTGAAAAGGAGTAAACCCTTTTCTTTTCATCTCTTCAAACATTGAAACTCCTAACTCTCGATCACCATAGTTATATTCATAATTAGCCTGTTCATTTTCATGAATTACTGTAACATCAATCTTATCAATGTTTAAATTGTTAGTTATCCTTACATGCGCCAATGTAGATTGAAAGGCTATATACTTTTGAGTTTTTACAGGAACATTAACTTCTTCTAATTTTTTAATAGATTGTTCTAGGAACTTTTCAGACATTACCGGCGACTCGAACTGGTAAGATTCACCAACGCAACATAATGATGTCGCTTTGACAATTGGAATATCTAGGGAAGAGTTAATTATTTTATAACATGTTTCCCTACATTCATCAAGTTGCACTCTCCAAAGATACATGTATGCTTTTCTTTCATTTGCTAACATACTCAGATAATCTTTAATATGACCTTTTTTTATTTTTTTAAAATTTTCTTCTACAGCGTCTACATATTCAATAATGGCGTTATTATTCGGCTTATCAGCTAATGCTAGCATATACAGTATATTTACCATCACCTGGCAATGTGAATTCGAAGAAAAACGCCTCTTGTTCAATTCATCGTGCAGTGCCTGTCCTTTTAACTCATTTTTATTCCTCTTATTAAAAAGTTTATATATGCTAAAGAAAATTCCTAAATTCGTTTTATTTTCATGCTTTGTTATTAAATGTTGCATCAGATTATATTCACCTTGAACCTGACAATATATTAAAGCCACTTCAATGTTAGAGATACTTTCACACATACTGAAAAATTCTCTTATGATTTTTCGTTTTTCAGTTGGATGCTCAAATAAAATCTCAATGGATTGAAAAAATACTGCCACATCCATTTCATATTCACAAGTAAGTCCTCTCCTGAATGTTTCACGACTTACTTTGATTTTTTCAGCAAAATTTCTTCTTGAATATCCACAAAACTCTATTCTTTTCAACAACTGATCCATTACATGTTGCAAATTCACTTCCCCCTTCTCCGAACATAAACTTTCCATCCTAACAATTTTTTCAATAAAAAACATTGCATAAACGTGATATAATAAGATGGACTCATACGAGGCAAGTGTTTCCTAAGTGCTGGTTAGGGAACGGTTCGAGAGGAGGTGTGAGGGTCCCTCTTGAACACGCTTCTATGGGTCTTTATTTAGGTTCAATAATATTATTTTGTTAATCTCATAAACTTTCGAAACTGCTAATTCTCTTCCACAATTGGATATACGCACCCAATATAACACAATTCCCTTTAAAATAATTGTCTTTTTCGATTTTTTCAACAATTGTCGTTCTAAAGTGACAATTGTTTTCTATGTCTCCATTGTTTTGCTAGTATATTTCAATTTCATTGATGCAAAACCAGCCATTATGGAAAATTCACGCCCAGCCAATCACTAGTTTTTATTCATTTTTTCTAAATTACAATTTTATTTTTTATCAATATTAACGGATAGCACTATATGATAATATAAAAGTATCCTTTCTGTTTTTATCAATATGATGGTTTAATAATAATTGAGTTCCCTTACTCTTCTGTTATTAAAAGTAAGATGGTTTAACTTCGTAGACATCCTTTAGATGTCTTTTTTTATTTTATAGAAACTGCAATAACGTAATTTTGCATAATCACCCAAAAATACACCATATACATAATAAAAGTAGTACAATAAAAAAGTGGATACATTCTATAAAGTAGATTCTCTTATTGTTAAGAGCGTAATATGTCAACCGCACTAATGACATAGCGTTTATCTAAATATTTACCTCACTTCTTTTTTATTGTGTGTGCTAACAATCTAGTTCTAAAGATGATTCTGTTTTATAGGGTGTGTTTACACATGAATTAAAGGGGTAATAAGAATATATTCTTATTAAATCGAAAGTGGTTCAAGTCAGGGATAGGGGGCACTCATTTTTTTGAGTGTCTTTTCTTTTTATAAAGCACAATGTTATACTATTTTCTAAACAATTAACTTATTTATAATTCTATACGTATACAAGGGGGAGGAATTCCTTTGGTAATCTATAAAGATGAACAACGTGGGACATACTACTTCGTCACTAGAATTCGACAATTCGATGGAACACTAAAACAAGTAAAACGTCGTGGGTTTAAAACAAAGAAAGAAGCACGAGAAGCCGAAGCAAAAATGTTAGTTGAAAAAGAAACGAACTCGAGCTTAACATTTGAGCATCTTGCAGATAATTATTTTAATTGGTATACAAAAAGGAGAAAGCAGTCTTCAATAAATACTATCAAAAATGCCATCTACAATCATTTAATTAAAGAATTTGGTAAAATGAAAATTGACTGTATCACAGCTAGACATGTAATGGACTATCAAAACAAAATGATTAATGAATATTCCGCGGAATATTTAAAAAAATTCCACACTACACTCTCAGCAATATTTAATTTCGGTATAAAGTTTCATGGTTTAACGAGTAATCCAGCAAGAATTGCTGGTAATTTTCAAAAAGAATCAAAAAAAAGAATTAACTTTTGGGAATTCGAAGAATTTAAACAGTTTATAAGCATCGTAGATGAACCCATGTATAAAGCATTTTTTTCAACACTTTATTATAGTGGAGCTAGAAAAGGAGAACTGTTAGCTTTAACTTGGGAAGATATTAATTTTGAGGAAAAAACTATAAACATTAACAAAACCGAATATAACCGTCAAGTAACAGAGCCAAAAACTAAAGCTTCCAATCGAATCATTATGTTACCAAGCTTTGTAATGAATTTATTAGAAGGCATAAAAAAAACTGCTGCATTAACAGCACCAGTTAAAAATGATTATGTTGTTTTCGGCGAATTCTATGATAGTCTAGCTACAACTTCATTACATAAAAAATTCAAAAACTATCTAAAGGTCGCTATTGTCAAAGAAATTGTAATGCATGAATTTAGACATTCTCATGCTTCATATCTAATAAATAAAGGTGTTAGTCCACTTGTTGTAGCCCAGCGCTTAGGCCATTCGGATGTAGCAACAACTTTAAATACTTATAGCCATTTGTATCCTTCTAAGCAAGCAGAGGTAGTTGCATTTATGGAAAAAGATTTGCTATAATTATTACCAAATCGTTACCGATTCACTTCAAACCGTTGGTACTATAACTATCGTAAAGACCCTGTTCGTCAATTCCTTTTTTCTGTCTTATTTCGCACCTAGTTTTTCTTTCACTTTCGCAGGAAGCTCGTCTTTCTTCACTTCTTCCCAAGCAGATACACCTTTTTTATCTGAATTGTATACGCGTAAGAATGCATCTTTACGTAAGTTTTTTTCAGCTGTAAATTCTAATTCCTTTTCTGTTCCGTCTTTATCGAAGCCTTTTAATTTATACTCAAAATATTTGTATGGCTCTCCGTTATCAGACTTCCCGTTTTTTTCAATTCCATCAGCTGTAATTTGAACATAATACTGATCTTTCCCTATACGGTTAATATCACAACCAGTTAAAAGACTTGCGAATACAACTAAAATACTAAAAAGTGCAATATATCTTTTCAATTCCTTCACCTCATATTTTTTTCTTATATTGTTATCTTAAAGCCTAAGCTTTAAAGAAGAAATTCAAAAACATGACATGAACATTACATTTTTGTAAGATAATAAACTAAAACTTTAATCAGTGTTTTTTCATTGAAAACGTTATTGGCACTCATCTAGCCTAATCATGACAATCTATTAACGCCAATAACGTCTTCCACGCCAACTTTTCCACTTGTCACGAATCTTATCACGTAATTTCCTTATACCGCTTATTAAACCTTCTATTACGCACTCTATTATGATATCAATTACAAGGTAACTTACAAATCTAATTATAGGTTTAATCACATACCTTCCTACGAATTCAAAAATATCGTCGATCTTGCGTCCCCTCCCGCTCGTACAAAAAACTGCTACTTCCCATTCTTTTTGCGCAATCTACGTTCTGTTACAACCGCTGCGCCTACTGCAGTAGCTATCAACAAAAATAGTACGGCGATAGCGTCCACAATGAGGTTATTGAATTTGGATGAAACCCCAACAAATACTAACGCTATCGTTAATACTGCTAGCATAATTATCGTTATCTTATCTTCGTTCATCATTGTCCTCTCCGATTACTCACGGTTCTCTCTCCAAGACTTTATAAAGCCACCGACAACTTTACTGCAATTGTTCCCGTAATTAATTTATTATCGTTGTAATCCATCTTCTACTACCTGCGTAACAGTTCCATTCGGTTCGAATATTACACGTAATGTTCCTTCGCCGCCATAACCGGTATAGCCGTATACTGAATACGATTTATATTTCTCAATCATACGTGGCTGTCCAATCGCAGCTTTTACTTGATTCGCAGGCATACCTTTTTTGATTTTCAAATAGTGATTATAGTCTACTTCCGCCGAATCGTTATTTACATCTTTATACCACGGTACGCGGTCGTTTTTTTCTTCATATTCCTTTACAGGCTCTTCACTGCTTTTCGTAGATACCTGACTCTCTTTATCCGCATCCTTTATAGCAGTGCGTTCAATATTAACAACGTAACCATATGTATTTAATTCAACCATAATTTCATATGTACCATCCGTATCCTTTTCAGTATAAAACACGCGTTTTTCCTTGTTATTATAATGTTTTATGTTCTCACCACCGTAGTCAATCGTATTAAGAATATCCGTATATGTCATGCCTTCCTCAATCTTTTCGGCTTCGTCACGAGAAATATAACGCTTCTGTGATGATGTAGCGTCCTCATATTTAATGCTGTCACGTTCGCTCGTAGTCATAGGGGTTTCCTTCTGTTCTTTTAGTACTTCCGCTTCCGATTTCACCTGTTGCTTTGCTCCCGCTTTTGTTAACACGTCTGTATCGTTAGAACAAGCTCCAAATATTGATGCTGTAACCAACGTCATCCCTAATACCAGTACTTTCTTAAATGACTTCATTGTAATTCCTCCGGTAGTTTTTAATTTCTAGTAATCAGCGTATTTTAATTAATATGGAACGAGTCAGTTCTATACAATTTGATATGGCCTGCACCTTCATGCATCCTCTTTATCCTTCTTCTTGCATATATTCGTTATCTTTGTCATGCTCTTTTTCTTTTTAGCGCAAAAGAAAAGACCTTCTTAACGATTTGGTTTCATCGCTAAGAAGGTCTTTATATGCAACCTACCCATTCAATTACCACTTAGAATAAAGGGATGAAAAAACTTAGCAATCTTCTGGCTTACCAGCATTCGACGCTGTACGGAAAGATGATCCGCATCCACATGATGCGATCGCGTTTGGATTGTCGATTGTGAATCCGCCGCCAAGCATAGATTGCTTATAGTCAACTTTCACTCCCTTTACAATCGGAGCACTTTCTTTATCGATAACAAATTCAACACCGAAAAACTCAAGAACTGTGTCGTCTTCTTTTGGTTCTACTTCAAATCCTAAGCCGTAAGAAAGACCACTACATCCGCCGCCATGTACAGCAAGGCGCACGTACTTCTCTCCATCTTCAGCATCTTTTAACATATCTTTAATTTGAAAAGCTGCTTGTTCTGTTACTTCAATCATGAAATACACCATCCTTTCTGTTCTCATTCTATTATACATCTTTACGCTTCTATCTTGTACTCATACACTCCGCGGCAAATTATTTCCGCAGGTCCTTTCATTAATACATTTCCTTCTTCTGTCCATGCGATCATTAAGTCGCCGCCTGCTAAGTGAACCGTAATTTCTTTACCGTGTTCCATTTTCCCATTTAAAATTGCCGCAACGACAGCTGCGCATGCTCCTGTCCCGCAAGCTTGTGTTACACCAGATCCTCGTTCCCAAACGCGGAAATTCATCTCTTCATCATTCAAAATCTCGATGAATTCAACATTCACTCGCTCTGGGAACATTTCATGCGTCTCAAGAACCGGTCCTAACGTTGTAAGAGGCGCGTTTTCTACATCATCAACAAAAATAACCGCATGTGGATTCCCCATTGAAACAGCTGTAAATGCATAACGGTGATTATTGTATAAGAAGTTTTCACGAATAAATGGTGTTTCTCCTTCACCAAGCATCGGTATCTCTTCACGTGTTAAACGAGGTGCTCCCATGTCGATTTTCGCTAATGTAACTTTGTCATCTTCTACCGTTACTTCTGCCGTAACAATACCAGCTAACGTTTCAATTGTGAAAACTTTACCTTCTACTAGTTTATGCTCATACGCATATTTCGCTACGCAGCGTAAACCATTTCCACAGCTCTTTCCTTCTGAGCCATCGTTATTAAACATGCGCATTTTTACTGGTGCCACGTCAGAAGGACAAATTAAAATCATTCCATCTGCACCAATACCAGTATTAATATTTGAAACCTTTTCCGCTACAATTGCTAAATCTTCTTCTCTAATTTGTTCCTCAAACATATTTACATATATATAACTATTTCCAAGACCATGCATTTTTGTAAAAGAAAATTGGCTCATTTTTATTCACTCCAAAAATAATTTATTATTTCAAGTATAAAATGCATGCTTTTAGAACACAATATGAATGTCCCCCGTTTCTCATATTTGACAGTGTTTTGGCAATAGGCCGTTCTTACACAAATCGTGTAAGAAAAAAGCCCTTCTAAAAGGGCTTTTTTTTTCGAAATAAACACTCCTAATAAAGTGAAACTTTAATCAGTGGGGGGACGGGCAACACGGCTTCAACCTAACTTCTTTGCTTCAGCTGAATTTTGAGGTGGGAGTCTTACTGCCCGCAAATAGCGGGATAAATGAAAAAAGAAAAACGTTGCCTGTTTGCAACGCTTTAAAACATTGGATTTTCATCCATATAATCATATACATTATTTACAAGTTCTTCTACTGTTGCACCTTGTACAACTTCACCATTTACAAGTGCAAATGGACCTTCAAAACAGATGCCACAATATCCTAAACAACCATATTCCATTACGTCTAAATTAGGATCTTTTTCTAATTTTTCTAAAGCTGCTTGCGAACCGCTTGCAAGGTTACCTACACAAAATTCGATTAATGGTTTAATCAAAACTCTCTCCCCCCTGTATCTCTAAACAAATTACCATTTACTTTATATGGTATGTGCATACCTAATTTGCGAAACGGATAAGTAACCCTCTCTACTTATTACCATTCCACTTTATTTATAAGAAGGAAACTAAGCTGTTTCTTGTTGTTTTCGTTATATATTCTAAACTATTTAGTTACTTCACTATTTCACTTCATAATAGATGGTCTTCTTTATATAACATACTACTCATAATGAAATAGTAAATAGTAACTAGAAAATGAAAACCACTTACTTTACTTTTCTTCTTATTGTACAACAGAGTATTCATTCATGCATTGTTATTTGTTCACAAATTCGATATAATTTGATTGTGTAAAGTCAAAATATTTTATTAATATAAAATTGTATGATTAGGGGATATTTCAACAGAAAAGGGGTAATCCATCATGAAACACCTCGTACTACTAGGTGGTGGCTACGGTGGAATGAGAATTCTGCAGCGGCTACTTCCAAGCAACCAACTTCCAGATGATGTACAAGTGACATTAATCGACAAAGTACCATATCATTGCTTTAAAACTGAATATTATGCATTAGTTGCGGGTACAATTTCAGAAACGCATATTCGCATACCGTTTCCTGAGCACCCACGTCTCAATATTCAATACGGAACAGTAACAAATATTGACCTCGAAACGAAAGCCATTCATCTCGATGGCGGTGAAACGATTCAATATGATGATTTAATTATCGGGCTTGGCTGTGAAGATAAATATCATAACGTTCCTGGGGCAAAGGAATATACACATAGCCTACAATCAATTGAACAAACACGTAAGACATACGAACAATTAAATAGCTTAGAACCAAATGCAACAGTAGCTGTCGTTGGGGCTGGTTTAAGCGGCGTTGAAGTGGCAAGTGAACTTCGCGAAAGCCGTTCAGATTTAAAAATCTATTTATTTGATCGAAAAGATAGAATTTTATTCCCATATCCAGAGAAATTAAGTAGATACGTAGAAGAATGGTTTGTAAAACATAAAGTTACCATTATACGAAACTCTAACATTACAAAAGTGGAACCAAACATTGTATACAACCATGATGAACCACTTGAATGTGATGCAATCGTCTGGACAGCTGGTATTCAAGCAAATGAAGTTGTTCGAAACCTTCCAGTAGAACAAGATGGTAGCGGACGGGTTGTTTTAACTAAATATCACAATATTCCAAATAATGAGCACGTTTATGTCGTAGGAGATTGTGCAGCACTTCCACACGCACCATCTGCTCAACTTGCTGAAGGTCAAGGAGAACAAATTGTCCAAATATTATTAAAACGTTGGAATAATGAACCCCTTCCTGATGAACTGCCTGTTATTAAATTAAAAGGTGTTCTCGGTTCTCTCGGCAAAAAACACGGATTTGGTTTACTAGCAAACCAACCATTAATGGGACGTGTACCGAGATTATTAAAATCCGGTCTTCTTTGGATGTACAAATATCATAACGGTTAATACTTTAAAGGCTGCCTACATAGTAGACAGCCTTTTTCTATTCATTTTTTGTAACTACTCAGTCACTCTATGAAAAACCGACAAAAAAGCATTTTTTTAAATGGTCGAGAGGGACTGGCTATGTATAGGATCGGTCAGTGACTTTT
Organism: Bacillus sp. FDAARGOS_1420; assembly: GCF_019344915.1. Taxonomy (NCBI): domain Bacteria; kingdom Bacillati; phylum Bacillota; class Bacilli; order Caryophanales; family Bacillaceae; genus Bacillus; species Bacillus sp. FDAARGOS_1420. Next base: position 1,524,512 of record NZ_JAHWJB010000001.1, on the reverse strand, counting down.
CCTGCCACGCGCAAAGTTTTAAAACAAAGAAAAAAGATGTTCCTTCTAAAGAGACTTTATTTTTCTATTTTTCTCTCTTTTTGATACGATATAACTAGAATCAGAAAGGAGCAATTTATGTTTATATTAAAAGACATCACATATAAAGATATTCTACACATTCCTTATTTACAGATTCAAAAAGAAAAAACAACTTGTATTATCGGTGAAAGTGGTAGTGGTAAAAGCACATTACTTCGCATGTTAAACGATTTACAATCACCAACATCTGGCACAATTGAATATAACGGAAAATCTATTTTAGATTATCCTCCCATTCAATTACGCCGTGAAGTTGTCATGCTCGGACAAACTTCGCCTATTTTTGATGGAACAATTAAAGATAATTTATTTAATGGGACTTAGATTTTCTGAAAAGCCATTTCCAAATGACGACGCCTTGCAAGGCGCATTAACGACTGTTAGCCTAGATAAAAAATTAGAAGATAACGCCTCTTCTTTATCAGGCGGTGAAAAACAAAGACTTGCTTTCGCTCGTATTATACTAATGGATCCGCCCGTCTATTTATTAGATGAACCAACTTCGGCACTAGATGGTGACACAGAACGCCGCGTTATGAAACAATTCACTCTACTGGCAAAAGAAAAGAAAAAAACAGTTATCTTCATCACGCACTCGCAACAACTTCCAGAAGAAATCGCAGACGATATTATTGAAATTAGTAAAACAAACGGTGCAACTAGAAAGGAAGTGCTATCAATTGAAGGGCGTTATTGAACTACAAATTTGGCAACTTGCAGCTGCATATATTTTCATCCTTATTTTAATCGGGCTTGTGAAATTAAAAGGAATACCGCGTGAGAAACAAATTACAATTGCTACATTACGTATGACAATTCAGCTTGTACTAGTTGCATATGTTCTTACATACATATTTGAAAATAGTAATCCGTTTTATACAATAGCTCTCATTACTTCTATTACTACATTTGCTATTTTCAACATTTATAAACGAATAAACCTTCCTATGTCAAAAGAATTAAAAAGAGTTGCTGCCATTTCCATGATTGCTGGATCAATTGGCCCTCTTCTACTATTTATCTTTGTCATTATCGGACACGATCCTTGGTATGCTCCGCAATATATCGTTCCTATTGCCGGCATGCTAATCGGTAACGCTATGACAGGTATTTGCCTCGGGGCAAACACCTTTTTAAACAGTATGAAATCACAAAGAGACCATATTGAAGGTGCACTTATGCTTGGCGCAACTCCAAAACAAGCAGCTGCTCCGCTCATACGGGACGCTTTCGATTCTGCTATTTTACCAACAATTAATTCCATGGTCGGAATGGGAATTATAAGTCTCCCAGGCATGATGACAGGACAAATTTTATCCGGTGTATCACCATTTACAGCTATCCAATATCAAATTGCGATTATACTTGGCATTTCTGGAAGTACAGCTTTCTCTGTTATTATCTTCTTACAGCTTGGGTATAAAACGTTCTTTAATAAGCGGTGCCAGTTGAAAGAAGTTGACGTACAATCATAAAAAAGACGCTCTGCAAGTTACTTACAGAGCGTCTTTTTTCTTTGCTAATCTTACGCTTTCTTAACGAACTGTGATTTTAACTTCATAGCTCCGAAACCATCGATTTTACAATCAATATCGTGATCTCCCTCAACTAGACGGATACTCTTTACTTTCGTACCAATCTTTACAACTGAAGAAGTTCCTTTTACTTTTAAATCTTTAATTACAGTAACAGCATCGCCATCTTGAAGAACGTTTCCGTTCGCATCTTTTACAACTTTTGCACCATCATTACTTTCAGCTTCCGCTTCTTGACCCCACTCATGGGCACATTCTGGACATACGAAAAGAGCGCCATCCTCATACGTATATTCTGAATTACATTTTGGACAATTTGGTAAAGTAGCCATAAATTCATTTCCTCCGTTCATTATTTATACGTAAAAATCAAATTTGATGTTTACATCTCGATAAATAAAATTTGTACAGCATTTCTTTATAGTGCCATAGTCTTACGTTATTGACAAGCCTACCTGGAATTCTCATTTTTTATTGTATTTTACAAAATTTCAATTAGTATGGCGTTTGTTTACTAATGTTTTTCTCTTCTTGTTACATATCCTTTCTCATAAATAAAAAGAAGAATCTTCATTAGACTCTTCTTTTTGCGATACATCATTATCTATTTATATTAATACCAGGCATTTTCTTCAATATAAAATTGATACTCTTCTGCTTCTTCTTCATTTAACTTTTTATCGTTTAAATAAATTTCTTTCCATTCAAATCTCTGTTTATCTAAATACACAGCGAACTTAACCTTTACATCCTTTTTTTCCTCATAATCATAACCAGTAAATTCTACTATATCAAAACGTCCTTCTTTTTTTACATACGTCCATTTTGGATCATCAGTAAAAACTTCCAATGTAATCCCTTCATCACTTAAACGAACTACATCTTTTATATTCGGTTCCGTCGGTAAATACGATAATCCGTAACCAGCTGCACCAAATACTACAAATAATAACGCATTTAATCCAAGCATAATCCCAACATGAGTGCCACCCTTTGTTTGGAAGTAATAATTGTGTTGTGCATCAGATAACTCTTTTGCCTTATGTAAAACACGAACTGTATGCTTGTAATATAAACGATTCCCTTGCCATCCAGTAAATAGCATAGTTCCGAAATAAACAATAAAATCGATCCACATCGGGATATCTATAAAAACAGAGGTAATTAAAGTAGGAACTCCTACTAATGCAATAATAATAAATAATTTATACATCTTGCGATAAGCTAACCACAATAATGGGAAGAAAAAGGCTATCCAGTTCCAACTATTTCCCTTCTCGGGATCTTTTGCTTTCCCCCACTTAAAGTTGTAATATGCAGTATTATTTCTCACAACTTTATGTAACTCTTTAGGAGCTATCGCTTCTTGTAAAACAGTGTCCTTCACGTACATCATCCTTCTCTTATTTCTATATAATTTTTATTGTAAAGAAATAAAACAAAGGAATCTAACAAAAAGTAGTTATATTCCATAAAAATGAACAAAAATCGAATACATTCCGACAATTATCCATTCTATATTCCATTTTACTATTAAATATATTAGAATACTCATATATAAGACATTTAATACACTATGTTAAACATTTCGTGTATTCGCAAAAAAAGATGTATCAAAATCATTTTGACACACCCTTCTCCTATTAAACTACTATTGTAATATGACCAAACCTAAAATCTCGACTTAAGAGACTTCACAAATTAGCTTTCTACTATTTCAAACATATTTCCACTTACACAACTATCCCACATTCCCCTTCACTTTCTCAATAACATCTTCTATACGCTTAGCTATACATTCCGGCTCCCAATCTCCCTCACCGTGCATTGCCGTATAAACTGGACAATTCTCATCATTACTATCTACAAAGATTGGGTCCCCAAGATATGAATCTATTCCAATTACAATCCATCCTTCTTTCCAATCTCCTTCTTCATTCCCGATTAAACTTTGACCTTCATCATCAACGCTATAACCAAGTTGTCCTTCTTCTATTTCTTCACTATTAAATAGTTCTATTGTCATTGGTTCAAATTCATACTCTAACTCAATTTCATTATCCTCAGCACGATCTACATATGCTAACAGTTGTTTAATTTTATTGTGGTTAATCATGATATCTTCCCTCTCTATTGCGCAATATTTTAATTAACTATAATATACAAAATAAAGTTTATAAAACTATTATTTGAGGTGACCAAATATGAAGACTACACTTTGGACAGAAGATGACTATTTAAAATTAGCACCTATTAACGACGAACTAATAAAAAAAGCAGAAGAAGTACTAAACGTAAAGCTCCCAGAATCGTACATAAATCTTCTAAAAGAACAAAACGGAGGAACTCTTCGATTAGATGCTCATCCTACTTCAGAGCCAAATTCTTGGGCAGACGATCACGTTAATGTTTCTGGATTATATGGCATTTCTTTTGATGAAAATGAGTCTAGTATTTTAGAGAGCCATTATTTAATTCAGGAATGGGACATGCCTGAGAATATCGTGCTTTTATCTGGTGACGGACATACGTGGATTGCACTAGACTATCGAAACGTAGCTGAAAATCCTCCAGTTATATTTATCGATAATGAGTTTGAGGAAATTATTGAATTAGCACCTAATTTTGAAAGCTTCTTACAAAACTTAACTACATACAATTATGATGAAGATGAAGAGTAAACCTATCTCTAAAGGAGTGCGCAATGGTGTAAGATTTCATTATAAAGTGAAACTTTAATCAGTGGGGGTTTTGTTCATCCCCCACTGATTATCAGCCCGAACCAATCGGACTTTTACGGGCAGCCCGACTCCCATCTAACTTCTTTGCTCCAGCCAGATTTTGAAGTGAGAGTCTTACTGCCCGTTAATGCGGGATAAACATCAAAAAGAACAGTCTATTGCATAATGTTTCACATGAAACTATCCATATTCCGGATTATCTTTCTAGCATTTTCGACTGGTTTCAAACATGGGCTTCATATGAAAATTTAATACAAACAACTATCCATTCCATGACTCCTGTACTAGCTGTCGTTCCAATATTACAAGAAAAAGCATTTTTGCTTCTTACCTGTTTCTCTTTCTACAAATTAAAACAGTACGAACAAGCTAATCGCTACTTACAGCAATATTTGCATTGTGCTGTACATCTTAATACCGAGGAAAAAGAGCAAGTATTCTTTCTTGAAGTTGATATGTATATGAAAAAACTAGTAGAAAACGCAATGTAACTTCACATTTTGCTTTCTACTAGTGCTTTATATTCCTCTTGTAACTTTTTAAATTGTTCTTCATACTTTTGCATCTTCACCGCATCCGTTTTCGAATTAAGGAATGGCCTTCTTCTCCCAGTCACCATTATATTTCCCCCATCTATTGCATCATTCATATATACGTAAGGTTTAAAAAACTTACATTTCGTATATGGCAATGCTACAGATAATTTTGCATACTCTTCCACCTTAAATTGATTAGATAAACTTAACTCTCGTAAATTTTTCAATTGGATTAAAGGTTCTAACGAATCATCTTTAACCTTTAAGTTCATAAGAGTAAGTTTTTTTAAATGCTGTAATGCAACGAGTGGTTGTAAAGTTTGTACTTTCATTGCTGTATTTATCCCACCGCCCATGTAAAAGGTATTGAGTTGCGGACACTTACTTAAAGCACTTAAATCTTCTAGCTTAGAAAAATCATCAATTAATAAGGATTTGAGTTTTTTATTATACGCGATATCCCATAACGTCTTCGCTTTTGTATTCCAGCACATATACAACTGTTGTAAATCTGATAACTTCTGAAGGCTACTTAAATCCTCGACCCTCATTTCGTAAACGTACAATATATTTGGACGAGCGTACGTAAGAATATGCTCAAATTGCTTTTGATTTACTGCGAAAACCCATAACTTCTTAACTTGTAAAGATGCTAATCGTTCTATATTTTTTGTTTTCCCCTCAATCGCTAATTCTTCTAAACTAGCAGTAACATTTTCCAAGTCCTTTATAATCCTCGGCTGCTCACCAATCGGAAACATTTTATCCTCTCCTACAATTCCCAAGTAATATTCATCTCTTCAAATGAATCCTTACATACTTCCAATCCTTCTTCATCATCCGTTCCAATCATCGCTACCTCTTCTTTAGACAACTTAATTTCCTTGTTTGGATTTTGAATTTTTCTCTCATACACTACTTGTAAAAGCTCTAGTTGTTCCTCTGTCAGTTCATACTCTTCTTCCAATCTTTCCATTGCTGATTCCGTATCAAGTAATGGAATTTCTAATAAAAATCCACCGTGCTCTTCCATCTCTTCAAATGAATCGATTGAATACGCACCGTTATCATCAATCCAAAATGCTGTCGTAATGAAAGGAACTGTTTCCCCCTCTACCTCTTCTAATACGTATTGGAGTGCTTCCTCTTTAGCAATTTCTAGCACTTCTGAAGGTGCCCCTTCGAAATAATTTGCTGCATCAATCCACTCATCAATTCTCTCACTATTCACATCTTGAATACATACGATCGTGTAATTCGGATGGAAAGTAATTGTCCCTTGTCCACCTTGACTATATTGCATACTATAGTTAAATTCATCCCATGAACTTTCATGTGAGAAATCAGGAGCATGTGCTACAAAAATTGCATCTGCAATCGACTTTAAGATGCAACCTCTCCATAATTGTTCTTTGTCTATATGTAATTTATATTTACTCATCGTCTTCCCCCATACACATATTTTTTCTATTATCTTTCCTCTACATAATACTTGTAAAACCTTTTCTACCTACTGCAAAATAGGAAAGACGCCCTTTTCAAAAAGGCGTCTTTTTACATTTGAAAATTTACTAATATAAAAAATGAATTATTTAATAAATGAATTCCCCATGGAACGAGTAAATTATTTGTTTTCTTATATGTGTAGGCTAAACATACACCTATACCAAAAATATATAACATACTACCTAAAGTAAGGGGATGACCTAAAGTAAATATAAAAGCACTTATAACAATACTAGTAAGTGTAGAGAAGCGCTGAGATAATTTCGTGAAAAATATCCCCCGAAATAAAAGTTCTTCCCAAATCGGTGCAAAAATGGTGAGTACAACTACGTATAAAATGATTTCACTTATAGTAGGCTCTATTACTATATTTGACTCATCCACACTAAGCCCATGTGGTAAAACTAAATTTAATACCGCGAGATATATAAGCAGTATGATCATCGTCATTACTATTGTTACATAATGTTTAAAATTATTGAACTGTAGTGATTTTACTAGCTGTGAACAATACTTTCTTGCTGGTGCATACATTACAATAATCGCACAAAACGTGAAGGGTGGAATAAGATGGTCTACATACCATGGATATAATGAGGAGTCATATAAAAAGTTCAAAAAACCCATTCCATGCATTACCCCAAAAGTAATTATTATAATGCTAATTACTTCGAGCATACTCATTTGTATATTCTTCTCTTCATATGTAGCTAATTCTGTGTTCATCCTATCCCCTCCAGTATAATTAAACCTTTTAAACCATTATATACCAATTTTAACACAAAAACAGACGATACAATTTACTGTATCGTCTGTTTTTCCCTACCATTTCTCTCTACATGTTTCAATTAGATGCAGCAAATACCTCTTCGTCATATCAGCCCTCCTCCAAATAGAGAGCTTGCGCTTTCCCTTTGGATTATTTCGCATTCGCTCTACCTCTTTTAATAAAGGCTCCCATTCTTTCGCTGAACGTTCTAATAAGTATTGTAATCCTCTATCTTTTGAAACAATTGTTTTATGATCTAACGTATATAAAATACGTCCCATCGTAACGACAGCTGATTCTACCCATTCTTCTATGAAAAATAAATAAGGACGCTTCGCTTTTTCAAGCCAGTAATGTTCTACGTTGTATTTCATTGTATTTACTACATCGTCCCACTTTATTTGAAACGAAAGATCTTCAGCTTCTTTCCCGGTAACTGTAATACCTTGATTTTTTAACGTCCACCATGTGACCGCATTAATATCCCAATGACCTATATTCACTTTACCATCTGCACAATACACGTACTCATTCATTTCATCATTGTATTTCCCTAAATCAGCAAGCGGAATATACATACCATCCATTCTTTTACCTAACGTACTCTCACTAAGTTTCTTATGAAGTTCTACAAGTTGCTGTTTTTCAGCTTCATTCACAGAATCACTTATTACTGTAATAAAATCAACATCGCTCGTTTCTGCATGAAATGCACCGAGTGCAATGGAGCCGTAAATATATACCCCGACTATTTTTTCATCCGAAAAAATCCCTTTTAATTCTACTATGTACTGCTCCATTAATTGCTTTACTTCTTCTGGTAGAGCCTGCTTTATTCCATTCTCCACATCTATCCCTCCAATAAAAAAAGCCTTCGCAAATTCGCAAAGGCTTCATGCTTTATAAATATTTCTCGATTTCTTCGTAAACATCCTTCAAACGAGGATTTCCTTCTCCAACAATTTCTCCATTTACAAGAACGACTGGATAAAATAAATCTTCCTCCACTACTCGCTCTGCGAATACTTTTTTATCTTCATCTTCTTGTTCTTCTTGAAAATCAATATACTCAAACTTAAATTTATTTTCTTGTCCTTCATATTTACGACCAATCGCCGCTTGTAACCACTCAAACGTTTCTGTTGAAGATGGCATTCCGACGCAGCTCGCACAAATTACTTTCGTCCCATACACTTGCACATTAACCATTTCTTCTCCCCCACTTCTTGCCCTAACAGTATATTCAGATACCTTAGTACACAAGCACATCATTTTACAAACTTATTCCATACCCCTATACTGAAAAAACACGTTGTACACACGATATAATATTTTGACAATAAAACAAGAAGAGAAAAAATAGATTTTCCCCTCTATCTTGATTATAATAAAACTGATGAAAGGAGTCGATAAAAATGGAAAACCCACATATGCAAGAACAAGTACTAGAGGTATTAGATAAATTACGTCCATTCTTACTTCGCGATGGCGGAGACGTTGAATTAGTAGACATTGAAGAAGGTATCGTAAAATTACGCCTTATGGGTGCATGCGGAAGCTGCCCAAGTTCTACAATCACACTAAAAGCTGGTATCGAACGTGCACTACTTGAAGAAGTACCAGGCGTTATTGAAGTAGAACAAGTATTTTAATTTAAAAGCGGCGGTGGCTCGTTCAAAATGTGAGGAGGATGGAGCTTCTGACATAGAGGCGCTTTTTGCCTCGGCGGAAGAAGCGAAGCCACCGAACATTTTAGCCGCTGGAGCTAGACATTATCTAAAAGCGGAAGCGGCTCGTTCAAAATCCCTTCCTAGAAAGAGACCCAAATGGGTCTCTTTTTTTATTCAAATAACACTTCCCCTTTAACATCATAAAACAAAATTGGAAATCCTTCTCAAAAAGTGCGATAATTAATACTATAGAATCGTTCACACATATACAGAAAAAAACATAGGGGGACGACACATGTCAAGAATGGGGAACACTTTCTTAACAATTCAAGAACTAGAAAAGAAAAAAGAGTATTTATTAGACCTTTCATCCGTTATACCAACATGGAATGCAAGTTATCAATTTTTATTTAAAGAAATCCAGCAAGAATTATTGAGTAAAGTAAATGAAAAAATCGAAAGACATCAATTCATTTTAAATATATGTGCAGATCAACAGGTAGGGGCATAATGTATTACATACAATTGTGATATATAAAAAAGAGACCTCACCCGGTCTCTTTTTTCATTTTAAGATAGCCAATCTAATTTCCTAATGCCTAACTTATCAACAGGTAAACGAAATGACTCGTAAAAATGATTCATAAATTGCTCAGTGCGCTTCACATCATGTAAAATGATTTCTAAACGGGCTCTATATATGCCTTTTTGTTCTTCGTTTCCTGTTTGATAATATCGTTCAATCGTTTCAAAGTAGTGAAGCGGGAACAGAAGCCTTGCGAATAATAAGCGCCAACCAAATGAAGAGAGCGAATAATTACGTTCATAATCTGTAATGAATTGAACTACCGTTTGCTCCCAATCTTTCTTTTTTTCTATCATCATATAGCGAATACATTCTGCTATATCTCTACTTGGGTGATCATATACCCAATCAAAAGGAAGTTTTAAACGCTTCGTTTGCTGCCATAATAAAGGTGTAAATCGTTCTTGGCAAATTGTTGCTGCGTCAGTTATTTGTGGTGTATCGTCCATTTCTGTATCGACAACATATTGAATTGCATTTTCTGCAACTCCTAAGTAATACGGGAAGGATTCAATAAACAATTGATCGAATACGTCTGAAGGATGGTTCATCACTTGCGATTGCCAAAACCTTTCTAATTGGTCGAGCCTTTTTTCCCATAATGCTTTCCATTCACCAATGCGGCTTAATTGCTCAACTTCTTCTGGAAAGAATGCGCCACGTTTATGGAATATAGAAAGCTCACTTCCTAATGATGTAGCATGTCGCTCTAACATACGCATACCTTTTAATAAGCAGTAATTTTTTTCTTCTATCTCACTTACATAGTAGCCGTGTATAGTCGGAACGAAAGTCGAAACAGTTATATCCCCTTGCTGGTTCATATAATCACTGAGCTTTTTCATCTCTACAAGTACTTCTTCCTCCATTTCTCCAATTGGAACAAGTACATAAATTTTGTTGCGAATCCAAAAGCTTTTATAGGGGCCAAGGGGGATTAATTCTTTAATATGCATGTGATAATGCTCATAAATATGCTGAATCATCGCAGTCGCCACCTATGGTTTTTCTTTATATATATGAGCTTGTGCTCGCCTTTCATTCCTATGCACATGATAAAGCAACGAAACGTATACAAATACTAAAAAGAAAAAAAGGTGATAAACATGAAAGACTCAAATCAACTACAAGAAAGAGCATTACAACTATTACAAGAGCGCGGTGTAACAATTGACGATATTGCTGATCTTGTTCATTTTCTTCAAAAGAAATACCATGCAAATTTAGAGATGTCAGAATGTCGCTATAACGTTGAGCGTGTACTATCAAAACGAGAAGTACAAAACGCTCTTATTACAGGCATTGAACTTGATGTCCTTGCTGAAAAAGGAATGTTAAGTCAGCCGTTACAAGATATCGTAAAACGCGATGAAGGACTATATGGAATTGATGAAGTCATCGCACTTTCAATCGTTAACGTGTACGGGTCAATTGGCTTCACGAACTTTGGATATATCGATAAATTAAAACCAGGTATTTTAGAATACTTAAATGATAAATCAACTGGAAAGGTGCATACATTCCTTGATGATATCGTTGGCGGAATCGCTGCCGCTGCTTCAAGCCGTTTAGCACACCGTGCTGAGCATTCAGAGTAACGTATCTAGGCCGTCAGTTTCACACTGACGGCCTTTCATATTCCATAAGCATGAACTCTCTTCCACGGCTCAAAAAAAGAGGTCCTACTTGAAATCCAATGTTTTTATACAGCCTAATCGCTCTCTTATTGAATGTCGCTACACTCAGTCGAAACATTTTCGAATTCAATTCCTCAGTAGCAAATGCTATTCCCGCTTGAAAAAATATTTCCCCCATCCCTTTTCCTGTTAACTCCGGCTTCATTCCAAGCCCAATATCTACTACATCTTCTCCCCTATATAAATTAGCATCTCTTCCCCCTGGCACTTGTGCATTTTCTCCAAAACAAAAATAGCCGATGAATTCTCCATTCTCTCCGCAACAACCGTAATACGTCCCATCTAGCAACTCTTCTATTACTTCAGCATCTCCCGAAAAGCTATATAACGTATAGGGATTTTCATACTTCCACGTATTTATTTCTTTCGCTTCTTCTTCTGTTAACTTATGTATATCCATTCATCTCGCTCCTTACCAAATACTCTACTAATCTATATGTATTTACTCATTCATTTTCCAAACTTGATTCTCCTCTAATCGTAATATGCATAGTTACATACGCACACCCCTTTAAAAAATGCTAAAATTTATTTGAATCGCTGTTGTTACACTTCTTGATTAAGAAAGACTGTTAACCGGAAAATTAACGTCTTATCAAACTCAAGCAATTGGCACGTTTTGTCATCATGAAAGACACTCGAAAGAGTGTCTTTTTTCTATACCTGAGCAGGACCTGCTCATTTACAAAATTAATGCATAAATTAATATAACTCTTAAACCCATTATTCCCTTTCTATACGTTGCAGCGTTCGTTGCGACAGATTCGGATAATAAAAAGCACTCCAGCCAGAGTGCTTTTTACTTTCAAACAAGGAGGTTACATATATGGATAGTACTCTTGTATTTAACTTTGGCATTGGTATTGTTATCATTTTATTCGTCTTCTTTGTACTTTGTATGAGCGGGATATAGTAATCTTTTATGCTGATAACTCCTTTAAAGTATCACTCAATTTAAACTTTCTTAATTGTAATGAAGCAATCATTGCTGCTCCTGCTCCGAGTATAATGCTAGCTAATGCCAATATTAAAACTTGATTATACGGAATGATAATAACCGTTAACTCTAAGCTTGATAACACAATATAACTAAATACAATTCCACCTAAAACCCCAATACAACCAGCTATCGCTCCAAGTAAAGTGCCCTCTAATAAAACAATCCGTCTCATTTGCTTCGGAATAGCTCCTACCGCACGAATCATACTAATTTCAGCACGTCTTTCATGTAAACTTGAGACAATCGCATTCATTAACCCTATACCAGAAATAATAAAAACAATTACAACTAACAAGCGAATTAACATCATCATTTGCGATAATAACTGCTCCTGTTCTTTTAATAAATCATGGCTATTAATAACTTCTACGTTCTCTTTATTATTTGTAATTTGTTTTACTTGCTTCTTAATCTCTTCAAATGATTGATTAGAATTTGTCATAACTTGAATTGCTTCATATCCTTGCACGTGAAACTTATCACGAACCCATTGTTCATTTACGAAAATGTCTAATCCTCTTCCCCTTAATCCTTGCTCAATAATCGAAACGACTTTAATCGTTTGTTTTTCTTTCCCTTTTCCTTGTACTTCAATCGTATCATGCAACTGAATCCCTAATGTTTTAGCAGTTCTCTTCGTAACGACTCCCTCACCATCTTGTAATGGCTTATTTAAATCTTGTCCTGTAATCACTTTCGCTTTTGTTACTTTTTGATAAGCAACAATATCATTCCCCACAACTTCTATCACATCATATTCAAAATCATCTTTCCTCACATTTTCATACCACTCTTGATCCGCTTTTTTAAAATCATAATTTATAAGCTTCGCTGTAAAGTCAGTAACATTTGCTACGCTCTCTTCTATACCATCAATTTTTTTAACCTTCTCCATCCAACTAAATGGTAATACTTCAGTACTTTGCGACTCTATTGGAATTCTTATTACTAAATCAGCTGGTAAATGTTTTTGTAACCCATCTTTCATGCCTTCGTAAATAGAGTTTATATACATCGTTCCAACAAGTGCTAACATAAAACCAAATGCTAGTATAGCAACCGACACAGCTGCCTTATTCCGATAACGAATTACATTCCGGCTACTAATCGTCGTTTCAATTCGTAATATCATTTGAAACGGTTTTGCAATCACTGGTACGATCATACGAATAAAGAACGGAATTGCAAATAACAAACCAACTGCAAATAACAGCGCTCCTATCGCACTTGGATTAAAACCGATATACTGCTCTAATACGTTACCTGCTAGTCCAATAACAGTACCAATGATTAAAATGCTAAGGCTAAAAGCACTCCATCTCTTTTCTTTTTTCTCATTACTAGGAAGACCTGGGCGAAGTGCTTGAACTGGTGCAATCTTTCTAACCATGAAAGCTGGTATAATGGCCCCTATGATAGACATAACAATCCCTAATAAAAAAGTAATGAGTAAAATCTCACCTGAAATCGAGAATGATGCTTTCCCTGCCCCCTCAATATTCACCCATTTGTTAATGAATGATGCTGCAATTGTTTGCGTACCTGCCCCAAGAATAACCCCTGCTAGCGATCCGATTGCTCCGATACATAAAGCCTCTAATAAAACGACTAATATAATTTGATTTGGGTTACTACCGAGCGCACGTAATAATGCCCACTGCTTAAATCGACTTCTAACAGATAAGAAGAAGCTTCCCATTATTAAAAGAGCTACAACAAATAAAGCAATACCACCTAAACTAAAAATTAACGGCTTCATTACATTTAGTCGTTCAAACGCCTTATCTACATAAGTACGTTGGTCCACCTTTATATTTTCAATCTTTTTATGTACATCAAAAGCAATTGCTTTTTTCACATTTACATCTTGTACTTTCACTTGAACGAGATTGAATTGATTTAGTAAATTTAATTCTTTTTGAAGCCAATGGATTGGAAAATAAGCACTATGCCCCATTGACGCCATTAACGGTGGATTTAAAATACCAACAACTTTCACAGCCTTTTCACCATGCTGCGGGAATGGCAGTTTAATCGTATCTCCTACCCGTATATTTTCACGATCTGTATACCCTTTTGTCAGTGCTACTTCAGCACCTTCTTTTGGATATCGTCCTTCTAATATTTTATAAGAATGCATTTCTGGAGAATCTTGCTCAACACCCCAATAAGATGGCTTTCCCGATAACTCTTTATAATTTGGAAAAGGATATGGTATAAGTACTTTTGATATTTTTTCAGCATTTTCTAAGCCATCTATTCCTTTTAAACTTTCATTATTTAAATACATATCATTTTTTATATAACCAAATTGTAAATTATAATCTCCATACCGGCTTACTACTTGTTCCTTCACACTTTTCTCTACTGATTGATTGCCTAGCAATAACATCGTCGCTAACATAACACCTAAAGCTGCACCGAGGGCAATCAACATATTCCGCAACCAATTTTGTTTCATCGATTTTATCGCATACTTAATTACCCATCGCATCACCTTTACCTCCTACTTTAAAGTGATGATTCATAATCTCTTGAATTTGAGTAACTTGTTGCGGGATATTTCGAAATTTCCATCCTTTACTTTCAGCATGCTCATGAATCACTTCACCATCTAATAAAAAAACAACTTTATCAGCATGGGCCGCTACAAACGGATCGTGCGTTACAATGACAGCTGTTTGCCCTAATTCATCACATGCATTGCGAAGTGCCGCGATAATATTTTTGCTGTTTTCTGAATCTAACGCCCCTGTTGGCTCATCTGCTAATATAATAGCCGGCTCATTTGCAAAAGCTCTTGCTATCGCAACCCTTTGCTGTTGCCCACCTGATAACTGTGCTGGTAAATGCTTTTCTTTTCCTTTCAATCCAACGAGCTCTAATAAACGATTTGCTGTCACCGTTGCCTTCTTTTGCGAAACATTATCTAATAGTAAAGGCAACCCTACATTTTCCTCCGCATTAAACACTGGAATTAAATTAAACTGTTGAAAAATAAAACCGATTTTATGCCTTCTAAATAAAGCGAGCTCTTTTTCTTTTAATGTTGAAATCTCTGTACCATCAACTCGAATACTACCTACCGATGGAATATCTAATCCACCTAACAGCTGAAGTAAGGTCGTTTTACCCGATCCACTTGCCCCCATAATACAAACAAAATCCCCTTTTTGAATTTGAACATTAATATCTTTTAAGATCTTTACTTTACTATCCCCAATATCAAATGATTTTTCTAACCTTTCAATTTCAATAATATTCATCCCAATATCCCCTTCTCTCTATTTACCAATCTATATATTCTATTCAAAAATGCAAAATCCCTACTATTTTGTATTTTTTTGTCACATACTAACATTTATATTAACGGGCCGTAAGACTCCCCCCGATTAAGGTTTCACTTTATTTCTCACGTCAGAAAAGTTTACTCTCGCAACGAAAGTAATCATAATAGTTACACGAATACATAAAAACTATTCACATATCCACAATTAGGAGGAAGAACAATGAAACATGTAATCGTTTATGCACACCCGAATACAGCAAGCTTCAACCATGCAATTTTAGAAACTGTAAAAAGTGAATTAGAAGAAAAAGGTCATGAAGTACGCGTTCGTGATTTATACGAATTAAACTTCAATCCAGTATTAGGCGCTTCCGATTTCATCTCATTTTCCCAAGGAAACACACCAGAAGATATTAAAGAAGAACAAGAGCATCTCTCTTGGGCTGATAGCATTACATTTATTTATCCAGTTTGGTGGGCGGGACTTCCTGCTATTTTAAAAGGATACGTTGACCGTGTATTTAGCCACGGCTTCGCTTATGCTTACGGTGAGAATGGTATTGAAAAGTTATTAAGCAATAAAAAAGGATTGTTATTATCTACGATGGGAAATTCGAAAGAAGTATACACAGCGGGCGGTATGTTTGATGCAATGAAAAAAACAACTGATGCTGGTATTTTTGAATTTACAGGCATTGAAACACTGGAGCATACATTCTATACAAGTGTTCCTTCTGTGGATGACAGTGTGCGTAAACAATATCTTGAAGAAGTTAAAGACGTAGTGAATCGTGCGTTTTAATAAAAAAACTCCGGTTATAACAACCGGAGTTTTTATTTCATCATCAATTTCGGAATATATCTTTGAAGAATGCTTTCTAATTCATTCATATCTTCCTGTCTAATAAGTAAATTCACATTATCATTCATTTTTTCTCGCCGCGATGTAAAAATATATTTTCTTTTGGATTTTCCCATGTTGATGTTTTATAGCCTTTTAATTCTTCGTATGAATAAAAGTTCAATCCGTCTATTACACCTTTTTCATATATTTGTACACTTTTAATCAGATGGATAGCTATTAAAGTCATAAAACAACTTACTACAGCATAACTACCTGACTGAACGAGAAACTGTTCAATTGTACCAATATCACCACTTACGTACTGAGCATATGTATACATACATTGTCCGATGAAATACGCCGGTCCAAGTGATGCAATCCAACGCCGTTTCACCCGAGGATATGTTGCAATAAGTTTTCCCGCACTTTTTTTCATTGCATTTATTTTATATATCTTCCATAGAACAAAGAACAAAACACATAATGTAAAAACAAACATAATGCATGACATCCAGTACACTCTTATTCCCTCCCTTTTTATATCAATACATATAAATTCTACATTTTATATAACTACAGTACATATGCAATTATGCATAAAAAAACAGGCAACCTCCTCCGGTTACCTGCATTTCATTACATCTTCTCAATCCACTCCGTCAAGTTGTGCACAACTTGCGTCGGTTGTACTTCATATTCTGTTAACTTGTCCACAGTTGTTACTCCAGTGTGGACAAGAAGGGTATGCATACTAGCATTTATCCCCGCTAAAATATCTGTATCGTAGTTATCCCCAACCATTAAAGCTTCTTCTTTTCCTATGCCAAGCACTTTTAACGCTTGTTCCATAATGATTGATTCTGGTTTACCAATAAAGATTGGGTCCACACCTGTTGATACTGCAACAACTGATGTTAATGAACCGTTACCTGGTAATAATCCGCGCTCAGTTGGAATAGCAATATCCCCATTTGTAGAAATAAATGTTGCGCCGTTACGCACAGCAAGGCAAGCTTTTGCTAATTTTTCATATGTGATATCACGATCTAAACCAACAACAACGAAATCAGGATTTTCATCCACAAGTTCAAAGCCTTTTTCCACAAGTGCAGCGTGTAAGCCCTCTTCACCAATCATATATACAGTTGCATCTTGTTTGCGCTCATAAATAAAGCTCGCTGTAGCCATACTCGTTGTGAATACTTGCTCCGCTTTCGCTGGAATATCGAAACGAACAAGCTTTTCTGCAACTTGTTCTGGTTTACGAGTTGAGTTATTTGTAACGAATAAATATGGAATACCGCGTTCTCCTAATGCTTTTACGAAGTCACTTGCTTCTTCAATTTGTTCTTCACCGCGATACATCGTACCGTCTAAATCAATTAAATAGCCTTTATACATCTGTTTGCCTCTCCTTCTATGCTAACGTTCATATCTATCATACCACTCTTATATTAACCCCTTTTTCAAAAGAAAAAAACGCTTTACCCTAAAGCGTCCCATAACGTTCATTTTTTCTCTTTTATTTGGTACGAACAATTACAATCGCCCACGCACATGTTTGCTAACGTCTTCACATTTGCATCTGCAAATAACCGCTTATACATATCTTTTTCATCTTCACACACTTGCGGGAATCTCTCTGCAATTTCCTTTAACGGACAGTTTTGCTTTTCAAATATGAAAGAATGCTCCCCATCTCGCTTTATTTGAACCATATAACCGTTTCTCTCTTGCATAGCAGCTACTTCTTGAACTTTATACGCTAAATTGCTTTGATTACTTATCCTCTTTTGCAACTGTTCTTCCATTCGTTTCGTTCTCGCTTGCAAGACGTGACGCAGCATTTTTTCATCGCCCATTCGAGCCAAATCTTCTAGCATATCAATAGCAAACTGCTTATATTCTTTCGGGAATGTATCTTCTCCCTTTTGACTTAATCCATACAAATATGTTGGGCGTCCAACATGCTGCCTTACCATCTTTGAATAAATTAGCTCATCATTTTCTAGTTTACTTAAATGTCGACGAATCGCCATCTCTGTAATTTCTAAAGCTTCGGCTAATTCTGCTACAGTATGCTCTCCTTTTATCTTCAGTAATTGTACAATCTCTTCTCTCGTAGTACGTGCTTCCCCCATAGCTCACCCTTCTCCCTTTTCTTTCTCCTATACAATATAAGATCCCCAAAGGAATTCCCGGGGATCTTATAAGCACAATTATTCTGGTACAAATGCAGATACAGGTCCTAATTCCTTTTCTAAATAACTGTGAATATTCGCTGGGTATTTCTCTACCACGGCGATATGTTTTTGAATCGTCTTATATAATTCATCATGATTCATTTGAATATAATCCTGCGTAAGCATTTTTCGAAGAAGAATAATTTCTTTAATATGCGCTCCCTCTTCTCCACTTATAACTCTCTCGTCCATTAAAATATCAATAATATCTTCGTAACTTCCTGGATCGCGCATAATAAATCCATCAATCATCGCATTTCCTACATCTAATATACAATCGATAATAAGATGCGCCATGCGCTCTAATGCGTAAAATTCAAACTCGGTTTCATATGTCTTTTTCTCTTGAAATGTATTTGTTGCTCGTTCTAAACATACTAGCATTTGTTCTATTTTTTTTCTGTCTACGAAGTACATGAATGTCACCTACCTGGAAATTAAAGCATTTACATTTTAATTGTAACGCTTTCTTCTGAAAAAATCGACAATTTTTCGAATTCACCTTTTCCTCGTTATTTGTTATAGTTATATTTGTATGATTTTTGAAATTGGAGGAATGCAACCTTGGAACGTGAACTCGCACTAGAAATTGTCCGTGTAACAGAAGCAGCAGCCTTAGCATCCGCACAGTGGATGGGCCGCGGAAAGAAAAATGAAGCAGATGATGCAGCAACTACAGCTATGCGTGATATGTTCGATTCAGTAAACATGGCAGGTACAGTTGTAATCGGTGAAGGAGAACTTGATGAAGCACCGATGTTGTATATTGGTGAAGAACTAGGAACAGGTAACGGTCCAGAAGTAGATATCGCTGTTGACCCATTAGAAGGTACAAACATCGTTGCGAAAGGCCTTGCAAATGCAATGGCAGTTATCGCAATCGCAGATAAAGGAAACCTTCTTCATGCTCCGGATATGTACATGGAAAAAATCGCGGTTGGTCCAAAAGCAGCTGGTAAAATTAGCTTAGATGATCCAATTGAAAAAACAATTGAAATTGTAGCAGAAGCAAACAATAAAAAAATTCGTGACCTAACGGTTATCATCCAAGAACGTGAACGTCATCAAGATATTATTGACCGTGTTCGTGCAAAAGGTGCACGCGTAAAACTATTTGGTGATGGAGATGTTGGTGCATCAATCGCTACAGCTTTACCTGGAACGGGTATCGACTTATTCGTAGGTGTAGGCGGAGCTCCAGAAGGCGTTATTTCTGCAGCAGCATTAAAATGCCTTGAAGGTGAAATGCAAGCTCGCTTAGTTCCAATGAACGAAGAAGAAGAAGCTCGTTGTCGTGAAATGGGATTAGAAGATCCTCGTCAACTTCTTATGTTAGATGACTTAGTAGCTGGTGATGACGCAATCTTCTCAGCAACAGGTGTATCTGCTGGTGAATTATTAGACGGCGTGAAATTCCTTGGCGGAGATTTAGCTGAAACATATTCTATCGTTATGCGTTACAAAACAAGAACGGTACGATTCATTAAAACGCATCACCATTTAGATCATAAACCACACTTAAACTTAGATATTTAATAAAGGAGCCATGTGTATGGAAGAACGTTTCTTTCTGTACGACGATACAGTCGCTACAAAAACTCGTTTCGTTAGCTTTTTGGGGGAAAATGAGCGTCATGATTTAGCGCTTTTATACTCCGATCGTCATTACGGTAAAACGATAGTCCTTGATATGCAGAGCAACAAATTTGCTATCATCGGTCCTGACGATTTAAACGAGCAAGGCTACTTAGAGCATGCATTTTCGATGTCTGAAGAAAATGCAGAAGAATTACGCTCATTTTTATTTGAACTTATATAATTTATCTGGTGCACCAGCTATGTTAGCTGGTGTTTTTTTACAATTTATATTTTGAATTTTCAATCTTACGTGTTATACTTATGAACAAATCTATTTGGATAGAAAGGACGTTATCTGCGTATGCCAACATTTACTTTGTAATGGACCAGCAATTGGATAGCATTACTCTCAAAAAAGCACCGTGCTTTTTCAAGGGAGTAGTCTGCCCATTCCCATTACAAAGGAACGTAACGCATCTGTAGTATGATGTTTACGGAGGTTCCTCTTGGGGGAACCTCCTTTTATTTTTGTCTCTTTCTTATGTCTTCATACTACAAGACATCCAAATAGCTGTATTACGTTCCCTTGCCACTAATATAAGAGGTGAAGGAAAATGCAGAAAGTACAACTTTCTTGGAGTTTATATGAAAACGAACTAGCAACAATCGAAAAGTATTGTAAAAATTGCAGACGCACTACCCTATTTACTGACACGAACATTCGCAGGCATAACGCAAACGGAAAGAACATATACCGATTTGCTATTTATAAATGTCCGAAAGATCATACGTGGAATCAAAAACTTCATATTTATAAATCATTTACTGATCACGTCGAAACTGTCGATATGACTCAGCAAGAACAAACGGAAACAAGTACTACCATTTCCATTACACAATACAAAGAAAGTGGTATAGCCGAAATAACGATCGTATTAGACATAGTTTTCGGTTCCCACCGGATTGATAAAGTGTTATCCACATATGTTTCAGATTGGAGCCGTGCACTCATTGTGGATAAAATTAAAAATGGGCATATCCAATTG
This sequence comes from Bacillus sp. FDAARGOS_1420, assembly GCF_019344915.1. Taxonomy (NCBI): domain Bacteria; kingdom Bacillati; phylum Bacillota; class Bacilli; order Caryophanales; family Bacillaceae; genus Bacillus; species Bacillus sp. FDAARGOS_1420. Next base: position 1,503,391 of record NZ_JAHWJB010000001.1, on the reverse strand, counting down.
AACGGACAACAAATGAAACCAAACAAAACTCTTTCTGAAGGTGATTACATTTCAATTTGTTTGTAAGGAGGACTCGCATGTTAAAGGTGAAAAAAGGTACGATTGATTTATTGAATGACTTAGATGTAATGTATACAGCATGCAAAGAATTACTCTTACAGAACCAAATTTACCAATGGGATGATTCTTATCCGACGCGAGAACACATTTCCTATCATCTAGAACAGGCCGAATTGTATTGTCTATTCCAAGATCAAGTACTTGTCGGTGCCGTCGTCTTAAACGAAGCACCGTCTCCAGAATACAAACTAATTGACTGGTCAGAAATAGACGGACGCTTTCTTATCGTCCACTCTTTTGTCATCCATCCGCTCGCGCAAGGCAAAGGATATAGTAAAGTACTTTTATCCTTTTGGGAAAGCGAAGCAAGACAGATGGCTACAAAGGAATACGCCTAGATTGCTTTACAGGTAATCCCGTTTCATTAAGCTTATATGAAAAAAATAATTATATTTGTCGAGGTGCTGTTTACTTTGCAAGTAAACAGCCTCCTCATAATTGGTATAATTGCTATGAAAAAATCCTCTTACAATCGTAAGAGGATTTTTTCATTTCTTCACTTTTCGTAATACAAAGTGTGCACAACCGAAGTTACAGTACTCGTATAAATACTCTGATAAAGTACTAATTTTCGTATCATATGTCGAACGTTGATTACTATCATCAAAGAATCCGCGCAATCTAAGTTGCTCATAACCCCAGTCTCCAACGATATAATCATATTTATTTAAAATTTCTGCATAGCGCTCTTTAAGTGCTTCTTCACTAAAACCGTCACGAAAGTTTTTAATTACTTCGTACTGAACATTATTAACGCTCACCGTAGTATGAATCTCTTGCTTTTGCTCCATTATGAACTTCCTCTCTAAGCATTCTTCTTTTTATCGTATCACAAAGCATAACAACCAACAATTTCAAATACAAAAAATTGAAAATTAGTGCATGCTATGGAGAAGGAGGTGCTACATCGTGAAAAAACAAATTATACTCTCTCTTCTCACTCTTTCCTTATTTGCAGGCTGCCAATCAACTAATAAAGCCGAAATGGAGCGTGAAGAAGGAAGTCGTGTTCTTGTTTCCAACAAAAACGACATGTATCATACGGAAAATACAAATACACGGCTCACAAGGGTGGGCTATTCATCTAAACAAAAACATGAAGTATCTAACAAACAAGTAGGCGCCATTAACCGTGAGAAAGTCGCTGAAATGATTACAAGCATGACAGTCAAACTTCCTGACGTCACCAATGCCGCTACACTCGTTACCGACGACGAAGTGTTCGTTGTATACCGTGCAAACACAACGGATCCGAAACTCGTAACAGATCAAGTATATAAAACTGCTTTGTCCATCGTTCCTCGCTATTATAAAGCATATGTATCAACAAACCAAAAGTTGATTTCTCAAATTCAAGGTCTTCAATCTGGTAGCTTAAACGATAAAGAATATGAACAAAGTCTTGATATGTTAAAACGTGAAATGAGCGATAATCCTCATTTGAACAATACGGGGGATCAAACTTTAAATGATATGATTAAAAAATAAAAAGGTGGAGAAAACCTCCACCTTTTTACTATTTCTTACGATTCGCATAAACCTCCATCGCATCACACATGAACTGCGCTAATCCCACGCCAAACTTATCAATATTTTTCGTAAAACGCTCATCAGCAACATACATTTGACCGAGTCCCTTAAAGGCCTCTAATGAATATTCACCGAAGTTTTGCAAGTAATCGTACCATACCCCGATTGCTTCTTGTGCCTCTTTAGAATCAGGTGCTCCATTTCGAAGTGTCGCTAGATTTCTGTAAATATTATTAAACTCCTCCTGTTTCTCTGTAGACATACCCTTCGCTGTTTTATTCGCTTTATCTACAGCCTCATCTCCCCATCGTTCACGTGCTTCTTCTTCGTACGGGTTATGACTAAAATCAAATCCTTCAAATTTCTCTTTATTCGTCATATCAATCTCTCCTTTTGTATGCTGAATTGTTTTATTAATCGTCGCTATCACCTTATCTAACCTGGCACGCTTTTCAAGAAGCATTTTCTTATGAAGCTGTAGTGCTTCTTTGTGGTCAAATGACGGACTCTTGATAATTTCTTTAATCTTCTTCAAAGGGAAGCCTAACTCTTTAAAAAACAAAATTTGCTGCAACGTTTCTAAATTTTCATTGGAATACAGACGATATCCAGACTCTGTCGTCTCATCTGGGGTTAACAACCCAATTTCATCGTAATGATGCAGTGTGCGCACACTAATCCCAACTAAATTAGCTACTTCTTTTACCCTCATTGTCATGCGTATCTCCCCCTTAATACATACGATAAAGTATGACGCAACGTTAGAGTCAATAAGTAAATTCATTTATCTCTAAAAGTTTCATCTCTCCCATATTTCATGCATAATAGATATGTACATATATTAGAAAGCGGTGAAAGTATGGTTTCAAATACTGTAATTGCCAGCATCATATTTCAACTCGTTGTTTCGGTTCTGGTCCCAATTATTGTACTCGTTTATTTCCGTAAAAAATATAATATTAATTGGAAAGTGGTCGGCGTTGGTGTTCTTATCTTTATTGGATTTACCCAAATTCTCGAAACACCGTTCCACCTATTTATGCGTGGTAATCCAGCAATCGCTCCATTTTTAGAAAATCCGTATGTCTTTGCAATTTATGGCGGACTAACTGCTGGTATTTTTGAAGAATTAGGACGCTTCGTTGCCTTCTTCTTCCTACTAAAAAAATATCTAGAATATAAAGATGGCTTCGCTTATGGAATTGGTCATGGCGGGATTGAATCCATTTTAGTTGGCGGATTCTCTGCATTGCAGACACTTATATTCGCTAATGCTATTAACAATGGTAGCTTCACTCAAATGGCAGAAAAACTACCACAATTAAATCTTGTAAAGGATATGTTAATAGAACAACCTGCTTATTTATACTTCCTTGGCAGCTTGGAAAGAATTATGGCTCTTGTATTGCAAATTGCCTTCACAATGCTTGTCGTATACGCGGTAAAACAAAAGAAATACATTTTCCTCGTATACGCTATACTATTCCACGCACTTGTAGACTTTTTCGCAGCACTTTACCAAACAAAAATGATTAACATCTTTGTAGCAGAAGGAATTACTCTTCTCTTCGCGATTGGTGGTTTCATTCTTATTCGTAAAATGAAAGAGAAATTAGTAAGTGTGCCAGAGTAAAAAATAACCCACCAGTTGGTGGGTTATTTTTTATATGGATTTTCGTAGTGATGATAACTTTTCCCCCCTCGCAGCTCCCTCTTTGTTTCTGCATCTATAACGATGTACTTATGAAACTCATCTACTTCATCTTGAGAAAAGGAACCAAAAAAATAAACTTGGCGATCTGGATGAACAAACGAATCCTGAATCACCACTCTACTACGACAGCCGACAGCTGTTTTTTGTCGGAAGGTAAATTCTGCATCTTGTACTTCTTTCCATAAAATTTTCTTTCGAACACTATACGAAGCATTTTTGTATTCCTTATAGACCTTCTTATCTAGCTGTTCATAAAATAGATTTTCATTCACAAACGATTTATTTCGATTGCTTGGATAGTCTAATTTTTGATTTGATTGTGCATATGTTGTGGACAATTGCGCGAGAAAACAAATACTGAATACAATGCATATCATTTTTTTCATAATTGCACCTCAAATTTTCATTATCCACATTACTTTTCCACATACTTAGATCACTATTCCGTTTCCAATAAAAAGGAATTATTTCCGCATTTGTCGAAGTATATAGCGTCAACTTGAAAGATGGGGATGAATTATGAAGAAAATTATTGTAATACGACATTGTTCCGCAACTGGACAAAAACGTGATGCCGAATTAACGTTTGCCGGAAAAGATCAAGCTAACACCCTTGCTGCATTCCTCTTAGAAAATCAGCTACAAATAGATCATATTATTTCGAGCCCATTTGTCCGAGCTATCGATTCCATTCGGCCCTATGCGCTCAAAGCTAACCTATCTATCGAAGAGGATGAACGATTAGCTGAACGTATATTAAGCAACGTTCCGATGGATGATTGGATGCAAAAACTAGAATCTACTTTTACAAACATAGATATTGCCTTTTCAGGCGGAGAGTCAACAAAACAAGCAACGGACCGTGCTATATCGCTTATCCAAGACGTTTTAAAGTTAAACCATACTACAACACTACTCGTTACACATGGAAACTTACTTACGCTCATTTTAAAGCACTTTGATCGTACGATCGGCTTTAGTGAATGGAGAACTTTAACGAATCCTGATGTTTACGAAATTACAATCGATGAACAAAGTTTCATAAAACGATTATGGGAAGCATCGTCCAAATAGTATCCCTTTCCAAAACACTCAGTTGACGCCACGAGAAGAGACTGTATTAACAATAGAGAGGGGTATCATTCCATATGTACGAAGACGTACTTTCTTTACTACATAAAACAAATGCTTCTTATGAAAAGTTTGAACACGAACCAGTACTTGACTATGAAACAGATCGTATCGTTCGTGAAAGACTTGGTTTGCAAGGCACTCCAAGTAAAAGCTTATTTTTAAAATCAAAATCCGGGAAGCATTACGTATTCTTTACGTTAGAAGGCACTCGCCTCAACCGAGGAGAGATGAAGGAAATAACAGGAGAGAACTTATCTCTCTGTTCTCCTAATGAGCTAAGAGAAGAGACTGGTTGCACTCCTGGATGTGTAGCTCCTTTCGGTTATTCACAAGATGTAACGATTATTGTGGACAGTTCAATTTATACTTACGATAAAATTTTAATTACACCTGGTGTACCTGAATTTACAATTGAATTATCCACAGAGGAATTAAAAAAGATTTTATCCACATGTCAAAATAAAGTTTTAGAGTATAAGAAAAAAGAGAGCTAATGATTAGCTCTCTTTTTTCATTATTTCGCTTCTGCTGTTTTTTCTTTTGCAGAACGTACTTGCTCGTCCGCATGATAAGAAGAACGCACAAGTGGGCCAGCTTCACAGTGGCTAAATCCTTTGCTAAGTGCAATTTCTTTTAGCTCTGCAAATTCTGCTGGTGGGTAATATTTAATAACTGGTAAATGCTTCTTAGATGGTTGTAGGTATTGTCCAAGAGTTAAAATATCCACATTGTTTGCACGTAAGTCATCCATTGCTTCAATTAAATCTTCTCTCGTTTCACCTAAGCCCAGCATAATGCTCGATTTAGTTGGAATATCAGGCTGCATTTCTTTTGCTCGACGTAAAAACTCTAATGAACGGTCATATTTTGCTCTAGCGCGAACTCGGTTAGATAATCGACGTACTGTTTCAATGTTATGGTTCAAAATATCTGGTTTTGCATCCATTAACATTTTTAAGTTTTCTTCTACCCCACCCATATCAGATGGTAATACTTCGATAGACGTGAATGGATTTTCACGACGTACAGCGCGTACTGTTTCAGCAAAAACAGCTGCTCCGCCGTCCTTTAAATCATCACGTGCAACCGCTGTTATAACAACGTGCTTTAAGCCCATTTGTACTACAGAATCTGCTACGCGTTCTGGCTCTTGTAAATCAAGCTCAGTTGGTAAGCCTGTTTTAACCGCACAAAAACGACAAGCACGTGTACAAACCGCACCTAAGATCATAAATGTTGCTGTTTTCCTTACAGCCCAGCATTCATGAATATTCGGACATTTCGCCTCTTCACAAACTGTATGAAGATTCTTAGAACGCATCATTTTCTTTAAGCCTGTATAGTTTTCATTCGTGTTTAACTTAATTTTCAACCATTCGGGCTTGCGCTTATACTCTGTTTGTTTTGTCATGGTTATCAACTCCGCACAATATGAAATAGTTTACCGTGTTCGCTTCTTTCAATGTAACATATCTATTCTAACGTATGAAAGCGATTTGCTCAAATGAAGATTCTAAGATTTTTTCCAATCGTTCCCTATAATGAAATACTCCGTATATCCCACACTAAAAAGAGTGATGTTGTGAAAGGAGTCTATTTCATGCTTCGAAAAATTTCTCTTTTGCTTTCGATTTGCTTTCTTCTCCACCAAAACATCGCTTACGGTGAAGATAATCAGCAAAGCATATATGAAAAGCGCATGGCACTATATAAAGAAACTGAGCAATCTTCCGGTATTCCGTGGTATTACTTAGCCGCAATGGATCAATACGAAAGAAACATACGGAGCGTAAGAAAAGATATTCCGAAAAAACCAGATGCCATCATTTCCCTTTATTTCAAACCTGAAATATGGGCTGGACCTGTGAATAGTAATGATACTCTCCCCCATACAATTTCTCTATTTGGCGGAATGGGTTTAGATGGTGACAAAGATGGATTTGCAAATGCAAATAACGACCGTGATCTTCTGCATACAGCAGCAACTATTTTAAAGAAACAAGGAACGTCGGAAGACCGTGTTAACATTATGCTTTGGGAATATTATAGACGTGCAAAAACAGTTGAATTAATTACAGAATACGCCCGAATTTATAAACATTATGGACGCATTAATTTAGAAGGCAATGCTTTCCCTCTCCCGATTCGCAGTGACCATAGCTATCGTAGTACTTTCGGTGCTGGTAGAAGCTTTGGCGGCAGGAGGATTCATGAAGGAACCGATATTTTCGCTGGATATGGCGTACCAGTACGATCAACTTGCTATGGCGTTATTGAAACAAAAGGATGGAACCGTCTTGGTGGATGGCGCATTGGTATTCGTGACCTTCATAATAATTACCACTATTACGCTCATTTAGGCGGGTTCTCTAAAGAAATACAGCTCGGACAAATTGTCGAACCAGGAAAAGTAATCGGATTTGTCGGTAGTACCGGCTACGGTCCTCCTGGTACAGCTGGAAAATTCCCGCCCCACTTACATTTCGGCATGTATAAAGACAATGGCTATACAGAATGGGCTTTCGATCCATACATGCATTTAAGCCTTTGGGAACGAAAAGAACGAGCAAATACAAAACGATAACCGTAGCGAATTGCTACGGTTATTTTTATAAATATAAATCAATAGAACACTACTGACTAATTATCCGTTTTCTTTTTATCTGGTACAGTAACTCCGCCACTTCCGTAATAAGTAGGCACTTCACCTTGAACGATGCGCGTCGCAATCGGAATGTTTTGCTTCACTTTAATTTCTTTCGTGCGTAACGGAATCATAACTTGTAACGTCACTTCCACTTCCATAATAATTTTGATCGCCGTATTATTAATTCCTTGCGGCTCAACTAATTGTTTAATATCCGTATTCACATGACCAATTGGCGTAAAATTAATCGGAATATCCGGTCCTATATTACCAAGAAGCGCATTATCAGTTATGCGCCCAAAAGGAACTGACATAGATACCCCATTCTCTTCAAAAATACCAAGTGCTTTCGTATCCCCTTTTTCTACTTGTTGTAAATATTTTTCTATGTATGCAGTAGTCGATGTTAATATTTCATTTACTTGTTTTGTATTTAAATCAATTGTAGATACTTTCCCGTTCCTATCCGTTTGCACTTTCATTAATGAATCTACATCAAACCCTTCATTAATTCGGTCTTTTACCGCTTTCGTCATAACTGCTGTTGCCATTTTATGAGTCTCTGTTTCCCCATACTTAATTAACGTTGGCTGAATACTTTTATTTACAATCCATAAACCTTGAACTACCATTACGATAAAAATAATAAATGAAATAAGCAGTATATACCGAAAGGAAATCGGTCCCCTTCGAAACCGCGAATTTTTCGAACGAAATATGCCCATAAGAAAACCCTCCTTCTTATATTATTTCTATGCAAGAAAGAGGGACGATATATGCTTATCTCATTTTTAATAGTGCATCTTTTCCGATTGTGCCTACCGGAATACCTAAAGCTTCTGCTCCAGTCGTTACTGATTCCAGCGGTGCTTCAAGAAGTTGTTCAATCGTTCTTACACCAACCGCACGGCCAGCAATAATTCCTCGATCACCTAACTTCTCATTTAGAAGACCTACATCTAAAGCACCGCACATAATATATCCTTTATCGCTCATTACAGCTAGCAAATTTGTCTTTGGAAGTTTTACGCTAACAGCAATGAACGTATAGTTATCAATTATAATTGGCTCTACATTAACCATAGTTCACACTCCTCTCTTTCTTATCTTTATGACAAGAGAAAAATGAGTGTTACAAGTTAACTAGCCTATAGTTTGACTGAAGATGTATAAGTTATCAACATGTCTGTTAGTACATCTCTAAGCAATTCCGGCATATAATATTGTTTGTCAGAAAGTGTGGATAGCTCTGGGTATAAGTATCCGAATGTAAACATATCAATCGTTCCTACCGTATATATCCGGTCTAATTCCAGCGATTCGCCGTTAATCAATACATCTTCTAGTAAAATTTTATTCCCTGGAATCGTATCTGGAATCACTTCCAAACCATCGTAAATCATTTTCCCCATTACTTTTCCACGAAATCCGAATCCTTTCACCTCAAGATTCTCCATATTCGGGCGGCGCGCTTTCAAAATAACTTCTCTTAACGTTTTCCCTGGTACTTTTAACAGACATGGATTAATGGGATGTGGACAAATCCGATGAATATCTCCGCGCATCACAACACCTTCATTTAATCCCTCAAGAAGTACACCAGCATTCACCATCCCAACATCCGCATTACACCACTCTTTAAGTGCACTTGCCAACATATGAGAAAACGTCGTCTCCTTAAACCAATCAACCGGCAATGATTCTTTTAAATGAACGACAGGCTCAGCCATTATCTGTTTACTTTCTTCCTTTAGCATTTCAATTGTGGATAACGGCTCGCTATAAGCACCTAACCGTTCTGTCTTAATCGCTCTACCGTCTTTTTTCAACAGTCTCTTCGTCTCTTTATCCACAGTAAGCTGAACGTGACCAACGTAATGTCCCCACTTTTCACAACAGCAAAGCAAAGTATTATCCACAAGAACACCGCGCTCAAATAAATGATGCGTATGTGCCCCTAAAATAACATCTATATCATAATGCTCCGCCATATACTCATCCATACTTTTTCCAAGATGAGAAAGCACAACAGTAATATGAGCTGTATCCTTAACTTCTTCTAAAATAGACTCTAAATGGATGATTGGATCTTCGATATGCCAATCTAACATATGATAAAACTCTGGATAAGCTACCGTTAATCCAATAAAGGCAATCGTAATCCCATCTGTCGTTGTATGTAATTTATAAGGCTGCGCCCACGCTGGACGTACACCTTCTTTTTCAAATAAATTCGCTACAAGCACCTCAAAACCAGCATCATCATATAGACGATTCAAATGCTCTTTCGCCAATGTAATTCCTTCATTATTTCCGATCGTTACATAATCATATAACGCCTCATTTAATAATTTTGTATTCCCAAGTCCATTTGTCGCTTCCGAAATACTATGAAAACGATCCACATGATCGCCAATATCCACAGTTAAAACAGTCTCTCCCGCTTCCTGTCTTCGCTTTTTCTCCCCTCGTACAAACCGAGAAATTTGCGGCCAATTTTCAAAATGACTATGTATATCGTTTGTATGATAAAGGTGGATGATTGTTTCTTTATTTATATTCAGAGAAAAAACCTCCTCTCAGTTCCTTACTGCCATTTACGCTATACGTACGCAATAATCCTGTAAATACTTTTCGTCTTTTCTTGCTATTCTACATTGTACTCGCATTATAAGAAAAAGCCAAAGATTGCCCTTTTATTATGGAAAACTTTATATTACTTTTTCTAGTGTGTTGATTAGTTTGGGGCGGGAATTTTTCGAGAGGTTTAGCGAGCAATGCGGCGGATTTGTCAGTATCTTTGTCTTACCTCTGATCGTTCTCTTTTCGTATAAAATGTTGCGGGGGGTATGTGTGGGATTTCCTTTGTCTTACTTTGTCGACAAATCGATATTCCTTGTCCAACCGCTGATATATTGAAATAATCGCCGATATATTCCGAGTTGTGGTCGATATATTTCATTAAACACCTACCCGGGTATCTTACAGCCGAACCCGAATATACAACATAAGAAAGCGCCCTGCTATGCAGGGCGCTTTCTTCATACATATATTATCCAGTTCCAGCGGCTAGAATGTTCGGTGGCTTCACTTCTTCCTATGAGGCAAAAAGCGCCTCTACGTCAGAAGCTCCATCCCCCTCACATTCTGAACGAGCCGCTTCCACTTTAAATATTAACCAATAGAACCTTCCATCTCAAACTTGATTAGACGGTTCATTTCAACTGCGTATTCCATTGGAAGTTCGCGAGTGAATGGCTCGATGAAGCCCATTACGATCATTTCTGTAGCTTCTTGCTCAGAAATACCGCGGCTCATTAGGTAGAATAATTGTTCTTCTGATACTTTAGATACTTTCGCTTCGTGCTCAAGTGAAACGTAATCGTTTTTGATTTCGTTGTAAGGAATTGTATCAGATGTAGATTGGTTATCCATGATTAACGTGTCACACTCGATGTTAGAGCGAGAGTTTTTCGCTTTTGGTCCGAATTGTACGATACCACGGTAAGTTACTTTACCACCATGCTTCGCAATCGATTTAGAAACGATTGTTGAAGACGTGTTTGGTGCTAAGTGAATCATTTTCGCACCAGCATCTTGATGTTGGCCTTTACCAGCAATCGCGATAGATAATGTTAAACCACGAGCGCCTTCGCCTTTTAAGATAACTGCTGGGTATTTCATCGTTAATTTAGATCCGATGTTACCGTCAATCCATTCCATCGTTGCGTTTTCTTCACAAACCGCACGTTTTGTAACTAGGTTGTATACGTTGTTCGCCCAGTTTTGGATTGTTGTATAACGGCAATATGCATCTTTCTTAATGATGATTTCTACTACCGCACTATGAAGTGAGTTAGTAGTGTAAACAGGTGCTGTACAACCTTCTACGTAGTGTACGTGTGCGCCTTCGTCTACGATGATAAGCGTACGCTCGAATTGTCCCATATTTTCAGAGTTAATACGGAAATACGCTTGAAGTGGTGTATCAACTTTAATACCTTTTGGAACGTAGATGAATGATCCACCAGACCAAACTGCAGAGTTTAATGCAGAGAATTTGTTGTCTGTTGGTGGGATTACTTTTCCGAAATGCTCACGGAAAATATCTTCGTTCTCTTTTAATGCGCTATCTGTATCTTTGAAGACGACTCCTAGATCTTCTAGGTCTTCTTTCATGTTGTGGTATACAACTTCAGATTCGTACTGTGCAGATACACCAGCTAAATATTTTTGCTCAGCTTCAGGAATACCTAATTTATCAAATGTCGCTTTAATTTCCTCAGGTACTTCATCCCAAGACTTCTCAGATTTCTCAGATGGTTTTACGTAGTACGTAATTTCATCGAAATCTAAGTCGTTTAAGTCGCCGCCCCATTGTGGCATTGGCATTTCATAGAACTTATCCAGTGATTTTAAACGGAAGTCTAACATCCACTGTGGTTCTTCTTTCATACGTGAAATCTCTTCAACGATTTCTTTTGTTAAACCGCGTCCAGCACGGAAAATCGAAACGTCTTTATCCTTGAAACCATATTTATAATCGCCGATATCTGGCAGTTGCTTCGCCATGTTGGTGTGTCCCTCCTTATATAACCTCGTTTTTAGGAACCTTTAACATTACTTATCTTCGTTTAAGCCCTTTTCTAACGCTTTCCACGCTAATGTTGCACATTTAATACGTGCCGGGAACTTGCATACGCCTTGTAATGCTTCAATATCTCCTAAATCAATGCTGTCATCATACTCTTTTCCTAGCATCATGTCAGAGAAAATTTTAGAAAGCTTAAGAGCCTCTTCAATTTTCTTTCCTTTTACTGCTTGTGTCATCATTGAAGCTGAAGACATTGAAATTGAACATCCTTCGCCTTCAAACTTCGCTTCTTGTACAATACCCTCTTCTACTTTCATCGTAAGTTGAATACGATCGCCACAAGTTGGATTGTTCAAGTTAACGGTAACACTATCTTCTAACACGCCATGGTTACGAGGATTTTTATAATGATCCATAATAACTTGACGATATAACGTATCTAAATTATTAAATGACATTTGTGAAATACTCCTTTGTCTTGATTAGCGATTCAACAAATGTATCAATTTCTTCTTTTGTATTATATAAATAGAAGCTCGCACGTGCTGTAGAAGAAGCTTTTAGCCACTTCATAAGTGGTTGTGCACAGTGATGTCCTGCGCGAACCGCAATGCCTTCTACATCTAATACAGTTGCTACATCGTGAGGATGTACGTCTTCAATATTAAATGTAACTAGACCAGCGCGATGCTTTGGACCATAAATTGTAACGCCATCTACTTCTGATAGTCTCTCTAAAGCGTATTGCGCTAATTCATGTTCATGCTTTTCAATATTATGAAGACCGATTTCTTCTAGGAAATCAATTGCCGCACCAAGTCCGATTGCATTACCGATAATCGGTGTACCTGCTTCGAACTTCCACGGAAGCTCTTTCCAAGTAGACTCTTGTAAGTCTACGAAATCAATCATTTCACCACCAAATTCAATTGGTTCCATATTGTTTAGCAATTCTTTCTTACCATATAATACGCCGACACCTGTTGGTCCGCACATCTTATGAGCAGATAATGCGTAGAAATCACAGTTTAAATCTTGTACATCCACTTTCATATGAGGTGCACTTTGTGCTCCATCAACGATCATGATTGCACCGTTTTCATGTGCGATTGCTCCGATTTCTTTTAAAGGGTTAATCGTTCCAAGTACGTTAGAAACGTGCATGATAGAAACGATTTTTGTATTCGGTGTAACTGTTTGACGAACATCTTCTAAAGAAATTGTACCGTCTAGTTGAAGCGGAAGGTATTTTAAAGTTGCACCAGTTTTCTTCGCAACTTGTTGCCACGGAATGATGTTACTATGGTGCTCCATGTAAGAGATGACGATTTCATCGCCTTCTTTTACATTATCAAGACCATAGCTAGCTGCTACTGTATTTAATGCAGTTGTCGTTCCGCGCGTGAAAATAATCTCTTCCATTGATTTCGCGTTAATAAACTTGCGAACTTTCTCGCGTGCACCTTCATACGCGTCGGTAGCTTTCGTACCGAGCGTATGAACACCGCGATGCACGTTAGAATTATATTCTTTATAGTAACGTTCTAACGTTTCAATGACTTGAATTGGTTTTTGAGAAGTTGCTGCACTATCGAAATATACAAGTTGTTTGCCGTTCACTTTTTGATCAAGAATTGGAAACTGTTTGCGTATTTCATGAATATTCATTAGCGAACTTTCCTTTCAATTACCTCGACAAGCTGTGCCTTTACTCCTTCAATTGGAAGCTCATTTACTACAGGTGCTAAGAATCCATGGATGACTAAACGTTCTGCTTCGCGTTTTGGAATCCCACGGCTCATCAAGTAGTATAATTGGTATGGATCTACGCGGCCTACTGAAGCTGCGTGACCTGCCATTACATCATCTTCATCGATTAAAAGAATTGGGTTTGCATCACCGCGAGCTTTCTCATCTAACATAAGGACGCGAGAAGATTGTTGTGCATTTGATTTAGATGCACCGTGTTCAATCTTACCAATTCCGTTAAAGATAGATGTTGCACTATCTTTTTGTACACCGTGTTTTAAAATCCAACCTTCAGAGTGTTTACCGAAGTGAACAACTTTAGTTGTAAAGTTTTGTGTTTGGTTACCACGGCCAATTGTTACTGTTTTTGTATCAGCATATGATCCGTCGCCCATTAAGTTCGTAACGTTCTCTGAGATTGTATTTCCGTCATTCATAAGGCCTAGAGCCCAATCAATACGGCCGTCGCGTCCAACAATTCCGCGGCGGTTAACGTAAGTTGTTACGTCTTTTGCTAATAGATCAACCGCACCGAATTTCACTTGTGCGCCTTGTTCCACGATTACTTCTGCTACGATATTTGCAATACCTTTAGCATTTTCATTTGCAACGTAGTTTTCTACATAAGTTGCAGTACTGTTCGTATCAGCTACGAATAATACGTGGTTATATACGTTAGCTTCTTCGCCGTCTACTAAGAATACAGCTTGAAGTGGAGTTTCAAGAACAACGTTTTTCGGAACATATACGAATGCACCGCCGTTGATTAATGCAGCATGAAGTGCAGTTAGACGATGCTCGTCTACTTTCACGCCGTCTTTCATTAAGTACTTTTGTACTAATTCAGCATGCTCTGTTGCAGCTGTTACGATGTCTGTAAAAATAACACCTTTTTCTTTTGCTTCGTCTGCTAAAGAAACGAAAGCAGTTGTACCAGTACGTTGTACTAATACGCTGTTATTTTCATCGATTAAGTTTTTCACTGCTTCTGGAAGCTCTGTTAAAGAACTTACAGGCTCTTGCTTAGCAGCGTCGCCTTTTCCGATAAAGTCCCATTTTTCAATTTTCGTTTTATCAGGCGTTGGCATTGGAAGTTCAGTTGCTTGTGCAAGAGCTTGTAAGCGGAACTCAGTCAACCAAGCAGCTTCGTTTACTTCGCTTGCGCGCTGACGGATTGTTTCTTGATCGAAAGGTAATGTACCGATTGTCATGTTTATGCTCCTCTCTTACGCTTCTTGCTCTGCTGTTTCGTCTTCAATACCTAATTCTTTTTTAATCCAGTCGTAACCTTCAGCTTCTAGACGTTGTGCAAGCTCAGGGCCACCAGATTTAACGATACGACCGTTCATCATAACGTGAACGAAGTCTGGAGTGATGTAGTTTAATAAACGTTGGTAATGCGTAATCATTAGGCAGCCGAACTCTTCGCCGCGCATTTGGTTAATACCTTTAGATACAACTTTTAATGCATCGATATCAAGACCTGAGTCGATTTCATCTAAGATTGCGATTTTTGGCTCAATCATCATTAATTGAAGAATTTCGTTACGTTTTTTCTCTCCACCAGAGAAACCTTCGTTTAAGTAACGTTGTGCCATTTCTGGATCCATTTCTAGGAATTCCATGTTTTTATCTAAAGTACGGATAAATTTCATAAGAGAAATTTCTTCGCCTTCTTCACGACGTGCATTAATCGCAGAACGTAAGAAGTCCGCGTTTGTTACTCCGCTAATTTCACTTGGATATTGCATTGCTAAGAATAGACCTGCTAGCGCACGCTCATCTACTTCCATTTCTAATACATCTTCACCGTCGATGATGATGCTACCTTCTGTTACTTCATACTTTGGGTGACCCATAATCGCAGAAGATAAAGTTGATTTACCTGTTCCGTTAGGTCCCATAATTGCGTGGATTTCTCCACCTTTTACTTCAAGGTTTACACCTTTTAAAATTTCTTTGCCATCGATTGATACGTGTAAGTCTTTAACCGTTAATGTAGAACCAGCCATCTCAATACCTCCATTAATCCTCTATATACATTTTAAAAATTACTAAAACGTTCATATTCTCATTTTATTCTCATTCTAATCTTATAGCAAATAAAATGATATCGCAAACACTAAGAAAATGTAACAATTTTTTCACAAATGTATATAAGTATTTCCTTTACATCCTCTTATGATACACCTTTCTTCTTATATATATAAAGAAAAAAGGACTGGGTTATTCCCAGCCCTTTCCAGCATCTATTCGTTCACAGGAAGTACAGCACCTTTATATTCTTTGTTAATAAAATCTTGAATTTCTTTTGAATGTAGCACTTCTACTAGCTCTTTAATTTCTTTTTTCTTCTCGTCACCTTTACGAACTGCGATAATATTTGCGTAAGGAGAGTCTGATCCTTCAATTGCGATTGCATCCTTTGTTGGATTTAATTTTGCATCAATTGCGTAGTTTGAATTAATAAATAAAGCATCGCCTTCATTGTTTTCGTACAGCTTCGGTGAAAGTCCAGGCTCTACATCTGTTTTAAACTTTAAATTTTTCGGATTTTCTACAACATCTTTTACTGTTGCTTTAACAACATCTACACCGTCTTTTAATTTAATAACGCCGCCTTTTTGTAACAACGCTAACATACGGCCACGCTCAGCTACGTTATTACTCATAATAACCGTTCCTCCATCTGGAAGATCTTTTAAGCTTTTATATTTCTTAGAATAAATGCCCATTGGCTCTAAATGAATTTTTCCTGCATTTACAATTTTGTATCCTTTTTCTTGAATCTCTTTATCTAAATAAGGGATATGTTGAAAATAATTTGCATCGATTTCTTTATCAGCTAATGCCTTATTTGGTAAAACATAATCCTGGAATTTTTTTATCTCTAACTTAATGCCCTTTTTCTCTAATATTGGCTGTGCCTTTTCTAAAATAACAGCGTGCGGTATATTAGAAGCGCCAACAACAAGCTTATTCTCCTCTTTCCCCCCGCAAGCGGCTAATGTAAATACAGACAGTGCTGTAACAACTGACAATAGAATCTTTTTCATATGATGTCCCCTTCTCCCCTATAGTTATGTAGTAAAAAAAGGACCGGCATACACCAGCCCTTTTTCCGCAATTATTCTTTTACAGGAACAACTGCCCCTTTATATTCTTTAGTAATAAAGTCTTCAATTTCTTTAGAATGCAGTACTTCTATAAGAGCTTTAATCTCTTTTTTATCTTTATCGCCTTTACGAACAGCTACTACGTTTGCGTATGGAGAATCATTTCCTTCAATTGCAATCGCGTCTTTTTCTGGGTTTAATTTCGCATCAATTGCATAGTTAGAATTAATTAGAACCGCATCGCCTTCTTTATTGTTATACACTTGTGGCAATAGACCCGGCTCGATATCTGTTTTGAATTTTAAGTTTTTCGGATTATCCGCAATATCTTTTGGAGTTGCTTTAACTGGCTCTACTCCGTCTTTAATTTTTAAAATGCCTTCTTTTTGTAAAATTGCTAAACCACGACCATGATCAGTAACAGAATTACTCATAATAATTGTCGCCCCGTTTGGAAGTTCTTTTAAGCTCTTATATTTTTGAGAATACACACCAATCGGTTCTAAATGAACTTTTCCTGCTATTTCAAAGTCATATTTTTTATCTTTAATTTCTTTTTCTAAATACGGAATGTGCTGAAAGTAGTTCGCATCTAATTCTTTATCTGCTAACGATTTATTCGGTAACACGTAGTCTTGGAATTTTTTAATTTCTAACTCAATTCCTTTTTTCTCAAGTAACGGTTTTGCCTTTTCTAAAATTTCAGCGTGCGGTACGTTAGAAGCACCAACAACAAGTTTTTTTTCATCTTTATCTTTCCCGCCACAAGCAGCTAACCCAAAAATTGAAGTTGAAATAAGTGCTGTAAGTAATAATTTTTTCATTTGAAATATCCCCCTGTTTTCATTATCTTTTATCTATTCGAGTCGTTAAACTATCACCAATCCACTGAATTAAAAATACAACGAGTAATACACAAATTGTCGCAACGATTGTTACATCGTTATTTCCACGCTGGAATCCCTCTAAGTAAGCAAGTGTTCCAAGACCACCAGCACCAACAACACCTGCCATTGCTGTATAGCCTACTAAAGCAATAGTCGTAACCGTAATACCAGATACTAACGCTGGTAACGATTCTGGAATTAACACCTTCAAAATAATTGTGCTTGTTTTTGCTCCCATCGCTTTTGAAGCTTCAATTACACCTTTATCAATCTCGCGAAGCGCGATTTCAACCATTCTCGCATAAAACGGTGCTGCACCAATAATTAAAGCTGGCAGCGCTGCACTCGCTCCGAGTATTGTTCCAAGAAGAATCTTTGTGAACGGGATTAATAAAATAATTAAAATGATGAACGGTATAGAACGGAAAATGTTTACGAACGCTCCAATCACCGTATTAATCGCTTTATTTTCCCATAAATTATCTTTCGCTGTCATAAAGAGTAATAGTCCTAAAATAAGTCCTAAAACAAATGTGGCAAGCGCTGCGATTGCCGTCATATATAACGTTTCACCAGTTGCTTCTAGCATTTGATTCCAATCAACATTTGCGATTAACTTATCCATGTGCAATCACCTCCAGCTCTACTTGATCTTGATGAATTCCTTCTATTGCTTGCTGGATCGCTGTTTCTTCACCATTTAAATGAACGACTAAACTTCCGTAAGAGCCGTTATTCGTTTGCGCGATATTTCCTTGCAAAATGCTAACTTCTATATCACCGCGCTGCATTAACCTTTGAAGTACCGGTCTTTCTACCGCTTCACCGACAAACTGCAAACGAACCACTTTTCCATCTGGATATTTTTCTATTAAACTTTCAATCGTTTCATTCGTATCTTCAGAATCCGTTAATTGCTGTACGAAGCGTTTTGTAATGTCCTTCTGCGGGTTACGGAATACGTCAAGTACTGGACCTGTTTCTACGATCTTCCCTTTCTCCATTACAGCAACTCGATTACAAATCTTCCGAATCACGTGCATCTCATGTGTAATTAATACAATTGTTAAGTTGAGGCGCTTATTAATGTCTAATAATAAATCTAAAATTTGATCCGTCGTTTCTGGATCAAGAGCTGAAGTTGCTTCATCACATAAAAGTACTTGTGGATTATTTGCTAACGCTCTTGCAATCCCGACGCGCTGCTTTTGTCCACCACTTAACTGAGATGGATATGCGTCTCCTTTTCCTTCTAATCCAACGAGATGAATTAACTCATCAACACGTTTTCTTCTCTTCGCCTTATCCACACCCGAAATTTCAAGTGGGAATTCGATATTTTCGCGTACAGTTCGTGACCAAAGTAAGTTGAAGTGCTGAAAAATCATTCCGATTTCTTGTCTTGCCTTACGAAGTTCACTTCCTGTAATTGCTGAAATTACACGATTTGCGATTGTAATTTGACCAGACGTTGGTTTCTCTAACTGATTAAACAATCTAATTAAAGAACTTTTCCCAGCGCCACTATATCCGATAACACCAAATATTTCGCCTTTCTCTATTTGTAAGTTGGCGTTATCTACAGCAGTGACATCACCGCTTTTTGCCTTATATATTTTCTTTACATTTTCTAATAAAATCATGATGTTCACCCCTATTTTGTTTGGATAGACTCCGCATTTTTTGTTTTTGATGCGTGTAGTCCATCGTTATAGCTCCTCTTATTATTTGAATGTCCTCCGCATTCAAACGACAAAAAACCTTTCCGCTTCTAGAGAAGCAGAAAGGTTTATATGCGTATATAACAACATTATCCCTCTCTCTCATCTCTCAAAGCATTTGCTTTGCAGGAATTGGCACCATTTCAACATAAGTTGACGGTTGCCGGGCTTCACAGGGCACAGTCCCTCCACCTCTCTTAATAAGAGAAATCAGATTAAATTTTCGTCTGATTTAAAATTTATGAAATTGTCTATATTTTATGAATTGAATTGTATCAATATCCACACGCTCTGTCAACAGAAATTTTCGTAAAAAAAGAAACTTCAGAATTTTAAGCTCCGACTGACATCGGTTTACATATATGAAACATCGATTCAACTAATAACATCGTTCGATACGTTCCAGAATATTGTACCCGTCCATCACTCATTAACGCTTGCAACCTCATATTTCCAGTCACTAATTTTTGTACATCCTCTTCCTCTAAACAAACGATTTGTTCCGTTCCTCTCGCCTCTTTCAAAAGTTCTATATAATCTCTTGAAATTTGTAACGAACAGCATTCATCTCCAAAACGAAAATTAACAGTTCTTTCTCCTTGCCTTAAAAGCGGTTCTAAATGATATTGACCATTAGCGTAATTTACAAATGATTGAAGCAAAGAATATAATTTCATCCTAAACCACATCCCTCATATCACTTTCTATTACATACCATTCCCTCTTATTAAAGGGCAATCCTGTTATTTTCGCTCGACAAATACTGTATCTATCACGCATGTCGACATATTTCCCAAGAAATATGTCGAGGCGGCAAAAACTTTGCCGCCTACTTTAATTCCGTATATAAATATTCAACCGAATGAAATGCATATATTTTCTTCATCAGTGTCCCATTTTCAAAAATAAGTAAACACGGTACACTTTCTATCCCATACTCTTTCGCTAAATGCGGGGCATAATTTAAATCTAACATTCCAATTTTCAAATCTTCAATCGTCATCTCAACGACCGTTAACATCTTCTTTGCTAATTGGCATGTTCCACACATTGGTGTATACACATATAACACTGTTTTTTCTTCATTTCCTATTAGGGCTGTAGCTTCGGCACCTGTCCAATCAATCACTTCTATCATTCCTTACCGTAAATATTCTGTATAAACGTCAATGTCTGCTCCCCATAATACATTTGCTAAATGTGAAGAAGGTGCAGTCGCCACCTCGCGATACGAGCGATCAATATAAATATGCTCTGCTTGCGGAAATTCTTTTCGGAATTGTTTCCTTAACTTTTCTCCTGCATCATCAGCATCCACTAGCACATATACGTCCTTATCAAAAAATTGATCAATGAGCTCATCCATTTTCGACAAACCAATTGTACCATTTGTACAAACAATTTCCACTGGTTCACGAATAATAGATTCAATCTTTCTTCTATCCGATTTACCTTCTACAATAATGACTTTTTCCACATAAATCATATGTCATCACCCGATCACCATATACTATACAACCTTTAACTTAGTATATAGTATATTCGTTATTTTCATGTTGTTTCCTGTTTATTTTTGCAAAAGAAAAGCGGAAGCGGCTTGCTCAGAACAAGAGGGCTTTGGAACTCCTGAACTAGAGGCGCTCTTTGCCTCAAGTGAAGGAGTGAAATGACCGACTGTTCTAGCCGCTGGAGCTGGATCACAACGAAAAGCGCAAGCGGCTTGCTCAGATTGTGAGGGGGATGGAGCTTCTGACGTAAAGGCGCTTTTTGCCTTGTAGGAAGAAGCGAAGCCACCGAACAATCTAGCCGCTGGAGCTGGATCACAACGAAAAGCGCAAGCGGCTTGCTCAGCATGAAGCCTCCATGAAAAAAGTTTTTCAAAAACGTTCTCCTACATAATAATTAATATATATGTTTTTAAATTCATTATGTACACAACATAAAAAAGGACAGCACAAAGGCTGTCCTTTAGTCGACTATAATTAGTCTTGGTTTGTCATTTCTGCATATTTTTCTGCAGTTAATAACTTCTCAACTTGGCTTGCATCAGAAAGTTCAACTTTAACCATCCATGCACCCTCGTATGGAGATTCGTTAACTAGTTCTGGTTGGTCACTTAATTCTTCGTTTACTGCTACAACTTTACCACTTACAGGTGCGTATAATTCAGAAACTGTTTTAACAGATTCTACGCTTCCGAATGGCTCGTCAGCTTGGATTGTTGCACCTACTTCAGGAAGTTCAACGAATACGATATCGCCTAACTCACCTTGCGCAAAATGAGTAATACCGATAACAACCGCATTACCTTCTGTTTTTACCCATTCGTGTTCTTCAGAGTAACGTAAATTATTTGGAATGCTCATGACTGTACCTCCAGTGAATGTATTAATTATGTAAAAATACCTTATTGGTACTTTTTCCACACACTTTCAAACTGCTCTTCGTTAAAACCAAGTGTTACACTCGTTCCATCTGTTACAATTGGACGTTTAATTAACATGCCATCAGATGCTAAAAGCTCATACATTTCGTCTTCGCTTGCATCCTTTAACTTATCTTTTAAACCAAGTTCGCGGTAACGCATTCCACTTGTATTAAAGAATTTTTTTAATGGTAATTCACTTTTCTCATGTAAATTACGTAAATCTTCTTTTGACGGTGGATTTTCAACAATATGAATCATCTCATATGCTACATCGTTTGCCTCAAACCATTTCTTTGCTTTTTGACATGTGCCACATTTTGGATATGAATAAAATGTTACTGTCATAAATTCACCTACTTTTTTACTAACCTTTACCTTTATCATATAGAAAACATTTTATTATTTCAAACGATTATTCGCTAAACTTTTACTTATTTCGTGATAATTTTTAATAATCCTGCTAATTTTTCTTATTTTTCCGCCATTTATTAAGAAAAAATAAATATATAATTTTTTTAAAATTTTTTCTCATCCCACGCCGAACATATATCTTAAACAAACGTTTGATTAATTTCATATTTTTCTACCTCGACCTTTGGAATACGTAGATTCTTTTATACCGAACATATACCTTAAACAAACGTTTGATTAATTTCATGTTTTTCTACCCCAACCTTCGGAATACATGAATTCTTCCATACCGAACATACATCTTAAACAAACGTTTATTTAAAAATAAAAAGAGCCCTTTTACAGGCCCCTTCATCATCGACTTAAATAGTCCGAAATGGTTTGAAATACTACTATATACATATTATGAATACTTTCTTCTGTATTTCCACCATTCGATAAACCTACTCCCCATTGTTGCCCTTCGCCACTTCCAATATTTGCAAAACCTTGCGCGTACATAGCATTTACATCTTTTCGTGCACTGTTATACTCTATCCCTTTTGTAATAAAAGTTGAATATGATTTATCTTGTAAACCAATAAAAAACACTGGTTTCTTTAGCGATGAAAATACATCTTTATACTGCTCTTTCGAAGCTTCTTGAAAGTGCTCTTTCATTATTAGAAAACCATCTACTGCTCCAGATTCCTTTTTCAGTTCTTCTAACTTAACGTTTTCAAACTTTATATTTCTAAATGTATCTTTCGGCTTTTCACCAACAACTCCAATTACGAGTGCTCTCCCGTTATATTCTAAATTCTCTCCTTCTTTATCTTTTGCACACCCAGTACTCACTAGGCATAACAATATAAAAACTAAGAAATACAGTGAACGCTTCATATAGCACCCTCCCCCTCTTTTAAGTCAAGTGACAAAAATGTAAGGTGAATTCAAGAAAATGTAAGTAAAATCGATAGCCCAATTGGATTTTCTATATTATAATCAATTGAATTTATTTACATTACTAAAACATAGGAGCTTATCATGAAGAAATTTAAACTTTCATCTCTTCTTCCGTTAAGTTATATACTTCTACTCGTACTCGTAAGTCCCCTTTACGATGTATTAAATAAATCTACTGTTCACGCAGTAGATGTCACAACTGTAGTAGATGATTGGATTCCATTTGTCAAAGCATTTATTATTCCTTACTTACTTTGGTTTCCATACTTATACGGTGCACTTATTTATTACTGTTTTGCTGATCGAAAGCAATATTATGTCACTTTAAGTAGTGTAATTCTTGGAAAACTTGCTTGTTTTTCGATTTATTTTTTTTGGCAGACAACTGTACCACGCCCAACCGTCGTTGGAACAGATGTATTTTCCGAACTAGTCCGCTATATTTATAGTATTGATCATCCAGTAAACTGCTTCCCAAGCATTCATGTCCTTACGACATTTGTAATTATGTTAGCTGCCTTTAAGCGCAAGGAACAGCATACTTTGGAATATTACATCCTTACTTTCTTCGGTACGCTTATTATTTTATCAACATTATTTACGAAGCAGCATGCATTTGTAGACGCCATTTCTGGAATGACGCTTGCAAGCGTACTTTACTTCGGCGTTCAGTTGTTATTAGCAAAAGAAACCGTACGTGTTCCAGTAAAACAAAATCAAAAAATGTAAAAAGCAGACTGTTGCTTCAGTCTGCTTTTCTCTATATTAAGGAGATTTTCAAATTAAGATTGTGGTACAGTCATGTCACCAGAATGAATACGACCTGCTTTTTTAAGAGCAATGTAAAGTATATAAGAAACAGCTACTGGAATGATGATATAAGTGATTACCATCGCTGGGACAACTTCCCACCCTTGGCTGGAAATTAAATTAATTGGTGCGATAAGAGAGCTTAATCCAAGACCTGCAATTTCTTTTCCTGCTTCCAGTTGGAAAATTAGTGCCGATACTGGGCCAACTATTGCACTGGCGACGACAGTTGGGACGAGAATCATTGGATTTTTAGTAATGTTCGGTAACTGCACTTTTGGAGTACAAAGTGCCTGGGCTAATATGCCACCTAAGTTATTTTCTTTCGCTGAAATAACAGAGAATCCGATAAATTGAGCAACACATCCTGCAAGTGCTGCACCGCCTGCAACACCGTCTAAGCTAAGCGCTATCGCTAACGCAGCTGATGAAGCTGGAGAGATAAGTAACAATCCCCAAACTACAGCAATCACGATAGAAGCGATAAACGGGCTACCAGCTGAACTATCTTTAATGAATGCTCCAACTGTATTTAAAACTGGGCTAATATTTTGAGCTAACCAAATACCGACTAAACCAGAACCTAATATTGCTGCAAATGGAACGAGCATCATATCTAAAGCAGTTTTTCCACTTAATCGTTTACCAATATAAACTGCTAAAGTCGCTGTTAATAATGCACCGATTGGTTCACCTGTTTTAATGATGAGACCAGCTTCAGTAATTGAAATGGAACCTGCTCCAATTGCTCCAGCTACCATTGCTGAGAAAATTACGAGTCCGTTTGCACCGAGCATAAAGGCAATCCCGGCTCCAATTGCTGGTGCCATAAGTGATTTTGCAACAACTCCGATTGTAATAAGTAATGGGATATCAACAATTCTTCCTATATTTTCGATCAGTAAACCAATTCCAAGGGATACGAAAATACCCTGTGCGATTCCGGCTGAAGCTTTAAACACACGAGACATTATATATTCCTTCATTTGTTTCACCTTCTCCTATAATTTAGTAACCAATTGTTTTCATATAATCGCGTAAAACATCGTTTGATTTTGCAAAGCGACTTTCTTCATCTTCTGATAAGTTTAGTTCTACCACTTCTCTTATACCATCTCTAGTAATAATTGCTGGTACTCCTGTACAAATATCGTATTCGCCATATTCACCATCTAAAATGGCTGAAACAGCGATAACACGGTGATCATCATTGAAAATTGAGCGAGCGATATAAGCTAAAGAATTTCCGATTCCGTAATAAGTAGTTCCTTTGCGCTTATAAATTTCCCATCCAGCTTTTGCAGTCTTCTCAACGATTTCATCTAAATCTATTTCACCAAATTGGTCTTTTTTCTCTTCTAAAATTTGTAAAATCGACTTTCCACCAACAGTTACGTGAGACCAAGCAACCATTTGAGAATCACCATGTTCTCCTAATGAATACCCATGAATACTACGAGGATCTACATGTAACATTTCAGATAAAATTGTTCTTAAGCGAGAAGAATCTAGTGATGTACCAGTACCTATCACACGATTTCTAGGTAATCCAGATAATTTCCACACTTGATATGTAATAATATCAACTGGGTTCGATGCGAGTAAGAAAATACCATCAAATCCACTTTCCATTACGCCGCCAACAATGCTTTCCATAATCTTTGCACTTGCTCCTAAAGTGTCTAAACGGCTTTGTCCAGGTTTTGGCGCTGGTCCTGCTGTAATAATTACAATGTCCATATCTTTGCAGTCTTCATAACTTCCTGCATATACTTTTGTTCTTGTATTTGTAAAGTTAATGCAGTGCGATAAATCCATCGCTTCTCCAACTGCTCGTTCATGATTTATATCAATTAATAATAATTCTTCACATATGCCTTGATTCACAATTGAATACGCACAGCTCGATCCAACTAATCCAGTACCAATAATTGCAATTTTTCTTGTGTTTCTATTCATAGCAATCTCTCCTAATCGATCATGTAATCTATTTCTTTTGTTCTTTACACTCCTAATTATAAAGATTCCCACGATAGAAACCATGGATGCTTTGTGAAACATTGAACAAACTTTTGTCCTTTTTGTGAATTGTTATATTCAATTTTCATCATATTTGTTACAACTGAAAAAATATTTTTTATGTATTTATTGACATATACCAAACAAAAAAACGAGCGAATCCATTCGCTCGTTTCATTCATCATACTATTCCGCACTTAATTGACTTTTTAATTGCTGTACAATCATTGGATTAGCAGGCGCTGCCGGCTTATAATAACTTTTTTGCTTTGCGTATTCATACATATTACGTTGACGGGATTCATCTTGATTACGAATTTGAATTAACGTTTGATGTAACTGTTCATTATCAGACTGAGAAATATAATTTGCATAACTTGTTAAACTTGAGTTTAACCCTGCTAAATAATCATTTACCATATCTTTTTCATTCATTTCTCTCTTCCTCCTATCCTAGAAAATTCATTAATTGCTGTTTCGTATTTCGTGCATCTTGTGCATCCTTTTGTAGCATTTGCTTTAGCTGTGGATCTGTACAAGCCTGTGCATACTGGTCCAATTTGTTAATAATCGTCGCATGTCCACCAATTAAATGACGTAAGTTTTCAACTTCAAGCTCTGTTAAGTTTTGCATAAAATACTCCTACCTTTCTTTGTTCATTCACCATTTATTATTTGATTCTTTTTAAATCGTATTCATTAAAAACTTTTTTAAATCCCTTTCATACTCAAACCAACTACATCTATTTATTTAAATGAACTTTTGTTATAATAACAGAATAATACGAATGTTTGAAATAAGAATTGTAACATCTGCTAACAAATAAACCATATTAAGAAGGTGTGCTTATGCAAAAAAAGTTTAAAGTTATCTTCTTTATTGTTTATGCAATCCTATATATGAAATTATTAATTGATATATTAACTTCAAAACCATTACTCACTTCTATACCGTTACATATGTTATTTCTCATTTGTTTCTTATTTATAGCACTTAACAATTATAAAAATCGTAACAATACATTTTTCCTAATATTTATTAGTGCGACTCTATTAGTAAGTGTTAGTTTAATTAAAATCACGATTTTATAAACCTCTTACCAATTTATCTACATACAAAGGAGCAATGACTATGAAAATCCATAACTTCCTTACAAACACTCAAAAAAATTATGATCCGAATCCAAGCCAAGACCCTTTCGTATTTATGTTTTTCAACTTCTTATTAGCAATATATACATTTCTAAAGCCTGCAAAATAATATCATTTAACTAAAAAGAGCCGTTTACAAATACATATGTAAAACAGCTCTTTTCCCGTTAATATCTTCTTTTCAAAACTACGATAGTTAAAGCATACGAACAAAGTACTCCAGCTAATAAAAATGCATTTGCTAACTTATACTGTTCGCCTGTCAATGAATATAGATTCCCGATTAAAAAGATAACTAAATATAGAAATAAAAATACAAACAATGAAATTTTAGCTGCATTCCCTGTAATATGCTCGCCTCTTTCATCTTCCCCCTCATTCTTCTGAAAACGTGTTGAATATAAAACACCTATTAGTCCTGCTACTGAAATTATTATCCCTACTACAACACTCATTCCGTTTCCCCCTCTATCTTATATTGAAAAACTTCATGAAACTCCTTACCTAAAATATGCGCAATTTCAAAAGCTAAAATTAAAGATGGATTGTAACGATTCGCTTCAATTGAGGCGATCGTTTGTCTACTTACCCCAGCTTTGTTCGCTAAATCCGTTTGTGACCAGCGTTTTTCTGCTCTAAGTACAACGAGATTATTTTGTAAATTCCCATTCTGTTTCATAACCTCTCCTTTTTTTACATTATTTTCTATATTTTTATTGTAATTTATTTTTAACATCATGTAAACTATCTTTAACATCAGTAAAGTAAAACTTTAATCCGCCCACCTACCGTTCTTTTGAAATCATATGCACTAAAAAACCTTAGAATCGATTCTAAGGTTTCCGGGTGTCTCGCTACCTATTCAATCTCGCATTACATGTAATCCTTTAATAAACGTCTCCAATAATACATGTAAACTTGTATCTAAATCTAGCGGCAAACCAAATCCACCCTGCTGTTCAATCGACGCAAATCCATGACAAATACTTCTAAATCCTCGCGTCGCATGAAGTGCACTCTCTCCCTCTAAGCCGTATTGTTGTAAAACCTGAAGACAAAGCTTTACAATTCCGTCACCTGCTTTTCTTACTTCTTCATCTCGTAAAAAAGTTGCTTCATACAGTCCAGGGTGTTTGCGGACGAATGCTACATACGCTTCTCCTAAAGAATGAATTGCTTCGTCCATCCGGTTACCCTCGGCCGCTTCTTCCAGTCTGTTATGCAGCTGTTTTATTCCGTAAATACCAAGATTTTTCCGTACATCTTGTAAACCTTTCACATGATTGTATAGCGAGGGAGAACGTATCCCTAACCTTTGTGCTAATGAAGCTAACGTTACTTCTTGTATTCCATTTGTATCTGCAATTTCGGCCGCTGTTTCTACAATTTTCTGTAATGTAAGTCCGATTCTCGGTGACATAAATTAACCTTCTTTCATACTTTCTATATTCCGCTTAGCTTCCTTAATAGCAAGTTTTATGACAGTGCCTGGATCCTTTATCATTTTCCCATGTCCTGCCGCAAGCAAGGAAGGCTCATATTCGCTTAGCTTCTCTGCACTTTGTAATGATATTTCTTTGCACCACGTTGCCATCGCAGGAAACGGAAACCAAAATTTCATTTGACCCGAAACAGCCATACCTCCTCTTGTTTGGAATGCATCCCCGACAATAAGAGCTTTATTTCGTACATCAAGAAACGACATGGATCCTGGCGTATGTCCCGGTGTCATAATCGCAAGAAGTGATCCAACTCGGTCGCCATCTTCCAATAAAACATCAGGTACCGTTTTTACCTTTTTAGGTACACCGCCTTTTATCGGTATATTCGGTTCATCCTCTTGTAACGTCGTATCTCCCTCTAACAGCTTTGCGTCCCGCTTAGAAATATAGACTGGAACATTAGGAAGTACTTCCTTTAATGCGTCTAGTGCACCGATATGATCATCATGCGCATGTGTTAATACAATCTTAGTAATGGGTTTCCCTATGTTCTCAGCCGCCTGTAAAATACCTTTTGCGCTATATGGCAAAGCCGCATCAATTAAAGTTAAACTATCTTCTTCCTCCACAAAGTAACAATTCACAGGAAACACTCTTGGTAAAAATGACAATTGATATACCGTTTTTTCATGTATCATTCTCATATTTCCAGCTCCCTTTCCGAAAAAACTAATGCTATTAGTTTCATTATACTAATGGCATTAGTTTTATGTCACTAAAAATTTCATTTTTTCAAAAAAAAGAACAGTAGTCGTATAAACGACTACTGTTCTTTACAGGTATTAAACTGTATAACGCTCATCTTCTAAAATTTTTGCAGCAATTTCACGTTTCTTCGGAATTACGTTAAGTGGTGTGTGGCGAGTTAATTTACGTAATGATGATAACATCATGCGCAGCATGTCGCCATTTTCAACTGCGATAAGTGTTTCTTTCGCATCTGCTTCGATTTCGTTGAATGCTTCTTGGCAGAATACTTCAGTGTATAACACTTTTTGTTTATTCTTTTCAAGACCAGTTGTTTTAATTGCTTTTTCTGTACGAAGAACAGCTGACTCCATTGCGTAAAGGTTACTTACGATATCAGCGATATTCACAAGAATTTCTTGCTCTTTATCTAATGCTTTACCGTATTTTTGAGCAGCTAATCCAGCTACCATTAAGCCAATTTTCTTCGCGTTAGTTACTAAATATTTTTGAAGTGCTAATGGCTCATCGCCTACTTCTTCTGGCATCATCATCATTAACTCTTCTTGTAATTTTTGTGCTTTTTGAAGAAGTGGTAATTCACCTTTCATCGCTTTACGTAAGAACGTACCTGGTACGATTAGGCGGTTAATTTCGTTCGTTCCTTCGAAAATACGGTTAATACGAGAATCGCGGTACATTCTTTCAATCTCGTACTCTGCCATAAATCCGTAACCACCGTGAATTTGAACACCTTCATCTACTGTATAATCTAGCACTTCAGAACCGAATACTTTATTTAAAGAGCACTCGATTGCATATTCAGCGATAGAAGCTGCTACTGCTTTACCGTCTTTTACTTCTTCTTCAGATAATGTGCTCATGCGGCTTTCGAATAAACCTACTGTACGATATACAGAGCTTTCAGCTGCATATGTTTTCGCTGCCATATTCGCAAGTTTCTCTTGAATTAATGGGAAGCGAGCGATTGGTTGTTTGAATTGTTGACGTTGATTTGCATATTGTGCTGAAATTTCTACTGCACGTTTCGCAGATCCAACTGTACCAACACCTAATTTATAACGGCCGATATTTAAAATGTTGAACGCGATAATATGGCCTTTACCGATTTCACCAAGTAAGTTTTCTTTCGGTACTAATGCATCTTCTAAAATTAACGTACGAGTTGAAGAACATTTAATACCCATTTTCTTTTCTTCTGGGCTTGTAGATACACCAGCATATTCTTTCTCTACGATAAATGCTGAGAAGTGCTCACCGTCTATTTTTGCGTATACGATAAATACGTCAGCAAATGCAGAGTTTGTAATCCATTGTTTTTCACCATTTAATACGTAATGCGTACCTTCTGCATTTAAACGTGCAGTTGTTTTTGCACCTAATGCGTCAGATCCTGAACCTGGCTCTGTTAATGCGTATGCCGCTAATTTTTCACCAGTTGCAAGTAATGGTAAATACTTTTTCTTTTGCTCTTCGTTACCGAATAATACGATTGGTAAAGATCCGATACCTACGTGAGCACCGTGAGTGATTGCAAAACCACCAGCGCGCGAGAATTTCTCTGCGATTAACGCTGAGCTTACTTTATCAAGACCAATTCCGCCGTACTCTTCTGGTACGTCAGCGCCTAGTAAACCAAGTTCACCCGCTTCTTTTAAAAGACGCACAGAACGATCAAATTCGTGTTGCTCTAAATATTCAAGCTCTGGAAGAACTTCATTTACGATAAAGTCCTCTGTCGTTTTTGCAATCATTTTATGCTCAGATGAAAAATCTTCTGGCGTAAATACTTGATCAATCGTAATCTCCTCTACTAAAAAGCTACCGCCTTTAACCGCATTTCCTACTGTTTTTTCCATGAAAATTTCCTCCTTTATATTTTCATAAGCCGCTTCTCTCATTTTGAAAGAAGCTGGCTCTCATTTTTTTATAAACCTTTGTTGCTTCCATTCTTTGCTTTAGCGCCCTCTCGTTTAGAACGAGCGCTTCCACTTTTTTTAATCTAGTTCCGGTGGCTAAAACAGTCGGTCGTTTCACCCCTTCCTGTGAGGCAAAAAACGCCTCTTCGTCAGGGCTTCCAACGCCCTCCTGTTCTGAGCAAGCCACCTGCACTTTTTTTATAATCCAGTTCCAGCGGCTAGAATGTTCGGTGGCTTCGCTTCTTCCTACGAGGCAAACAGCGCCTCTTCGTCTGAAGCTCCATCCCCCTCACATTCTGAGCGAGCCGCTTCCACTTTTTTTATAGTAATTCAAATACTCCCGCTGCTCCCATTCCGCCGCCGATACACATTGTTACGATACCGAATTGTTGGTTGCGGCGTTTCATTTCGTGAATAAGAGATAGTGTTAGTTTTGCTCCTGTACAGCCAAGTGGATGTCCAAGTGCGATTGCACCGCCGTTTACGTTTACTTTTTCTTCATCTAGACCAAGTTCACGAATAACTTGGATAGATTGAGAAGCGAATGCTTCATTTAGTTCAAATAGACCGATATCAGATAGCTCTAAACCAGCTAATTTTAACGCTTTCGGAATTGCAGCAATTGGGCCGATTCCCATTACTTCTGGTGGTACTCCAGCTACTGCGAATGAACGGAATTTTGCAAGTGGCTTCATGCCATCGCTCACTGCTTTTTCACGATCCATTAATAGTACAGATGCTGCACCGTCACTCATTTGTGAAGAGTTACCAGCCGTTACAGAACCGCGAACGTTAAATGCTGGACGTAATTTACCTAAAATGTCTAGCGTCGTCTCTGCTCTTACACCTTCGTCTTGTGCGAAAATGATTGTTTCTTCTTGCAGTTTGTTGTTTGATCCAACCGAGCGTAACGTCACATCTACAGATACTGTTTCATCCGCAAAGTTCCCTGCAGCTAATGCTTTCGCAGCACGTTGATGACTTCTTACTGCAAATGCATCTTGTTCTTCACGAGAAATTCCATATTTCACAGCAACTTGCTCTGCTGTATGTCCCATACCCATATAATATTCTGGAGCAGCTTCTACAAGGCGACTGTTCGGACGAACAACGTGCCCCATCATTGGAACTAAACTCATTGATTCCGCTCCGCCTGATAATACAGCTTCAGAGTGACCAAGCATAATGCGCTCTGCTCCGTAAGCGATACTTTGTAAACCTGAAGAACAGTAACGGTTAATTGTAATAGCTGGAACATCGTAAGAAAGTCCTGCTAATCCGCCGATATTACGAGCCATATTTAAACCTTGCTCTGCTTCTGGCATCGCACAACCGAAAATTAAATCATCGATTGGTCCTTCATAATTCGCACGCTTTAACGTTTCTTTTACTACTAACGCCCCTAGATCGTCAGGACGAACTGTTTTTAATGAACCCCTCTTTGCTTTTCCAATTGGTGTTCTTGCTCCCGCAACAATGACAGCTTCTCTCATGAACGATATCTCCCCTCGTTATTAGTTACGTAATGGTTTTCCTTTTACAAGCATGTGCTGCATTCTTGCTTGTGATTTCATCTCACTTACTAAGCTAATAAATGCTTCACGTTCTACATCTAATAAATACTGCTCATCAACTTCTGTTCCGTACGGCACTTTTCCGCCCGCAATGACATATGCCAGTTTCTTCGCAATGTGCAGATCATGTTCAGAAATGTAACCTGATAAATGCATTGCCTCTGCACCAAGTACAAGCGCTGCATATCCTGTCTCACCAACAACTGGTATCTTTTTGCGGATAGGTGCTTTATAACCTGCTTCATATAAAGAAAGTGCTTTTTGTTTCGCATCATATAGTAAGTGATCACCATTCACACTAATACCGTCTTTATCGCCTAAGAAGTTGTTCGATACAGCTTCTTGTGCTGATGTAGAAACTTTCGCCATCGCTACAGATTCGAATACTTTATTCGCAACTTTTTGTAAGTCGAATTCTACACCGTTTGCCATTTTGTTTAAGTGTTTAATGTATAACTCTTTGTTACCGCCTCCGCCAGGGATTAAGCCAACGCCTACTTCTACTAAGCCCATATAAGTCTCACTAGAAGCTTGAATGCTCGCTGCTGGTAAACAAACTTCTGTACCGCCGCCAAGCGTCATACCATATGGTGCTGCTACAACCGGCTTAGAAGAGTACTTAATTTTCGTCATTGCATCTTGGAAGTTTTTCACAACCCACTCAATTTCGAAGTAGTTGTCGTCTTGTGCTTCCATTAAGATCATTGCAAGGTTCGCACCAACGCAGAAGTTCTTCGATTGGTTTCCGATAACGAGACCTTTATAATTTTTCTCTACTTCATCAACAGCGTAGTTAATCATTTGCGTAATATCCATACCGATTGCATTGCTCTTCGAATGGAATTCTAAGCAAAGGATACCATCGCCTAAATCAATTAAGCTCGCTCCGCTATTTTTCTTTAACACACCGTTTTTCTCTTTTAACTGCTTAAGAGAAATTGCTTTTTTGTTACGTTCGATTAGCTTATATTCACCATTGTCGTAATAGTAGCTATCGCCGTTATCATGTTTATAGAAAGTAGTGAAACCTTTCTCTACCATTTCTTTCACCCAAGTAGGAACAACTGCGCCGTTTTCTTCCATCTTTTGAACAGACTTTTCAACGCCGATTGCATCCCAAATTTCGAATGGTCCTTGCTCCCATCCGAAGCCCCATTTCATCGCTTGGTCAATTGCAACGATATCATCAGCAATTTCTTTATGAAGCTTTGCAGAGTATAAAAGAGTTGGTGTGATAATATTCCATAACAACTCTCCTGCGCGATCTTTCGCGTATACAAGCGCTTTCAATTTATTCGCTAATCCTTTTTCTTGCTTACTTAACTCTACGGATGCAGCTTTTAATTTTTTACGCGCTCCATATTCCATCGTTTCAGGGTTTAATTCTAAAATTTCTTTTCCTTGTTTTAAGAAGAAGCCTTGACCTGTTTTGCTTCCAAGCCATTTTTTATCAAGCATGTCATGCATAAAAGCAGGTACTTTAAATACATCACGCTCTTCTTCTTGTACATTTTCATATACGTTATTTGCAACGTGTACGAATGTATCTAAACCAACAACATCTAATGTACGGAACGTTGCGCTCTTCGGACGACCAATTAATGGACCTGTTACAGAGTCAACTTCTCCAATGCTATAGCCACGCTTAATCATTTCTTGAAGCGTTACAAGCAATCCATACGTACCGATGCGGTTTCCAATAAAGTTTGGTGTGTCTTTTGCGATAACAACGCCTTTTCCAAGAACGTCTTCGCCAAATAGTTTCATGAAGCTTAATACTTGTGGATCAGTTTCTTTCGTCGGTATTACCTCTAGAAGTTTTAAATATCGTGGTGGGTTAAAAAAGTGTGTTCCTAAGAAGTGTTTCTGGAAGTCGTCTGAACGACCTTCTGCCATTTTTTCAACGGAAATGCCTGATGTATTTGAGCTCACAATTGAGCCTGGTTTACGAACAGCATCTACTTTTTCAAATAGTTTCTTCTTTATATCTAAGTTTTCAACTACTACTTCAATAATCCAATCTACATCAGCTAGACGCTCAAGATCATCTTCTAAGTTACCTGCTTCAATCAGTGCTAAATTTCCTTTCACTGTCAGAGGAGCTGGTTTTTGCTTTAATAGTTTTTGCACAGCCGTATTACTAAAACGATTTCTCACACTTTTATGTTCTAATGTAAGTCCCTTCGCCTCTTCTTCTTTCGTAAGCGCAGGTGGTACAATATCAAGCAATAATGTCGGAATACCAATATTAGCTAAGTGTGCCGCAATCCCTGAACCCATTACGCCTGAACCTAGAACAGCAGCCTTTTTAATTTGGAACATCCATTTCTCCCCCTATTCTTGAATGAATGCTCATTCAATTTTTCGACATAAGTCGCAATCAATGAGTGAGCCTCTACTAATAAATATATGATACAGTTTGAATTTTCGCAATATATTTATTGATAAAATTTTCTGAAATAAATATATTTCTTTCATTTGGCTATGCTATACATGTGTATTTTCTTCATTAAAATGCACTTTTCCTTTTTATAATCTGACGAAACTGGAGGAATATATATGGCAAAACTTAAGAAGAACCCTTCAAAAGCTGGAATTAGCGCAGCAAGTGTAACTGGAAATGCAGGTCCGCATAATCACGGTGTTGAAAAAGGGCGTCAAAGTAATAACCAACAATTTAAGAAGCATAATATGGGCGAAAAATAACGCTATATTTTTGGGCAGAGAACGTGGCATAATGATTAATGGCTGCTTTTTCTGCCCAATTTATTTGTACATATGGAAAACAAAAGAGGGAACGACGATGAAACGAACAATAATTATGATTGTAATGATCGCCACACTATTTACAGGGATGATTTTCTTTTCTTACGCTCACAGACAACAAGCTGTAAAAGTAGATCAGCCTAACATTACTGGGCAATACGGGATTACAATCGATGCAGACACAGGTGAAATCTTGTATGGAAAACGGGAAGATGAACGCTCTTATCCGGCTAGTATAGGGAAAATGATGACTACCTTACTCTTACTAGAGAATGTAAAAGAAGATGAAGAAATTACGGTTACAGAGAATGCGATTAAAACAGAAAGTCAAAGTGCAAAGATTAAGCTTCGCGCGGGTGAAAAGTTAAAACGTGATGAGGCATTAAAACTTATGCTTATTATTAGTGCAGACCCAATCGCTGAGTCAATCGCTGAACATATTGCGGGATCAAAAGAAAAGTTTGTGAAAATGATGAATGCTAGAGCGAAGGAACTTGGTACAAAGCATGCGACTTTCAAAAACGCAAGTGGTGCTGATGCACTTGGAAATAAAGTATCACCTTATGATATTGCTATTATTACGAAAGAAGCATTAAAGTACCCGGTTGTTTTAGAATATATGAATTCAACACGTACAACTCTACATACTTCCGAACGCTCTCCAAAAATCGCAAACTATGGACGAGAAGAACTATATGATGATCCATATGCGATTGGAAGTAAAAGCGGTTTATCAGCACTCGGAAAATACACAGTCGTAACAGTTGATGAAAAAGACGGTAAACGCGTCATTAACGTCGTGTTATCTTCTACTCGTACGCAGCTATATCCTGATACGAAGAAAATGGCGCACTACGCATTTCAGCAATTAAAATAACCAAGGAGTATTTTCTCCTTGGTTATTTTTTGATCATACCTTTTAATACGAACGCAACGTTTGCTGGACGTTCTGCTAGACGGCGCATGAAATAGCCATACCAGTCGTTTCCATAAGGCACGTAAACGCGCATTTTGTAACCTTCTTTTACTAGCTCAAGTTGACGCTCTGTACGAATACCAAATAACATTTGGAATTCAAATTGATCCCTTGGAATGTTGTGTTCTTCCGCAAGTTTTTTCGTATATTCAATAATCGCTTCGTCATGTGAAGCAATTGCAGTGTAATTTCCATTTAATAAGTGCATTTTAATAATTTTTTTATAATTGTCATCTACATCTTTCTTTTCCGGGAACGCTACTTCTTCAGGTTCTTTATAGGCCCCTTTTACAAGACGTAAATTAGGATTATAAGCGTTTAAATCTTCCATATCCTTTTCTGTACGATATAAGTAAGCTTGAATAACTGTACCAATATTATCGTATTCAGATTTCAATTGTTTAAAGATATCGATTGTTTTTCCGCAGCGCGTATAGTCTTCCATATCAATTGTAATAAACACACCATTTTCTTTTCCAGCTTCTAAAATACGGCGCATATTGTTCATTACGATTTCGTCAGAGATATCTAATCCCATAGAAGTCATCTTTAAAGAAAGCTGCGAATTAAGACCTTCTCTTCCAATTGCACGAATCGCTTCAATCGATTCGCTAGCCATTTCATTTGCTTCCGCTTCGTTATCAACGAATTCACCTAAATAATCGATTGTTACACAAAGACCTTGCTTATTTAATGCTTTAATTGCAGCTGTCGCTAATTCAATCGTTTCCCCTGCGACGAAGCGACCTGCACCAAAGCGTAAACCGTACTTTTTAGCCAGTTTTGTTAGCGCTTTATTTTTAGATAAGAAAAGAAACGAATTTCGCATTAATTGTTCCATGTAATTCACCCCTATGACTATAATTTATCTGTTTTTTACCCCTCTTCGAAATTATATCATTGTTTAAAATTATTTGATACAAATAATTATTTAGATAATTTATAAAATACTATCAAAACATTTAAAACCCTATATCCTCGTTTATAAATATGAAGAAAATATTTTTCGACATTCAGAAAAAACGGGTTTACTAGGGAAAAAATGAGCATGCCGAAAATATTCGACATGCTCACAAAACCATTTATATTTCATGTAAATTATATAAGGATATTAATAACAAAAACTTGAGGTAACATTATCTCAAGCCTTCTTACTTCTCATTTCGCTTCTCATCATTCAGCTTTTTAATATTCGTAATTAACTGTACCATCTCTTCTTTTGCATCTGGATACGTCTCATTCCAATGTTTCACTAAAGCTGGCATCGTCTTAGCCATATAAGAATAAAGTGCCCATTTCTGTACCTGCTCTTTTCGCTCTTCGTTGCTCTCTCCAAGTAATAGTTCCGTGTATTTCTCTAGCAAACCATCAAACTGCTCATTAAACTTTTCACTCATCTTGTTTTCCTCCTATATGAAAAAAGCAGCGAAGATCGCTGCTTTTTCTTATAATTTTGATTGAACAGAGTTTAATTTCTTCTCCATCGTACTTACTTTATCACGGCGATCATCGATACGAATTGTTGTCGCAACGCGCTGTGCACCTTTCGTGTATGGAACTTCATGCATTTGTTGAATGACTTCTAAAATGACAGGAAGATCTCCTTCAATTACTGTATTCATCGGTGTTAATTGATACTTCACGCGATCAGCATTTTTCTCTAGTACCTTTTGTACTTCTGCTACATATTCACTAACACTTGGATTACCTGTTCCTACTGGAATAATCGATACATCAACAATTGCCATAATAATCTTCCTCCTATTACTGCTTCTTATATATCCATTGTCTATTTTACCGAAATTCTCATCATTTTACTA
This sequence comes from Bacillus sp. FDAARGOS_1420, assembly GCF_019344915.1. Classification (NCBI taxonomy): domain Bacteria; kingdom Bacillati; phylum Bacillota; class Bacilli; order Caryophanales; family Bacillaceae; genus Bacillus; species Bacillus sp. FDAARGOS_1420. The sequence continues at coordinate 1,465,149 of NZ_JAHWJB010000001.1, read as the reverse complement.
ATACGTTACTCTTCTACTTTAAACTGCTCAACCAATCTTTCTAAGTCCTGCATATTCTCTGTCAAACTTTCCATCGTATGAGCTACTTTTTCTAAATGATTCACTTGTGACTCAGTTGCTGCATTTACCTCTTCAGAAACAGCCGCACTCTCTTGACTCGTGCTACCAATTGTTTGCATAACTTCTGTAATTTCTTCTTGCTTGTGACCTATGTTATTTACCTCTTCTACAATTTTTTCAACTGAGGTACTAATAGTATTTACAACTGACATAATTGTGCGGAATTCTGTCTCCGCCTCTGTCGTAACTTTATTTTGTATATCCGCAATGTCTTTCAATTTACTTACAACTTCCACAACTCGTTTTACTTCTAACTGTACATCGCTAATCATTATTGTAATCTCACCCGTTGCCTCTTTTGATTGTTCAGCTAATTTCCGAACCTCTTCCGCAACAACAGCAAAGCCCTTACCTTGCTCACCTGCACGTGCTGCTTCAATTGAAGCGTTTAAAGCCAGTAAATTCGTTTGATCCGAAAGACCTTTTATAAGTTCTACCACATTTTGAATCGATCCAACCCTTTGCTCTAACTTACCGGACGCTTCTTCCGTATGAACAACGATAGAAGATGATTGTTCTCTTGTACGAACTAAATTTCGCATCGTATTGAGTCCCTGCTTAGATGCTTCTTCCGCCTTACCAGTCACTCCCTTTATTTCACCAACGGAACTATTCATTTCTTCCATCGACTGCGCCATATTTTCAAGTTGCGCTGAAACCTCCTCTACACTATTAGCAAGCGTAGACGCGCCTCCGCTCACATCATCCATTGCACCTGAAACTTCTCTACTAGCTGCTACAGTTTCATTCGTTAAATAATGCAGATTGTGAGTCGATTTCTGTACTGTCGATACACTATTTTTAATTTTACTTACCATTTCATTCATTTGCTCAACCATATGATTAAAGTGAGTCGTAAGCATACCAACCTCATCTTTACTGGTCACCTTCATTTGTAGCGTTAAATCACCTTCCGCTACTTTTTGAACGTGATTTGTTAATAGTTGTAATGGTCTTGCTAATCTTCTTGAGAATAAATATGAAGCTAATATTCCAATTAATAAACTTATACATGCCATTATAATAACTGTATTTCTTGTTTCTACGAGTAAGTTATCAATTGACTCTTTCGGATATACAATCCCAATTTTCCATTTCATCTTATCAAACAATTGACTATAGGCTACTACATCTTTTCCACCTAATGTCGCCGCCGCAAATTTCGTTTCATCTTTATTTAAACTTTTAACAAGTGGTTCTTTCGAAACATCTTTTCCTACTTTCTCCGGGTACACAATGGCAATATTTTTATCATTTATAACAAACATTTCTCCGCCATTATTATATTGAATATTATGGAGTAGCTTTTGAATCGTTCCTAGTGATACATCCATTGCTACAACACCTAACACAGAACCATCTTGTCCGACAATGGCTTTTGAAACTCCAATACTTAACTTACCCGTCGCGATTTCATATTGTGGCTCTCCCCAAATAGTCGATTCTGTATCTGCTTCTGACGCTTTATACCAAGGGCGACTCGTCGGATCATATCCTTCTGGAACTGTCCCACCATCTGCAAGATTTGCACTCAACGTTTTTTTATCTTTCGTCCCAATGTAGACATCTAAAATATCAGGATGATTCTTTTTAAACCTTGAAAATTCCTTTAAAATAAAACTCTCCTCTTCTGGAGTAACCCCATCTTGTAGCATGTTTTGAATATCATCATGAGATCCATAATGACCCATATCTTCTTCAATTCGCTGTATAAATGCAGTTAACTGCTCTGACACAAGATCCATCGTATTTTCAGAATACTGGTCTAAGGAGTGCGTTTCTTTCTCTTTTTGCAATTGATACACAGCTGTACCTAATATTACAAACATCATAGAAATAAGTACCGAAAATACTACTGCAATTTTTAAACGTAAACTTCTCAACATATTCCCTCAAGCATCCCCTTCTCGGTAAAATTCAATCGCATTAATCACTATATTAAGTATAATAGATAAATCGGAAAGCTCAATCCATATAGTTTAAAAAATTGAAATTTATTCTCATTTCAATCAACTTACTTGTTATCTCAACACTTGTGTAAAAACAAATAGTTCATTATCCTTAAACTATATAATCTCATTCGTTCGGAGGGAACTATGCTACAAAAATTCGGTTTCTCACAATATGAAAGCCAAGCTTATGAAGTTGTCGTATCAAGCAATGAACCATTAGATGCAACAACTATCGTGAAACATTCAGGTGTTCCAAAAGCAAAAATATACGAAGTGTTAGCACGACTCATTGATAAAGGGATGGTAATGGATTCTGTTTCTGAAAAGAAAAAATTGTATACAGCATTACCACTCAAGTTAGCAATTGAAAAGTTAACGACAGAATTCCAATCTAATATTAAAGAACTTGAAAATAATATTTCTAAAAAATCATTTACAGATGACCGCGTTTGGAGTTTAAAAATGCAGTCTTCTATTAAAGTACAAAGTAGGCAACTTGTAGAAGATGCGAAAGAATCCATACGCATCTCCGCATGGAACGATACCCTTTTAGAATATCTTCCTTTACTAGAACAAAAAGCAAAACAAGGCGTCAAAGTCGAGTCCCTCATAGTTGGAAAAATGGAAACTGACTTAGAAAACATGCATTTTTTAATCCCAGCTCAAGAACCTAACGCATTAGAGCGTTATTTACTACTCATCGTTGACGATCGTGAAATTTTATTTGCTGGTGTAGAGCAAGAATCATGGCAAGCGATGAAAACAATGTCACAACCTTTCGTGAAGTTCTTTACGGAGTTCTTCTATCATGACGTTGCACTTGCGAAGATTACAGAGAAGCACCATGACCTCTTTATGCAGGATGAAGAAATTAAGGAATTGTTGATGAAGTTGAGGTATTAACAAATCCCAAAATCGATTCTACCATTTGAATAGATAATATAATTTTTCATACAAAAAAAGCTGTACCAAACGGAGTTTTACATACTCATTTGGTACAGCTCTTTTTTACGCTTTCGCTAATTTAATTTTATGTAGTTGGTTTTTCGGATGGTTTTGATTTGTAAATACAGAACGTTCATTTTACGATTTTTTTTGCTCCTTTATCTCCCTCAAAAGCTCAATAATCTTCCCATTTTGCTCTACTTGTTTCTCAGAATTTTGATAGATGAAACGAATCCATCTAAATACAAAAATAATAAGAAATAATGGGACTAAAGAAATTAGAAAACCAATAATTGAAAAATTAGACTCCATATACTATCACCTCGCTATATACTCCCTTCTCCATTTCCCTACTAAAACCTGCAATTTTTTACAAATTAAAAAGAATCTATCAAACGATAGATTCTTCTTTCGCAAACTGATTCGAGCGTCCTCTCGTAATTGAGAAAATCGCACAAAGCAGCGCCAATATAATAAAACCGCCGCCTACCCAAGCGTTATATATAACAGATGATTTCTCAATAACAACTCCGCCTACTGTTGAACCGAGCGCAATTCCTAAATGAAGTGCAGAGTTATTTAAACCTTGCTGAATACCAGCTGATTCTGGCGCAATTTCAATTAAATAATTTTGCTGCGCTGGCGAAATCGCCCAGCTAAGCATACTCCAAAGCCCCATCATAATGATGAACAGCGGGAATGAAAATGTCATCATTGGCAACATAAAGATTGCACATGCAAATACGATAATGATGGAAATAATACTTTTCTTTGATCCCCATTTATCAGCAAGCCAGCCTCCAAGGCCACCTCCAAGTACCGCTGCAATTCCGAAAATGAAGTAAAACACACTAATCCAGTTCGCTTCAACATGCATAACATCTTTTAAAAATGGTGTTAAGTATGCATACAGTGTTAAATGACCTGTTAAAAATAAAAATGATGTCAACTGTGCACTCACTATTTTTTTATCTTTTAACGTAGCAATTTGTTCTCTTATTGATAATACCGATGTCGCCGATACTTTCGTTAAGAACAATGAAATACAAGCAATCGCCATAACAGTTAATATCGAAATTAATACAAATGGCGCACGCCATCCATATGCATTTCCTAGCACAAGACCTAGCGGTACTCCAAGTACGAGTGATCCACTAATTCCCATGAAAATGATTCCAATCGCACGTGCACGAAAATGCGGCTCTACTACACTAGAAGCAAGTGTTACCGATAGTGCAATAATAAGCGATCCACCCGCTGCACAAATGACCCTTGAGAACATTAACATTCCGTAATTCACACTAAATGCCGAAACGATATTTCCGATTAAGAAAATCGATAATGCCCCAATGTATAATGTTTTTCTTTCAAACTTCCCTGTTAATGCTAATAAAACTGGACCTGACAAAGCAAACACTACCGAATATACGGTTATAAGCTGACCAGCTGCGCTAATCGATACTCCTAAATCATCGGCAACTAAATCAAGCGTTCCTCCTATAATTAGCTCAACCGTTCCGACTACGAAAGCCGCGATAGCTAAAATATACACACGAAAATCCAAGACTTTCCCCACACTTTCTTTTAGGTTACTACCGCTATAGTAACCTAAAAGAAAAGTGGACGCAAGTATAATTTTTTCGCAATAAAAGGGCAGGCGTATAATACGCCTGCCCTTCAAACATTAAACTCCAGTTTTTTTCTTCTTATTTAAGTACCAATACACCGGAAGTCCAGTAAATACAATTCCAATTGATAAGAAGCAGCTTACCGGATCGTTAATAATTGCACTTCCAAGTACAAACAACGATCCTAAAATCGCAACGATTGGTACAATCGGGAATAACGGTACACTGTATGCACGCTCTTTATTCTTGTTACGTTTTCTTAAGATGAAGACACCTATAAATGTCATTACATAGAAAATATAAATAATGAATACGGAAATCTCGGATAGCTTATTCGGATCACTAATAATCATTAAAATAATTCCTAATATGATTTCAACAGTAATCGCATTCGCTGGTGTTTTAAATCTCGAATTTTCTTTTGCAATAAACTTAGAAAACGGAAGGTGTCCACGCTCTGCCATCGACATCGGAATACGTGGGAATGTTAAAATCTTTCCATTTAAACAACCGAAAATAGAAATGATAATACCGATACTAATAATTTTCCCGCCATATTCTCCAAGTAACATTCCCGCAGCTGTCGCCGTTGCGTTTTCTCCAAGGGCTACAATTTTCGCTGCTGGTAATACATTTAGTAACGCTAAGTTAATTAATACGTAAGCAGCTGTTACAATTAAAATCCCAACTGTCATTGCCTTCGGTAATAACTTTGTTGGATTCTTCATTTCTCCGCCAATAGAAGCAAGCAAAATCCAGCCATCATAGGCAAATAAAGTTGCTAAAATTGCCATCCCGATACTTTGATTTTCTGATATCGGTACAACTACGTTGAAGATATCACTATTCCCTTTCCAAAACCCTAGCACAACAATTAATATAATTGGAATCATCTTCCCAACTGTCGTAACCGTTTGGACGATGCCCCCATATTTTGTTCCCAAACTATTTATAACGCCTAGGAACACAACTGTTCCAATTGCGATTGGTAAATTCCAGACTTTATCTAAATAGAAAAAATTGATCATTAAAGAACTAAAATACAAACCTAACGTTCCAATAATAGCTGGTCCATAAACAATTGTTTGCATCCAGCCAGATAAATACCCCCAAAAACTTCCGTAAATCTCCTCTAAATACGTATACAACCCACCATTTTTCGGAATTTGCGCTCCAATTTCGGCTACTGTTAAACCACTTGCTAACGTCAACAGACCACCAATTACCCAAGCAAGAATAGCCATATTAGAACTCCCTGAGTAATCTAATACGCTCCCTGGTTTCATAAACACACCAGACCCAATAATAGTTCCTACTACGATAGAAAGTGCTACTGTTAAACCAATTTTGTTTTTCTCATCATGATGCATGCTGCGTATCCTCCTTCCAATTCTAGTGTGATGCAAAAATGAAATAAAAAAACACTCCTCCCTAAAAAAGGGACGAGTGTTGTATTCGTGGTTCCACCCTTGTTTCAATTAGTAAAGTGACACACTTCACCAATTTCTCAAGTCTAAATAACGGTTTTTGCCGGCATGCAATTACTAGATATCCGTTCACTGCTGCAGTTCAGAGGTGGTAATCGATTTTTCCGTATTAGGAAGCTCACAGCCAAAGGCCTCCCTCTCTGATAATCGTAAAAAACTGATCATATCCTCATCATCACTTCTTGATGTCGAATTTTTTAGTTATTGTTCATTATATTGAATTGTTAGAAAAAATCAATATATTTTTTTATATAACATAAGAAATGTTTCTCTTCTTATATTATAACAGAAGTTACGACACTTCTCTAATTCCCTAAAAATGGTACAATCTATATAGGAGGTGCACCAATAATGATTGCTATTTTTTGTATCATCGCTACGGTTCTTTCTTTTATATTCGCTATCATGTATCGATATAAGTATCCTGGTTATAGCATTTTAGCGGTAGCTATTATACCAGCTGCTTCCTTCTACGTATTAGGTAAATACCAATATACTGAAGTGTTTATCGGTTTTGCAATCTTCTACTGCATCTTTGGATACATACTAACAATGAAAAGAATTTTATTGAATCATTAAAAGGGACCGATTTCTGCTTACAGAAATCAGTCCTCGCATGCATCACATCCCTCGGTTGCCCACACGAAAGATACGACATAGTTCAATTATTTATCTTCATTTTTCATAAAAAATTTATGATTTGGAAGATCCACATTTAAATCTGCTAATTGTTTCTTTTCCTTTTCTAGAATCGCTTTCGCTTTTTCTTTTGTCGCCTCATCTAAGTTTGCAAAGATGTCTTCATGCTTCCCTTTCTCTGGAAGATTCACACCTAGTTTTGTCAATTCTTCTTTCGCTTGCTCGCGAGTTAATTTCCCGGACTTTTCTTGCTCAAAAATGGACTTCGCTTTTTCTTTTGTCGCCTCATCTAGATTCGCGAACATATCACCGCGCTTCCCTTTCTCTGGGAATTTCACACCTAGTTCTTTCAACTTCGCTTTCGCTTGCTCACGAGTTAGTGTTCCAGACTTTTCTTGCTTCAAAATTGCTTCCGCCTTTTCTTTTGTCGCCTCATCTAAATCCGCGAATATGTCACCATGCTTCCCTTTCTCTGGAAGCGTTACGCCTAATTCTTTCAATTTCTCTTTCACTTGCTCATGCGTTAATGCTCCGGACTTCCCTTGCTCAAAAATGGACTTCGCTTTTTCTTTTGTCGCCTCATCTAAATTCGCGAATATATCTTTGTGCTTACCTTTCTCTGGGAATTTCACGCCTAGCTTTGTTAATTCCTCATTTGCTTGTTCGCGAGTTAATTTCCCGGATTTTTCTTGCTCTAGAATCGACTTTGCTTTTTCTTTCGCCTGATCATCTAGTCCTGCAAACATTTCCTTGTGCTTACCCTTCTCTGGGAATTTCACACCTAATCCCTCTAACTGTTTCTTTGTATCATCCATAATCGTTTTTACTTTTTGTTTTGTTGCTTCATCTAAATTCTTCTTCGCAGTTCCTTTTGTAACTTGCTCAGCTGCTGGAGTATTAGTTGCCGCAAACGCTGGTATACCAGCTCCTCCTATAATTCCAAATGATAAAGCACCTGCAATTGCTAAATATCCAACTGTTTTCTTCTTCATAGGAAATTTCCTCCTTCATATTTCTAAAGCATGTACACTTTCGTATACAATGCCAATAGTAATGTTGGTTTCTTAAAATTTCCTTAACGATTTAAATAAAAAACACCGCTCATCACGAGCGGTGTTTTTCTAAGCTTTTTGTAATTGTAATTCTTCACGTTCCATTACTTTTCTTAATACAATTGTTTGTGTCATTGTAAATAAGTTACCTGTAATCCAATACAGCACCAGTCCTGATGGCGCCGCAAATCCCATAAATAGAATCATTGCAGGCATCATAATTTGCTGTATTTTCAGCATTTGAACTTGTTCTCCAGGCGTTACATTTGATTGGAACACCTTCATTTGAATAAATGTTGTTAACGCTGCGATAATCGGTAATATATGATATGGATCTGCATGTCCTAGGTTCACCCATAAAAATGAAGATGTACGAATCTCTTCAGTTCGGCTAATCGCATAATACAAAGCAGAGAAAATCGGCATTTGTATAAAGATTGGCCAGCACCCAGCTAACGGATTCCAACCGCCTGATTTCATTAGTTCTGACATTTCTTTTTGATACTGCTTTTGTTTTTCAAGATCTTTACCCACATCACCGTATTTCTGTTTCAGCTTCTGTAATTCAGGTTGCATTTTTTTCATTTTCGCTTGGCTACGATATTGCGAAACAGCTAATGGAATCATTGCTGAACGAATAACGAGCGTCATGATAATGATGGCAATCCCGAAGCTAGCTCCAGGTATATGATGAGCAACAAATTGAATCATAAATGAGATTGGATATACGAAATAATGGTTCCAAATTCCCGTACTATGTGAATCAATTGTACCTGCATTGCTGCAGCCAGATAAAACAAAAACAAGTAATAATGATAAACTAATGAGCCTAGCTCGGTATGATTTTAACATGTTCATTCCTCCAATGTTTCGTAATTAATTAGCGAAACATTGGTGTATACGGACCTACCTCGTCACTCTCTCCACTCGATTCTTGTCTGCGGACAGAACGAATCATTCCATATTTATAAAAAATAGAAAATAGCGGTACATTTCTTGTACCCTCTTCACACGTATCTACTAGTTTAAAAGCTCTCTGTCTACCGCTCGATGCTTGCTGACGCACAAAGCGAGAAACGTTAGCAAGAAAAAAGACTTCTAATACACAAAGTGCTGTCGTTACAAACGATATATATAGAATTGCATCCTGCAATAAAAATTCCATCGCTTCACATCCTTAATAAAGTCATTTTAGCATATTCAGCAAACATTCTCTATTTCCTTTTGTTCTCAAAAGTTTTTTTTGCATATTTTCTCAAAAAATTATGCTAGAAAACCAATGTATCCGCTTTCTTTAGTATATTCACACGTATCTTTGAATAGGTTTAATTTTTTAGAAATTTATAAAATTTTTGCATTATAATAAAACTATTGCCAGTTTTTGAAAAAAGCTTTATTCTCTTCTTGTAATCAAAAATGAATATGGAGATGAAACATACTATGGGTCAACTAGGAGACGCCGATTACGTTCCCGACACCGCCTTTTTATCCTTCCCAGCAGCTAAAACATTTCATTTAGAATTCATCATACAGTTAGTTGTTATTTTTATAGCTTCTATTTTGTATGCAATTTCTATGAATATGTTTTTTATCCCGCATAATATGATTAGCGGTGGGTTCGCTGGTGTAGGGATGATTATCGGTTATTTAATGCACTACAATATCGGAGCACTTATCTTTTTACTAAACATTCCGCTTCTTATTTTAAGTCACTTTTACTTAGGAAAGAAGACAACCTTTTTAACGGCATACTTTGTGGCTGTATCATCTTTAGCGATGAACATTATCCCAGTACACCAAGTTTCAGACGATATTTTACTGTCTTCTGTATTCGGTGGTGTCATCTGCGGTGCTGCCTCAGGAATCATATTCCGATTTGCTTCTTCAACAGGTGGTTTTGATGTTGTTGGATTGATTGTAGCGAAACATCGCGATGTTTCAATTGGAGCAATCATCTTTGGATTCAACTTAATCTTACTTGTTGCAGCAGGATTTATTTTCGGATGGGATATTACGCTTTATACGTTAATTAGTCGGTTTGTAGTCAGCAAAGTAATTGATGCCGTGCATACAAAACATATTAAATTAACGATAATGACAATTACAGAAAAAGGTGAGGAAATAAAAAGCTCACTATTACATCACGGCATACGTGGCGTAACAATGGTAGATGCTGTCGGCGGCTATACAAACCATAAGAAAAAAATGATTTACACTGTCGTACCTCGCTACGAGTTGGGCGAAATGAAACGTATTATCCGCCAAGTGGATAATAAAGCATTTATGAACATTACTGAAACAGTTGAAATTGTCGGCCGTTTCAAACGTATATAAAAAAGCGCAAGGAACTACAATTCCTTGCGCTTTTTATTTTTTACACTTATTACAAAATCAGATAATTCTATTATTGTATCACTAAATGTGTTATAATAAAACTAGACTAACAAAAAAGAGTATATAGACTTGGAAGTTTCTCTTATTTTTATAAGCAAAAAGAAACGAGCAGTCGGGTATATTTCAGACACCATACACGTAACGGTTTAAAAAAAACCGATCATCTTAGTTATTCTTCACTGATCTTTTTATAAAGATACGTACAACTAAAATTCACTTCAATATACTATACCTACCTTTTTGACTTCCAAATCATCTTATTACATAAGGAGATGAACATATGAATCAATATATACGATACACACTAGCTGTCCTATTTGCCATCGTCGGCGGCGTGATCTGTTTCTGGACAAACACAGAGCTTGGAGAGAATATCATTTTTAATGGAATCGAAACCCTTGTAAGCGCTTCAATTTTAGGCGGATACATTTTCTTCCTCTTCAATCCAGAAGAAAGTGCTCAAAAAACAATGTTATTAACAATGATCGGAATCGTTGGTGGATGTATTTCCTACTCAATGACAAACTATACATTACCACTTCAATTAAGCTCAGCTTTCTTCCACGGTCTATGGACTTGGTTTATCGCATTCTGCCTAGCAGACGTATTCAACCTATTACAAGACCACGAAGAAGAAAATGGTCAACAAATTGAAAGTAACTCTTAAGCTGGAAGATACTCTTCCAGCTTTTTTGTTTCCTGTTCTTTCCTGTTCATACCCCATCACCAAAATAAAAAGAAGTTACCTCCACGGCAACTTCTTTTCCATATACCCCATCCGGTACTTACCGGAATATATCAACGATTTTTTCATTATATCGATTCAACGACATCCTTCGATAACCAAAACGTACAACATACCCTATCCCCCAAGCAGCTTACTGCCGAACTCTACAATTAAAAAGATAATTAATAGGACTGCGAGTATTTTTACTGCTACATATGCCACTTTAAAAATTACATAAATGAGTAAGACTAGCAAAATAATCGCTAAAATTTCCATATATAACTCCTCCAAACTTTGCTCTTCTTACCTCATTTTACTCGCCCCGATCTTTTTATGGAACGGCATAAGATTACATATAGAAAAGAGGATACCTCACCCATCGTAAGATACCCTCTCCTTCAACTGCTCGAACCACTCTCTATCCAATTGTAAATATCCTATTTCACTCTTCTCAGCGCTCTTCAATTCTTTATCCGCTTTCTTCATATAAATATGGCATGCTTCCATATCTTGCTCTAAATATTTGATAACCCCTTTTGCACGGTAATACCCATGTAAGTCCAGCATTGTAATTGCCTTCGCATGATTCTTCGCTTCTTGCAAGTAAAGATTTTCCTGCTGATAAAGTACTCTATATAAAAGATACCAACTATGAAAACTACCAACAAAATATTTATTTTCTTTTGTCACAGGTAACTGCACAATTTTCTCTAAATGTACTATCGCTTTTTCCATTCCCTCTTGATCAGCTCGGGCATAAAATACGAGCATAAGTCCGCTCATTATTTCTCTTATACTTTTATCCTCTTTTATTTTTTCTTCACTAATTTCTACTAATCTCTCATCCCAATCTTTCGGCCGTTTGTAGCTTAATAATTCACCCGATACTTGAATATTATATAAATGCCCTCTAGCCCTTTCATCATCTTTAATTAAAATGAGAAATTGCATGCCATCGCTCAGGAATGTTCCTTTTATCGGCACTATTGTAACGGCAAAAATCGTAAAGTGTAAAACGGAAAAATATAAAAGATATTGATAATAACTAACCATGTATATGTAACCTGAAGTAATACCGAATAGTGCACTTGTAATCGGACCACCTAAAGTCATCCACGCCCATTTTTTTGAAAGGTTCGATGTCTCTATAGAAGGCGGCACTAGCATCGCCACGCCTCCAAAGTACTCCCATAATTTATTTTCTCGAATTCGTATTTTTCCTTTCTCATTTTGCACAGTAATGGGTCCTACTGTCATAAATTTAAATGTCAAACCACCTATTACACCAAATGCTACATGTCCTAGCTCATGAATGGCTAACACTAACAATGAAATTCCAACTATTGCCCATAGGTTCAAAATTACTTCTAATTTCCCAGTTCGGATTACTCCGTATAAAATGGACAAAACTAGCGCCGCCGTCATGGAACCAGCTGGCCTTCTTAAAATATCCACCTTTTTCTCCCCTTAATAAATCATTTTTCTCTGCATTTCGTACATGAATTTTCCGAGATGCAATATCCAAATAAATGAGATTAAGCCAATTAATACAAAATCGATATCACTAGCTGCTGTATATATAACGGCAGCCCACCATACATATGCCAATATTGTATTCGTAAATTCATATGCTTTATATCCAGCCTCATGCACAATGTGCTTTAATCCTTCATCTGCGTTTTTCGTCCACATTTTCATAGATTCCATATATGTTACACCTTGTTCAGGATATAGCTTATTATAACGATTTTTTGTTATGAGCCCGATAACCACTACAATAGTTAAACAGACAATAGAAGCTACTAAATTCCACACTGCAAATGACACATTTGTATCCTGTAACAGTGCACGTCTACATGTAATAACTGCATATACAAACCATGCCTGCGTAACTATATCACCTACACGTAAATATATACTTATAATGCCTAATTTTCTGCCTTGTACGCTCTCTTCTTCATCGCGTGCCTTCGCTAACATACGTGTATTCTTCCAAGTGTAGTACATCATTAAGATTCCAAAAATAGTACATACACCTATAAATGTATTAGATGATAATTTTCTCGGTTCATTCGAGAGTAAATTTAAAGCTATATAAGATGTTAAAAAGCCACCCATCATACTTAATGCTATTTTCCCCACAAAATCAAATTGTTTTTTTCGTTTACTCTTCATCTTCATCGTCCTCTTCCCCCTCCACTAACGTAAATATTTCCTCCACTGGTACATTGAAAATTTGTGCGATTTTTAGCGATAACACAATAGATGGTGCATAATCTCCGCGCTCAATTAAACTAATGGTTTGCCGTGATGAGCCAATCGCTTTCCCTAAATCCCCTTGTGATAAACGATGCTTTGCTCGAAATTCCCTCACTCGATTTTGAAGCTTCATGTCTTCCCTCTTTTTCATTTATTTAATTAAAATTGTAAATAATATCCTTATCTTTGTCAATTATAATTGTCATTTTGACGCAGATACATGTCAAAAACGAATATATATTATACTAGACATAACGTATATAATAATCTTCAAGAACTACATAATTGAGGTCAACGTAAAATTCCTTATTACTGAAAATAGCACCTACCAAGGTTATAGCACTGGCTTTTCTAATGAATTTAATAAATATGAACCCCTTTCCGAACTAAGCGACGATACGTATGAACTTTCACCTAATAGAACGGGAACGTATTATATACCAGCCACCGGTTACGGTATCGATGGAAAAATAAAAGCAAACTGGAAAATACAATAAAAAAGGCAGTGCTTTTGCACTGCCTCCCTAAAATCTGACATAGAATGGATTCCATATTAACTTGCGTTTTGTAAAAATACTCGTTTTAGTTGCTTGCGGAAACGAATGCTTAACGTAATTGCTACAATGACAATCGCTCCGAAAATGATTTTGCCGATATGATCTCCTAGTAATCCGAAAATATCATGTAAGTTACCACCTAACCAGTAGCCACCGATTAAGAAGAATGATACCCAGAATAAAGCACCTGAATAAATTGTAATCGCAAAGCGGCGAAACGGTAAGTTAATGATACCTGCAAAGTATCCTGTAAAATGACGTACACCAGGAATGAAAAAGCCAATAAAGATAAGGAAATATCCGTATTTATCGAACCACATTCTCGTTAAATCAATTTTTCTTTGTGTTAAAAATACGTACTTCCCGTATTTTTGAACAAAAGGCATACCAAGCTTATTCCCTAAAAAGTATTGAATCGTCATTCCTACACTTGTCCCAATAAAGGATAGGATAATTAAAATAGGTAAACTTAGATCACCCTTCTGTGCTAAAAACCCCGCATATGCTAATGTTGGCTCTCCCGGAAACGGAAGTGCAATATATTCTAACAGCAGGCCTACAAGTACTACATAATACCCATATTGCTGAAATAATTCATGAACCCATTCCATGTCATCTCCCCTTTCATTCACGTACAACTTGTTACTATTATTGTATAAAAAAATTGTCGAAATAACTATCACAATAGCTTACATTTTTATTACATTTTTGTAAGGCTCATTCTAAAGTTTTTTGTTCTCTATTTACTTATATCTATTAGCATTTAAAAACAAGCTAACAACTATATATCACGCGAAGGAAATCCATTAATATACATTTTCCATCCAGTTTTTAACACTCGAAAACCACCTTATTTTATTCTCTATAAAAAACCACCACAAACTCATATGAACTTCATATTAGCTTCATATACGTATTGTAAGATTATATCGGAATTTGTTGAAAAATTTAGCTAATATATGACTAAACATTAAACTGAATAAATATAAGTCGCTTTTCGAAATTGAAAAAAGGGTGAATAAGAAATGGAAGCTTATAAAATGCACGATTTTATTAATACGAATGTTGAATCTCATCAAAATGAAACCGTTTTTAATTTACAAATATGTGAAACAAATGAATTTGACGTAAGTTTAACAAAATCTACAACGCTGTCTTTTATCGTTTCAAAAAAGAACATTAAGATCGTCACGAGAAAATGGGTTAATTCAAATCAAGAAAGCATGATTGGCAAAAGCTACATCATTCCAACGAAAGCTTTTCACTATTTCTTACCGATTATTTCTGAAACTGAAGATGAACTAAATATTCAAGTTCAAAGTTTTGGACTACATGGTGAGCTTTTATTAAATGAAAGATTACTTATTGATAAAAACAACAAATGTAATACAAAGATTACTACCTTCTTTGAAACATTAGATGAAAATGTCAATCAAGCATTACGAGGATTACAAATTCATTGTATGTAAGACTACTACAATAAGTAAAAGGAGAATATAATGAAAAAACTATTATTAAGTGCGCTATTATCATTAGGATTTTTAACTCTTCCATTCACTACTGCAGAAGCAGCTACGACGAAAGATCAGCTTATCGTAAACACAAAAATAAATAAAATGGATTATTATCAAGATGGAAAATTCATAAAAAGTTTCACTGTCGCTACTGGAAAAGCAGCAACACCAACACCTAAGGGTACTTTTCAAATCGTAAATAAAATTAAAAACCGTCCTTACTATACAGGAAAAATTAAAGGCGGCGATCCACGTAATCCACTTGGGGACCGCTGGCTCGGATTAAATATGGCAGGAACTTATGGAACAACGTATGCGATTCATGGAACTAACAATAATCAAGCAATCGGGAAAGCAACAACACTTGGTTGTATTCGTATGTTTAACAATGATATTCACTGGTTATTTGAGCGCGTTCAGCAGCAAGCTACTGTCACTGTAAATTAGCCTAGGAACAAGATTTATGTGTAGCCAAGAATTTTATGTCTTGGCTTATTTTATTTATTCATTTACAGTAGCAAAACAACTGTATTTACATATATAATAAAAATAGATTGCATTCAACATCATCGCAACATTGATAAACATGGATATTAAAATTATACAGTTATAATATTTTATAAATTTTACAATACATACTATAATAGAACTACTGTAATTCTGAACTATTCAGTGACACTAAACAATCCCCCTTGCTACTTTCATTACTATTTTATAGCGGGGCTTATTATATGTATAAACAATCTGAGTCATCCAAAAAATGATGAATTCGAATATTGCAGTAAAAAGCGTTATTTAGGAGGTGTTACTATGACGCATATACTGGTGATTGAAGACAACCCAGATATACAAGAACTTATTCGTGAATTTCTAATGGCACAAAACTTTACTGTTGATGTAGTTGGTGCTGGAACAGAAGGCATTCTTCTTTTCCAAAAAAATTCATACGATCTTGTCCTCCTCGATGTAATGTTACCAGATATAGATGGCTATAGTATTTGTAAAATTATGCGAGGACAATCTGATGTACCAATCATTATGTTAACAGGCTTACATAATGAAGAAAGTGAAATTAAAGGATTTGAGTTAGGTATTGATGACTATATTACAAAACCGTTCCATTACACCGTATTTATAAAACGTGTAGAAGCTGTATTAAGAAGGGCAGCAACAAAGGAAGCAGAAGCTGCAACTATACTACAATTCCATGAATTGATGTTAAATTCTACAGCATATGCCGCTTATGTTCATGGTAATCAAATTGAATTGACTACAAAAGAATTTGAAATTATATATACTTTACTGCAAAATCGGGGAAAAGTACTATCAAGAAGTGATTTGTTGAATAAGGTATGGGGCTATGAACATTATGGTGATGTGAGGGTTATAGATACACATATTAAAAACTTACGAAAAAAATTAGAAATTCCCTATATTAAAACGGTGAAAGGCATTGGCTACAAAATCGAATCGTAGCAAAGACAACATCACCAAAAATATATTCATCAAAACCTTATTATTTTGTATTCTGTTATCACTTTGTCTTTATCAAATTATTTATTTTCTAGCCTCAAATTACGATAAAGATCGTTTGAAAGCTTCTGGAACGCAAACTGCGGAACAAGCGGAATCAGACAAACAAAACGACCAAAGTAAAACAAAGCAAAATAAAGCTGTGTCAGAGAGTAGCATCTCTAATTTTCAATCTTCTCAAATAGACATGAAAGCACTCTCTACAGCCATCAATCATCTTTTGCAGCCTAGCCAAACTGCAAAAGCAAAAGAACATGCACAAAATATTCCAGGGAAAAGTAACACAACGTCTTCACTTACAGAAGCGGAAAAGCAAGTTACTAACAATGATGCCTTACATACACAAAATGCAGCAAGTAAAGCAAATGATACACATGATAATCCAAAGTTAACAGATGTGTTGCAGCAGTTAGCTCCACATATTGGGGCGACAATGCTAGCATTATCTCTGCTTGGATCTTTAATCTACGCAAAAATAATCGCCAAACCTTTCCGATATATGAGCGATGCTTTAAAAGATATTATGAATCTTGATTTCTCAGATAAAAAGCTACTTAACAAAAATACAGATCAAACAGATTTTAATTTGCAAGTAGCTGCCTCACAAGTACCTACTATTGTGAAAAATTTACATGAAAGCAATCAAGATTTAAGAAATGAACTCAAGAAGGAACAACAGTTAGAACAATCTCGTAAAGAATTTATGTCTATGATATCCCATGAATTAAAAACACCAATCGCAGCCGTTATGGGACAACTCGATGGCATGATTCACGGAATTGGCGCTTATAAAGATAGAAATAAATATTTAAAACGTTCATATGAGATGATGCAAGATATTAACATATTAACGGAAAAAGTGTCAGAATTATCCAAAATACAAAACCCTCAATTTAAACCAAATTTAAAAATTATCTCATTAACTAATATTATTGAGGACGTTATAAAGAAAGTAGATTATTTTGTATCTGTAAAACAATTAAATGTTCAATCTAACATTAAACAAGATGCACAAATTTTAGCTGATCCTAAATTTATGCAAACTGCTATTTTTAACATTATTTCAAATGCAATTCATTATACAATTGACCATCAGCATGTATATATAAAACTTTATGAAAAGCCAAACGGTTACGCATTAGAAGTATTAAATACAGGTTCTCAAATTGATGAAGATAAACTTGCTCATTTATTTGAACCATTCTATCGCGCAAATCCTGACAAACATGGCTTAGTACAAGGTAGTGGTCTTGGGTTATATATTGTAAAACAAATATTAGATAAACATCAGTTTCCTTATGGAATACAGAACACACCTCAAGGTGTAAAATGCTCCATTGTATTCCCAAAAGCAATGTAAATTACTACTACAATTTCATACCCCAAACTCATACTTCGTATGAGTGGCGGAATTTTGTAGAGTCTCTGACTCTGTTTCGTTCGCCCGTTTTCCTTATTAGGATAACGGGCGTTTTTTATTATTTAAAAGGAGGATTTTTATGGAGAAATTTAAGTATTCATTACTAGTTTTATTCGGCGCTTGTAGCTACGGCGTACTTTCAACTATTTTTAAACTCGGATTCATCGACGGATTTTCCGCACACCAACTACTAGGAGGGCAATATGTCTTCGGATGGATTGGGCTCCTTTTACTCGTTCTGTTCTTTTCACGTCATAAAGTATCAAAAAAACAATTCTTTTCGTTACTAACAGTCGGTACAACAATGAGTATGACAGGTATTTTCTATGCTATTTCCGTAGAAGAATTGCCAGCCTCTATCGCTGTCGTTTTACTCTTTCAGTTCACTTGGATTGGTGTAGTCATCGAAGCAATTGCCAACCGGACATTCCCAAGCCGTGAGAAAGTTATATCTATTATTATTTTATTTACTGGTACATTGTTTGCTGGTGGAGTATTTGAAGGCCTTGGACAAAACTTTTCTACGAAAGGTATTATTTTCGGACTATTAGCTGCCGTCTCTTTCTCATTCTATGTATTTGTAAGCGGGCGCGTTGCTACAGATGTTCCGCCTTATACGAAAAGCTTTCTTATGACAACGAGTGCTACTCTTATTGTATGCTTATTTTTCCCGCCTACCTTTTTAACGGACGGCGCTTTACAAGCAGGCCTATGGAAATATGCTTTCTTCCTTGGACTGTTCGGGGTTATTATACCTGTCATTTGTTTTTCAATTGGTGTACCAAAAGTCGGAACGGGACTTGGTACAATATTAGGTGCAGCTGAATTACCAACAGCAATTATCGCTTCTATTACACTTGTTCATGAAGTTGTATCGCCAATGCAGTGGATTGGGATTGTAGTTATATTACTCGGTATTTTCACACCACAACTACTTACTGCTAGGAAAGAAAAAAAACATAATCGTGTGCATAGTGCGTGACAACATCAACTTGTATATAAATGTGAATACAGTTACGATATGTTAAACTTTATTACTCAAAATAACATATGATATTGCGGCTATTATTCTCGTAATCCTTGCTGTGCTTTTCTTTTTGAAAGATAAGAAAGAGGGTTATACAGCATAACAAAAGACCTTTCATTTATTTGAAAGGTCTTTTCCTTATATTTCACTTTACCGCTCCATATAACTTCTCTACCTCATGCTCAATTTGTTTTACATCGATTCGCTCAAATAATGGCTGCACATTATCAATTCGGTTTGGCAACGTATTTTGAGGTTCCCAATTTACTTTAACACTCGATAATGTATTTCTAACTCTTTCACTTGAAAACGGTAAAAATGGTTCAAGCAGTTGTGCAAAGTTTGCTATTAGGTAAACACAATTATAAATTGTTTCCTCACATGAAACTGGGTCGTCTTCTCTTTGTTTCCAAGGCTGCTTTTCATCAAAGTATTTATTTGCAAAGCGTACTGCATCAAATATTGTTTCTAGTGCCACCTTAAATTTAGTTTGTTCAATCGCCTCTCCTACACTTTTATATAATCCTTCTACTTTATCTTTCAGCTCTACATCAATACTTCCCTTCGGTACAGCACCACCATAATATTTTTCAATAAACTTTAATGTCCGGTTCACAAAGTTCCCGTATGCACCTAACAATTCACTATTATGACTGTAAATGAATTCACGCCATGAAAAATCAGTATCACGATTTTCTGGTGCGTTAACTGTTAAAAAGTAACGAATAGAATCTGGATTATAGCCTTCCAATATATCAGGTACCCATACTGCCCAGTTTTTACTTGTCGATAATTTTCTTTTTTCTACTGTTAAATACTCATTCGAAACGATATGACGCGGGATTGCTTCTTCTCCTATTCCAAGTAATACCGCTGGCCAAATGATTGAATGAAACGGAATATTATCCTTACCATGTACATAATATGTTTTCGCTTCTTTATCCCAAAACTCTTGATCATCTTTCCCTGTTTCTTCAGCCCAATTTTTACTCGCCGAATAATATCCTGTCACTGCTTCAATCCATACGTAAATTTTCTTATCTTCATATCCTGCTACCGGAATTGGTACCCCAATTGGTAAATCACGTGACACTGCCCTATCTTGTAATCCTTCCTTTAAATATCTCTCTGTTAATTGAATTGCATTGTCGCGCCATGTTCCTTTCTGCTTTGCAATTTCTACGACCTCTTTAATTTGCTGCTGAAATTTATGCAATGCAAAATAGAAATGCTCTGTTTCCTGTACTGATGGCGTACTACCACATAACTTACATTTCTTTTCTAACAAATCGAGTGGATCTAAAATAGCGGAACAAGCATCGCATTGATCGCCCCTTGCTGCTTCATGACAATGCGGACAAAGGCCTTCTACATAACGATCTGGTAAAAATTGCGTACACGTTTCGCAATAAGCTTGTTCAACTACTTTTTTATAAATATAACCTTCTTCTAATAGTCGCAAAAAGACTTTTTGAACAGTTTCATGATGATGCTCGCTATCTGTACGTGTATAGCAATCATAAGTAAAACCAAGGCTACGAAAACATCGCTCAAACTCCTCGTGATACTTATCAGCAATTTCTTTCACCGTCACACCGTCTTGCTTTGCTCTAATTGTAATCGGTGTTCCATTACAATCACTTCCTGAAACATACAACACATGCTCACCTTTTGCCCTGTAATAACGTGCTAAAATATCTCCTGGTAACAAACTAGCAATGTGTCCAAGGTGTAACGAACCATTTGCATACGGCCAAGCGCCTCCAATAAAAATACTCATCTTATATTCCTCCTTTAAAATATAAAAAGCCCCGCCCTTATCTTAAAAAAGATAAGGGCGGGGCTGTATAAACAGTCGCGGTACCACCTTATTTCGTCAGTCATTCGCATAACTAACCTTAACAAGTACGGAGCTATATGCTCTTATACTGTGGTTTTGATAACGAGTACCAACTCTCGTCGCCGCCTACTATTATCATTTGATAAGTTCAGGACGAAGCTCAAAGGCCATTGTTCAAATGAATATTCTTGCTTCTTCTCAGCTACCGAAGCTCTCTGGACAGAATGATTTCATTCTACTTTTCCTTTTCAACGCTTTTATGTATAAAACGTATTTTACGACTTAACAACAGAAAAATCAAACTTTTATTCAAAAAAACAGGAAATTCTACTCACCCACCGAATAACTATACGTTCACAAAAGGAGTGATAAGATTGAATCAAAAGCAACTAAGTACTATTAATGAAAAAAGTTGGAACGCAGCTGCTTATGAAGCTTGGACAAATCGCCACGGGGCGCCAGAGGATTATGCGAAAAAGCTCATGGAAGATCCCGTGCGCGAGGTAAATCATTATTTACCTTACATACAATCTCCAAAAGGAAAGCGTATTATTAATTTACTCGGATCAAAAGGAAATAAAGCAGTTGCTCTTGCTCTTTTAGGAGCCGATGTAACAGTTGTAGACATTTCAGCAAGTAATGAAAAATATGCAACCGAACTAGCCGAAGCTGCTGGTGTCTCTATTCAATATATCGTTTCCGATGTACTAGATTTAAATCTATCTCAATCATTTGATATCGTGTTACTGGAACTTGGCGTGCTTCATTACTTTTTAGACTTAAAACCACTCTTTCATATAATCTCTCACTTACTAAAACAAGATGGGACCTTTATACTACGTGACTATCATCCCGTTTATACAAAATTATTAGGAGTAGATCATCCATCATTTCGAGCAAATGGAAATTATTTCGACGAGGAACTTATTGAAGATGACGTAGCTTATAGCACTCTCCTTACGGGATCACAGAAATACGCTTTACCGAGAACAAAAATTAGGCGCTGGACACTAGGAGAAATCATTACATCAATGGCAGAAACAAATTTCAAGGTTGAAAAATTGATTGAAGAACACGGATCTCATCAAAAGTGGGTTTTCCCTTCTACTTCACCCGAAGGAATTGAAGAACGTATACCAGGTCTATACACATTAATTGCGACAACATGCAAAAAAGGATCCCTTCACGGATAGGATCCTTTTTTGCATGCTTACGCATATAAGTTGAGGTTGGAGATTACCATAATTCTGTAGAATAGGACACAAGATATTTCAACATTCGTCTCTGACTTACGTCGTCAAAAAGGGGTATGACCAACATAACGAAGAGTAATGTTCAGTTGATAGTGATAATCGTTATCAACTAATTAGAAGTATACAGGATGTTATTTCTAATTACAATAGTATTTCTGATTTTTATTTATGAATTTTTTGATATACAAATGTATACATTTTAAGAACATTTACTCACATTAATCTGCCATATTCCATTATCTGCTATAATTTTCATTGAACAGATTAATAACTTCTTAATTATGTTTTTATTAGTTTCGTTCCCGATATTTATAAATTATAATAAATAGTTTTTCAAAAAAAGGTAGGGGTAACAATGAAATATGTTAGCATTCGAAAAAAACTACTGTTCACACTCTTAAGCATTTCTTCCTTATTTAGCATTGCTCTTATTGTTATTCTTTCATTCGCGATGAATCAAGCAAGTGAAATCGAAACATTAAAGAATGATGTATCGAAAAGAGCAACGATTTTAAAAGAACGTGGCGATTGGTTCCAAGCGCAGGTCGCTGGTTTACAAGAATATTTACTATCACATGACCAAAAAGGATTGGATAAATTCAACCGGGAAGGAAAAAAACTAGCTGATACTAGGGAGAAAGTAACAAGTGATAAAAAACTCCCAGAAGGAATGAAAGAGGCCATTTTAATGGGAGCAAAATGGCGCAGCGTCGTAGATAATGAAGTCCTCCCTCTTGCACGGGAAGGAAAATGGGATGAAGCATCCAAAATTGCTCTTGCTCAAACAGATTATGTAAATGATCTTTTAAGTCGTTTTACTAAATATGCAAATGAAGAAAATGACAAACGGGACGTATTAATTGCTGACGTAGAGTCTTCTTCATCCCTTATTCAATATATTATTTTCTTCTCACTCATTACATGTACATTAACGTCTATTCTATTGGCATGGTGGTTCTCTGGTAAACTCGTTAAACCGATTCGACAAATTGATGCGAAGTTAAAAGAATTAGCTTCTCAAGATGGCGATTTAACCGCTAGATTACACGTAACGAGTAAAGATGAAATTGGTGACATCGCAAATTCCTTTAATCAAATGCTTGCTAACTTACAGCGTATAATAAAGCAAGTTCAACAAACATCAACAAGTGTAAAAGAAGCTTCTGAAAATGTGTTTATCGAAACAACTGCTTCTATGGAAAATACCGCAAAAACTAAAGAGACTATGAATGCTCTTGAGCACAATATTCGTTCACAAGTTTCTAGCATTGAAGAAAGTTCAACCGCAATGGATGATATGGCAACGAGTGTTCAGCGCATTGCACAAGCTGCCTCTTCTGCCGCTAGCCTAACTGTTACAACTTCTGAAAAAGCAGATGATGGAAATAAAGTCATTGAAAAATCTATTACACAAATGCATACAATTAACGAAGCTGTTAACGCTACATCACAAGTGGTAGAGCGACTCATTACACATACGAATCATATTGATACTGCACTTCAATCTATTTCTAATATTGCCGAGCAGACGAATTTGCTCGCTTTAAATGCTTCTATTGAAGCGGCCCGTGCTGGTGAACACGGAAAAGGATTCGCTGTTGTTGCCGATGAAGTACGAAAACTTGCTGAACAATCTCAGCTAGCAGCAAATGACATTAACCATTTACTTCATCAAATTCAAGCGGACACAAAAATAGCAAATGACATGATGACACAAGGTCAGTCAGAAGCTTCTGAAGGAATTACAGTCATTCGTACCGCTGGATCTTCATTCTCAGAAATTGTTAATCACATTAACAATTTCTCTACACAAATACAAGAAATGTCTGCAACTGCTGAAGAAATGGCCGCAAGTTCTGAAGAAATGAATGCAGCTTTAAATAATATCGCTTCTATTTCAAATGAAGTTGCTGCCGAAACATCGAAAACAGCAACTTCAGCTGGTGACCAAGTAAACAAAATGAGTGTCGTTGCTAAAAAATCATCAGAAATGAAAACAATTGTGCAAGAACTTGAAGTGCTCGTTTCTCATTTCAAAACAAATAGTTAAAATGAAAATTTCATTTATACTTCTACGAACTCTAAATTGTTAGAAAGAGCGATTTAGAGTCTCTCTTTTTTCACGCTAAAATATCTCTTTCTATCTCCCATTCTGTCTGCTATAATTCCTAAAGGAAAGAAGAAAGCTTTATTCCAGATGGAGTAAAGCTTTCTTTCAATTTTTTACATTAATTAATTAATTCTAATACTAAGATTTTACAAGGAGGATTTTTATCATATGAATTTTATTAGCATTCGAAAAAAACTAATGTTCATGATGGGAATGATTTGCGCTTTATTCGGCATCGCCTTAGCTTTTATTTTATTCTTTACCATGGATCAGTCTCATAAAGCTGAAACACTACAAAAAAACATTTCCCCTCTTGCAACAGAATTAAAAGAACGTGGAGACGCGTATCAAGTACAACTTTCTGCTTTAAGAGGTTATTTACTACAACATGATCAAGTCGAATTAGACAAGTTTAATGAGATGAGTAAACGTCTTGAAGATACAAAAGGGCAACTTCTTTCTAACCCTAACACTTCTCAGTCCGTGAAAAGCACAACGGAATTAGGATCCACTTGGAGAAAGTTCATTGAAGAGAAAGTATTCACTCTTGCAAAAGAACAAAAATGGGAAGAAGCTTTACAAGTAGCTTCTACAGAGAATGGCACTGTTTATAAAGTAATCGGTGATTTCACAAATTACACTAATGAACAAGCTAAATTACGTGAACAAGCTATTGAAAAAATCGATCAATCTTCACTACGAATTGAATATGTTGTCTTCTTATCACTTGTTATTTGTATTGTAACTGCAATTATTCTTGCATGGTGGTTCTCTGGTAAGCTTGTAAAACCAATTCAACAAATTGATACTAAACTAAAAGAATTGGCCTCTCAAGAAGGCGACTTAACAGCCCGTCTACAAGTAAATAGCAATGATGAAATCGGTGCTATTGCCACATCATTTAATAAAATGTTAGAAAACTTGCAGCATATCATTAATCGTGTTCAAAAAACATCTGTAGAAGTACAAACGGCTTCTGAAAATATGCTAGAAAAGACTAATACATCACGCGAGGCGACAATAAGAGTTCAAAGCTCGATGTCCAACTTAAATTCAAGTATTCAATCGCAAACTTCTAGTATGGAAGAAAGCTCGACTGCGATGGATGATATGGCAATAAGTGTTCAGCGTATCGCTGAATCTGCTTCATCTGTAGCCGAACTTGCTGTAGCTACATCTGAACATGCTAACGACGGAAGTACTGTTATCCAAAAATCTGTTTCACAAATGACAACGATACATGAAGCTGTAAATGCTACATCAGAAGTAGTCGAACGTCTAATCACCCATACGAAATATATTGATACGGCTGTACAATCTATTTCTAATATCGCTGAGCAAACGAATCTACTTGCTTTAAATGCTTCTATTGAAGCGGCTCGTGCTGGTGAACAAGGAAAAGGATTTGCTGTCGTAGCTGATGAAGTTCGTAAACTTGCGGAACAATCAAAAACAGCGGCAAAAGATATTAACCAATTGCTGCACCAAATTCAAAATGATACTGAGACTGCTAGCTCTATGATGTCTCAAGGGCGTTCTGAAGCATTTGAAGGCATTACTGTCGTTCGTGAGGCTGGTACTTCTTTCACAACAATTGTTGAACAAGTAAATAAAGTATCAACTCAAATGCAAGACATATCAGCAACTGCTGAAGAAATGGCTGCAAGCGCTGAAGAAATGAACGCTTCACTTAATAACATTGCTTCTATTTCAAATGAAGTATCTAGTGAAACAGCCGCAACGGCACAATCTGCTGAACAGAAAGTCATCGTGATGAATGAAATGACTCTCACTGCAAAACAAATGAAACAAACAGTTGAAGAATTAGATCAGCTTGTATCTCATTTTAAAACTGAATAGCTTTTTTAAAAATATTCCTCTTCCAAGAGGAATATTTTTTTGAGCTCATTTCCTGCACATTATACATATATCCGTTATAATGAGAATCGATATCATTAATATTTAGGGGGTGCTACACATGTCACAACAAGCATTTGAAGAAAAGTTATATGCGAACTTAGAAGCTGTTATTGACCCTGAATTAGGTGTTGATATTATCAATCTCGGATTAGTTTATGACGTTACAGCAGATGAAAATAATAATGCTGTCGTTACAATGACAATGACTTCTATCGGTTGTCCAATGGCTGGCCAAATCGTATCAGACGTTAAAAAAGTATTATCAACGAACGTACCTGAAGTAAATGAAATAGAAGTAAACGTCGTATGGAACCCACCGTGGACAAAAGAACGTATGTCACGTATGGCAAAAATTGCATTAGGTATTCGTGATTAAATAAGAAAAAGACCTGACAATCCAGTCAGGTCTTTTTTCTCTTATTATTTTACTCCTACTGCATCATAAGCTTTTGTTACAGCTTGTACAGCTTTAGAGTTTTTACCGTATAGATCCTCTGCTGATTGAAGTGCAGCTTGACGCATCATTTTGAAATCAGAGTTTGCAGTTAAATATTTTGTAAGAGCACGATAGTAAATTTTTTCTGTTGCTTCACGGCCCACTCCAGTTACTTTCACATTGTAATGCGTGCCGCCCTCAGAAACTAAATACGCCGCCTTATTGTTAATACTACTGTTAATATGAACGCCGCCATTATCAGCTGTTCCAGTATAACGTTTATTATAGTGATCTGGGTAACCTTCACCTGGTTTTAATGGGTTTGGAATAGATGCCGGATCCTTCAGTGAACGAAGCGCATCACCAGGTTTACCAGGTGTATAAATATCAGCACCTAAATCCCAGCTCTTCTTCTCTACCATTACACCCATAATGTCAGATAACGATTCATTTAACGCACCTGACTCATCTTTATAAACAAGGTTTGCTGTATTTTCAGTTACAGCATGCGTTAATTCGTGGCCAATAACGTCTAGGCCAGCAGATAATGGAATGAATGTCTTACCATCGCCATCACCATACATCATCTGAACACCGTTCCAAGCTGCGTTATTCCAAGATTCACCTACGTGAACAGTAGAAATAAGTCTCGCACCTTTATCATCGAAAGAGTTACGGTTAAATGTCTTTTTATAATAATCATATACTTTTCCTGCATTCACATGCGCATCAACTGCCGCTTTATCTTCGAAGAACTTAGATTTACTTACAACTTCTTCTCCCGTATATCCAAGAATTTGTGAGAATAAATTAAACCAGTTTTCATCCATATTCTCTGCATCAAATGTATGGACACCTTGTCCTCGTGTACCATCAAATAAGTTGAATGCTCCTGTTTTCGTATCTTGAGCAATTTCAAATGATTGTCTAGCGCCTAATACTCCGTAACCAAATCCAGTAATGTTATCTACAGCATTATATTTCTCAATAACATTTCCATTTGTTGCATCAACAAAGTAATGCCAATATCCTGGAGCTGGTTTCGAAACCGACGCTTTTACAAGATATGCAAGATAGTATTGACCATCTTTTTCATACACATATAAATCTTTTTTCACACCATCATAATTCTTTACTTTACCAATTTCTTTCTCAATATTAGCTTTTGCAATCGTTTCTGCTTGTTCCGCACTAATACTTGCAGATGCAGGAATATTTTTATTATCTAAATTCGGAATAACTTGTCCGAAAAATGCTTTTACATTATTCTCTTTATCAAGCGTAACTGTTTGATCTGAACCATACACAGGAATGTTATTATGCTTCTCAACTAACTTCACATGTGTTGTACCAGAATCAGCATCTTTTTCTTCACCAACGATATTGAAATGTTTGTCAATATTTCCTGCTAGTTTAAACATATCTTTTTTACTCTCTAAATATTGAAAGACCGTCTCTTTTTTATCTAGTCCTTCCGGCGCTTTCCATTCTTCACCTATGTAAGCTGGTGTTTTAAACTCTTGGTGATACTGGATTTTTTGCTCTTCTGCTTTCGTCGTAGTTGCTCCAAATGCCCCAAACCCACTTGCGATAACAGTTAATGCTAATGCTGATGAAATTACTTGCTTTTTCAATCTAACACTCCCCATTTCCCTAAAAGTTTTTAACACTTTTATAAATATTCTGAATAATCTTTCCGATACCTGCTCTCAAAAATTGAGAAAGTTTTTTCTGATAATTAAACTCACCAAAAAGAGGACATCGAAAAACGATGTCCTCTTTCCTATAACTTTTCATTCCGCTATTTATATGCTGGAAAGCCACCACTGATTAAAGCCTCACTTTATTGCATTTTCATTTCAATTGCTAAATAGTGAGACTTCTCTTTCGCTTGAATGCGAATATCTTCTTCTACAGCCTCCGCTGCATCACGCATTACAAGTGTTTCACCGTTTACAACGCTGCTACCTTCAATTTGTACAAGGTACAATTGACGTCCTTCTTTAACAGGAAAATGAATTTCTTTACCAGCTTCTAATGATAAAGAATATAAATTTGCATCTTGGTGAATATGAATTGGTGCATCTCCATCAGAAGGAGATACCATATGGAACCACTCATTTTCACGTTTACTCCAATCAAATTTAAACTCACCATAGTTTGGTTTATGACCGTCGCGATCTGGTAAAATCCAAATTTGTAATAAACGTAGTGTTTCATTTCCTAGATTATGCTCACTATGAAATACACCTGTGCCAGCACTCATATATTGAACATGTCCTCGCTCAATTGTTCCGCGGTTTCCCATGCTATCCTCATGTGTTAAAGCACCATCTACAACGTACGAAATGATTTCCATATCGCGGTGTGGATGCATATCAAAACCAGTTTGTGCCGCTACTAAGTCATCATTAATTACACGCAATGCTCCGAAGTTCATGTTATTCGGGTTATAGTAATTCGCAAAGGAAAAATGAAAATGTGTATTTAACCATCCATGATTTGCTCTTCCCATATTTTTATGATCAACTTTTCTAAACATATCCTTCACCTCATATTATCTCGAAATCGAGATATTTATTTTTAATTTTATCACTGCAACTTCTTCAGTAATTCTAATAATTGTTTTTGTTCTTTTCTATTTAACTTATCAAATTGCTCTGCTTGAAATGTTTCTTGCGGCGGGACTATTTCTTCATATAGAACCTTTCCCTTTTCTGTTAATGAAATATATTTCGTAGTACCTTCTTGTTCACGCTGAATCCAATCTAGTTGCTCCATCTTATTTAAAAGTTGAGTAACATTTCCTTTCGTAACAAACAACTTATTTCCAAGTTCTTGCTGCGTTAAATGATCGTTTCCTCCAATTTGAACTAATACATCAAACTGAGCGGCAGATACATTCCACTTTTTCAAATGCTGATTCGTCTCACGAATACTTCTATTATAAAAGCGTGATAAACGAAACCATAATATTAATCCAAGTCTTTCCTCTGCTTTCATTCCATCACCTCGCTCATTTGATACTATTAGTTTAGAACTAAACTTATTAAAGGTCAACTGCTTATTTTAAATTAGCAATAAATAAAAGCACAGTGATTTTCCTCCACTATGCTTCAGATTAAATTTCTATTTTTATATTCATCTAGCTTCCTCTCCGCGAAATGCCTCGCATCTTTCTCGATCCATCTTTCTTCGTATAGTTCATTTCCAACATATAGTACATCGTCCTTATGCTGCATCGCATGCCTGAATTCATGCAATAGCGTTTTGAGCACTTGCTCATACTCTTCCCACATACAAACGAAAATTAATTGTTTTTCTTTATGATAAAAACCACCTACTGGGAATAAAAACTCCTCTTCTTCTTCTCCTAATGATAAAAGTACATGATTCGCATCACACGTATCACAAAAAATAACTGGCGTTGCACTTACTTCAATAAGAGAAAACAAATCATTTCTTAACTTTTTGACATCCCAAGGAAGCTCCGAATCCAACACATACCAATTCTCAACTTGTTGATATACATTTTGAAACTGGAGTTCCATTTCTCAATAATCCCCTTCCTAAACTCCCTTTTCCTATATGTATGCCACAATATGGTAAATATTAAACATACACTTTCATCCTTTAAAAAATGACAATAAAAAAGAATCTATGTCAGCATAGATTCTTTTTCCGTAATCACTTTTTTTTCATCATTTTTTTTAATATAAAATAACCAATTGCACAAACAATAGCAGCAAGTGCAAAGTACTTCACATATGGCCCAGCTACTTTATTAATACTTTCCCACTCTGTTCCTAATTTAAAACCTAAATATACAAATACAATTGACCATGGAATAACAGCTAGTGTAGTTAGCGTAATAAACTTAGCATGTGACATTTTCGCAATACCCGCTGGTATCGAAATAGCATGACGCACAACAGGAATAAAACGCGCTGTAAAAATAACACCAGTTCCGTAACGATTAAACCACGCTTCAGCATAATCAATATGTTTCTTCTGAATCAAAATATATTTTCCATATCGCTCAAGAACAGGTCTTCCTCCGTATCGACCGATCCAATAAATGAATAGTTGTGCGATTACACCACCAATTGTACCGAACGCGACAGCCCCCCAAAATGTAATGCTTCCTGTTGATACTAAATAACCTGCATAAGATAAAAGTACAAGCAGTAAATATCTTGTACTTTTATTTTTTTAAAATTTATCTAGTCTTCGTATCCCACTTAAAGATTTTATTCAAAAATTTATATACATTCTTTGACTCTTTCGTCAGAAGTGGACCTAAGATCGATAGTATAAGCACGTATAGTGCTGAGAATGGTTTCAGTACTGACATTAAACCACCGGCGATGCCGATATTAGCCATAATGATGGAGAATTCTCCTCTTGAAACGATTGTTAATCCAATATTTGTTGATGCTTTATGAGATAATCCAGCTTGTCTTCCTGCAATCATCCCTGCAACAAAGTTTCCGACGATTGTAAGAAGGACAGCACCTAACGTTAACCATATCGCCCCGCCTAATGAAAACGGATCGATACTTAATCCGAAACTGAAGAAGAAAATAGCTCCGAAGAAGTCTCTAAATGGAACAACAAGATGTTCAATTCGATCACTATGCTCTGTCTCAGAGAAAACTAACCCTAAAAGAAGTGCCCCGATTGCTTCTGCAACGTGAATTGTTTCTGAAAAACCTGCAATAAAGAACAACGAAGCAAATACTACAATAATAAAAATTTCATCTGAACTAATATTGAGCAATCTGTTTAATAACGGCGTTGCTTTTCTAGCCACAATAAAGAATAGAAGCATATATCCTAAAGCAATTCCAATTGAAGTAAGAGCACCTAAGAAGGAAGCATGATCCCCAAGAACTAAGCCAGAAACTACTGATAAATATACAGCAAGGAATATATCTTCAAACATAATAATTCCTAAAATTAATTCGGTTTCATTATTACCAGTTCTTCTTAAATCAACTAATACCTTTGCAACGATAGCACTAGAAGAAATCGTAATAATACCCGCAATAATTAAGATTTCGAGTAATGGGAATCCCATTATAAATCCGTATAATAATCCTAGTGAAAAGTTAATCAAAATATAGATTGTTCCGCCAATCGCGATAGAACGTCCAGATTTAATTAGTTTTTTCATCGAAAACTCTAATCCGAGATAGAAAAGAAGGAACAGAACGCCAATCCTTCCAAGGAAGGATATCACATTTGCACTTTCAATAAATTTGAGATCGATAACACCTATTGTCGGCGCGTGCGGTCCTACTAACATCCCAAGAACAATTAGAAAAGGAATTACTGAGAATTTAAACTTTCCAGCAATTACCGCCGCAATTGCTACTAAAACTAAAGCTGTACCAACTTCAAAAATTAAAGTATCCATCTAGTCAGTCCCCCTATTCGAAAGTAATTCATTAATAATCTTTTTAATTTCTTCTCTCTCACCAGAAACTACAAGCATATCTCCCTCTTCAATCACCGTGTCTGGACCTGGATTAAATAGCTTTTTCATATTCTTTTTCATAACTGCAATTATCGTTACGCTATATGTTTTTCTTATTTCAAGGTCGCCAATTGTTTTTCCGATTGCTGGTGCTGCATTCTCCACTTTGAACCACTCAATTGCTAAACCTTCAAAGACCATCTCAACATTTTCTAGTGCCCTAGGCTTATATACCATCCCGCCTAATATTGCTGCAATTTGTCTTGCCTCTGAGTCGCGCAATGAAATGCTTGATAGACTTTCTTCATGGTCTGAATCGAAATGATACATTTCTCTACGTCCATCATCATGAATAACAATCACCATTTTTTCGTTACCTTTCGTAACGATTTGAAACTTGTAACCAATACCTGGAAGTTCACTTTCTCTAATATTCATCTTTAACTCCTCCTCAACGGATTTATATTTAAATTTTCTGTTTTTCTGTCTTTTATTCATCCAATCAATTTTAGAAATTCTAACCATTCAGGATATTTGTGATTTGGAAATCTTTTATTGTAATAATAAGCAGCTCCTAGAAACATACTTGAAGATGTAACGATAAAAAATAAATTACTTCTCGTTTTCAAAATCTTAAGGCTTACTTTCAATAAAGATTCTTCTTTCAAATTATCCCCTCTTTCTCGCTTTAAATTTAGTTTTTTAAAATGTAAATAATTCTAAAAACTTTATGATGTAACTTAATCATAACATAAAACACATTTAAGTAACATATTTTTTTTACAGGATTTGATTCTGGTATACTTTTTGCATATACTTTTCTTATTATGAAAAAAAGGAAGTGTATTATATGGTTGATATCTTTAGCAGATTCCTTGAAGTAACGAATAATATTTTGTGGTCATATATTCTTATTGCAATGCTAATCGGCTTCGGTCTTTATTTCTCTTTTAAATTAAAATTTGTCCAAATTACTCATTTCGGTGAAATGGTCAGTTTAATTAGTAAAGGGTTCAATCGAAAAGAAAAGAAAAAAGATAGCGTCTCTCCATTCCAAGCATTTTGCTTAAGTGCAGCTGCACGTATTGGTATCGGGAACTTAGCTGGTGTAGCACTAGCAATTTCAATGGGCGGACCTGGCGCAATATTTTGGATGTGGTTTATCGCCATTATCGGTGCAGCTACTAGTTTTGTAGAATGTACTCTCGCACAAATTTATAAAGTAAAAGACGGACGTGGATTCCGTGGTGGTCCTGCTTACTATATGGAAAAAGGCTTAAACAAGCGCTGGATGGGTATTTGGTTTTCACTTCTCATTACAGTTGCATACGGATTAATCTTCAACTCAGTACAAGCAAATACAGTAACAATAGCGTTTGAAAATGCTTTTGGACTAGAGCGAACTATCGTAGGAGCTGTATTAGCTTTATTAGTTGCTGTTATTATTTTTGGTGGTATTAAAAGCATTTCACGTATTACAGAATTGATTGTTCCTCCAATGGCAATCATTTATATCGGCGTAGCTGTTTTTGTCGTTATTAACAACTTCAATATGTTACCAAGCATTTTCATGGAAATATTTAACGGCGCATTTGGTTTAGACCAAGCCATCGCTGGTGGTATTGGAGCAGCAATCAAGTTCGGAATTCAGCGCGGTTTATTCGCGACAGAAGCAGGTATGGGGAGCTCTCCTAACGCAGCTGCAACATCAGATGTATCTCATCCTGTAAAACAAGGACTTGTTCAAGCATTAGGTGTTTTCGTAGATACATTCTTAGTATGTACATCAACAGCATTTATCGTATTATGTTCTGGACTTTACAAAGGATCAAATTTACAAGGAATTGAATTAACACAACAAGCATTAAGTTCACAAATTGGATCGTGGGCTAGCACTTTCTTAGCGATTATTATTTTCCTATTCGCTTTCAGTTCTTTACTTGGAAACTACTATTATGGTGAAACAAATATCGCATTCATTAAAGAAAGCAAAACATGGCTAATGATTTATCGTGTTGCAGTTGTAGGAATGGTTTTCTTCGGATCAACTGCTGCCCTTCAAACAGTTTGGAGCTTAGCTGATTTATTCATGGGACTAATGGTACTCACAAACTTAATTGCCATCTCATTCCTTAGCAAATTTGCCTACTCAGCATTAGTAGACTATATAAAACAAAAGAAACAAGGAAAAGATCCTGTTTTCCTTGCAAGTTCTATCCCTGGCTTAAAGAATACTGAGTGTTGGGATGGGCAAGATTTAGAAGAGAAGAAACAAGCTATATAATAATTAAAAGCGGATGCGGCTCGTTCAGAACAAGAGGGTGTTGGAACTCCTGATTCCGAGGCGCTCTTTGCCTCGAATGAAGGAGTGAAACAACCGACTGTTCTAGCCGCTGGAGCTGGATAGCATTAAAAGCGGATGCGGCTCGTTCAGAATGTGAGGAGGATGGAGCTTTTGATGTAGAGGCGCTCTTTGCCTCGCAGGAAGAAGCGAAGCCACCGAACATTCTAGCCACTGGAGCTATATATCAAATAAAAATCCCTATTACTTCACAGTAATAGGGATTTTTTATTTACAACAGTTCATAATTTGTTCAAATTAATTCCAGCAAAAGGGTTGATTTATACAAATTACTAGATTATAATAATTATAAATTAGTAATTCGTATAAAATAATAACTCAAGAGGAGATTGATCATAATGAATACACAAGTAATCGAAGCATTAAACAAACAAGTAGCAAACTGGAGCGTTTTATTTACAAAACTACACAACTTCCATTGGTACGTAAAAGGACCTCAATTCTTCACACTACATGAAAAATTTGAAGAGCTTTACACAGAATCAGCTACTCACATCGATGAAATCGCAGAACGCATTTTAGCAATTGGCGGCAAACCAGTAGCAACAATGAAAGAATACTTAGAACTATCTTCTATTCAAGAAGCAGCTTACGGAGAAACTGCAGAAGGGATGGTCGAAGCAATCATGAAAGACTACGAAATGATGCTAACTGAACTGAAAAAAGGCATGGAAATCGCTCAAGAATCTGACGACGAAATGACATCTGACCTACTACTAGGCATCTACACAGAACTAGAAAAACACGCTTGGATGCTACGTGCATTCTTGAATCAATAATAGAACTAAAAGCGGAAGCGGCTCGCTCAGAATGTGAGGGGGATGGAGCTTTTGACGTAGAGGCGCTCTTTGCCTCGCAGGAAAAAGCGAAGCCACCGAACATTCTAGCCGCTGGAGCTAGATACCACTAAAAGCGCAAGCGGCTCGTTCAGAGTCGCTTTTTTCTATTGATTGGTCGCACTTGATAATACATAAAATTATATCGATCGCAACTCACGATATATCAACGTTTCGACAAAGAATATCGCTTTACCAACAAATCACGACAATATTAGCCCCCCTCTCCTCTACTTTTATCAATATATTACAATCCCTTTTATGTTAAAATATAGGTAACACCCTTTAGTAAAATAGATCCAAAAAAGCTTTTCCATATTCATCATTTACTACTTAAATGGCGGGAGTGGTTCAGTTGAAAGACTACTTAATTAGAGCATTTTTTGCGTTAATAACAGTTGGGATTCTCTTACTCATAGCTAATATTTTCAACATACGTGTCGAGGTTAAAGACTATGCTTTCCTCGTTGTTGTAGCAATTGGTGGCGGCTGGGGTGGCTGGTACCTGTATAAAAAACAAAGTAATCAAAATGATAAAGGCATTCCGAAGTAATATGGAATGCCTTTTTTTATTTCCGTCTATAGTAGATAACGAAATTCAGACCACTGATCAAAACAATCCCAATAAACATATTAGAAGACTGCACATCGCCACCTAAACTATATTCATCAGCAATAAATCCTAGCATAACAAGTGTTATCGCAGAAACACCAATACATATAACCGAAATAAACCAAAGCGAAAACTCATTAATTAGCTCTTTCTTCTGTCTTAAAACAATTAGCATAACAAGAATAGACGCTGCTAAAATACTTTTAAAAACAGGACGTAAATACACAAACTCCTCCATCTATTTCTCCTTTTTGAAAACTTTATATTTTAACATTAACATATTTAACTATATTAAAAACACATGCCTTTTTACGATAAAAAGACATGTGTTTCTATAAAAATGTACTATGATAATTGCTTCCACTTCGTCCCCAAGACAGGACGCTCGTAATTTTGGATTTCATGAATTAGTTTATCTGCCGTCTCAGCGGAAACGATTAACTCTTTATTCGATGGATTCATAAAGCCTTCTTCCGCTGCGCGATCAACCATTTGCAGAATTGGCCCGTAAAAGTCTTTAATGTTTAATAAACCAACTGGCTTATCATGTATACCAATTTGTGACCAACATACAACTTCAAATAATTCTTCAAATGTTCCGTATCCACCTGGTAATGCAATGAAAGCATCCGCAAGCTCTGCCATTTTTGCTTTACGTTCGTGCATCGTTTCTACTTCAATTAATTCTGTTAATCCTGTATGAACGATTTCACCACGGAATAAACCACGCGGCATAACACCTGTTACACGTCCACCTAAACGAAGAACTTCGTTTGCTACTTCTCCCATTAATCCAACGCATGAACCGCCGTATACAAGCTCATAATCGTTCTCAACAAACATTTTCCCTAACTCTATTGCCTGCTCTTTAAATTCTGGTCTTCCCCCTAAATTTGAACCTGCAAACACACAAATCTTTCTCATTCCTACACCCCGAAACTATATATTGTTATGATACAATGAGTATTGTACAACATATTGAAGGGATGAGGAAGAAATGGATATCGTCGCATTTCAAAGATGGGTGGAGGAATTTTACGAAAAACGAAGCTGGTCACAGTACAACTCCTTTATTCGCTTAAATTTCTTAACTGAGGAAGTTGGAGAAGTTTCACGCGTTGTTCGCGCAATTGAAATCGGTCGTGATCGCCCTGATGAACAAATAAAAACACAAGAAGAGCTAAAACAAGAACTAAAAGAAGAACTTGGTGATGTACTATCCAATCTTATTGTTCTTTCACAAAAATATGATTTGGATTTACAAGACATTATGGAAACACACGTCACAAAGCTTTCAAAAAGATTTGAAACATCTAAATGAGAACATTATCAATTGTGATATAATGTTCTTGTCAAAATAATAAGGGGGATTTTATGTTATCTAAAAAATTGCACGACGCACTAAATGAACAAATGAATTTTGAATTTTATTCTGCCCACGCCTATATGGCAATGGCTGCTTACTGTACAGCGGAAAGCTACGATGGATTCGCTAACTTTTTCCTTGTACAAGCTGAAGAAGAGCGTTTCCACGCAATGAAGCTTTACAACTACATTAATGACCGCGGCGAGCGCGCTATTATTACTGGATTTGATCATCCTAATAACGAATATGAGTCTGTATTGAATGCTTTTGAAGTAGCACTTGAGCATGAACGTGAAGTAACGAAGCGCATTTATCACTTATCTGATATCGCTTGGGATGAGCGTGAACACGCAACAATTACCTTCTTAAAATGGTTCGTTGATGAGCAAGTAGAAGAAGAAGCTTCATTTGATAGCATCATCCAAAAATTAAAACGTATTACAAGCGATTCAAACGCACTATTTATGCTAGATGCTGAATTAGAGAAACGTACATTTACGCCTCCAGCTGAATAATATTTCAATCACCTTAATGAATGGATTAAGGTGATTTTTTTATTTCTTCTCTCAGCTTAATAACCTTACCCACATCTTTCTTATAAAACCTTGAAACCTTTTCAAAAAAGTCACTATGAGTAAAAGTCCCGTCTCCTTCCTCTACTATACTCAAATATCCATATATCAATTTTAAAAATGCTCTAGCATCTTCTCCAGTTAATTGATCAATGTTCTCTATAATCTCATCAAACTCCCTTAAACTATCTCGTTCTTTCACCCTAATTCCCCCTCTCAATATTATTTATCATACCAAAATAAAAAAGTCGTTCATCCCTCTAGGCGAGAGATAAACGACTTCTTTACTATTTTATTAAAGCATAACCCCAACGATAATCGCTGATAATATACTTACTAACGTTGCACCGTATACAAGTTTTAGTCCGAATGATGATACAACATTTGCTTGTTTTCCGTCAATACTCTTCGTTGCACCTGCGATAATTCCGATAGATGAGAAGTTCGCAAATGATACAAGGAAGATTGATAAAATACCTACTGTACGAGTTGATAACTCACCAGCTACTTTTCCAAGATCAAGCATTGCAACGAATTCGTTCGTTACTAATTTTGTTGCCATAATTTGTCCCGCTGCTAGCATCTCTGATGTTGGAATACCCATTACAAATGCTAATGGTGAGAAGATATATCCTAAAATGCTTTGGAATGTGATTCCGAAAATAGAATCGAACACACCGTTAATTGCTGTAATTAATGCTACGAAACCGATTAACATTGCCGCTACTGTTACAGCGATAGAGAAACCTAGCATAATATATTCGCCTAACATTTCAAAGAATGTTTGTTTCTTATCTTCTTGTAATTCTAAAATATCGTCTTCTTCGTTTACGTCATATGGATTAATGATATGAACGATAATGAATCCACTAAATAAGTTTAGTACAAGTGCTGTTACTACATATTTCGGATCAATCATTTTCATATAAGAACCGACGATTGACATCGATACTGTCGACATTGAAGATGCACATAGTGTATATAAACGATTTCTTGGTAATTTGCTTAGTTGATCTTTTACTGTAATAAATACTTCACCTTGACCAACAATTGCAGCTGCTACCGCATTATATGATTCTAGTTTTCCTAAACCGTTAATTTTACTTAATACGAAACCGACTGCACGAATGATAATCGGTAAAACTTTAATATGTTGTAAGATCCCGATTAATACTGCTAAGAAAATAATTGGTAATAATACTGTTAAGAAGAATGGTGCTTGTCCATCGTTTGCTAGACCACCAAATACGAAATTAACCCCAGCTTCCGCAAATTTTAAAATAGCGCCAAATCCATCTGCAATCCCTTTTACTAATACAAATCCGATCTTTGTATTTAGTAAGAAATACGCAAGTACCAATTGAATTACGAGCATAAGTGCAATTGGTTTATATTTAATTTTCTTACGATCTGAACTTATAAGGAAACCTAGTACAAATACTACAAGTAAACCGACTAGAAACATTACTATCTTC
The DNA here is from genome assembly GCF_019344915.1 of Bacillus sp. FDAARGOS_1420. NCBI lineage: Bacteria > Bacillati > Bacillota > Bacilli > Caryophanales > Bacillaceae > Bacillus > Bacillus sp. FDAARGOS_1420. Next base: position 1,425,633 of record NZ_JAHWJB010000001.1, on the reverse strand, counting down.
ATGTGTGAATCCTCCACTTCTCCCACGAGTTATTGGTCGTATAACGTATAACGAATGACGTCTGACCATTGATGTTAAAAAAATTTAAAATCCCTAAATATTATTCAACTGTTATCTAAAATCAGTAAGCGTTTACATAAATTGCAATTTATAAAAGGTAGCCTCTTCTCTCCTACCATACTTGAAAGTCTGAAATTGATACCACCTACAAATCAAATTGTAAGCGTTAACTAATCGAAATGCAATATAAATTTTAAAATATTTTTATATGTTAATATATTCCTAAATAATTGGTTTTTTCATGTAAATTTACCATAAAAAAATAGCCCTAGCTATGAGCTAGGACCATCTTTTTTATAGCATAACACCAACGATAATCGCTGATAAAAGACTTACTAATGTCGCACCGTATACAAGTCGTAATCCGAATGATGAGACAACGTTTGATTGGTTTTCATCGATCCCTTTCGTTGCACCCGCGATAATTCCGATAGATGAGAAGTTCGCAAATGATACAAGGAATACAGAAAGAATACCGACTGTACGAGCTGATAAATCACCAGCTACTTTTCCAAGATCAAGCATTGCAACAAACTCGTTTGATACTAATTTTGTTGCCATAATTTGTCCCGCTGTTACCATTTCTGATTGCGGGATGCCCATTACGAATGCTAATGGTGAGAAAATATATCCTAAAATAGCTTGGAATGTAATACCGAACACTGAATCAAACAAGCTATTGATTGCTGTAATTAATGCTACGAAACCAAGTAACATTGCTGCTACCGTAATCGCAATCGTGAAACCAAGCATAATATATTCGCTCAGCATTTCAAAGAATGACTGTTTTTTCTTATTTTCTAACTTCAGTGTATCTTCTTCTTCCGTAATATCGTACGGATTAATAATATGAATAATAATGAAACCACTAAATAAATTTAATACAAGTGCTGTTACTACATATTTTGGCTCAATCATTTTCATATAAGATCCAACGATCGACATCGATACTGTCGACATGGAAGATGCACATAGTGTATATAAACGATGTTTTGGGATTTTACTTAATTGATCTTTTACTGTAATAAATACTTCTGCTTGCCCAACAATTGCAGCCGCTACTGCATTATATGATTCTAATTTCCCTAAACCATTTACTTTACTTAACAAAGTACCAATAGCACGAATAAATATCGGTAAAATTTTAAAGTGTTGCAGAATTCCGATTAACACTGCAAAGAATACGATTGGTAATAAAGCTGTTAAGAAGAATGAAACCTCTCCTTTATTAACAAGACCACCAAATACGAAAACGATTCCAGATTCCGCATATCCAAGAAGTGCTCCAAATCCATCTGAAATTCCTTTTACTAAAATATAACCAATTGGCGTATTTAATAAGAAATACGTTAACGCTAGCTGAATAACAAGCATAATTGCGATTGGTTTATACTTAATCTTCTTACGATCAGAACTTATAAGAAAGCCGAGTACGAATACAACTAGTAGTCCTACAAGAAACATAACAAACTTCATTAATAAAATCCTCCATTTAACTCTTCATTAACGTTGAACGTCTGACTACTCAAAACAAGGAATAATCCGAACTTTCCATTTCTCCTCCAAAACCTTCAATCGGATATGAAAAGCCATAAAATCTCTTGTCTCAAAGCCATTTTCCATTCTAACACAAATTATAACTCACATCCGCACTTTTCTTAAAAAAAATACATTTTATTATAAAACACTCATTAATGTTCGTATTTTCCCTCTTCCTTTAGTTTATCACCATAAAAAAACGAGCATCAAATTCCTCTGATGCTCGTTCCTTTTTGTTATACAGCTTTTTCTTTATCTGCTACTGCTGGCTTGTCCCAGCACTCTGTATTGTTTAAACCAGGAATAGACTCCGCATAAAAGACTGGATCTTTTCCTTGTTTCTTTTGTTTTACGTAATCTGATAATGCCGCGAAAGCATACTTAGAAAGGAATACAATCGCCACTAAGTTAATAATAGCCATGATACCCATGAATAAATCTGCTAAGTCCCAAACAATTTGAATTGTTGCTACAGAACCTAACATAACCATACCAAGTACCGCGATTCGATAAACATTTAGTAAAACTTTACTTCCATTTAAAAACTCAATATTTGTTTCACCATAGTAGTAGTTACCTACTAATGAACTAAATGCAAACAAGAAGATTGCAACTGCTACAAATATAGAAGCCCACGGTCCGATATGTTGACTTAATGCTTGTTGCGTTAATTGAATTCCGTTTAAATCAGCCGCTCCAGGCACATCTGATAATAAAATGATAAATGCTGTACAACTACAAATTAATAATGTATCTGTAAATACCCCTAAAGTTTGAATGAAACCTTGTTTCACTGGATGCGTTACGTTTGCAGTCGCAGCTGCGTTTGGCGCACTACCCATACCTGCTTCATTTGAGAATAATCCACGTTTTACCCCTAGTAAAATCGCAGCTCCTAATCCCCCACCCACTACTTCTTTAATTCCGAAAGCATGTAAGAAAATTTCTTTAAATACATATGGAATTGCCGTAATGTTTGTTACAACAACGAATAATGCCACTGCTACATATATAATTGCCATTACTGGAACAATCATTTCAACCGCACGTGCAATACGTTTTACTCCGCCGAAGATAATGATTGCAAGTAAACCAGCCATAAACAGACCTACAAACTTACCATCTGTGTTAAATGCTCCATCAAAAGCCGCCGCTACTGTGTTTGACTGCACGGCGTTGAAAATTAATCCGAAACTAACTGTTATTAGAACAGAGAAGACAACTCCTAGCCAGCGTTTCTTTAAACCCTTTTCCATATAATACGCTGGACCACCACGGAACGCATTCCCATCTTTTACTTTATAAATTTGCGCTAATGTGCTCTCTACAAATGCAGAAGCACCCCCAATTACCGCGATTAACCACATCCAGAATACCGCTCCTGGTCCACCTGCTGAGATTGCGATAGCTACACCAGCTAAGTTACCAGTACCTACACGAGAAGCTGTACTCATACAAAATGCTTGGAATGACGATACACCACTTTTTTCTTTTTGCGCTTTTCTTGTTTTTGAACTCGCTCCATCCCCAAGTAAACGAATCATTTCTCCAAAGTAACGTATTTGAACAAACTTTACTCGGAAAGAAAAATAAAGCCCCAGTCCAATTAGCATTGCAATAATAATATATGACCATAGAACATTATTTATATCCCCAATAACACTAGTTAAAAAATCCATCATTGCGTTCCCCCTCTTCATAACACTAAGAAGATTATATTCTAAAAACTTTTAACAATCAAGAATTTTCGACAAGAAATGTAAGGTTTTATGACATGAAAACGTTAACAATTATAACATCCGTATTTTTTATAGACATTATATCAATCATCTTTTAGCCTTAATATCATTAATTACAATAAAAAAACAAGCATCGAATTCATCTCGATGCTCGCCTTTTTATTATACTGCTTTTTCTTTATCAGTTACCGCCGGCTTATCCCAACACTCTGTGTTCATTAAACCAGGGATAGAATCTGCACGGAAGACTGGATCTTTTCCTTGTTTCTTTTGTTTCACATAGTCCGCTAATGCTGCATATGCAAATCGTCCAAGAAGTGTAATCGCAATTAAGTTTGTAATTACCATTAGACCCATAAATAAGTCTGCCATATTCCATACAACTTGAAGCGTCGCAATAGAACCGAATAACACCATTCCCACTACCGCAATACGGTAAATCGTTAACCAAGTTTTACTTTGCTTAATAAACTCAATATTCGTTTCACCATAATAGTAGTTTCCTAGAAGTGAACTGAAAGCAAATAAGAAAATGATAATCGCTAAGAAGCTACTTGCCCATGGGCCAATTTGTGAACTTAATGCATTTTGCGTTAATTCAATACCTTCTAAATTTGTTGCTTTATATGCACCAGAACATAGTACGATAAACGCTGTTGATGTACATACTAAGAACGTATCTACTAAAACACCGATTGTTTGAATAAAACCTTGTTTCGCTGGATGCGTTACATCTGCTGTTGCCGCCGCATTTGGCGCACTCCCCATACCCGCTTCATTCGCAAATAATCCGCGCTGAATACCAAACTTCATTGCAGCACCAATACCGCCACCTACAGCTGAATCTAAACCAAATGCCCCTTTAAAGATTTCTGTAAACATATCCGGTATTAAATAATAATTTTTAATAACGACGAAAATTGCTACTGCAATATAAATAAGCGCCATTGGCGGAACGATCATTTCAGACATACGCGCAATACTTTTTACACCACCAAAAATAATAACCGCGACTAATACCGCAAGTACAATCCCCACAACATAACGCTCAATACCAAATGCATTTTTAAATGCTAATGTCACTGTATTCGCTTGTACGGAGTTGAAAATTAATCCGTAAGTAATTGTAATTAGAATAGAGAACCAAATTCCCATCCAACGTTTATTTAAACCTTTTTCCATATAATAAGCAGGACCACCACGGAAGCCACTGCCATCTTTTACTTTATAAATTTGTGCAAGCGTACTCTCTACGAAGCTCGAAGACGCACCGATAATCGCAATCACCCACATCCAAAATACAGCTCCTGGTCCTCCCATAGAAATAGCTAGCGCTACACCAGCTAAGTTCCCGATTCCAATACGAGCCGCTGAACTCATACAAAATGCTTGGAATGATGATACACTGCCTTTTTTACGTGTCTTTCCAGTTAATCCATCACTCATTAGTCGAATCATTTCCCCTAAATGAGTAAGTTGTACGAATTTCAATTTAATAGAAAAATAAAGACCTAAACCAATTAACATTGCAATAAGAATATATGACCAAAGAATTGTATTCGTTGATGAAACAAATTGCTCTAAAATATTCATACAATTAACCCCTCCTTTTCTCCATAAAACGAATTATATTTAAAAAACATTTAAAAATCAACATTTTTCGACAATTTACACTTTTCCAAATGTTAGTGATTATAACGTAACAATCTTTTTATGACTCTCCTCCCTTTAAATGTACATACTAAAACAAAAAATAAATTTACAAACAACACCATTGACAAAAAGACCAACCTGTAACTATAATGGTTACATCAGGTTGTAACAAACCTAATTACAATACATTCATTTACTTTCAGATATACATTTTAACAAAACACTTTGGAGGGATTTATTATGAAAATCGGAATCATCGGAGCAACTGGTAAAGCAGGAAGTCGCATTTTAAAAGAAGCTTTAGATCGCGGACATGAAGTAACTGCAATCGTAAGAAGCGCTGCAAAAATCACAGAAGAAAATGTAAAGGTTCTAGAGAAAGATGTATTCGCTCTTACATCTAACGACCTACAAACATTCGATGTAGTTGTAAATGCATTCGGTGCTCCAGCCGGACAAGAACATCTTCACGTAGATGCAGGAAACGTACTTATCGAAGCTATGAAAGGTGCACCTAATACAAAATTACTTGTTGTTGGCGGCGCTGGTAGCTTATTTGTAGACGAAGAGAAAACAACACGTGTATTTGATACACCAGGATTCCCAAATGAATATCTTGCAACAGCTCAAAACCAAGGTAAAAACTTAGAAATCCTAAATCAAACAAATGATATTACTTGGACATTCATTAGCCCTTCTGCACTATTTGCATTAGGAAAACGCACTGGCTCTTATACAGCTGGCAAAGACAACCTTCTTGTTAATGCGAAAGGTGATAGCTACGTAAGTTACGAAGACTTCGCAGTTGCAGCACTTGATGAAATCGAAAATCCAAAACATGTAAACGAACGCTTCACAGTAGTTTCTGAAGCTGAGTAATAGAAAAAAATGCGCGTAGATCCAATATCTACGCGCATTTTTTATTACAATATTCCCTTTACTAGTTCTAATCCACTTTGAGTGATTTTAAATGCAACTTCTGCTGAGGCTACTTGTTCTGCTAACTCATTCTTTTTATACCATTTCAGACGACTTGGTTCTGCATGATACACTTTTACAACATCCCCATACTCAAATGGAGTACCATTTACTTGTTCTGCAAAATTCTTTGAGGTTTCTTGACCGTCTGCTGATATATGCTTTTTCTCATTTCCATTTTGATCGTAAATCGCAAAACCTAAATACTGTTCATTCACAAAACGATAATGAATCACATCATTCGTAAATGTTGCATGTAATTTCTTTTCGTCATGATTTAACGTAACAATAGAACGTGTAACATTGGACACACCTTGATACACCAGGCTATCTCCATACGTCACTTCAATCGGTACTTCTGTTATTGTCTTATTCCCAAAACGATCTTTCGTCTCTACTTTTACTTTTTGCTCACCGAGTTTCATTGTGTCTGGTTTCTCTACAAATCCAATTACTTCTCCGTCTTTTACTTCAACAAAGTTTTTCACTTCTAACTTTTCAGCATCTGTTCCGATTACTACTTTTTGCTGTACTGCCTTTACTTCTTGTAGAGCTTCTATTCTTTCAAAACCTTTTTCTGTTACTTTAAAGAATAATTCTTTTTCTACTTTCGCCTTACCTTGACCAGTAAAGTTATTATTTTGATACCAATTAAATCGATCCGATTCTGCATGATACACTTTTACAACGTCACCGTATTCAAATTCTAAGCCGTTAATCGCTTTTGCAAACTCTTTCGTGTTTTCAACACCTTTTACAGTCGCTTTCTTCTTCTCTATTCCTTTTTGATCTAATAATGTAAATTCAAAGTACGTTTCTTCTTTAAAATAATGGTGCACCGGATTCGAATCAGCTGTCGTACTGAATTTTTTCTGATCATGTTGCAATGTTACAATCGATTTAATATCAGTACTATAATTTAGCCCTTTAAATACCAAGCTATCCCCATACGTTACTTCTAGTGATACTTCCGTTACTTTCTTATTCCCGAAACGATCTTTCGTTTCTACCTTTACTTTTTGTTCTCCGATTTTCGTTGTATTTGGTTTCTCTACAAAACCAATCACTTCTCCATCTTTCACTTGAACAAAATCTTTTGCATTTAATTTTGCATCATCTGTTCCGATTACTATTTTTTGTGGTACTGCCTTTATTTCTTGCTGAGCTTCCATTCTTTCGAAACCTTGCTCCGTAACTTTAAAGAACACTTCATGAACGCCATACTGTGCATCCACGAATTCATTGTTTTTATACACTTTAAATCTATCAAACTCTCTTTGATACACTTTTACTATATCGCCATATTCGAACGACATTCCCTTAAATTGCTCTGCGAATGCTTTCGTATTTTCAGACGCTTTTACAGATACTGCTTTCTTCTCTTTCCCATCTTTATCATATACAGTCATTCCCATATATTTCTCATCCGCAAATGAAGTATGCATTTTACCTTCTGAATCTGTTGTACCGAATTTCTTCTCTTCATGGTTCAAAGTTACAACCGATTTAATGTTTGTTCCGCCATAACTTGTACCAAAGAACATAATGCTATCTCCGTAAATTACTTCTAACGGCACTTCTGTCACTTTCTTATTTCCAAAACGATCTTTCGTCTCTACCTTTACTTTTTGCTCACCGATTTTTGATGTATTTGGTTTCTCTACAAATCCAACTACTTCTCCATCTTTTACTTCAACAAAGTTTTTCGCTTCTAACTTTTCTACATCTGTTCCAATTACTACTTTTTGTGGATTTACTTTTACTGTTTGCTCACCGTCTAACCTTTCAAATCCATTTTCAGTAATTTTGAAGACTAATTCCTTTATCTCCTTACTGTTTCCTTCTCCCACATATAAATCTTTTTGGTACCAATGTAAACGAGAAGATTCTGCATGGTATACTTTCACAACATCTCCATACTCAAATGCAAGTCCATCTACTTCCTTGGCAAAAGCTTTCGTATTCTCCAAACCTTTTACCGCTATATTTTTCTTCTCTGTTCCCTCTTTATCGTACAGTGTGAATTCAAAATACTTCTCATCTTTAAAGTAATCATGAATCAGATTCTTTGTATCTGTTACACTCAGTTTTTTCGTATCATGATGTAACGTTATAATTGACTTCATATCGTCAGTACCATAGCTTAATCCATATACAAGTAAACTATCTCCATATGTTACTGTTAGAGGAACTTCCGTCACTTGCTTATTTCCAAAACGATCTTTCGTCTCTACTTTTACTTTTTGTTTACCGATTTTTGATGTATTTGGTTTTTCTGCAAAACCACTCACTTCTCCATCTTTTACTTGTACGAAGTTTTTCGCTTCTAACTTTTCAACATCTGTTCCGACTACTACTTTTTGCGGGACTGCTGTTACTTCTTGTAAACCATCTTTAAACTCGAACCCTTGCGGAGTGATTTGGAATAATTTCTCTTTTTTATTTTTAGCATTTCCTTGATCTACAAGTGCGTTATTTTGATACCACTTCAAACGGTCTGGTTCTGCATGGAATACTTTTACTACATCACCATATTCAAAATCCAATCCATTTAGTTCAAGCGCAAATCGTTTTCCATTTTCTTGCCCTTCTGCCGATACACTTTTCTTTTCAATCCCATTTCGATCATATACCGTTAAGCCCATATATTCTTCTTTTTCAAAACGGTAATGTATTTTATTATTAGTAAAGTTTACATTTAATTTTTTTTCATTGTGACGAAGCATCACTGTGGACATTACTTCATTTGAAAGTCCTTGAAAAATTATACTGTCACCATAAACTCCATTAACTTGGACAGGAATTGAATTTTTATTTCCTTTCTCATCTTCAATTTCTACTAACACTTCCTGTTTTCCATTCTCTAATTTAGGCCATATGATCTTACCTGTTACTTTTACATTCTCACCTAAATTTTGAACAAGTTTACTCGCCTCGTTTTCATCAGAATCCGTACCAACTAAAAGGTTTTGTACCTCATTAGCAGGTTCACCATACGGAACCTTATACGGTTCAACTTGCCTCTCGCGAATATCATTACTATCAGTAGCTTTCCATATTTCCTTTTCTAATTTAGGTAAATTTAATTTTTCTATCTTCTCTCTAGTATCATCATTTGGCGTTAATCCCCATTCCTCAAAGAAAGGAATTAAATTTTGCCCAACCACTTTTGATGTCATATAAATAAATAGTTGCTTTTTCTCTTCATCAGAATTAGGCATTTCACTCTGAGGCAACAAACGATAAGCTTGATGTAACCTAGGATAAAAATGTTCTCCATACACTACATTTAATTGCCAAAACATTGTAAGAGGATTGATTTCATCAATGACCCTTTCTGCTTTAGGTCTCTCTAAATACTCAAATGACTCTTTATAGTGCTCATCCATTTCTAATTGATTCCCTAATGCCTTTTGAACAGCTAATGAGTAAATATTTACTGTGACTTCCCTTACTTTAGACCACTTCCAAGGTTCTTGCTGATGTAAATGTCCAACTTCATGCCATGGTCCCCAGCCATCCTTTTCAAGTACTTCTAAATCTAAAACTCTATTCATTGCCGTCGGGATATATCCTGTATGATAATTTGTCGCAAACATAAAGTTCCCTTCAGCAGGCTTCCGTTTTTCAACAAACTGAACATAATGAGTTGGAGATTTTGCAACCCCAACACCGTCCTCAGATAATCCTGCCACTGCGTTTTCCAAACGAATAATCTTATCGTGTAATTTCATTAGCTCTGTTGGATCCGTATTCTTCATATATTTCTGCACAGAATCGTAAGTAGTAGTAATTAAGCTTCTCTCACCTTTTAATTCAACTGCATAAGGATCCTTATATTTTTTTAACATTTCACCCCAATCTTTTTTCGTATGTTTACCTAAAATAAACAAAGGGAAATGGCTACCACCATTCGTAACTGAAGCTGTTACCTCTCCTTCGTTATTCATATTATAAAAATATAAAATACCGCCTCTTGGAGATGAAATAACGTTTTTCCCTGGTTTTAAATCAAACTCTTCTGGATCCTTTTCATCATAAGATCTCGTTCCTATGAAAGCTTGAATAGACTGCGTTCCTTTTATGTCAATTGTAATCTCTTCATTTGGCGCTGCATAAATTCCAGTCGGCTCATTAGCAGAAAGTTTCCAAGTAACTCTTAAACGTTTATTTTCTTCATCTACGCTACCTTTACCCGGCAACTGAAACGTCCTCTGCTCAAATTTATTCTCTTCTAAATTCCCACCCTTGTTCTCTTCCAAAGGCGCCGCATATCCTTTTGATGCTTCGAAAGCTACTGGTGATAACAATGTAGATATGCATATACCAGCTACTAATACCCTACTCGTCTTTTTCTTCGACATAATCTGTGTCCCCTATTCTTTTTGTAATACAAACCATCATAGATATATTCATTTAATGCAAAATCAAATTATCTTTATACAACCATTTAAAATACACAGCAAAACTTCGCTTACCAATACCGCTCACCTTTATTCCCTATATGTATTCGCTTTCTTATATAACAAAAATTTTTAAGTATAAAATTCCTTCTCATCTCTCTCTATGTTTTGTGATGAGTTCTCCTTTTTTCATCGCGGGATAATGATAAGAAATACATTTTAATAGGTATTGTTGTCTATACATGAAAAATGTGTATAAAAATATCGTTTTTTTACAATTCATTCATAGGCATCCATCTATGGACAGTTTTTCCAAAGTGAATTGTACACGATTTCTTTCTTGTTAGATAGACATTTCAATTAGATTAATATTACAATTTCATGAATTTAATCCAAAAATCTTAATGTTTAGATTTCTAACTTTAATGCTATTTTAGAATAAAAAACCCGCCTGAAAGATACTAATCTTCCGGACAGGTTTTTATTAATCCAACATACGTTTCATTATAAATCCTTTTCCGTGTAACCACTCATCCTCAATTTCACCGGTTAAATGGAACCCAATTGATTCATATAATTTTTGCGCGAGTTTGTTTTCTGGATGTATGCTTAAATACATAACTTTGCAATTATATTCTGTTGTAAAATGATCCATTAACAAACGCAATAATGGTTTTGCATACCCTTTTCCTTGGCATGCACTATCGATGACAAATTGATTTAAATATACAGCCTTTTCTTCTTCCTCAAACCAGCCATACATTGCATATCCAATAGGTATATCACCATCATACAGACCTATGGAAACCGCATCTTCTTTATATTTCGTTTCAGCATCAACTAAACAATTTTCAACTGTACTTTCAATAAATTTATGCTGCTGTTCTGTTACTTTTAAGTTAGCAATTTCATGCCGATTTTCTGTCGTTATTTCACAAATACGAAGTTTCATTTTTCATCTCTCTCTCTAATTTTTTGTTTCATTATACCGTACTGATCAAAACATTAATGCTGGCGATGTAAGAAATCCGAAGCATGCAAACAAGAACATATATTGTAGCAATACAAGAAAATATATTTTCCTCCATAATTTTCTTTCACTTGAATTTAACCTTTCAAAAAATATCCCCACTCGTTTTTCTAATATAATAATTTGATATATGTACACATTAAGTCCAAACGGTAAAAGGAAACTAAGCCCTCCCCACCACCAAGACTTTTCATACTTATACAGAAGGATCGCTATATAGACTTGTGAGATAAAAAGAAATAGAGCAATCGCTATAAGTACTATCGTTAACGTTACAATATCTTTATCGATTATAATTCCCTCCTTTTTACATCTACAAATAACCACCAAACCGTACATTGTAAAAGCGTCAGCCATATAATGAAAAGTACCGAAGATCCATTCATTGCATATACAAACTGTCTTACTAAAGATAATGGCTCTGTAAATAAATGAATCGAATGGAAACGCAAAAACCTTCCAATAAATATCCCGATACTAGAAAGTAATATAAAAACAAAGAGCATACCTTTTCTCCATTTCGTCTGTAAAAGATTGTTCACTTGTTTCAGCATAAGAATGTAATAATAAATTGCGATTATGACTCCACTTGTTAATACAAAAAAGTTTTTCCACTCTTCCAGTACTAGCCCTTTTTTATAATTAAACTCATATATATTTAGATGAATTAAATCTGTTACTACGTAAAATACATTCGGTGATAGTAGTATGAAAATAATATAAAATAGGCTACTCACCGGTATTTCACTTTTCTGTTTCACTTTAAATAATGGCAATAAAAAAGAAAGTTCTAGTGCAGCAAAGGCAAGGAACATATTCAAAATCATAAACGAGTATTTTATATCAAATATAATTAAAATAGACAGGTAAATAAAAAAACTAATTCGCGCCTTTGAACGTTCATTCACGGTGTATCTCCCCTTATATATCGTAAATTATTTCTTAATTTTAACAGCATGTTGCAAAAACTATAATCTAGATACATTACAGCAACCTTACAAAAATGTAAGCATACAAAAAAAGCACTGGAACATACCAGTGCTTTTCTTTAATCTTTTATCTTTTATCTTGATTTGGTTTATGTGGTTCGTTTGGAGTATATGGTTTATTTGGTTTATTATCATGACCATTTGCTTTTTTCCAACTTACCGCCAACTCTGGACTTGTTTTCTCTTCACTACGCTCAAGTAATACAACTGCATTTTGAATTGTCGGTGTTCCTTTATGCGCGATTCCTTGTAGTTTCGTTAAATTCCCTGATACTTTAAAGCTAAATCCACCCGATGGTGTTTGTTTCGGAATTAAAATGCGGAACTTTTCTCCTACATTAAATTCTGTTTTTCCCTCGCCTTTTTCATTTACGAACTTCGTGCCTTCTGGTGCACCTGTTGCTTGCACTTTATACGTTCCACTTTTTGCATTTGTTTGCACTGTGTATAAACCTGTTTCAAAAAACTCATTTTTTAATACTGCCTCTTGCTCTTCTGATGGTACTACACTCATCGTAATTTCTTGTAGTTCCTCACTAGCGCTTGCTTTTGCAACGATATCTTTCGTTACTTTTTCTACATTTTTATTACGGAAATCTAAATCGTTAATATCAATTTGTTTTAACGCATTCCACACCGCAAGCTGCGTTGCGTAATGTGCCTCTCTCCAATCGGAAACACCTAATTCTTGTGGGCTCTTCTGTGGATACCCGTTTAATAGTACACGATATACGTTAATATCTACTTTACCCATTTCAGGTAAATCTTGGCCGCTCGGAGATTTCAAATCTACATTTAAGCAAAATGCAATTTTTCCATCTGCCGTTTTAATAAGCTCTGTTCGAATTGGTTTCTTCTTTGACTTACTATAGCTCCAATCCATTTCATACTTCGTATGATCCATAACTTCTGCGAATGCCTTTTGAAGTGGGAATAATAAGTTCGCAAATACAAATAAAACACTCAAAAAAGCAGCCATTAGCTTGAACGATCGTTTTATATTCATGTCTACAACCCCTTATAAAATAACAAATTTACTACTATGTATTATTTAGTTAGAAACGTTTTTTATGCATAGACAAAACAAAAAAGAGTGCAAACTTTTTTGCACTCTTTGAACTTACCTCTATTAGAAATCAAAGTTATCAGGATCTGGACCAACGCGGTGGTTCTGATTTAAAGCATCAATCTTTTCCATATCTTCTTTTGTTAATTCGAAGTCGAATATATTAGCATTCGCAATAATACGCTGTTCTTTCGTTGATTTCGGAATCGTTACAACTTCATTTTGAAGATCCCAACGTAAAATAATCTGCGCTGTTGTTTTACCGTATTTATCAGCAACTTCTTGTAAAGTTTCATTATCTAATAATTGCCCTTGCATAAGTGGTGACCATGCTTCCATTTGGATTCCTTGTTCTTTACAGAAAGCTTGTAGTTCTTTCTGCGTTAAACGCGGGTGATACTCTACTTGGTTAATCATCGGCTTAATTTCCGCACCTTCCATTACATCCTTCAGATGATGGATTTGGAAGTTACTTACGCCAATTGCACGCACGCGTTCTTCTTTATAAAGTGTTTCTAACGCTCTCCACGAATCTTTATATTTCCCTTCAACAGGCCAATGGACAAGATATAAATCTAAATAATCTAGTTCTAATTTTTTTAAGCTCTCTTCGTATGCAGCAAGTGTCGTTTCATATCCTTGATCTGCGTTCCATACTTTTGAAGTAATGAATAAATCTTCTCGAGAAATCCCTGCTTCTTTTATACCAGCGCGAATGCCTTCTCCAACTGCTTTTTCATTTCCATAAATCGCAGCTGTATCAATGCTACGGTATCCTTCTTTAATAGCTACTTTCACAGCCTCTACAAGTTCCGGTCCATCTTCTACTTTAAATACACCTAAACCGAACCAAGGCATTTCCACACCGTTATGCAATGTTGTTTTACTTTGTAAATTTTTCATTATATTTTTCTCTCCTTTATTTTGCTTGATCTCTTTTTTCTAAGTTCATACTCCAAGCCGTTAAAATAACAGCGCCTACTACCATAATGCCGCCTACCCAAGCTGTATGAATTAATCCTAACGAGTTCGTTACAATACCGCCCAAATAAGCCCCAAGAGCAATTCCTGCGTTAAATGCTGCAATATTCATTGCTGATGCGATATCAACGGCACTCGGCACGAAACGCTCAGCCAATATAACGACATACACTTGTAGTCCTGGAACATTCATAAACGCGAATAGCCCCATAAAAATAATTGTGATAAGCCCTGCTACTTGAAACTGCGCTGTAAATGTTAGTACGAATAATACAATTGCTTGAATAAAGAACATGTAAAATAGTGCTCGAATTGGATTATGATTCGATAATTTTCCGCCGACCATATTCCCAATCGCAATTGCAATCCCGTACACTAACAAAATGATTGTAACGGTACTCGATTTAAATCCTGTTACTTCTTGTAATAGCGGAGATAAATACGTAAATGTTACGAATGTTCCTCCGTATCCTAATGCAGTAATGACGAAAACAAGTAAGAGTCTTCCGTTCGTGATAAGTTTGAATTGATCACGAAATGATACTCGTGTACCCTTTTTTAAGTTAGACGGAATTAACATGCTGTTTGCGACTAAGGCAACAATTCCAATGACCACAATCACCATAAAAGATGCTCTCCAGCCAAATTGTTGACCAATAAACGTTCCAATTGGTACACCTGTAATCGTCGCAACGGTTAAACCAGTAAACATAAATGCTATTGCACTAGCACGTTTATTCTCTGGTACAAGTGCAGCCGCAATTGTGGATCCGATCGACATAAAAACGCCATGTGCAAATGCAGAGACAACCCTCGCGATAAGTAACACAGTAAAACTCGTTGCTACCGCTGCAATTCCATTACCGATAATAAAGACAATCATAATCCACATTAATAATGTTTTTCGCGACATACTAGCAGTTAACGAGGTTAAAACAGGAGCACCGAATGCTACTCCTAACGCGTATAAAGAAACGGTTAAGCCCGCTGTTGTAACAGAAACATGTAAATCTTCCGAAATAGATGGTAATAAACCGACACTAATAAACTCGGTTGTACCAATTCCAAATGCACTAATTGCTAGCGCTAATAAAGCAAACATACTTCTTCGCTTCGTCTGAACAGCCGAAGATGATACTGCATATGAATTCAATTGAACTCCTCCTTAATACGAGAAATCCAATCATAATAGTATGATAAAAAGGCCTTTTTATCTTCTACAAAAATAACTTTACTGCTGATAAATGCTATTATGAATGGCTTCACTCTTTTTTTGAAGAACGCACTTTAAAGTACGATAGGTACCCAAAAGTAACATAGGCACTTTTTAGTACCGTACTACTCATTTCCCTCTTACGTATGCTATTATGAAATATATTCAACACGATAAAAAGTACGTACTTTAAAGTGCTATAGGCACTAAAAAGTAATATTTAACTTATTTAGCTTCTTTTGTTGAAGAAATGAAATCTACATTCATCAAAGGAGATTTTTATATGAAGAAATATAATATTCCCGTTGAAGCGACTTTAGAGGTTATCGGTGGCAAATGGAAAGTCGTTATTCTTTGCCACTTAACGAAAGGTACAAAGAGAACGAGTGAATTAAAACGTCTCATGCCTGGTATTACACAAAAGATGTTAACACAGCAATTACGCGAATTAGAAGAAGACGGAGTTATTCAAAGAAAGGTATACAATCAAGTACCACCGAAAGTAGAATATTCTCTTACAGACTACGGTTGGTCTTTAGAATCTATTCTTGATTCTCTTTGTACTTGGGGCGAATGCCACCTTGAAAAAAGCGGTAACACATCAATGCTAATTACAGAAGGTGAACAATAAAAAAAGGAAAAAATGAACATAAATTTGTCCATTTCCTCCTTTTTTTCTTTATATATATGTACATTTTTAAGATAGATAAAATAATTTATGCGCTTTCATGCCTTGTCAGTACTAGGTTACAGAATCAATATCAAATAATTAGGAATCATTTTTATGTTAACATACGTGTATATAGTATATAATATAGGATATATATTATATACACTTTCCGATAAGGGAACTTTCCATTATGCGGACAAGCCATGTATCGGACAGTTCATAAATAATAGGTAGGACATTATGGTTTTGGATTTATGATTTCAGCTTACTTGCTATCATAAATTTAAAGGCATTTTATTGTGCTTTGTGAAACTTTGTATAAAGTTTCATAAGCGTTTACTATCTTACCTATAAAAAATAAGAGTATTGCTATCGTAAAGGAGAATTGGAGATGCCAGAAACTATGACTCAAACAAAGCCAGAACAAGAAACTGTACAAATTTCTGCTAGCCAAGGACAACTTGATGTACTTGATCAGTTGTTAAAACCTGAGGTACAAGAATCATTAACAACACTAGTAGAACAGCTTCCAAAATTAACTGAGCTTGTTAACATTTTAACTAAGTCTTATGACTTCGCTCAAACTGTTGCTACTGATGAAGTATTAAAAAGCGACACTGTTAGTGCAATCACAGAGCTTGTAGAACCTGTAAAAGATACAGTAAAAGGCATGGCTGCAACTGCTATCGAAGCGAAAGATCGTGCTGATGAAAGCAACGAAGTTATCGGCCTGTTCGGTCTATTAAAATTACTAAAAGACCCACAAGCACAAAAAATGTTCCGCTTTGTGAACGCATACCTTCAAATTAGTGCAGAACGTAACAATAAATAATTTAACTTATAACAACAATTAGTAAAGACGGGGGATATCATACTATGTCAAAACAAATTGTCATCTTAGGCGCTGGTTATGGCGGTCTTCTTGCCGCTTTAAACGTACGTAAATATTACAGCAAATCAGAAGCACAAGTTACAGTGATTAACCAATACCCAACGCACCAAATCATCACTGAACTACACCGCCTTGCAGCTGGTAACGTTGCTGAGCAAGCAATTGCAATGCCACTTACAAAGCTTTTCAAAGGTAAAGACATCGATCTTAAAATTGCAACAGTTGAGTCATTCTCAGTTGATAGCAAAGAAATCAAACTAGCTGGTGGCACTACTTTATCTTACGATGCACTTGTAGTTGCTTTAGGAAGTAAAACTGCTTACTTCGGTATTCCAGGACTAGAAGAAAACAGCATGGTATTAAAATCTGCTGCTGATGCAAACAAAATCTACAAACACGTTGAAGACCGTATTCGTGAATACGCTAAAACGAAAAACGAAGCTGATGCTACAATCGTAATCGGTGGTGGCGGATTAACTGGCGTTGAGCTAGTTGGTGAGCTTGCTGACATTATGCCTAAACTTGCAAAAAGCCACGGCGTAAATCCAAAAGAAGTTAAACTTCTTCTTGTTGAAGCAGGTCCAAAAATCCTTCCAGTATTACCAGACCACTTAATCGAACGTGCAACTGCTAGCTTAGAAGCACGCGGTGTTACATTCTTAACAGGTCTTCCTGTAACAAACGTTGCTGGTAATGAAATTGACTTAAAAGACGGTCAAAAAATCGTTGCTAACACATTCGTTTGGACAGGCGGCGTACAAGGTAACCCATTAATTGGTGAATCAGGTCTTGAAGTAAACCGCGGTCGTGCAACTGTTGATGCACATCTACAATCTACTTCTCACAAAGACGTATTCGTTGCTGGAGACAGCGCTGTTGTCTTCTCTCCAGACGGTCGTCCATACCCACCAACTGCACAAATCGCTTGGCAAATGGGTGAGTTAATTGGATACAACTTATACGCAGCACTAGAAGGCAAAGCATTCGAAGAGTTTGCACCTATCAACTCTGGAACACTTGCTAGTCTAGGACGTAAAGATGCTGTCGCTACAATCGGAGCAAGCAATACTCCGCTTAAAGGCCTACCAGCATCATTAATGAAAGAAGCAAGTAACGTTCGTTACTTATCACACATTAAAGGTCTATTCAGCTTAGCTTACTAATCTGAATATAAGCCCGAATCATGCCCTGCATGGTTCGGGCTATTTTTATCCCGCTATTTGCGGGCTGATAATCAGTGGGGATGAACAAACCCCCCCACTGATTAAAGTTTCACTTTATCCGTAATTTTCTCTAACTTATTTATTCGGCAAAAGAATAATATAACCTCTTTAATTATCGAAATATACTGACTTTTTTGTGTCGAAATTGTGTATATGAAAAGAGCGGAAGTAGATATCTTCCCTACTTCCGCTCTTTCACAAGAACTATTCTCCTAATTCCACTAAGCTGTAGTTCTTCTTCCCTTTACGAATAATGATGAATCGTCCATCAAATGAATTTTCTACAGTAACATCCCTACTGACATCCGTTACTTTTTCACCATTCATAGATATAGCCCCATTATTAATATCTTCACGCGCTTGACGTCTAGAAGGTTCAATTCCTAAATCAACTAGCCACTCTACGATATTTTTCGTCTCTTTTGAAGATTGGAATGTCGGCATCTCTTTAAAGCCTTGTTCAATTTCATCAGCTGTTAACGACTTAATATCTCCGCTAAATAACGCTACTGTAATTTTCACTGCCTGTAAAAATGCTTCTTCTCCATGAACGAATTTCGTCATTTCTTCTGCTAATACTTTTTGCGCTTCACGTTTATGAGGCTCTGTTTCTACTTTCACAGCTAATTCATCAATTCGCTCTTTCGTTAAGAACGTAAAGTATTTCAAGTATTTAATTACATCATGATCATTTGTATTCACCCAAAACTGGTAAAATTCAAACGGCGTTGTCTTTTCAGGATCAAGCCAAACCGCACCACCTGCTGATTTACCAAACTTCGTACCATCTGATTTTAATAATAATGGAATCGTTAATCCGAATACTTTCGCTTCATGACCTTCTAACTTACGAATTAAATCTAGACCACTCGTAATATTTCCCCATTGATCACTACCACCAATTTGCAATTGAACATCTTCTTTTGTGTATAAATGATGAAAATCCATCGCTTGCAAGATTTGGTACGTGAATTCTGTGAAAGAAATCCCTGTATCTAAACGACTTGCGACAATATCTTTCGCTAACATGCTATTTATGCTAAAGTTTTTTCCGTAATCACGTAAAAACTCGATAATGTTTATTTTATGTGTCCAGTCATAGTTATTTACCATCTTCACTTCGCTATTCCCGCCAAAGTCAAATAGATTTTTCATTTGTGCTGTTAACGCATCTACATTATGCTGCACCACTTCTAACGTTTGTAGTTGACGCTCGGATTGACGACCACTCGGATCACCAATTGTTCCTGTTGCCCCTCCGATTAAAATAACCGGATGATGGCCAGCTAATTGAAATCTTTTCATCATCATGAACGGAATTAAATGTCCAATATGCATACTATCACCAGTCGGATCCACTCCGCAGTATAGTGAAATCTTTTTCTCTTCTACTAACTTACGCAAACCTTCTTCATCTGTCTGTTGATTCACAGCACCGCGCCATTCTAATTCATCAATAATATTCATCTTTTGTCATCCCCTTTATTTTTTGAAAACAAAAAAGCCCCTATGTCTACGATAGACATAGGGACGATTATTCACCGTGTTACCACCCAGTTTGCATAAATAGCATAGCTATTCATACCACTCTTAGCAATAATATCGATTGCTAGTCCGCTTAGCGTTACCTAAGATACTCCAGAGTGTAATTCACAAGTTTGTTTGTGCTAGGTTCCAGCAATCCCTAGCTCTCTTTAATAACAGTGACAAACTGCTACTGGGCTCTTTCAACGTATAATTTATTTGTTAAATTATTAGCCATTATATTGAATCAAAATCAAATTGTCAACAATACCCAAATGTTATTTCGAAATAATTCATACTTTTATACGTTTTTTATTCAAAGATTACTGTAGATTTTCTCCAATAATCCTTACTTCTCTCTCTAATTTCACACCGAATTTTTCTTCAACTGTCTTTTGTACAAAATGAATTAAATCGATATAATCTTGTGCAGTTCCGTTATCAACATTCACCATAAATCCAGCGTGTTTTAAAGAAACTTCAACTCCGCCAATTCGCTTACCTTGCAGTCCTGATTCTTGAATAAGCTTACCCGCGAAATTATTTGGTGGACGCTTAAATACACTGCCACATGAAGGGTACTCTAAAGGTTGTTTTGACTCACGTTTAAACGTTAAATCATCCATTTTTTCTTTAATTTCTTCACGCACACCTTCTTGAAGCTCAAATCTCGCTTCAAGAATAATGTAATGGTTGTTCGCAAATACACTCTTACGATATCCAAATTCAAATGCTTCTTTCGTTAAAGTACGTAGCTCTCCATCACCTGTCATTACGACAGCTTCTGTTAATACAAACGATACTTCACCGCCGTAAGCACCAGCATTCATATATAACGCTCCGCCAACTGAACCTGGGATACCACAAGCAAACTCAAGACCCGTTAAATTATGATCTAATGCAATACGTGATACATCAATAATTGCTGCACCACACTGTGCTACAATCGTCGTTCCTGTTACAGTAACACCTGTAATATGAATTAAACTTACTGTGATCCCACGAAGACCACCGTCTTTAATAATAACATTCGATCCGTTTCCTAAAAACGTAACTGGAATATTGTATTGATTCGCATACTTTATAACTTCTTGAATTTCATCATAATTCGTAGGAGAAACGAACACATCCGCTTTCCCGCCCACTTTAATATGCGTATGATTCTTTAACATTTCATCTTGCTTCACATGACCTTCAGGCAATACTGTACTTAAATATTTATAAACCTCGTGCATATTCATTTTACAATTCCTCTATTTCTATAATCTTTTTATCCCGCTATATACGGGTCCATAATATCCCCACGTAAAAATGCATTACAGAACAACAGCTAACGTGGTGAATACAGTGTACATAAAGCACACCTATAAACCTCTTAAATTATAAGAGGTTCCACTCATATTAAAATATATATCGCATAATAAAGCAACCCAAATGGGCTACTAAACTTGACATGTAACTATATAGACAACAATTTGTAAAATATATAGGCTTTTCAAAGTAATACCCTTCAATATCTTACTATACCATACGAAAGAAAAGTGGTATTTTTTTGTAATCTTTACTTTATTTTCATCAATAAAAAAGAGCACATCCCACAGAATGTGCCCTTTCTATACTTTTTAACTTATTTTTCGTTCTCTTCTTTTTCCTTATCAAACCATAATAGCTCATCGTCATCAACTTCACCATTATAATTGATTAGAATCTCTTCTCCCGCTTTTATATCTTTGTAAGCAAAGAAGTTAAACGTATGATTCTCGAAGACAATATCATACGTTGCATTCGGATTATATGCATGATTAAATAACATGCCGTATCCTAACAGGAATGCCGTATGATTTACCCCATACTCAAATGCGTAGTCAGCAAGTAACGTTTTCTCAATGTGTTCATGCTGTTCATTCGGATAAGAGATAACTGGTGCTGAGTGTATCAACTCACCCTTTTTAATATCACGAGTTGCAAATACCCCTCTATTAAATTCTCCATCACTAAGTTCAGAAGTCTTAACTTCGATCATATGCGTCACCTATATAATTCTTTCTTTGAAGTATTTTATTCCGCTATTTGCGGGGTTCAACTAATAATCAGTAGCGTATAGCCCCACTAATTAAAGTCTCAGTTTATCTCCTTAAGCTTGGCAGAAAACACGCAGAAAAGCAATTAAATTACTATCAAGTATTCATTTAAATGAAAAAAGAGCACACATGGTGTACCCTTTTAAGAGATATTACTTTTCTAAAATATCTTCTAGCAACTTCACTTGCTCGCTAACAGTATGTAACGTCTTCACCGATGTATCATTTCGATGCTTTTCTTCTTCAACACTCGCTAACACTTCTTCCGTAGCTGCAGAAGTTTGTTGAATTACGTTAGAAGCATGTGTAACGTCCTTTACGATATTCGTCGTTTTAGCTTGGAAACTTTCTTGATGACCAACAATCTCCCTCATTACATCATTAATCGCATCAATAAACTTCCCTAAATCCGTTACATTGGTCAAAACACTTGCTAACATTTCGTTACATTCTTCTTGTACTCTTTCTGACTTCTCTACCTGCACTTCTACTTTACTTGCTTGATTACTAAACTCCTTCAAAATCCCTTGAATTCTCCCCGCAGAACGATTCGATTCTTCAGCAAGCTTTAATACTTCATTCGCTACAATAGCAAAACCTTTTCCATGCTCGCCTGCCCTTGCAGCCTCAATATTTGCATTTAAAGCTAGTAAACTCGTCTGACTTGAAATATTCGTGATTACATCTACAATTTCATTAATTTGTTTCGATTGTGTCATTAATTCTCTAAATATCGTTCCTGATTGTGAAACAACATCATTTAAACTTCTCATGTTAGCTTCAAAATTTCTTAAAGTATTTACACTACCCTTTGAGATTTCCAAACTTTTATCAACACGCATCGACGCATTTCTTACTTGAGAGATGATTTGGTCAATATTTCCCTCCATATCATTCAATACTTCTACTGAACGTGACATCATCTCTGATTGCGATTGAGTTCCCACTGCTACTTCTTCAAAAGCAAAGTTAATTTCACTCATTGACTCCATCGATGTATTCATATTTTGTCTTAAATGATTGAAATTACTATCTAACTTCACAACAGTTTCCTCAATAAGCCTTTGCGTTTCTTCTAACTCCTGAGCTTTCTTCATCACCGCTTGCTTCTCATCCCTTAAACGAGCCAAAAGATTAGAACCAATCTTTGTGACACCCCACATAGCGATCGTTACAATCGCTAACAAGCTTGCGAAATTTGCAGCTTCAGATGACGCTGTATACGCAAAAAATTGATTTGGCCAATAACTACAAAGTATAAATGTAACAACAACTGCTACCCCGCCAAGAATTAAAATAAGACGTTCACTCAAATAAATAAGTGAAACCGCTAATGTAAAATAGATCATTTGAAATACAGCTGGGCTTTCATTAAATGCTTGTACCATAATGAAAGACATAATAAGTAGCATACATGTCATGATGTATTTATACATTGCTTCCATACTTTCTATAAAAGTAAGCAGCGTTCCAAATACTACGATAGAAATACCACACATCCAAAATACTATTGCTCTCTCTGTAAAAATATATCCGTAATACCCAATCGCGATTATCCCAAGGAAGAAACTACAAATCGTGATAAACAACAATAAATGATTTTTCTGTGATTCTTTCTCAAGGTTAGAAAAACAAGTTCTCTTTAACCACTCCATATATGAAGCCCCACCTTCTACTCATACGTATCGATTACTTCAGCTTGAATACCGCACTCACTGGGTTATGATCGCTATTTTCAAACTTCAAATCTTTCCCTTGTACATTTACAATTTCAACATTCGGTGAAACGATAAAGCCATCAATAATCGTGACAAAGTTTTCACCTTCCACGTATTTCTTTACATCATCTCTCACAGTCATAACAGACGGATCTACAGCCCACTTAAAGCCACCATCAGTAAAGTCCTTCGGTAATTCTACTAACCACTCAGGACGCTCTTTCACAAACTTAGGATCGCTTAACTGAACGTTAGAAAGTAATTGATTCCAGTCTCCGCCCATTATGACATAATCACCATTTTCATAATGCTTGTTCATATATTTTTTTAAATATTCTACTTGCTGTTTTCTAATTTTCCCGCCTTCATCATAAGCAGACAAATGTAGATTTACGAGTCTAACAAATTTCCCATTATTAACAGGTATTTTATGTTCAACAATCGCTCGGTCTAAATCAAATAAACGCTTTGGCCACGGCTCCATTCCAGGAAGCTGAAATCTCTTCGCTGTTTGAACCGTATATTTAGAAAATGTACTTAATCCAGCTTCAGCATATCCCATTGGATTTGTTATTGGCACCGGAACCCATTTCGTATCGTAGTTCTTTCCGAATGACGAAGCATAATCAGGTAATCCTTTTTTCAAAAATTCATGCCCATTTACATCAAATGATCGCATTGATTTTATATCTGTTTCTTGTAATAGTGCAAAATCACTATTCTCATTTTGTAAAAACGAAAGCATATTCTTTAAGTTAGTTTCCGTTTGTTCTTTACTACTTGAACCAGACCCTTTTCCCCCATCCATAAAGAAGTCTTGATCCTTATCTAGTCCAGCATATCCAATATTAAATGTTGTTACTTTAAATTCATTTTCATGCGCAATTACGCGCTCCTTATTGTTTTCCACCTTCAAGCTTATAACATCAGCCGGCTGTTCTTTTGTAAGTGTCATATAAGCTAAAAACCCACCTACAACTCCCACACCTACTAAAATACATATAAGTACTATTTTTAATAACTTTTTCAAACAAACGACTCCTTTTCTAAAACATACGATTTTACTTTTCTTTATTTTCAGTTAAATAAAAAAATGACAGACATACGAAATATTTTATCACACTGAAAACCTTATATCACTATATTTAGTTTATAAGTAAGTATTCCTTATCTTAAACTATTATATAAATACAAAATGCACTAACTTCTCCACTGGAAATTAAACGCAATGTTTAGTACACTATATGTAATAATCATAGGCGATGGAGTTCGCCATAACCGCTGCTTAGCTAATGACTCCTACCAGTATAACTACTGGTAGGAGTCTATTTTTTTGAGCAAGCTATTTAAAGAGGTGAGAAAATTGATTTATATTATCGTTGGCATCGCCGGCATATTAGGAGCCCTTTCCCGCTATTATTTAGGTCTTACTATTCATGTATTTTGGCATCATTCTTTTCCATTAGCTACATTACTCATTAACTTAGCCGGCTGCTTCTTATTAGCATGGCTAACTACGTATATCGCCCGGCTAAACATCTTACCTTCAGAGGTTATCACAGGCATCGGGACTGGATTCATCGGTTCCTTTACGACGTTTTCAACATTTAGTGTAGAAACTGTGCAATTAATCAATCATTCTGAATGGAGCACGGCTTTCTTATATGTATCATGTAGCATACTTGGCGGTCTCATTATGTCTGGACTTGGCTATACACTAGGTGATTTCTTAATTAAGAAATCACTTACGGATGGTGATCACTTATGATGGAAGCTTTATTAGTGGCAACTGGAGGGTTTTTCGGTGCGATTACACGATTTGCAATTAGCAATTGGTTTAAAAAAAGAAATAAAACACCCTTTCCAATTGCTACATTCCTTATTAATATAACAGGAGCATTTTTACTCGGGTATATAATCGGCAACGGAGTCTCTACAGAATGGCAATTATTATTAGGAACTGGATTTATGGGCGCATTCACCACATTTTCGACACTTAAATTAGAGTCCATTCAGCTTCTCAATCGCAAAAAAATTTACACATTCCTTTTATATTTAAGTACTACTTACATAATTGGTATCCTATTCGCATTCCTTGGAATGAAGCTCGGTGGAATATAAAAAAGCGACTCTATTGAGTCGCTTTCTTTCATAAGAAGTATGTCCCGCCATATGGAATGGAAAATAAAGTGAAACTTTATCGCTCTTGCTTTTTTCGAAACATCGAGAAAATAGCTACGAACAAAATCGTAATAATCCCAATTAAAACAAATAAATACGCTAATGGAATTAAGTAAAATGGTTCTACTAAAGTTCCATCTGGCTTCACTTCAGAACCAATTATATTAAACATAACTATGCATAGCACTCCTAAAAATATTGGACTAGATGCTAATAAGTATTTTTTCTTCATCATAATTCCTCCTTTTTATACTCTAAAATGTCACCTGGCTGACAGTCTAAAACTTCACATATCTTCTCTAAAGTTGAGAATTTAATTGCTTTTGCTTTTCCATTTTTTAATATCGAGACATTCGCCATTGTAATTCCTAATTTCTCAGATAGCTCTGTCACACTCATTTTCCTTTTCGCTAACATTACATCGAGATTTACTATAATTGTCATAACAGAACACCTCAAATCGTTAAGTCATTATCATCTTTTATTTCACTTGCTTTTCTAATTAAATGAGAAAGTAAGGAAGTAAAAATAGATATAACGACCGAGAAGAATAAAATAAGTAACAGAATAACTAAAAAGCTCGTATGATAACTTCCAGCTGCGAAAATATATAGTAATGCTCCGATATATAAAACACCTTCAGTCATAGATAAAATACTAATCCTCTTTAATCGATTCGCATTTTTTACAGTAAAGGCTTGGTGTGAGGCAATATCTGAACATATTTTCCATCCTAAAAATAAAGCGCTAAAAAATGGAATTCCTGTAATCCAAATGAACAGTACGAATGGCTTATATAGCCCCTTCAAATTTTCTGAAACTAACAATACCGCTCTTCCCGTTTCTGGCCCAATATATATGCAGAACAATAAACCAAAACATCCGCAAAGAATGATAATTAACTTTAACCATAATGACAATTCTTTTTGTTTCACAAAAATCCACTCCTAAACTAACAGCATGTATCTATTGCTGTTTTTTCAACTTTGAAGTGATAAATCCAAATAGCAACACACCAATACCACTAAAGAACAATAGATAGCTTACTGGTACTAAGAAAAAGAACGGTTCTACAAGCAAACCATTTTCCTCCACTTTACTAGTTGCACCTTGTATTAATAAACAGGTAACTCCTAACGATATTAGTACGATAGCTAATAAAAATTTATTTTTCATAATATATTCTCCTTTAATTTCACAATTACTTTGTCCGCATTCCTTTTGCTACCCTCATAATAAGTCCCGACACATTATAAGTCAACAATTATTTATTGTTTTACGATAAATAATTGTTGACTTATACAATAAAAAGACTATAGACAATCATTGTCTATAGCCTCTTCACTCTAAAATATTCTTTTTGGAACATACACATTCTTATCGCATTATGGTAGTTGCCATCAACGAAGAACTCATCTTGCAACTCACCTTCTACTATAAATCCGACCTTTTTATAAACGTGTACAGCTTTTTCATTCTCTTTATCGACAACTAAATATATTTTATGCATATTTAATACGGAAAAAGCGTAATCCATCGCTAAACGCGTTGCATCAGCTGCATAACCGTAACCTTGGTAACTCGGATCAATAATAATTTGGAATTCAGTTCTACGGTGAATATAATCGATTTCTACTAATTCGACTAATCCCACCATCTCATTATCTTTCTCAACGATAAATCGGCGCTCACTTTGATCATGTATATGTTTATCGTATAAATCCTGCAGCTCCACAAATGCTTCATAAGGCTCTTCAAACCAATACGACATAATATGCGCGTTATTATTAAGTTCGTGTACAAACTTTAAGTCTTCCCGTTCTAAAGGACGTAATTTCAATTCCTGACTCATTTCTATAACCTCCAAAGTAAAAGAAATCTCTTCACTTAATTTCTCAATTTTTTTCGATTTCAAACGTCCTATTTACATTGTAAACTTTCAAGTAACTTGAAGGTCAAGATGTAAAAAGTAGCACAAACAAAAGTCTGCACTACTACTCCTTCTTCAAATCCCTCATATTGGATATGTATAAAGTAATGACTAAAACGAGAATAGACCCTGTCTCAAGCAGTTCATCATGGGATACAATAATGAATTGAATTAAAGCTATGATCCGGATATAAATAAAATATCGTAACGGAAAATGATAATTAGATTTGAAATACTTAATACTTAATATAACGGATCAATACAAACAAGAAATTTAATTAATCTGTTAGAAAATCCACATAGATCAGACCATTTTTACAGACCTCCTCACTAAAAAATAATACTTTCTTATAAAAATAAACACACCCCGAATTATAGGACTTTTTAAAGCACCTACAATCCAGGGTATTCTTTCTTTATTTTTGTTTCTTTTTATTATTCTATCGAGTTAGCAATTTCAATCAACTCTTCAGTAGTAAACTTACCTACATCTTTTTCACCTATTAAAGCATAATATAAGCACTTAAAGGATAGTGCACATTGGAACTCGTTTTACTTTGCGCCCAAAAACTTTGTATATAAGGGTCACCAGAATCAATACTGGTACGTAACTTTACCCCTATTAAACGTTTGTCTTTACTAATAGTACTTGTCATTGATAAATTCCCACTACCACCACCGCCAGAAAAACCGGCACTATTTGTATAAGAACCACCACTAGATCCAACATTATACTGTTTATACTTATCAACATAACTACCCGCGCTAACTGACCCTAAAGACGAAAAACCTATAAAAGTTGCTAATGCCCCAATTCCACAAATCTTTTTTGCCTTTGAATTTCCCGAAAATTTGTTAAACATGAATCACATCACTCCTTTTTAGATTTTTTGTTACAAAAACATCATAAACTAATATAAAAATTTCATGTCGAAATTTACAACTTATTAACGAAAAAATGAAAAAAATGAGGATATTTACGGTAAATTAATAAAAAAATAAATTACGCTTAATCTAGGCTAACTCTATGTAAGATAAAATATTATTACAAATATAATTTATTGCTAAAAATTAAGAAAAGGGGCTGAATTTATGAAAATACAATATAGAAAGTATGCGTCACCTTTAATCTCGCTAGCCTTATTTACTCTCATTGGTTGTGCTAATAATGAGAAAAACAACAATAAAAACGAGACATATACTTTTGAGGCTTCCAAAAAACGTGGCGATATTATTGAAAAAGACGATAAAGTTTATAACATAGAAAAATTAGATACTTTCATAGAAAACTATAATTTAAATAAAGATGATTCAGTTAGAATTACTAAATTTAATAACAAGAACGAGCCTGCTATCATTGATTTAACTGTAAAAAAAGAAAAGGACTCTACCTCCATCTATTATGATGTCGACTACACAAAAACAAATGAAAAACATAACGAAAACCAAGATATTCAATATTCAAATAATATATGTCAAAAAATAAAGAAAGATATTGAAGACAACAAAGTAACTTATAAATTAGAATGTCCTGACATTATCAATTTGATTACAGCCTCAAAATAATATCCAATCTCATTAAGGGATGGCTTTGCCATCTCTTTTCTGTTCCAGATTTCCTACACCAAACTCAAGCTGCAAATAAAAAAGTAGCACAAACAAAAGTCTGCACTACTACTCTTTTCTCAAATCTCTCATATTTGATATGTATAAAGAAATAACTAAAACAAGAATTGCTCCCGCGTATAATAACGTCTCCATTGGTTCCTCATGAGACACGATAATTAAACGAATTAACGCCGTAATTCCGATATAAATAAAATAACGTAACGGAAAATGATAATTCGACTTAAAATACTTAATAATTAATGCGATGAACTCGAAGTATAGGAAATAGACGATGATACTCTCAACTAATTTATAAGATGTATACTTCTTCGCTGAAAATATGTATTGAACAAAAGTAATCGTCTCGTTAATTAAAAAGATCGATAAAACAATGGATAATATGATTAACGCTATATTTAATATCCACTGTAAAACGCTAGCTATATAATGATCGATATTAAATGACTTCATTTTCTCTTTTAGCTCCCCTTCGTGTAAGTACTTATTCATTATAGCAAAATTATACTTACAGAAATGTTAAATCATATATGATCGTCCTCTTTCACGATTACTTCACCATTCGGATATTTATGCTTAATATAATCGCTTCCCCAATCGCAAAGCACCTTCAAACCCTTTTTTAATGATTCTCCCTGTTCTGTAAGAGAATACTCAACTTTCGGTGGTACTTGATTATATACTTTTCTAGACACAAGCCCATCTTTTTCAAGCTCTTTCAATTGCTCAGTAAGCATTTTTTGTGTAATACCAGTTACCAATCGTTTTAACTCACCCGTTCTTGTCGGTCCGCTTGTTAAATGATATAAAATGTGGGATTTCCACTTACCTCCGATCACATCCAAAACGACTTCAATTCTATTGTTATACTCTTTTTTCATATTGAACTCCTTCTGTATTTTGATAGGCACTTTCTCGTGCCTATGTCACGAGATGGTGTCTATATCACGGAAAAGTGCGTACTTTTCATAATATCTGTACTATACCATAATGATGCATGTAAGCAACTTATAACAGAGCATTAAATTAGTGGAGGTATTTTAAAATGAAAAAAGAAAATCGTACTGCAAATTTTTATGATGTGATTCGTGAGCGCCGTTCCGTTCGCTCTTATGATCCTTCAGTTACAATCTCTGATGAAGAAATTAAAGAACTTTTAGAAGAAGCAATGCTAGCACCAAGTAGTTCCAACTTAAACCCATGGCGTTTCATGGTAATTACAGATCAAGACTTAAAAGAGAAGCTTCATCCAATTGCTTTAAATCAACCACAAGTGCTAGAAGCATCCGCTATGATCGTAATTTTAAGCGAAAAGAACGCCCATGAATTCGAACATATCAATAAGGTGAATGAACGTGCAGTAGCTGCTGGATTCATGACAGAAGAAATTAAAAACAGACTGAACAAAAGTATTCGTGAGTTTTATGCACCTGTAAGTGAACAAGGAAAAAGAGAATGGCAAATGCTTGACGGTGGTTTGCTAGCTATGCAATTTATGCTTGCTGCAAAAGCGAGAGGATACGATACAGTCCCAATGCTTGGCTATAACGTTGAAGAATTCCGCAAAGCATTTAACGTTCAAGAAAACTTAACTGACGTCTTAATGATTGCATTAGGCAAAGCAAAAGAGCCAGGATTCCCATCAGTTCGATTAACTGTAGATGAAGTAACGTCTTGGAATGGCGAGTTTTAATCACCGTGTTTATCGTACTTTTGGAATGAAAGTACGATAAACACTACTAAGAAGAAAAGAGGTTTTCTTATGAAATTAAGT
The DNA here is from genome assembly GCF_019344915.1 of Bacillus sp. FDAARGOS_1420. Taxonomy (NCBI): domain Bacteria; kingdom Bacillati; phylum Bacillota; class Bacilli; order Caryophanales; family Bacillaceae; genus Bacillus; species Bacillus sp. FDAARGOS_1420. The sequence continues at coordinate 1,394,363 of NZ_JAHWJB010000001.1, read as the reverse complement.
GTTTTAGATCAAACTCCAGTTTCAAACGGGGTAACTACTCAAGAAACTTTTAAAAATACGATTGAATTAGCACAGTTAGTAGATAAACTAGGCTATCACAGACTATGGTATTCTGAGCATCATGGTTCAGCCAATTTTGCTAGTGCTTCACCAGAAATTATGATCTCTCATATCGCATCTGTAACAGAGCAAATTCGCGTTGGTTCTGGTGGAATGATGTTAATGCACCATTCACCATTAAAGATGGCAGAAGTATTTAAAACATTAACATCTTTATATCCAGATAGAATTGATTTCGGTGTAGGTCGAGCGCCAGGTGGCAATCAATTTTCTACACTTGCATTACATGAAGGAAAACATCCAAATATGCTGAATCTGTACGATAAATTAATGGATACGATGATGTTTATGACAGAAACAATGCCTGCAGATCATTTATACAATCGCACGCTTGCTTCTCCATTAGGTGCCCCATTACCTGAAGTTTGGCTATTAGGTTCTAGTGGTAGTAGCGCTGCACAGGCAGGAAGATTTGGTATTGGTTATTCCTATGCTCAGTTTATTAGTGGGGAGTTATCTAGTGAAATGTTAGAATCTTATCTTAAAAATTTCGTCCCTTCTGAGTTTATGGTTAAGCCTAAAATAAACATTGGGTATTTTGCACTAGCAGCGGAAACTGCTGAAGAAGCAGAATATCATGCAGCTTCTTTAGATTTATCTCTATTATTTTTAGATAAAGGTAAGTACTTCCACGTACCTTCTCCTGAAGAAGCACTAAATTACAATTACACTGAAATGGACAAAATGCATATACAGAACAATCGTAAAAAATTCCTTGTTGGAAGTGCTAAAGAAGTTGCAAATACACTTCGCGAACATGAAGAAAAATTCGGAATTAACGAAGCTATGATTGGGACAATCAGTCATAATCATGACGCAAAACTACAATCTTATCGACTACTTGCAAAAGAGCTTCTATAAAAAGAAAGGCGGGAAAACAATGCTTGAAGTTTTAAATCGAATCAATGAACTAGCTAAAAAACAAAAAGAAGACGGTTTAACACAAACAGAATTACATGAGCGTAAAGCATTACGCGAGGAGTACCTTCAAATTATTCGCGGTCAAATCAGTACCACTGTCACAGGATTAAAAATATTAGATCCTTTAGGAAATGACGTGACACCTGAAAAATTAAAAGAACAACAAAAGCTATCACTAAACACAGATAACAATGCATGAAAATACCGAGACTTTTTGTTACTTAATGATTCATCTAAGTAAACATATGATCAGATGGATCATTAAGTTAACATTACATACCTCATCGACGTATCCTTCAAACTTCTAGTTCTAACTTGAAAATCTACAAACAAAAAACCATACCCCCGCCCCTCCGGCAAAGTTATGGTTTTTATCCTACAATGTCACTCTACCTATAAGTTTGCCGTGAATTCCACAAAACAGCAAATAAGGTTACTATAACCCTCAAAGAAAAGAAATCTTATTTTAACTTTCCTATTGATAGGTTAACACGATAATTCCCGTACTCTAATAGTCGTCCTAGAAATTTATCTAAGTCTTCATTGGAAGCAAAATGTGTTTTTAATAAATAACATCCCTCACCGCTTATACGGTGTACTTCAGAAATCCCTTCTTCTCCTTGAAAGAAATTCATAAACTCTTGATGATTAGCTGTTGTTACGAACAAAGTAACAAATGCAGTCACTATTTGTCCTAATTTGATTCGGTTTATTGCAATTGTATATTGTTCAATAATCCCTAAATCCTCTAATCTCCGAATTCGATTTCCTACAGCCTGCCCCGTCATATGTATTTTCTGACCAAGTTCTTTCCATTGTATTCTTGAGTTTTCTCCTAATAATTTCAGTATCTCAAAATCTGTTTGATCAATGATATAAACCAATCCTTTCACCGTGAAAGTAGAAATCCCGAAAGTGTTTCGCCAACTTATTCTGCTTATCGATACAATTCACTATACTTAGTTTATCCTCTTACATCACATTGTTTATCAGTTATATTTACTTATAACACAGAGGACGCAACAAAAAAATACATCTAGATTTAAAGGAGGTTACAAATATGTTATTACAAGAGATTTTATCCTTCAATGAACAATTTGTAGAAAATAAAGAATACGCTCCTCGTGAAGCGACAAAAATGCCTAAAAAACGTATGGTTGTTGTTTCTTGTATGGATGCTCGCTTAATTGAGCTACTTCCAAAAGCTTTAGATATACACGATGGTGATGCAAAAGTTATCAGAAATGCAGGTGGTAAAATTGCTTCTCCTTTCGATAGTGTTATGCAAAGTGTTGTAGCATCAGTATATGATTTAAATGCAGATGAAATCTTCCTTATCGGACACCAAAGATGTGGTGCGAGTCAAACTAATCCAAAAGGAACACTTCAAAAAATATTAGATCGTGGAGTAGCTTCACCAGAAATTTTATCAGCGATTGAATATGCTGGTGTTGACCTTGAAAAATGGTTATTTGGATTCGATGATGTCAACGGTTCAACTCAAGCTAATGTTGATTTAGTAAGAAATCATCCACTTATTCCAAAAGATGTTCCTGTACATGGTTTAGTTATTGATCCTCACACAGGTAAATTAGATTTAATAGTTGATGGATATAAAGCATTAAATGGTATGAAAAATTAATTATTACTTAAATGAAGGGAAGTTATTAGATATGAATAGACAAGAAGCTACGCAAAAAATTATGGAAGCAAAAATTGCAAAAGGTTTAACATGGGAAGAAATTTCAAAAGTAAGTGAAAACTCTGAGACTTGGGTTGTAACAGCGTTATTAGGACAAGCTACAATGACACGTCCAGAAGCAGAAAAAATCGGTAAACTATTAGAATTAGATGAAGAAGTAGTTCAAGCATTAACAGTAGTTCCACTTAGAGGTCAAGTAATGCAAATGCCCCCTACTGACCCAATCTTATATCGATTATATGAAATGATGTTACAATACGCACCAACTCTTAGAGAATTAATTCTAGAAAAAGCTGGCGAAGGTGTAATGAGTGCAATTAACTTCAATCTAGGTGTGGACACACAAGAAGATCCAAAAGGTGGCGACCCTCGTATCGTGATTACACTTAACGGGAAATTCTTACCGTTCCGTACATGGTAATTAATTAAAAATCTATCTATATAATTAAAGTAATTTTATAGATTTACAAAATCCATCCTTTTTAATCTAGCTGTGTAGAAAGGATGGATTTTTACTATGAGATTCTTTTTATACAAGGGAGAATAATATGAATAAAAAATACGTCGATACGAGCTTTAGTATTCTACAGTGGTTTGTGTTTTTATTAGCAAATGCAATTGCATTGCCTATCATTATTGGTGGCATATTCCATTTATCAATAGAAGATATCTCAACATTAATGCAACGAACTTTTTTAGTTGTAGGAGTAAGTTCATTTATACAAGCATGGTTTGGGCATCACTACCCCATAGCGGATGGGCCAGCCGGTTCATGGGTAAGTATATTTGTCATATTGGGACAAGTCGCTATGCATCAGGGACAAAGTGCAAAGGATGTATTACAACTTCTAGAAGGCGGATTAATTATTGCAGGTATATTACTCTTCGTCCTTGGTATAACAGGGCTTGCTCATCGAATTCTACGTTTATTTACACCCTTGGTTACAGGAACTTTTCTTTTAATATTATCTCTTCAGCTTAGTGGTGTGTTACTAAAAGGAATGATGGGATTACAAGGAGCTGTAACTCATCCTGATTATACAACGGCTGCTATTGCGCTCTTTGTTTTTGCCCTTATTACTTTCTTATCAATTAAAGGGAACGGATGGATGAAAAGTTACGCTGTGTTACTTGGAATTTCATGTGGTTGGCTTTTGTATGCTGTATTAGGAAAATCATCTCATATGCCTTCACACACACCGTTAGTTAAGTTACCAGAGCTATTTTCTTGGGGCACACCTAGATTAGATATTGGAATGGCTCTAACTGCAACTTTATTTACATTTCTTTTAGTTGCAAATACAATCGCTGCTATTTCGGCTGTAAAACAAGTGGCTCCGTCATCTAAAGAAAATGAAAAGCAAATACTGAACCGCGGCGTGTGGGCCGGAGGTATATCGCATATTATCTCGTCGTTGTTTTCTACAATTGGAATTGTACCATTACCTGCATCAGCAGGATTTATTCAACTAACAGGACAAAGAAAAGTGAAGTCGTTCCTTATAGCAAGTCTTATATTAGCAGGAATTTCTTTTATTCCTTCAATTGTAAACTTTATATCCTTGCTACCAGGTCCTATTGCTAATGCCGCACTTTTAGCAACATTTGTCCAAGTAATAGGCATTTCATTTCAATCCATTTTACGTGAAGAATTAAATCAACGCCAATTAACTATATTAGGAATTTCATTATTAATCAGTTTGGGTATAATGTTTCTTCCAGAAAGTGCATTTAGCGGAATTCCTTCTTCCTTACAATATGTTTTAAGTAATGGATTACTTGTGGGTACCATGCTTGTCATTCTATTGGAACAGTTTTGGAAAGAGTAAAATTTGTGACTAAGTAAAAAAGCGCCCTGTTTACAGGGCACCTTTTTATACCTAATGACTAATACTAGCAGTTGGGTATAATGTTGTTCCTCCAATTGAAACTTTTATTTCATTTGTTAATGGAACATTTTGTTCATTTTTTATTGCTACGAAAATGTGATGTATCTTTATGCCCTCATTATAGTGACCCCTTACACTTTTATCAATACACTCTTATATGCAATATTACATACAAAAAACAAGCTGAATTCTTATAAAAAGTTATACAGAGATAAATTTTTCCGCTTGGTAAATACTTGAAAAAGCGAAGCGTTCTTTTGCATTTTATGAGTAATTTACAAGTTTATTGTTGGAAGCGTCGCAGGACTAGAAGTAATGAAATACATGCAGGACTGTTACGAGCATCCAGAAATATTAAGAGTCCTCATGGGCAATCGCATAAAAAAAAGCTGCTGCCTATAAAATACAGACAGCAACTTCAACTAGAGTAGCTGGCATGATTTACGCAAGCTACAGTACTTTTTTGACATACTCATTTTTTACACTTTGTAACTAATAAACAGCGATTGGCCCATAAGGACCATTGATAATTTCTATTTTTGTTTCAAAAATATCTGTCAAAATTTCCGGGTCCATAACCTCTTCTACTGTTCCAAAAGCAGCAATTTGTCCATCTTTCATAGCACAAATTTTATCAGAGTATTTGGCTGCAAAATTTATGTCATGCATAACAGTCAAAATTGTTCTTCCAAATTCATTAGCCGCACGTCTCAAATGCTCCATCATTTGAACAGAACGAGCAACATCAAGATTGTTCAGAGGCTCGTCCAAAAGTACATATTCAGTCTCTTGGCACAACACCATCGCTACATATGCCCTTTGTCTTTGACCACCAGAAAGCTCATCTAAATATCTATTCTCTAAATTAGTTAAATCTAGAAAATCGATATATTTAGAAATAATAGCTTCATCCTCTTTAGTTAATCTTCCCTTTGAATAAGGAAAGCGCCCAAATCCAACTAATTGTCTAACAGTAAGCCTAGTTACAAAATGATTTTCTTGTCGCAATATAGTCAAAACTTTTGCTAAGTCTTTTGATTTGGATTCAGAAACATCCATATTTGCTACCTGAATTTGGCCTTCATCCATATCTAAAAGTCTTCCAATCATCAATAGTGTCGTTGACTTTCCAGCGCCATTTGGTCCAATTAAAGAAGTAAAGCCCGCTTTTGGTATTTCAATATCCAAAGGTCCTATTTTCACCTTATCAGTATAGAACTTTTTAACATTATCAATTTTTATCATAAAGCCCTCTTCCTTAAAACTATAGTTAAGAATATTATTCCACCAAATAATTCAATAATAACTGAAACTACACCTTGAGCATGGAATACATGATACATTAAAAAGTATGCACTCGTCATTATCAAAAATCCTATTGCAAAAGCCATTGGAAAAATATATCTATGATCATAAGTTGACGCGGCCTGATAACTCAAAGTTGCTACTAAAAAGCCGTAGAAAGTAAGTGGCCCAATTAGAGCTGTTGAAATGGACATCAAAATAGCAACTAATACAAGCGTATAAATTACACTAGGTTGATATTTAACTCCAAAAGAAGTAGCAACATCCTTTCCTAGTGACAAAACATTCAAATTCTTAGAATGAGCCAAAATTAATACTGCTACAATTATGACCATAGGAATTACAATAGGAAAATATGCAGGATCTGCATGATTAACAGAACCAAATAACCTTGCTTGTAAAATATCAAACTCTGAAGGCGCAAGTAGTTTTCTCATGAAAGTTGACACAGAATTTAGCCCGGTACCAATAATAATTCCAACTAAAAGCATAAGTTGTAAATTCCCGTATTTACCGGAAAGTAACCATCCATAAAGTATCAAACTCATGAAGACCATAACAACAACTTGAAATAAAAATGATCCAATTCCACTAAAATTTATCAATGCACTAGCACCAAAGAAGAATATTGTACTCGTTTGAATTGCTGAATAAAGTGATTCGAAACCTAAAAGCGAAGGAGTAATAATTTTATTATTCGTAATAGATTGGAAAGCAACTGTCGACAAACTATGACAAACTGCAGCAATAATCATAGCAACAATGGCTATTATCCTTCTCTTAACAACTGGGATAAAAGAAGGTGAATCTATCGGAACTGGATTGTTATAAACTAAAAGTCCATATGAAGAAAGGAGACCTAAAGCGATCAATGTTATTAGTACAATCCAATAACGTCTTGCTTCCTTCTTAGAACGAAAAGCGCTAGCTGATCTACTTTCATTATGAAGGCTAGAATCGATTTCGACATTTTCTTTATTTTTATAGTCTAATGTGATCATCGTAGCCTCCTTGGTTTTCTTCGTCTCAATAAAATAGTAATAAACACGACTGCTCCCACTGTTGCAAGTATTAAAGAAACAGGTACTTCAAAAGGCTTTATAATTGTTCGAGAAATGATGTCACAGGCAGTTATTGTCCCCATTCCGATCACACATACCCAAGGTAAATTACTCCTAAGATCATCCCCTCTAAACATTGAAACAATGTTTGGAACAATTAATCCCAAGAAAGGTAAGTTTCCAATAACAGCTGCAACAATTCCAACTGCAACAGAGATAAGGCCAGTCCCAAAAAGAACAATCCTATTGTAATTAACTCCAAGGCTTGTTGCTACATCTTCTCCTAGTCCAGCTAAAGTCAATCTATTAGCATACATAAAAATAAGCACAGTAACGATAACAATCAGCCATAAATATTCATATCTTCCCACCTGAACGGTAGCAAATGAACCTACGAACCAAGTTTCAATACTTTGCGTCATTTGAAAAAGGAGTCCCAAAAAAGTAGACACTGCAGAAATAACTGCTCCAAGCATCAATCCAATAATAGGGACAATTAAAGACGAACGAAGTTTAACTCTTCTTAAAAACAGAAAGAAAATCATAGTTCCTATAAAAGAAAAAATGATTGCACCAGTCATTCTTTGAACTAACGTCGGGGCAGGAAATAATAAATATACAAAAAGCAGGCCTAAGCCTGACCATTCAATAGTCCCCGTTGTAGTAGGTTCAACAAAACGATTCTGTGTAATTAATTGCATTACGAGCCCTGCCATCGCCATTGCAGCTCCAGTAAGCATTAATGCAACTGTTCTCGGAACACGAGTGATGAAAAACATCTCCATTCCGTCCTCTTGTCCACGTATATCATAAACTCCAGTAAACAGTGATATAATCCCTAAAATTATAACAACTATAATCGCTATTATAAAAGGTTTTGTCCATATTTTATTGTGGTTATAAAACTGGGGTTGAGAAATATTCTCAACCCTAGAAATCATATTTTTTGACACTGTTTCGTACTCCTTTACACTACTTAGCTAAAGTTTTTGCGATATTTCCAAATAACTCTATATAAGTCTCAATTGATTCATTTGTGTAAGTATCTGCTGGTGCATAAACAATTTGTTTTTTAGAAACAGCAGTTGTGTTTTGAAGAGCAGGTGATTTAGAAATAACATCCTGAGCAGGAGCTGAAGTAGCAGCATCAGATGTTGCAGCATCACGATCTAATACGAAAAGCCAATCAGGATTTGTTTGTGCAATAGCTTCAACAGAAACGTCATCACCTTTATGACCTGCAGTAGAATTAGACACTTCTAGTGCTGGAGCCCAACCGAAAATCTCATACATTGGTCCCCAAACGCGACCAGAGTGAGGAGCAGCAAAACCAATATTCCCACCAGTAACGATAACACTCATAACTTTATCTTTTCCATTATAAGCAGATTTTACATTTTCAATAGATTTATCAAAATCAGCTACTAATTTTTTAGCTTCTTTATCTTTATCAAAGATTTTCCCTAAAGAAATTGTAGAATCTTTAAGTCCTTTTACTAAGTTTTCTCCAGGCTTAGTAGCTTTCTCAGAAACATCAACATTAAGATCAATAACAGCTGCATTTGGCACTAATTTTTTGATCTCTTCGTAATGGCCAGCAAATCTTTGACCAACGATTACAAGGTCAGGGTTTGCCGCTGCAATAATTTCAAGATTTGGTTCGCGGTGATTTCCAATATTTTGAACTTTACTATCCTTTACATATGCTGAATCTGCAGGCATTACATCCTTTGGAGCAGCCGCTAATTTAATTCCCCAATCAGCTAAAGTTTCAAAAGTTCTATTATCCAAAGCAACTACATTTTTTGGATTTACAGGGACTTTAACAGTTCCATGTGCATCAGTGATTTCAACTGTTTTTGGCTTATCACTACTATCACCTTTATTAGCTTTCGAAGTTTCCTTACTTGAATCTGAGCAAGCTGCTAACATTAAAGTGAAAATTGCTAAAATACTTACTAATTTTAAAAGCATAGTTTTTTTCATACGTATACTCCTTATAATGTAATTTAGTTCGAAAATGATAACGTCCATAGATTAAATTAGATAGTAACCTTTATGTATCTAAATTGCTATTGATAATCATTTTCATTTGAATATCCTGTTAATAAGTATAGTCATTAATTATGTGAAAATCTTGTGAATGGTGTGAGTTAATAAAATTAAACATAAATTAGATACAGTCTCATCTAATGCGCACCAGAGTCCTCCCCCACACGTACTAATCAATAGATTGGGCACCTTATAAACCATGATTTCTACTACAAAAAAATGCCCATTAATAGCTAATTTTTCATAATCTATTGTCTGGTAGTAATCTTCTTTTTATAGTTTCCGTCTTTTAATATTTCACAGAAACTATTTGATTATCAGGTTTAATAGAAAAAACGAGTAAAACTGTATGAAATAGTTTTACTCGTTTTTTCTATTATGACAAACTGTACTTTACCTATTATTTTATTTTTATCATTCAACCATTGAATAGCCTCTGCCATGTATCGTTTGAATATATCTCTCTTTCTTCTCGCACTTTAACTTTTTTCTTACATACCCAATATATAAGTCTACTACATTTGGATTGACTACTACGTTATATCCCCAAACCTGATTCAAAAGCATTTCACGGCTCAATATTGTATTTTTATTCTTAATTAAAAATACAAGTAAATCGTACTCGCGCTTAGTAAGCGAGAGATTTTTACCACCTTTTTTCACAATATGGCTAGATGCATCAACAAAGAGATCTTTAAACTGAAAAAAGTTTGTCTCATTTTGTTGGATACAGTCACTTCTCCTTAAAATAGCTTGAACCCTCGCTACTAATTCTTCTTTCACAAATGGTTTTCTTATATAATCATCTGCTCCTGCTTGTAGCCCTGCTATGCAATCCTTGCTAGAAATATTGTCGGTCACAATAATTATCGGTGTCGTTTTAACAAGTCGTATTTGTCTACAAATTTCTGGCCCCGATATACTTAATGAATCCCAATCCAATATGATAATATCCCAATCTTGTTCATATACTATATTTAAACCTTGGTTTTCATTGTGAAGTTTTAAAATGAAATAGCCCTCTTGCGTTAGACCGCTTACGATTTTCTTTGCAAAAGACCGTTCATTCTTAATTACTAACACCTGCTTCACCGATGGTTCACCTCTACTTCAATATAACTTAGTTAGATAAAAAGTTATCCCCAAAAAATAATTTAAGATTTATAAATATTAAATCCCTAAAAAAAGCCATTATAACAGCTTATTAGGAGAACTCTATATAATCTTACAATAGATATGGATAAAAACACAAAATATATGAAGATTTAAATACATATTATTTAATCATTAAGAGCAACTATATTATCTAGCTGCTTATTATCAATAACGATTCCCTCAGTTTCTGTTTCAAGGGTACCGTCCTCAACTTAAGCATTTTATCAAACCACAAAACAAAAAGAACCATAACCCCGCCATTCTGGCAAAGTTATGGTTCATATCATACAAAATAAAAAACCACCAAACAGTTATGTATTGGTGGAGACGGTGGGAGTCGAACCCACGTCCAAAAATATCGGCACTTAAGCTTCTACGAGTGTAGTCGATATATTAGCATTTCGCGAACTCTTCGGCCTATCGACAGGCTTCCAAGTTGCTAGTCTGATTGTTCTCTTCCTTCGCCCTCAGACGGCGAACTCCGGCGTAGTCCACTTAGTTTGAGTCCCTTACCCTACCACATGGACGATGGAGGGAGGAACCTTTAGTGCAATTAAGCAGCTAAAGAAAGATTGTTTTGTTTGCCAATTATAGGCTTTGACGTTTTAACGAGGCCGATCCCCTCGACTCGCAACCTAAGCTCGAACTATCCCTGTCGAATCCGTAACGTCCCCATGATAAAAATGGAGCATACGAAGAAATATCGTGATAGCTACTAAGAGCTATTTTTCAATGTGCAACAATCTTACATAAGTTATTATATCATACGCGCGCCGTTTTACAAATGTAAATATCTGTATTACATCTTTTGACGATCACGGAACACGCGTGCAATTTCACGTTTAGCTTCTTTCTCTTTTAAATCGTGACGCTTATCATATTGCTTCTTACCTTTTGCTAAACCAAGTGCCATTTTCGCAAATCCATTTTTCAAATAGATTCTAACTGGAACTAATGCATAACCTGTTTCTTTTGCATAACCTGCTAGCTTATCAATTTCTTTCTTATGAAGAAGTAACTTTCTTGTACGAAGCGGATCGTGATTAAAACGATTCCCTTGTTCATATGTATTAATATGCATATTATGAACCCATACTTCACCGTTATGTATACGTGCAAACGCGTCTTTCAAGTTCACGCGTCCAGCGCGAATCGACTTAATTTCCGTTCCTTGAAGGACAAGCCCTACTTCGTATGTTTCTTCGATGAAATAATCATGAAATGCCTTTTTATTTTGCGCAATAACCTTACCTGTACCCTTTGGCATATAACGTCCCTCCTCTATTTTTACCATTGTAACAAATGTAAACCAAAAGCGAAAGTGGCTCGCTCAGAATCTTTGGACATTGGAGCTCCCGACAAAGAAGCGCTTTTTGCTTCGTCCGAGGGCGCGAAATGGCCAATAGATTCTAGCCACTGTAGCTGGATTCAACAAAAAGCGAAAGTGGCTCGCTCAGAATCTTTGGACATTGGAGCTCCCGACAAAGAAGCGCTTTTTGCTTCGTCCGAGGGCGCGAAATGGCCAATAGATTCTAGCCACTGTAGCTGGATTCAACAAAAAGCGAAAGTGGCTCGCTCAGAATGTGAGGCGAAGCCACTCTTCTCTTACTTGCGCTTTTTCTTTTTCTTCTTGAATCCTGGTACATTTTCAAAGAATCCTTTTTTCTTCTTACCATTACCATTACTATTACCATCTTTTTTCCCTGGCTGACTAGCGGATGTGGATGCAGATGCTGATGCTTTTCCTTTTCCTTGTCCACCACGATCAAACTTTCTTCCTGTGCCGCGTTCACCACCGCGCTCATTACTACGTTCGCTACGTCCACCGCGTTTCTTTCTGCCTGTTCTTGGCTGTTCAATCACAACTGGACGATCTTTGAACTTACGACGAGGTGTGCCTTTCATGCCAACGATTTCAAAGTCGATTGCGCGCTCGTCTTTATTTACGTTAATAACACGAATTGTAATTTCGTCACCGATGCGGAATACGTTACCTGTACGTTCTCCAATCATCGCAAAATGTTTTTCGTCATAACGGTAGTAATCATCTGTTAAATAGCTAACGTGTACAAGACCTTCAATTGTATTTGGAAGCTCTACGAATAAACCGAAGTTTGTTACAGAGCTAATCATACCGTCATACTCTTCACCGATCTTATCAACCATATACTCTGCTTTTTTCATTTCGTCTGTTTCACGCTCTGCTTCAACAGCGCGGCGTTCCATATTAGAAGAGTGCTCTGCAATCTCAGGTAAGTTTTCACGCCATTTCGCTTGCGTTTCGTTGTCTACTTTACCATTAATGATGTATTCACGAATCAATCTATGAACAATCGTATCTGGGTAACGACGAATTGGCGATGTGAAATGCGTGTAGAACTCAGTTGATAAACCAAAATGTCCTAAGCTGTTCGAATCGTAACGTGCTTGCTTCATAGAACGAAGCATAACTGTTGAAATGACTATTTCTTCCGGCTGACCTTGAACCATTTCAAGAATTTGCTGCAATGCACGAGGGTGTATTTCATTCGCACGTCCTTTTACTGCATATCCGAAGTTTGTTACAAACTCGAAGAAACGCTCAAGCTTATCTTCTTTCGGATCTTCATGGACACGGTACATAAACGGTACGTTCATCCAGTGGAAATGCTCCGCTACTGTTTCGTTCGCAACAAGCATAAACTCTTCAATTAACTTCTCTGATACAGAACGATCACGCATTACAACATCAGTCGGTTTTCCTTCTTCATCTACTAGTACTTTCGCTTCTTTAAAGTCAAAGTCAATCGCACCACGGCGCATACGTTTTTCACGTAAAATTTGTGCTAACTGCCCCATTTCTTTAAACATTGGTACTAGCGGCTCGTAGCGTTCAATTAGCGCTTCGTCTTCATCTTCTAAAATGCTTCTTACGTCAGCATACGTCATACGCTCTGTCGTTTTAATTACACTTTGGAAAATCTCGTGTTTTACAACATCACCTAGATTGTTGATTTCCATTTCACAAGATAGTGTCAGACGGTCTACTTTCGGATTTAATGAACAAATACCGTTTGATAAACGATGCGGAATCATCGGAATTACACGGTCTACAAGATATACACTCGTTGCTCTCTCTGCTGCTTCAACATCAATTGGAGAACCTTCTTGAACGTAATGACTTACATCCGCAATATGAACGCCAAGCTTATAGTTACCGTTCTCAAGCTTCGTTACTGTAACAGCGTCATCTAAGTCTTTCGCATCCGCACCATCAATTGTAACAATCATTTGATCACGTAAATCACGACGATCTTTTATATCTTCTTCTGAAATCGTTTCTGGTACACTGTTTGCATGCTCCATCACTTCTTCAGGGAATGCTAAAGGTAAATGATGTTTATGAATGACAGATAAAATATCTACTCCTGGGTCATTTTTATGACCTAGAATTTGAATAACTTCACCTTCTGCGCTTAAACGGTTCTCTGGGTAGCCCGTAATTTTCACAACTACTTTATGGCCTTCTACAGCGCCCATAGATGCACTTTTCAAGATAAAAATGTCACTTGTCCAGCGTTTATTATCAGGTATAACAAATCCAAAGTTCTTTGACTCTGTATATGTACCAACTAGTTCCTTCGTTCCACGCTCTAAAATACGAACAATCGCGCCTTCTTGGCGGGATCCACTTGATTGTGCGCTAACACGTGCTAATACTGTATCACCATGAAGTGCACCATTTAATTCTGTCGGCGGGATGAAAAGATCATCATCTCCTGTTTTCTTCTCTTCTGGAACGACGAACGCAAAACCACGTGCGTGCCCAATTAATTTACCGCGTACTAAATTCATTTTTTCTGGAAGACCGTAGCGGTTACTACGTGTGCGGATAACAAGCCCCTTCTCTTCCATCATTACAAGTGCCTTTACGAAATCTTTAAAGCCCTCAGAGCCTTCGATTCCAAATGCCGATTCTAATTCTTGTATCGTTAACGGTTTATACGCTTCTTCCCTCATAAATAATAACAACTTATCAATATGTTCTTGCATGATTTCTTCCAAGCAGAAATACCTCCTTTAAACCCTTATATTATTTAGTGTATCCGAAAGATGGGGGATGTATAAAGTGAAACTTTAATCATCTCCCAATGATTTTTTACAGCTTTCATAAAGTGTAACTTTAACCAGTAGTTTTTTGTCCGTCCCCACTGATTATTAGCCCACAAATAGCGGGATAAAAATTCCCTTATGAAAAAAAGAGGCAACTAGACCTTACCAATCTAGTTGCTCCAAGAAGTTATATACATCCTCATGTAGCACATCACGTTCTTTATCAAGTGTAATGACATGCGTAGAGTCTTCATACCATTTAATGTCTTTTAACGTAGATTCTACACCGTTATAAATAATGTTAGCACTATCTGTATTAATCATCTCATCATGACGTGCTTGCACAACGAATGTTGGAGCATAAATCATATCAACATTATTGCGTACGTCACGAATCAACTCCTGTAATGCTTTTAATGTATTCATTGGTGTCTGTTTAAATTCAAACATTTCCTGCTCAATTCGTTCTGGTGATTTTTGCTCACGCTTTTTATATTCGCGGGCATATGCCAATATACCTTGGTACATAATTTCTTCACTTTTAATGTACATCGGTGCACACATTGGTACAACACCTAAAATCGGTAATGTATAAGCAAGTTTTAATGAGAATACTCCGCCTAATGATAATCCAACCGCAGCTATTTTCTCGTAACCTTGATCTTTTAAATGCTGGTAGGCATTCATTACATCTTTCCACCAGTCTTCAGGTCCTGTATGAACAAGCTCTTCTGGTGGTACGCCGTGTCCTTTATAAATTGGCGCATGACAAGTATAGCCTTTCTTCTCTAAGAAACGCCCTAGCATGCGTACGTCAGCTGAGTTTCCTGTGAATCCATGTAATAATAAAACAGCGCGGTCTCCACCTTCAAATGTAAATGGTTTCGGAGATGCTAATTTCATCATGTACTTCTCCTCTTTCTCTTCTGTAATCTAGTCGTATTCTTTCTATTCTTAGTGTACCATATTTATAATTCTATAATCTAATTAGAAACTTTTTTTGAATAACAAATCAAAAAAAGAAGAACCATTAGCATAATCCGCTAACGCTTCTTCTTTTAATTTTATAAATTTAAGTACGTAACACCAATTGTTAGTACGAAGAATAGTACAGCTAAGACAACTGTAACACGGTTTAATACCGCTTCAATTCCACGTGCTTTTTGCTTACCAAACAATTGCTCTGCACCACCTGAAATAGCGCCTGAAAGGCCTGAGCTATTACTAGACTGCATAAGTACCATAACAATCATTAAAATCGATACAATAATAAGTAAAACTGATAATAACGTATGCACTTGGCGTACCTCCTACAAAGATTCAGTTATTTTAAATGTAGCATAAATCCTATAGAAAAGCGAGAGCTATAGAATCGCTCTCGCTTTTCTTCTATTACATGAACATCATTGCGAATAACGGTCCAAGCAAACATGTCAAAATTGCTGTTAATGTCATTGTTACCGATCCAATAACACCTTCATGCTCATTATTTTTCATCGCTCTCATAACACCCATAATATGAGACGCACATCCAAAGCCAATCCCTTTACCAACTGAGTTTGTAACACGGCTCCATTTTAATAAAATTGGTCCTGAAATCGTTCCAGTAATCCCTGCGATAACGACGAATGCTGCTGTTAAGGACGGGACACCACCAACTTGTTCAGATACACTCATCGCAACTGGCATTGTCACTGATTTTGGTAAAGAAGATAAAATTAAGCTTTTATCTGTTCCCATAAGTGTGGCGATAGCAAAATCACTTGCAATAGCAACTGTTGTACCTACTAATACACCACCAGCAATTGGTACAACATATTTTTGCAGAACATGACGTTGTTTATAAAGCGGGATTGCAAATGCTACAACACCTGGTCCTAGTAGCTTCGCAATCCAGCCACCACCACTTTCCATATAATTTTGATATGGTATATCAAGCATTATAAATAAGAAAGCCATTAATCCTGTTGCAACAAGCATTGGAATGGTAAATGGTGTTGGAAATAATTTGTAGATTTTTTTAGATAATTGATATAATAGCACCGTAAAAAGAACCCAACCGATTCCGATTAATATTTGGCTCATTGTGTCTCTTTTTCCTTTCTATTCGCAAGATATTGTCCTGTATGTCCTGCGACAATAATAATTAAAAACGTACTCGCTACAACTGTAATGAAAAGGGAAATTCCTTTACTCATAAAAAAAGCACCGTAATTCATTAAGCCAAGCGTTGGCGGAATTAATAAAAACGGCATAATAGCAACGAGTGTTTCTGCTCCTAAATCAAACCATTTCACTGGAAGTACTTTTAGGCTAAGCAAAACAAGTAGGAGGAACATCCCAATCAAACTTCCTGGAATCGGAAGATTCAACATTTCTTGCACCCAATTTCCAACCATATAAAATACATAAAGAGCAGCAATTTGGACAAGAATCTTTGTAAGTTTCATGTTCATCATCCCTCATGTTTATACGATCTTCTGTTAATATCCTTATCATAGTATAAATTGTAAAAACCTGCAATTTATCAAATCGACAACGAAAACCCACTATATTATACGCTTACACCCTTGATATGACTGCGTTTCCCAATGTAATTTACGTCAAAAACCTTGACCTAATATATAAAGTTTATATTTTCTGAATTTTGATGGTTATTATTTTAATAAAACAAAATCCTTCACTCCATTTTTATTCTGCCTTCTCTCTAGCACACATATATATATAAAGATAGGTGGTGAACGCATGTCTAAAAAAATTCTCATTTTTTGTGATCCTGGAATCGACGATGCGATAGCCCTCCTCCTCGCATTCTTTATCGATGAAATTGAAATTGTTGGGATTGTCGCTGATTACGGCAATATTCCAAAAGAAATGGCCGTACAAAATGCTCATTTTCTTAAACAAAAATCAAGAAATAGAGATATGAAAATATTTGGTGGTTCAGACCGTCCTCTCAATGGAGGTCCACCTGCTTTTTTTACCAATATTCACGGTAAAGAAGGGTTAGGGCCAATCATCCCAAATGAAAAGTTACAAAACGGAGAAATGGAGAATTTTTTTGAAGTTATCCCTCTTATCGAGCAGTATAAAGACGAACTAATCATTGTAAGTTTAGGGCGACTCACTTCCCTAGCTGCTTTATTTATTTTATGTAAAAACTTAATGCAGCAAATTAAATCTTATTATGTAATGGGTGGTTCCTTTCTGCACCCAGGTAATGTAACTCCCGTATCAGAAGCGAATTTTTATGGCGATCCAATCGCGGCTAACATTGTATTACAATCTGCATCCAACATGTACATATACCCGTTAAATGTAACTCAGTATTCCATCGTTACACCTGATATGGCTGAATATATTGAGGCGAAAGGAAAGGCTTCTCTCGTCAAACCTCTATTCGATCATTACTACTATGGATATTACGAAAAAATTTTACCACAATTAAAAGGCTGCCCTTTTCATGACACGATACCGATATTAGCTTTACTCGATAATTCTATGTTTACCTACTACAAATCACCAATTACCGTCATGACCGAATCTTACGCTCAAGGAGCAATTATCGGTGATTTCCGCTCTTTAGTAGGATCGAGCCCATTCACCAATCGGCCCTCGCAGCAAATCGCTATCGATTTTGATTATAATCTCTTCTTTAAATACTTCATGTCACTTATGACAGACGAACAATTTTAGCATAAAAAAACAGACCGTGATTTCTCACGGTCTGTCGTTATTTTCTACAATTATCGTTTGATGTTGTAGAAAGATTTGATACCATCGTAAACAGCGATTTCGCCTAGTTCGTCTTCGATGCGTAATAATTGGTTGTACTTAGCAATACGGTCAGTACGGCTCATAGAACCAGTTTTGATTTGGCCAGCGTTAGTTGCAACTGCGATGTCAGCGATTGTAGCATCTTCAGTTTCACCAGAACGGTGAGATACAACTGCTGTGTAACCAGCACGTTTAGCCATTTCGATTGCTTCGAAAGTCTCAGTTAAAGTACCGATTTGGTTAACTTTAATTAAGATTGAGTTAGAGATACCTTTTTCGATACCTTCAGCAAGTTTTTGAGTGTTAGTTACGAATAAGTCGTCACCAACTAATTGTACTTTATCACCGATACGCTCAGTTAATAATTTGTGACCATCCCAGTCATTTTCGTCTAAACCATCTTCAATAGAGATGATTGGGAAGTCTTTGCAAAGCTCTTCGTAGAAATCAACCATTTCTGCAGAAGTTAAGCCAGTACGGCCTTCGCCTGCAAGGTCATATTTACCAGTTTCTTTATTGTAGAACTCAGAAGAAGCAACGTCCATTCCTAAGAATACGTTCTCGCCAGCTTTGTAACCAGCTTTTTCGATAGCTTCGATGATTACTTCTAATGCTTCACGGTTAGAACCAAGGTTTGGAGCGAATCCACCTTCGTCACCTACTGCAGTGTTAAGACCTTTGTCATGGAATACAGCTTTAAGTGCATGGAATACTTCAGCACCCATACGGATTGATTCTTTGAATGTTGGAGCACCAACTGGTAAGATCATGAACTCTTGGAAGTCTACGTTGTTATCAGCGTGAGAACCACCGTTGATGATGTTCATCATTGGAGTTGGTAATTGTTTTGCATTGAATCCACCAAGGTAACGGTATAATGGAAGACCTACGAAGTCAGCTGCTGCGTGAGCTACTGCCATAGATACACCAAGGATAGCGTTAGCGCCTAGTTTACCTTTGTTTGGAGTGCCATCTAATTCGATCATAGCACGGTCGATACCAGCTTGGTCAGTTACGTCGAAACCAACGATTTCTGGAGCGATTGCTTCGTTAACGTTGTTTACTGCGTTAAGAACACCTTTACCAAGGTAACGAGATTTGTCACCGTCACGTAATTCTACTGCTTCGTGCTCACCAGTAGATGCACCACTTGGTACGATAGCGCGTCCGAATGCGCCGCTTTCTGTGTAAACTTCTACTTCTACAGTTGGGTTACCACGAGAGTCAAGGACTTCGCGAGCATAAACATCAATAATTGTTGACATAATAAATTCTCTCCTTTTTATATAAGCAAATTATTTAATAATTGTTTTACCTGTCATTTCTTTCGGTTGTTCCACATTTAAAAGTGTAAGCATTGTTGGGGCGATATCTCCTAAAATACCACCTTCACGAAGCTCTACATCATTTTTTGTAACGATGAAAGGAACCGGGTTAGTTGTATGAGCTGTCATTGGTCCACCTTCAGCAGTTAACTCCTGATCGGCATTACCATGGTCAGCAGTAATAAGTGCTACACCATCTTTTGCAAGAATCGCTTCTACAACTTTTCCTAAACATTCGTCAGTTGCTTCTACTGCTTTAATTGTTGGTTCCATCATCCCAGAATGGCCAACCATATCACAGTTTGCAAAGTTAAGAATGATAACATCATGTTTATCATTTTCGATGTCATTTACTAAAGCGTCCGTTACTTCATAAATGCTCATTTCAGGTTTCAAGTCATACGTTGCAACCTTCGGTGAGTTAATTAAAATACGCTCTTCTCCTGGGAATTCAGCCTCACGACCACCGCTAAAGAAGAATGTAACGTGCGGATACTTTTCAGTTTCCGCGATGCGAAGTTGCTTTAATCCCGCTTGCGCAACAACTTCACCTAATGTGTTATCAAGGTTCATTGGCTTGAATGCCACGTAACCATCTACAGTTTCACTGAAATGTGTCATACAAACGAACTCAGGAATGTGAGGTACTTTTTCACCACGATCGAACTCACGGAAGTCTTCGTTTGTAAATACACGAGCAATTTGAATTGCACGGTCTGGACGGAAGTTATAGAAGATAACTGCATCATCATTATTGATTGTTGCAACTGGCGTGTCATCTTCGTTAACAATTACAGACGGCAATACGAATTCATCATGAATACCATTTGCATAAGAGTCTTCTACACACTCTTCTGCTGATTTATAAGTAGGGCCTTCACCATTCACCATAGCACGGTAACATTTTTCTACGCGATCCCAGCGCTTGTCACGGTCCATGGAGTAATAACGACCAGAGATAGTCGCGAATTGTCCTACTCCTGTTTCTTTAATTACTTCATTTGTTGCATCGATATAACCTTTTGCTGTTTGTGGTCCAACATCGCGGCCATCTAAGAATGCATGGATATATACTTTCTCCACGCCTTCTTTTGCTGCTAAACGAAGAAGAGCAAACATATGGTTCATGTGACTGTGCACACCACCATCAGAAAGTAAACCGAATAAATGAAGAGCAGTACCTTTTTCTTTCACGCTTTTAATTGCATTTTGGAAAGTTTCGTTCTGATCGAACTCACCTTCACGAATTGCAACGTTTACGCGTGTTAAGCTTTGGTATACGATGCGGCCAGCACCGATATTTAAGTGACCAACCTCTGAGTTACCCATTTGACCTGCTGGAAGACCTACTTCCTCACCAGAAGCTGTAAGCGTTGTGTGAGGGAATTTGTTCCAGTAACCATCAAAATTAGGTTTCTTAGCTTGTGCTACAGCATTCCCGTAAGTTTCTTCACGTAGTCCGAAACCATCAAGAATGATTAAAGCTGTTGGCTTTCTCATTTTACCGCCCCCAGAAGACCTAAGAACGAAGCAGGCTCTAAGCTAGCACCGCCAACTAAAGCGCCGTCGATGTCAGATTGTGCCATATACTCTTTAATGTTTTCTGGTTTTACGCTACCGCCGTATTGAATACGAACAGCTTCTGCAGCTTCTGGAGAAACAGCTTCTGCAACAACTTTACGGATGTGCGCACATACTTCATTTGCATCTGCAGAAGAAGAAGATTTACCTGTACCGATAGCCCAGATTGGCTCATAAGCGATAACAGTTACTTTAACTTGCTCTTCTGTTAAACCTGCAAGTGCTTTTGTTACTTGACCTGCTACTAGATCAAATGTTTTTCCGCTTTCGCGCTCTTCTAAAGTCTCACCACAACAAACGATTGGTGTTAAACCATGTTCAAATGCTGCAAGAGTCTTTTTGTTTACTGATTCGTCTGTTTCAGCAAACATTTCACGACGCTCAGAGTGGCCAAGTACTACGTAGCCTACTTTTAAGTCGCTAAGTGCTACTGGGCTAATTTCGCCAGTGAATGCACCATTTTTTTCGAAGTGCATGTTTTGTGCACCTACTTGTAAGTCAGTTCCTTCAGCCTTAGCTACTAAGCGCTCTAAGAATAGAGCTGGCGAACAAACTACTGCATCAACAGCTGAAGCTGCTGGGATTTGACCTTTAACTTCCTCTACGAAGCTAACTGCTTCAGCTAGAGTTTTATTCATTTTCCAGTTACCTGCGATAATTGGTTTACGCATGCTTTGCACCGTCCTTTTTCTTTGGCTGCTACTTATTTGTCGTTAAGACAAACTACACCTGGAAGCTCTTTACCTTCCATGAATTCTAATGACGCACCGCCGCCAGTAGAAATGTGGCTCATTTTATCAGCCATACCGAATTTTTCAACAGCTGCTGCAGAGTCACCACCGCCGATAACAGAGTATGTATCTTCTGCATCTGCTAATGCTTGCCCTACTGCTTTTGTACCTTCTGCGAATGGAGTCATTTCGAATACACCCATTGGTCCATTCCATACAACAAGCTTAGAGTTTTTAATTACATCTGCATAAATTTCACGTGTTTTAGGACCGATGTCCACGCCTTCCCAAGTAGAAGGGATAGAGTCGATACCAACGATTTGAGTTGTTGCAGTTTCAGAGAATTCCTCTGTGATTACAACATCAACTGGCATATAGAAGTTTACGCCTTTTTCTTTTGCAAGTTGCATAAATTCTTTAGCTAGTTCAACTTTGTCGTTTTCACATAGTGATTGACCAATTTCATGACCTAAAGCTTTAACGAATGTATAAGCAAGTCCGCCACCGATGATTAAGTTATCTACTTTATCTAATAGATGACGAATTACACCGATTTTATCTTTTACTTTCGCACCACCGATAATAGCTGTGAATGGACGTTCTGGGTTAGAAAGTGCTTTACCTAATACATCTAACTCTTTTTCCATTAATAAACCAGATACTGCTGGTAGGTAGTCTGCGATTCCTGCTGTAGAAGCATGAGCACGGTGAGCTGCACCGAATGCATCGTTTACGAAGATATCAGCAAGAGCTGCAAATTCTTTCGCAAGTTCTGCATCGTTCTTTTCTTCGCCCGCATAGAAACGTACGTTTTCAAGAACTAATACGTCGCCTTCGTTCATTGCTGCAACCATTTCTTGTGCAACTGGTCCGAATGCTTCGTCCGCTTTTTTAACATCTTTACCAAGAAGCTCGCCTAAACGTGCTGCTACTGGAGTAAGACGTAATTCTTCTACTGCTTGACCTTTTGGACGGCCTAAATGACTTGCTAAAATTACTTTCGCACCTTGCTCTACTAAATATTGAATTGTAGGAAGAGCTGCACGGATACGAGTTTCATCTGTAATTTTGCCTTCTTTCATAGGTACGTTGAAATCAACGCGGCAAAATACACGCTTACCTTTTAAATCTACGTCACGAATTGATTTTTTGTTCATTGGATTTCCCTCCGACTACTAGTTAGGATTGACAAAACCCATTCAAAAGCTTAACACATTTGCTTCTAAAACGAAAGAAGAGAGAGAGGGAACAAACCCTCTCCCTCGTTTTGTCATTGATTGCTTATATACTTAAGAATTAAAGACCTTTAGAAGTCATGTATGCAGCTAGGTCTACTACGCGGTTAGAGTAACCAGTTTCGTTATCGTACCAAGAAAGTACTTTAACCATGTTACCTTCCATTACCATTGTAGATAATGCATCGATTGTAGAAGAAGCTGTACATCCGTTATAGTCGATAGATACTAATGGCTCTTCGCTGTATCCAAGGATACCTTTTAATTCGCCTTCAGAAGCTGCTTTGAATGCTGCGTTTACATCTTCAACTGTTACTTCTTTGTCAAGTTCAACAACTAAGTCAACAAGAGAAACGTTAGCAGTTGGAACACGTACAGCGCCGCCGTTTAATTTACCTTTAAGTTCTGGTAATACTAATGCTACAGCTTTAGCAGCACCAGTAGATGTTGGGATCATGTTTTCAGCTGCTGCACGAGCACGACGTAAATCTTTGTGTGGTAAGTCTAAGATTTGTTGGTCGTTAGTGTAAGAGTGAATTGTTGTCATCATTCCGCGTTTTACGCCGAATTTTTCGTTTAATACTTTAGCGAATGGAGCTAGACAGTTTGTAGTACAAGAAGCATTAGATACTACGTTGTGGTTAGCTGCATCGTATTGTTCGTGGTTAACACCCATAACTACAGTGATATCTTCGTCAGAAGCTGGAGCTGAGATGATAACTTTCTTAACTGATCCACCTAAATGTTTCTCAGCGTCTGATTTTTTAGTGAAACGGCCAGTAGATTCTACTACTACTTCTACTCCGTAGTCGCTCCATGGTAATTGAGCTGGGTCACGCTCAGCGATAACTTTAATTTCTTTACCGTTAACAACGATGCTGTTTTCGTTAGCAGATACTTCTGCATTTAAAGTTCCGTGAACTGTATCATATTTTAAAAGGTGAGCTAATGTTTTAGCATCTGTTAAGTCGTTGATTGCTACTACTTCTACCTCAGAGTTGTTAAGAGCTGCGCGGAATACGTTACGTCCGATACGTCCAAATCCATTAATACCAATTTTAGTCATTTAAATTTCCTCCTTGGGGGATTATATTAAAGGGTAATACCCTTTGTTAATTGTTTTGCTGCACCTTCATCTGTAATTAGAATTGAAGTGTGCCCTTGCTTTATTACAGCCTGTATTGCTTTTGCTTTTGAAGAACCTCCAGCGACTGCAACAACGTGAGATACATTTTGTAAATCTTCAAGTTGCATACCAACCGTTCTTACTTTATGAACAACATTTCCTTGTTCACTAAAGTAGTAACCGAAAGCTTCGCCAACTGCTTCGCTTGCCTGAATCTTTAACCAATCTGCTTCTGAAGTATTTCTGCGACGTGCCATTGTTAACGCATCACCAATTCCATGAATGACGATATTGGAAGATCGAATCAACTCAAGAACTTCTTTCACGGAGGGCTCTGTTACAATAGACGCATATGCTTCGCTACTAACGTGATCTGGAACATACAATAAGCGATAATTACTCATCGTATTTTGTGCCATTTTGGCGCAAATGGTATTGGCTTCTAACTCGACACCTTCTCCAATTCCACCACGTGCTGGGACAAATAGCATATGTAAATCTTTGCAATCAAGTTGCATCATGTCCGCAGCAGCAGCTAGCGTAGTTCCTCCAGCCACAGCAACGATATTATTCACTGTCAGACGGTCTTTTATACAAGTCACACAAGCACGGCCCATCTCCAGTTTGACCCAAGGTGATTCATCACTATCACCAGGGACAACGAAAACTTCATCCAAGTCTAATGTTTCCTTAAGTTGTTTTTCTAAAACCTTTAACCCGGAAATTTCTTTCATAAAGTCTTCCAAAGCAAGAACTAAAGCTGTTCCTTCTTCTGTCAAAGTCATTCCAGAAGAAGCGACGTGAACTAAGTTTTGTTCTTTCAAAACTTGAACTTCACTTCGCAATACTCGTTCTGTCATACCGAGACTTGCAGATAAGTTTCTTCTTCCAATCGGCTGCATAAGCCTAATGTACTGAAGCACTTGCATTCTCGTTTGCATAACAGGTAGCAGATCAGGTAATAATTTTTTTGTGTTCTGAATCCATGAGCGCATATCTTTTCTCCTCACTGCATCGGTTCATTTCCCTTCGTGGTCACTTTATGTCCCGTAGTGACATTTTGCGTCCCACTTAGGTTAAAAAAATAATCCCTGCTACGTGTATTATTGTAACAGGAGACAGAAACTTATTCAACTCTTAACTGCATTGTTTATATAGTTTATTATGACACCTTTGTGAATGTTACCATATTCTACTTGTCTTCCGCCTATTTCTACAACAGGAATCATTAGATGGTATTTCTCTAAAAGGTCATTATCTTCATATATATCTATTTCCTCAATTTGAAAAGAATATTCATATTGTACTTCTTTTAAAACTTGTTTCGCCTTCACGCAAAGGCCACAATCTTTTTTTGTATATAGTACAACCTTCATCTTCTTCACCTATCCAATTGTTTTTCTTAGAGACGAAGCAGGAATATGCATTTGTTCTCTATACTTCGCAACCGTTCTTCGAGAAATAACTATTTCATGCTCTTCTTCTAATAATTTTGAAATCTTTTGATCCGAAAGTGGCTTTTTCTTATTTTCTGCTCCAACAAGCGTTTGAATGAATTGTTTCACACGCTTTGTAGAAACCGCCTCATCTTCCGTCGTAGAAATAGAATTACTAAAGAACGATTTCATCTCAAATAAACCGTGCGGCGTTTGCACATATTTATTACGCGTTGCGCGACTAATTGTAGACTCATGCACACCTAACTCTTCCGCCACCTCTTTTAAAGCAAGTGGTTTTAAATACTCTGGACCTCCCCAGAAGAAATCATGCTGTTTTTCCATAATAATATTCATCACTTGTAAGAGTGTTTGTTTTCTCTGTTTCAAACTGCGCATAATCCATTGCACATGCTGATACTTCTCCGATACGTAAGAAGCCACTTCACTTTCACTATTATTTAGTAACGCACTATACTCA
Organism: Bacillus sp. FDAARGOS_1420; assembly: GCF_019344915.1. NCBI lineage: Bacteria > Bacillati > Bacillota > Bacilli > Caryophanales > Bacillaceae > Bacillus > Bacillus sp. FDAARGOS_1420. Next base: position 1,368,374 of record NZ_JAHWJB010000001.1, on the reverse strand, counting down.
GAATGAATTTCAATTCTTGGCATATTTCTCTCATTCATCTGTAAAACGAGATGATCGCCATCTTTTTTTACCGCCATATCAGGCACAATATAAAGTGGTTTATCAGAAGAAAATGCAAGACCTGGTTTCGGCTGCAATGATGTAATACAGTTCACCGCATCCTGTAATTCCTCGTTAGTACACTTCAACACTTGAACGAGCTTTCGCCAATCTTTCTTAACGAAATAATTAAAATGATCATCTATAATTTCTTCCGCTAACCCATTCCTTCTTTGTAAGCGCTTCAATTGGATTGATAGACATTCCTGAATATTACGCGCACCTACCCCTGCTGGCTCTAACGATTGAACAAGCTCCACGGAACAGTCCACTACATCAATTGGCGCAGAAAGAAGCTCTGATAACTCTTCATTTGTTTCTTGTAAATAGCCATTTCCATCCATGTTCATAATAATGAAAGAAGCTGCTTTTCGCTCTTCTTCATCTATTTTATAATACTGTAGTTGATTTAATAAATGTTGCTGAATCGTTGTAGAATCCACACTGTAGATTTCCATTTGATTCTCGACTTGTTTTCGGGTACTTTTACTTGTGTTAGAGCTCTTTTTCTTCTCCCTCTCAAAACCACCTAACTCAATAAGGGGATTCTCTAACGATTGCTCATACAAAAACTCCGATAATTCTTGTACATTATACTGGAGCATTGTAATCGCTTGCCTTAACTCTTGTGTCATTGCCAAACGTAAGCTTTGTTCTTGTAAAAGACTTGCCTTCAAACTAATCTCCCCCTTGTTTCTATTGTACAATAAGTTTGGTAAAAGGAGAATCCTATCGCAGACACCCATTCCAAAATATTATTAATTTATATGTATTAATGAGATTTACATCTTACAACCGAAATTTGAATAATATTGAAAGAAAATAATAACGCATAAAAATTATCACCACATACTAATAGTAAATCTTATAACCAGATATAACAAGAGAGAAATAAAAAAAGGTCCTAACTTACAAATGTAAGTTAGGACTTTTTGACGCGCCCAGAGGGATTCGAACTAACAATCAAATATCCCTTGTATATAAAGGCTCCTTTAGGTTTTTAGAAATAATCGTGCCAAAAACGTGCAAAATTATTTCAGCATGCCAAAATCTACAAAAAACAAAAGAGCACAGCGTGTATATACAGTGCGTCAACACTATATATACCGTCCACCTGATCCACCCAGGTAAACACTTGCTATACTCTCATGAATTATTTTACATCATGTAGGGTCTATCGAGCAACGTTTACCAAATTATTGGTGACGTTGCTTTTTTGTTTCCAAAAAGGAGACAAGATTTATAATGGAAAAGAAAAAAAGCATTGCAATTATCGCAGGTAATGAAACCTACGATAACCTAGCAACATTTAAAACTGTCGATGAATTAAACAATACTGTTCGTGCATACAAAGAGAAATTCGCAGATCAGTTAAATAAAACTCAGTTAGCTGTATTAAATAAATTACACAACTATTCTTCTAAGTTCTTTGGCGTATCTTTTAGAACGAAAAAACACATCGCTGAAGACCTTAATATTAGCCGTAGAACAGTTATTCGAGTGTGCCTACATTTAGAGTCTTTAGGTATTATTAAACAGTTAGAAATGAAGCGTAAAAGCGATATGAGACAAACAAGTAATGCTATTGTTATTCAACCAATCATTGTGGAGGAACAAGTTGTCACACCTGAACCAGCTAAAAATGATGATTTTTGTCACACCAATAAAACAACTACTAAAACCTTAAAACAAAATATAAAACATATAAACAAACGTAATATTAATAATGAGAATAGCAATACACCTGAGGAAAACATTAAAGAAGCTGATTTCGTTGCTCACTGGGTACCAGAACGTTTTATTTCTTTAGTTAGCTCTTTTTACAGTGAATCTAGAACAATTCAAGAACTGTGGAAGGTCGTAAGACAGTGCAATAGAGTTATTAATCATGGAACAGGTGATAAAGCATTCACTAAAGACCAGGAGCTTACTATTGGATTAACAGCTATTAAAGAATTTGTTATGAAAATTAAGTGCGGAGCAAAAATGAAAAAGAGTAAATTTGCTTATTTCAACGGAATTGTAAATAACTTAATGGACAAGCTTTATTTTAATAGTGAGTTTATGAGTATATAAAAAACACCCAGTTCTAATAACTAGGTGTTCCAGCTTTCGAAATATACATAACATGAATTTCATTTTACAATTTTCTTTATATATCCTTATTCAGATTTTTTTAAAGTGATGGGCTCATTTTCTTTTATAAGCTCCTCTTTCACAATAATAGATTCTTCTTTTGGAGAATAGTATTCATAAATTTCATTTCGAACATAATTACGTATATTTTCATTTTCTTTCAGAAATTCCTTAGCGTTGTCTCTACCTTGTCCGAGACGTTCCTCTTTATACGAATACCATGCTCCACTTTTCTGAACAATATCTAACTCTACCCCAATATCAATAAGCTCTCCCTCCAAGGAGATGCCTTCCCCATACAGAATATCAAATTCAAGATTTTTAAATGGTGGAGCAACTTTATTTTTTACTACTTTCATTTTTGTTTTATTCCCTAAAACGATACTATCTTTCCCTTTCAACTGTTCTCCTCGACGCACATCTAGTCGAATTGTCGAATAGAACTTTAACGCCCTGCCACCTGGTGTAGTCTCGGGACTTCCGAATGAAACACCAACTTTTTCTCTAAGTTGATTCAAAAATATAGCTATTACTCCGTTTTTAGATACTGCTCCTGAAAGTTTTCTTAGAGCTTGTCCCATCAATCTGGCTTGTAAGGCCATATGTGAAGCTCCCATTTCTCCCTCAATCTCAGCTTTCGGAACCAAAGCCGCCACAGAGTCTATCACAACAATATCCACAGCACCACTTCTTATTAATGCCTCGGCGATTTCTAAAGCCTCTTCACCTGTATCTGGTTGTGACAAAAATAAATCATCAATATTAACACCTAATTTCTGTGCATACACAGGATCAAGTGCATGTTCCGCATCGATAAACGCTGCTATTCCACCTTGTTTTTGTGCTTCTGCAATTGCATGTAATGCTAAAGTTGTCTTACCTGAAGATTCGGGACCGAAGATTTCAGTAATGCGCCCTTTCGGATATCCACCAACACCTAATGCTTTATCTAATCCAACCGAACCACTTGACACAACAGATACTTTTTGCTCAGGTCGCTCACCCAGTTTCATAATAGCACCTGTACCAAATTCTTTTACAATTTTCTTCAGAGCCTCTTCTAATGCTTTCTCTTTTCCTTGAGTTATATTTTCAGTTGCTGCCATATAAATTTCTCCCTTCTAGAACGTTTGTTTGCGAATAAATTATAGAACAATAGTTCTGTTTCGTCAATAAATCAAAAACTAATATTTACAGTTGTTGCATGAAATTGGTATGATTTACTTAATTTAAGGGGGACGATTATATGAAGGTTGTTCAATCTATATTTAGGGCATTTCGTTTAATAGGTAGAATTATAAATCCGATATTAAAAGCATTATCTAAAAGTAAATTTTAATTACATAGAAATAAAAAGCTTCTTATAGAAATGATTCATTTTGCATATACTGTCAGTACATCTAGAGAATTTCCATAACTGGGCACCTTCAACTGGGGAAGGTGTCTTTATTATTTCAAGTCATATTGTATGTAGTGGATTCATATAATAAAAATGCCGATACTGTTATACAAAAAAGCATTCCAGTTCATCACCATCCTGGAATGCTTTTTTTCTGTCTTTTCAATTCTACAAGATAATTTTTTGCATATATATTAAATGGTTCAAGAGAAACCATGAAACCAGAGTGCTCCTTGGTCAAGGGTGCTCTGGTTTTTATTATTAATTTTAATAAAACTATTCTTTTGTAGAAAATCACTTCACATACACATAGGCTTCATTTGCTGTTACATAGTATGTTTTTCCTTTGCCATTGTGAACTTTATATTGTGGTGAACCATTTACACTTACTTTCGCATCAATTGTGAACCCTAAACCTGCATCTACAGAGCCAGCAACATCTTTATCTTGCCAAGATGGAGCATCATAGAAACGTAGATTGTTAACTTTTGAAACAATACGTTTCCCTACAGTAGATGAATCCACTTTGCTTTTCTTTTCAAACTTCACATAAGATGAATTGTATTTAATCCATTGCCCTCCACCAAGATTTAACCAACCATCCTTTTCAGCCCCTACCATATAAGCTTCTGGTTTATTTAACTGACGGATCTTAGAATAATTTGTACCTGATCCTTTACGTAAATTCACGTTGTACCCTTCAATATAAGCAATTCCATCTGTTACAGCTGTTAGAACTTCTGCGGGTTTAGAAGGCTTCTCAGAACCTGTTTAGAATCTATGGTATAATCTGTACAAAAAAGGATATTTTCTATGATACATAATTATACAAGTAACGTTTCACGTGAACAGTTTGAACTCATTCGAGAAGATTTGGAAAACGCACGAAAAAGGACGCGTCCACGCACAGTTGATTTATATGAGGTATTCTGCGGTGTGCTATACGTACTTACCACAGAATGCCAATGGCGTAATCTACCAAGTGATTTTCCAAACTGGCAAACAGTTTATTTCTACTATCAGATTTGGCGGAAAGTAGACGAGAATGACATAAGTCTTCTCGAAAAAGTGCATAAAAAAATTGGTTGAAACCTACCGTGAACAAGATGGTCGGAAGAAACAGACAAGTTTCTGCATCGTAGATGCACAAAGCGTGAAAAACACACGGATAGCTGGTGAAAAGGGTTATGATGCTAGAAAGAAAGTATCAGGAATCAAACGTCATATCGCTGTAGATACGAACGGCCTCATTCATGCGATTGATGTAACAACTGCGAACATAACAGACCGAGAAGGTGCCATCCAAATGTGTGAAAGGCACAAGAGAACATTGGAAAAAGTGACAAATATACTTTGTGATGGCGGATATACAGGCTCATCATTTGCACAATCGATAAAGGAAACGATTGATTGTTCAGTTGAAATCATCAAACGCTCTGAACTTCATAAGTTTGTCGTGTTACCGAAACGCTGGATTGTCGCACGAACTTTTGCCTGGTTGGAAAATTACCGCAGACTGTGGAAGAACTGTGAACGAACACTTGAAAATAGTAGGCAGAATTGCTTCTTGGCAGGTGTGGCGATTTTGTTGAAAAGATTCTAGACAGGTTCTAAGATCCCTAAAATTATGGCTGGTTACCGAGGTTTTAACATGGAATCTTGTTTATTTGTAGACAATAAAAAAAACGTTACTATATGGTTATGACAAAGAACAGGTAGAGTCGCTGTATAAAAACAGTATAGATATTTCTAAAACAAATTAATAAAGAATCCCCTCATTGGAGAGAGCTTGGGTTACTATCTTCAATGAAGACGAATTTATTTAGCATGCAGCTTTGAATGTTTATGAGTTTTGCAACCCCATCAGACTAACAATTATGCGATTCTAAATATTATTATTTGTACAACGTCGGGTGAATCAATGCCCGCTGAAGGACTTGCAGGTAGATTAATATTTGCAACTGGGTCACTTGTTCTATTATTTAAAGTAATCATATCACCTGTAGACAATGTTACTAATCTAGCTCCGGATACTTGATGCGCTCCAGTTCCTGTATTATTAACTGTTCCTGAAGTTCCACCTAATGGACTACCATTCAAAAATATAGCAAATCCTCCTGAACTGCCTGCATCTACAGTTATTGTAAACCAAATAAAATATGTTCCTAGCGTATTTATTGTAAATGTATTTCCTGTTCTCGTTATATCACTTGTATGAAGCCCATCAGTACTAAATGGTACAACGCCATTTGGACCAGTAACAGCTATCGGTGTAGCACCATTAGAATTCCATGCATTATAATACGAGGTTGAAAATGTTGCTCCCGTTGCTCCTGTTGCTCCTGTTGCTCCTGTTGCTCCCGTTGCTCCTGTTGCTCCTGTTGCTCCTGTTGCTCCCGTTGCTCCTGTTGCTCCTGTTGCTCCTGTTGCTCCTGTTGCTCCTGTTGCTCCTGTTGCTCCTGTTGCTCCTGTTACTCCTGTTGCTCCTGTTGCTCCTGTTGCTCCTGTTGCTCCTGTTGCTCCTGTTGCTCCTGTTGCTCCTGTTGCTCCTGTTGCTCCTGTTGCCCCCGTCGGGCCTGTTGCTCCCATACCCGTTCCTCCTGACGTGCTAATTAATCCGCTAACAGTATTTAATTTCGAATCCAAAAGTAATTCTTTTTTCATTGCCAGATCAAGTGTATCTCGAACACTGTTATTAACATTCAGAACATCCTGCAACGAGGCTCCAGGTCCTGTAACCCCTGGTAAAGTCCCTAATGCAAACTGTATTTTTTCCCCTTCTGCATTCAGTATATGCGCTAACCCTAGTTCTTCAAATGCAATCGAAGATAACAAAAGATTTAATGCATCATCACGCGTTAACGTGATATTTGGCGTTATATTTGGTAAATTAGGCTGTGACAATTCGTGATTCCTCCATCCATCATGTATTTGTGAACCCCAGTGCTTGCTAAAATAACCGCTTCAATTATAGGATTTTTTAGGGAAGAATGCTTCTTATGTTTTTAACTACCTGCACCAAGTTCACTCATACCATATGCACATTCAGTATCATTAGTGTTTGTACATATACCAATAAAGTAGCCCATTTCGCCTCTATGCAAAATCCACAAAAAAATATTTTAAAAACCATCCAATATCACGAATCCAGTATTCACCTTTTACCAAATACATTAGTATTTTTCCTCTTATTCGTCCATTTATCTCTATCGTTATCTGCGATAAATCTAAAATTCAGATTTGTCAATCCTGCAAAATTGTAATTTTTCATGCTCCCGTCGGACTTAATATCATTTTTCTTTATAATTCCTTTCGCCTCGCCCACATTCGAGAATTTCACATCTCCCAATTTTTCTTTATTCAACTTTTTATTCTTTTTTCAATACACTTCATCTTCTTCAATCATTATAATTAAATATAAAGCATCCTGTATTGGGGGAGAACAAATTGATTTTCAAACTATCTATTGCACTTTTATTACTACTGTTAGCTTGCATTTGGTTATGTATCGGATGTTACTTAAAAACATCACTTTTATTAGGATTAGGTTTGGGGGTTATTTTTGGTGTAACCATCATGCTATTACCTGATATGTTGGAATGTTTGATAAAAGGGGATGTATCCGAAAGCATGTTTAAACAAAAAAAAGAGAGTAATACCTCCTTTTTTTGTCTATTTCATATATATATTGCCTGTATTACCTTTTAAGTAATGTGATATTATATCATTCTTTATCATTACATATAATACTACTGACAAACCAAATTAGAGATCGTACTTCTTTGTAATGTGAAAAAAGAGAGTTCCTCACTCGCCAGAGGAACTCCTTTTTCATTTATTTCATGTAAGCTTCGTTTGCTATGACATAGTATGTGTCTCCTTTGGAATTGTTCAATCTACCCCTCAAACCTCACATACTCCCCTGACACCCATTGATCTCCCCCAACATTGTGCCATCCATTTTGAATACCCCAAGATTGATAGCGTTCGCTTCGGTACACCTTCTTCACAATATCATAATTTGTTCCTGGACCCGTACGAACGCGTAATACATCCGCTGTAATGGTAACGACACCTACACCTTTAGATGGTTGTGCGGATGAATCTGCACGATTATTATCAGAACCAAAAGTTTGTCCAGTTAAAGCATAAACGATGGCATTCGCAATCTTATCCACATCCCATTTTGCCATATCCGTATCATTATCGATGAATCCAAGCTCGATTAGAATGGCTGGCGCTTTAGTGCTATTTAAGACATAAAGGTCCGTACGTTGTTTCGCTCCACGATTAGACCATCCAATATCTTTAGAGAGTTGAGCTGATACTTTTGCCGCTAAAGATTGTTGATCATAATAACAAACTTCCACACCATTGGCTGAGCCATTGTAAGCATTCAAGTGAAAAGAAATAACAAGGTCAACATCATGCGTGTTACAGTTCCGAACGATATTTGATACGTTTTGTGGTTGTGTAGCCCCTGTTTCGTCCGTATCATCATAAACGGTATGCCCCAAATCTCTTAGCTTAACTGCAACCGCATCCTTAACCTGACGATCCATGATGTGTTCTTTTCTATTCCCCCAGTTAGCCCCCTGTACAATCCGATTGTGACCACCATGTAAACTATATCGAGTCATGATTAAACCTCCCCATTCCCTAGGATTTTTTGTTTAATTTCAGAAACATCTTTTGATAAATCTCCAAAAGCTTCCGCTTGCTTCGTAATGACTTCTTGGTTCTTCTCTATCACTTTTTGATACTGTATTTCACGCTGTTCATTCTTTTTTTGCGTCGTAAAAAGCATCCACACGAATAACGCTGCGAATGCTCCTTGTTGAACCATTGAATTAAAAATTGCATCTTCCACTGTTCTCATCTCCTTTGACCAATAAAAAAAGAGAAGCGAAATTACCCCTCTTTGTTATAAAAGCCGTATTTTATACAAATTTAAAAAAACTGCTTATGCACGCTTAACTTACCATATTTAAATTAAAAAGCTCATAGAAAGATGGAATGTGCTTCCATCTTGAATAGCCCCATTCACGAAAATCCCACCATTACTTTTTACTGTCACTTCACAAAATGCTGTAGTGACTCCTCCAGCTATCATAATAGCTGGAAAAGCAATATCTTGAACGGGTCTAAATCCAACTGGAAGTGTCGCAAATACTGTCTCTTTTTTTGCATTTCGGATTGAACCTATTACATTAATCTCTTCACCATTTCTTTTATACTTCAAAATCCTATCCGATACATTCTCTACCCCAGTTGTTGGAAGGTTAATCCATCCAGTATCAGTCGTTACCTTAATACCACCACTAAAGGTTACTTCGCCTGTGAAAGCCCCTCCAGTTTTAGGTACAATCTCTCTGTCTAGTATCAAGCGAGACCATTCAGTCCATTTGCCACTGTTGTTGATTCGAATGTAAGTATCATTCCAATTCCCTAACAGAGTAGCCTTTTGAACAAGAGCTGTACTTGTGGCAGATTCTACAGTAACAAAAAACGTATAAATGGAGGCGTTAGGCGTATTTTTAAGTTGACTTCCAACATAAGTTCCAGTTTTCAATATGGTATTCAAGTCCGTATTTGCGGCTAAATCAATGGAAGTACCATCATCATCCGTAACCTTCCACAACTGATACTTTTGCCCTGTAACCGCTGCTGTCAATTCATTTATACGTTTATTCGCTTCATCAATTTGCTTTTGATACCCTTTAACCATTTCAAGAGCCTTATCAAATTCAGAAATATAGTTTTCTATTTTGATATTTCCTTCTTTTACATCTCGCCTTAATACAATACGAATGTCTGGTGTACTCATTCGCTCATTACTTTTTTCCATCACAAAATAAGCTGTCCAATCATCCGATGTAGAAACAGCTTGCGGTGTAAACGTATAGGAAAATACACCATTTTTCGCATCAACTACTTGAGCGTCATCTCGAACAACCTTTCCGATTTGATTCATCGCTTCGTATTTCACTGCATACCCTGTTAAATCCACATTCTGCCCTTTTTCTCTCACGTAAACAGTAATCTTCAATCCGTTTTTATCATTTTGTCTCGAGCGAATTGTTTTCGTAAACACAGGATCTGCTAGATCTATAATAATTTCCTCATTTCGCATGACTACACCTCTCTCAAACTATTCCTTTTCACGCGTCTAGGCGGTCTTCTCTGACGTTTTACTTTGTTCCTGTGTTTTATATTCCCTTTAGGTTGTATTGGCTCTAATTCTTCGAGTCTAGCATCTGTTTTGGTTACATACTCCTGAAATGCTTTAACAGTCTGCGAAATCATTCCATATATGCCAACACCATTTTCTTTTGATTCATCCGGAATTACAATTCCATAATGAGCTGTAATATCATTTGTTGTAAGGATTGGATCTCCTTCTTTACGCTTCATACGCATATCATACAGCTCGGCTACTTCTGTCTTAAGATTATACTGTTTAATTTCCCAACCCATTACCTTCTCTAACGCATCAAATGTAATATCACGTATATTTGTTTTATATTTCTTTTTAGAAGACACCTTAAAATCAGATGCTAAAACACCATTAAAATAAGTACCTCCACCACTTTTCACTTGCACATAGGTACTTTCATAATTTCTGTTATTCCGTAATAAGATGTTCTGAAATACGATGTCACTATCTCCACCAGGTGTCAACTTCAAATCCACAATTCGATCTCCATTTTGGCGAAAGTTAAACCCTTCTTTTGCAGTGAAATAAGCACCACCTGCTTTACTTTCCAAGAAAAGATTATTTTGACACTTCAAAGAAGCATAGGATTCTTTTGACTCCAGTTCTAAGCTTTGATCCGAACTTAGTTCCGCATGTCCTTTTTGATTAAACGCAAGAGATGCTGAAAAATAGACCCTTGTCGGATCACCATTTTGATATCCATTCGATATTCCTATTCCTCCTGACTTCGGAGAACCATCTAGCTGATAAACTAACACTGCACCTTGCGTTGCTGTTATATCATTGTTGCCACCTAATACAATAGTGGGTTGCATGACATTATTTTTATTTATATAATACCCCATAAAAATTCGAGTGATATATGATTCCATTAACCGAATAAATTGTTTGGTAATAGAAACATAATTAGAATCATTCGCAGACCTCAAAGTGGTTCCCGATATTTCTCCACCTCGAATCAAATCACCATTCAATACTCCAGTAGTAATGAAATCCGCAACAATGCGCCCGTCTTTTGTCATTGCTATTTCATAAGGTCCATTTACTCCATTTGATGAATAACCTAATCCATTTATGTTCCACTGCCAAACTTTTGCGGCTGTCATTTCATTTTTCGTATCCATAATTAAAATCCGATCAGGATAAACACGTACATTTCCACCAAATCCAGAATTAATAAGTTTCGTTGCATTTTCTTTCGCTGCATCAAGTAAAGATCCTGGCATATTTGATAAATCTTGTTGCATTTGATCTACTTTACCAGACATATCTGTAAAAGATTCTTTAAAGTTACCAATGGTTACATTGATATACTCTTTTTTTATTGGGTCATATTTGTAAGCAATTACTTTCGCTTGAACATCAATACCATCTTCTACGTGTTGAACAGTAACGATATCTCCCATCCAAACACGTTGTAAAATCTTGTACTCTTTATACTCCTCTGTTTGAGACAGTTCTTGAAATTCAACCTTATATGTCGCTTTCGGTTGATCTACCATCTGAATATCAAACATATCTTTAGCGGCTTGACGTAACCTTCTATATGCTTCTTCTACAGGTAGTGCATCTTCATCATTCTCATTTTTACCGATAGCCGCTTTTATATGATTAAATTCAACAACCCGGATTCTCGGATGCGGATACTTATTAATCAGTGGGCTATCTACATATTTTTCTGGTAATAATAACCCATCAAACCCTTGTGGCATAATTCGGGTAGTAGGACTTTTCCAGTCCACACTTCCTTCATATCCTAGCAAATCTTTTTTATGCCGAATCACCACCCCACGATTAGCTCCTCGACTTTTCAACATCTTAACATCAAAGTTATCTCTTTTTAATTCCCCACCCCATCGATTTACGAATGAGTTATCTTGGCTCGTATCCAACATTGCTTCAACTGGATTCTTTCGAACAATACGTGCGGTAGATATATTCGTTACGTCAGAATAAAAAGTAAAAGGATGCTTATATTGGCAACCTGATGATAACCTAGCCATAGCCGCACTACCATTCGTAGGCTGAATAAATATATCTTCAATCAAGTTTTCCGTTAAATCATAAAAAACATGGTAACAAACCGCTTTGACTTCCCCCATGCTCACTTTAGGAGTTACCACGCGGAATAGTTGATTTCCATCAGGAGTAGGAACTTTTATAATGCTCATTCCGTCAATCTTTGTTCCATATGGAGCAAATAAAGGATAGTTGAAATTAAAAACAAATAGACCGTTGAGTTCTTCCTCAACAGTTGCACTGTAAATATGTTTATCTAGAACACCGATTCCGTTATGCGTAAAATCTGTTTCATTTGATTTATATAAAGTAATCATTATTTATATCTCCATCTTGGTTGAATTGAAATAAATTGAATAGCTCCTGACCACTCTATTTTATTTTCTCCTACTTGAAGTTGTGGAAAATCCCCAATCATTTTATCATTCATTGGTACTGTACCACTGTATGCCTCTAATAATTCTGCATCTATTACGACAGAACCATTTACATCTTTAATTTGTAAAGAAACACCATTGATGAAAATTCGAAATGTTCCATTCCCTGCAACGAACAACATCGGGGGCGCTTCCATTGTACCCGGATTATAAATAGATCCTGGAGTACTCAGCATTATGTTTTCATCTTCCGTATACTCAAATGGATCAAGTGTAAAAGCGACTTCAAATTCACCGTGTTCTTCCATTTCATTTACAATATCACCTATTGCAACATGTTTAATTTTTCGATACACGTCATCGTCAGTAAAATATAATGTCTTTCCATTCATCAACCAAGCTTTCATACGTCGAATTAATGGTTTTATATTCTCTTCTTCAAGTAAATTGAACTTTATTTTTAAAGGGACATCTTTGAACGCCCCTTTTTTTGTAAGTGAACCATGTCTACCTGGCACTTCAATATGTTCTACTTCTTGTTCTGCTGTAGGAATAACAGGGCGTTCTACCATACATATTCCATAGTCACTTGCTAACTGCTTATCAATTCCTATGTCTAGCAATTTAAGTCCTCCCTATTCCTATTTTTACATTACGGCCACGCTCAGCAAACCAATCATTTGCTTTTTCAAACATACGATCAACATCACGTTCATTATTAATTGTGTTATAAAAATTAATTTCTACAGGACCACTATCAATTTGTTGAACAATCGGTTGAACTGCTCTTGTCGCTAATGTAGACAGATTAGAAGCGATGTTATCTTGTTTATTTATTCCATATAAATTTAACTTTTTAAAAGTATCATCAACCATGTTTGAAATGTTATTAAGTGCGGATTGTAGAACATTACCTTTGGTTGACTTTTGGTTTGGAGCATTATAAAAGTCTTTAAAAATTTGCTCTCTGAAACCAGCTATTTTTTTACCAACTTCTAGCCATTTATTTGAATTGTTAAATTCTCTTAGTATATCTTGAGCCGGGTCCCCGCCCTCTAATATGCTACGAATATACCGCGCAATAGGACTATCGTCTTCTACTCCATCGAGAGTGAACTGTTCTAATTCTTTACCAACTGCTTGTAATGCATCTCTCATATCAACTGGTAAATGAGTAATCCAATCATTAAGATAATCTCCATCATATAAAATTGCTTCAAAATAACTCCGAAGAGGATTATTATTCATCATGTCGTTTAAAGTGGAGCTATTGAAAGTGTTTAACGTAGTTTCTAATACCGTATACACTGAATTTGCTAAGTTTTTAGCCGCCGCAAGAACCGTTGACATTGATTGTTCCATACCAACAGCAAGCCCGGCACCAACTTGTTTACCAACCTGATCCCTCATCTTTCGAGATGGACTATGGATGTCGAAGAAGGAAGTAAAACCGTCAAGAATATCGTTACCAATAGATTTCACCTTATTTAACACTTTGCCAGCCATACTACCTAGACCGTCTATCAATCCACTTATAATATCTTTACCTATCTTGAATAAATCAATCTTCTTTAATGTATCAACAATCTTCGGTACAATATCTGTCACGATTGTAGAACCTAATTTCCCAACCATACTGACAATCCCTTTTATTAAAGCCCAAATCAGTTGAACACCAGCTTCAAGTATCTTCGGTAAATTCTTAATGAGCTCCCCTGCTAAAGTAATAATAAGCTTTAGTGCTGCCGCAATTAAATCTGGTATAACTTTTACAATACCAGCAATCAACATAAGTAAGATTTTTACGCCCGCTTCAAGGATCTTCGGCAAGTTCGCAATTAAAGTGGATGCTATTTTAAAAATTAAATCTAATGCCGCATTAATAAGCTGCGGTAGCACTTGTACAATTCCATCGATAATGGCCATTAGAATTTTTATACCGGATTCAATTATTTTAGGTAAGTTTGCTAGTAATGTATCCGCTACTTTGGTTATAAGATTGATTGCTAAATCTATAAGTTGCGGTAGCATTTTAATGATTCCATCTATTAAGCTAATTAAAACTTTAACTCCAGCTTCAATAATCATAGGTAAATTTGCTGTGATGGCTTCAATCAGAGTAGTAACAACTGTAATGATTGCTAACGCAATCATTGGTAGTGCTTGCGTAATACCTGTTATAAGAGAAACCAACAAGTTTATTCCCATTTCAATTAACTGCGGTAAGAAAGACATAATTCCATTATTAATTGTTTGAATAATTTGTACTGCTATAGGGATTAATTGTGGAATCATACTCAGAATCGCATTTATTAATGTCATTATGAGTTGTAAACCTGTTTCTATGATAGAAGGTAAAACTTGTACAATGCCTGTGATTAAGGTCTGTATAATTTGAATTCCAGTTTGAACAATCATAGGAAGATAGGTAGCAATTGTTTGCGAAATCGTATTAATTATGCCGACTATCGCCTCAAGTATGATTGGCGCTGCTGTCATAAACCCATTCACAAGACTTGAAATCATTTGTGATCCAGTTTCAAGAAATTGCGGTAATACTGTTGTTACGAAATTAGCAATGTTAGTGAAAATACTTGTAATAGCTTCAAGGATAATTCCTGAGTTTGCATTCAAATATTCTGCAATCGCTGGCAAATAACGAGATACAGAAATAAGAACACCGGGAATCCCACCAACAATTGCACCTGCTATAGTAGGACCAATTGTTTTGAAAATCTCTCCTATTTGACTAAAGTCTCCTGAAAAAACAGCTTTTACAGCATCAAATAGACGAAGGCATGCTTCACGTATTTTACTAACTGCCAATCCTATTATTTCAGCCGCATCTTGAAATCCTTTTGGCAAATGAGTAATCCAATCATTTAAATAGTCCCCATCAACAGCCGTGTAAAATAAATATTTACTTAGTGAAGATAATACTTCAATAAAGCTCTGTACTCCTGAAATCACACCAGTTATGCTATTTTTGAATCCTTCATTGGTCTGCCATAAATTTCGCATCCAAATAATCAGTCCAGTAATAGCTGCGGATGCGGCTATTACTCCACCAACTACCAATGCAACTGGACCAGCAACAGCCCCAATACTTACACCCATTATCCCAGCTATACTGGATAAGGTGACAAATACTGGGGCTAACGCCATACATGCTCCAACTAGGATTCCAAGCGCGGTTACAATTGTTGTTATAGCTGCCGATAATGCTGGATGTTCTGATACAAAGCCCGCAAAAGCACTAATTACATCTGCAATTACTCCCAAGACAGGCTCAAGTGCCATTTTCAAGTCGTTCATAGCCTTTTTAAATTTCACCGCTGGGCTAGCATCCATTTTCCTTATCGTTTCATTTAGCTGTTCTTGATTCTTGTTTAGATCAACAACCTTGTCTTGAGCACCAATGAGTGTATTCGTAATGTTTTGTCCTTGATCTTCGTACATTGTCCCGAAAATTTGGGCACCTATTAAATTTTTCTGCGTTGCATCTTCAACACCATCCAAAGCCTTTGCTATTTCAGTCATGGCAACTGAACCGCCTCTACCACCTTCAGCTACAGCTTTACCCCATTTTTGCATTTGTTCAGTAGAAATTTTTGTGCCTTTAAGTAAATCTTGAAGTGCTTTAGGGACTTCTTTACCAAATTCAGCGGCTCTAATTCGCCCTTCCTTCAATCCATCTAGCAAATTATCAATATTCCAAGTACCTGTTTCAACACCAGCCTCCATAATTGCTTGTACTTCTTCAGCCCGATATCCAGCACGCGTTAGCTGTCCACCATATTCAGCGATAATGTCCAATTGCTCAGGAGGGAACCCGATTTTCAACAGTCGATTCGTTAATCCTAATGCCGTATCACTGGTTATTCCTAATTCATTACCAATTTCATTTGCTTCTTGAATTAGCTCAGTAAAATCTATACCTGCATAAGCACTTGCAATCGCTCCTGCTCCTTTTACAATGGAAGCATTAGCTTTATCACTGACGGTTTTATTTAATGCCCACTGTCTACGTGTACCCTCCAGTGCTTCTTCCACATCAACACCATAGGCTTCAACACCACGAACCGCTTCTTCTACCGATTTTTTAGAGGATGCTGGAACTTCAAAAGAAACGTCAATTTTTGTTTTTAGCTTAGAAGTATCAAGCGCTTGCTCAATGGCTCCTGATATACCACCACCAGCCATTAATCCACCTAGCATATTTTCTAAACCAATATCTAATTCTTTGAAACTGTGCGATGCTCTCTCAGCTTCACGTGAAAGGTCTCTCAAGTCATTTCGAACTTGTTGTATGGAATTACCATCATCCATAGAACGAAGAGATCGCTGTAATTTCTCTATATCGGCTTCTGAACCTAACGCTTCACGACCAATGATATGAATGGCTTGTTCTAACTGCCTAGCCGTCGCTGTACCACTTCGTATTGCGTTTGTGAGATTATTCCCTAATGCATTTGCAAAATGATCTATGCTCGTTTCAGTGGCATTAAAGAAGGTTTTTAATTGCTTCGTTGCATTTTCTTGCTCTTGTAAGCTTCTATTCGTTGCACTTAATTGATTCTGCAACTGCTGTTCTGCTGCCTTAGCTTGTATAAGCTGTGTTTCATATCTTTGGATTTCACTAGAATTTTCTCCATACTTCTGTTGGGCTTGATCTAACTGTTTCTGATAGTTTTGTACTTTACTAGCTGCAACAGTATGTTGCTCCCCTAAGTTCTCTATTTTTAAACGTAACTTCTCTGCCTCTGAAGCATTTTCACCAAGTTTAGCTTTTTGAAGCTCATATTGAGCATTTAACTTAGAAAGAGAAGATTGCAACTTCTCTTCCTGTTCTTTTAGTTCTTTCAGTTTTTGAGCCGCTTTAGCTGTCTCACTTGTTCTTTCCTGTTCAGCATCTCTCGCCTGTTTTAAACTTTCAGAAGTTTGTTTCATACTATTTGCTAACTGTTGTTCTGTTATTTGCTGACTTCGTAGTTTTGATTCCAACTTTGCTACAACAGTCGAATTTTCCCCGTACAATTCTTTAGCACGTTGCAAATGTTCAGCCGTTGCTTGCGTCGCCCTTTGTGCAACTGCATATTGCCCAGAAAGATTTTGAAGCTTTGCTTGTAATTTTTCCGAATCAGTAGCATTTAACTTCATCTGCTCTTCTTGTAATTTCATTTCTTGACGAAGTTTTTTAGTTTCCTGATTCATACCCTTCATAGCATCATTAAAATCTTTATTTTGCGCTTTAAATATAACTTCAACTTCCGAATTATTTCTTGCCATTTTCTCACCTACCTTTACTTGGGCTTGTTACGCCATGATTCAAACGCTGTAATCCCTGCGTAAATACGCTCAACAGACGAAATTGGCTCATGCCAAAAAGTCTCTGGATCTATTCCAGAGACTAGGCAATACAAAACGTATTTATCTTCCACACATTCGATCTTAATGTCTGGATTTTTTACTTTTTTTCACTGTTACCGCCACTATTTGTGCTTTTTTGGAATGCTATGGCAAATTGATTTGGATCTTGACTGATTACATCAACAACAAGCTTGGTATATAACTCCATAGATTCTGCTAATGAATCATGATACTTCTGTAAGAAATCATCAAATGTTAACTCCTCTTTAGGATTTGCTCCTCTAAACGCCATATAAATCACTTTATGGATACTTGTTTGATCAATTTGTTCTAATGCGGATAAATCTTTATTATCCTCATTTCTTAGCCCATCTAAAGCTTGGAATTTTACAATATCAGCAATAATTGAACTAGTAACAAGCCCTTCTTCTTGTCCCCTTTTTAAAGCATAATTTGTTAAAAATGCCGGATAGTTCTGTTTATTAACAAAACGTTGTTCATACTCAGCTTCTACTTCTACAAATTCCGCTTCTTTTAGTGTTATTTTTTGTACTTTCATCTATTACTTCCTCACTTTCATGTTTCGCTTATTTAAATTCAATAGAAAAAGCCCCATTTAAAGCTGGGGCCTTATGCTGGATTCGTTCCTTTGATAAGAGTTGAGTTAAATTGTGTATGCCATTTTTGAGCGACCGTTGCATCCGATAATTCATCCACAAACGCTTCATAATAGAAATTCTTTAAATCATCCGGTAAGGCTGTAAATTCTAATTCCATCATCGCCAATTCCTCTTCCCCACTCGCAATTGAGAATTTAAAGCCAGTAGAGTTTGAACAATTTGGAAACGCAATTAGTTTTACAACATCTTCAAACTCGTCTACTACATCCGCCGTAAATGCAAAATCATATCCTTTTGAACCACTCCCATACGCCCATACACCCGGCTTTAATCCAGTTGTATTAAAACCAAAATAATCTCTTGCTACTTTAACAGGAATGTGAGCTGAAACAGTAATTTTAAGTTCCGTGGTCTTTGATTTCTTTTTCAGTGTCACGCCACCACATGTTTTTTTCATTTCCTTGCTTTCTGGTTCTCCTTCAATCGTCCCTATACATCCAAATTTTGCTCCTGGCTCTTGCGTACCTTTCTTCTTGAATTGAATACTCGCATTCACAATCGACATGGAATCAAATTCTTCAATTACTTTAACCATCTTATAATTCCTCCTCTAATACTTTATCTACACCTTTGTGTAATTCTTCTAAAATTCTTGGTCTAGCATTTTGTATCCCACGCTCTGCGAATCGTTTTTCTACCGGATTATGCGAACCTCTGCCTTCATTTGGGAAAACTAGATAACCAAACGATCCTTTTTTATTAGATGCTCCACCACGGGCCAATATCTTAAAGCCTAAATTCATCTTTTCATTTTTTGACCAGTTGCTATCTTTAGCATGTGTCTTATTTCGAACACTCCATTTAGAACGAGATACCGGAATAAGCTTTGTAATCTCTTCTGTCGCAATTCGTATACCATCCGTATGAAGAATGGTATTAATTGTTGGTTCCATCTTATTTGGTAAAACCCGCATTTTTTCTTCAAGCTTTTCTATTACTTCATAATCAAGCTCAAATGCACTCAAGTGGAATCACCCGCTTAAACGTAAAAACAACACGATCAATATAACGATCTGTATCTTTCACTTGAAGACGATCACTTCTAGAAACTACGAAGGATACCATTTTCACCGTGCCAATCCATGAAATAATATCAATGACCTGCTCATCTAAATCATCCTGATTTTCAGATAAATAGCTAATATAAATAGTTTGAGTAATTGTACGTTCATTTGAAGATGGTTGAAACTCACCATATTCTAAAATAAAACAATTGTATCCATCGTCTGTTAATTGAGATTCTTCATCTTCTGCTAATTCACCCTCAACAACTAAAAGACTAAATCCATCTTCAAGAGTTCTTTTAATACCCTTTCTCTGTTCCTTCATTAGCTTTTTAGATTTTTCATTCACGAGATTTCACCGCCTGCTGTAAATAAAAGAAAAGGTATTGTTTGTTAGAATCATGATCCGTTTTAATTACGTCATATTCGATTCCATCCATTAATACCTTGAGTTTATTTTTATTTTTCTTTCTAAATGAAGGTGGATATAATGTTTTAACTTTTAAATCCAACCCCGTTGTTAACACACCAACCATTTGGTAATCACTGTCTCGAAAAGACATCTCTTTATAGGCGAGTTTTCCTTCTGCATGAAACTCCTCACCTATTCGTTTCCCCGCTTCAGAGCGCTCCGTCTTTTTATAACCATATTGCAAAAAACCATCGTTAAAAGTTTCTCTATACGCTTTTAGAACCATGAATCACACCAACTTTTCCTAACGCTACATCTAAAATCAGCCGGGATAATTCATTTTTATAATTCTTTTCAAATTCATCACCGGCATTGTTATATACATAACGACATCGTTCTAACAATAGCTCCTTTGGCCATTCTTCTTTTGAAAAATCAAAAGACACATTCGTTAAACTAAACAAATACGCCTTTCCTTTATTCAAAAGTTTTATCAAATTAGCGTCCTCTTCATTCCAAGTGATTCTAAGAACGTCTTTTAAATCTTGTAAAAGCTCATCCATTCGCATCACCTTCTAATAAAGTGATTAGTTCGGCCTTAGTTGCACTTGATTTATATTCAATGCCTTGCTGATCTAAAAGAAATTGAATTTCTACTTTTGTTAAAGCTGAATAATTTCCCCTCTCACTTAGAGAGGATTGATTAGGGAGTTGTCGGTCCTACTTTTGGTTCAAGTGCTGTAATGTCAAATACTGTGAATGAATCATGATCTAATGGACGACCATTTGCAAGTTGACGGATTAGATATAAACGTTGATCTTGAATTAAACGAACCGTATCATCCGCAACTAATTCTTGTTTTGAAGCAACACCCATAAAGTAATCTTTTGGTTTTCCAGAAATCATAGTGTTTAATGGAACAGCTGGTGATTGAACAATAGTTAAGCCTGGTACACCAAAGTTATCATATGTCCAAGTACCATCATCTTTTTGCTTCGCACCAATTGGGAAGAATTTTGTCGCATAATCTAAAGGATTCACAATGAGTGTTACACCTGTATATCGTTTCGTCCCATCTTTTGTTGTAGGAGCTAAGATTTTTTTGCCAATAGTCACAGGTGTAAAGTCTGCTAAAACTACTTTCTCTTTATCTGGGTAAATCCCATCTTTTACAGAACCCTTTAAATCTTTAATCATACCTATTGGTTGTTTTTTTCCTGTACCCATAACAATAACTCTTTCTAATTCTTCAGCTACAACTTCTTTCATAAATGTACGGACATATTTATCTAACCATTCTGGACCTAATTCGAACATCGCTTTACATACAACTAAAAATCCACTCAGTTTGTACATTCCTTGATCAATTGTTGTAAATCCTTCATCAATCATTTCTTTAATTTCATCACATACATCGCCCCAATACGCTGAAGCCGCCCCTTCTTTTCTTACAATCCATTGCGTAGTTGCCCCTACTGTTTGGAAGTTAACAAGGGATAATAATGGATGTTCTTTTTCTAACTCTTCAAAAACACGCTCAAAAATAGTCGGTGGCATTAATTTATGCGTTTCATTAAATGAATTCACCTCAATTGCTGCATTGTAGAATTTTTTTTCGTCATTTGTTAAAATACGTACACCACGGGAAGCCAATACTTGTGCATCCCAATTTTCATTTTTCGCTTGTTGTGCTTCACTGATTACATCATTCATCATACCTTGGAAATGCTGCATGTTATTTTCCATATTTGCAACGATACGTGCTGCTACTACCTGTGCATCTCCTGTTTCAAGTGCTTCTTGCACATTAATAATCTGTAGATCTTTATTTTCGATTACTGGACGATCTAAATTTCTAATAGTCATCTTATTCCCTCCTGTTTGTAAGACAATAAAAAAAGCACTGCTTTACGCGCGCTTAAATTTATTAAGTATATTTTGATTTGCACTTGCTACTGCTGGTTCATTCTGTTTATTTTTATTTCGAAATTTTTGTAGAATATTATTTTTAAACTCCTCTGGATCTATCAATTCATTATTTTCCACATGTTCATTTACCTTGTGAGCCAATCCAAATTCTACTGCTTCATTTGCGGTAAACCATGTTTCATTCGCGATCATCGTCTCAATTTCTGAACGTTCCCCTTCATAACGAGTCATATAAATATCCGCAAGCGACTTGTCAATTCCTTCAAGAGCATTCAATGTTTTACGAATGTCTAGCTTGGTTCCCCAAGTCCACGTGGAAGCCTCATGAATCATTAACATAGAACCTGTATTCATAATTAATTCATCTGCTGCCATCGCAATAATAGATGCGGCACTCGCTGCCAATCCATCTACGGTAATGATAACTTTTGCCGAGTGGTTTTTTAGTTGGTTATAAATTGCAATCCCATCAAATACATCCCCACCAGGACTATTCAGATTGATATGAATAACATTTGCGGAAGTAGCTTTTAATGTTTTTTCAATATCAACCGCCGATGTGGAGTCACTCCACCATGATTCACCAATATCACCATAAATCGTTATGTCCAGCGAATCCGCTTTTGCTTCGGCTCTAAATGCATGTTGCACATGAGCTAGGTGATTATATTTTTCATTTTTATAATGTCTCATTCTTTTCACCTCCTCCTAGTGAATCAGCTTCTTGATAGTTTTTCGTTACATGTCGTCTATCTGCCCATTCTTCATCAATCGGCTCTTTTCCAAGCATCATGATGACGTCATTCATTGTTAGACCACCAATCGCAAATAATTTATCCATTGCGGTTGCCATTTTCGTGATATCTACAACTTTTATCTTGGTTGTATCCATTTTTAAATATGTTCTTTTTAAATACTCTTCTTTTGTATACATCTTTCGATTACATTCATCTTGTATCAATTCAGCAATTGGATTGATACAGAATGCTAGAAATGAATCCATCTGTTTTTCAATATCAGCCACATCGCCTTTTAAAATGCCGATAGGTACATGAAAAGCCGTTGCTACATAACTAAATATGTCATGGATTAAGTCGCTAATATCACGACTTGTACTAGTATTGGCGACACCATTTTTACTATCGCTCATATCTTCGAAAACATAACCCTCTTGCAATTGAAAAGCGGAACCCACTTTATCAGCGTTAAACCAACTCTTTAATTGATTTTCAAACATGTCATTAATCGCTTCTTGCGTTGCTTCATCCTGTGGTCTGATAAATTCTCCCTTAATTAACAGACGTATATTGTTTTTTCTTTTATAATAATCAATGGATGACGCAAGCAATTTCCCAAAACTACCGTACATGCCCTCTATAACTTGCATGATATTACGATCGTTTAATTTAAAGTGAAATACTTCTGATTCATGAAATGATTTTTCAAAAGTAAAGTCTTCAATTGTTATGTCAGTATATATGTTTTCTTTTAATGCAAACTTAGTAGTGTTAAAAGAATCAGCTATATACAATTGTTTATCTTGCATGATCACTACGCACTCATTGTCCATCATTAAATGATTAACTAAGCTATGCATAAATTCTGATGCATTTTGATTTTGATTAGGCTGTACATTGAGCAAATAATGGTTTTCACCACGTTTTTCTTTCCCTTTTTCAAAGGTTTGAAATTCACACCTTGTTACTGCGTTCGCAATTAAATCAATACAACTTTCTACAGCTAGTCTTTTATAGAAATAATCAATTCCTAACTCATAACAGCATGAATCTAACGTAAGGGCCTTGTTACTTCCAAAAAAACCTCGTATCCATTCTCGTAATCCCATATTCTCACCACCTACTATACGCTAAATACTTTGAATAATTTTTTGATATTTTCTTTCGTTAACGTACTTGACTCTTTTAATTCACTATCGCAATTTAGCGCATGTAAAAAAGCGAAAAAACCATCCGTTTTCCGCTTCTCTTTATCAACCTTTTTATATTCAATATTGCCGTTCATTTTCTCTTCTTTATAAACATTTCCTACATACCAGCGCATCAATGGATCATCTCCAAAGACAATGGTACGTTTAATAAATATTTCTTCTACCAGTGGAGCTAATTTACTATGGGTTGCTGGACCACGACGGACAATTTCAACTTCAAATCCTGCCTCTTCCAATACTTCTTTTAAAATAGAAGATCGATATAAATCCATGCTAACTTTTTTAATACGATATTTCTTATTCATCATGACAAACCAATTTAATACATGCTCTGCGCTAATGGATGCATCATACACAACCGTCAGTAACCCTTTTTCCATCGCAAGCGCAAGAATATCCCGATTGATATCTTGTAACTGGGGTGCTGTATGATGCATAAAGGTATGCTGTAGCCAATACCGCTTCCCACCTTTTTTAAATAGAATGCCTACTGAACAAAAGTCTCTGATTTGTGCAAAATCTACAGCGCCCATACATTCTATTCCCTTCGCATTTTCAGGAAATGGCTGATCTGTCGCTAAACGATCTTCATAGGTTGCCACCTCTTTTAACACATCTTCCACTGGAAGGTTCATGCGCTTTGTCATGAATTCCATGCGAAAAGAACTGTTATGCTGCATATCATGATATTCCTGTTTCATCTCATGCTGTAAATTTTCGTTATACGGGTAAGATGGGTTTGCTTTCTCCCACATTTCCTCATTATCTACTTCTGATTCATGATCCAATTTAAAAATAAAAGGAAATAGTGTTGATTGTGGGAGTTCTTTATTCAGCACTTTTTGCGCTTCTTCTTTTAAATCATCTAATACACCACCACGTACCCTTCCATCTGTTGTAATATAAAATGTTCTTGGGTCTTTTTTCTTTCCTAATCCCGATGTAAAAACTTTCACACTATCATAATTCTCATATTCATGAATTTCATCGAAAATGACGACACCGCTACGCTTACCATCTTTTGTTCGAGCATTTGATGTATTAAATTCTAACTTGGATTTCGTTTTCCGATGTTGAATGAGCATCTTCGATTTATAAAATATCTTTTTCATCTTCTTAGAAAACGCCGGATGATCTAACACATTGTAGACATCTTCAAACGACGTTTTCGCTTGTTTTTCTGATGTTGCTACAATATCTATATCATAATTTCGTATCCCATGATGTCCCGTCATCATATGAAAACAGTTATAAGCAATATAACCGTTCTTTCCAGCTCCACGCCCCAGTAACATAAAAAACCGATTAAACAGTAACGAACCATTTTCATATTTGACGCCATAAATAAATGCATTACAAAACCTTTGCCATGTAAATAATTCGAATGGAAAATACTTTTCTGGAACACGCACTGAATTTTCAATCGCTTCTGCATCAATCACAACACCTGGTTGCTCTAGCTTCCAACGTAAAAATTCCATGAGTTGTTTTTGCTCTTTACAAGCCTCTATTTCTCCCTGTTCCACCATTCTCATATAATCATCAATGTATGGATGATAGTTATACATCTTCTTCACCACCCTCTTCCCTTGGTACACTTTCCAAGCCCATTTTCTTAAGCAGCTCTGTCATACTTTTAATCGTCTCACGATATTCTTTTCCGGCAGGGTTAGGCTTCGACCCTCTTTGTCCACCACCGTTGTCCCATGAAACCATTCTTTCCTTTTTCCATTCTCTTTCTAATGCTTTTGCTGCATCCCACATTGCCATGTATTTATCAACAAGATCCATGTATACCGCATTGTCCATTTCTACGATTCCCAATTGTTGTAATAAATCTTCCTTGATTTGCATTTTTTTCGCTAGTTTCCTCATAGGTACCCCCCATTCCATAAAAAAATCAAAATATGTTTTTACCGCTCTCCTCCCCCCGTTGAATGGTCCTCCTACTAAAAGCCAAACTTTTTGACCGGGGGGGTGTTTAAGAAACTAATTCAAAGTATGTTTCAATAAAATCCAAAATAAAAAAGACTTCTTCACTAGAAATCTTTAGAATGTCTGTCGTAAATATTAAATTCTCTTCTTCTCGCAATCTTTCTCTAACATCATTAAGTGTAAGTCGTTTGCACTTTCTTGGGTTCACACAGTCTCTTATTTGGCAGTAACACCAGTAAGAATACTTTCGGAACTGATTAAGCATGTCACGCTCATATGACGTGCGCTCGTCCTTCTCAGCGTATTGAATCATTAAGTCAGTATCGAATGTCCAACTACCATCCACAATTATCATAGCTACCACCGTTCCTCATTCATGAACTTAGGTTCACTATTGCTAATCATCTTGTCCTTACCATCAGCAATGTTATGGTGACGTACACAAATGTATTCAAGGTTATCTAATTCTAACGCAAGATGCGGATGAGTCTTAACCGGTTTGATATGGTTCACATCCATCTTCGTCTTACGCCCGCGTTTATCAAGTGTATCTCGTGTCGTTACCTTTCCTTCCTGTTTGCAATGCTCACATTCATTCTTAGCTCGCTCAATTGCTTTTAATCGTAAAGCTCTCCATTCTTTAGATTTGTAGAACTTCATCAGCTTATCTTCTTTTATTAATTGAATAAGATGTTCTTTATCCATCGTTATTTCTCACCAACTTGTTTGTACTTAGCGATTTTAAAAACGTCTACAGAAACTCCAAGGCAATTCGGACAAACCTTTACTTCGCAATAATCTTTTTTATGGACTTTTAACTTACGTTCAGTTTTACAAAGTAAACATCTATAAATTACATGTCCGTCCGCTTTCATTCCTTTCCTATCTACCGATCTAATATCTTGTACAGAACAAAATATAATCCCAAATGAAGAACCTACACAACAACCTATAAGGAAGTCTAACCAATTCATTACATCACCTCTTACCTTCCTCTAACAAATCATCAATCAACTTATCGATTAGACTTGTTAAAGCTTCTTCTCTATCTTCAAATGTTGTACTCTCTTGCAATTCATCTAACACTTTAATTAAATCTGGTAACCGCTCTAAACCCACATACTGTTTTATTTTCTTCTTACTGCGAAGAGCTTTAAGAATTATTCCGACAATCATTGCTTTTTCGAGCTTATTGAAATCCATTCGCTTTCACTCCTCTTGCAATCACCGATTCATGAATTCTTTCAGCTAACTTTTCCGCATCGATTTCACGAGTCGTCTTCAATAACTCTTCAATTCCTTTTGTTAATAAGTACTGTTCTGTTTCCTCCGATAAAACAATATCCGAAGGCAGTTCATTTGATGTTATAACATCAATCAGAAAATCTTCCACCACACTCTGCCCCTCACAACGGAACATTCCTGCCATCAATTTAATGTCATGTTTCTTATCTCTTATTAAATGAGCAAGCTTTATAAGTTCTTTATAAATTTCTCTTCTTTTATTAATAAGAATGGTTTGTTCAATGAGACCTAAGTTTTCTTTATCCATTATTCATCATCCTTTTCAATTAGATGTTCAATACCTTCTAATGTTTCTTCACTATTCGTATATATCGATACCCTTTTTAAGATAGCAATTACATCATCTAATGTTTGGATTTTATTCGGATTAAGCTTGCATTGCTTTACAGGTTTAAATACTAATGTTTTACCTTCCATCATTCATCCTCCTCAAAAATAAAAAGCACCCAAATGGATGCTTTTCTCTCGATTATTAATTTGTCTTTCTATTGCGGTACGTGAAGTTTTATTCTTTTCCCAGTTACCTAATGTTGCTACATTCATCTACTCCTGCATTATTAAGTAACTGGAAGAAGAGCAAAAGCTCTCCTCAATAACGGTATCATTCAATCAGTACCATCTGCTGGTTTCGGATTTTATGTGCCGTCATTACGAACCGTTTAGAAATTTAGAAACAACATAGTGAGTTGTGTTTTCCGCCACTTCTCACAATACAAATATAACATGTTAAAAACCAAAACGTGTCCGTAAATAGTTCGCAAATTGTCCGCGAATAGTTCGCGTTTTTTATTTTCTATTTTTCTCTTTATTTAACAGTCTCGGGTTTCTTACTCTAACCTTAGATGACCAATCTTCACCAGAGCTAAAATCAATACCTCCTATTAATTGAATGTCATCCCCTGCACCATTAATAATTGGAGAAAAAAATGTTTGTCTTGCTTCAGCGCAACTTCCCAACGTCTCTCGTAGATTCTGCTCCACTTCATCATACATTACTGAACCGCCATTTAATCCATCTATACTTCTTGTACTTTTTATCATCGCTTTTCAGCCTCTTTTCGCATAGTTTTGATTAGATATGGTCCTTAATCTTTGAAAATGAATTAGCTATAATCTAGATTGTGTTGAATTAGACCATCTCGTTTCCCCTTAGAGCTATCAAGCTTTTCTATACTTCTTACAAATGAATTTGACACTTTTCTTTTGTAGCTAATTCAAAAATAGCTACAAAAAGAAGTGTTTAGATTTTAAATTTCTTTTGATAATCATTTAATGTATCTTGTTCAATCCCTATATATCTTAATGTTTCTTTTTGATCCGTATGATTTAACATTCGTTGCAAAACAACTACATCTTTAAATTGTTTGTAGTGATGATATCCATATGTCTTCCTTAGTGAATGGGTCCCAATTCGTTCTAGTCCGAATTTTAGGGCCGCTTGATTCAAAATTACATATGCCATTGATCTAGTAATAGGTTTATTCTTACCATTTCTACTTTTAATAAGAAACTCGTTCTTAGGTTTCCCTTTCGCATATTCCCTCAATGCTTTCTTTAAATCAGAAGGCATCTTTACCTCTTTCACCTTTTTGGTTTTCTTTTCACGAATAAATATACTCCATCCTTCTACATCGCGAACTCGCAAACGTAAGATATCTGAAATGCGTAATCCCGTATTAATTCCCAGAAGGAACAGAATATAATTGCGCTCCTTCTGTTCCTTAAAATATTCTTTTAATTCTTTAATCATTTCCTTGTCTCTTATCGGTTGAACAAGATTCATACTATTTCTACCTCTTCAGTTTGCGTATTTTGTTTAAATACTTCTTTTCGCAAACTGAAAGCTAAACGTAATAAAGCTTTTCCTTTCACCTTATAATACGTGGTTCTACCTAATTTCACTTCATCCATTATGTCTGGATCGTACCCCTTCTCTTCCTCCATATAATACATATATATGATTTTTCTTTCTCTTTTTGGCAACCTGTTAACAGCTCTATGAACCCAATTCATACATTTCTCTCTGGCCATTTCATATTGCAACCTTTCAATCGCTATATTTTCTGTAGAACTATTGAATTCATTCGTTACAGATGGAGGAACAATTGAATATGATGCGGTTACTTTAGGTAGAATATCACTTGGCATTTTAGATAAATACATACGATACTCCTCAAATACTTTTTCAACTTCATTTTTTGTCTCTTCTTCATCTAAAACAGGCATTTTAAATGTTAATTGTTTATCCATATTACATTCCTCCATTGTTATTATTTTTGTCTTAAAGCTCCACGTTTTCTTTCGTAACGTGGTCCACGAACTCCCATTAACTCTTCAATTTCACGAGTGCTAAATTTCTCTTTTTGTTTTTTCTTCTTTGCTTGTTTAGTTTGTTTTTCCCATTCACGTAATTGATCTCTTAGTACCTTCATTTCCCCACATCCCTTTCAAAAATAAAGAGGGCACCATTTCTTAAAACAGCTTGATTACTGTTCTAAAAATTGGTGTCCTCTAGTTTTCTAGCCGGACCCTATTCAATTTCTTTTCACTTCACAATACCAGCCTTCAAAAAAATATTTCTCCAAGCCTTTTCGACTCTTTCTTTCTCAGCACCTTTTATAATTTTCGAACGACGCGCAATTGCTTTTTTCAATTTCTTTTTTTACACTTGCCACTCCCCTCATCCCTTTCATTTAAATGTCTCTCACGTCCATTTTGGAGCATTTTAATACTTTTGATACCTTATTACATTCAAAAATAATCTAAACGTGAATTGTCCTTGTTTTTTAAAGCCCTTTTCCCCATCAAAGGATTATTTTATAAAGCACGCATTTCTCGCATCAATTTGTAGTTTTGTATGGTAATACCTTTAAATTTATTTTTCTTTTTCAGAAATTCTACCGATTCTTCTAACAACCTTTTGTTAATCTTTTTAGTGAATATTAATGTTGTATGGCCAGAACCACTCCCCGAATTACCTTGCCAATTATAGGTAACAAAATATTCATATCGTCTTGCTCTCATTTCCCTCTACCTTCCTGCATAAAATTCGATATTCCGTCAATACTGTAGATAACCCATTTCTTAACCTGAGCAGTTAGCTTTTGCTAACTGCTTGTTATCTACTATCAACGACATTCCCGCTTACGCATTTGACACCTGAGATTAGACACTGACACCCCAAGATGTACGGATATTTCCTCATAACTTAACCCCTGCTCTCTTAATCCCAGAGCCTTTCGGCACCAATAATCCCATTTTTCCCGACTGCGTTCCTGTATCTCTGCTTGCGTCTTTCCTCTCCACAATTCCCTTTTTTTTAGTTGATCACGCAAAGTGCTAATAGAACACCCCATCTTTTTAGCTATCATCGTAGACCCTATCCCCTGTTCATATAAAGCTGCCGCTTGGCGACAGATATCATCCCATTCTTCTCGCGTATGCATACTCCATCTTCGCTCTTCCTGAACCAGTCCTCTCACTAATCCATCCACTTCTTGTCCAATCTCACAACACTGGATACAATCTGTAAGGGGCTTTTTTCGATATTCACACCTTTGACAATACTGATCTTGCAAATCTAAAATACGAATTCTCTTTTCTCTTGGATTCATGATGCACACTCCTCGCTCATATAGCTTTTCTGTAGTATACCAAGAGCTTGTATCATTTATCCTATTATTCCTCAACTAATCTTACTTTACGTACGCCACAAACTTATCCAATACAATATATAATTCTTCTTTTCTACAAAATGAAATTTTTATTGCTTTCACTCCCGCATAACATTTCCAATCTGGTTTACACTATAACTGTAACTTAAAGTTACGCATACTAACTTGTAGGGCCTAATTTCTTTTGTACAACAAGCAGTTAGCTAATTACGCTAGCTGTTTTGTTGTGCAAAATGAAGTTTTTATAAAAATCTTTCTCAACACTCAACAACTGGAAATTAACAATCTATTATGGTAATCTATTGGTAATTCCCTATTTGTTTAGTGTCTTCATTAAAAGGACCTGTACCCCAATATCAGGTCCTTTTTAAGTGTCTTCTACTAAAATGGCGTTATTATTACAATCTATAGTTATCAATATCTTGGATTACTTTATTTAAGATGTGTTTCACTTCACTTTTCTTCCGCGCTTCTGGATACAAAACAATCTCGTTCACCTTAAATCCGAGTAATTCAGCACCCTCCAAATTACCTCTCAACAAGTTTTGTAAATTATGACTATAAAACTCATCTGTTACTTCGATACATAGCTCCAACTTTTTCCCAACAGGGAATGTAAGGTCCTTTGTAGCTTTCTTGTAATCCTCATTCTCTTCCATCAGCTTATTGTAGCGAATTAACTGTTCATCGAAATTATCTGCTTGAATCACTTTTATCATCTTGCTCCACCTCTCTACTCAAATAACGATTTTGTTCAACATTTCTTTTTCACCCTTCACGGGAAAATGTATATATTAATGTAAGTACACATGTACTAAGCTTACAATTTGGGCATTGTGGGCTGTCATCTCATTAAAAGAGCATACATTTTGTATGTTCTTTATTCATTTCCAAATAAAGATTTTGTATTAATTAATGTACAACTTCGCTTTCCTCCTCAAATATCCAATCCGTATCAACATTTTCAATTGGTGGCATCTCGCCTAAACGTTCGAAAGCTATTTTTTTCTGTTTTTTGAGTAGCTCATCAAAATTGCCTCGTTCTTCCATAATTAGTTTTAAATGCTCACCAACTTTTTCTAAAAACCTCATTGTATCTTCCTTAGTGCTTGTTAACATCCCAACCTTTAAATTTAGAGGGATACTTATAGCCTTCACACCTGACGTTACTTCTGAAACATTAATAGAGTCACTTAATGGAATTGCACAAAAATGATATTGTCCCACTTTAATTTCATGACCAACTGCAGGTACCCATTCATCAAATGCTAGATAAAAACGTTGAGTTTGCTCGTTCACCTTGATTTCCATTCCTTTTCCCTCCAAATAAGAATTTTGTTTAATTTGTATAAGTTCCATCCTTCACCAATACATCATCACGCACACGATTCCAATCGAACATAACCTCTTGAAGTTTATCTCCGTTGAATTTCACCCATGTGCCAAAACCCTCGATTTCCCTAATACCTGTAATCGTGGCTTCTCGCCCCTCGACATCCACTAACACCATTCCGTTTTGTATAAACTCAAGATCATTTAGCTTTTTCATCTCATATTCCCCTCGTATATTAATATTTAAGCCCTATCTCAGGCTTAGTTTTTTCTCTTTAATAAGAGTCCTGTAATAAAGAAAATACTTGGACGTCTCAAGATATTTCTAGATAATGGTCTTAGGATCATTTGGGACAATTCTGCATTCCCCTGTGGATTTACCACACGAAAAGAGTATTTCTCAGTGAACGCGCGGGGCTCCCTACTCGCAGGCTGAGCAGCCTGACCCTCGAACCTAGATGTTAGTAGCTCTAGAGGGCGGCTTTCGATTCAGGACTAGCTCTTATACACGAGGTTGTTGGTCGGCGTACACACTAGAGATATCTCGAGACGTCCAAGCAATGATTCTAAATCGAAAGGAGGTCTCTTACGTGAGATTATTTGTTGGTCTAGATGTAAGTTCGTTTGATATGAAAGTTTGTTTTTTAAATGGTGAAGGAGAAAAACTAGATTCTTTTTCAGTTAGTAATGACTTACCAGGTGCACAGGTTCTGAAAGAACGATTATTACAGTGTACAACCAATCAAGAGGTTGAAACTTTAAAAATCGGCTTAGAATCTACATC
Organism: Bacillus sp. FDAARGOS_1420; assembly: GCF_019344915.1. NCBI lineage: Bacteria > Bacillati > Bacillota > Bacilli > Caryophanales > Bacillaceae > Bacillus > Bacillus sp. FDAARGOS_1420. Next base: position 1,335,753 of record NZ_JAHWJB010000001.1, on the reverse strand, counting down.
TGTTTATAGTTTTCATCCATCTATGTTTCTCCACCATGATGAAGACTTAAAAAGATTTGGAACAAAGGTATTTCTTCTAAATCCAAAACAGGTCGCAAACTTCAAGAAAAGTTATTCAGATATGAATAAGACTGACGAAATTGATGCCTTTGTCATCGCTGATTACCTACGGTTTGGACGGAATCAAATGTCCATCGTGAAAGAGAGTCAATACGTGGCATTGCAGCAATTAACAAGATCTCGTTATCAACTCGTTAGAATGTTGACAAAGGAGAAGCAACATTTTCTACAACATCTAAGTTATAAATGTAATACGTTCTCACAAGAAGTCGATTCTTCTATATTTGGTAACGCCATGATGGAATTGTTTCTTGAAAAATTCAGTCTAGAAGAGCTAGCTGACATGCCTTTAGAGGAACTCGCTGAGTTCCTACAAGAAAAGAGTAGAAACCGATTTGGTGACCCGAAATGTGTAGCATCAACCATTCAAAAGGCTGTTCGCACGTCGTATCGTTTAGATAAGGTGGTAGAAGACTCAATCGATATTCTTTTAGGAACGTCAATTGAAATCATTCGTACCTATCAAAGACAAATTAAAGAACTAGAAAAATCTATTAAGCGGATCATGGCTGGATTAACGCAAACATTAGAATCCATTCCTGGAATTGGACCTATATATGCCGCTGGCATTATTGCTGAAATTGGCCAAATCGAAAGATTTGACGATGAAACCAAAATCGCCAAATATGCCGGGTTATATTGGCGTACCTATCAGTCTGGTCGGTTCACCGCTGAAAATACTTCATTATCTCGTAATGGGAATCATTACTTGCGGTATTACTTAGTTGAAGCCGCCAACTCTGTAAGGAAGCATGTATTGGAATACCAAGAATATTACGCAAAAAAGTATAATGAAGTACCAAAACATCAACACAAACGTGCACTCGTTCTAACCGCAAGAAAATTTGTGCGATTGGTGGATGCGCTACTACGTAATCACCAACTCTTTACGCCTGAAAGGTGTGTGAACGTGTGACATAAAACTTGCCATCGCTACCTTTCAATAGATTCCAGTATTTTACATACATTACTGGTCTAGTTTTGTGATGTCTTTTTTAAGCAATTTGTCCTTTGATAACTTCAAAAGATATTATTTTTCAGTTGACATACTACCGCAGGTCTTTACGAATAATCTTTTTTACATTACAAATACTACCCGTAAGCCGACTCCCCACGGCGGTAATCTTTCAAACAGATGCTCACTCCTTCGGGTTGTTTTAGAGCATGGCAGGTAACCTAGTCAATTACCTGCCATTTTCTATTCAAATAACGCTTTTGTTTAGTTTTACTCTTCAAAACTTCATCATACAAACTCATAAAAGTAGTTTATTTATTGCTTGTCTGCAACTTAATATCTGGAATAATTTCTTCCGGTCTAAACAGTACTTTGTAATGGTATACATCTTCGTACTTAGCATCTGTTTGTTCAATGAAGTAACTCACATTATCACTTAATCCAAGGTAATGTTTCTTATATTTACCATCACCAGTCTTGCAAGTTACAGTTATCTTCTTCCCATCACCAGCGTCTAAAGCGCATAATCCCTCAATACTTAAAAGGTATTTATCAGTTATACCATTGAAGAACACTACTCTTCGTTGAACCTCAAATGAATCAGCCGATTTAGATAAATTTTGTGAAACTGTATCTGCTTCTGTACTACAACCTGCTAAACCCGTTATTGCCATAATAGACATTAAACCTGCAATTATTTTCTTTTTCATTTTCCGCTCCCCATTTCTTAATAAAATTCAAATTTGGTCTTACTTTACATCAACACAGTTTTGACTATCTTCTCGACTAAACCCTGATATAATTCTTCATAGAGAGGAGGTGATGGGAATGGTAAAAGATTTTGAACACTTCCGTAATGAAGTCATTACACAAGAGAAATTAAAAGAAATTATCGCTCTTTCTGAAGAACAAGCTAACAAGGTTACTGACGAAAGAGATTTTTTAGTAACTTTTTCAGCCAATTTCTCTTTGTACTTGCTGGCTGAATATCACGAGTGGATAACTCAATCGCAATCCCTTTAATTTTTTTGTCCTCATTTGTTGTACCAGCAACTTGTGAGGATTTTTTATTTTTATTCATCCTCTCGCCTCCTTTTTTATAAAAATTTAATTTGGTCTTACTTTAGTAAATCTGAACTCGCCTTTTTCTCCCTGTGTTGATTTAAGATAGTCTCTAACGCAATTGCTATTCCTTCATTCGCAATCCAATGCCCACGTAAGTATCCTGATAAACCTAAATCACCATTTTCATACGCTTTGTCTGATTCCTTTCTGTTTTCTACTGCTGACTGTTTTAAATGATTGATATATTCTTCAATTTCCTTTTGCATTTTCTCCATTCCCTCCTAATCCAGTGCCAGAAATTCAGATCTGGTACGGTTCGAACAAGTTATCTTAATCTTCTGAATACCCACCCCGTGCTCTTCTACCGCTGCATTCCAAGCTTCGTTTTCTGTCTTAGCATCAAAACAATCCATCTTTTGTCGTTCCTCTTTATCGTAAAAATGCACTTCAAAGCTTGGATTCAAAAACTTTTCACTGGTGCTTATGGCGTTGTAGCAGAAACTACCTATCACATCATCAATTGTTAATTGCTTCATAATCGCATCCCCAGTTATTTAATTTTTTCTGTATACGTTGTTGATACTCGGTCAACCTTACCGCTTTGCCAAGTAATTATTTGTTCCCCAAATCCTGTTGCTGGAGGATTCAGCGGAGTAACCTCACCATTTTTGACTACATAAATTTTATTATCAGTAGTATCAATCTCGATTTTTGTAAGCTTCATATGATTGAAATCCCCCGTTTCTCTTGTTAGCTAGCTTTTTGTTGTCGATTCCGTTGTAACTCTTGTTTCATTGACTCAAATTTAATTAAGTACGCTTTCCAACGCTTATCATTTCCTTCTTGCTGTTATTTTGCCACCTCACAATTACAACCGTTCGTTTGAATTAAGCCTGAATATGTTTCTGTACGTATAATTCCTGTATCACGACATAATGCACACATGCTTATTCCTCCTTATTAAAAACCTAAGTTTGCAAGCCTTTGATCAGCTGTTGTAAATTTCAATACCTTTGAATCACCTAATAAACGACTAACTGTTTTAGCATCGTATTTATTAAAAAGTTGTTTTCCAGTAAAGTTTGTCGTAGTAAATGTGCTCATTCCTTGTCTACCGTTTGATACCGCATATAATAGACGCTGTATGAAATCTGAAGCTTGTCTATTTGAATCTGTTGAACCACTTTCCGCACCAAGATCATCTAATACAACAAAATCAGCTTGTCCAATTAATTGAACAAAGTATTGAAGTGTATATTTGCTACTCTTATCATCGAAAGAATCCATAATCATCCTTGTTATTGCTTCTAATTCCACATATAAACAACTTTTCATAAGGTGATAGTTTTCTTCTTCCTGACTGATATCCCAAAAATACTGGTTTAATTCATGAAGCATGCTGTATGCTAGGAAACTTTTTGCCGTCCCTTGATTTCCTGTAAATACAACTTTTCTAATTTCTCCGTTCTTTAACTCCTCCAAAGTTTCTTCTACAGCTTTCTTATGACTAATCGTTTCATCACACCCGATTCTGTAATCAGATAATCTTGAAAGAGGTATTTTCTTATTTGTAATAACGCTTGCCTTTTCCAACATGTTAAATTTCTGCAAGCGATCAATCTTTTTATAGTGAGCATTAGCCTGTTCTTCTAAAACTTTGTTGTTTTGTTCAACTACACATCTAGGACAAACAACTTGTTCTTTACATTCAATCATTTGAACAGGCTTAATGATTTTTTGTCCGCCTATTTCATAAGAATGATTCATACATTGATCAGAATGGTAAGTCACCTTCGATTCCAGGGATTCCGCCAGTTTTTTCATTGGTGTTGCCATTTCTATTCGCTCCTTTTTTACCTTTGTTTTTAAACTCTATTTCTGCTGCATTAACATCAGCTAAAGTACGAATGTTTTTATTAACCCACTGTTTTAAAATGCCTTCAGCATAATTCCATTTCTTCTGTTGTTTCAACGCACGTTCCATAGCCGCTTGGACAAGTTCTTCACTTGTATCGTTTGCCCATTGGGTAATACTTTCGGCTATGAATGAATTTAAAATACCGAAATTATTTTCGTAGAATGAGAAGATACTACTACTACTTTGTATATTAGTATTTTGTTTATTAGTACTTAGTTCTTTAGTATTTAGTAGTGTTGGATTTTCCATAAATGGAACTTCCACTTGTGGATTTTCCACTTGTGGGACTTCATAAATAATCGTCTCCCAATTAGTTATCTTTCCCTTTTCATTTTTTACTGGAAACCGTCTAACATAACCGAATTTTTTTAATTCTTTCATTCCTACCCTTAAACTATCGATTCCATCTTTCGCATGAGTAGATATTTCCTCCATATAAAACACCCAATCATCTGGTAATGATAAAATGTAAGCCAATATACCTTTGGATTTCCAACTTAAACGTTCATCACGAAGACCTGTATTATTAATGGTTGTATAATTTTTACTTTTACTAACTCTAAATGTTGCCATTTATTTACCTCCTCGTACAAACTGCCACATATGCTTGTCCACTTTTGATAATGCTTTGAATTTCATAATGCGGATAACCAACACTAAAATACTGTTCAATCATTTGTTTTAATTCATCTTTGTTTTTTGATAAGTCCCAGAACTTATTAGGTAATAGCACTTGATATACAATTAAATCCATGTACTATTCCCCTAATTTCCGTGGTATACTTACAATAAATTCTTTTTCTTAAAGGACCCACTGCCATGGGTCTTTTTATTTTGTTTTACGTCACTCCAAGCCCATTGTTTTATTGGTTCGTAAGTAACGTAAAACAACCATGAGCCGCATGCGATTAACATTGCGAATATGACTAATGATGTTGTATCTTCCATTTTGTCCCTCCTCGTTTTCAATGTGAATATTGTGGATAAAATGTTAGTAAGTTGGGGGTTGATTAAAATTCCACAGCTACTTTAACTTTAATGTCTACTGGAATCTCTTTAGTGATACGAATAGAACCAGGGCTTTCTCCATTCTCAATTAACTGTGTTACCTTTTCTTTTACCCCATCTGCTGTTTCGAATTCATAAACATTAGCAGCACCAAAACCATTATGATGAATAACTAAATATTTTTGTTCTTGCATTTTCGTTCCTCCTACTGGACTTCTGCCATATTTATTTGTGAATTCACAAAATTAATTTCTTCACTTAATACAATTGGCAATGTATATTCTTCAACGATTTTTGATGCTAACTCCAAGTGACCGCGTTTAATTGCCTTATGGCTACTTACACCAAATTGTCTATATAGCTGTCTGTAAATATCCTTATACACTTTCGACCTCAACCCACGATTTTGATAAGCATTAGAATTTTTACCACCAAGCAATACAACGCCATAACGTTTCACTGCATTAGAAACTTCATCACACTCAACAGCAAATAGTGGTACATTATCTCGCAAATCTTCTACATCTGATTTAATATGCTGAATTTCTTGCTTTTGTCCTTCTAGCGCATCAAATGTAAGTTTTAAGATGCTCATTGGATCATTAGGTAGTTGTTTCTGTTCTCTCATATTGAAATACCCATCCACAAATTGATCATATAATTCCCATGCTGTATCATCTTCAAGGATTTTTAGTAGTTTTGCGTATCCTCGTTCGGATAAGAGGTAGATGTTTTTCGAATTAGCAATCGATTGCTTTGTAAATCCGAGTTGTTCTAAACTCGGTCCGCCAAACGGACTCACTTTTAAATCAACGATATCAATACCATCTATAAATCTTGACCGGTTTTCATTAATCCTTAGATTAATATGTTTAACTTCTTTCTCATGAATTTCAGCAATTTCTTTTACTAACATTGCTTTCTTACTTTCACCAAATCCACCCTCGATTCCAGTGAATTCATGTCCTGCAATATTTCGCTTCCCTAAAATATGTAGTTCGTTTGCTACCGTTAATTTATCCACTTTGTTTTCCTCCTATCTATAGATTTGGAATTACTTTAGTTGTATTTGTATAACGATGTACTAGATGTAATTCGTTACTTACTTTTTTGAAGATTAACCAGTTATCAGGGTTTAAATCATATGACTTAATATAAATTCTCTCTCTTTTAGTTGGATTTTTACCGTTTTTCATTTAACTTCTCTCCCTTCAAGTACCAATCTGACGGTTTATTTCGTATCCCGACATACTTAAGATACCTTCATTGATTTACTTGCGGATAATACTCCATTCATGATTTTCACTCTCCTTAATATTCTTTGGCTTAATGGGTATATGTAAGTTAACTTACTTTTATCTACTCACAATTTGATTAAAATACTTTTCAAGAAACTCTTGCATTCTATCAGCTATAAACAACCATTTTTTCCCTCTAGACTCTGGATAATAAACAAATCCACCGTTATTAATATCCAATATTTTTTTATAACAAGGTTTGTAAAGGATATTTTGTGTTAACCAACCATAGCTATATCCAGTGGCCTTTTTTAAATCTTTCATTTCCCACCATGTTTTTTCTTTTTCCACTTAGAATCCCCCTAAAAATATTGAGATACTCGATATTAATCTATAAAAAAAAGATACTCAATTGGTAAACCTAATTTTTTTTTAATAACATGCATCTCATAATCAGAAAATGAAAATTTCCCTTTTTCCTTAGCAGAATATGCATCTCTGTTAATCCCCAATGCAATTGCCATATCTGCAATCGTAATATCACGTGCCATTCTTTCTCTTTTTAAAATTCGTTTTGGTTTTAAATATTTTTTTCTAATTTCTTCTTTAACAGTCATTCTGTCACCTCCGAATTATCCGATGGTCAAATAATATCGCATAACTCGATATTATTCAAGCGATATAAAAAGTAATATTACGATACGCAATATTTTTATTGTATCACACGTTATTTTGGAGTATACTATCCTTATCGTATCAATGGATGGAGGTTACTTGAAATTGAAAAAAAATATTCTAGGTCCAGCGATCAAATATTTGCGTAAATACAGAAGGATGACTCAAAAAGAATTAGAAAAAATTACTGGTTATAAACAAAGTACTATCTCTGGTCATGAAAATAGAAATAGCACACTTGATGAATTAGATATACAAAATTACGCAAAGGCATTAAAGGTAAGTCCTCAAAGCTTCTTTACGATAGCTGAAAAGCTGGAAAATGGGGAAACAATTACTGATGATGATATATTAGGATTTATTACTATAAATAAGGTTCAGGAAACAGAGGATGATCCCCATATGGTAATTGCAGCTCACATGGATGATAATCTAAGCGAAAAAGAACTACAAGAGGTAATGGACTTTATTGATTTCGTTAAAAGTAAAAGAAAATAGGAGCATTGATATGAACAAGTTGGAAACACTTATAGCACAATATCCAGAAATAACTTTCAACTTTAATAATGAAATGCCTAATAGGTTAAGTGGGCTTTGTGTTGGTAATGAAATATATATCAATAATAACCTTAATCAAACTATTGCAGAAAAATATGTAACAGTTAGTGAAGAAATAGCACACTACGAGACAGGTGTCGGTAATATAGTTAGGCAAGAAACTATTACCGATTGTCAACAAGAATTACGAGCAAGAAAAATAGGTTGCCTTCGAATAGTTACAATTAATAATTTAATACTTTGCTATGAAAAAGGAATTCAAACACCTTGGGATATAGCAGATGAGCTTGAAGTTACAACATCTTGCATTATAGATGCATTTGAATATATCCGAATGACAAAAGGAGTATCTTTTTATCATAAAAATTATCTGGTTCATTTCTTAACAGATACACATATAAACATTCAAAAGTTCTAATGAATTATATTTTGAATGGAGGAGAATAACTTGGCAAGCTTTGAAAAAAGAGCGACGGGTTGGAGATATCGAGTTTCTTATAAAGATGGGGATAAATACAAAACAAAAACACAGGGTGGATTTTCAACCAAGAAAGAAGCAGCAATTGCAGCAAGTGAATTAGAAAAAAAAATAAGTCGTGGACACAATTTAAATGCAGAAGATAAACTATTCTCCGAATATATGAGGGAATGGTTTGAAGTATATAAAAAAGGAAAACATAGTTTATCGCATGAAAAAAACCTTTTACAATCCGTAAAACTAGTCGAAGAACATTTTATTGGTGTCCGTATGAAAGACTTAAATAGAGTTTTATATCAAAACTTTTTAAATGAACTATCTAAAAAACGTGCTAAAATGACCGTCAAGAAAAAACATAACTGTGTTAAAGCATGCATAAAATATGCAATTGAAGATGGAATTTTGCATAGAGATCCTACTTACAAAGCTATTATACACGGAGAAAATGAGACAAAATCAGAAGAATTAAAGTTTATCAATCAAGAAGAGATGAAAAAAATAGTGGATGAATTACGTACAAATTTGACGCCACAATACATTTCAAGATATATAATTCTTTTTGCCATAGTCACTGGAGCAAGATTTGGTGAAATAATGGGGATGACATGGGACTGTGTAGACTTAGAAGAAAGAACAATTACAATCAATAAGACATGGGATTATCGTGATAAGAATGATTTTGGTAACACTAAAAATTATCAATCTGTTCGTACAATAACAATTGATAAAGAAACAGTTAATATGTTAAATAATTTGCAAAAACATCAAAAAGAACATGCTTTGAAAACGGGTTTAAGAAATACTAAAAACTTGTGTTTTATTAATAATCAAATGGAAATCGTAACAAATAACGCTGTAAACAAAGTTCTTAAAAAGATTTGCGCAAGATGCAATATTAAACTAATAACATGTCATTCATTGCGCCATACACATGCATCTATACTTTTATACAATGGTGTTAATATAAAATATATTTCAAGAAGACTTGGACATAAAGATATTGTAATTACACTACAAACATATTCACACGTCTTAGACGAAATGGAACAAAAGGAATCTAGAATCGTCGATCAAACTATGTTGAATTTGTTTCAATCAGTTATATAACTCGTGCAAAAAACGTGCAAAATATTTTCTAAACGTATAAGTTTATTTGCAATAGATAGTTCCTACAAAATTATACAAATCCAATTATATCAAGGTTTTAAGAACAAGCATGTAATTATTTAAAAATCTAAGAGCGCGCCCAGAGGGATTCGAACCCCCGGCAGACGTGGTACCGGAAACCACCGCTCTATCCGACTGAGCTATGGGCGCATGATTATAAAAACACTTCATTTTCTTCTCATAATAATAGCAATAAAATCCATCTAAATCAATAAAAATATCGCCTTAATCCTTTATATACCTTAGCTAGGAGCCTATAAAACACATCCTTCTCCTAAATTTTCCAATCATAAATTCACCCCAACTCACAAATTATAATCTTTGAATTGATATTCCAAAGGGGGCTTCATTCAATGACTGTAATTACAAAACTAAAGCAAACTGTTTCTGGATTAAAAAGTGCACAAGCTAGCTTAGAGGGATTCGCTCTTGATACGGATAACCAACAAGCAAAGCAACTTTTCCAAACAGCTGCGCAGCAAACACAAACAATTATCGATTCTTTAAACCCGCGTGTTGAAGAAGTCCAGCAAGAAGAACCACAATACACACAGCAATAACCAAAAGTGCCATTTCATCTAATGGTACACAATTTGAGAAAAGGATGATATGCAATCATCCTTTTTCTCTCACATTACATACTGCAATAGAAATGGAATGATTATAATGCGAAAACTTGGAATCATAACCGCGTTATTTATGCTCCTATTCGGTTCACTTACCGGATGTGATAATAGCCCGTTAGATAAAAAAGTAAAGAAAGAAGAAGCTAAGCGGGCAGATGAGAAAAAGGGCCCTAAATTAACAAAAATGAGTACAGAATCCTTTAATCAATCTATATCGCAAGACGCTAAGAAAAAAGCTCTTGCTATGGAGGGGATTATAGAAGCTACCGCAGTTAATACAAATTTAGATCTTTACATAGCCATCAAACCTGAACATCACGAAAGATTTGGTTTAAAACCTTTACGAAGTAAATTAAAAAAGAAGCTAAGTGATGAAAACCCTACTTTCGATATTCGTGTAAGTACAGACAAAAAGATTTTTATGCTCATAGAAGAACTTGAAAACAAAATTAAGAACAAGAAAATAAGCAAGGATGGCATTAAAGATCAATTGAAACTCATTCAATCAGAAATGGGATCTAATATTTAAGTTTTCTAAAAGAGAAGGAAGGATTCAAATGTCTAGTAAAGATAAAAATTTAACACCTGTGCAACAAGAATATAAAAAATTCGAACAACAGCGCGAACCGAAGCGCCCCGTTTTAAAAAATTGTATAAAAGCTTTTTTCGTCGGGGGATTAATTTGTCTAATAGGTCAACTGATTTCCACCTTTTATATTACCTATTTTGATTTCACTGAACGCTCTGCCGGGAACCCTACTGTTGCAACTCTTATTTTTATCTCCATGCTACTGACGGGATTTGGCGTCTACGATCGCCTTGGGCAATTTGCTGGTGCTGGTACCGCAGTTCCCGTTACTGGATTTGGTAACTCTGTTATTGCCGCATGTATTGAACACCGGACAGAAGGATTCGTTCTCGGCGTTGGTGGTAACATGTTTAAACTAGCAGGATCGGTCATCTTATTTGGCGTATTTTCAGCTTTTGTCATCGCTCTTATTAAAACAATTCTCTTTCAATGGGGAGGGCTGTAAATGTTACAAGGACACCGAACATGGGTATTCGAAAACAAACCAGTTATCATCTCAACAGGTGTAGTCGGCGGCCCATTTGAGGCAAATGGAAAAATCCCTGAAGACTTCGATACCCTGCATGAAGATTTATGGCTCGGACAAGATTCTTACGAAAAGGCGCATAAAATTTTATTTGAAGAAGCTTGTAGCCGCGCTACCGAAAAGGCGCAGCTCCGTAAAGACGATATTCAATTCGTACTCGCAGGGGATTTAATTAACCAAATAACTCCAACGAGCTTTGCATGCCGCACACTCGGAACACCTTATCTCGGTTTATTCGGCGCCTGTTCTACCTCTATGGAAGGCTTAGCACTCGGCGCAAGTATCGTGAATGCAAAAGGTGCAAAGTATTTATTAACTGGGGCATCAAGTCATAACGCTGCGGTAGAAAAACAATTCCGCTATCCAACTGAATATGGTGGTCAAAAACCTCCTACGGCTCAGTGGACAGTGACCGGTGCAGGCGCGGCTATTTTAAGCGACACTGGATATGGTCCACAAGTAACATCGGCCACCATTGGACGAGTTATTGATATGGGACTAACAGATCCTTTTAATATGGGTGGCGCGATGGCCCCAGCTGCTGTCGATACGATTGAAGCTCATTTACGCGAACGACAAATTGACGCCTCTTATTACGACTTAATCGTAACAGGTGACCTTGGACATGTCGGTCGCGAAATTGCTTACGACCTACTACATAAACATGGAACAAAGGTAAAGAGCGAGCAATTTCAAGATTGCGGAATCATCATTTATAGAGAAGGTCAACCTGTCATAGCTGGTGGAAGTGGTCCAGGCTGTTCAGCAACAGTCGTATACGGACATTTATTAAACCGAATGAAAAGAGGAGAATTCAAAAAAATACTTGTCGTTGCGACAGGCGCTTTACTATCTCCACTTACATTCCAACAAGAAGAAACGATTCCGTGTATCGCTCACGCTGTTTCGATTGAATTTGGAGGTGCAACGCAATGATTTTTTTCTGGGCTTTCGTCATTGGTGGACTCATATGCGTAATCGGACAGCTTATGTTTGATGTCGGCAAACTAACCCCCGCTCATACGATGGCAACACTCGTTGTTGCTGGGGCTATATTAGATGGATTCAATCTGTATGAACCATTAATCGACTTTGCAGGCGCTGGCGCAACTGTACCTATTACAAGTTTCGGTAATGCCCTCGTTCATGGCGCGATGGAGGAAGCAGCCAAACATGGCATCGTCGGCGTTATTACCGGCATGTTTAAAGTAACGAGTGCTGGTGTATCAGCTGCCATTATTTTCGGCTTCATTGGAGCATTGCTATTCAAACCGAAAGGATAAGGTGTTCGTATGACAGTTATCGCTAGCGTTAAAACCTGCCTTGCCAGTGTAAGGGGCGCTCAAGCAAGTTTAAGCTCCCTTTCACTAAATTCACAGGACGCAGAATCAAAACGTGTATTTCATGAATGTATGTTAGAAATGGACAGCATCATCACCGATTTACAGAATAGAGTTTCAGTATTAGAACGTGAAGAACCTCAATATAAAGGGTTTTAAGTAGACTGGAGGAAATGACTATGTCTCACCTGCCGGAATGGACACTTGTCATTCTTCGCTCTGTATTCATATTAATTATTTTATTCGCTATTACGAAATGGTTAGGAAAAAGACAAATCTCTCAGCTCTCCTTTTTTGAATACATAGCCGGAATGACAATCGGTGACATCGCTGCCCAAGTATCTACAGGGCTCGATTCAAAATTTTTCCACGGCGTCTTTGCGATACTCATTTTCGCTGTGGTACCTTTTTTCACAGGAATCCTCTCTTTAAAGAACAAAACAGCTCGAGATTTTTTTGAAGGAAAATCTACCGTATTAATAAAAGATGGAAAAATACTTGAAGATAACTTAAAGAAAGAAAAGTATACAAGTGATGAATTACTTGAGCTTCTCAGAGGAAAAAATGCGTTCAGCGTAGCTGATGTTGAATTTGCTGTACTAGAACCGAGCGGTGAATTAAATGTATTATTAAAGAAAGATCGCCAACCACTTACAGCAAAAGATATCAGCTTAAAAGTGCCAAACGAAAAAGAACCGCAAACTGTTATTATGGATGGAAATGTACTAGATGAACCTCTTTCTGCTAGCGGACATAATCGTGCTTGGTTACATTCTGAGCTAGAAAAACTCGGTGTTGTCATTGAAAATGTCTTTCTTGGTCAAGTTGATTCATACGGACAACTTACTATCGACATCTATAATGATAAACTCCAAATGCCTTCTCCTCAAAACAAGCCTTTATTATTTGCATCCTTAAAGAAATGCAATGCGGATCTTGAATTATTCTCTTTAGAAACGAAATCAAAATCAGCGAGTGATATGTACAGTAAAAACGCAAAACAAATCGAGAAAATCTTAAATAAAGTAACCTATCTGTTAAAAGAATAAAAAATGAAAGAACGCTTCTATACAAAAGGCGTTCTTTTGCCTTTTCCACACCATTAATCACGTTTAAATTTATGTAATTCGGTTATGATGTTGAAGATACATAAGCAGGGAATTTTAAAAACATAGCGAATAAATCATGATACAACTACATATTTTTTGATTTAAAGTGGTTTCGTTTGACCTTCATTGACCATAATTGTATTATAAGACTAAGAAAGCTTTTAAAGGAGGAAATAACAGATGAATTTAATTCCTACAGTAATTGAACAAACAAATCGTGGAGAACGCGCTTACGATATTTACTCTCGACTATTAAAGGATCGCATCATTATGCTTGGTAGCGCAATTGATGACAACGTAGCAAACTCAATCGTTTCCCAGCTTTTATTCTTGGAATCTCAAGATCCAGAAAAAGATATTCACATTTACATCAACAGCCCTGGTGGTTCTATCACAGCTGGTATGGCAATTTACGATACAATGCAGTTTATTAAACCACAAGTATCAACAATCTGTATCGGTATGGCTGCATCTATGGGTGCATTCTTACTTGCAGCAGGTGAAAAGGGAAAACGTTACGCACTTCCAAACAGTGAAGTTATGATTCACCAACCACTTGGCGGAGCACAAGGTCAAGCGACTGAAATCGAAATCGCTGCAAAACGTATCCTATTCTTACGTGAAAAATTAAACCAAATTCTTGCTGACCGCACAGGTCAACCACTTGAAGTTCTACAACGCGACACAGACCGCGACAACTTCATGACAGCAGAAAGAGCTCTAGAATACGGCTTAATCGATAAGATCTTTACAAATCGTTAATAACTAAAAGCAGAGGCGGCTCGTTCAGAATCGCAGGGCGTTGGAGCCTTTACATCCGAGGCGCTTTTTGCCTCGAATGTAAAGGCGAAACGACCGGAGATTCTAGCCGCCGGAGCTGGATACATCTAAAAGCGGAAGCGCCCTATTACAGGGCGCTTTTTTTATTATGTACAAGGGTATCACATACCCGCACCCCACAAACAGAAAAATAAAAAAAGCTATCGCACATTCGCGATAACCCTTTATTGTACATATGCAGTTAATGCTTCCAAAGCCTCTTCTGCATCTGAACCTTCTGTTGTGATTGTAATCATGCTACCAGTTCCGATTGCTAAGCTCATAATCCCCATTATGCTCTTTGCATTCACTGTCTTTCCATCTTTCTCGATGAAGATATCCGCATGAAAGCGATTTGCCTCTTGTACAAACAACGCAGCCGGACGTGCTTGTAAGCCGTTTTTTAATGCCACTTTAACCAGTTTTTGAACCACAGCTCCATTTCCCCTTTAACCTTTTATTTTTTTGCTACTGTTTCCCCCGCGCGTAATTTCTCTGCAATTTCATCGATTTTACGCAAACGATGATTAATACCCGATTTACTAATTTTCCCCCCGGATACCATCTCACCTAACTCTTTCAATGTTACATCTTGATAATCTCTTCGTAACTGTGCAATTTCTCTTAATTTATCTGGCAAAATATCAAGCCCAACCGTCTCATCAATATAGCGGATGTTCTCAATTTGCCTTAGCGCTGCACCAATTGTTTTATTTAAATTAGCTGTTTCGCAGTTAACTAAACGATTTACTGAATTACGCATATCGCGAACAATTCGAATATCTTCAAATCTTAAAAGTGCATTATGAGCACCTATAATATTTAAAAACTCTGTAATTTTTTCAGCTTCTTTCAAATACGTAATGTACCCTTTTCTTCTTTCCAACGTCTTACTATTTAAATCAAATCCGTTCATCAGTTCACATATAGAATCATTATGTTCCTTATATAACGAAAAGATCTCTAAATGATAAGATGATGTTTCTGGGTTATTTACTGAACCACCTGCTAAAAATGCACCGCGTAAATACGATCGTTTACAACATTTCTTCTCGATTAATTCCTGCGATATATTTCGAATAAACGAAAAGTCATCTCGAACAATGTGAAGATCTGCTAATATTTCGCGAGACTTCTCAACAAGCCGCACGATATATACATTATTTTTCTTCAATCGCATTTTTTTACGAACAAGTAATTCTACCGTCACATCATATCCTTTTTTCAAAAGCGTATAAATCCTTCTTGCAATTGCTGCATTTTCCGTTTGAATATCGATAGATAGGCGACGGTTTGAAAAAGAAAGCGATCCGTTCATTCGAAGCAACGCCGATAATTCCGATTTCTCACAGCATTCCTTCATTTCAAGGTTGGTCAACTCTTTCTTTGTTTCTGATGCAAATGACACAGTCAACACCTCCTTATACTATTACTTTGGAACAAAAATCTTGTCCTATATGAATGAGGAGCGTTACCTCAAACGAGGCAACGCACATTTATAACAATGAATATAAAATAGAAGCTAACTTTAATGTATCATGCCTTACAACACGCTCATCATATTTCGCTAATCTATCTTGAATGATTTCGATATTATGTTCAGCAAAACGATTTGTATCCAGTGCAACTGGTTCCGACATCTCTTCCTCATATAACTTACGTAATTCATGAGGAATATCACGATTATTTACAATCGCAGTGTCGATAAATGGTTTACCTAAATGATCATGTAACGCCTGCACATGATCAAACGCAGTATAACCCTTCGTTTCGCCCGCTTGCGTCATAACATTACATACATATACCTTCTTCGCTTTTGCAGCAAGAACAGCGTCTCCAATTTTGTTAACAACTAAATTCGGTAATATACTTGTGTACAGACTTCCTGGACCGAAAACAAGCAAATCAGCTCGTTTAATTTCCGTCAACGTTTCACATAACGGTTCTACATCTTCTGGAGTTAAAAAGACACGATTAATCTTCTTCCCGAAATGAGGAATCTTTGATTCACCTGTTACAATTTCTCCATCTTCTAATTCTGCATGAAGTACCGCACTTTGATTCGCTGCTGGTAATACACGTCCTCTGACATTTAATACTTTACTCGTTTCCGTAATCGCGTGGTAAAAGTCTCCTGTAATCGAAGTCATACCTGCCAACAATAAATTTCCTAACGCATGCCCTTTCAGTCCGTCTCCAGTTGTAAAACGGTGCTGAAATAAAGCCTCCACTAATGGTTCTACATCCGATAACGCAACAAGTACGTTACGAATATCACCTGGAGGTGGAATTTCTAGCTCATCACGTAGTCTACCTGAACTGCCTCCATCGTCGGCTACTGTTACAACTGCTGTAATATCAACAGGATATTGTTTTAATCCCCTTAATAAAACAGAAAGTCCAGTTCCACCTCCCATGATAACAATTTTAGGTTTTCTCTCTTTTTTCATCCCCTAATGGCCCTTTCTCTTCTCCACATCACGATGAGATACATGAACGCTATACTCTGGTTTCAAATGTTTCCCAAGGTACTCTGTAAGCGTAACAGAACGATGTTGCCCACCTGTACATCCAATCGCAATTACAAGTTGACTCTTACCTTCTCTTTTATAATGAGGCAGCATGAAAGTGATAAGATCCGTCAATTTCTCTAAAAACTTATGTGTTTCATTAAATTTCAACACATACGACGAAACTTCTTCATCCAGTCCTGTTAATGGCTTCATATGTGGAATATAATATGGATTTGGTAAAAAGCGAACATCAAATACTAAATCAGCATCAATTGGAATTCCGTACTTAAATCCAAATGACATAACATTTACACGAAATGCTTGCTCAGTTTCTGTTGAGAATAAGTGAACAATTTTTTCTCGTAATTCTTTCGGTTTCAAATCAGATGTATCAAGCACAATATTCGCTCGTGCCTTCATATCAGTTAAGAGACCACGCTCAGCTTCAATTCCCTTTAACGGCAAGCCAGTTGGCGCAAGTGGATGCGAACGTCTCGTTTCTTTATAACGAGTTACAAGTGTGCTATCTTTCGCATCTAAAAATAAAATATGAGGAATAATCCATGTACGTTCTGATAAATCATCAAGCGCTCCCCATAAATATTCAAAAAACTCTCGGCCACGTAAATCAATACCGAGTGCCACTTTATTCATTTTTCCTTTTGAATCTGCCATAAGTTCAATAAACTTCGGCAATAACATCGGTGGTAAATTATCTACACAAAAATATCCTAAATCTTCGAAACTTTGTAACGCTACCGTCTTTCCAGCTCCAGACATCCCTGTAATAATTACCATTTTTATATCATTATTCTCTGTCATCGTATCCTCTCCTTGCAGGTTTAACTCGGATCTAATCGATATGAAAGCAACTCAAAATCTGGGGTATATACAAATGTACCGTAGATTATACCATTCCCTTTAATTAAATAATCAATAATGTGATAATCTCCTGGTGCCATTGCTAAATCATCAATTTTATCAAATGTATGCCAACCAATGATGCCTTCTTCGCTCTCTAATTTGTTTTCTCCTGCAAAATCTGTTGCTAAAAAGGAGAACATCATCCATTCAGAAACAACTTTATCACCTTCTTGGATGACAAAAGTGAAGACCCCTTTTAATGCTGGATTCTTTAAATAAATACCTGTTTCTTCACGATACTCGCGAACAACGGAATCTCTTACTGTCTCACCACGCTCCATTTTCCCGCCCGGTGCAACCCACCAATTTCGGCGAGGTTTTTGGAGTAAGAGTACTTCATTATCTCTAATTAACACACAGTTTGTCACTCTTTGCATGTTTCTTCACCTCAGCTACTTGCAGCAAAATTTCTCACTGCATACTCATTTCATTATACTATCAAAAACAGTTTGCTACAACGAAGGTGCCAGTCCCCTTTCGCTAAGCAATTGTAAAAATTCTTTCTATAACAAGCAATCAAAATACCTTACTTCCCATGAATAGCACATAAAAATCCCCTTAACGATTTTTATCGTTAAGGGGATTAAAACACTTATTTCTTACCGAAATAAGTAACAACCGCAAATCCTAAAATAAAAGTAATAATTGAACTTACAATTGAAATTCCACCAGTCGGAATGCCAGGGAACACAATGACAATCGACCCGATAACGAGCCCAATAATTGCCGCAAATGTCATACTTTTATAACGATCTAACAAATAACTAATTCCTTTACTACTTACAACAAATCCGGCCATCACTCCGGCACCGATAACCACGATTAACGGTAAATTGAGTGTAGTTAAAGCGTTAATTGCTGTCGGATACACACCAATAATTAATAAAATAAACGATCCACTAATTCCAGGAAGAAGCATAGCCATACTAGCCATCCATCCTGCGAAAAATAAACCAATTGCATTTAAAATTGTTAACGTCGTAATCGGATCAGCTGCCTTATCTGGTTTAAAGAATGCTGTTATTGCAACAAGAATTGCTGCAATTATTAATAAGGCAATATGACTACCTTTAAACGTTGCCTTTGCATCAGCTTCTCTCATTAACATCGGTAATATACTAATAATTAAACCGAGGAAGAAAAATTGAGTCGGTTCATAATGATTTGCTAATAAATATTTAATAACATGACTTAACGTTAGAAAAGCTGCCGCTACACCAGCTGCAAGTGGGATTAAAAACGCTAAATGTTTTTTCCATTCACGACTAAAGAATCCGCTAATTGCTGCGAGCAATTGTTCATAAATCCCCAACACAACAGCGATTGTTCCGCCGCTCACACCAGGAATTAAATCACTAACGCCCATACAAAATCCACGATATATATTACGCCATTCCATACTGAATAAATTCCTCATTTCTTATAGTGATTTTTCCCGTAAATTCTAGTATAACAATAAGAAACACTATATTCTTAATTATTTTTGACAAAAGTTTGACATTTGAACAAAAAAAAGAAAGCCACCTATCGGTAGCTTTCTTCCAAAAAGGAAAAAACACCCTTATTTTTCTGTTACAGTCTTTAGTTCCTCTACTAACTCTTCTATATAATGCTGTGCACTCTGCGCTGCAATACTACCATCGCCTGTTGCCGTTACAATTTGACGAAGCATTTTTTCACGAACATCACCAGCTGCGAAAATACCAGGAACTTTCGTTTCCATACGCTCGTTCGTTTCAACATAACCATTTTCATTTGTAATACCTAGCTCAACAAACGGTTTTGATAATGGTAACATACCGATGTATATGAAAACGCCATCAGTTTTAACTTCTTGCTCTTCTCCGCTGTTTACATCTACAAGTGTTACGCTTCCTACTTTACCATTTGCATCGTTAATTTCTTTTATAGTGTGATTCCAAATGAAATCTACTTTCTCATTTTGGAAAGCACGATCTTGTAAAATTTTCTGTGCACGAAGAGTGTCACGACGGTGAACGATCGTTACTTTTGATGCGAAGCGTGTTAAGAATACACCCTCTTCAACAGCAGAATCTCCGCCGCCAATAACAACAAGTTCTTTCCCTTTAAAGAATGCACCATCACATACTGCACAATATGATACACCGCGGCCGCCAAGTTCTGTTTCACCTGGCACACCAATTTTTTTATACTCTGCACCGCTTGCAACGATAATTGCACGTGCTTTATATTCTTTTTTACCAGCAATAATTGTTTTGTACTCTTTACCATCGATGATTGCTTTCACATCACCGTATGCATATTCAGCACCAAATTTCTTCGCATGCTCAAACATTTTATTTGATAAGTCTGGTCCTAAAATAGACTCATAACCTGGATAGTTCTCTACATCTTCTGTATTTGCCATTTGTCCACCTGGGATACCACGCTCAAGCATCAGTGTGCTTAAATTCGCACGAGATGTATATACCGCAGCTGTCATACCAGCTGGTCCTGCACCAATAATAATGACATCATAAATTTTTTCTTCTGACACACTATTCACTCCCATTCATTCATACACATTAAGTTACCCTCATTATACTGTTAGCATCATTTTTTTCCCAATGATTTGCCTACCCTACGTGTGCGTGCGCTTAACAGCCTGCACATACTTTCGTACAGTCGCTACAGATACATTATATACATCACCAAGCTCTGCCTGTGTCATCTTATTTCTTTGTTCGCCGCGCACAATGTATTCAATTGCCGCTGACCAACCGTACACATTTGTAAAAGTCGCTCCAGATGTATATAAACGTATGAACGTGCAAAACCAAAAATTTAAACACTCTTCGATTAATTCATCGTCTTTTTTCGTATAATTGTATAATGCATCCGCGATTCGTACGCACTGTTCAAATTGCTGTAAATCAGCTGGGATACTTTTATGACTATTAAGTAAAAAGAAATATTTTGCAAGTTGCGATACGATTGGAACACCATTTTTCGCTTGCGTTACATCAAAGAAGAATCCAACCTTCTCTGGTGTTGACAATTCATTCATTAAATATAAAGCTAGCATTTTCTCTTCTAGCGTCGTACTTTGCTGAAATGATTTTCGTAACTCTTCAAATAAAAGATTTTGTCCTTCATCTGCTAAATTCAGTGCATTCCACGGTTCTTTTCCTTTTTTATCAGGATGCAATTCTACAACATGTTGCCACATTTTTTCAGCTACTTGCTGTTCCTTCACCATATACGCAGAGTATGCAAACCAGTAATAAAAACTGACATCTCCTTCATAACCTTGACGCTTTAATACTTTGAACCATTTATATGCAGGTTCAAAATGACCAATTGTTGCAAGCGTTGTTCCAAGTTTCAAACGATGCTCAAATGAAATTGGATATACCGAAACTAACTGCCCCGCTAATGACTCTACTTGCTTATGCTCTCCAATTGAATATAGAAAAATAAGCGTATTACAAAGCGCATGCATATTACCAGGATTTTTCTCTAAAATCATTTCTGTTAACTTAAGCGCTTGATCTACATTCCCTGATTGAAAATGTGCAATCGCTAAATTATTATGTCCTGACCAAAATTCTGGATATTCTTTCGTAACAACTTCTAGTGTAGCAATCGCCTCTTCTAATTGTCCGTTACGAATGTAGCGGTTCGCTTCTTCTTGCATAACAATTAGCTCATCTTCATCCTCAATCTCTTCCGCACCCATTGCATCTTCTTCCATAATCTCAAGCAATTCTAATGTATCTTTTACAAATTCCTTCTCTTCCGCAACTTCTAAATATCGCTCTGCATACTTCTTCGCCTGTTGAAACAAGCCCATATATGCATAATTATTTGAAATAAAATAATAGCATTGCTCAAGTTCAGGATTGGATCTAACAAGCTTTAGAAATATCTGATTCGACTCTTGATATTCACCAGATTCAGATAATGCTATTGCTAGTTGGCATAAAATAAACGGCTCCTTTTCGCTTTGTGCTGCTCTTCGAAAATATTTAATTGCATCTTGCAATTTTTGCCCTTTATAAGCCCTCATCCCTTTTTTATAAAAGAAGTCCGCTAACTGATTAAAAGAGATAACTTGTCCGTTCTCCTTATATATTCTTTGATTTTTCCCCATATATCCTCCAGTTTTTTGTTTTCTTCGTTCACACATTCTTCTATCTATAAGTATAAACGATTCCGTAAAAAACAAAACAGTATATTATAATCAATTATTTCCTTTTTATTCATAAAAACAGAAGGGAAATGTTACATTTTTAACATCAACCTTCTCTAGTGGCCATTTCCTCTTTCGTATAAATAATACGCATCGGATTTCCGCCTACGAAAGCGCCGCCTGGTACATCTTTATGGACAAGTGTGCCTGCAGAAACGATAGCTCCATCTCCAATTGTCACACCTGGTAAAATTGTCGTATTCGCTCCAATCATAACTTCATTCCCTATGACGATTTCTCCGAGTCGATACTCACGAATTAAATATTCATGCGCTAAAAGCGTTGTATTATAGCCGATAATTGAATTGTCTCCCACAGTAATCTTTTCTGGAAACATAATATCTGGCATTACCATAAGTGCAAACGACGTTTTCTTTCCTACTTCCATCCGTAAAAACGTGCGATATAACCAATTCTTTACGGATAAAAATGGCGTGTAACGTGCGATTTGGATGATAATAAAGTTTTTCATTACCTTCCAAAAAGAAACTGTTTTATACACATTCCACAATGAATTTTCTCCTGAAACAGGATAGCGCGTTGTCCGTCGCACTGAACTCTCTCCTCTACTTATATAAAGTGACACTTTAACTGGCAGGAATCTTACTACCCGTTAATGCGGGACAAAATCGGTAGTAAATCACTCATTTTATCTAGCACATAATCTGGTTTATACGCTTCTAAATACGCTCTACCTTTCAATGTCCATGAAACCGCTACTGTTTTCGTACCTGCATTTTGTCCACCGACGATATCATGATGATTATCACCAACCATCAATGTTTCTTCTGGCTTTGCATCTAATAATTTGAGTGCTTTTTGAAGTGGTTCTGGATGTGGTTTCACATGTTCCACATCATCAATCGTCACGACAACATCAAAAAACTGATCAAGTTTCGAAAGCTTTAATCCCATTTCAACCGTCTGTCTCGCTTTCGTTGTAACGATGCCGATCTTATAACCTTGCTTCTTCAATTCTTGAACCGTTTCATATACAGTTTCATACTCTTCCACTAATTCATCATGATGCTCATGATTAAATTGACGATAACATGTAATCATCTCTTCAACCTTACTTGCATCAATCTTACTAAAAGTATCATGCAAAGATGGACCGATAAATGGCAATACATCTTCACGCTTATACTGATTAGAATAATAGTGATTTAACGTATGTAAAAAAGAAGAGATAATAAGTTCATTTGTATTAATTAACGTTCCATCTAAATCAAATAACACTGTATTTATTTTCATCGTCCTTAATCCTTTCATTACCTGAATATGAAAGAAGCAGCATCTTATATAAGATGCTACTTTTCTCTAATTTTCTAAATATCTTTTATCAGCTTGCCCCATTTTTCGTCTCACAATAATGAAAATGATAGAAATAACAACAATTCCAATAGACATTACTTGTGCAATACGAAGTGGTCCTAACATTAAACTATCTGTACGCAAACCTTCTACGAAGAAGCGTCCCACTGAATACCAAATTAAATATGTGAAGAATAATTCACCACGGCGTAAATTCACTTTTCGTAACGCGAGTAGTAAAATAACACCTGCAAAGTTCCATAATGATTCATATAAAAACGTTGGGTGATAATACACACCATCAATGTACATTTGATTAATAATGAAATCTGGTAAATGAAGACCTTCTAAAAACTGTCTCGTCACTTCATCACCATGCGCCTCTTGGTTCATAAAGTTTCCCCATCGGCCAATTGCTTGTCCTAGTAAAACACTCGGCGCAGCAATATCCGCTAACTTCCAGAATGAAAGCCCGCGTCGTTTCGCAAAAAGGATTCCTGTAATAACAGCACCGATTAAACCACCATGAATCGCCAAACCACCTTGACGAATATTAATAATTTGACTCGGATTTTGCGAATAATATTCCCATTCAAAAATGACATAATACATTCTCGCAAAAAGAATGGCAATTGGTACTGCGATTAATACAAGGTCGATAAATGTATCTTTGTGAATACCAAGCCTTTCTCCCTCGCGAGTTGCTAGCCAAAGACCTAATAGCACACCTGTACCGATAATAACCCCATACCAATAAACAGGGAACGGCCCAAGTTGGACTGCTATACGGTCAAGCTGTGGTACAGAACCTAACAGCATATATATGACCTCCCTCTCCAGAGTCTACTCTTGATTTCCTAACTCAATCGCACTCATTAATCGTTCAGAGAACTGTTGTGCCGCATTGACTCCCATACGTTTTAATCTGAAGTTCATCGCTGCTACTTCAATAATAACAGCCAAGTTTCGACCAGGACGAACTGGAAGTGTAATCTTCGTAAGTTCTGTATCAATAATCTTCATCTTCTCTTCATCAAGACCTAAGCGATCATAATTTTTCTTTTGATCCCAAATTTCAAGATTAATAACAAGTGTAATACGTTTATAATTTCGTACTGCCCCTGCACCGAATAACGTCATTACGTTAATGATACCTAGACCACGAATTTCTAATAAGTGCTCAATTAAATCAGGTGAGCTCCCTACTAATGTATCTTCATCTTCTTGACGAATTTCTACGCTATCATCCGCAACAAGGCGGTGACCACGCTTTACAAGTTCAAGCGCTGTCTCACTTTTCCCGACACCACTTTGACCTGTAATTAAAACACCAACACCATAAATATCTACTAACACACCATGAACAGCTGTTGTTGGCGCTAACTTACCTTCTAAATAGTTTGTTAAACGACTTGATAATCTCGTCGTCGTTTGAGCAGAACGTAATAAAGGCACGCCTGATTCACGTGATGCTTGTAATAACTCATCCGGTACATCTTGATTACGAGTTACAATAATACAAGGCGTCTCCTCAGTACAAAGCGCTTTCATTCTCTCTTGCTTTTGCTCTGTCGTTAACGTATCAAAGAACGTAAGCTCCGTTTTCCCAAGAAGCTGCACGCGATCAGCTGGATAATATGTAAAAAATCCTGCCATTTCAATTCCAGGTCGCGATAAATCACTCGTATCAATCGGACGATGAATCCCTTCTTCACCACTTACTAACTCCAATTGGAATTGTTCAATTAAATCTTTTGTCCTTACTTTCGGCATATGTATAAACCTCCACTCCGCTGCGGGTTCAGTCTCATTTGATGTAAAATTCCATTCTATCGGATATTGTACCATTTTTTTCTGGAAACAAGAAACTCGGTTTCTAATAAATAGAAAAAAACATTTCATATGAATCATGAAATGTTTTTCTTTTTGTCATTTTCTCTTTTTTTCATGTAATGGTTCAACAATTACTTTTTCAATTATCATATTAAAAATAGAAATACAAATTGCCGCAACAATCGCTACACCAAATCCAGATATATTAAAGGCGTCCCCTAATAACGAATCCGTCATCTTTAACGTAATCGCATTAATAACAATTAAGAAGAAACCGAAAGTTACAAGAGTAATCGGTAGCGTAATTAAAATTAAAAGCGGCTTTACAAATACGTTTAAAATCGCCAATATAATACTCGCAATAATTGCAGTTTGTATATTTGCTATGTAAAATGCGTCTGGTGCAACCCCTTTTAAAAGTCCGGATACAGCGATTAACACAACGCTATTTACAAGAAGTGATACAATCCATCTCATTTCCTTACACATCCTTTTAACATATATATTTCATCATACGCTAATAGACAATAAACGCAAGTATCATACGAGCGCTTATATCAACTTATTCTACCCTTCATGCTTGTATACCTATTAACAACCTTACTAGTTTTCCTTAGTGAAATAAAAACCGAGTGTAATTCCCACTCGGCTTTCATTAACAACTTATTGTGATAACTCTACTTCTTTTATTTTCTCTTTCATTCTTGCTTTATCACGATCTAAAATCTCTTTTAAATACTTACCTGTATAAGAGCGCTCTTCTTTCACTACTTGCTCTGGCGTTCCGGAAGCAACGATTTGTCCGCCTTTGTCTCCGCCTTCTGGTCCAAGGTCAATAATATAATCAGCTGTTTTAATAACATCTAAATTATGCTCAATTACAAGTACCGTCTCACCACTCTCAACAAGACGTTGCAACACTTCTAGAAGGCGTGCAATATCATGTGCATGTAAGCCAGTCGTTGGCTCATCTAAAATGTATAACGTGCGCCCTGTAGAACGACGATGTAATTCAGAAGCTAATTTCACACGCTGCGCCTCACCACCTGATAACGTCGTAGCTGGTTGTCCTAATTTCATATAACCAAGCCCTACATCTACAAGAGTTTGAAGTTTACGCTTAATTTTCGGGATATTAGCAAAGAACTCTACCCCATCTTCAATTGTCATCCCTAACACTTCAGAAATATTCTTATCTTTATATTTCACTTCTAACGTTTCACGGTTGTAACGTTTACCGTGACAAACTTCACATGGAACATACACGTCTGGTAAGAAATGCATTTCGATTTTAATAATTCCATCACCGCGGCACGCTTCACAACGGCCGCCTTTTACGTTAAAGCTGAAACGTCCTTTTTGATACCCACGTACTTTCGCTTCATTCGTGTGCGCAAATACATCACGAATATCATCAAATACGCCAGTGTATGTCGCCGGATTTGAACGTGGTGTACGCCCGATTGGTGATTGATCAATATCAATCACTTTATCTAACTGCTCAAGACCTTTAATTTCTTTATGAGCCCCTGGCTTTGCTTTCGCTTTATATAGCTTTTGAGCTAATGATTTGTATAGTACTTCATTAATTATCGTACTTTTTCCAGAGCCAGATACGCCTGTTACTGCTACAAATGTTCCTAGAGGGAATGACATTTTCGCATTCTTTAAGTTATTTTCTTTCGCGCCGACAATCTCCACTTTACGTCCGTCACCTTTACGTCTTTCAAGTGGTACCGGAATAAACTCTTTACCGCTTAAATATTTCCCAGTTAATGAATTCTCGTCTTGCATAACTTCAGCTGGTGTACCTGCTGATACAACTTGACCACCATGAATACCTGCACCAGGTCCGATATCAAGTAAATAATCAGCAGCCATCATCGTATCTTCATCATGCTCAACAACAATTAACGTATTTCCTAAATCACGCATTTCCTGCAATGTACGAATAAGACGATCATTATCACGCTGATGCAAACCGATAGAAGGCTCATCAAGAATGTAAAGTACGCCAGTAAGGCGAGAACCAATTTGTGTCGCTAAACGAATACGCTGCGCCTCACCACCTGATAAAGTTCCTGCGGCACGACTTAACGTTAAATAATCTAAACCGACGTTCACTAAGAACCCAACACGTTCCTGAATTTCTCTTAAAATTAAATGAGCAATTTTTTGTTGTTTCTCCGTTAACTCAACAGTTGAGAAGAACTCCTGTACTTCTTGAACAGAATATTTCGTTACATCGGCAATCGTTTTATCACCAACGAACACAGCTAAACTCTCAGGCTTTAAGCGTCCACCTTTACACTTCGGACAAGCTTGCTCTGCCATATATTTCTCCATTTGCTCGCGAATATAATCAGAACTCGTCTCACGATAACGACGCTCAATATTCGGAATAACACCTTCAAATAAAATCTCATTTTCCTTTACTTGACCAAATTCATTCACATAGCGGAAATAAAGCTTCTCTTCCCCGCTTCCGTACAGCACTTTATCAAATAAATCCTTCGGTATATCTTTCACCGGCATATCCATATCGATGCCGTAATGATTACACACAGATTTTAATAATTGCGGGTAATATTGTGAACTTGTCGGTTCCCAAGGAGCAATCGCATGTTCATTTAATGATACATCCCAGTTCGGAATAACAAGTTCTAAATCTACCTCTAACTTCGATCCAAGTCCATCACAAGAAGGACACGCGCCGAACGGACTATTAAACGAGAACATACGCGGCTCTAATTCTCCGATTGAAAAACCACAATGTGGGCAAGCATGATGTTCACTAAATAGAAGTTCTTCCTCTCCCATTACATCGATTAAAACTCGGCCCCCGCCAAGCTTTAAAGCACTTTCTAGTGAATCTGCAAGTCGGCTTGCAATTCCTTCTTTCACAACAATACGGTCAATAACAACTTCAATTGAATGCTTCTTATTTTTTTCTAAAGTAATCTCTTCAGATACATCCAGCATCTCTCCATCAACGCGCACACGAACATAACCTTGCTTCTTAATATCTTCTAATACTTTCGCATGCGCACCTTTACGCCCTGACACGATAGGCGCTAGCACTTGCAACTTCGTACGTTCAGGATATTCAAGAACACGGTCTACCATCTGTTCCACTGTTTGTGATGTAATTTCAATTCCATGATTCGGACAAATCGGCGTACCAATTCGTGCGAATAATAAACGTAAATAATCATAAATCTCCGTTACCGTTCCAACCGTTGAACGAGGATTACGACTCGTCGTTTTTTGATCAATTGAAATCGCTGGAGATAAACCTTCAATCATATCAACATCCGGCTTATCCATTTGCCCTAAAAACTGGCGCGCATACGCAGATAAAGATTCCACGTATCTACGCTGCCCTTCTGCATAAATCGTATCGAATGCTAACGATGATTTCCCCGAACCAGACAATCCCGTCACAACAACAAGCTGATTTCTCGGAATGGTTACGTCAATATTTTTTAAATTATGCGCTCTAGCACCTTTTACAACAATAAAATCTTTACTCACTCTTTTCACCCTTCCGCTTTTAATTCTAATAGTAAATCTCTTAATTCAGCTGCACGCTCGAAATCTAATGCCTTTGCTGCTTCTTTCATCTCTGCTTCCATCTTCGCAATTGTATTTTCACGTTCTTTTTTCGTCATCTTCTTAGCTGGTGTTGCTTCATATATTTCCGTATCCTCAGCTGCTGTTGTCGCACGAATAACGTCACGTACTCCTTTTTGAATCGTTTTCGGCGTAATACCATGCTTTTCATTGTAAGCTTCTTGTATACTACGACGACGCTGTGTTTCTTCAATTGCAATTCCCATTGATCTCGTTATGCGATCTGCGTACATAATAACGCGGCCGTTTGCATTACGCGCCGCACGACCAATTGTTTGAATTAATGAACGCTCTGAACGTAGGAACCCTTCCTTATCAGCATCTAAAATAGCTACAAGTGATACTTCTGGAATATCTAATCCTTCTCGTAATAAGTTAATACCGACAAGTACATCAAACTTACCAAGGCGAAGATCACGGATAATTTCAATACGCTCCAATGTTTTAATTTCAGAGTGAAGATAATTCACTTTAATTCCTACATCTTTTAAATAGTCCGTTAAATCCTCTGACATTTTCTTCGTTAAAGTCGTAATTAATACACGTTCATTTTTCGCAATCCGGTCATGGATTTCTCCTAATAAATCATCTATTTGTCCTTCAATTGGTCGTATATCAATTGGTGGATCTAAAAGCCCTGTTGGACGAATAATTTGTTCTATTGCTTTCGGTGACTGCTCTAACTCGTACGGTCCTGGCGTTGCCGAAACGTAAATAACTTGATTCGTTTTCTCTTCAAACTCATCAAACGTGAGCGGTCTATTATCTAAAGCTGATGGCAGACGGAATCCATGATCAACAAGCACTTGCTTACGTGCTTGGTCCCCGTTATACATCGCCCTTACTTGCGGAACCGATACGTGCGACTCATCCATAACGATTAAGAAATCCTCTGGAAAATAATCTAAAAGCGTATACGGCGTTGAACCTGCTGGACGAAGTGTTAAATGACGGGAATAGTTTTCAATCCCTGAACAAAAGCCCATCTCTCGCATCATTTCTAAATCATAACGCGTTCGCTGTTCTATGCGCTGCGCCTCTAACAACTTACCGTTATCATTTAATTCTTTTAAACGCTCTTCTAATTCTTTTTCGATATTTTCAATAGCGACCTTCAGCTTTTCTTCACGTGTAACGAAGTGAGATGCCGGGAAGATTGCTACATGATCACGTTCTGCTAATACTTCACCCGTTAATGCATTTACTTCTCGAATACGATCTATTTCATCCCCAAAAAATTCAATTCGAATACAATGCTCATCAAGTGATGCGGGGAAGATTTCAACTACATCTCCGCGCACACGGAATGTACCACGCTTAAAATCAATATCATTACGTCCATACTGTACATCAACAAGTTCACGAAGCAATTGATTGCGGTCCTTTTCCATACCAACTCGTAGCGAAACAACTAACTCGCGGTATTCTTCCGGAGAACCTAAACCGTATATGCACGAAACACTCGCAACGATAATAACATCATCTCTTTCAAATAAAGAAGACGTTGCCGAGTGGCGTAATTTATCAATTTCATCGTTAATTTGCGCATCTTTTTCAATAAACGTATCCGTATGTGGTACGTACGCTTCCGGCTGATAATAATCGTAATAACTAACAAAATACTCCACAGAATTGTTAGGAAAGAAATCTTTCAGCTCACTATATAACTGTCCTGCTAACGTTTTATTATGAGCCATTACAAGTGTTGGCTTCTGCACCTCTTTAATGACATTTGAAATCGTAAATGTCTTACCCGTTCCTGTCGCTCCAAGCAACACTTGCTTTTTCTTTCCACTATTAATTCCCTCTACAAGCTTCTCTATCGCTCCCGGCTGATCACCTTGCGGGGAATACTCTGAGATAATTTCAAATTGATGTTCCAAGTGAAATCCGACCTCCTCATAAAAAATCTGTATTATTATTTTAACACGAATGCCCATAAAAAACCTAAAAAAACGAACAGATATTCGGTAAAGTTTTCGACAAGATATACATAAAAAAAGAAGGAATAAATACTTCCTTCCTTTACAAATTTTATTTTAAAGGCACATGTAACAAATCATATCCATTACGCATTTCCTCATTCATGTACTCTACTAACCTATAAGCAATATCTACCTCACATGTCTCTTTAACAATCCTTTTACAACTATCTCTTTTTCCTACTGTCATCCTCTCCCACACAAACTATTTGTATACCAAAAAAAGAAACCTATACTAAATTCACAAAAAGCTACTTTCCTCTATGAAAGTAGCTTCCCTTTTCCTTTCTCCTTCTTCGGAAAAATAACATATGAAAATGAAATCGCAGTATCCACTAAAAGAATAATAGCCCACACTTGGCTTACACGGCTTGCTGCTTTATTTAAAACGATTCCTGACTCTAACCAATTCCCCCACTGTTCTACTGGAATAAACCCATACATGAAGAAAAAGAATATATGAACAGCAACAAACAAAATAAGATGTAAAACCCAATTTTTTATTTCCTGCTTCGCATGCGCCATCCCTGCTACTTCAATTGGTTCTTCGATAATAGACGCCGGTTCATTCCGCCACTTCGCAACTAATTTTTGTACATATATATCTAATTTCTTCAAATCCTTTTTCCCATAAAAAACTGCATATAATAAAATGATTACCGTAATGATTTGAAAATTAGAGAACTTCCCTGTTTGATAGTAGTCCAATACCCCTAAAGTTAAAATAAACACTTCATTTATGAGTAGCACAATCCCCATAATAAAGCTCGCCTTTTTCAAGCGAAATCCATACCTTAGTAAAAAGAATCCAATAGCTGATAACCAAAATACAATCTCTGCACCAATTAAAAAGTACCATCGATATTCTGCGAGTATACTCATTTATCCCTCTCCCTTTCATCATATATACGAAAAGCCTCATCCATATATACTAGAAGCTCTTCTTCAATTGGATACATACTCATTTTCTGTGAATCTTCTTTTGACTTTCTTACTTCCCACAATTTATCTAAAAATGCTTCATCACCATTTGCCATTTCTAAACACTTCTGCATTAATCTCTTCGTTGCCCCTTGTACCTCATCACATGATGCTTCCTTACCGTCTTTCATAAAGTTACGTAGTCGCTTTAATAAATTTACCCATTCTAAAACATTCGGATCTTCTTCACTCATATTCGGCAAGTTATGAAGCAATTTTTGTTCTTCCTTTGAAAATAATTCGTTTTGAAATATTTCACGTATACGAGACGACTGTTTCGAAAGCTGAATAAGTTCAAACATAACTTTCCAATCAAGTTCTCCTTCCACAGCTACCGAATAAACAACAGCTTGTAAAACACGCTCCATTCGATTGAATTTCTTTTGTTCTTCCTGTACAAACCGAAGTTGTTTTTCAAGAGAATCCTTTAAGTTAAGCTCACCTTTTACTAACATATTCGCAGCCTCTTTTAATGAAAATCCCATTTCCTTTAAAAACAAAATTTGTTGTAGTCGGATGACATCAGTTTCACTATATAACCGATGTCCACCCTCCGTTTTCCCGCTCGGCTTTAATAAATCTATTTGATCATAATAACGTAATGTACGTACTGTTACCCCTGTCTCTTTCGTCAATTGTTGTATTGAAATCACTACCATCACCTCTTCCCCTTCATTATAAAAGATGACGTTACGTAACTTTCAAGACTTTTGTAAAAAAAATACAAAAAGCTGTTTATACTCTTTGTATCAACAGCTTTTACGGAAATAATCCCTTTTGTATAGAGCGCCCACAAAATAAAATAAGTGCGCCAACAACAACACTCGTTGCTGTTTTATGATAATGAGCTGAAACTAATAAATAATATGATAAACCTACAGTACCAAGCATAATACAAATACTTGGCACTGGATTACGAGAGAAGTTTTGTATCCCCCAAAACAAAGCAAAAATAGCCGTAGCGACACATAATACCGGTAATCCCATCCCAGTTCCCCTTTTTCTATCTATTCCTTGTTGCTAACACACTCGTCGATGCCATACTTATTAATAAACCAAAAATAGCAATATATAATAACTCATTTACATGTACTGCTTGCCTATCTAAATACTTATTTACACAAAGATACATAATGAACAAGAAAATGAAGCTTGTAATACAAATCGTAAAATACGACTTTATCTTATTCACAACTCGCTCATCAATCGACGGTACTCCCTCTTCTTTCAAACGCTTTTGTTCTCTATATTCCGAAATACCATATAAAATGACTAGTGCTACATTCGATATGAAGATCGTTCCCCACGAAATATTTAAAATCATTAAACTCACATTTAAAACAAGACCCGCTAAAAATAAACTTCCTATAAACCGTATAATATCTTGTTTACTCATACATGATCAGCCTCTTTTTGATTTCTATACTTCCACTTCGGCCAATAATTCACAAAGAAATAAACAAACTGTCCTAATACAAATAAAACAAACGGCATGCCCGCATTTCCATCAACAATTAAATTATACAAACTCCATATTGCTAAACTAATCGTAAAAAATAACCCTACATATTTAAACGCTTTATCCGACTGAAATCTCTCAAACTCATCTTGCATTTTCATTCCTCCTATCGTTATGCTCGTTTTCCCGCCATTACTCCTATGATGAGACTACCCGCAAATAAGGAACTACATATCATAAATATTTCTTGCACTGGTATAACAGCTCTGCCTATTGCTTTACTCGCAACAATATAAACAATAAGCAATAAAAACGCGCATACAAATGAAACATTTACATACCTTTTTATGTTTTCATTTACTCGCTCATCTATATCTGGAAGTTCTTCTTTTTTGTACTTACGCTTTTTGTAATACACACACACTATCAAAAATGCAATTGCTAAAATGTTACTCACTACGAGTGATAAAATTGGTATAGCCGGATTCATAATATGAACTACAATGTCTCCCAAAAACAATCCAAAAGTCACACCGGTAAATAATTTTTTAGTATCGTTCATTTTTTCTCCCCTTACTCTAGCGTAAATATTTCCTCCACCTTCATCCCAAAATATTTGGCGATTTTTAAGGATAACTCTAGACTCGGGTTATAATGATGGTTTTCAATCGCCACAATTGTCTGTCGCGTCACTTGCATCGCCTTTGCCATTTCAACTTGCGTTATATGATTTTGCTTTCTTAACTCTTTTATTGTATTTTTTACACCCATAGGCTCCACCTTCGAAAGTAAAGATATCTTTACTTTAATTATAAATATTTTCCAATTGCAAGTAAAGATACCTTTACAAAAAAAGTAAAAAAAGAGACATCTATAAGATGCCTCTTTGCTACTACATAAATCCTAATGCATATACAAGAACGTACCCAAGAACAGATAAGCAAACCGAGCCAATCAATCCTGCCACGAATGCCCTACTTCCTAATTTGCGGAACGTTTTAAACTCTACATTTAAACCGAGTCCTGCCATTGCCATTGCAATAAGCATGTACGCAATGACTACAATATATCCAGCAACAACTTCTGGGATAATCCCAATCGAATGCACTGCACTCATCGCTAAAAATCCAAAGATGAACCATGGAATTGGAAGGTCGCGCCACGATCTTTTTTCCTCGCTATCTTCACTCTTACCAAACCATAATCCAATTAAAATTGCTACTGGCACAAGCATCGCAACGCGCGTTAATTTCACAATAACCGCGATGTCTACAGCCGTGCTACCTCCTGGCGCCGCCGCAGCGATAACGTGAGCGATTTCGTGCAATGTCGCACCTGAAAACACCCCGTAACCGTACGGTGAGAAGCCCAGCACTGGGTATAATAGCGTATAAATAAGTGTAAATATTGTACCTAAAATTGCAATAATCGCTGCCCCAACTGCCGTTTCTTCATCTTTCGCTTTCACTTGCGGTGCAATCGCGACGACTGCGGCCGCACCACAAATCGCCGTCCCGCATGCTGTTAAAATCCCAAGTTTCTTTTCTACTTTAAATACTTTCGTTAGTCCATATACAACGAAAATTGTAAATGTAATAACAACCGCTGCGATGACCAATACTTTCGGCCCCGCCTTCGCAATATCTACAAGATTTAACCGCATTCCAAGTAAGATGATCCCAAAGCGTAGCAACTTCTTGCTCGCAAAGTTCGTTCCCGCTATCGCTTCTTGAGGAATCCCGATTGCCGCGCGCCAAACCATCCCGATTAGAATAGCGATTACTAATTGTCCCATAATATTTAAAAATGGAAGCTCTGCTAAATATTTCGCGGCGATTGCGATTAATAACGTAATCCCAATACCTTGCGAAAATCCAAAGCCCTTCTTCTTTTGTATAACAAGTGTTTGTTCCACTTTGTACCACCCCAATAATCGTATTGGAACATGCATGTTCTTTCTAGTTACATTATAAGAGAGTTTTAATAATAAGTTTAATATTAATATTGAATCCCTATCATCAGAAATACTTATGATAAAATAAAAGCAAAAATAAAGGGGCCTAACAAATGAACGTCGACATTTTAAAGATCTTTGTTACTGTCGTTGAACAAAAACATTTTTCGCGTGCTGCGGAACTATTAAACCTTTCACAACCTGGCGTTAGTATGCACATTCGCAACCTGGAAAATGAATTTGGGACTACACTTATTCAGCGTTCCCCAAAGCACGTCCAAGTTACGGAAGCTGGAAACATATTATACATACACGCAAAGCAAATGCTTTCACTTTATGAAGATGCAAAACAGGAAATTAATGCGCTGCATAACGTCGTAACAGGGACACTTCGCATCGGCGCTAGCTTTACAATTGGCGAATACTTACTTCCAAAAATACTTGCGCGCTTTGCCAATGAAAATGCACACGTCGAAGTTCATACATTTATCTCCAATACGGAAGAAGTTTTGCAAAGCCTCCGCTCTAATCAAATTGATATCGGCTTAGTGGAAGGCCAAGTCGTATACGCTGACGTAGATGTTGAAACTTTTATGCAAGATGAAATGAAACTCGTCGTCCCGCCAAACCACCCATTGCTCCATATCAAGGGAATTAACGAAAATACATTGCAAGACCAAGTCTGGGTATTAAGGGAGAGCGGCTCTGGCACACGTGCCTATAGCGATCGCTTTATACACCAACATCATTTAAAAATGAAACGCTTCTTTACATTTAGCAGTATTCAAAGCGTGAAGGAAGCCGTTGCAGCCGGTCTTGGCATCGCTATCCTTTCAGATTGGACTGTTCGAAAAGAACTATTAGCAAAAGAACTATTCCACATCCCTGTTCCGAACGAAGAGCTAATCCGTCCATTCTCCATCGTGCGCGGCAAATATTTTATCCCGTCTAAAGCTATTCAAGTCTTTTTAAAACACGTAGATTCTTTTGCGAAAAAACAGAGTTGACCTTCACATTAGTGTGAAGGTTTACAATACATGTAAAAGGAGTGAAACGCATTGCGAATTGGAGAGTTATCAAAAGAAACTGGGGTTAGCGAAAGGGCACTAAGACATTATGAAGAGAAGGGATTACTCCCTTCGAAACGCCTAGCAAATGGCTACCGTGATTTTGATGAAAGTGCAATCGAAAAAGTAGAGCTGATTCAAATGTACTTGCAAATCGGCTTAAATTTAGAAGAAACAGAACGAATGCTACGTTGCCTTGAAATCGAGCCACATCTCTACGAAAATCCGTGTAGTAGTATCCTTGCACTTTACGAAGACAAACTTGATGAGGTAACGAAGCAAATCACATTACTTTCCAACATTCAAACGAATTTACAAAAACACGTTTCACTCCTAAAACAAGCAAAAGAAAAGGGATGATTACATGTTTGTTATACATGGCAGTTCAAGACAAAACGGAAATACGGAAGCTTTAACACATATGGTGATTGATGGGATTGAAACAGAACAAATTTACTTGCGTGATCATATTGTCCATCCAATCATAGATCAGCGCCATGATGTAGAAGGATTTCAACCTGTAAATGATGACTACGGGCAGTTAACCAAACGCATGCTAGAGCACGACACGATTATCTTCGCTACACCGCTATACTGGTACGGAATGAGCGGCCACATGAAGAACTTCGTTGATCGCTGGTCACAAAGCTTGCGTGATACATCTCTTCATTTTAAAGAAAAAATGAAAGGCAAAAAAATGTACGTTGTCATCGTTGGCGGAGACAGTCCAAAACTGAAAGCATTGCCGCTTATCGCCCAGTTTCAATATATCTTTGATTTTGTTGGTTCATCATTTGAAGGGTATATTATTGGGGATGCGAATGGACTAGATGAAATCAAGAACGATGCTGAGGCGCTAGCAAAAGCACAATTGTATAATAATAAATTCAAAAATAGCAACCAGAAATAAGTTTGACAAATCCATTTGTATGCGCATACAATAAAAATAATATTATGAAAGGAAGGTACTTTGACCAATGAAGTTCTAATTCTCTTATTTATTTCATCCATCACAAATAGTGAACAAAAATGATGAAAACTAGCAGAGGATTAGTCTGTCCATTTGTCGATACTTTCTTTCGATACGATCATGTAAAAAATCGTTTATTTATGTACGATTTTTACATTGAAGGGCGACATTTATCCTCTCTAGTGAAACTAGGGAGGTTTTTTTATGACTATTTTAATCGCACGTAATATCGAAAAGAGCTTTGGTGATCGCACCATATTTACGTTACCATCACTAGAAATTCAAGCAAACGATCGTATAGGAATTGTCGGAGTCAACGGAGCTGGAAAATCTACGTTATTACAAATATTAAGTAAAGAAATAGAAGCTGACAAAGGAACAGTAACTCATCATAGTTCTATCGCCATCATTCCACAGCTTAGCGAAGAAATACCGGAAACCGCTTCTTCCCTCGCTAAAGGAAAATGGAATATTTCAAACGTCGCAAATTCAATGAGCGGCGGTGAACGAATGCGCCTAAAGATCGCCCATGCCCTCGAACAAGATGCAGGCATTCTATTTGCTGATGAGCCAACAAGTCACTTAGATATGTTCGGTACAGAGCAATTAGAAAAGGCATTTTTATCTTATAAAGGTGCACTTGTTTTAATATCGCATGATCGTGATCTTTTAGATGCCATATGTACAAAAATCATCGAAGTTGAAGACGGTACTATTCAAGAATATAAAGGTAATTATTCAAACTATCGAAAGCAAAAAGAACGTGAGCGAATACAAAAGCAAGCAGAATATGATCAATATATACAAGAAAAAAATCGGTTAGAACAGTCAATTTCACAAAGAAAGCAACGTGCTTCTAGCATGACAAAAATCCCAACACGGTTCAGTTCATCTGAATCTAAACTTTATAAGTGCAGCGGGGCTCATGGGCAAGAAAATGTTAGCAAAGTAGCGAAAGCACTAGAAACACGCCTTGAAAAGTTGGAAGAGAAAGAAAAACCGAAGGACTTTTCTCAAGCTCAGTTTGACGTACAATACCACACACCAATTCATAGTAAAGCAGTTGTTCAGTTTAATAAAACAACGAAGAAAATAGGGGATCGCACATTATTTAAAAATATGAATGGAACAATTGTCCCTGGGGCAAAGCTTGCTATTTTAGGGGAAAACGGAAGCGGAAAAACAACTTTGTTCAAAATGCTTCTCGCGAACGAGCGTGGCATTCAGCTTTCGAAAAGTTGTAAAATTGGATACTTTGAACAAACATTATCTATTTTAAAAACAGATAAAACAATTTTAGAAAACGTTCTAGAAGAAACAAACTATACAGAATCGTTCGTTCGAACAATACTTGCACGGCTCCTATTCCGCCGTGAAGATGTTCATAAACCTGTGCACGTCTTAAGTGGCGGCGAACGAATGAAGGTTGCACTCGCAAAAGTATTTTTAGGAAACTATAATATGCTTCTGCTCGACGAACCGACAAACTATTTAGACTTGGCAACGCAAGAAGAATTAGAAAGCATGTTACAGGAGTATCCTGGTACAATACTTTTCATTAGCCATGACCGTGCCTTTATTCGTTCTGTTGCAAACCATATTCTACAAGTAGATGAGAGCGAACCAAGAATATTCCACGGCAATTACGAGCAATACACAAAAAGAACCACCCAAGCTTCTGTAAACGTTACTGAACAAGAATTATTACGATTACAAACAAAATTAACAGAAATCATCAGCCGGATTTCTATTCCAAATCAGCATGATGACATCACATTTCTCGAACAAGAATACGAAAAATTATTAGTTCGAATTCGGCAGTGTAAAGAAGCGCTCTAATGTCTTCCCCATATATCGACGGGACCTTCCACATTTCCCAAGAAATATCGAGGCTTCGACATAGAATATCACCCTACCTATCATGTTAGACACAATAACAACAAAAAGCCGTGCACCAGCACGGCTTTTCACTTTATCCCGCTATTTGTGGGCAGTAAGACTCCCACCTCAAAATTCGGCTTGAGCAAAGAAATTAGGTGGGAGTCGGGCTGCCCGTAAACGCCCGATTGGTGAGGGCTAATAATCAGTGGGGGATGAACCCCCCACTGATTAAAGTTTCACTTTATATACGAACAGCAGTCCCACTCACCGCAACCATTAGCATCCCTTCGCGAACTACTTCGTAGTCCACGTCGATACCAACAATGGCGTTCGCATTTTTTTGTCTTGCGAGAGTTTTCATCTCTTCCATTGCAATGTCGCGCGCTTCTTTTAATTTACTTTCGTAGGCGCCTGCGCGACCACCGACAACGTCACGGACAGAAGCGAAAAGGTCACGCACGATATTCGCACCCATGATTGCTTCGCCATTAACGATATCGATATACTCAATAATTTCTTTCCCTTGAATGGTAGAAGTTGTTGTTACAATCATGCTTTATAGCCTCCCATGTAAGATTTCCACTTACTTATGGTGCACTAATTCAGCAGAAATTATATTTACGAACTAAACTGCGCCTCATACAATCGGCTGTAACCCTCGCCTCGTTCGATTAGTTCCTCATGCGAACCTTGTTCTGCAATACCATCTTTATTTACAACGACGATGCGATCTGCATTTTTAATCGTTGCAAGCCTGTGAGCAATAACTAATGTTGTACGACCAACAGATAGTTCTGCAAGTGATTTTTGGATAGCAAGTTCTGTCTCTGTATCTAGCGCAGAAGTTGCTTCATCTAAAATTAAAATTGGCGGGTTCTTCAAGAACATACGGGCAATTGCTAAGCGCTGCTTTTGTCCTCCTGAAAGTTTCACACCACGCTCACCGATAACTGTATCTAAACCATCTGGTTGCGAGTAAATTAAGTCCTCTAGCTGAGCACGTTTTACCGCCTGCCAAATTTCAGATTCTGAAGCTTTTAAGTTTCCGTAAGTGATATTTTCACGAATTGTTCCTGAGAATAAGAAAACATCTTGCTGTACAATTCCGATTTGCTTACGAAGTGACGATAACGTCATCTCTTTAGTGTCAATGCCATCAATTTGAATTGATCCAGATGAGTGTTCATAAAAACGAGGTAATAAACTACATAGTGTTGTTTTCCCTGCCCCTGATGGTCCAACGAAAGCAACTGTTTCACCTGCATGTATTTTCAAACTAATATCGTTTAAAATCGGCTCTTTATTTTCATATCCGAACGTGATGTTATTGTATTGAATATCGCCGTGTACATGTTTAACTTCTATTGCATCTTTAGAATCTACAATATCCGGCTCTGTTTCCAGAAGTTCTACATATCTTTTAAAACCAGCGATCCCTTTCGGATAACTTTCAATAACCGCATTAATTTTTTCAATTGGGCGGAAGAAAATATTCGTTAATAAAACGAATCCAATAAATCCACCGTACGTTAATTCACCTTGCAGAACAAACCATGTACCACATATTAATACAAAGAGTGTTACAAGACGCATCAGCATATAACTAATCGATGAATTTAACGCCATAATTTTATACGCCATTAATTTTGTTGTACGGAAACGAGCATTATTTACAGCAAATTGCTCTTGCTCAAACTTTTCATTTCCGAATGCTTGTACAACGCGGATACCACCTACATTGTTCTCGATACATGCATTGAAATCAGCAACGTCTGAGAATAAACGTCTAAACGTACCTGTCATTTTTTTATTGAAGTAAAGTGCCAACCATAATAAGAACGGGATTACGAAGAATGTTAGAAGTGCTAACTTCCAGTTAATCATCATCATAAATGAAAATGCTCCAACTAAAGTCATAATGGCAATGAATAAATCTTCCGGTCCATGGTGAGCAATTTCCCCAATTTCCATTAAATCGTTTGTAAGACGTGAAATTAAATGACCTGTTTTATTATTATCAAAAAATCTGAATGATAGCTTTTGAATGTGATCAAATAATTTCTGCCTCATATCTGTTTCAATGTTAACCCCAAGCATATGTCCCCAATATGTAACGACATATTGCAAACCTGCATTTAGCACATAAACTATGAACAAACCGAAACAAGCCCATAAAATAAGCGTCCAGTTTTGTCCTGGTAATAACTTATCAATAAATTGATTTACGATAAGCGGGAAACCAAGTTCGAGTAAACCTGCGATAACCGCACAGGAAAAATCGAGTACGAATAAACCTTTGTACGGTTTATAGTAAGAAAAAAATTTACGTAGCATATCTTTCCTCCCTTTTCCAAATTAAAAGACTCTCTAAATGATAACCATTATCAAATAATTATTCAAGTTATCAGTCTATGAAACTAAAAAAACCTTCATCTATATTTGATGAAGGTTTCCATTTTATTTTATATAGC
This sequence comes from Bacillus sp. FDAARGOS_1420, assembly GCF_019344915.1. Classification (NCBI taxonomy): domain Bacteria; kingdom Bacillati; phylum Bacillota; class Bacilli; order Caryophanales; family Bacillaceae; genus Bacillus; species Bacillus sp. FDAARGOS_1420. Next base: position 1,294,367 of record NZ_JAHWJB010000001.1, on the reverse strand, counting down.
TTCCGAATCCCACTCGTGCTCTTGCTGAACAAATACAACACCTAATTCATGATGTCCCCCGGCGTATAATGCTGTTTGAGCAAGGCGAAGCTCTCCATTTGTATCTACTACTTCTAATTTACAAAACGCTCCTGTCGTCTTCGTTTGAAGCGCGTCATAAAACTCTTCGGTACTTCTTGGAATGATTCCATTTACTTTCGTAATAACTTCTCCAGGCTTTAAATTCATCTCTGCCCCAATTGTATTAGGAATTGTATCTAACACAACAAGTCCATCATTACGTGCGGCAAAGTATGCTGGTCTTTTCTCGTCTGCAATTTTCTCTTGCATCGAGATTGTAAAGCGTCCAAGCATTGCGACTCCCATCGCGATAATTGCGAATACGTGCCACCAGTAACTTGCGATACCTAAAACGAGTACGAGCCCCGCTAAACCATAGACGCGTCTTCCTGTAAATAATAAAGCTTCCGTCGGCTCATAACTTCTAACCTTTCTCATAAATCCAATTAAAAATGGAACGAGGAATAAAGAGTATGTAGTCGAACCTATTGAAACGACAGGCCACCAAGAAATAAATCCTGTCACCGCGTCTCCTGGTATAAGAATAAATACTGGCACAAGCCATAAACGATTGGATTCATGTAGTCCAATTCGTAGCCCACGCTTACCTTTATTAATTTTTGGCGTAGAATAACGAACTGCATTTTTAGAGATTAATAAACCCTCTACAACGAGCATAACGCCTAGTAAAATAGCAAGGGATACAATCGTACCCTCCTCACCTTCTCCAAGCTGTAAGAAGGAAACTGGCATCTTAGACGATAACAACACGAGTGCAATCGCGATTCCGAAAGTATAAGCCACAGATAAATATCGATACATAGCAGTTAATCCGAATAATAACGTCCAAAGTAAAATTGCCCATAAACTCGCTTTTGAAACAACAAGCCCGAGTCCAATCGTAATAATAGATACGATTAATCCGTACCCAATACCTGCAAATAGAGTTGTTCGTAGTTCAAACCAAATATCATATACTTTAAAAGAAAAATCTTTTCGTTCTCGTAATATACGTAAGTATCCAACGAAGATACTACTAATTAAAAATACATAGACAGCAGGGTGTAAGAAAAAACGTCCAACTGCTCGTAGTATTTCAAAAATCCATGCCTCCACGAATTCATTCACCACCATTTATATCATTCTTTCTTTTTATTTTATCATATTTAACACATAAAAAAATACAGGCATCCAAGTGCCTGTATTCTTTCTTATTTCGCTATTAATTTCAATGCCGTCTGTAATTGTAAATCGTTTTCTCCAGAACGGATTTTTTCAATAATTTTATTTTGAATTACTTCAGCTGTCTTTTTATCAAGTTGCCCTGTTGCTTCCATCTCATTCGCATTTTGGAATGCTTTTAGTGCTGATTCTGTCTCTTTGCTAAAGTATCCATCTTCACGTCCTGGTACATATCCTAAGCTCTTAAGCATTTCTTGCGCGTGTTTTACTTGTACATCATTTGAATTGTATGAAAGTGTCTTTTCAATTTGAATTGGTGTCGCATGATAATAATCTGGTTGCTTCACTTCTACAGTTGGCGCGATTCCTTTTTTATGAATCCAATTGCCATCTGGTGTTAACCATTTAAACATTGTTAATTTAATATTGCTGCCATCTTTAAATGGAACAGCCTGTTGAACAGTACCTTTACCAAACGTTTTTTCACCAATTAAATCGTATCCTTCTCCTTCTTTTAGCGCACCAGCTAAAATCTCTGAAGCAGAAGCACTTCCGTTATCAATTAATACTGAAATTGGATATGGCTTTCTCTCTTTCAGTTCCGTAGAGAATTTCTTCTTCTCACCATTTCGCTGTTCTACTTGTAGCATTGGCTTTTTATCTGTCATGATGTCTCCTAGTATATCTTCTACGCTATTTAAATAACCGCCAGGATTACCACGCACGTCAATAACTAAGCCTTTTATGTTTTTCTTCTCTAGCTCTTTTAACTGATCCTTAAATTCTTTCGCAGTATTTTCAGCGAAAGAAGTAATTTGCATATAACCGATATCTTTTCCGCTATCTTGCTTTACGGAACTAAATACAGTGAAAATCGGAATCTTTTCACGCTTAATTTTAAATTCTATCGGATCAGCCACTCCTGCGCGCTTAATTTCAATTGCAACAGTCGTTCCTTTTTTACCACGAATTTTTAATACTGCTTCTTCACGTGATAAATCTTTCACACTATTTCCATCTACAGATAAAATTTGGTCATTCGGTTTAATCCCTATCTTTTCTGCTGGTGAACCTTTAATTGGCGATACGATAATAAGCTTACCGTCCGTCTTGTTCACTTCAGCTCCAATCCCTTCAAGTTCAGGATCCAGTGACTGACTAAACTGTTTTGCCGTTTCTTTATCCATATACGTGGAATAAGGGTCCTTCAGCGTAGACAACATTCCCTGTATCGCACCTTCGACTAATTTGTCGTCTTTCACGTCTTCCACATAACGTGAATCAATTAGTGCATACGCCTCATTAATCTTTACCAAATTTCCTTGCGCTGTGCCAGCATTACCATTCGATACTGTTTGTGTTACATACGCTGGGTTTATCCCAAACCAGTACATACCACCAAACATCCCGCCAGCACCAATTAAAAATGCAACAACCATTCCAATAATTGCAACTCTACGTTTCAATGCGGAATTCCCCTTTCCAGAACACACAGGTGGTGTAGCAAAAGGCATCACACGATGTGTGATGCCTTTACCTATTTCTACTATATGATAAGCTTGTACGAATTATGTTTGCAACTTTTTATACTTTTAAGAAGCGACGAATTGACATTACACTTCCCCACATACCGATTAATGCACCGATTAACATTAATAAACCAGCTAATTGGAATACGAATGGGTTGTATGGTAGAAGCTCGAAAATTGTTCCGCCAAGTTTTTCATTAAACACACCTTGCAACGAATTATACATAACTAAAATTAGGCCAATTGGAATAATTGATCCTAATACTCCTAGGAATAATCCCTCCAACAAGAACGGCCAACGAATAAACCAGTTTGTTGCACCAACAAGTTTCATAATTTCAATCTCAGTACTACGAGCATAAATTGTAATTTTAATTGTGTTAGAGATTAAGAACATCGCTGTGAATAGAAGACCCGCAATTAACGCAATCCCGATGTTACGACCAGTTTTTACAGTATCAAATAATTTTTCAACTTGACCTTTACCGTATTGAACATTACTTACAAACTGCATTTTCTCAATCTTTTTCGCAATTGTTGCCGTATCTGTTGGTTCTTTCGCCTTTACAACAAATACGTTTTTCAGTGGGTTATCTTGCTCAAATAACTCGAACGTTTTTCCACTATCGCCTAAGCTTTTAATTAAACGTTTCAACTCTTCTTCTTTAGAAGAATATTTAATAGAATCTACTTTCGCAATTTTACTCATATCTTCTTCTAATTTCTTTTGATCAGCCTCTTTTGCTGCTGGATCAACATGCACACGAATTTCTACATCTTGCTCTACTTTCGTCGCAAAATGGTTCATATTCATAATCGCTGTCAAAAAGACACCTACAAGTAATAATGTAACTGTTACTGCACTTACAGAAGCAAATGTCATCCATCCGTTACGGGATAGATTTTTCACACCTTCTCGCAAATGTCGACTAAGGGTTTTAGCCTTCATATCCGTATCCTCCCTCAATCTCGTCTCGAACAATTCTTCCGCCTTCAATTGCAATTACACGATGACGAATTGTATTTACGATATCTGCGTTATGTGTCGCCATAACAATCGTTGTACCACGCTCATTAATACGTTTAAAAATCTTCATAATATCAAGAGCTGTTTCAATATCTAAGTTACCTGTTGGCTCATCGGCAATTACAACCTTTGGCTTATTTACAATCGCTCTTGCAATCGCCACACGTTGTTGCTCTCCGCCCGAAAGCTCATTTGGAAGTGCATCGGCACGCTCTTCAAGACCAACAAGACCTAACACTTCTGTAACGCGCTCACGAATCGCTTCCTTCTCTTCTTCAATTACTTCTAAAGCAAACGCAACATTCTCATATACCGTTAATTTAGGTAGCAATTTAAAATCTTGGAAAATTACGCCTAATTGACGACGGAAATACGGAACATCTCTTTCTGCTAATGTTTCAATTACAAGTCCATTTACATTAATTGATCCTGTAGATGGCTTCTCTTCACGATACATCATTTTAATAAATGTAGATTTTCCGGCTCCACTCGGTCCAACTACGTATACGAATTCACCTTGTTTAATGTTAACTGTGAGACCAGCAATGGCTTTCATACCATTTGGGTACTCCTTATAAACATTCGTCATTTTTATCATTATTTATCACCCAATACTTAATGATTTTTTTCGAAATACTTTTCTGTACATTTGAAAATAAAAGAACAACCTTTATTTTCGCTCGACCATTCTTGTTGAAGGTAGCTTCCATACATGCTCTTTATTAGCAACGCTACTCTATGTAATATATTTCATCAAAATTCTACAAACCCCATTGTAACATCAATCGGTTTCCAATTCGGATACAGTTTTGTTACAGTTCTGTTACATCCCAAGAAAAGGTAAACGAGCTCATGTAATTACTTAACCCGAAGCACTTTTCGGTCAAGTTATACAATCAGCTCGTTTATTAATTACGTTTCTTATTTATGCTCCGCTAACCATTCAGCTACTTTTTTTGCGTCTTCACCTTGAATAAGTCCAGGTGACATTGAGCCGCGACCTTTTTTAATAATTTCTTCGATATCTGCAGCGTCATACTTACTGCCTACTTTTCTTAAATCAGGTCCAGTTGCTCCTGATAAATCTTTAGCATGACAACCTATGCAACTTTTTTGGTAAATTTGCTCTGCGCTATCTGTGCTTGCAGATTGTTTTGATGGTTTACTCTCTTCTTTATTTCCACATGCTCCTAAAGCAAAAACGACTGATGTCCCCAGCGTAATAGCCAACAATTTCTTTTTCACTTCTATCGCTCCCCATTGTTGATATTCTTTTCATTCATAACTAGGCAATAGTTTTCATAACACATTCAATATTCATTATAAGCATTATCTTTATATAGAAAAACTAAGGTGTATTTCATATTTTTTACAAATATAGTGAGAAGCCTAATGAAATAAGCTTTCATAAATTGTTTCAATTCTGTGAACACCTTAGAAAGTTCTATAAAGAGCCTTTTTCTCCAATCAAAACTGAGAAATTCTATATAAAGTCCTACTCTATTACCACTTTGTTTTACTATTCTCTACCTTTTACAAAACAATATACAGCATTGTATTCTACATATAATCTCATCAAAAAGAGAAGTTGTCGTTTCCAACTTCTCTTCCTCTTTATTTCATCAATATAAATAAGATAAGCCTCTTTATATCCTCTTGGACCTCAACATGTGCCAACAATTCTGTTGGCTTTTTCTCTTATTAAATACGAGAACGTAAATACGCATCAATAAACGGATTAATTTCTCCATCCATAACTGCTTGTACGTTACCAACTTCTGTATTTGTACGATGGTCTTTCACAAGAGAATACGGGTGGAATACGTAAGAACGGATTTGGCTTCCCCATCCAATTTCTTTTTGCTCTCCGCGAATCTCATCTAATTGTGCTTGTTGTTCTTCTAATTTCTTTTGATATAATTTCGCTTTTAGCATTTTCATCGCATGCTCACGGTTTTTAATTTGAGAACGCTCTGACTGACATGTTACAACCGTGTTTGTTGGTAGATGAGTTATACGAACTGCTGAATCTGTCGTATTAACGTGCTGTCCACCTGCACCACTTGCACGATACGTATCTATTTTCAAATCTTCTGTACGCACTTCAATTTCAACTTCATCATTGAATTCAGGTACAACTTCACAAGATACGAACGATGTATGACGACGACCTGAAGAATCGAACGGTGAAATACGTACAAGACGATGTACACCTTTCTCCGCTTTCAAGTAACCGTAAGCGTTATGACCTTTAATTAATAATGTAACACTCTTAATACCAGCTTCATCGCCCGGTAAGTAGTCAACCGTTTCTACTTTAAACCTACGTTTTTCAGCCCAGCGCGTGTACATACGTAATAACATCGAACCCCAGTCTTGTGACTCTGTTCCACCTGCACCTGGGTGTAATTCTAAAATAGCGTTATTTTTATCATAAGGATCGCTTAATAGTAACTGCAGCTCGTACTCATTCATTTCTTGAATTAAAGTTTTCACTTCAGATTCTAGTTCCTCATGTAAATCTTCATCATACTCTTCTTTAAGTAAGTCATGCGTCATTTCTAAGTTTTCGAACGTCTCATCTAACTGACGGAACCTTCCAACCATATCTTTCAGCGCATTCGCTTCATTAATTACAGCTTGTGCGCCTTGTTGGTCATCCCAAAATCCTGCGCCCATCATCGTTTCTTCTAATTCTGCAATTTGTTTTTCCTTAGTAGGAAGGTCAAAGAGACCCCCTAAAAGCCGCTAATCTCTTAGCCATTTTTTCTAATTCTTGCCTAATTTCTACTAATTCCATTTCCTTCACCTCTATGTAATTGCTGTTACTTTCATATGAAAACAAGGGAAACTCTCTCCGCTTATTACGGAGAGAGTTTAATCCTTTTCATTATACATTTTTGATGTAAAAATTTGCAAAGCAGTCTAAACTACAGTTTCTTATTACTGCCCAATGCCACAACAGTTTTTATATTTCTTGCCACTACCACATTTACATAAATCGTTGCGTCCCATTTGGTCACCTTTTACAACCGGTTTTTTCTTCGCGTCTTCGCCATCGCTTGATGGATGAACAGCTTCACCTTGAACAACTTCTTGACGCTCTAAGTTTTGCTCAATTTCAGCTTTCATAATGTAACGAGAGATTTCCTCTTCAATAGAAGCGATCATCGACTCGAACATTGCGAATCCTTCCATTTGGTATTCACGAAGTGGATCGATTTGTCCGTAAGCACGTAAATGAATACCTTCACGAAGATGATCCATTGCATCGATATGATCTGTCCATTTCGTATCTACAACACGGAATACAACAACCTTTTCGAATTCACGCGTCTGCTCTTCAGGTAGAAGCTTCTCTCTTTCATTATAACGCTCTAACAATTTCGCGATAATTGATTCGCTCATTTCTTCTGGAGCAAGGCGACGTAACTCTTCTTCTTTTACATCTCCTTCTTCAAGAAGGTTTGTATTTAAGTAATCGACAAGACCTTTAATGCTCCAATCTTCTTCGATTTCTTCTTGCGTATGAAGTGCAACAGCACGTTCTATCGTAGATTTCATCATACCTTCAATAATACTGCGTAAGTTCTCTGAATCCATTACTTCTTGACGCTGTTTATAAATTACTTCACGTTGTTGACGAAGTACATCGTCGTATTGCAATAGTTGCTTACGTGCATCATAGTTATTTCCTTCCACACGTTTTTGTGCAGATTCTACAGCACGAGAAACCATTTTACTTTCGATTGGCTGTGAATCATCCATACCAAGACGATCCATCATCGCTTTCATATTGTCAGAACCGAAGCGGCGCATTAGTTCATCTTCCATTGATAAGTAGAACTGTGTTACACCAGGGTCCCCTTGACGACCAGAACGACCACGTAACTGATTATCAATACGACGGCTTTCGTGACGCTCTGTACCGATAACTGCTAGACCGACGTTTCTAATATCGTCGCCTAACTTAATATCCGTACCACGACCAGCCATATTCGTCGCAATTGTTACAGCGCCTTTCATACCAGCTTCTGCAATGATATCTGCTTCACGCGCATGGTTTTTTGCATTTAAGATATTATGACGTACACCTTTACGTGTTAACATTTTTGAAATAAGCTCTGACGTTTCAATTGCAACTGTACCAACAAGAATAGGTTGCCCTTGCTTATGACGATTTACAATATCCTCAACAACTGCATTGAATTTACCTTCCATTGATTTGAAGATTAAATCAGCACGATCATCACGAATAATATCTTTATTCGTTGGAATTACGATAACATTCATATTGTAAATACTACGGAATTCTTCTTCTTCCGTTTTCGCTGTACCAGTCATACCAGATAATTTTTCGTACATACGGAAGTAGTTTTGGAACGTAATTGTTGCAAGCGTCATACTTTCATTTTGAATTTCTACGCCTTCTTTTGCTTCAATAGCTTGATGTAAACCTTCGCTATAACGACGACCTTTCATAAGACGACCAGTGAATTGGTCTACGATTACGATTTCGCCTTCTTGTACAACATAATCTGTATCAAGGTGCATAACAACATGTGCACGAAGCGCCTGATTAATATGGTGAAGAAGTGCTACATGTTTTAAATCGAATAAGTTATCGATATGGAAAGCTTTCTCAGCTTTCGTAATACCATCTTCTGTTAACATTACATTTTTCGTTTTCACATCAAATGAATATTCTTTTTCATTTTCTAATGTACGAACGAATGCATTTGCAAACATGTATAGCTCTGCTGATTTTTGAGCTTGTCCCGAAATAATAAGCGGCGTACGTGCTTCATCGACTAAAATAGAATCGACTTCATCGATGATAGCAAAATTAAGTGGACGCTGAACGCACTGCTCTCTATATAACACCATGTTGTCACGTAAGTAATCGAACCCAAGCTCGTTATTTGTGCTATACGTAATATCAGCAGCATAAGCAGCTTGTTTCTCTTCACGTGACATACTATTTAAGTTAATCCCTACAGTTAAGCCAAGGAACTCATGAAGTTGTCCCATTTCGCTCGCATCACGTTGCGCTAAGTATTCATTGACTGTAACAACGTGAACACCTTTTCCTGTTAATGCGTTTAAATATACAGGTAAAGTAGATGTTAACGTTTTACCTTCACCTGTTTTCATCTCAGAGATATTTCCTTCATGTAAGGCGATACCACCCATTAGCTGTACGCCATATGGACGCATTCCAAGAACACGATTCGCTGCTTCACGAACAACCGCAAAAGCTTCAGGAAGTAGATCATCTACTGTCTCACCTTTTGTCAGACGTTCTTTAAATTCAATCGTCTTTCCTTTTAATTGTTCATCAGTTAGCGGCTTAATAGATGATTCTAATGCATCAATTTGCTCCACTGTCTTCTGCATACGTTTAATTTGGCGTTGGTTGACATCAAATACCTTTTTTAAAATACCGATCATAGGAAATACGCTCCTCTTTTATTAAAATAAAACTTCCGATTGCTTTCTTTTTCTCTTTACAATCAGTCGTTATAAAAATCAAATTTATGTTATGCCAATTTTTCTCCTAATTAAAAAACTAAAATGTATAAACCTAATGATAATTGTAACACTTGTCTTATAACTATGACAACAATCGTCCAAATGTCGAGCCATAGATTCAGAAAAAGTTTTTATTTTATTTTATTTTTTCCAACAAACTACTATCTCTTCGTTACAAATTTTGTATTAAATCTAAGTAGTATTCTTTCAAGTTCTCTTTTAAAGAAGATGGCTCAATTATTTTTATAGTTTTACCAAAACTAGCTAGATATGAAATGATAAAGTTGATTTCAGCAGGCTCATAAGTTCCTATTAAATATGTATCTTCACATTCTTCCCATAATTTCATCGAAGGATATTGTTGTTGCTTGAATATCTCTATCCCCCTCGCAGTAATTGAGCATTTAAATTGAATAGCTTGTTCAGTTGCCTTCCAAAGACTATGTGCGTTATGTATATTTATATTTTCCAAATCCAGACTATCCTGAGCATCTACCATTTCTAACGACCTAATACGATCACAGCGAAACACTCGATAAGTCGCTTTATCTAAATCGTAAGCCTGACAATACCAATAACCTTTCATTGCATAAATCGAAATCGGCTGAATACGGCGCATTGTCGTTTGTTTCGGCGTTACATAGTTTATAGTTAAAGCCCTATTTTGAACAGCAGCTAACAAACTCTCTTCTAGATAACCACATTCATGTGCTTGTTCCAAATGAAAAAAGGATACTCTTTTTTGCAAGTTTTCAATTTGCTCACGCTGTTTTGACGAAACACTATCTAAAAATTTCTTATTAATGGAACGAAACGAGATTTGAAAAGGAATACTTACAAAACTACTTAGTGCCTGCATTGCAAAATAAAGTGCAAAAACTTCATGATTTGTAAATGAAATCGGTGGTAATGTCATCGTTTTTATTAAACGATACCCTCCATACCGACCATACTCTGCAAAAAGAGGTACACCCATTTCCTCTAATGATGCAATATCACGTAAAGCTGTCCTTTTTGAAATTTGAAATTCATCCATTAAATTTTTCAATGTGAATATTTGTTTTTGATTAATAAAACGTAGCATCTGATTTAAACGCTCAACTTTTTTCATAAACTCTCCCTATAGGTGCCACATATTGGCACCTTATATTTGTATAGTAATAAGTGTAAACATATATGAAGGAGGCAATACAATGAACTTTGAAGTAATCCCTTTTTTATCATTAAATGGGCAAGGTGCTAAAGCAATTGCATTTTACGAACAGTATTTAGACGCAAAAGTTTTATTTAAAAAGAATTATAAAGAAATGAAAGAAATAGATCCGAATTTCACGTATAAAGAAAGCCAAGAACATTATATTACCCATTCCGTTTTACAAATTGGCACTAATAAAATTATGATTGCAGAACAGGCAGTGGATTCCACACGCCCTTGGCAATTAAGTAATAGCTCATCATTATGCATTCAATCTAAAGATTTCCAAACCATTGCAGCACTCTATCACAATCTAATTCAACATGATGAGGTTTATATTTTAACACCTTTTGAAAAAAACTCCTTCAGCCCTGGTTACGCCATTGTGCGAGATCCTTTTGGAATAGTAATACAATTGACCGTTACAAAACATGACTTCTAAATTTCATTACGAATAAGCCATTTAAATTCATATCAATATTACAAGATAGGAAGGCAAAAACATATTAAAAAAGCGCAGCCATTTCGGCTGCGCTTTTGAATGATTATTTAGTTTCGATTAAACCATATTTCCCATCTTTACGGCCATATACAACATTAGTTTCATTTGTATCAGCATTTGTGAAGACGAAGAAACTATGTCCTAGCATATCCATTTGCAAGATCGCTTCTTCAACGTCCATCGGTTTTAAATCGAATCGTTTTGTACGTACAAGTTCTAATTCATCCTCTTCTACCGCATCCAGAACAGCTACTGCTTCTGGAAGGATAAAGTTAGTTTTCACAGAACCTTTCTCACGTAATTTACGGTTTACTTTTGTTTTATGTTTACGAATTTGTCGCTCAATTTTATCAACTACTAAATCAATCGCAGCGTACATATCGCTATTTGTTTCTTCTGCACGAAGTAATAAATCTGTAAATGGAATTGTTACCTCGATACGTTGCTTGTCAGAGTATACTTTTAAATTAACCTTAATCTCTGGGAATGTATCAAAATAACGCTCTAATTTACTTAGTTTTTTCTCTACATATTCCTTTAATGCTGGAGTTACTTCAATATTTTCACCACGAATGTTGAATTTCATAGATGAATTCCTCCTTTCAAGCCTATGTACTATAATTTCGACATTGGCTTAAAAACTCCTTCTAATTTTTTTGAAAAATTAGTGGAATTGCGATTTTTTTATCGTTTTTTGTTGAAATGAAAAGATGCATCGTTTCTATCTTTATTTTATCCTATTAACATCATGAATAACGAATGTAACTGTGGACAATTAGTTACAGAAAAGAAACAACTTTTTGACAACTTACCCACAACAAAAAAGCCCTTGTTACGAGCAAGAGCTTTCGCCATCTATATAATGCTGTTAAAAATACAGCTCTATCTTTTCCAAAAACTTAATTTTTACAGTTTCACAACATTAGCTGCTTGTGGCCTGCGTGCTCCATCAACAATATCAAACTCCACTTGTTGACCTTCTTCTAACGACTTATACCCATCTTGTTGAATAGCAGAAAAATGAACAAATACATCGTCACCATCTTCACGCTCAATAAACCCAAATCCCTTTTCTGCATTGAACCATTTTACTCGTCCTTGCATGTTCATTCCATTCCCTTCACTCTTAAAATCAGGGCATTCGCCCCATATTCTGACTATAGCGAATGACAAGACTGTAAGTCAAAGAAGACCTGTCGTCTTTTTATTACCCCTTTCGACATTCACATATTAACCTCTGCAAAGCGTCAAACAAGAAACCTCTCTCGCTCCTCGATCATACAAAAGGCTTCCAATTTGCCTAACAGTAATTCCTGTCGTATACACATCATCCACGATTAAAACATGTTGCTCATGAAACATCTCTTCTCCCTGAAAATAAAAAGGATTAACTCCCGATATCCTTTCTTTACGCTTCTTCTTACTTTGTTTTTCTGTTTCTATTCTTCTTAATGATGTACAAAACATTTTGATAGGCAAACAAGAAGCTAGTAACTCCGCTTGATTAAAACCACGCTCGTATTCTCGCTCTTCACTAAGAGGAACAGGAATGGCAACTGAAACATTCGCAAAATATTTTTGAAAAAGACTTCGAAAAGGCTGATGAAAAATATGCACTAATTCAGCATCTCCTCGAAATTTAAACTGTGCTAATATTTCTTTCATCCCTTCATCATACACATGCAACGAACGATTTATGAGAGACGGAAACCCCTGCTCGTTCGTCCACCTTATGCAGTCCATACAAATATCCCCGTTTTTATATTCAGCTGGTACAAGTTCTAAAGGCCGACCACACTCCTTGCAAATATCTCCTATAATATAGGAAAGTTTTTGTTCACATCTATCACATATATACTTTTTATGAAGCTTAACAAAAAAAGTGTACCAACTAATCGCATATGAAATATACTCATCACAAAGTAGACAATGCATCAATCTATCAATCCTTGTTCTTTAGCATTCTTATTCATACTTTGAATATGTTTTTTCGCACGCACCATCGCCTCTGTCTTTCCATAATGAAAATAGATAACATCTCCATGCGGTTCATCAGAGCTTCTGCCAGCACGCCCTGCAATTTGAACGAGAGCACTTTCTGAAAATATTTCTTCCTCAGCTCCTAAAACTGCAACTTGTAAATTTTTCACAGTTATTCCTCGTTCCAAAATCGTCGTTGTAACTAATAAAGGGATTTCTCCTTTTCTGAAAGCTGCTACCTTCTCTTTTCTCGCCGGATCTTCTGCATGCACACCGTCAATTTGATTGTTTAATGATTTTAATAACTGGCTAATTTCTTCTACATATCGCACATGAGGAACAAATAGAAAAATGGGGTATCGTTTCGATAAGTACAGATTTAACCATTGTAATAAAGCACGAGGAATTTTTTTACGTATAAGACCCTTTTTCCAATTTCCGCACCACCGAAATATCGGAACTGGCAATGGATGACGATGGTATCGCCCTGAAATAATAACCCCTTTTTGCTTACCACTTCGCAACTTACGCTTCCACTTTTCATCTGGAGTTGCAGTTAAATAAATACGTGCTGCCTTCTCTTTCATCGCTTCGTTTACTGCATACTGCAACATCTTATCTGCATGATACGGAAAAGCATCTATCTCATCTACAATCATGACATGGAACGCCCTATAATAACGTAACAATTGATGTGTAGTTGCAACGATTAACGCCGCATCTTTTTCTCGGTCTAAACTCCCTCCATATAAAGCAGCTACATTTATATTTGGAAACACTTCTTGTAATCTTGGTGCTAATTCAAGTACAACGTCCGTTCTCGGCGTTGCAATACAAACCCTTTCTCCCTTTTGTAGTGCCTCTGCAATTCCGCGAAACAACATTTCTGTTTTTCCAGCCCCGCACACCGCCCAAATAAAAAATGATTCTTTCTGCTTAACAGCGTCAACGACACTTTGCGCAGCTAACTCCTGACCGTCAGACAAAATGCCTTCCCACTGTAACGGATTCAAATAACTTTCTCCGCTTATTTCAGCAATCCCGCGAACAAGTACAGTACATTCACTTACCCTGCCCATCGTTATACATTTCCGGCAATACGTACATACTTTATTGCACCTTTTACATAGCAATGATACAAATAGTCGCTGCTCTATATTTCCGCAGCGCTGACACATATATTTTGAAGACTTCTTAATTACCCCTTGTACACAAACGACGTCTCGATTCCTTTTCAGATGATCCAATTTATCCTGCAAATCTGAAGAGAGTTCTTCTAACAGTAACTGTCTACCAGCTAGCATCATCAATAGCCACCTCCAGCACTACTATAAATCCTTCTCTTTATCTCGTAAAAACTCAAAAAAGCCGATAACCTACTTATAAAATAGTAAGCTATCGACTTTATACACGTTTTTTATTCAGTTATAAATCCTAGAATCTACCGTATCCTAAGAAATGTTTTTGGTTGTAGCTACTGCTTAAGCTAGCGTAATCAATACCTTTATCACCAGCATGAATCATTTGGTCGTTACCAACGTAAATACCGATGTGAGATGGACCGTCTTTATAAGTATTTTGGAAGAATACTAAATCTCCCGGCTGCGGGCTACTTACTTTAGAAACTGAATTCCAATATCCATTAACATCTTGACGTCCTACACCATAAATGTAAGAAATGAATCCACTACAGTCAAAACCGCCGTTTGATGGAGATGCACTTCCCCAAACATATGGCATTTTTAGGTATTGTTGTGCTTTACCAATTACGCCAGTATCCGGAGTTGGCCCTGGTGCTGGTGCTGGCTCTGTTTTTTTGTTTTCTTGTTTAGGTGTCTCTTTTTTAGGCTCTTCTTTTTTAGGTTCTTCTTTTTTAGGTTCTTCTTTTTTAGCTTGTCCAGCATTGTTTACTGGTGCAGCTTGTTGAGCTTGTGCTTCTTTAGCAGCTTGTTCTGCTTGTTTTTGAGCAGCAACTTCTTGCGCTGCTTTTGCTTGCGCTTCTTCTTCCGCAATACGTTGTAATTGCAGTGCTTGTTTCTCAAGATCTTTCAATTGACCTTCCGTACTTGTCATTGTAGTTACAACTGTATCCATTTTACCGCTTAAATCGTTTACTGCTGTTGCTTTTTTCTCTTTTTCAACGTCAAGTTCTTTCTTAGCAGTTTCAATTTGAGCTTGTGCTTCTTTTAATTCTTTTTGTTTTTCTTTTACTGTCTCAACATCTTTTTTCACGCTCGTTTGATCTTCTTGTTGTGTTTTCATGATATCTTCGTCAGATTCCATAATTTTAGACACAGAAGCTAAACGATCAACTAAATCTGCAACGTTTTTAGAGTTTACAAGAACTTCTGTTACAATGTTCGTATTTGGCTGTTCTTGTAGTGCAACTAAACGTTTTCTTAATAACTCTTCACGTTTTGCAATCTTTGTTTGTAGTTCTGCAATATCTTTATTTTTATTTTCGATTAATTGCTCAGTATCAGAAACTTTTTTTGTTGTTTCATCAAGTTTTGAAGCGTTCTCTTGAACAGACTTATCCAAACCTTGGATTGTTTTGTTTAAGTCATTCATTTGTTTTTGTAATTCATCACGTTCTTGTTGTTGTTTATGTAAAGTATCATTTTGTGTGTTAATTTGTGATTTCACGTCAGAAATTTTATCTTCTGCAAATACATTTGGTGTTAGCCCTGAAAACATTAACCCTGCAACTAATGCGCAAGATGCCATTTTTAGCTTTTTCATTTTATTTTTTACACCGCTTTCTTTTTTTCATTTTCCGTATATAACCTATTAAAATTTATACCATAATTCGGGAGTTTTTTTGCTAATGTTACGGTTTTGTAAAATAAATGTAATATTACATTTATCTCTATAGCAAAGTATATCTAAATTTGTATATATATGTAGAATTTCAAGAGCCTTACACCGTTTTTTATAGGATTGAAAAAAAAACGTAAGGGAACCCCTTACGTTTTGAAAATACTCCAATATGAATGAAATAGAAACGTTACTTCATCCATTTTTCAGCCCAATTTTGGACCTCATCCATAACACTTTCCAACGCTTTCCCTTTATCAGTTACACCGTACTCGATTCTAACTGGTACTTCTGGATAAACATTACGAACTACAATACCTTCGCCTTCTAATTCCTTTAAACGTTCTGACAACATACGATCGCTCATATTCGGTATAATATCTGCGATTTCTCTGAAACGTTTCGGCTCTTCGAGCAAAGATTTAATAATTAAGCCAGTCCATTTCTTACTAAGCATTGTAAAAGCTGACTCAAACTTTGGACATAAACAAGAATTATGCTCCATATGTTTCACCTCTCTTCTATTATAATATAGTTTCTTGTAAAAAGTAAGTAATAAAACTTTCCTCATTATTTAATTTTACATACATTTTACCATTTCCAAATATTAACTTGTCAAATACCCGTAAAATACCCGTAAAAAAACCCTCTTCAAGTAAGAGAGCTTTTATATCTTTATCACTTCGTATACCAACCTAAACCAAGCGCACCTTCACCTAAATGCGTCCCAATTACAGCTCCGAAATAACTCGTACGAATTGTAACATGAGGGTATATCTCTTCTAATTCTTGTTTCCATTCATTAGCTTCCTCTTCACGATTCGCATGAATAATGACAGCTTCCATAGGCACACCTTTATTTGCCTGCTCATCAAAGATTTCAACGATACGCTTTAACGCTTTTTTACGCGTACGAATTTTTTCGAATGGAATAATTACTTTATCTCTAAAGTATAATACTGGTTTTACTTGTAACAAACTACCAATAAAAGCTTGTGCACTATTTAATCTTCCACCACGTTGTAAATGATGTAAATCATCCACTACAAAATAAGCATCCATCGTTTGCTTCATTTCATCAAAGCGAGCGATAATCTCTTCTGGGGCTTTCCCTTCACTTACTAATTTTGCCCCTTCACGCACGTAAAACCCTTGTACTTCACAACTAATTTCAGAGTCGTACGTATATACATCAATACCATCTACCATCTGTCCAGCTGCCGTTGCTGTTTGATATGTACCACTAATTCCACTGGAAAGGTGAATGCTAATAACTGCATCATATTCTTTAGATAACTCTTCATATAACTCTAAAAACTTTCCAATTGCTGGTTGCGAAGTTTTCGGAAGTTCCTCTTGTTCACGTACTTTTATATAAAAATCATTTGCTGAAACTTCAGCCTCTTCTTGATAAGACTCCGTTCCAAACACAACGTTTAATGGAATCATATATATATTGAGTTCGTCACGAATATGCTTCGGTATATATGCTGTACTATCGGTAACAATAGCTGTTTTCATTTTCGTACCTGCCTTATAAAAAATTTTTATCCCCTAATTTTACACGAAAACTAGAAAAGGTGCATCCATACATAAAAATGCCGGCTAGAAACTACAATCACTCGCTCGACAAATTACAACAAAAAGATAAAATACTCACCAAAAATTTCAACATATTTGTAAAAAATGTTTGAATATAAAAACGCTCGCTTTTAAAATGTAAAGTACTAGTTATTTTGAAAGATAGGGGCGTATACCATTGTTATTACAATATTTAACAATAAAAGGCTATGGAGAGCACGAAATTGTGATTCAAAAATCAAGATTCATTTGCTATGTGAATCGCGCCACAACGGAAGAGGAAGCTCAAACATTTATACAAAAAATAAAAAAACAGCATTGGAATGCAACACATAATTGTTCCGCATATTTAATCGGCGAACAAGATCAAATTCAAAAAGCGAACGATGACGGTGAACCGAGCGGCACAGCTGGTGTGCCTATGTTAGAAGTATTAAAAAAACGAGGTCTAAAAGATACTGTCGTCGTCGTTACGCGCTATTTTGGCGGCATTAAACTTGGTGCTGGCGGATTAATTCGCGCATATGGAAAATGTACAAGTGAAGGTCTTAACCATGTAGGCGTTGTTGAACGAAAACTAATGCGCGTTATGCAAACAGAAATTGATTACACTTTACTTGGCAAAGTTGAAAATGAATTACGCAATTCAGAATATGCCATTAAAGATATACATTATCTAGAAAATGTCACATTTGATGCGTATGTAGAAGAGGACAAAAGACAACCATTCACAGATTGGATGATTGAATTAACAAACGGGAAGTGTACAATTAAAGAAGGAGATATGTTGTACTTAGAACAAGGTGTTATCTAAGAATAGCTAACGTCTCGCCTTTAAAGATTAATGTAGTGAATTAATTCCCTACAAATGAACTAAGGAGATTATATATGGAAGAACGTTATAATCATCTCCAAAATAGCAGAATAAAAAAGAAACGTAGAAGAAAGTTTTTCTTCTTTCTTATTTTCGCATTTTTATTTGGTAGCGTAGGACTTTATGTGTTAAATTCCTACACTTCTCTCATGGGGATGTACAGTGGATTTAGCCGTGAAAAATCTAAATTACGAGCAGCAGATGTGGAGATCACAAAAAAACCTTTCACTATACTCATTATGGGTATTGAAGATTATGCAACTGATGGCCAAAATGGGCGAACGGATTCACTTATGTTGGCGACAGTTAATCCAAACTCAAAAAAGGTTTCACTTATGAGTATCCCGCGCGATTCTCGTGTTAAGATTGTTGGCAAAAATAAAGAGGACAAAATTAACGCCGCTCATGCTTACGGTGGAGTACAAATGACAATTGACACCGTCGAAGAATTTTTAAAAGTTCCTGTTGATCATTATATTAAAATTGATTTCCAAGGATTTAAAGGTATCGTTGATGCTGTTGACGGTATTACCGTTGATGTCCCCTTCGATTTCTGGGAACGCTCTGACGTGGATTACTATAAAAAAATCCAATTTAAACAAGGTCAGCAGAACTTAAATGGTGAAGAAGCACTCGCATACGTCCGTATGCGAAAGCAAGATCCTAACGGTGATTATGGTAGAGCTGCTAGACAAAGACAAGTACTGGCTGCTGTTGCCCAAAAGCTAAACTCTGCTTCTACCGTATTTAAAATTAAAGATTTAACAAAAGTAGTTGGAAAATATATAAAAACCGATATTCCTATTTCAGACGGGCTTGCTCTTTACAATAAAATCTCTGGATTCGACCCTTCTACAATACAAACGTTAAAAATTGAAGGAGAAGACAGAAAAATTGGCGGTATTTATTACTTCCTTCCAGATCCAAACAGTGTAGAGTCTGTACGTAACGAAATTGAAAAGGAAATAGGAGAAAAAGCAAAAGTCCCAACAGAGACTACGAAAAATGAGAATACAAATTCCGATTCAAATTCTAAATCCAGCGCAAAAGCAAAGAAGGAGCCGAGTGAGAACAAAACACCACCACCTCCTCCCCCTTCTACAAATGCTCATGCAGAGTGGATTATGAGAAATCAGCAATAATAAAAAAGAGCCAAATCAAATACGATTTGGCTCTTTTTTCATTTCCCACGATTGGTGCGAGCTAATAATCAGTGGGATAAACACCCCATTGATTAAAGTTTCACTTTACTTCTTAAAATGTTGTAAAATCGCTTCTACAATACGCTCAGACGCACGGCCATCACCGTAAGGGTTAGATGCTTTCGTCATCTTATCATGAGCTTCTTTATCAGATAACAACTCATCAGCAAGACCAAAGATTGTCTCTTCATCTGTTCCTGCTAATTTCAACGTACCTGCTTCGATACCTTCTGGGCGTTCCGTCGTATCACGAAGGACAAGGACTGGCACACCTAGTGATGGTGCTTCCTCTTGTACACCACCAGAATCAGTTAACATTAAGTATGAACGAGCTGCAACGTTATGGAAATCAATTACATCTAACGGCTCAATTAAATGAATACGGCTATGCTCGCCTAAAATATCATTCGCTATTTCGCGAACAACAGGATTCATATGAACAGGGTATACAACTTGTACATCTTCGTGCTTATCAACAAGACGCTTAATTGCACGGAACATATTGCGCATTGGTTCTCCTAAATTTTCACGACGGTGTGCTGTCATAAGTACAAGACGATCATTTCCAAGTTTCTCTAACACCGAATGGCTATAAGTTTCTTTTACAGTTGTCTTCAGTGCATCGATCGCTGTATTTCCTGTTACGAAAATGCGTGACTCATCTTTATTTTCTTTTTGTAAGTTCGTTGCTGATTTTGTTGTAGGTGAGAAATGAAGATCCGCCATTACACCTGTTAGTTGGCGATTCATCTCTTCTGGATATGGAGAATACTTATCCCATGTACGAAGTCCTGCTTCAACATGTCCTACTGGAATTTGATTATAGAAAGCAGCTAAGCTTGCAATAAATGTCGTCGTTGTATCACCATGCACAAGTACGATATCAGGCTTCGCTTCTTTCATTACTTTATCTAAACCTTCTAAACCACGTGTTGTAATATCGATTAACGTTTGACGATCTTTCATGATATTCAAATCGAAATCTGGCGTAATTCCAAAGATATTTAATACTTGATCTAACATTTGACGGTGTTGTGCTGTTACAGTCACAATTGATTCAATCTTTTCTGGATGCTTTTGCAACTCTAATACAAGAGGTGCCATTTTAATTGCTTCTGGTCGTGTCCCGAAAATTGTCATTACTTTTAAACGTTCAGTCATTTCATTGCCTCTTTTCTTTCACTAGTTAAAACTTCTATTATCGCATATAAAAATATGCATGTGAAAATACAGTTTTTAACGCGCCTGAGAAACATTACTATTACAGACGTCTTTTCGCCCAACTGAGTAATAATCTAATCCATGCTTCTCGGCATCCTCATTAGTATAACAATTTCTCCCATCAAATAGAATAGGTTCCCTCATAAGCTGTGCATACTTTTCTAGCGGATAATTTCGAATTGATCCCCATTCTGTTACGATAAAAACTGCATGCGCCTCTCTAATCGATTCATCTATACACTCAGCGTATCGTATCGTATTTCCAAATAAACTTCTTACATTTTGAATAGCTTGCGGGTCATATAAAACCACATCCGCACCTATATTAATTAATTCCTCTATTATAATGAGAGATGGCGCTTCCCTAATATCGTCAGTATTCGGTTTGAATGCTGCACCAAGAACCGCAATTCGCTTCTTCTTCATATCTATAATTTTCTTCGCTTTTTCAACTAACAACAACTGTTGTTTATTATTCACTTCAATGACTGCTTTCAACAAGCGAAAATCATGAGAAACATTCCCTGCAATTTGCACAAGTGCTTTCGTATCTTTTGGAAAACAAGATCCTCCATATCCGATGCCTGCATTTAAAAAAGATGCACCAATTCTCTTATCCATCCCCATTCCTGTAGCTACATCTACTATATCTGCACCCACTTGCTCACATATATTAGAAATTTCATTAATAAAACTAATCTTCGTAGCTAAAAAAGCATTAGATGCATATTTAATCATCTCAGCACTTCGAATATCTGTAATATACGTTTGTAAGCTTAATTTGCTGTACAAATTCTCTACTTTCCTTGCAGCTTCTTCACTACATGCTCCAATTACGATACGATCACCCTGAAAAAAATCATAAATACCAGAACCTTCTCTTAAAAACTCTGGATTCGATACAATATATAATTCATGTCTACCTTGTAGTTTATCCTCAATCCATTCTCTCATTACATCATTTGTCCCTACAGGAACCGTACTTTTCGTAACAACAATAATATCGTTATTCACATATGTTCCAATATCATCACAAGCGCTACGAATATACGTTAAATCTGCTGTTCCATCTAATAAAGATGGCGTTCCAACTGCAATAAATATAAACTCTACATCATTAAATGCCGCTGATTTACTTGCTGTAAAAGTTAAATGATTATTCTCGTATGCTTCATTTATTAATTCATTTAATCCACATTCATAAATAGGTAACTCGCCTTGTTTAATCCGTTCAATTTTCCCACTATTTATATCGAAACATGTGACTGAATGTCCCAATCTCGCCAATCCTACTCCTGTAATCAATCCAACATATCCGGTACCTATTATCGTAATTTTCATTTTCTTTTCGCACAGGAATATACATAAGAAAATATACGAATACATAGAATTCCCCTGTGCTTCCCCCTCTCACACTAAGAATGAGAAAACTCTTTCACTTCTTTATTATATGAATCGTTTTTTTATTATTTTTTAAGATTTTGTAAAGTTAAATGATGCAATATATACAAAATGTAAATTCCCACAATTTAACACGGAACTTACTCATTTTACGTGCAACACTTATAATACTGAAACAAAAGTCATCGCTATATGAGAGGAGAGTACAATGTCATATTACAAGCCACAATATGAAATCAACCTTCTCAAAGGACACAACATTCCATATCCAATTGTCATATATTCTATTCACTCCCCTTTACAGTCAAAAGAAAAAAAGATTGAATTCTAATCTTTTTGTGATACCATATGTTATGAGCCTGTAAACAAACATCATAATTTTCAGATAAATACGATTGAAAAAATTACGTTAAACTATAAAGGGTGGGGTATTAATGGACTCACAAGTGATTTATGCCATTTTGGCATCTTTCATCACTGTACTCGTCGTTACTCCTTTAGTTATTAAATTAGCTTTCAAAATAGGAGCAACAGACAAGCCAAATGCGCGTAAAGTACACCAAAAAATTATGCCTCGTCTTGGCGGGTTAGCAATTTTCATCGGTGTAGCCGTAGGATTTGTTGTCGGTGGATTGTACGAACAAAGAATGTTATCGATAACTTTAGGTGCTATCATCATTGTTATCATCGGGATTTTAGATGATATGTACGAACTATCTGCGAGGGTAAAATTCGGTGGACAACTATTAGTTGCCATCATGATTGTAAAAAGCGGATTATTAGTGCAAGTATTATATATTCCAATTCTTGGAGATACTGAACTCGGATGGCTTGCTTATCCAATTACTGTATTTTGGATTGTAGGTATTACAAATGCCATCAATTTAATTGATGGATTAGATGGATTATCCGCAGGGATTTCATCTATCGTACTTGCAACGCTAGCATATATGGCCTTCACTAGCCCATGGGGTACTGGAGCAGCTATTATATTACCTCTAGCACTGATTACATTAGCAAGTACAATTGGATTTTTATTCTACAACTTCCATCCAGCAAAAATTTTCATGGGAGATACAGGAGCACTATTTTTAGGATACTGTATTTCTGTTATATCGTTACTTGGATTATACAAAAGCGTAACGTTATTCAGTTTTATCGTTCCAATCATTATTTTAGGTGTACCTATATTTGATACGACGTTTGCAATTATTCGCCGTATCGTAAATAAAAAACCTATTTCAGCACCTGATAAATCGCATTTACATCACCGTTTGCTTGCAATGGGATTCTCTCATCGTAAAACGGTACTAATTATTTACGCATTGGGTATTTTCTTTAGTGTAAATGCAATCATTTTCAGTAGTGCAACATTATGGTTATCCATTATTCTTCTTTTCATTTTAATCTTCTTTACAGAAATCATTGCTGAAGTAATCGGTCTTGTACACGAACGTTACAAACCAATTATTTCCTTCTATAAAAAAGTAAAAAAACGCGAAGACTAATTGTAGTATAGCCTTTACTATTATGAAATATTCAAATAGCATCCTCTTTTCATAAGAGGATGCTATTTTTTATTTTTTAATCCTTATTCCCCATTTCCAAAATATAGATTGTTTGAGAGTGCCTCTATTGGAGAAAGATATACGTATAACGAAAAAAGTATCAAATTTTCATTTTTACATCTTGATTGTCAAACTGAGGGTGAATGTTATGATCAAGCGATTACTTCAATGTATAATTTTATTTTTAACTATTACTATGTACGCATCATCGAATACAAAAGCTACTACAGACATTCAAGTAAAAGATTACCAAAGTACTCAAACTACCTCTCCTACAACAAAAATTGCGTACTTAACATTTGATGACGGACCAAATAAATACACACCACAAATTTTAAATATTTTAAAAGAGAAGAACGGAAAAGCAACTTTCTTCGTTATTGGCGGAAAGGTGCCACATTATAAAAAAACGATGGAGCGATTGATTAAAGATGGACATTATATCGGTCTCCATAGTATGTCGCATGATGTAAAACGTCTTTATACTGGCGATCCATCTGTTTTAATTGCAGAAATGGAGCAAACCCAAAGCATTGTCCAGCAAGTTACACATTTAAATACACATCTCGTTCGGGTCCCATACGGTAGCATGCCTTACTTAAAAAAGAATTACCGTGATGCACTCGTATCTGCCCAGTATAAAATGTGGGATTGGACAATTGATACATATGACTGGAAAAGCTATGATAATCCTTCCGCAATACTAGAAAGAGTACGAAATCAAAGCGATGAACAAGTAGAGGTTATTTTAATGCATGATTCTAGTGTGACAGTGCAAATACTCCCAAAAGTAATTGATTATTTACACTCACAAGGATATAAACTACTTCCCTACAATCCATCTTCCCATCTCGAAGTGAATTTTTGGAAAGACACAAGATTGTAACAGCTTCAGTGCCTATGTACTAAAGCTGTTTTACCCCGCGTTAACGGGCAATTGGTGAAAGCTAATAATCAGTGGGAATGAACAAAAACCCCACTGATTAAAGTTTCACTTTATTTTTCTCTTCCCACACTTCTCATTTTTGTGTAAAATTTTAAATAGTGATGAAGTTTCGAGGTGAATAGAAATGAAACGAATAGATCTCATTTTTAACGCAATACAAAAAGGGAATTATACAGAAGGTATAACAGCATCAGAAATCGCTACACTTCTACAGTTAGACCGTGCAAATGTTAGTAGCGATTTAAACAAGCTTGTGAAAGATAATCGTTTATTAAAAACGAGTACACGCCCTGTCCGTTTTTATATAGAAACGAACTCTTCATTGGAAACGCATTCAACAAAGGGCACTTCATTAGATACATTTGCTATTGAAAATACAAGCCTAAAAATTGCAATTGAAAAAGCAAAAGCTTCTATTCTCTATCCTCCAAACGGTATGCATACTTTATTACTTGGAGAAACAGGTGTCGGAAAATCGATGTTCGCTTCTTTAATGCACGAATACGCAATTGAAGTGGAACAACTTCCAAAAGATGCACCTTTTATCGTCTTTAACTGTGCTGATTATGCAAACAATCCACAACTACTACTTGGACAGTTATTTGGGATAAAAAAAGGAGCTTACACAGGTGCCAGTGATCAAAAAGGGTTAATTGAAAAAGCACATGAAGGAATCCTCTTCTTAGATGAAGTACATCGCCTTCCTCCAGAAGGACAAGAGATGCTCTTCACATTTATTGATCGCGGAGTATACCGCCGCCTTGGAGAAACGGAAAATGAACGTAAGGCACGAGTGTTGATTATTACTGCAACAACCGAAGAACCAAATTCATTTTTATTAAAAACATTTACAAGACGTATTCCCATGACCGTTACGCTTCGACCACTTCGTGAGCGAACACATAAAGAACGGTTTGCTTTACTACAGCTATTTTTCACAAATGAAGCAATTCGTCTAAGGAAAGAGATTCATGTTAGTCCAAATACAATGCGTGCTTTCGTCTTTTACAATTGTCCAAATAACATCGGCCAATTGAAAACGGACGTACAAATTGCCTGTGCAAAAGCTTATTCTGATTTCGTAACAAAAAAACGTGATTCTGTCTGTGTTTCAAGTACAGATTTACCTTGGTATATGAAAGAAGGATTATTTATTGAAAGAAAGAGCCGTCATCTATATCAAATACCAAATGAAACATTTGTATTTACAGGTGATGAAGGTTGGAGTAAACATACAATAAAACCCGAAGGAAGTCGCTCTTCTATTTACGATTATATTGATTATAAATATGAAGAACTTCAAGCACGCGGCATTGAAGAGGAAGAATTAGAATTACTAATAGAAAATGATATTCAAAGCTTTTTCGTCCAATACTTTAACCAAATATCTAAAAAAACAAGTCATGAAAATGTTTTTAAAATTGTGGATCGTAATATCGTTTCCGTATGTGAAAAAATTGCGGAACTAGCTGAAAAATATTTATCTAAAACTTTCGATGAAAAAGTATTTCTCGCTTTAAGTTTACATGTACAGACAACTCTACAACGTTTACAGGGCGGGAAACAAATTCACCACCCACAATTAAATCAAATTCGTACGAAATATAAAGAAGCTTTTTCCGTAGCTATGCAATGTATTCAGCTATTAGAAGAAGAATTACAAATAACAATACCTATTGATGAAGCTGGCTTTTTAACAATGTTCTTCGTTGTTGATCCAATTCCTGCCTCACAAACAGAAGTAAAAGTATTAATATTAGCACACGGTAATGGCATCGCAACAGAAATGGCAAACGTTGCAAACGAACTTCTCGGTATTGATGAAGTAACTGGTATCGATATGCCCTTGCATGAATCACCAAAAGATTTCTTAGAGCGTGTTAAAGTGTATATGAAAACACTTCAAAATGTAAACGGGCTTCTCTTACTTGTTGATATGGGGTCTCTCGCTTATATTGGTGATATATTAGAAACTGAATTCAAAATCCCTGTACGTGTTCTTTCCATGACGAGTACACCACACGCACTAGAAGCAGCTCGAAAAGCTCAGCTTGGCTATTCATTAGATGCACTATACGAAACAGTGAAGAACTTAACGCCGTTCTATTTAAACGTACAGGAAGAAAGGAAAAAGCCACTATCGCCAATGAAATCCGTAATTTTAACAGCTTGTTTAACCGGCGAAGGAAGTGCTTTAGCAATTCAAAAAATGTTAGAGAACTATTTACGCTTTGATAAAGACTTAATTGAAATTATTCCGATTAGCATCGTTCATGAAAAAGATTTAACGAAAATGATCGAGAACATAAAAAAAGAGCGTAATATCATTTGTATCGTCACGAATTTCGATATGCAAATACCTTGCTTAACATATCATTTCCAAGATATTGTGAACTACACAGCTATTCAACCAATTCAAGAATTGATTACGTATGAAGAAACATATGCAAAAATGGCTGATATTCTTGAACAACAAATGCAGCGTAACGATGGAGCATTACTTATTAAAACAATTCGTTATGCGTTAAATACAATTCAAGAATTGATTTCTTTACAGCTAACTCCCGACAGTTTAATGGGTGTGATTTTGCATATGAGCTGCATGGTTGACCGTCTTCAAAAAGGCGAAAGTCTCCTCCCTCATCCTGATAAAGAGAAACGAAGACAAGATGAGTACTGGATGTATATGAAAGTGAAAAAAGCATTGCAACCTATTGAAAATACATTTGAAATACAAATCCCAGATGACGAAGTATTTTATATAATGGACTTCTTCATTAAAAATCAGCCTGTAAAAAATTAAACTAGGCAGTTTTTTAAATATATCGACCGTAACGCGAATTATATCAGCGATTTTTTAAATATATCGACCGTAACGCGAATTATATCAGCGATTTTTTAAATATATCGGCGTAACCCGGATTATATCAGCGATTTTCAAAATATATCGATTTACTGACAATAATCGCTAAAATTTGCACCTTATAGCAGAAAAGGCTGTTCCAAAATGTTTTTTGGACAGCCTTTTCGCTTACTTCTTTACTTCCCTTATTCTCCCCCTTATTTCTCCCTTTTTATTAGATTTCGTATTAACATTTACATATACATTTGCTTGCATTATCTCTTGAAACAAGCTGTCAAATGCTCTCCCCTGTAAAGGCCCTTCAAAATCCTCTACTCTAGCTACACCAGTAACGACTCCTTCATTCACACTAATTCCTTGCTCTAACGGACCAAACAAACTTAAAATAACTGGACCAATTTGATTCGCTTTTCCTAAATGAATTTGGCATGACGTGATTTTTTTTATATTTTTTAATATGACCCGATATTGCAACTTCTTTAAATCTTCACTAAAAATGAGCTCTGTTACACCGTAAGCTTCTGTATTTACAGGAGGTACTTCCCTCTTCCCTGTTAACCTAGCAAAGAAATGTGTTGTCATACGGGCATTCTCCTCATATAAATTTCCCAGCACTACTTCTACTACTTTATGGTTTAGACATAATCATTTATGACTTTTTCAAATTTAAATTACGAAGAAAAGATTCACACAATCTTTACATTAAAATCGTTTCTTTTGCTTTACTCCCTCTTGTATAATGCACTTAGAAAAACAGTCTAGGAGGAAATTTTGAAAAATAATAACTACTCTTTCCAATCATTAATAGAGATTTTTCTCGTATCATTTAAATTAGGACTTACTTCATTTGGTGGTCCCGTCGCCCATCTTGGTTATTTTCATCATGAATACGTGCAAAAAAGAAAATGGATGGATGGATGAACGAAGTTACGGAGACTTAGTAGCACTATGTCAATTCCTTCCTGGCCCTGCTAGCAGCCAAGTCGGTATGGGAGTTGGCTTATTGCGCGGCGGATTATTAGGAGCCATTATTTCATGGATCGGATTCACTCTCCCATCTGTGCTCGTTTTAGTTTTCTTCGCTTCATTTCTTAACCAATTCGAGCTTGGAAGTACTGGCTGGATTCACGGACTGAAACTTGTAGCGGTCGCAATTGTCGCTCATGCAATATGGGGAATGGCTCAAAAGTTAACACCAGACCGAAACCGTGCAACAATCGCAATTGCAACTGCCGCAATCGCCCTATTATGGCCAAGTAGCTGGACACAAGTAATTCTCATTATAGTAGCTGGTTTCATCGGTTGGTTTTTATATCGTGACCGGCCAGTTAGCCAAGCTCATAAAATAAACGTACCTATTTCAAAAATGGTAGCCATATCTTGTCTCGTCTTATTCTTCGGACTATTAATACTGTTACCGATGTTACGACCATACTCTTATTTCATCTCTTTATTTGACAGCTTCTATCGCTCTGGTGCACTTGTATTTGGCGGAGGGCACGTCGTACTTCCTCTCCTTGAAAGTGAGTTTGTACAAAACGGGATGATGACAAAAGAACAATTTCTTGCTGGATACGGATTAACACAAGCAGTGCCAGGGCCACTATTTACATTCGCTTCTTATATAGGAGCAGTGCTAAATGGAACCGCTGGAGCAGTTGTTGCAACGATCGCTATCTTTCTCCCTGCCTTCCTGCTCGTTGTTGGCGTTTTACCATTTTGGGACAGTGTAAGGAGAGTATCTTACATACAAGGTGCACTACTTGGAGTAAACGCAGCCGTTGTCGGCATTTTACTTGCAGCTTTTTATGATCCAATTTGGACGAGTACAATTATGAATTCTGTAGATTTCGTTTTTGCTTCTCTCCTATTTTGCTTACTCGCTTTTTGGAAAACACCACCTTGGGTTATCGTTATAATCGGGGTCTTCGGTGGATATGTTCTATCCATTTTGTAAGCACAAAAAACGACGGCCCCATTTAGCCGTCGTTTTTTCTATTAAAACTTCACAAGCTCCATTCCCTCAGGCAACTCGCTCTCCGTTAAAATACGCAACTCTTTCACGCGATCCATTACGTAAGAAGAACGCTTCACAAGCTCTGGGTCAATATAAGCTGGATGCACCATAATTTCTACCGTTTGCTCATCCTGTACTCTTTCTTTTAACTGCACAAAGTAATCTTCCGCCACACCGTCAGCGTAAAAGTCACTGTAAAACACATCTGAAAATGGGTGCACCGCTCGCTCTTCTTCACAACGACGAATTGGAACATTATATTTACTTGCTAATCTCTCAAGAACGTCGTGTAAAAGCGGTAATCCATGTACGTGATGATGACTATCTAAATGAGTTGGTGTTAAACCGTAAGACAAAAACTTCTCAATTTGAGCAGTCCATTCTTTTTCTACCTCTTCTGGATTTATATTTCCTTCCCATACAACACTTTGTTTATGAAACAATCCATCGCTACTTACAAGTGATGGAACGTCTTTAAGAAGCGGTTCTCCTGCCGTTAATACGAGATGAACTCCTATCCCTAACGTTTTATACTCTTTCGCTAAGCGTACGGCATGCTCTGTCCCTGGCATATTCATCATCATCGTCGTTGAATTTACAATCCCGTTTTTATGTCCATCAATAATTCCGTAATTTGTACCTTCCGTAAGACCGAAATCATCTGCATTTACAATTAGTTTAATCATCGCAATACCTCCTACTAGAATTAAAAAAAGCGGGCTAAACAGCGCCGCTTTTTATTTCTCTATCTTCTTAAAGAATTGTGGAAGATGTTCTTTATGTGCTTCCAACATTTCATCTAAAATTTGTTTTGCAACTTTATCTGATGGTACAAGTGGGTTAATTGTCATAGCAAGCAGCGCTTTATGATAATCCCCTGTAACAGCAGCTTCAATTGTTGTGCGCTCAAATGATTTAATTTGCTGTACTAAACCGCGAACTGGTACCGGAAGATCTCCAACCGCAATTGGTTTTGGACCTTCTTTCGTAATAATACAGTTCACTTCAACAGCCGAATCATGTGGCAAGCTTGCAATTGTTCCGTTGTTTCGTGTATTAACAGGCTGGATATCACCTTTATTATTGTAAATAGACGTAATTAAGCTACATGCGGCGTCACTATAATAAGCTCCGCCGCGCTTTTCTAATTGTGGTGGCTTAATATCTAAATTCGGGTCTTTATATAGCTCGAATAAATCATCTTCTAATTGTTTTACTACTTCTGCACGTGTACCTTTTTCAATCGAAGCTGCTTTCTCTTCTTCCAACATTTCACGTGTTTTATAGTAGTAACGATGATATGGACACGGAATTGCACGAAGACCGCGAATAAAGTCTGGCTCCCAGTTAAGCGCAGCAATGTTTTCCATCGTAATTTGCTTTTCTGGATCTGTTACAAGTTCTAATACACGATCCATTACGCTTACGCCATCCAAGTATACATCTAATCCGTATACCATGTGATTTAAACCTGCGAAATCAACGTGTACCCGGCTTGCATCTACTTCAAGTAATCTCGCAAGACCCATACGAATTCCAATTGGAACGTTACACAGACCAACTACTCTTTGAATGTTTGTATAACGAAGGACAGCTTCTGTTACCATACCAGCCGGATTCGCAAAGTTAATTAACCATGCATTCGGACAAAGTTCCTCCATGTCCTTACAAATATCTAAAATAACAGGAATCGTTCTCAGCGCTTTGAACAAACCACCAGGACCATTCGTTTCCTGACCAATTACATCATATTTTAATGGAATTGCTTCATCTTTTGCACGTGCTTCTAACAAACCAACGCGAAGCTGCGTTGTTACGAAGTCAGCATCTTTTAATGCCTCACGGCGATCAAGTGTTAAATGAATATCAATTGGTAAACCTGATTTTTTCACCATACGTTTCGCTAAGTCACCAACGATTTCTAACTTCTCTTTTCCTGCCTCAATATCTACTAACCAAATTTCACGAACAGGAAGCTCGTCATAACGTTTAATAAATCCTTCAATTAACTCTGGTGTATAACTAGATCCACCGCCGATTGTAGCAATTTTAATTCCAGTCATGCTTTATTCCCCTTTCGCTTCTAGCTTTTTATAAAGGTCAATAAATTCTGCCGCTAATTCTTTTACCGTAATAGAATTCATTAAATGATCTTGCGCATGAATTAAAAGAACACTAATCTCTGTTTTTTCCCCTCTTGCTTCTGATTGTATGAGCTCTGTTTGGAAATGATGCGCTTCATTAATCGCTTCTTTCGCCTTTACCATCGCTTCATCAGCTTCTGCCATTTTCCCCTGTTTGGCAAATTGCAGTGCCTCCATTGCAAAGCTTCGTGCATTACCACTATTTAAAATCAATTGGAATGGAATTTGTTCTGCTGTAGTCATCATAATTACCGCCCTCTCTATTATGGTTCAACCGATTTAAATACCCCTTCAGTTTGAACATTGCTATTAAATTATTATTTTATGAATGATAGTTTGGTGTTCTTGTAGATGGGTCTCATCTTTTTGAACATGATATAAAGGTGATTGTTCTCACAGATAATGTTACCTGTGAGAACAATTACTATGTTACATAGGTACAGAGTTGTTATTTCCTTGTGCTGCTGCTTTTTCAGTACGAACAACAGAACGGTCAGATAATACAACGAATGGATAGTAGATTACCATCGCAATTACAAAGTTGAATAACTGTAGAATTGCACCTGAAAGATGTCCACCTGTTACAAGATAACCACTAATAATTGGTGGTGTTGCCCATGGAATCATCACAACTGTTTTTGGTACCCAACCAATAGATAGAGCTGTATAAGAAGTAATTACTAATACAATTGGTGTTAGGATAAACGGTAAGAATAAAATTGGATTTAAAATAATTGGTGTACCAAAGATTACTGGTTCGTTAATATTGAATGCACCTGGTCCAATTGATAAGCGAGATACACCGCGTAATTGTGCACTTTTTGCTACAAGTAATACGACCACTAAGAACGCTAATGTTGCACCAGA
Organism: Bacillus sp. FDAARGOS_1420; assembly: GCF_019344915.1. Classification (NCBI taxonomy): domain Bacteria; kingdom Bacillati; phylum Bacillota; class Bacilli; order Caryophanales; family Bacillaceae; genus Bacillus; species Bacillus sp. FDAARGOS_1420. The sequence continues at coordinate 1,261,859 of NZ_JAHWJB010000001.1, read as the reverse complement.
ACCACCAAGATATACAAAAGTATCAAAGAATGGTTTTGTAATAATGTTTGGAACATCAAATGCAGATGTACCACCTTGGAATAACTTCATATTTTTCTCTAATGCCGGTAAGTATAATGGCTCAATAATACCACCAACGATATTTGGCCCATGTAAACCGAAGAACCAAAGAAGATGAACAAGGAGTACAATGACAATTGCACTTGGTAATGTCCCTGCTAAACTTTGCAGTGGTGATTGAATCGTATTAAAGATAAATTCATGAACACTTGTACCAGCTAATTTCACTGCTAATTGAATACCTGCAACTGCTGTTAAGATAACAAATGCTGGAACTATAGCTGCGAAAGATCTTAAAACTGCTGGTGGTACTCCATCAGGCATTTTAAAAGTAATGTTTCTTTGTACAAAGAAACGGAATACCTCAGTAACAAGGAGTGCCACGATAATTGCTACAAATAGCCCTTGTGCCCCTGTCCAAGCTAAGTTCAATCCGCCTTCTTTCGGTGTTGTTGGCGTAAGAATAATTAACGCACCAAATGAAATAATACCTGCTGACAAACCATCAACGCCGTAAGATTTTGCTAAGTTATAACTTGTTGTAAATGCTATGATTAGTGCTAGAATTGCGAAAGAACCAGTCCACATTCCACCGCCAACTTGTTTCCACGTTTCACCAAACAAACCTTTCATGAACTCTTGGAAAGCTTCAGACGGAAAACCATTAATTAGTGATGCCAATGCACCAACTAAAATAAGTGGCATAACTGCAATAAATCCATCACGGATCGCAGCTAAGTGACGTTGCGATCCGATTTTACCAGCGACAGGAACAATATACTTCTCCATAAATGCAATAAATTTTTGCATTTCGCTTCCCCCCTAATTATTTTTTAAGTGTTAATGCGTGATCTAAAACTGCTTCTCCATTCATCATGCCGTAGTGCATTGAGTTAATAACATCGACTCCAACATTTTTCTCATCGGCAAGCGTTTTCATTGTAGAAAGCATGTAACGAACTTGTGGTCCTAGTAATAATACATCTGCTTGATCGATATTGTTTTTTACTGCATCCCCAGATACAGCCCAAATTTTACCTTCTAGACCACGAGCTTTTGCAGCCGCTTCCATTTTTGTAACTAGTAAACTTGTAGACATCCCTGCTGAACAACATAATAAAATATTCATTTATAAATCCCCCTTGTGTAGTATAAAAATTTTATGTTTTATTTATTTTTCTTTACGCTATTTATTAATGCAATTATCGTGCCAACTTTTCAAAACGCCTAAAATCAGCGTTTTTTCGAGTTATTTCTTTGTGTGTTACCGCTTTCAATCAGTGTGTCCCCCAAAAAACACACAGTGTGTTATAAAACACCTCACTTTTAACACATAACTGTATGAAAATAGATTAGTGTTTAGTTGTCTAGTTGTGTTTAAACAAAAAAAACACTAAATTATTTTTTAACACATAAAAAAACCTTGCCTAAGCAAGGTTCATTCATCCACCGACATCTTCCTATATAATTCTACAAACTCACTCGCCAATTCCTTCACCGTAATTGCGTTCATTAAATGATCTTGTGCATGCACCATCAAAAGGGTAACTTCGGTTTTTCCCCCGGCAGCCTCTTTCTGTATGAGCTCTGTTTGTAAGCGATGCGCCTCTTGCAATTCATTTAAAGCTTCTTGTAGTTTCGCTTCTGCTTCCTGAAATTCACCGCGCTTTGCACAATCAATTGCTTCCATTGAGCAGCTTCTCGCATTACCACCATGTAAAATTAAGTGAAAAGCTTTCGTCTCTATCGTATCCATTTTAGTTCTTTACTCCCCCTTTTCTTCCGCTACTTTTTGTTTATCCCATATTTTTAAGAACGGTAAGTAAATAAAGAATGCAAGTGCAAAGTTAACAAGTTGTAAAACAACACCTGAAATTTTCCCGCCTGATCCTAAATATCCACTAAAAAGAATAGGTGTCGTCCAAGGTACAGCCGCTCCGCTCGGACGTGCGACCCATCCCCATTCCATTGCAAAGTAAGAAACAATCGTTAACACAACTGGAACCAATATAAATGGAATAAGTAAAATTGGATTCATTACAATCGGCATACCAAAAGTTACCATCTCATTAATATTAAATATACCAGGCGCAATTGACAATCGCCCTAAACTTTTTAATTGCTGACTTCGCGCAAATAGTAACATTCCTACAACTAAAGCGAGTGTTGCACCAGAACCACCCATATAAATCCATAAATCAAAAAACTGTGCGGTAATCGTATTCGGTACATCTTGCCCTGCTTGAAAAGCAACTCGGTTTTGATCCATTAACGACAACCAAACGGGGCTCATTACACCACCAACAATAGTAGCGCCATGAATTCCACAAGACCAAAGAACATGAACGAGAATAACTGCTATTATTGCGCCCCAAAGACTAGCACCAAGTACACTGAGTGGTTCCTGTAAAATTTGCCCCACAATATTATGGATACTGCCAAAAGAAGTATTTTCTATAATTAAGCGCAAAATCCAAATAACCGTTACAACAATAAAACCTGGAACAAGTGCCGCAAATGAACGTGTCACAGCTGGTGGAACTGTCTCCGGCATCTTTATAATCATCTTTTTTTGTACAATAAACCGATAAAGTTCAGTAGATATAATTGCAATAATCATCGCTACAAATAAACCTTGGCTTCCCATTAGCGCCGCTGGGATTGCTCCATCTACAATCACACTTTCCTTCGTGCTTGGTATAATATATGCAACTTGAAATGGAGTTGCAAGCAAGAAGGTTACAAGCGATAATGCACCAGATGCTAAAGCATCTACTTTATAATACTCACCAAGTCTGTAAGCGATTCCAAAAACAGCTATTAAAGCCATTATATTAAAAGTTGCACTAACTGGATACCCTAAAGCTCTCTGCCAATTCTCACCAAATAAACCTGCCATAAAATCATTATATCCTGGTATTGGTAATGCACTAATAATAAGGAAAAATGATCCAATAATTAAGAAAGGCATCGTTAAAATAATTCCATCACGAATAGCCTGCAAATGCCTCTGCTCTGCAACCTTTCCTGCCACTGGCATCACATATTTCTCTAAAAACCCTATCATCTATCCCACTCTCCTCATGGTTTCATGGACAAAGCTGCTTGTAAGATAGCCTCTCCATTACAAAGTCCGTAATGGACGGATTGAATGACATCAACAGGTATTCCCTTCTCCTTACATAATTCTTTCATTTTCGGTAATAAATAACGTACTTGCGGTCCAAGTAAAAGTACATCTGCAGTATCAATATGATTTCGCACTTCTGAACCTGATACAGCCCAAATCTTTACCTCTATCCCTCTTGCCTCTGCTGCTTTCTCCATTTTTGTAACAATCAAACTGGAAGACATTCCCGCTGCACAGCAAAGTAAAATATTCATCTCGCTCCCCTCCCCCTTTTTCCAAACCTAAGTTATGGTGTAGCACTTGCCACCACTAGGTTACAAATATATATGTCTAGATTTCTAACTGTATGCCGAGCTTAAAAACAAAAATTTCTCGGTTTTCACGCTATTCCATCTATCCGTATTTTCCTAGTAAAGAAGTCTCTAACTCGCTATAATGATTCAGTATGATTTTTTATAATCGATAGGAGGGTATATTTATGAAGGCATATCGCTTTCCGCTTATTTTATTATCTTCTATCCTAATTGGTGGTTTCATTGGTTATTTCATGGGTGCCGATGCAGTTGCTTTAAAGCCGCTTGGTGACATTTTCTTAAACTTAATGTTTACGATTGTTGTACCTTTAGTATTCTTTAGCATCGCGTCATCTATTGCTAATATGGATGGATTAAAACGTTTCGGTAAAATTATGTCTAGTATGGCTGGAACTTTCTTATTTACAAGTATTTTAGCTGCTATTTTTATGATTATTATCGTGAAAGTATTCCCGCCAGCACAAGGTGTTGTATTAGAACTAACGCAGCCTGATAAAGCTGAAAAAGCAGTTAGCGTTGCTGATCAAATTGTTGGTATCATAACAGTATCGGACTTTTCAAAGTTACTATCTCGCGAGAACATGTTAGCTCTTATTTTCTTCTCTATCTTAATGGGGGTTGCAACTTCAGCAGTTGGTGAAAAAGGGAAACCATTCGCTACATTCCTACAAGCTGGTGCAGAAATTTCAATGAAAGTTGTATCTTTCATTATGTACTACGCTCCAATCGGACTAGCTGCCTACTTCGCAGCATTAGTTGGTGAATTCGGACCACAACTTCTTGGAACTTACTTCCGAGCAGCAATGGTATACTATCCAGCTTCTCTTATTTACTTCTTTGTATTCTTTACATTCTATGCGTACCTTGCAGGTCGCAAACAAGGTGTACAAGTATTTTGGAAGAACATGGTCTCTCCTACAGTTACATCACTTGCAACTTGTAGTAGTGCCGCAAGTATTCCATCGAACTTAGAAGCAACGAAGAAAATGGGTATTTCTTCTGACGTTCGTGAAACAGTTGTCCTTCTTGGATCTACACTTCATAAAGACGGATCTGTTTTAGGCGGGGTATTAAAAATTGCTTTCTTATTCGGTATTTTCAACATGGAATTCGAAGGACCGAAAACATTAGCAATTGCACTTGTTGTTTCTCTATTAGTAGGAACAGTAATGGGTGCTATTCCGGGCGGGGGTATGATTGGTGAAATGTTAATCGTTTCCCTATACGGATTCCCACCAGAAGCATTGCCAATTATCGCAGCAATTAGTACAATCATCGATCCTCCTGCAACAGTGTTAAACGTAACAGGAGATAACGCTTGTGCCGTAATGACAGCTCGCCTTGTAGAAGGTAAGAACTGGATCAAAAACAAATTTGCTTAATAAATAGAAAGAGGATGCTCCTAACAAGCATCCTCTTTTTTGTTGTGATAGATATATTGGAACAATCCATTCTGCCACAAATTTGTTATAATCTTCACAAATATTCCACACCTATTATCCATTCTCCGTACTATAATCATGTATGGAAAAGGAGATGGATATAGTGACACAAAGCGCACCAGAATTCAAAGTTTTGCAAAGCATTGCATTTCTTGCTGTCGTTTTGCAAAGTTCCTTATTATATACAATGAATCAAGGAAATGTCTTACTCGAGCAATCCCTCATTATGGGCATGCTATTTAATCTTGCAAAATTTTCAGCACCTGCATTCATATTTATCGTCGGCTTCCATTTAATTCGGCAATATACGAAGAAACTCGTTTATACAGAGTATATTTATGAAAAATCCACACATTTACTCATCCCTTATTTCTTTTGGTCTATTCTTTATCTATTAACAACAAACGATGTCATTACACTACAAGGCGGAATAAAAAGTTTATTACTCGGAACAGCTGCACCTCATCTTTGGTACGTTATTATGATGTTCCAAATTCACTTATTGTTCCCGTTACTATGCACACTATTTTATTGGTTTCAAAAACGAACAGAAAATAAAAAAGACATATATAAATATATGACCATTTTCGCTTGTCTATATTTCTTCTTAATGTGGTATTCTTCTCACTACATTTTTAATGGAGAGAAACTGACTAGTTCAACCATTTTACATTATACAGATCGTTCCTTCTTCTTCTACTCATTCTATTTCGTCATGGGAGGAATAGCTGCTGTATCATTAAAAACTTGGCGTATATTTGTCATGAAACATATTCCGCTTATCACAACACTATTTTTCATCTTATTTTTATTCATCAATTATGAGTTATTTAGTTTTTACGGCGCCAATTCTATTCATTTAACGGTTTCTACTTATTTAAAACCGTCCATGTTTTTATATATTGTTTGTGAAATTATGATACTGTACGTGTTATCTATTACAATTGTACAGCGACGTGGTTTCTTATATAAAGCTTTACGTTTTATCGGGAATTACACGTATGGCGCTTATTTAGCTCATTTTTTCTTCTTGCAACTATGTACAAAATTTCTTTCCTTATTCGCACTGCAAGAAAACACAATATTATATAGCCTATTACTATTTATATTAACGACCACAATCTCTATTTCAGCAATGGTCATTGGCAGCATACTACCATTTCATACGTGGATTACAGGGCCTTCCCCTACGACAAATATGAAATGGGCGAAGATTGCCATTCGGAAAAATCATGAAAAAGTATTTAAACCATATATTTGATATAATAGTATTCCATACAAGAAAAGAAAGTAGGACACACCTATGATTAATCAAATTGGACAAATTATGTTATATGTAAATAACCAAGATGAATCAGTACAATTTTGGACAGAAACAGTAGGATTCCAAATCGTTGCGGAAGAAAATAACGGTCAAGGATTTCGCTGGATTGAAATTGCGCCGGCAAAAGAAGCTGGAACAAGCATCGTCCTTCACGATAAAGCGTTAATTGCGAAGATGCAACCTGAATTAAACTTAAATACACCTTCACTTATGTTCTTCTCTAATAACTTAGATCAACTGTATAAAGATCTTTCTGAGAAAAACGTTACAGTTGGACAAGTTGTAGATTTACCTACAGGTAGAGCATTCAACTTTGCTGATAATGAAAATAATTACTTTGCGGTAATGGAACGTAAATAAAAAAGAAGCTATCCTAAAAAAACGGATAGCTTCTTTCATTTTAAGAAACTTGTTCTGCATTCGTTTCCCTATGCTGTATATGGCTCGTGATCCAAGCAATTCCGCCAGCAACAACGAGATAGCATAATAAAATTAAAATCTGCATTCGTAATTGCGACCAATCTCCTAAAGAGATAACATCTTGTAATCCTCTAAGAGAATGAGACATTGGGAGAAACTGTCCAATTTTGCTAAGCACAGCTATATTTAACTCTCCTGGGAAAGTACCCCCGCTCGTCGCTAATTGCAGGACGAGAAGTGTTACCGCCGCGAACTTCCCAACAAGACCAAATACCGTTACTAACATAAGAATAAATGTCATGAACGTAAAGGAAATAACAATACTTGATAAAACAAAGAGTGATACACTTGCAACTTCTAATCTCATAACCCCTAACACTACCACATCTACAAGTAGTGCTTGAATGAGTCCAATTAAATATACTAATCCTAGTTTATTAATAAAATGTACTGTTCCGCTTACCTTCATATTTTGTCTACGGCCAAGAGGTAAAATATTCGATGCCATAATTCCGCCAACATAAAATGCCAGTGATAAAAAGTATGGTGCAATACCTGAACCGTAGTTAGGCACATCAGAAACTGTCGACTTCACTAATTGAACCGGCTCTGAGAACATCGTATTGCGTGCATCATCATTGCGAACATCCGCTATCTTCTCTGCGCCCTCTCCCAATTTCGTAGAAAGTTCTTTCGCACCATCGTCAAGTTTAACAAGTCCGTCCGTTAACTTATCAGCACCATGATTCAGCTCTGTTCCGCCACTCGCAAGGTGATTTACACCTTCTTGTAATGATGTAAATCCATTTCCCCACTTCGTAAATCCATCAGCTAAATTCGAAGTACCATCTGCTATCTTTTTCGTTCCAGCGGTAGCTTCGTTTAACTTAACTCCGAATGTATTCATGCCTTCCTCAATCTTATGCTGACCATCAGTAAGCTTCCGCGCACCTTGTGTCAATTGTTGTTGGCTATTATTTAAAGTGTTTGTTGCTTTAGCTAATCCGTTAGAAGTAGCAATGATCTTTTGAAAAGCAGGATCTTGCTGCACTTCTGGATGACTTTTCACGTACTCTTCTAATTGTTGTTTTACACTATTTGCTGCATTGTCCGCTTTCACTTGCCCTTCAGCAAGTTTCTCACTTCCGTTCACCCATTCATTTGTACCAGCACTTAATTCACTAACTCCTGATTGTAAAGTTTTTTCACCTTGCGCTAGTAACTCCATACCACTATGAAGTGATGTCGCTCCTTGACTAAGCTCATTTGCACCGCCACTTAAGGCAGATTGGCTAGAAGCAAGTTTTTCACTTCCCTCTTTCACTTTTGATGTCCCGTCACTTAAACGATGAATACCATCTGCAAGCTCATTTGCCCCATTTCTTGCATCTATCGTTCCTTCATGTAACTTCTCAGCGCCATTTCTTGCATCACTCAACCCTTGTGCCAAATCTTGAAACTTTGAAAAGACACCTTCTGTATAAGATTTCGTAATACTATTTGAGATTTTTGTTTTCATATTTTCAACAGCTGTCGTTCCAATTTGAGCTGCTACAAAGTTTTTCCCTGGATTTACTTTGTACTGCAGCCTCGCCGGCTCTGGTTTCTCATCCATTAGTGTACTTACCTTTTTAGAGAACTCCTCCGGAATCGTAACCACCATATAATACTTATCTTCTTTTAGCCCTTCATCAGCATCTTTTTCTGATACGAAATGAAACGCCAATTCCTTATTCTCTTTTAAATTTTTAACAAAATCGTCTCCAGCCTGGATTGTTTTTTCATCCATCACAGCACCCTTATCTAAATTAACAACTGCAACAGGTAATTTATCTAATTTTCCGTACGGATCCCAATATCCAGCTAAGAAGAATCCTGAATAAATTAAAGGAACGATTAATAAAAAAATTAAAGCGATACGTCCATGTTTATGGTTCCACATCGCCTTCCAATCTTTAAATATAAGTTGAATTCCCTTCATGAAACATACTCCTTCTCCTAATTTAACACCCTTCGAATGGTTTAACAGATTTACTATACACGTCACTTTCCATACTGTATAATACATCTTTAATTATCAATTCATTCCTTTTGGTCTATAGAAAGGAGATTCGAAGTGGAACTTCTTCAATTAAAATACTTTCAGACAGTCGCACGACTAGAACATATGACAAAAGCAGCTGAAGAATTGCATATCGCGCAGCCTTCACTCAGTAAAACAATCGCTAGACTAGAAAAGGACTTAGGCGTCCCCTTATTTGATCGCCAAGGTCGACAGATTACATTAAACTCTTTCGGCAAAGTATTTTTAAAACGAGTAGAACGCATTTTTCATGAATTAAGTGAAGGGGAACGTGAAATTAAAGATTTAGCTGAATTACAACAAGGCTCTATTACACTTGCAGTTTCTATTCCAAGAATATTACCCGAGCTACTCGGTTCTTTTTTACTAGAACACCCTAACGTTCGATTCCAACAATTTCTCGCATCTACTCCTTCTATGAAGCGGCAACTAGATAATATGGAAATTGATTTTTGTATCTCCTCTGTACCAATTGAAGGCGAGGAAATGGTTTGGGAACCACTTATCACAGAAGAAATTTTCTTAGCTGTTCCTTCAGGACATCGGTTATCAAACCGCGAAAGTATCTATTTGCATGAAGTAAAAGACGAATCATTTATTAGTATGAACACTGGTTACGGATTTCGGCACTTAACAGATGAATTTTGTAAAAAAGCTGGTTTCACTCCACATATCGCTTTTGAAGTAGATGAACCAACCGTGATTAGCGATCTCATTAAGCAAGGTCTTGGCATCGCCTTTGTCCCAAGTTTAACTTTATTAAAAAACTCTACTTTAGCATCAAATAAGTTACGTATTATTGAACCTAATTGCGAACGAACTATCGGCTTAAGTTGGTCGAAGAAGCGCTATTTATCAAACACCGCCCAGCAATTTCGTGAATTCGTGATTGATTACTTCTCCAATATTAGGGCGTAAAATTATATCGCTTTACAAACAAATAACGACACAAATAAAAGGTACCATCCCCATAGGGTGGCACCTTCTATTTTTTACTCTTATCCAATTCCATTTCCGCTAAAAGCGGCAATACGTTATCGAAAATATGTGTATTATTATTCTCACCTGTTACATATCCACCATAATATCTACTAAATACATTATCATTTCGGAATGTATTCATCCGCTCATACAATTCCTTCGCAAACTTTGTATCACCTGTTTGTAGTACGTACAAAATTGTTAATCCGTAAGATGCTGGTGATTCATAGTTCACAGCTTGTTTTCCCGTTTCTAAGTTATAACGACCATATAACTTTCCGTCTTCGCGAAATTTCTTCTTTATAAATTCCAAATAAGCATCTGATGAAAGACCGCCTAAACTACGATGATAAGCAACGTATGATTGATCAATAAGATTCACTTCTTTATCGTACGTAAATGTCCCATCATCTTTATACTCTTTCGGGAATGCCCAGCCCTGCCTTGGATAATCCGCTAAAAACTGAACAACTTCCTGATACTGCTGTGCAGAAATTTTTCCATACTTTTTCATATAAGAGAATGCATGCGGATTTATGTAAGATGTTGTTGCAAAGTTATTTTGTTTCCCTGTATCTGCATCGTAATAATCAACGTAATAATCACCTTTTTTATTATAACGAAGTACAGAATCACTCAATTGATCTGCAAGGTTTTTATAGCGATCTTCCTTGTACATTTCATAAGCACGATATAATTGTTCTATAATACGAAGATCATCGATAAGTGCATTAGTAGCTGACTGCATTTCTCCCTTTTCAGAGATTTTCCATATAACGATGCGATCCTTGTGTACAAAGTTATTTTGAATAACCTTCACTTGTTCATCAAATAAAGCTTGATCATCTTTATCAAGTGTATATTGTAGCCATAACCCTGCAGATTCTGATAAAGCTTCACGGCCCTTCGCTTCACCCTTACCTGCCTTTGTATCCTCTAAGCGATACGTTGCAAGTGTTCCATTTTCATTCACCATATGTCGTAAAATAAAATGCTCGGTACGATTTCCTTGTAAGGCTGACCAAAATACAACTCCACCTAAAGCGATTAAGAGAATAACCCCAATCCCTATATATAAACGTTTTCGCAAGCTTTTCACCTCCTTTTAAGGCTAACCTTAATTTTACCAGAACATACGCAAATATAAAAAAGACAATCCTTTAGATTGTCTCTCTCACCTTATCCTTCGCAAGCCTCTTTAGAAGGTCTATATAGCGATTCCACAAGTCGATCATATTCACGACGCGTAATTTCTTTATTATACAACTTTAATAATAAATCTCTATGCTCTCTTGAAAATGCCATCTTTTTAATGACTTCAGGATACATAAAACACCCTCTCCATTTCACATAAACTTCTTCATCCCGGAAATAGAACTTACGTTCGCATAAAGGATTATAAAAGATTCAGCCCTAAAAAACAAATAAAATATTACCAAATATCAATTTCTTTTTCTTTAGAATATTTAAACATCAAATTATCGTACTCATTTTTTAAATACATATATATTTTTGGTAGTTTTTTGAATAAATTTTCCAATTAAATCAGAAAATAATGGCAAAAAGAAGAGGAGTATACATATGGATACCGTAACATTAGCAAGGGCATTTTTTGGTTCTTCATTAGCATTCCACATTATCTTTGCAACGCTTGGAGTCGGGCTTTCTTTAATGATTTTTATAAGTGAAATACTCTATCACTGGAAGAAAGATTCCGACTATGCCATTATGGCAAAAAGATGGACAAAGGCTTTTGCTATCCTTCTCGGTGTAGCAATTCCAACTGGAACAATTGTTGGTGTACAAATTTCACTTCTTTGGCCTGGTTTCGCCAAAATTGTTGGGCAAGTTATTTCCGTTCCGTTTCAAATTGAGATTTTCGCCTTCTTTTTAGAGGCTTTATTCATGTCTATTTACGTATATGCGGCTGATAAACTGCCTCCAGTTATGAGATTAATCTCGCTATTTTTCGTTATGATTGGCGCCACTGCATCTGCCGTGCTTATTACATCGGCAAACACATGGATGAATACACCTGCGGGCTTTTCAATGAATCCAGATGGCTCAGTTTTTAACGTTGATCCGTGGAAAGCTTTCTTTAATCCGAGCTTTGGCACAAGTGCATTCCACGTCGTTATTACGGCCTATACAACTGGAGCAGCTGTTATCGCTTCTATCGCTGGATTTAAATTATTAAAGAAAAATTTAAGTGCTCGTGAAATTGCTTACCATAAAAAAGGATTATTGCTCGGGCTTGTCGTTACATTTATCACAGGTGCTACGATGTGGCTTTCAGGACACGAATCTGCTATTGCCTTACATAAACATTCACCTGAAAAACTAGCATCTGCTGAAGCTTTGTTTGAAACGACATCACACGCGCCTTTATCGATTGGCGGGGTTGTGGACCCTAACACACTTGAACTAAACTATGCCCTTGAAATTCCGAACATGCTTAGCTTATTAGTGGGACTAGACCCTAACACCGTTGTAAAAGGTCTAAAGGAATTCCCACAAGAAACATGGCCACCATTTTACACACATACACTGTTCAACTTAATGGTTGGCACCGCTGCCTTTACCTTTGCAGTTGCAGCTATTGCCCTCTTATATTGGTACTTTGTTTACCGAAAAAAAGGAGTAGAGTTACCGAAGTGGCTTCTTTGGGGAGCTGCCGCCTGTGGACCCGTTATGTTGCTCGGTATTGAATTCGGATGGATTTTTAGTTGTAGTGGTCGTCAGCCATGGACAATTTATGGCATGCAACGCACGGTAGATGCTTCTACGCGCGCTGATTTCGTCGGTCCTTTATTTGTTTTATTCATCATTTTATATATCGGACTCGGTATTTTAACAGTCTTTGTACTACGGACATTCTTTAAGAAACATCCATTAAAGAATGATTTACATCACGAAGGAGGCGATTCTCGTGCATGAGGAAAGCATTGCAATCATCATCTTATGGGCTCTTATTTTCGTATATAGCATACTAGGTTCTATTGATTTTGGAGCTGGTTTTTGGGGCATGGTATACGCTAAACACCCGACACTTGCTGCCAAGCTTGCTAATCGGTACTTATCACCAACTTGGGAAGTAACAAATACGTTTCTTGTCTTTGTCGTCGTTGCTTTTCTCGGTTTCTTCCCAAAAGCGGCCTTTACCCTTGCAACCGTTATGTTTGTACCAGTTATGTTAATTTTAGTACTCGTTGCGATTCGTAGTACTTTTATGGTATTTGCTTACTCCCTGCCAAAATACCAACACCTTCTTCGGATTATTTCAGGTATTACTGGGCTCTTAATCCCAGCTCTATTAATTACCGTTCTGCCAGTTACAGAAGGTGCCTATATTACGATGTCTGAAGGAAAAGAAGTGCTCCTTTATGGAAAACTTCTTTCTAGTCCCGTTATTTATTGTTATATGCTCTTCGGACTAACTTCGGAACTATTTCTATCATCTCTCTTTCTTGCTGATTTTGCTAGGGAACAAGGTTCTGAAGATACGTACCGAATTTATAGAAGAAATGCCATCATACTTGGTCCTGCAACGCTCGTGACTGCTATTATCGCTCTCGTTGTAATGGACCCTGAAACACACTGGCTTATGCAAGGACTCATAAAGCAATTCCCATGGTTTACAGTCTCTATCATTTTATTTGTTATCGGATACTCTTCCCTTTGGTGGACAAATAAGAAATATGGCACACTAGGCTTTCCTCGCATTGCAGTTTTAGCTGTCGTCGCTCAATATGCATTTGCAAGCTACGCTTACGGCGTCGCCCATTTACCTTATATCATTTACCCGGACGTAACTGTATTTACAAGCTTTACGACGGTCGAAACATTCTATGCACTTCTTATTCTTTACGCAATCGGGATTGCAATTTTACTACCAGGATTTATTTTCTTCTGGAATTTATTCTTAAAAGATCGAACATTTTTAAAGGAAAAATAGTAAATGAGGGGTATTCACACATTGAATGCCCCTCATTTATTAGACTCCTCTCCTAATAGTTATTACACTACTACTTATACTTGCCTTATTGCTCAAAATACACATATTCACTAGATTCAGGTAGATGCCTAGTTCTTCTTATTTTCTTTTGAATATAATGCTATATAAACTTGAGACAAGCTACATTTGTTCAAGGGAAAATAGAAAGGTAGGTTAAATATGAGCATTGAAATATGGATTACTATTATTGTATTCTTCTTAACGATGATTGTTATCTTTTGGCGCCCTCGTGGTATAAATGAGGCGTGGCCGGCAGCAGTCGGCGCCGGCATTATCCTCATTACTGGACTTGTATCAAAACCAGACGTCATAGACATTATAAGTAAAATTGGAGGCGCCTCCATAACGATATTAGCGACCATCGTTATGGCAGTTATATTAGAAAGCTTCGGCTTCTTCCACTGGTCCGCAGCAAAACTCGCAAATTTAGCGAAAGGTTCCGGACACCGCCTATACTGGTACATTCAATTACTATGTTTTCTTATGACTCTTTTATTTAATAATGACGGTAGTATTTTAATTACAACTCCAATTTTAATCCTTCTTCTGAAAAATCTTCAATTAAAACCTCATCAACAAATCCCTTATTTATTAAGCGGTGCTTTAATCGCCACTGCATCTAGTGCACCAATCGGTGTAAGTAATATTGTAAACTTAATTGCATTAAATATCGTCCATATGACTCTTTATATGCATACTGCTATGATGTTTGTACCTGCAACACTAGGACTACTGTTTATGTCATGGCTTATGTATACAGTTTTAAAGAAAAAACTTCCAGAAAGATTACCTGTTTCTTCATATGATATTGAAGAAATTTTCTTCACGAAAAACTTCCATCCGTTAAAAGGACAAAATTCTGTTAATACGAAACAAAAACGTACGAAATTCATGTTAAAAGTATTAGGCTTCGTCTTCCTTATGCGCTGTCTTCTATTCGTTGCATCCTTCTTATCGATTCCAATCGAAATTGTTGCCGTACTCGGTTCACTCGTTCTTCTCATCTGGAGATGGTACTACTTACGAACAAACCCAGTCGATATTTTGAAAAAGACACCGTGGCACATTTTAATTTTCGCCTTCTCTATGTACGTAATTATTTACGGGCTTCATAACGCAGGATTAACAGCGGCGCTTGTCCATTGGCTCGAACCAGTTGTAAGTCAGCATCTACTCTATGCCAGCTTTGCAATGGGCGGACTCGTTTCCCTCCTCTCTAACGTCTTCAATAACCACCCTGCACTTATGATTGGTACAATCACATTAACAGAAATGGGACTAGATCCAGTCACATTAAAAACGATCTACCTCGCAAATATCATCGGTAGTGACATCGGTTCACTATTATTACCAATCGGTACACTAGCTTCCCTCATTTGGATGTATATCTTAAGACAAAACAAAATTAAAGTGAAATGGAAAGATTATTTAAGCGTATCTCTCATCGTAATCCCACTCACAACAGTCGTCACATTATTCCTCTTATACTACTGGGTACAATTATTCTTCGCCTTATAGACGACAGAAGCCCCCTTTGCTACCGTCTTAGCAAAGGGGGCTTCTTCTATATTTAAGTTAGGTACAGTGTGATCAATCAAGTAAAGAGGTGTGACGTGTTATTGATATAAATGACTACCAGTTTCTTTGAATTCTACCGCTTTCTCTTTCATTCCTTTTTCAATTGCTTCTGTCGTTTCTAAGTCATTTTCTTTCGCATATTCACGAATATCATGTGAAATTCTCATACTACAAAACTTTGGGCCACACATTGAACAGAAATGCGCTGTTTTCGCCCCTTCTGCTGGCAACGTTTCATCATGGTACTCCATCGCGCGTTCAGGATCTAAAGATAAATTAAATTGGTCGCGCCAACGGAATTCAAATCGTGCTTTTGAAAGTGCATCATCACGCTGATGAGCCGTTTTATGCCCTTTCGCAAGATCGGCTGCATGCGCAGCGATTTTGTACGTAATAACCCCTTCGCGAACATCATCTTTGTTCGGTAAACCTAAATGTTCTTTCGGTGTTACATAACAAAGCATCGCCGTTCCAAACCAGCCGATCATCGCAGCACCAATCGCTGAAGTAATATGGTCATAACCTGGTGCAATATCTGTCGTTAACGGCCCAAGTGTATAGAACGGCGCGCCCTGACAAATATCAAGTTCTTTCTCCATATTCTCTTTAATTAAATGCATCGGTACATGCCCAGGTCCTTCAATCATAACTTGCACATCATGTTTCCAAGCGATTTTTGTTAATTCACCAAGTGTTTCAAGCTCAGAAAACTGCGCTTCGTCATTTGCATCTGCAATAGAACCTGGACGTAATCCATCTCCAAGAGAGAACGAAACATCGTACTGCTTCATAATTTCACAAATCTCTTC
This sequence comes from Bacillus sp. FDAARGOS_1420, assembly GCF_019344915.1. Classification (NCBI taxonomy): domain Bacteria; kingdom Bacillati; phylum Bacillota; class Bacilli; order Caryophanales; family Bacillaceae; genus Bacillus; species Bacillus sp. FDAARGOS_1420. The sequence continues at coordinate 1,245,703 of NZ_JAHWJB010000001.1, read as the reverse complement.
AAAGTGAGTATATAGGAAGTTTTCTTTATGATGGAATAAACACCACTGCGCCATAATCGAACCACCGCGTGAAACAATACCTGTCATACGCTTTGCAGTAATCGGAATGTAGCGAAGTAATACACCAGCGTGAATCGTGAAGTAATCAACACCTTGCTCCGCCTGCTCAATTAACGTATCACGATATACTTCCCACGTTAAATCTTCTGCAATTCCGTTTACTTTTTCAAGCGCTTGATAAATTGGCACAGTTCCAACTGGTACCGGAGCATTACGAATAATCCACTCACGTGTTGTATGAATGTTTTTACCTGTAGATAAATCCATAATCGTATCTGCACCCCAGCGAGTCGCCCACGTCATCTTCTCTACTTCTTCTGCAATAGAAGACGATACAGCAGAGTTTCCGATATTTGCATTTACCTTCACGTGAAAATTACGTCCAATTATCATCGGTTCCGCTTCAGGATGGTTAATGTTCGCCGGCAAAATCGCACGACCTTCTGCAATCTCCTTACGAACAAATTCAGGTTCTACCCCTTCACGAATCGCAACATATTCCATCTCAGACGTAATAATGCCATTACGCGCATAATGCATTTGCGAAACATTTGCACCTTGCTTCGCTCTAAGCGGCTTACGATCCATTTGCGGGAAAACAGGTATATGTTTTGAAGCCACTTTCACACCGTCATCCTCAGGTTTAATTTCGCGTCCTTCATAAGCTTCCACATCACCACGCCCCAAGGTCCAAGAGTGGCGCGGCGCATGCAACCCTTTTTCCAGCTCCACTTTATACTCTGGATCTGTATAAGGTCCACTCGTATCATACACACGGATTGGCGGATTTTGAACACCGTTCGTATCGCTTTGTTCAATCTCGCGCATTGGTACTTTCATGCCTTCACGTGTTCCATCCACATACACTTTCTTACTTCCTGGTAAACTCGATTTCAATTCAATTTGCTCAGCTGAAACAGACTGTTTCATAACCTTTGTTGCCCCCCTGTTCGTGACAAGGACGAGATATGGCCAGCGCATGCCAAAATAAAAAGAGCCAGGTCCATAAACGAATAAGGACCTGGCTCATAAAGACATAATTATGTAAAGCCGTTAACTTCCCTACGCTGGTACGAGCCAGATCAGGTCCAAAGGGTTAAGAAGTTCACACACTTCTCTCTCAGCCTACGCATACGTTAGGCACCCCTAGTTTATCACTGATTTAATTTTCAATACTTTCCCATCATACACTATAATCTGAAAAATGCAAAGTTTATTTCTTTTGTTGTTTACGGAATCATCCAAGTTAAATAATAAGCTTGCACATACGTCATAATCCCAACAATAGTAACGAAGAATAAACTATGCTTCAATGTAAAGCGGAACAAATCTGACTCTTTCCCAGCAAGTCCAACTGCCGCACAAGCAATCGCAATTGATTGCGGAGAAATCATTTTACCTGTTACACCGCCCGTTGTATTTGCTGCAACAAGAAGTACTTCAGATACACCGACTTGCTGCGCTGTAATTGCTTGTAAATTCGAGAACAGTGCGTTCGCTGACGTATCTGATCCCGTTAAGAATACGCCAATCCATCCTAAGAATGGTGAGAAGAACGGGAATAGTCCGCCAGTTCCTGCAAGTGCTAACGCTAATGTAGAAGATAGACCAGAATAGTTTGCGATAAATGCGAATCCTAATACGAATCCAATAGATAGAATTGGCATTTTTAGTTCGTTTAACGTTTCTTTAAATGTTGCTACTGCATCTTTTGCACTCATTTTCAAAATAAAGATAGAAATGATACAAGCAATTAAAATTGCTGTTCCAGTCGCTGATAAAATATCTAATTTCAAGATTGCTTCATAAGGTGTTGGTTTATTTACAATAGGCTCTGCTTTCATTACTAAATTGTGCAAGCCTGGAACTTCAAATTTAAATACGAGACTTTCTAAAGCGCCGCCCGGAGCGAATAACGCTTTAAAGAAACTCTGGCTCCAGATGACTACCATCACAGTCAAAATAATGAACGGAGACCACGCTTTTACTACTTTTCCTACCGTTAGTTTCGGCATAGATGTCGTTGTCGTCGCCGCGGCTACTTCACTATTCGCTTGCTTAGTTTGATAAATTTCTTTCGGCTGCCAAACTTTTAAGAATAGCGATAAACTTACTAAACTTACAAGCGCTGACGTAATATCCGGAAGTTCTGGTCCTAAAAACGTCGCTGTAATAAACTGTGTAATTGCAAATGAACTACCCGCTACAAATAAAGCAGGCCACGTTTGTTTTACTCCTTTAAATCCATCCATTAAAAATACGATAAAGAACGGAACAAATAAAGATAAGAACGGTAATTGATGCCCAGCCATTTGTCCAATTTTATGCGGATCAATGCCTGTTACTTGTCCAGCAACTGTAATCGGAATCCCCATCGCTCCGAACGCTACTGGTGCAGTATTTGCGATTAAACAAAGACCTGCTGCATATAAAGGATTTAGCCCAAGGCCTGCCAGAAGCGCTGCCGTAATCGCTACTGGTGCACCAAATCCTGCTGCCCCTTCCAAAAATGCTCCAAATGAAAATCCGATTAAAATAACGAGTAAACGATGATCATTCGTAATGGATAATACAGATGCACGAATGACATCAAATTGACCTGTTTTCACAGAAATTTTATATAAAAATACTGACATAATGATAATCCACGCAATTGGCCATAATCCGTATAAGAAACCGTATCCGGTCGCTGCCATTGCCATTGTGAATGGCATTTTATACGCAAATAACGCCACCAAAATCGTTAATACAACTGTAATAAATCCTGCCACATACCCCTTCATGCGGAAAACTGCTAAAGCTAAGAAAAAAAAGATGATTGGAATAAGTGCGACTGCTGCCGAAATCCAAATGTTACCGAACGGATCGTAAACTTGTGTCCATGTGTTCATTGTTCTCTCCCCCTAAAGAATCCCCTTTTAAATAAGATATAACCTTATCAATAGACTACCAGGTCATCATACCTTTAAGTCTAAAAAATATAAAACGTTCAAGAAAACGTTTTCAATAATTTTATCACAACAATTTTCATTTAAAAAGATTTTTTTGAAAATTCCATCATTTAAAAAGGAAATCTTACAAAAGCGTCACGTTCTTGTAATGTTAATCGATAGGAAGGTTGCCAAATTTATCGCATACTAAAAGTATAACAACGGACATTACTTATGAGGTGATATATATGAACGGAAACAAAATATTAGCAGCTTTATCATACTTTAGTGTATTATTTGCACCTATCTTATTCCCTATTATCGTGTGGATTGTGGGCGATTCTGAAACGAAACCACATGCGAAACGTGCTCTATGGACACATATCGTTCCAAGTATCGCTTCATTTATTGGATTAGTTATTTTAGGAATTATGGGCATCGGATCTGATCAACCAGACGTAACACTTGGAATTGGGGCAATCATCGTCTTATGCATTTGCGGAATCATTAGCTTATACTACTTCATTTGGAATATCGTGAAAGGTATTAAGATACTGAAAGCTTAGTTTTAAACAAACGTTTGATTAAAAAGGAACTGCCCAAAAATTAATGTCGCATGATTGTAAATGAAATTTTATCGGCGATACGACAAGAATAACCTACCTATTAATAAGAAAAAACCGTCCCAAAATACCTTTTGGGACGGTTTTTTTATCTTCTGCGTTTCTTCTTTTTTCTCATCATTTTCTTTCGGCGCGTATTCGCTTTATCCGCTATAATGTGGAGCGTACTCGCTACAACAATCCCCATTACAAACGTTACAATTTCAACCTCGTGTTCCTTCGCAATTTCTATTAAATTTCCACCGAATGCGATTATATTTAATAGGAATAAAAACGGAGAAAACACGATTAACATGTATGCAATACGAATAATATCACCAATTATAATCGTATGTGTGAAGAAGGAACGATGGGGCATTACGCTCCTATATGGATACCAAAAAACACGGAGGAATCCCCATTTATTATACGCATTACTGTACGTATCTAAATCCGGTGTTAAAAATGAAGTACCTACTAAAAAGCCAATTGCAAAAGTTAATAAAAAATCAAAACTTGTTAATCCATACGAAAAGAGCATAAACAAAACAATCGGAAGGGATATTAAGTTTATTTTCGTATGCGTTCTTCCTGATGGCATAATGCACTTCCTCGCTTACGTTCGCCCTGTCATCCTATGACAGTTCTCACCTATTGATCTAATTTTTGATCGATAAATGATGTGTCTATATCCGAACCAAACCATTCTGCCAACTTCACTCGCGACTTATCTTTCACATCTTCATTTACGTATATCGATGCTTGTAATAGTGCGGCCATTAACGCACCTAAATCATCCGTATAACCGACTCCAGCAATGAAATCTGGAATGGCATCAATCGGTGCAATGAAATAAGCAAGTGCTCCGATTACAATAATTTTCACTCGTTTTGGAACATCCGGTCTTTGCAAAACGTAAAACAACAATAAACTCGCATAGATTACCGACTGCCCTGCCTGCTTCGCAACATGTTTTATTTTCTTCCAAAACGCTTCAACTGAAAATTTTTGTTTCATTCAAAAGCCTCCCTATTTTCAAAAGAAATAAGCTACAATATGTTATGTTATCAGTAAAAGTTCATCAAAATTACACATAATCTATCAATGAAATTTCATTGTAACAAACAAAACCAAAAAGAACAAGTGTTCGTTAATTTTTTCATATTTTCCTTCATATAATAGTTTTCTAGACAACCACTTAAAGATTTCTATTCCATATTTCTCAACCAAAAAACTTTCAATTCCGCTTAACATTCTTTTCTATTTTTGTTATATTTTCTAGTTGACGGGCATATAAACGAATGTTAAAGTTTTCTCTGGTAGTGACAAATCACATACAAAAAATGTAAAATGTTATAGTGTTTCTCAGAAATGAATTTTGTTGTATAATACAGAAATGACGTTATGCTTATGAGCAGCACAAGAAACCAAAAAGGGTATGCATAGTTAAAGTCGTATATGGGTGAATATAGAAACTCTAATTATGGCCAAGAAAACTATGTATTTTTTATTTTAGCATTTTTCGCTCCAAAATCGACCAAGCCTGATAGAGAAAGGGTGGAAATGAATGAAAGAAACCATGAAATCACAATTTCAAAATGTGCGTTTCACTTTATTCGTAGCTTTGGCCGTATGGCTAAAATCCTACATCATTACACGCACTAGCTTCGATTTAAAACTTGAATCTTTCATGCAAGAATTCATTTTATTCATTAGTCCATTAGCAGCATCATTACTGTTTGTGGGTCTTGCATTATTTGCAAAAGGGAAAAAACGTAACTATATAGCACTAGGAATTAACTTTATCTTAACGTTCATTCTTGTTGGTAACGTAATGTTCTACGGATTCTACAATGACTTCGTTACTTTACCAGTACTAGGACAAACGTCTAATTTCGGAAGTTTAGGTTCTAGTGTGAAAGAATTATTTAACTTCAAAATCATCCTTGCATTTGCGGATATTATCGTATTCTTCGTTCTATTGAAGAAGAAGAAAGATTTTGCACCGACAGAGCGTGTAGCACGTCCGATGCGTTCTCTATACTTCGTGTCAACAGTTGCTATTTTCTGCGTAAACCTAGGATTTGCAGAAGCTGAGCGTCCAGAACTATTAACACGTTCATTCGACCGCGTTATGCTTGTTAAAAACTTAGGATTATATGTACACCAAGCATACGATCTTGGCCTACAAGCAAAATCAAGTTCACAAAAAGCGTTTGCTGATAGTAGTAAATTACAAGAAGCAGAAAACTATGTGAAAACAACACAAAGTAAACCAGATCCAAATATGTATGGTACTGCAAAAGGGAAAAACGTAATTGTTGTCTCTCTTGAATCATTACAAACATTCTTAATCGGTGCGCAAGTTAATGGACAAGAAGTTACACCATTCCTAAACCAATTTGCGAAAGAAAGTTATTACTTCGATAACTTCTTCCATCAAACTGGGCAAGGTAAAACATCTGATGCTGAATTCTTAGTAGATACTTCGTTATATCCACTAGACCGTGGTGCTGTATTCTTCACACACGGTAACAACGAATATACAGCAACTCCAGAAATTTTGCGTGAGCAAGGGTATCACACATCAGTATTCCACGCAAACAACGCAACATTCTGGAACCGTAACATTATGTATCCGGCACTTGGTTATGATCGTTACTACAACGAACTTGACTACAAGATTACGCCAGAAACAAAATTAAACTGGGGACTAAAGGATATCGAATACTTCGATCAGTCTATCGATATGTTAAAACAAGTGAAGCAGCCGTTCTATACTCGCTTCCTTACTTTAACAAACCATTACCCATTCACTTATGATGACGGTACGAAGTTAATCGATGAATACAACTCTGGCGATGGCGTATTTGACCGCTACATGGTAACAGCTCGCTACTTAGACGAAGCAATGAAGCACTTTATTGAGCGTCTAAAAGCTGAAGGTATTTACGACAACTCTGTTATCGTATTCTACGGTGACCATTATGGTATTTCTGAGAATCATAACCGTGCAATGGCACAGTTCTTAGGAAAAGAAGAAATCACTACATTTGACCATATGAACTTACAAAAAACACCGATGTTTATTCACGTTCCAGGTCAAAAAGAGGGTAAAACAATTTCAAAACCAACTGGTGAAATTGACATTAAACCAACAATTCTAAACCTACTTGGTGTAGATTCTTCGAATCAAATCCAATTCGGTCATGATGTATTCTCACCAGACAATAAAGGATTCGTTGTTCTTCGTGACGGTAGCTTCATTACAGATAAGTACATGTACACAAACAGTACATTCTACGATCGTAACACAGGTGAAGTTGTACAATTACCGAAAGAAGAAGCTCAACCACTTATTGATCGTGCACAAAATGAATTGCACATGTCTGACAAAATCATTGAAGGCGACTTACTTCGCTTCTCTGAAAGCAATAAGATCAAAACTGGTGAAGTAAAAACGGTTATTAAAGAAGAAAAGAAGAGCGCTGAGTAACCTCAGCCTCTTTTTTATTTTCCTCTCTACACATTCTTCTATACATTAACTTTAAAATTACATAACCTTCACCTAATATTTACACCACATTAACGAAACATCTTTATAATAAAATATGTAAACAAGGTTCTACATATTTCTTATCTCTCATCTTCAATAAGATCCCTTAAAGAAATATGTTCATCATTTGTTTTCAACTTTCTTATAATTGTCTTTCCAAGTGTTTTGTTTGCATAAATGAAACCTTTAAAGACGATGTCCCTATGAAAGATAGCTACCCTCCTTTTGCAACATTCCATACGAATGTTGCTTTTTTTTTCAAAAAGCAGGATTCTTATTTCTCATTTCCGAATTTGTATATACAAAATGCTATAAAGTGAAACTTTCATCAGTGGGGGTTTTGTTCATCCCACACTGATTATTCGCCCTCACCAATCGGGCATTTACGGGCAGTTAATGCGGGATAAATCACCACTACTTCTCTGTGATTTACAAAATACATATACGTCATATGTATAGAATTGCTTACATAAAAATTACTATAGTGATTTTTATTCATGTACTAACGAAAGGATGGGACGAAAATTGGCATACGAAAGATTTGTACTATGGAATGATGCAGTTATTGATACAACAAAACATCGCGCGTACATAGAACTTGAAGAAAGAGGTTTACAATTTGGCGATGGCGTCTATGAAGTTATTCGCCTTTATAACGGAAACTTTCACTTATTAGACCCACATTTAACAAGATTATATCGATCCCTTGAAGAAATAGAATTATCACTTCCTTTCTCAAAAGCCGAACTTATCATCTTACTCTACAAATTAATTGAAAACAATAATTTCCACGAAGACGGAACAATTTACTTACAAGTATCTCGTGGTGTACAAGCTCGAGCACATGCATTTTCATATGACACATCTCCGACAATCTATGCTTATATTTCAAAAAAAGAAAGACCATCTTTATGGATTGAATACGGTGTACGTGCTATATCAGAACCTGATACACGCTGGCTCCGCTGTGATATTAAATCGCTAAATTTATTACCAAATGTATTAGCTTATACGAAAGCTGAACGCAAAGGTTGTAAAGAAGCACTTCTCGTACGAAATGGTATTGTAACTGAAGGTAGCCACTCTAACTTCTTTCTTATAAAAAACGGAACACTGTATACGCATCCAGCCAATCACCTTATTTTAAACGGCATTATTCGTCAGTACGTCCTTTCTTTAGCTAACACTCTTCAACTTCCTGTACAGGAAGAGCTTTTCAGCGTTCGCGATGTTTATCAAGCAGATGAATGCTTCTTTACGGGAACGACTATTGAAATTTTACCGATGACCCATCTCGATGGAACTGCGATTCAAGATGGTCAAGTTGGCCCTATCACCAAATTACTACAAAGGTCATTTTCTCAAAGCCTTTTAAAATCCAACAGCACATCTTCCTAAATACGAATAATCTTCTCATTTTCCACATCAAATATATATATTTAAATGGAAATCAAGGTGCAGATTTATACCTTGATTTTTTTTTGTAACCTTTTTGTCATATTCAGATTACCACATAAGTCTTGACAGTAATCGACATGCTCTTTAGAATTTTTAACAGTTGGTAAATATTTCTTCACTACATTACAGACAGAAAGGAATCGACAAATTATGAAAAAATACCTTGCCGGTCTTGCGGCAGTGTCTGTAGCAGGAGGAGCAGCTCCTACACTTGATAGTGTTCAAGCTGCCCCTGAACAAAATACACAAAAAGCTGCTACACAAACTGTCCAAGCTTCCGCATCAAACAATTCATCATATACGGTGAATGCTAGCGTACTACACGTTCGTGCAGGATCAAGTACTTCTCACGACGTCATCTCTCGCGTTTATAATGGTCAATCATTAAACGTAATTGGAGAAGAAAATGGTTGGTTCAAAATTAACGTTAATGGACAAACTGGTTTTGTTAGTGGCGAGTTTGTATCAAAAAACGGAACAACGAATAACAATGTAAGCACAGGTGGAAACAATAAAGTTACTGCTGATGTATTACGTGTACGTACAGCTCCTAACACTTCTAGTTCTGTTTCAGGACGTGTATATGAAGGACAAACATTAAACGTAATTGGTCAAGAAAATGGTTGGGTGAAAATCAACCATAATGGGCAAGTAGGTTATGTAAGTAGCGAATTTGTATCAGGCGCTTCTTCAAATACGGGTTCTACAAACAATAATAACAATCAAACAAATGTACAACCAGCAAGCGGAAACTACACAGTAAATGTATCTTCTCTTCGCGTTCGTACAGGTCCTAGCACTTCTCATCCAACTGTAGGTTCTGTTAAACAAGGACAAGTTGTACAAGTTGTAGGCGAAGTTCAAGATTGGTTCAAAATCAATTACGCAGGACAAACTGCTTACTTAAGCAAGGACTACGTAACAAAAGGCGGTTCTAACGAAAACGTCACTCAAGGTAACAACCAAGAGCAAAATAATAATGGAACTGTTCAAACTGGCGGTACTTACGTTGTTAACGCAACATCTCTACGTGTTCGTACAGGCCCTGCTGCTTACCATAGTGTACTTGGCGGCGTGTTAAATGGTACAACATTAAACGTAGTTGGATCTGAAAACGGCTGGTTTAAAGTAAACTACCAAGGAAAAACAGGCTATGTTAGTAGCGAATTTGTAAAATTCGTTAAAGGTGGCACTGCTACTCCTGAACAACCGAAACAACCTGATCAAGGTGCAATTGGTGACTACTACATTAATGCTTCTGCACTAAATGTACGTAGCGGCGAAGGTACAAATTATAGAATCATAGGCGCACTTCCACAAGGACAGAAGGTTCAAGTAATCTCTGAAAACTCTGGATGGAGCAAAATTAACTACAACGGTCAAACTGGTTACATCGGAACACGTTTCCTATCTAAAACACCAGTTGGTGGCGCAGTAGATAATAAGCCTAACGACAACCAAAATAACAATCAAAATAATAACAACAATAATAATACTAATAATAGCGGTGACAGTTCTTCTCTACTTGCATACGCGAAATCTATGCAAGGCGTACCATACGTTTGGGGCGGTACTTCTGCTAACGGTGTTGACTGCAGTGGTTACATCTACCACGTATTTAAGAAATTTGGTCATAACATTAGCCGCCAAAGTGTTGCTGGATATTGGAGCAGCTTACCACAAACTTCAAGTCCACAACCTGGAGACTTGATTTATTTCAAAGATACTTATAAAGCAGGTCCTTCTCACATGGGTATCTACCTTGGCGGGGGATCATTCATCCAATCCGGAGATAAAGGTGTAGCAATCGCTTCATTAAACAACTCTTATTGGAAAAGCCATTTCTTAGGGTATACGAAAGCACCTTAAGTTATAGTTTCAGAGCCTTCTAGTTTACTAGAAGGCTCTTTTTAAAAGACTCAACATAGTAATCCCCTTTCATTCTCTCTACGAAAAAATTATGCGTTCATTCTCCTATTTCATACACTATATTCTATTGAAATTGCCCAAAACGTTATCATAATGAATATATTTCAACAAAAAACATAACCTATTTCATGTCTATTCATTTTATATGTGTTTTTTCAAAGAATTTTCTTTTTATTTAAACTTTTCGTTAGACGTTTGACCTCCGATGTCCATTATGATAAGTTACTTAAGATGTTATATTCGCAAAAGTATAGACAACTGGTTTATACACTTTTTTACTATGAGGAAGGAGCATACACTGCATGAATGTTTTATGGGGAATTGGCGGCGTGATTGGAGTATTAGCAATTGCTTTCTTACTATCTTCTAACCGCAAAGCTATTAATTGGCGCACAATTTTAATCGCGCTAGCATTACAAATGACATTTTCATTTATCGTATTGCGATGGGATGCTGGAAAAGCAGGCTTAAAAGTTGCTGCTGATGGCGTTCAAGGATTAATTAATTTTTCTTACGAGGGAATTAGGTTCGTTGCTGGGGATTTAGTCAACGCAAAAGGCCCTTGGGGATTTGTTTTCGTTATTCAAGCACTACTTCCAATTGTATTTATTAGTTCATTAGTTGCAATCTTATATTACTTAGGTATTATGCAGAAATTTGTTAGTATCGTTGGTGGTGCATTAAGTAAACTTCTTGGAACTTCTAAGGCAGAAAGCTTAAATGCAGTAACAACTGTATTTTTAGGACAAACAGAAGCACCAATTTTAATTAAACCATACTTAGCACGTTTAACTAACAGTGAATTCTTCACTATTATGGTAAGTGGTATGACAGCTGTTGCCGGATCAGTTCTTGTCGGATATGCAGCAATGGGAATTCCATTAGAACATTTATTAGCAGCAGCAATTATGGCAGCTCCATCAAGTTTATTAATTGCAAAACTAATTATGCCAGAAACAGAAAAAGTAGATAATAATGTTCAACTTTCAACAGAGCGTGAAGACGCAAACGTTATCGATGCAGCTGCACGCGGTGCATCTGAAGGTATACAACTTGTTATTAACGTAGCTGCAATGCTAATGGCCTTCATTGCATTAATCGCTTTATTAAATGGCTTATTAGGATGGGTTGGTTCTTGGTTCGATATTAAACTTAGCCTTGATTTAATCTTCGGTTACTTATTATCACCATTTGCAATCTTAATCGGGGTTTCTCCAGGTGAAGCTATCCAAGCAGCAAGCTTTATCGGTCAAAAACTTGCAATCAACGAATTCGTTGCATACGCAAACTTAGGACCACACATGGCAGAGTTCTCTGCAAAAACAAATATGATTTTAACATTTGCAATCTGTGGTTTTGCAAACTTCTCTTCTATCGCAATTCAATTAGGTGTAACAGGAACGTTAGCTCCTACTCGCCGTAAACAAATTGCACAATTAGGGATTAAAGCAGTTATCGCTGGTACACTAGCGAACTTCTTAAACGCAGCAGTCGCAGGTATGATGTTCCTATAAACTCATGTAAAGTCTCCTCTTTTAAAGAGGAGGCTTTTTTATATAACATAAATATAATTTTCGTATATATATTAAATACTTTATGTATAGATATATAGACGCTATGTTACAATAATTAGTATGTCTGTTTATTTTTTCTTATAAAAGAGGGATACTACTTGATGTATCTCGCCCCAAAAAACTTCCAGCTACATGGTCATTTCTTAATAATTGTGCATACTACAAATATCCAGCACGAATTATTTTTAAGGAGGAAAGTTTCGTGAAAGATAAGTCCTATAAAGTCCTCTCTATGTGGATTTTACAAATTTTATTTTATTTTACTACTGTACATGTGACGAAATATGAGCACGCGCTCATTTTTACAATTATATATGTCATCATAAATGTACTATTCTTATTTTTACCTGATAAAACAGCATTTATTTTCTTCATACTGGGAACAATCATTTCAGTATTCTATTTATTTTATCAAGCGTGGCTTCACTTATGGAGTACATCAGATCAATGGGAATATATTATTACCCACTTCCTGATGGCAGCTAACTTCTTCATTGTTTATATTTCAACCCATCTATTAAAAAAGGTTATCCTTAAAAATAAAGAGTTAACTGAACGGGTAAGAGTGCTTGAGCAATACATTGGAGAATCAAAATTATTAACAAGACAAGAATTCGAAAGACGACAAGCTTTATTAACAACTGCGATGAATCGTCGTAATGAAACAGGCATTATCATTTTCTTTGATTTCACTTCCTTTAGTAAATATACGAAAGAAAGTGTCATGGATCGTGTAGCTTCATTATTAGTTGATACAGTCAGAGCTGACTTTGACCTTGCTGCTGAATATGACAGCAACACATTAGTTATTTTATTACAAAATACAAATGAAGCCGGTGCTGACATTGTAATGAACCGTCTACATCCAAAAATGGCACAATGGCTTGCTGCTGAAGCAATTCAAGATATTAAAATAAAACGAGAACAAATCAATGCAAAGGGACATATCACATTATGATGACACTCGTTATGCTTCTTTTATTTATTTTGTTTTGTGTACTTGTTTTCTGGATTAGCATCACATTTTCAATTAAATATGTATTGATTTTTACGGCCTTTCTATTCTCTGCTTTACTCGTTTATTACTCTTTCTTAACAATTGCGGGTTTAATTCATCGAAATAGTAAACGAAAAGATCGTACGCTAGAACATTATCCAAGTGTAGATATTTTAATACCTGCCCATAATGAAGGGGTTGTTATTAAAGATACATTAGAAGCAATGGCAAAGATTGAATACCCAGGCAAACTAAACGTTTATTTATTAAACGATAACTCTCAAGATGAAACACCTGAAATTGGCGATGATTTCGACAAAGCTTATGCTCATATTCATCACATTCGTGTACCACCTGGCGAACCGAAAGGAAAATCGCGTGTATTAAACTACGGCCTTAGCATTTCGGATGGTGAATATTTCTGTGTTTACGATGCAGATAATCAACCTGAACCACATGCACTGCGAATGCTCGTAGAACATGCTGAAACAACAAAGGATGCCGTTGGAGCAGTTGGACACGTTCGTACAGTAAATGAGAAAAGAAACTGGCTTACACGAATGATTTCATTAGAATTTCAGATTTTCCAGCTCCTTATGCAATCTGGACGCTGGCTATTATTCCAAACAGGTTCACTAACTGGAACAAACATGCTTCTTCGTCGTTCTGCATTAGAAGAGCTTGGCGGCTATGATCCTTATGCAATTGCAGAGGATGCCGAATTAACATTAAGGATTACCCAAAAGGGCTATCTCTTACCAATCGTCCCGGAATCGATCACATGGGAACAAGAACCTGAGCATTTAAAAATTCTTATTAAACAGCGGACACGTTGGCTTCAAGGAAACTTATACATTTTAGAAAAAATGTTTTCTTCATTAAGCTTTTTTAAAGGGAAACTTCTCGTCCATTCCTTACAACAAGTTTTAGTGTATGTCGTATTTTGGCTATTCCTAATCATTTCAAACGTTTGGTTTGTAATTGGACTGCTCGGCATATTCCAAATTCAATATAGCATTCCATTACTATTTATGTGGTATGTCGCATATATTACATATGTTTCTCAATTATTTAGTGCCCAGAGCGTCGAACGAACCTTTACACCGACCAACATTTTCATAAGCGTCATTATGTACTTTACGTACGCACAGCTCTTTACGTATTTGTTTATTCGCAGTCTCATTCTTTACTTACGCGCAAAGAGCAAGAAACAAGTAATTGGTTGGGATAAAACGGTACGATTTAAAAAAGAAAAATAGATTTCATTAAAAAATAAGCACAGAGCGCCGTATGCTCTGTGCTTATTTTTTACCGTAATACTATATATATCAGACAATACCCCTTAGCTGAAAGTTATTTCACGTCCATCCCCCAACGAACGATCGACCTTCATTTATATACGAAAAAGTGATTGCTATTTTTGTAGAACCAATTGCTTCTCTTGATGCTCTTTACGAGTTTCAGTCTTTGGTTCCGTGCTTTCTTGGGCATTTCGATGTGCCACACGTTTCAAACAAATATGCTTCCACTTTCTTTCGTAACGTTTCATTATTCTAGTTGTCCCCCTTGAATGCGCTTTAAAACTATTTGAAATCGCTTACAGGAAATAATATAGCACATATACATAAAAGTAACAACACATTTCCGACATATTTTTGTCAAAAATATGAATATAATGTGTAAAATATCGGATATTGTCGAACTATATCGATTTTTCTTTTTAAATTACCGATATCTATAGTATTCCGCAACAAAGTAATGCTTTTCCTACAATAGTATAGAACAGTGAAAAAGGACTGCCGAATGTCGGCAGTCCTTTTACTATTTATATATACAGAATTTTTTTCTTCTATATTAATGTTGTTTCATGCGTCCTTCTTTTTGCAACTCTTTAAATAGTGCTGCAATCATAAAGAAAATAACAAATACGAACGGGAAGGCCGCAATAATCGACGCAGTTTGCAGCGCCTCTAATCCTCCGACATACAATAAGATCGAAGCTAACGCCGCTAGAACAATACCCCAAACCATTTTAATACGATTTGGTGGGTTTAAGCTACCATGTGTCGTTAACATCGCTAGAACAAACGTAGCAGAGTCTGCCGATGTAATAAAGAATGTTGAAATAAGTAAAATAGCTAACACACATAAAGCCGGTCCTATACTACCCATTTGGTCTAACATAGCAAACAATCCTACTTCTGTGCCCATTTCTTTAATTTGTCCATATATATTTGCACCATCAAATAGCTCCATGTGAATACCTGTTCCTCCGAAAACAGAGAACCAAAGCGCGCCAATTACTGTTGGTACGAGTAACACACCAACAACAAATTCACGAATTGTACGCCCGCGTGACACACGAGCAATAAACGTACCTACGAATGGTGACCATGCAATCCACCATGCCCAGTAGAAAATTGTCCATGACTGAATCCATTGATTTCCGCCTTCATTTAATGGACTTAAACGGAAACTCATACTTGGCAATTCTTGAATGTATGAACCGATTGTTGAAGTGAAATAATTCATAATAAAGTTTGTTGGACCTGCAAATAATACAATTATCATAAGTGCAAACGCTAAAATAATATTCGCATTACTTAAATATTTAATTCCTTTATCGAGTCCCGTTTGCGCGGATAGCATATAAAGAACAGTTACAATTCCGATGATTACTAGCTGCGTTGGTAATGAGTTTGGAATGGATGTTAAATAACTAACACCACCCGCAATTTGCTTTGCCCCAAGTCCTAATGATGTCGCCACACCAAATACTGTTGCAAACACAGCTAGAACATCAAACATATGGGCAATACGGCCATGTTCACCGCCTTTAAATAGCGGACCCACTGTCGCACTAATTGTACTTGCTCTTCCTTTTCTAAATGTAAAATACGCAATACATAATGCTACAAGTGCATATAATCCCCACGGATGTAATCCCCAATGGAAAAATGAGAAACGAAGTGCAAGGCGTGCACTCTCTTCAGTCGCACTCTCTCCAAACGGAGGTGTGTATAAATGGTTCATCGGTTCTGCGACGCCCCAGAAAACCAAACCGATTCCCATACCGGCACTAAATAACATAGCAAACCATGTCATATAACTATAATCAGGTTCATCATCATCTTTACCTAAACGAATCGAACCGTACTTAGAAACAATTAAGAAAATAGCAATTCCTAAGAAAATAGAAACGGAAATAATATAGAACCATCCAAACTTACTAACTAACGCAGCTTGAATTACAGTCGTTACATTTCCTAAGCTACCTTTTCCAATAATAGATTCGGGAATAATCCCCCAAAGTGTAAATGCAATACATAATGTTAATGAGACAATAAATGTTTTCGTCAGTTTCCTCATCAAATCCCCCTTCGTATGTTTCATTTCTTGTAAAAATCATAAATTCCGATATGTTAAATCGGATAGAAAACCATAGTTTTTTGTGGTGATTTTCTTTCGGCTTTCTCAAGTTTGCCTTCACCAATTAGAGTTCTTATGGACAGCCTTACCTTCCGTACAACCTTTCCACTCTGCAAGAGCTACAAGATTGGAATACTACTGTCAAATTGTGTGAGAAAAATGCGGATGGGAAGAGATTTTCCCAAAAAAGGATGTGTTACAGTTTTAAAAAAGGGCAGATTTATTCTGTACAACCCTTTCTTCTTGTAACAATTATGCGGTTTTTTGCTAGTATATAGCGCGTGTTTATAACTTCACAAACGAGATGTTTATGTTTATATAACTATATTACCCATAAAACGGGAAAATACTCAAGGAATGTAACTGTATAGTAATCATTATGTAACACCCTTGTAATATTTTTATTTACACCGAAAAAAATACGTTGTATTAAATATTTTGAATATAACTAGAAACCTACTAATTATATGGAATGAAAAACGCTTTCCTCTCATTCTAGCTATATTACAAAGTGTTAACGACTTATTACGAATGGTTTGTAATTGTGTGTTTTCCCAAAATCCGAAAAAATCTGTTGCTATAATGAGGACACGAAAACAAACGCAATGGAGGCTATCATGAAAAAATTAATTGGAATAGCAACAGCAGCAGTTTTTGGTCTTGGGATTTTCACCGCATCTGCTAATGCAGAAACTGTTGTAACAACAGACGTACTAAACGTACGAGAAAACCCTACTACTGAATCAAAAGTTGTCGGTAAATTACAGAATGGTCATAAATTAGATGTTCTAAATACAGAAAACGGATGGTCACAAATCAAATTAGATGGTAAAGACGCATTCGTAAGTGCAGAGTTTACAAAGAACTCTTACTATGTAACAGCTAACGTATTAAATGTACGTGCTGAAGCGAACACAAACTCAGAAATTCTTGGAACGCTTAAGAAAGACGATATGATCGAAACAACGAACCAAGTACAAAATGAGTGGTTACAATTTGAATATAACGGGAAAACGGCTTATGTTCATGTTCCTTTCTTAACAGGTACAGCACCTGTTATCGAGAAACAAGAAACGCCTGCTCCTGCTAAAGCTGCAGCACCAGCTAAGGCTCAAGCACCTGCACCAGTAAAAACAACTGCTACGCCTGCTGTGAAAGCTGCTGAAACTAGCGAACCTTCTAATGGTCGTGAGTTAACAGTTGTAGCTACAGCATATACAGCTCATCCGAGCGAAAACGGTGGCACATACGGCGGCCGTGTATTAACTGCAATGGGTCATGACCTAACAGCGAACCCAAACATGAAAATGATCGCTGTTGACCCGAAAGTAATCCCATTAGGATCTAAAGTATGGGTAGAAGGTTATGGAGAAGCGATCGCTGGTGATACTGGCGGTGCAATTAAAGGTAACCGTATCGACATTCTACTTGGATCAGATAGCGCTGCTAACAAATGGGGACGCAAAACTGTTAAAGTGAAAATTTTAAAATAACCAATGACTGCTAAGTTACAGCCGGTTCTCTTTATTGAGAGCTGGCTTTTATTTTTTATATAATACATATAAGGAGGTGACGTCCATGAATTTACAAGCTAAGGTAGACTGGGTCGGTACACCAAAGCCGTACATATATAAAGATGATGTCACATATGATGCAATCGCAATTGACTTCTCACTAACAAACGATGACAATCGCTATAAATTAATTGTGCTCAAGTCTGAAAAAAATACACATTACAAACTCGTACAATACGGAATAAAACCAGACTCTCAAAAGCCATTCCCTATTGATATTCCATTCGAGCAAGAAATGCTACCGCTCATAAAGCAAATATTAAATGATCCATATGTAGAAGCGATATTAAAGGAAGCCCGCTTCTAATTGCAAAAAAGGATATCACCTAGTAGGATTTTCCAACTAGGTGATATCCTTTTTACTTTCCCTTCATGAACACGAGTAGAGAAAATTATATCAACGGTTCAACATGGAATATCGATTTACCGACAAAGATTGACAATAACGGCAAGCTACCTAAAGAAAGAGGCTGTTCAAAATTGAACAGCCTCTTTCTTATATTAACGAGTCGGACCAGATACTTCCTCTGATTTCAGCGTATTATTCGCTCCAAGAGAATGGTACAATATCTTTCCATTTCCATTAACAGTAACGATATGGTCATTATTAAAGCTCTTGAATTTTACAGAGCCGTCACCGTAACGAATATGATATTCTTCATATGTCGTTACTTTATATTTCGTTGCACTTTGACGTTCTACATTGCGGATATTCATTGTCAATAAATCTTCTGTAATTCCTTTTTTGTGTAGATATTGTAAGTAATCACGGTCTTCCTTATACGATTTCCCGCTCTTATCATAATTATTTTCAATTAAACTAAAATCGTTTAATGCAATTGCACGCACGTTATTATAAATATGATTTTGTACAAAATCTCCAACCGCTGAACTAGAAGCTTCTTTTGGAAACTTTAAGTAATATGTACTTTGATCTCCAACTTTAATACTTTCAGATTTCATCACACCAAATTCAGCGTTTTTCTCCAAATGTACTTCTACCGTTTCATCCGTCGGTACAGGACCAAGTTTATAACTTCCGTAATTTAACTTTCCGCGTTTCTTGCCATTAACAAATACAGTTGCATCATTTTCATCAGACGAAATGGTTACATAATTTCCTTCAAGTGATAAATTCACTTCTACTGTCCCATTCTTTTCATCTGCTAAATCCACTTCTTTTTCTGTCTCTAATTCAGCAAGTTCCGTCTTCGCCTTTGCCTTTACAACATAAGCACCCGGGAAGTATGGACCTAATTCTTTCGAAGTTTTATCACTAGAAAGCTCTGTTTCTTTTTTATCATTCACATATATTTCAGCATTCTTTGCAGTTGTGCTAACATTCATGTAATACGATTTCATGCTGAACTTATACTTCGGATACAAGAACCATTCTTTCCCGTCTTCTATAATTTTCCCATCTTTAAAAGATGCTTTATCACTTGCTAACTTTTGATCTACTGTCTCTCTTTGCAAATATGATAACAGTTCTTTATTATAAGAAGGATTCTCTTTTAAATAACGGATATACGCCTTAATATCTTCTGTCTTAAACTTTAAGGTTGGATCGTCTACTTTCAAAATCTCATCGATTGCATTCACATCTTTATTTTGGAATGCTTCAATCATTGCATTTACTTGCTTTTCCTTCGAAAACTTGCTCGCACCGAATTTATATGCGCCAAACAAAATAGCAAAAACAATGACAAAACCTATAAGTAAAAACATGTTTTTCTTACTTTTCACTGGCTTTGTTTCTCTCCGCATTTCTGAATGAGAAGAAGCTGTTTGATCAACAATTTCTTCTACTTTACTTCCGCAATCAGGACAAAAGTTCAAATGATCCGCAACTTGTTTATTGCATGTTCCACAAAACTTCAAGTATTTCTCCCCCTTATTTTTTTACTAATTTCATACCCACGAATGTTAATACGTAAGAAATAAGAAAACTACCTACTATTACATATAGCGTGTTACTTTGAATAGATAATATCGGTCCAGAAATTCCAGCGAACTCCTTCATAATTTCCTTACTTCCTGAAGCTGTAATATGAATTTTTGCTAATCCATTTACACAAAGCATCATCACAGTATAAACAGCGCTAAACACTGCTATAGTTACGTACATATTTCGCATACGATATTGAGCCAATTTCATTCCAGCCCTAACTAGTAGAATACATGGTAGAAGAATTAATAATCCCCACCAATGTAAATATGAATTAAAATCATCAATATCTTTTATACGATCAGCACTAGCACCATTAGCGATTTCCAGGTCTTTTAAAGACGTACCCTGTATTGATATGCCTGACATATACGATACATGCAGCGGCCCTTTTTCGACTGAATATCTATGCATTTCTCTCTCCATATTCCCCCACTCAATTTCAGTTGGAGAAAGGTGGGCCATATTCCACATGAAAGGTGTTGCTTCTAAAGAAAGTAATACTTTATACGCCTTCTCTGGAAAATCAATTGGACCCATTGATTTTGAACTACTAAATAAAATCGTAATAAGCATAATACCAAATGTAATAAGTAGTCCTTTCAAAACAGTCACTATACTATAATAAATAGACGTTACATACGGGACAAACTGACTAGTAGAAGAAAGCATACGATGCGGTCCTGCTTCAATACTCATACCAATAAAGCTGAATAATAGGCCAAATATAATACCAAACAATAAACTAACAACATGAGAATATACAACATCAATAGTCATCGTTTGATAGAAATAAGAAATAGATGTAGAAGAACTTGCCATAAAGCTTACAATACATAAGAAAATACCGTATATCATGCCAATTACACATGATGTCATGAACTTCTCTCGCCAACTAATTGAAGGTTTTTTTCTTTCAACAAAAAATCCACTTCCACCTAATATAAGTGCCGGAATAGTTACCAAGATGAATAACGGGATATGAAGAAGGAATGACATCGTGTATGCCCCGCTCCCGCTAATTTCAATACCTATTAAATGACACATTAAAATTAATGGTGCTATACCAATAAATGATTGATTAATGGTAGTCATATTCAACATACCATCCGTATTTCTAACCGCTGTCTCCACTACATCATTTATAGCAGAATCTATTATTAAACTGCCAATGAAGCCTGCAATGAACATACATACAATTGCAAAAGCACCACCGAATAATCCTTTTTTCAGCATACTTCCTGATGCATTTACATGTAATTGCGCTCCTGCATTTGGTAATTTTATGTTCAATTCTTTTTGGGCGACTCCTAATAAAGAATCACCGCATTTCTCACAATATGTAGCATATTCTTTACTTTCCTGTCCACATGTTCGGCAATACTTCGAAGATTGCGGGACTAACATAACATGGCTATCTATACTATCCGTACTTGAGCCGTCATGTGTACAATAGTTTACTGCCTCAGGCTGTTCTAAACCGCAAATTTTACAATACATGTTCCTCACTCCTTACTTTGCTTCATACCACATGCGGGACAGAATGTAGCTTCCGTTGCAATTTGTTCACCACATGAAGAACATGCTTCTTTTTCAATATTTTTTGATTGAAGGAGTAACTCATTTTCTTTACCGCACTGCCCGCAAAATTTATCATTTAATGATAATGGACCACCGCAACTACACTGTCCTTTTTGTTCTTGTCTCTGTAAATTAGAAATTTGTCTGCGCGTGTTATAAATAGCAACATCAAGCTCTTGCACTGGTGCTACAATAGCTTTCAACAAATCTACTCGAACTTCATCATCACGAAGTTGCATATACACCGTTTGACCAAGTTCAAGTAAAATTTCAGTTTTTTCTTGTAACTTCTCTTGTGTAATCTTCTTCAATTGCGCCATTTCCTGTGCTACTTGCAACTTCATCTTGCCTTGCTCAATTCCCTCTTGCAACTTATTCATGCCATTACCAAACTTCGATTGTAAATCTGACAAACAAATTCTCTCCTTTTAATGACATAGTAATATACAAAATTAACATTATATATATTACCATGATTTTCTAATTGTGTAATTAGAATTTCATTTTTTCTGTTTTGAGCATTTTTTGTTTATAATGGTAAAGGAAAGAAATCTGTGTACGGAGGAATATTATGCTGCAAGACTCAATTACGAAAGATGAAATTATGATGATTGCGAATGAGTTCGTTCAAGGGCTTGATCCACAGCAAGTTGCTGATCAAGAGCATGTCGCTACAGCTCGGCAACTATATCGTAGTGGTGTTGTCTATAACGTTGACTTTGATGGCTATACGCTATCCGGAACTGTAAATGCTGAAGGCAGTGTATATAGTGTTCACATTCCGATTCGTAATGTCACTGAAAGCTATTGCGATTGCTTCGCGCCAACGCAATGTCAGCATATGCTTGCTGTGTTACTATCTGCAGCTTCTAGTTTTGGGCAAGTAGGAGATGTATTAACTTTATTCAAAAATAATACAAAACCTTCTCTTCCTCCTATTCGAACTGCACGACAAGTATTGCAATCATCAGCTTTTGAAGAAATGGATTATAAAAGTTGGCAAACATACTTTGAAAATGAATATGAATCATTTAAAAAAGAACAAGCGCGGCTCACTTATAAACAAATGTATTTTCTTATGAGTCTTTTTACAGACTTCTATACAAAATTAGAACGGAAAGCTCCGCGCATCGTTGCTATTCATGAATTATTTAAGTTGCACGCGGCACTTTATTGCTTTCAAAAATTATTAGAAGAAATTCAAGAATTTGAAGCAAACAAACTATATTCTTATCACCAACCAGTTAACGTCGTTCGCCTATTCGTTGATAAAGTTGAATCTACCGTTAGGGACCTAAAAACAGAGGCGATTCCAGAAGAATCCAAACCAATTTTAGAAGAAACAGCGCGGCTCATACATGAATCATTCTTCTCTACCGATGCCTATACACAAGAGCGATTCTTCATTTATCGTCACGTATGGGGTGAACTGTTAAGAACAGAAGAGCAGCTACAAGAAGAAAAGAAACGAATCGATACTAAAATCAATCCACTTTCCAAAGCATTAGCATCTTCTCACCTGCTCTTTTTAAACGGTGAAGATGTATCGGCAATGGAATTACTGGAAAAACAGCCTTCTTCTGTTGTGAGCCTTTACTTCTATTGGTTAGAAGAGTTATTAAGTGCGATGGAGTGGGACCGCGCTAAAGATTGGCTTTCCTTTACTTATAAACAAGTAAAAGAAACGATAACGGAACAAGAGAATACCGTCTTCATACAAGATATCGTTCGATTATTTGTGATGATGTATGAGACATATGCAACGCATACGAATGAACAAGCGGGATTAGAAATGATTTTACAAGAACTATTACCGTATAGTTTCACAAATTATGAACAATATGTACTTGCGAAGAAACAATACCATGCATGGACGGAACTTCAGCTCTTATATGGATTCGAAGTAATCGAACTTTTGAAAGAACCATTGAAAGATATTGAAAAAGAAGCGCCCGAAGCAGCACTTCCTCTCTATCACCATGCCGCAATGGAAGCAATTGAAGAGCGAAATCGCAAATCATATAAACGTGCCGTTCGTTACTTAAAGAAATTACGTATGCTTTATAAACGACTGAAGCGAACTGATGAATGGGATGCTTTCATTATTCATATCGCTAACTTACATTCACGTCTGCGTGCACTACAAGAGGAATTACGGAGAGGAAAATTAATCGATGATCATACAAACTGAAGTAACAATTAGGCTCCAGCACGTTAGTCAAGGTTGGTTCCTTTGGGGAGAAGATGATAGCGGTACTCTCTTATCCGTAGCAACTTGGAAAAAAAATGCATTCGCATGGCACTCTACTTCTTTCTACGGAACGTTTTTAAAAGAAGCAACGTACGAGGGCAAACAAGGCGTTATGTTAACGAATGCCCAGGCATTTGAATACATCGCAAATAAACCGATGAATTCATTTGCAAATATGCAAATGAACGGTCCTATTACGGCACTTACAAAGGACGCAAGTGAATTATGGGACGCTTTCGTCAGCGGCAGCTTCGCACCTGACATGAAGCATTGGTCTCAGCAGCCATCTTGGAAAGTTCAGAATACCTCAATTGAAGATGACATGTTAGCATCTCTTTTCTCTGCCGCTGTGAACGAAAGTATTTTGCAAGATGCTCGCTCAAATGACGGATGGGAAGATGCAAAGAGACTATATGAACATTACGACTTTACGAAAAGGCAATTGGAAGCAGCACTACATGAAGAAGATTGGCTTCGAAAAATTGGTTACATTGAAGATGATCTTCCATTTACAGTCGGCTTAAGACTACAAGAACCGCAAGAAGAACTTGAAATGTGGAAGCTTGAAACAATCGTTACACCAAAACGTGGTGCGCATCGCATATATGTATATGAAAGTATCGATTCCTTGCCAAAACGATGGCACGATTACGAAGAACGGATTCTTGAAACACAAGAAGGATTCAGTAAGCTCGTACCGTGGCTAAAAGAGGACGACAAGTTCCGAGAAGAACTCTTTGAAACGGAAGCTTGGAACTTCTTAACCGAAGCAAGTAATGAATTACTGGCAGCAGGTATTACAATTTTACTACCATCATGGTGGCAAAATTTAAAAGCAACAAAACCGAGGTTGCGTGTACAGCTGAAGCAAAGTACAGCACAAACACAGTCTTTCTTCGGCATGAATACGCTCGTTAATTTCGACTGGCGCATTTCAACGGACGGAATTGATTTATCAGAAAGCGAATTTTTCGAACTCGTTGAACAAAACAAACGTCTTTTCAATTTAAATGGTCAATGGATGAGACTTGATCCTGCCTTTATTGAAGAAGTAAAAAAACTAATGCACCGTGCCCATAAATATGGACTTGAAATGAAAGATGTGTTGCAGCAACATTTATCTAATACGGCAGAAACAGAAATTGTAGAAGACGATAGTCCGTTTACCGATATTGAAATCGAGCTAGATGGATATTACGAAGAGCTTTTCCAAAAACTTCTGCACATTGGAGATATTCCAAAAGTAGATGTACCATCTTCACTACAAGCAACACTCCGCCCGTATCAACAACACGGTGTTGAGTGGTTGCTATACTTACGAAAGCTTGGATTTGGAGCGTTATTAGCCGATGATATGGGACTCGGAAAAAGTATTCAGACGATAACTTACTTACTATACGCTAAAGAAAACAATCTCCAAACAGGTCCTGCATTAATTGTGGCACCAACATCAGTCCTTGGAAATTGGCAAAAAGAATTTGAGCGTTTCGCACCAAGCTTACGTGTTCAGTTACACTATGGAAGTAACCGATCTAAGGATGAGTCATTTAAAGATTTTCTTCAATCAGCAGATGTTATATTAACTTCTTATGCATTAGCTCAGCTTGATGAAGAAGAACTTAGTACGTTATGCTGGAACGCCGTTATTTTAGACGAAGCACAAAATATAAAAAACCCACATACGAAACAGTCGAAAGCAGTAAGAAATCTACAAGCAAATCACAAAATTGCTTTAACCGGTACACCGATGGAAAACCGACTTGCTGAGCTTTGGTCTATTTTCGACTTTATCAATCATGGGTATCTCGGAAGCTTAGGACAATTCCAGCGCCGCTTCGTCACACCGATTGAAAAGGACCGCGATGAAGGAAAAATCCAGCAAGTTCAGCGGTTTATCTCGCCGTTTTTACTGCGTCGTACGAAGAAAGATCAAACGGTCGCATTAAACTTACCAGATAAACAAGAACAGAAAGCTTATTGTCCACTAACTGGCGAACAAGCTTCCTTATATGAACAACTTGTTCAAGATACATTACAAAATGTAGAAGGATTAAGCGGAATTGAAAGACGCGGATTTATATTACTTATGCTGAACAAGCTAAAACAAATTTGTAATCACCCAGCCCTTTATTTGAAAGAAGAAGAACCACAAAATATCGTCGAGCGCTCTATGAAAACAAAAACGGTAATGGAGCTCATCGAAAATATAAAAGACCAAAATGAAAGTTGCTTAATCTTCACTCAGTACATTGGCATGGGGAACATGCTAAAAAGTATGTTAGAAGAAACATTTGGTCAGCGCGTCCTCTTCTTAAACGGGAGCGTACCGAAGAAAGAGCGTGACAAGATGATTGAGCAGTTCCAAAACGGAACGTATGACATCTTCATCTTATCGTTAAAGGCCGGCGGAACAGGATTAAACTTAACTGCCGCCAACCATGTCATTCACTATGACCGTTGGTGGAATCCAGCTGTAGAAAACCAAGCAACAGACCGTGCTTATCGCATCGGTCAAAAACGCTTCGTTCACGTTCATAAGCTTATTACAACGGGAACACTTGAAGAGAAGATTGATGAAATGTTAGAACGAAAACAATCATTAAACAACGCCGTCATTACAAGCGATAGTTGGATGACCGAACTATCAACCGACGAACTAAAAGAATTACTTGGCGTATAAGGTGGATAAATGAAAAAGGAGCAAATCTCTAACTGAGATTAGCTCCTTTTTCTATGCCAAAACCAATTGCTTATTATAATTCCTGTTAACCCGCCGCACGTATCAAGCAATGAATCTTGCCACATCGGTGTACGGTCTCCTGTAAACCATTGATGAATTTCATCAAATGTTGCATACCCCGCAACGAAAAGGAGGGCGTATGCAAAGCACCTTTTTCTCGAATAACCCGATCGATGAAAAGCATAATACGTCAATGAACCGAGCATAAAGAACACCATAAAATGAGCACCTTTACGAAGGAAAAACTCAACAAATCCACCTACACCTTTATTTGCGATACTAACAGGTGTCCCTCCCCCATAATCGATAGATACCCATGAAAAATGCTCTTTCACAAACTCAACATTTACATATTGCTCAATATCCGAGCGCATATCCTGTTTTTTATATGGCTGTGCTGAAGAATAGAAAATAAGCCCCATCCATAGTAATACAGGAATCCAAAATAACCATTTACGATTCATTCTCCCGAAAACCCCTCTCTTAGTCTTTTAAGAGTACCAAAAAAAAGAAAAAATTTCACGCCAAAACATGACATTTACACCCTATTTATAAAGTGAAAGGGGGTGATAAACATGGCAGTTGAAACAATCGTAATGGATTTAACTTTACGCCTTGTATTAAACGGAGGATTAGACAAAAACGGTAAAACAGTTTTTAAGAACAAGCAATTCAAACGTGTAAAAACAAATGCAGATTTAGGAAAAGTACATGAAGTAGCACGTGCTCTTGCTTCACTACAACAATCATCACTTCACGCTGTACAACTTGTAAGCACGTCAGATCTTTCTAATCTATAATTAAAAGGAGGGAATAAAACATGCAAGTACTAGAGTTAATTTTCGTGAAAGAAGATGGGAAAACAGTTGCCCTTTCTATCGATAATCCCATTACACCAGTAAATGAACTAGTCGTAAATCAAGTAATGGATACCATTCTTGCTTCATCTGTATTTTCATCAATTAGTGAAAATACTCGTAAAAAAGGGGCTCGCCTCATAGAAAAAAACGTATCTGAAGTTCAAATCACTCCGTAAATCCAAAAGACGAATCTGCATTATTTTGCAGATTCGTCTTTTTTCTTCGGCATTTCAATTGGAATAAAGATGTTTGAAAAACCAACACAAACATACTTATAATTCTCTCCGCCTAAATCAAACTCTGTCGTATATGTTGAGAAGAAAATATAATCATTTCGCTTTGTATAATGCTCAATTAATAATCCAACTTGTGGTTCAACATACTTATTTGCCAATTTTTTTCCCGCCGATGCTAAGTCGCCAAGTATACCCTCTTTGTTTTCTTTCTCAACCTCTTCTAGCTTCTTACTCACATCATTACGCTTCATAAATTGTTTTGCTGCCCAATCCGTATATTCTCCCTTACCCGGATTACTGTTTGCTAAATAAACTAAGAGAACAACAGCTAGAGCCATAATAATATACTTTTTCTTCATGCTATATCACCGCCTACTCTTTTCTATTTTCATATATATGTACAAGCGATGCAAATTAGAAAGACTATCATCTATTGATTGTAAACGAACCTTGAGACTCCCACGACTAAAGTCGCAAGCCCGAATCCTTACGGATTTACGGGTGGGATTCTTGAATGACTAAACGTTCGCAGTCCATTTCTGTTTTAAACAGCCTTCAAGATGAGGGCATCTCATTGCCCCTCCTAAACCAGACCATATAGGTGCTTAGGCTGATTGACTGTTACCATCAATCACAGTTGCGTAGCGAATATTCATCGCCCCAACGATATCACGATGTGTCCCAAACCCACATGGACACTTGTATTTTCTGTCTTGTGCCTTATTCTTTTCAGCACATTTCGGACAGCTTTGACTTGTATAAGCCGGATTTACATATTCAACCTGAATACCAACTAATGTTGCTTTATACGCAATAAATCGTGACAAACGATAAAATGACCAAGCGTGTAGGTTTTTTTCGTTTTTACGGCTTGTTCTTGCCGTCTGTCTTATATTCGTTAGTTGCTCTAAACGAATGACAGAAATATGATTAGCAATTGCAAAATCAATGATTTCACGACTTATTTTATGATCTTTATCTTGCATCCATCTTTGTTCTTTATCATCAAATCGCCGAATCGCATTCACTTTTTTGTCTTTGCCTAACTTCTTACGCACACTACGAAACTTACGCTTCCTATATTTATTTTGCCTACCATTCCCAAAGAAACGAACCTTGTCATCGTCTGTGATTGCTACCGCAGGGACTTTGAGACCTAGGTCTACTCCTAAAATTTTCGTCCCTGCTCTTTCATTTGTAGGAAGTGTGACAGATATTTGGGCCATCCACTTATTCGATTTCTTTGTGATACGAAGTGTACCTAACTTATGTTTTAACAAATCCAAATTGCGATTTTTTTTATCGATTAATAAAGCACGGACCTTTAAACGAGTTGACTTTCCTTTTACCTTAAACGGGATTGAAATATGAGTGGAGTCAAATGAATAATTTTGATTGTTCCATACACAAACAGGTCTCTTTAAAATCGGAATGATTTTATACTTGCTTTTCTTTACTTTTGTAGCAAATAAGCCTTTCGCGTCTTTAATTGCTTGATTCTTCACCGCACTTGGTATATTCGCTTCAATATCTTTCGTACTTTTTTTCGTACTTTCCTTTGTTTCAACCATTTCAGATATAAGTGAATTTATGAGTTTAATGTACTCTCGGCTACTTTGTTCCAATAAACGAATTTGTTCTTTTGTGGGAAGCAATTTCACTTTCACTGTTAGGGTCTGTGACATACGTTTCACCCCTTTGTTTTTTGATTCTCAACATACTATTTTATTGTCTCATTTGATACATTTCCAGCAGTAGAAACAAAATGGGAACGCGTCTATAAACTTTGCAAGTGCTTGTGATGAGGGAATTCTTCTCTCAAACACTTTGATGTCACTCCTTTTATTTTTGCCATTGTATCAGCAGAACTAAGTGTTGACAGTGTATTTAAAAACAAATGAACGTGGTTAGTATCCTATTCCATTGCGATACTAACAATATCAAGATCGTTACATATCTCTTCAACCAACACTTTGCAACCTTCTTCTATAATCATTTATCATAGTTACAATGTATCATTTATTTCCGAAAAATTACAACAAACAGGCCCAAAGAAACTACCTATTCTTTGGATACTTAAAGTACCACGAACCTTACGATTTTTAGTGGTACTCAGTATCCAACCTCACTTTCATCCCATGCCTAAAGGCAATGGGCTTTCTCGTTCGGAAAGGGCTGTAAAAATTTACAATACGAAACAAAAGATTAATAATAACTTTACATAATTCGTATATAATTATATTCAGAATAACAATTTTTATAAGGGAGGATTTTAGAATCATGGATAATGAGAATGATATTTTTATTTCTAGTTCTACAATGATGCTCGAACCTTGCAAACACCCTTATTACCGGACAAAAATTATCGACAGTAGCGGAAACCCTCTGTACTCTTGCCAAACAGCTATCCAACTCATAAAGAAATCTTGTCTAACACATGTTCATTCTACTTATCAAGGTAGACGTCATGCAGTCCAAATAAACTTTAAGCTCAAACAAAATGTTCCAATTCCGATTAATCACAAAGAATATATTTGCGTTTTCCCTACAGAATCTCCTTCTTCTCCAAACTGCATTTGGTTGTTCTATAACCATATAGAGGAGATAGAGTTTCCCCAAAAAACTAACAAAGCAAACATTCATTTTTTTAACGGAACTACCATAACAATACAAATAGGCTCTCATAAGTTACAGCAACAATTTTTGAAAGCTGGACATATATTATCCCGAATGAACATAAAAGATTCACTACACTTAAAAAACCCCTTGCCACATTTACTGCCTTAAAGTAAATAGAATGGAACGCAATATTTCCTTTGCCTTCCATTCTACTTATTATTCTTATCCCCTTACACTATCTCTCATTTTCTCAAGTGCTTGTCGATATACCCATCTCACTTGATAGTACGTCATCCCCATTTCAGAAGCTATCTCCCCCATATTTTTCCCTGTAAAAAATCGCTCTGAAATGATATGCTTCTCCCTCTCATCTAACACACTCATAAAGTCCTTCGCCCTCGTTCCAGCATCGTCACACTCAAATTGTTCCTCATACTCGTCCGTGCATACATAGCG
The DNA here is from genome assembly GCF_019344915.1 of Bacillus sp. FDAARGOS_1420. Taxonomy (NCBI): domain Bacteria; kingdom Bacillati; phylum Bacillota; class Bacilli; order Caryophanales; family Bacillaceae; genus Bacillus; species Bacillus sp. FDAARGOS_1420. The sequence continues at coordinate 1,214,903 of NZ_JAHWJB010000001.1, read as the reverse complement.
CTCTTGCACTACACATTCTTTCTTCAACCTCTCCAATATATAACCCCGTACCGTTACAACAGCATAAGCAGGGAAACTACCTTTCTCCTCCTCATACCTTTCATAAGCATGCCAAAGACCAATTAAACCACATTGATAATACTCTTCATAATCTTGGTAAATATTTAACCTCTTTATTTGATTTACAATCATGCCTTCATACAAAACAACCGTATCTGAAAAAGTCGCTGGCTTCACACAGTGCCCGTTTCTAAAAGGTATACCTCTTTAGTATTCCGCGGTACCTCTACAATATAAAATGAGAAAGGAAATTTCATTGTGGGTAATTTCAAATACTGCTGCCGGAATTTGAAATTACACTAGGCAGTATTTGAAATTCTAATAGGGGTATTTGAAATAGGGGTAAAAATAAAAAAGGTGACTCTAGGGAGAGCCACCTTTTTCATTTTATTATTGGAACATACCTTTTACCGCACCAAATCCAATAGTTAAGATAAAGAAGACAACCATAAGAATTGTTGCTTTCTTTTTACTTAAACCAGCCGTAATTTGAAGACCTAACCATGTAATAACAAACCCCCAAATTGTGAACACTTCAATATTATTTGCAATACCTTTTGCAACGCCACCACTTGAAGCGAAAATCGGTCCTAAACCAGTATACATTTCTTGTCCTGATCCGCCTAAAACAAGTGCTAAAACTGTGTTTATTAATAAACCAAGTAATGAAATAATGCTTGAGTACACACTGATTGTTAATAATTTCTTATAAGAAGTATCATTGCTCATTAACATCATAAATATTTTATACACTGCTGCACTAATAAAGAAACTAATCGCCATACCAATAGCACCAAATACTGCACCCGTACCAAACGACATTATAGGTGTAACGCTAACACCCAAATCCTTATTCATCTTAATCGCCTCAGGGGTTAGGGAGTACACATAAGCAGCAAGGCCTGCAACAAGTCCACCTAATAAAACAAGTATCCAAAATGCACCCCATACCGCATTACTCGTCTTCATTCTCTCAAACTGTAAGCCAGGAGAAGTAATCATTCCAAACAATGATGGCTTCTCTCCTTCAACCTTTTGCGTATTCAAATTTGCTTCCATTATAACGCCTCCTTCTATTTATATAACCCGTTCTAACGGGCGGTTCACATCCTCATTTAGAGGCTACGAACCGCCCACTAGAACGGTAATGTGCAGTAGAGGCTCCCTCTACTACAACTTATTCATAACGCAGTGCTTCAATCGGATCTAACTTCGCAGCTTTGTTCGCTGGAATTAATCCGAAAATAATACCTAGTGTCATAGAGAACAGTACGCCTCCAACGACAACTTCCCATGAAACGAGCGGTGGCCACTTCGCAAATGTGGAAACGATATATGCCCCGCCATACCCAAGACCGATTCCAATTAAACCACCTAGAAGCGTTAACATAACTGCTTCAATTAAAAACTGTAATAAAATTTTACTACGTGTTGCTCCAAGCGCTTTACGCACTCCGATTTCACGCGTACGCTCCGTTACAGATACGAGCATGATGTTCATAACGCCAATACCACCAACGACTAATGAAATACCAGCGATACCACCGATGATCATCGTCATGATATTAGTAACTTTAGAAACATTTTCTTGGAACTCTTTTAAATTCACCAGTTCATATTTACCTGGAATTTCACTTGGCTTACGACTATTTAATACATCAACAGCTTGTTTCCCTGCTGATTCTAAATTGTCTACATTTTTAGATTGAATTGCTATACTTTGAATCTCATCTGTTCCGTATAAAACAGGCCATAAAGTAAGGGGAATTAACGCTTCTTCCATTTCAAATCCCATAAACTCATTATCAGATGTATACACACCAATAATTTGCATTGGCTGCCCCTTCATCTCAATAATTTGTCCAACTGGGTTTACGTCCTTAAATAACGTCTCTTCTGTTTTTGTACTAATCATCACAACGTTATTTGCATGAGAAATATCGGATTCATTTAAAGTACGTCCCTTTACGACCTTTACTTTATTAACCGCAAAATATTCATTATCAAGACCAATAACATTTAGATTTGCTTTTTTATCATTTACATCAAGTACCTCTGAATTCTGGTTTGTCGTAATAACATGTGAAACATCTTTCACTTGTTTTACTTCCAAAATATCCTCTTCAGTTAACTTCGGTATTTGAAATCCACCTATAGCAAACTCATCATTAATATCTGGTTTAAACTGAATTGGCATAAGGTTATTACCACCGGAACCTGCGAATTTCGACTTCAGCATCGCTTCCCCGCCTTGCCCAATCGCAACGACAGTAATAATAGAACCAACACCAATAATAATACCGAGCATCGTAAGAGCTGAACGCAGTTTATGAGCTAAAATAGAAGATAGGGCAATTTTTATACTATCTAGTAAACTCATACTGCACACCTTCTATCTTCTGTAATTTTCCCATCTCGCAGTACAATGCGGCGGGAAGAATACGCCGCTACCTCTTCTTCATGCGTAACCATAACGATCGTCGTACCTTCTGCATTGAGCTTCGTGAAAATATCCATAACTTGTGCACCAGACTTCGTATCGAGCGCACCTGTCGGCTCATCGGCCATAATGAACGTTGGATTATTTGCAATCGATCTTGCGATAGCTACACGTTGCTTCTGTCCACCTGATAATTCGCTAGGTAAATGGTGTACTCTATCTGATAATCCAACTTTTCCAAGCGCTTCAAGAGCTCTTTGACGACGCTCTGCTTTCTTCACTCCACCGTAGATGAGCGGAAGTTCAACGTTTTCCACTGCGGAAAGACGCGGCAGCAAATTAAAGTGCTGGAATACAAAACCGATATATTCATTACGAATTAAAGCTAGTTTTGACTCGTCTGCTGTTAAGATATTCACATCATTCAACATATATTCACCTTCTGTTGGACGATCTAAACAACCGATAATATTCATAAGCGTTGATTTACCTGAACCAGACGGTCCCATAATCGAAATGAACTCACCGCTTTGAATCGTTAAACTAATACCATGTAAAATCGGCACTGCCAATTTACCTTGATAATACGTTTTAGAAATATTATTTAACGTAATCATTTTTCTTTCACTTCCATTCCGTCATACACGTCGTCGGAAGGATTTTTAACCACCTTTTGCCCCACTGTTGCGCCTTCAACAATCTCTGTCCAGTCTCCATCAGTAGCACCTTTTTTCACATTTTGTTTACGAAGCTTTCCTTTCTCTTCAATATAAACAAATGCATCTTCGCCTTTTTCTACAATGCTCTTACTTGGAACAGCAATCATCGTCTTATTCTCTAAATTTACTTGCAGAGAAACGTGATAACCTGGAGATAAACCATCTTGGCTATCAAGACTTGCTTTATATGTATATTGAGACATATTTTGAGTTCCCTCACCAGCAGCTTGAGCCATCTCTGCACTCGTTGGGAATTCACTTACTTCCGTAATCTTACCTGTCCACTTTTTCTTATTATTTGCTTTCGCAGTTACAGTGAACGTTTGATCTTTTTGAATTTGTGACTTTTGAAGCTCTGTTAAAGTCCCTTGAACTTGGAACGGGTCTTTAGAAGCAACTTGTAAAAATGCTTTCCCTTGACCACCTAACGCTTGAGATGAACTTTGTGCCGCATCTTTGTCTAACTTTTGTACAACACCAGTGAAATTACTATAAATCGTAAGTTCTTTCTGTTTTTTACTTAACTCTTCTTTTTGTAACTTCCCTTTTTCTTTCTCAAGGTCAGTTGTCTTTTGTGCCATTTCTAACTCACTTACTTGCTCTTCCATTGGGTCTGTTACTTCTTTCCCAGCCCCGCCATCTTTTACCTTCTTAATTTCTTTCTTCAATGAATCAATCTTCTTTTTCCCTTGATCGTAACGCATATCAGCCATCTTCTGATCAAGATCAGCTTGCTTCATTTGAAGATTAATTTCTTCATTATCATAAGAGAATAATTTCGTTCCCTTTTCTACCTCTTGTCCTTCTTTCACTGCGATATCTTTCACTTTTCCTTTAGTCGGATCTGCATAGAAACTTTCAATATTCCCTGGCTTCACCTGACCCGAAATTAACTTCGTATTATTAAGCTTTCGCTCTGTCACCTTCTCAAAGCTCACAGCATCAGTCGTTGTTGCTGCGCCTTTCTTCTTGCCTTGCATTACAAAAATATTAACTGCTGCAACAATAACAATTAGTGCAATAACTCCGATGATAATCCATTTCTTCTTCTTGTTTGGAGTACGAACCGTATTTGGTAACATATTCTCGCTCCTTTTTATATCTTATAGTTTAATAGATATTTAACTATATAAAACTTTCTGAAAACAAGAGTTTCAATTACATTGTTACACTCATTTTACAAAGTTTTACACAATCATTTATATTGTAACAAAAATACCAATGATTAGAAATATGACATTCTATCTTTTAAGATAGTTTTAAGGAAAAGAAAAATCCAATTTAAATTAGTCTTTTTGTATTTAGATGATACATTTTCATCTTACACAACATCAATTGCATGCTCCCTCCTTTACTAAAGAACTTCCTACTAATTTGAATTATTAAACTAAATTCCCCAATTGTATCGCCCTCATTTTTGTCATATATATTTGACATTTTATTTATCCAAGTGTAGAGTGTCATATATATGTGACACTTTGGTACACGAAGCCTACAACTATTAATAGGAGGTTTATATTTGAATAACGTTAAAAACTATCGAAAATCTGAAGGCCTGTCTCAGCTAGAATTAGCTAAAAAAGTTAATGTGGCTAGACAGACAATAAACTTAATTGAAAACAAGAAATATAATCCTTCTTTAGCTTTATGTATCGAATTAGCAAAAGCGTTAAAAACAGATTTAAACAGCCTATTTTGGGAGGGAGATTAAATGATGAAAATTGAATGGAAAGAAAAAGTTTATAATAATTTTATTGGAACAATTAGTGAAAGAGATGAGTATCAAAAACAAGAAATCAATAAAGAATTAGCTATAGCTGGAATTGGTTTATGGTGGTTAAATATGTTGGTAATGCTTATTATGTTACTCGTCGATACTATGAACCATACAATATCTATAGGTACTATATTTATTTTTCTTATTAATATGATTTATGCTAATTATTTAATCTTTAAATTGAAAAAAAAGGGCCTAAATGATACTGAGTGTGCAACAGAAGAAGAGTATTTAAAACATAAAAAGACATTAAAAAAAGCTGGCTTAAAAGCAGGTGCACTTTGGGGATTCCAAATGTTTGTATTTATGACTTATATCCTTCCTTATTTAGGTTCAGAAGAAATCTCTGTCTCTTTATTTGATGTTGTACTTTGGGGCTGTGCTGGGGCTTTTTTCGGTCTATCCATGTATGTAATTGCTTTATTAAATCTAAAAAAATTATATTAAATAACTAGCCCCTTAGTAACTGAAAGTGCTATTTATTATATAAGCGATTTACACATAAAACTTTAATTTTACATATGGTCGTCCTTTCGATTATTAAAAAAGCGATCCAAAATAATAATTGGATCGCTTTCCCGAATAAACTATTACGCCACTTTAGGACCTTTTCTCTCATGTCCCATTTGAACAATCAGTAAGAAAATTGTTGATAAAACACCGCCTGCTAACAGTAACATGAAACAACCATCCCAGCCAGAACGATCAACAATAATACCAATTGCTGCGTTTGCTACGAAGCTTCCTCCAACATAACCAAACAGACCACACATACCAACTGTTGTACCTACTGCAAATTTCGGTACTAATTCCATTGCACTTAAACCGATTAAAAACTGTGGTACGTAAATTAAACAACCGATAACAGAAACTGCAATACTTACAACAAGTATGCTAGTTGCTTGCCAATATACAACCGTACCAACAACAACCCCAGCCATACTAATAACACATAATGGCATACGTTTCCCTTTGAATAATTTATCACTTAAAAAGCCGACAATTAAAGAACTTGGAATCGCTGCTGCCTCAAATATTGAATACGCTGCATGCGCTTCTGTTTTTGTAAAACCTTTAACTGTTGTTAAGTAAATTGGTACCCAGTTAATAACACCGAAGCGAATTAAGTAAACAAATGCATTGGCAATACATAAATACCAAACGAACTTATTTGTCACTACATATTTCATTAAAATTTCTTTTGGTGACATCTTGTTAGCATTATCTGCTTTTTCAAGATCTTCATAGTCATTACGATACTCATCAATTGGCGGAAGACCTTCAGATTCTGGTGTATCCTTCGCATTAATCCATACTAGAACTGCAATTACCATAACGATAATCGCTGGGAAAATAAATACCCCGCCCTGCCAATGACTTTCACCGAAAATACCTACCCCAATTCCAATGAATGGCGGAACAAGTAATCCACCAACGTTATGTGAAATATTCCAAAGACCTGTTTTCGTACCACGTTCTTTCTTTGAAAACCATTTCGTCATAACAATACTACACGGTGGTGCTCCCATACCTTGTACAATACCGTTTAGAACAAGTAATGTTAAAATCATCCCAAAGGAAGATGCAAAACCGAAACAAATATTAACAAGCCCAGATAAAAATAAACCTACTGCAATAAATCGTTGAGCAAAAGCCTTATCCGATAAATTCCCCATAAAGAATTTACTAAGTCCATAAACAACAGCCATTACTGCACCTAATAACCCGATTTGTGTAGTGCTAAATCCGTACTCGTCTACTAAATACGTAGTAGATAAATTAAAGTTACTACGCACTAAATAATAAGCAGCATACCCAACTGAAATTCCCATTAGCACACGAATACGTAATAATTTGTATACCCTGTCAATCATATCCGCCGGCAATCTCTCAATTGCAGGTGCTGGCTTAAGCCATTTAAACATATTCTTTCGTCTCCTTTTCTCACTGCTGAGAGAGACGCTGTCTATTCCATATCTCGATTATTCCACTATTTGATATATTTTTGTTCGTCCTTCTAACCGGCTGACCTTCTATTTCTTTCTGATTCTTCGCAAACATCGTTGGTACGCCAAACGAAACTTTTTCTAAAATGTGCCCCGCTTCTTCTGATAAACAATAATCAATAAATAAGTCCGCAATAATACCACTCGGTGCACGCTTCAGTTTCGAAATCGCATTAACAGATAATCCTGTTTGCTCAGGTTCATTACTTACAATAGGAAAGCCTTGTTTCTGAAGCATTCTCTGATCTCCCGCAAAATTGATACCTATCATATATTCACCGCTCGCAACCAGTTCTGCGGGCATATAACCATTCACCGTCACTTCACCAACTTGCCTTGCAAGATTCTTAACATACTCTTTCGCTTCTTCTTCACCTAAAGTATCAATAAGTGATTGAAACAAAGTATATGCTGTGCCGGAAACATTTGGATCAGGCATTGCAATCTTACCCGTATATACCGGATCTAATAAATCTTGCCACCTTGATGGATAGGGAAGACCGAGCGGCGCTATTTCTTCATTCCACCGCTCTTTATTAATCGCGATTGCCAGTTTCTCCACTTCATAACCGTACCAATAACCATCTTTATCTTTAACAGTCTTTGAAATACGATTCGCATGCTGGGTCGTAACAGGAATAGAAAGGTTCTTTTGCTTCATCATTTGATGCGCATCTACTGTGCCGCCAATAATAATATCCGCCTTCGGATTTCCAGCTTCCTCTTCTACTCTCCGAAGAAGTTCTTCTGTCGATAGACGAATAAATTCATATGTACACCCGCGTTGTTTACAAAATGACGAAAGTAAAGCTTCACCAACTTCCTCGCGGGCCGCCACATACGCAACAAGATGACGATCATCCAAAATAGGGAGACCACTTTTATTATATTTAATAGAGGTTGTATCTCGAGAGCAGCTAGACATCGCTCCTCCGATTACTAGCAAAAAGAAGAAAAAGGCTATCTTTCTCATGACACATTCTCCTTTACAAGGAATTCTGCTAGGGAGCCCTTCATATACATGACATTCCCGTTATTATCACCGAGATATTGCACAACAAAGTACGATGGATACACAGAAATAGTTAGAATATCCTCCCGCTCATTCTTTACACGTTTGCCTGTTTTATAGGCAGTAATATAAGCAATCGGCTCATTCTGTGATTGTAATAATTTCTGAATTTCTCCGTAATCTGTAATTTGCTTTGCGTATCGAATAGAATCAAATATTTGCGTAAGATCTATAGTACGTATTACATCCCCTTGCCTCACTACAACTTCCTTTGCCTCCGCAAAGAAATTACTAATGCGCTCTGGTGTATAATACAGACTTAACAAATACGTTTGAAATGCTGAGATCATCGGATCCGTGCCATTCTTTCCGTATACATTAGCCTCGTACTGGAACAAGTCACCTACTGCAAAAGTACGTTTATGTCCATTCAAGTACGTTACTTCTCCAGTAAATACTTGTTCTTGATTCCTCGCTTCTCTCGGTTCTATTCGAATTCGGTCAAAGAATGAAACAATCGTATGCAAACGAACTTCATCCGTTACAACAATTTCTCCCCACTTCTCATGCCTTACTTTCACTTCAGTAGGAAGGGATTCATTCACTCTTTGTAAAACGGCTTGTTTGTCATCCACAATTGTAATTCGATTATATATTTGCTTCTCAATAACATAAAACAAAATAAGAGAAACAATCATACAAAAGACAAACATAAGAATTTGAAATGATAGCCTTTTCATTTCTGCCTACCTCCAAGATAAAAAAACGTTGTTTCGAAAATACCGCATAATTGTTTCATAAATGTATCATTTAACCGCTTTCAAGTTTTTTATGTCTTCCATCCGTCTCGGAAGTAAAAATGTCATACATATTGTAGTTCCCATTTCTTCACTACTCTCAATTCGCATACTTCCACCTTGCTTCTTCATAATCTCCTGACAAATGTATAAACCATAGCCATTCCCGTAACTAGAAGGAAGCACCTTCCCTTCCGGAGACTCATTCCACTCTGCAAGCACACCTTCATCCATACCGATGCCATCATCATGAACAAAAACCTTTGCTTCCTGCTCATTTATAATTACATTCATACGAACTTGCGTAGCATCACTATATTTAATTGCATTATCAAGCACATTCAAGAAAATTTGCTTCGTCTTATCAAAATCCGCAACGACGTGTACTTCCGTTAACTCATTCATAACTTCAATTTCAAACTGCTGCAACCTCAGTTTCACAATCGAAACCGCTTCTTCTGCCAATTCTTTAATATTCACGACTGTAGGTGACACTTCAAACGTACTCTTCCCGTACTTTGAAGACTTAAGTAATTCCTCTACAAGTGATAATAGACGCTCACTTTCTACAGACACATAACGGAGGCTCTCCTGCACATCCTCCTTCGATTGTAACTTCGGAATTAAATCCACATAACCGATAATTGCCGTAAGTGGTGTTTTCAGCTCATGCGTAATGCGGTCCAAGAAATCTTTCTGTTTCTCTTTCTCTTCCTTCAGCTGCTTAATATGCAGCTCAATCCCATCAGCCATCGCATTAAAGGACGCTGAAAGCTGCGCAATTTCCACATACTCATTTAGCTCAATCTTACTTTCATAATCTCCATTCGCAAGCCGATATGCCATTTGCCTTAACTGATCAATTGGTTTATGGAGAGACTTCGCCAAACGAATCGCAAAGAAAATACCAGCAGCTACTAAACAAAGCGACGTCATTAAAAACGTCCAACTTACATTTGTTAAAACTTCCTTCTCATCCGTTAACTCATTTATAAAACGAATACTTCCAATGACATCGTTTCCATAATAAACCGGACTTGAAAACAAAAGAATTGGAGCTGGGTCTCCCTCCTCGAAAACATAAGATTTCTTCCCCTTCAAAGAACTCTCAATGTCAATATTCCGATGAAGTAATGCTCCTTTTTGAGTATCTGCAACAACATCCCCATTCTTCCCAATCATCTGCACCCGGACATCCATTCGCTTCGCTAAATACGAAGCAATTAAAAGCGAATTAGGACCTAACGTCTCTACTTCTGCTTCCTTCTCTAAATAATTCATCGTATAAATTTGCGCTTCCACACTTAACTTTTCTAAGGAATCTGCCGCATTATGATACACATTCTTCTCCAGTGCAATATAAACCACCGCATACAAAAGAACAAGAATTGGAATCAACAATCCAACTATTCCAAACACCATATTTCGTTTTAAAGACATATCATCACCTTTTAGCAATCAAGCTTATACCCAACACCATAAATTGTCTTAATATACTCCCCGCTCGCGCCGAGTTTCTTCCGAAGCCTTTGCACCATAATATCAACCGCTCTCGTATTTCCGATATACTCAAACCCCCATACCTTCTCGAGTAACTCATCCCTCATGAATACACGCTGCGGATTCGAAACAAACAACTGACATAAATTAAACTCTCGGTACGTTAACTGAACCTCCTGTCCACTCACATGAAGCTTTCGTTCCTTTGGACAAATAAGTAAATCACCAGCCCCAATCACCTCATGATTTAAAGGAACCTCCTTCTTCTTCACGCGCCGCGCCATATTCTTCACCCGAAGAATAAGCTCCGCATAATTAAAAGGCTTCGTCACATAATCATCAGCTCCAAGCTGAAGACCAAGTAACTTATCATTCATCTGACTCTTCGCTGTCAACATAAGCACCGGAATATCACGATCCTTCTCCCGGAACAAACGTAATAACTCATATCCATCCGTATCAGGAAGCATCACATCTAAAATAAGTACATCTGGCTGCTCATTCCATCTCTCTAAAGCTTCTCTCCCATCAGCCGCCGTCAATACTTCATACCCTTCCATCTCTAACTGCATCCGAATCAAATTACGAATACTCGATTCATCATCTACTACAAGTATTTTCATCATTCTCCTCCTCTCGTCCTGTATTATAGTACAGTTTAGTATAGCAAAAATAAAACAAAAAAAGAGAGGGTATTGTCGAACATATGTTGTCGACGGTACCCTCTCTCATTTATTATTTAGCTACAAAATAATCCGTTACATATTGTGCCCAAACTTCATGTCCCTTAGCACTTGGGAAACCGAACTCTGTTTGTAAGTACGGTAAAATCGCTTTCGTTGTTGCATCAGGCCATGCTCCCCAATGATCAACATATGCATAACTATTTTGCGTCGCAAATTGTTTTAATGCTTCAATCGCTTTCGGATAATTCTTCGCACCATACACTGGGTTTGATGGTTGAATCATAATTGTAGCGCCTTTTGCACTAGTAGAAAGTGCTTGCACAAACTTCTGTGTACTCGCTACTGAATTTCCATTACCAGTTTTTCCGTTATCAGTAATAAATGGTGGCTCAAATAAAATTACATCTGGATTTTCTTTAGCAATCTCTTTATCACGTTTATTCTTGATTAATTCCTCTGTACTTTCACCCTTATATTCCTTTACCGTCACATTCCATAAACCTTTACCGTAAGAAGCCTCTAAATTAGCAGTTAACTTAGCTGCCCAAGCATCTTTTTCAGATGAAGAAGCCTCATCACCAACAATAACAAGATTTACTGCCTTTTTATCCTGAGCAGCTTTCTTTAACTTCTCTTTCACTGCATCTGGCAAGTTCTTTGCGTACGCTTCATTAAAAGATGATTTTGCATCTTGCTTTTTCTCTTCTGTTTTCTCTTCTGTTTTCTCTTCTGTTTTCTCTTCTTTCTTCGCACCGCTATCTTTCACTTCAGCCTTTGTTTTCGTTACTTCACTCGTTTGTCCTGTTGCATTCGCAATCTTTTTATTCCAATACAATTTACCGCTCACAATCGAAGCAACAAACAATACAAAAATAAATAGGACAAGAACTGCTTTCTTATTCATCGATTCACCTCATCTATTAATCTCACAATATATAATACTAATATAAACCTACGCAAAAATAAACCCAACTCCTTCCAAAGGAGTTGGGTTCAATACATATTACTTAGTCAATTCAAGATGTGCTTTTAACTTGTTCGTTATATCTTGTTTTGCTGCATCTGGAACATAGTAGTACCAAATACCATCAGCGGCTTTATGACCGTCACCTGGGATTTGAATTTCTTCACTGTTCTCCATACAATCTTTATAGTTCTTTTGAATATCAAACATTTGATCTTGTGTTAAACTTGTTTTAACGTTTTTCTCAATTGCTTTTAGTACGTCACCATAGCTTGCTAGTGACGATACGCTTGCACCTTTTTTAATTACTGCCTGGATAACTTGACGTTGGCGCATTTGACGACCGAAGTCACCGCGTGGATCTTCGTAACGCATACGAGTATACTTTAATGCTGTTTCACCATTTAAATGGATATTACCTTTAGCAAAATGTTGATCCCTTGATGTAAACTCCAAATCGTTATTTACATCAACACCACCAACAGCATCTACAATATCTCTAAATCCAGCCATATTTACTTCAATGTAATGATCGACTGGTACATTAAGAAAATTCTCTACTGTTTTTACAGCCATATCAATGCCACCAAAAGCATAGGCATGGTTGATCTTATCTTTTTTACCTTTCCCTACAATCTCCGTATAAGAGTCTCGTGGGATACTCGTAATTTTCATAGATTTTGTTTTTGGGTTTAAGGTAAATAACATAAGTGAATCGGATCTACCTGTTCCATTATCTTCTTGATCTACACCCATCAATAAAATAGATATAGGTTTATTATCCGCAATCTCTGCTTTCTTATCTCGTTTGTCAGACTTATCACGATCCAAAGGCTTATGCACTGTATTTAACGTATTAGATACATTAGAGTAAATAGTATATGCATATACACCACCAGCAACAACAAGAACACCAATGATACCTAGAATCCAAAATAGAATCTTTTTCTTCATCGTTTTTCCTTCTTTCAAGTAACAAATTAAATAACTTTATTTTTATCAGGTATTATTCCATATAAAACTATACAGATTTACAAATCATTTGTAAATCACTAATTCCCCCACCATCTTACAAATTCTTAAGAAAATCTTTTAACGCTTTTTTCCAATCTTGGAACGATTCAAATCCATTTTGTTCAATCATCCCTTTATCTAGCACCGAATATTTAGGGCGTGCAGCAGGCCTTGGAAAATCTTCTGTCGTTAGCGGATTAACCATTATTTCAATATTAGATTGTTCGAATATCTCTTTTGCAAACTCATACCACGAACACACCCCTGAATTAGAACCATGGTATATCCCATATTTATTAGTTTGTACAAGATTAATAATAAATCTCGCTAAGTCAGTTGTATAAGTTGGTGAACCCACTTGGTCATGAACAATCCCTAATTCTTTCTTCTCCTCTGCCAAACGTAGCATCGTCTTCACGAAATTATTACCATATAAACCAAATACCCAAGAAGTCCTAACAATATAATTTTTTGAACAATACTCTTGTGTATACTGTTCTCCAACCAATTTCGATTTACCGTATACAGTCTGAGGATTAGTTTGATCATCCGCTTTATATGGTTCATTTTTTGTTCCATCAAAAACGTAATCAGTACTTACATAACAAAACTTTGCCCCCACTGCTTCAGCAGCTTTCGCTAAATATTTCGTTCCTTCGGCATTGACATTAAAAGCAGCTTCTTCATCGCTTTCCGCTTGATCTACTTGTGTATATGCTGCCGTGTGAATAATAATATCCGGCTGAATTAATAATACTTTTTCGCTTACTTGTTTTTCATCTGTAATATTTAACTCTTCTCTGCCGAGCCCAAAGACTTCCCATGTCTGTTCTTCTAATAAATTTACTACATCCTGCCCTAACTGTCCTTTAGCTCCTGTTACCAATACTTTCATATTTTATACCTCTAATCTATTATCATATTGATTCTTGAAGTATTCTTGGTATTCTCCAGAAATAATATTTTTCCACCAATCTTGATTTTCTAAATACCATTTAATAGTTTGTTCAATGCCTGTATCAAAGTTATACTTTGGTGACCAACCTAATTCTTCACGAAGTTTTGTCGCATCAATTGCGTAACGACGATCATGACCTGGGCGATCTGTAACATACTTAATTAGAGATTCTGGTTTATCCAATGCTTTTAAGATTGTTTTTACGATTTCAATGTTTGTACGTTCATTATTTCCGCCAACATTGTACACTTCACCATTTTTTCCTTTATGAAGTACTAAATCGATTGCCTGACAATGATCTTCCACATGTAACCAATCACGTACATTTAAACCATCTCCATATACAGGTAATTGCTTATCATTCAACGCGTTAATAATCATTAGAGGAATTAACTTCTCTGGGAAGTGGAAAGGTCCGTAATTATTTGAACAACGCGTAATATTTACAGGCAATCCAAACGTTTCATGATAGGCGCGAACTAATAGGTCTGCACCAGCTTTACTTGAACTATATGGGCTATTTGATGCTAAGGGTGTTTCTTCCGTAAAGTAACCAGTTTCGCCTAAAGTTCCGTATACCTCATCTGTTGAAACTTGTAAGTATTTTTTTACTTCTGCATTTTTAGCAGCATCTAGTAATACTTGTGTACCTTGAATATTCGTTTGAATAAAGATATCAGGATTTGTAATACTTCTATCAACATGCGATTCTGCTGCAAAGTTTAATACATAATCAAACTTTTCCTCTTTAAATAATTGATTAATAAACTGACGATCTGCTATATCACCTTTGACAAATTTATAATTAGATAATCCCTCAATATCTTTTAGGTTTTCTAAATTACCTGCATATGTTAACGCATCTAAGTTTACAATATTGTATTCAGGATACTTCTTCACCATATATCGAACAAAGTTACTTCCAATAAACCCTGCGCCACCTGTTACTAATAACTTCATGTTATTCCTCCTTATTTCTCGTACACAAAATTAATATTTGCTTCTTCTAATAGTGGATGTTTAGTATCCTTTTCTGAAAGAATCGGTTCACTTACCGGCCAATCGATTCCTAATGCTGGGTCATTCCATAGAATACCTGCATCATGATCAGGAGAATAGTATTCATCTACTTTATACGCCACTGTTGAATTCGGTACTAATGTACAAAATCCATGCGCAAATCCTTTTGGCACAACTAATTGGCGCTTATTATGTTCACTTAAAATAACACCAATCCATTGACCATATGTAGGTGAGCCTTTACGAATATCAACAGCTACATCATAAATAGCACCTGTAATACAGCGTACTATCTTTGTCTGTGCTTTAGGATTTAACTGAAAATGTAATCCACGTAATGTTCCGGCTGGTACTGATAAAGATTGATTATCCTGAATGAATTCATACTCCAAACCAAGTTTATCAAACACATCTTTATTATAACTTTCCATAAAATATCCACGATGATCTCCAAATACTTTAGGCTCTAAAATAACTACATCCGGAATCTTAGTTTCAACAATATTCATTATACGTACTCCCTTATTGATAAATTGGTTGTTTTTGTTTACTTTGTTCTGCCAATCGAATTAAATATTGACCGTATTGATTTTTTTTCATCGGCTCCGCTAAGTCTAATAGCTGCTCACGTGTAATATATCCTTTTCTAAAGGCTATTTCCTCTAAACAAGCTACTTTTAAACTTTGACGTTTTTCAATTGTTTCAATAAATTGAGATGCCTCTAGTAAGGACTCGTGCGTACCAGAGTCTAACCAAGAGAAGCCACGTCCAAGAATTTCAACATGCAACTCTTGTAATTGTAAATAAACCTTATTTATATCCGTAATTTCCAATTCACCACGAGATGATGGTTTAATATTCTTCGCAATCTCTATAACACGATTATCATAGAAATATAAACCTGTTACAGCATAATGTGATTTTGGATTTTGAGGTTTCTCTTCAATAGAAATAGCCTTTCCATCTTCATCAAACTCCACAACTCCAAAACGTTCTGGATCATTTACATAATATCCAAAGACAGTTGCCCCTTCTTGACGTTCTACGGCGTTTTGTAATAATTTTGTTAAACCGTGTCCATAGAATAAATTATCACCAAGAACAAGAGCTACAGAATCATTACCAATGAACTCTTCTCCAATAATAAATGCCTGAGCTAAACCATCTGGAGAAGGCTGCACAGCATATTCAAGTTTTATCCCAAACTGTGAACCATCTCCCAATAACTCTTTAAAACGAGGTGTATCCTGTGGTGTAGAGATAATTAAAATTTCTTGAATACCAGCAAGCATTAATACTGATAATGGATAATAAATCATTGGCTTATCATATACAGGTAACAATTGTTTTGATACCGCTTGTGTAAGTGGATATAAGCGTGTTCCACTACCTCCAGCTAGAATAATACCTTTCATAAATTACTCGCACTCCTTTATATATATCATAGAAATAGGGAATAAATCTGTCTAGATTCATCCCCCTTCTAATTTTTGTTATGACTTTAAAAATAAAGATTCATAATCATTTACAATTTTCTCCCATGAGTATTCATAGATAATTCTATCTTTCGCCTTACTACTCAATTCATTAATTTGTTCTTGTGAATATCGCTCAACTTCATGAATTAAGTTAGCTAAAGAGCCACCTTCTTTAGAGAAATAAACAGCTCCTTCTTCCCCAACCTCTTTATTAAACACCACATCTAGAAGCATATTTAATTTTGTAGAAGCCAATGCTTCTAATAATGATGGATTCGTTCCACCTACTTCATGCCCATGGAAATATGCAAATGCATTTTCACGAACTTTCTTCAATAATTCTTGATCATATACAGTTCCAACAAACTTAACACGAGGATCCTTATCAAAATTCGTCTTTGTCAATAAGTCTTGATAAAATTGATTTTGTTCAACGTTAGAGATAATAACAAAGTCTTTTGTAGAATCTGATTTCATAAATTCACGAACCATTAATTCATAGTTATTCTCTGGAACAAAACGACCAACTACCAAATAATATTCATTAGTATTTATATCATATTTCTTATACCATTCATTTAATTTTACATCATTGTCTTTTAAAGATGATGACGTAACATCCGCACCATAAGCAATAAATGCCGTCTTAGGGTTATATTGTTTATAATCTGTTTTAATATATGACTCAATTCCTTTGGAATCGCATACTAATAAATCTGCATTTTTAACCATTAACTTCTCGGATATTTTCCAATATGTTCTGATAGCAGGGCTCCATTTACTTCTTTTCCACTCATGTCCATCTGGATTTACAAATACTTTTACACCCATTTTTTCTAGCTTATTTTTATAGAAAGAAAAGAATGGACCAATACGACAAGCAAGCACGTAGACAATGCAATTTGTAAGATTATTTCTTTTAATGTAACGGATGCACTCTTTTAAACTCAAAATATCGTACGCTACTGCTTTAGCACTACCGATTTCAGGTGTTTTTACATTAAAGCATCTTGCATTATTATGCTTGAACTCATCATTATTATTAGCTAGGCAAGATACGTGATACTGCATATCTTCACTTTGCTTTCGAGCTGTTAAGTATTCTACAAATGTTTCGAATCCACCATATTTTGCGGGAATCCCTTTGGATCCAATTATAAATACATGCCTCATTTATTCTTCTACTCCTGCTCTTACCTCTTGATATAGGTTTATTATTTCATTAGTATGTTGTTCCATGATGTAAGGAAATTTCATTTTTGATATATTTTCATTTATTTTCTCTAATACCGCGGGATTGTCCAATATTAAAGACAATTTATTCGCAAAATCATTTCCATCAGCCTTATAAATAAATCCAGTTTCTCCATCTTCTATTAAGTCCTTAAATCCGACATGTTCGGAAAGCATGATAGGAACACCATAAGATTGAGCCTCTAGGCCAATAAACCCAAATGTTTCCTTCCAAATGCTCGGGACAATTAACAAATCAATTCCACTAAACATTTCTTTTAGTTGACTGTACTCATATCGCCCATGAAAAGTATAATTCTTTGGATTATAGGTTTCTGGATCATTTATAAAATCACCATATACATTTAAATGCCAATTTTCATATCCATTTTCATTTAAAAGGTCCAATGTATCTTTTAAAGCATAAAAACCTTTATATGCGTCTACAGGACCCAAATATCCACATCTTAAAATTGAGTTATTTTTCTTTCTATATAAACGCTCTTGGCGATGATCATAAATATCTTTATGACTAATGGAAATCACTTTTCCTTTTACATCTAAAAAGCTTTCGAACTGCTCTTTTGCAACGGAACTATTGAAATGAAAGTAGTCTACCAATTTCAATATGTCTAAATAATACTCACGTAATTCTACATATTGAATTGCCAGACTGTCATCCGATTTTTTCACCTCATCTGTGATATGAGATATCTCTATATTCTTTTTAGTTCGATTCTTTTTCAATCTTCTTAGTACCTTTACAATTCTGCTATCTTTTAAATAGCGATATGGATAAGATTGCATAGCATACATCATTGGCATGCTTAAAGCATTAGCATTACATGACAGGCAACCACGGCCCAAATCAAAATCATTACAGATCTGTCCTTTTGCATCCATTAAATTTACTTTAGGACAAAGACCAAAATAATCATGTGTAGTAAATACTATTTTTATAGATAACTCTTTTGCTACTTCAAAAAGTTCTTTATGAATTCCCATTAAAGTATGCACATGAATAACATCCGGGCCTATCTGTTTTAAAAAATCTACATAAGTACTTTTATCTATTTCCTTCATAAATAACTGCGGTTGATTGATACCACTTAGCAAAGAAATAGGTAAAGGGTTTACTAATTCGTAAACCCCTATACCTTCACATGCTTGATTTTTTTTAATAGCCACTTTTTGAGAAATAGTGAATTTTCCAGGGTATAAAAGAAATACTTTATGCTCACTAGATTGCTCAAGCATTAAATCTGTCGAGTACTTTGTTAAACCACCTGTACGATATGGTGGTAAACCCAGTGAGATATGCAATATTTTCAATTTGTTCTTCCCCTCATTTCAAGACGACTTTTAACGATTTTCACTGGATTTCCGACGGCAACGCTATATGCTGGAATATTTTTATTTACCAGCGTATTTGCGCCTATAACACACCCCTCACCAACTTCTACTCCATCTAAAAAAACTGCCCCGGACCCTATCCAACAATCATTTCCAACAGCTATTCCTTTATTCGTAACCCCTTGCTCTTTAATTGGAATATCTATTCTATCAAAGTTATGATTTTCGGAATGAAATCTCACATTTTGTCCCATAATTACATTACTGCCTATCTTTATACCACCAGCTGCTCCAAAGAAACTAAAATCTCCAATACCACTATCATCACCGATTATTAGCCCTTTACCTAAATTCTTTAAACTTCCTGAACAAGCAACTATGGAGTGTGAACCTATTTTTACATTATTACCTATTTTAAGCCCATTTTTAGATAGACCATCTAAAAGTACATAGTCTTCTAATGTGACACCACTCCCAAATTCAATTAAATTCTTATTCTTTAATTGAACTCTCCGACCAACAAATAAAATTCTTCCACACCCTCTTAATCCAATCTTCCTATAGTATCCTCTACATAAACTAATCATTCTATGATAAATAATTTCTAATATATTTATTACACCGATATTACTATCTAATTTATATTCTTTACCCTTAATCTTAGTTATAACCTTATTAAAAAAAGAAATCATTTATTTCTCCCTTGTGAAAATAACATCCTTGCTTTTTTAACATACGCCCTCGTTCTTGCTACTTTACATTCTTTCCAAAACACATGACTATTTTTTGATTTACTAATCATTAGAGCTGGATAATCTCTTAATATTAATATCCCCATACGAATAACATATTGAATCAACATTTGAAATCTTGTTTTCGTATCAAAATGCCAATGGGCGACTGATTCGCCTTCAAGCTTTAATCTGTTTAATATATATTTCTTATCAACTTTATTTTCGTGAACCTTGTGGTAAACATAAGCTTGTGGTAAATAGTATATCTTTTTCTCTAATCTTAAAACACGATCGCATATATCAACCTCTTCACCTAAATAAAGTGTATCCCCTTGAATGCCTAAATTTGTATTAAAATATCCAATTTCATTAAAAATTTCTTTCTTAAAAATCATATTCCCCCCAAGTGGATATTCTCTCGTTTTTAATACACATGTTTCCTCACCATATTTAGTTTCCCCGATAATCGAGGCAAAATCCCCTACAAACCAATCCGGTTTTTGAAAATGCCATACTGGGATTATTTTCCCACCTGCACACACTTCCTCTGGGTGCTCATCAAAAAATTTTATAATAGAATCGATATACTCTTTACTAACTTCTACATCATCATCAATAAAGGCTAATATTGTTCCATTCGCTTCAATTATCCCTTTATTTCTAGCATGAGATAACCCGACTTTCTCTTCCTTTACATACCTTATATTAGAATTTTTTTTACAAAACTCATTTACGATCTCTTTAGTATTATCCTTTGAATTATTATCTACAATTAAAATTTCAAAAAATTCCTGCTCTACATTATTTTGTAATAGGCTTTCTAAACAATCCCCTATTACATCTCCTCTATTATATGTACAAATTATTACGGATAACTTATCCATCAATACACCTCAATTTACCTATAAATAACATTTTAATATAGCTATAAAATTAAAAAATCATTCAATTTTTTTGTTAATTCCCTGCGGCTAAACTTCCCAAAACCATTCTTATTAAAACTGGTATCTAAATTATTAGAATCCCAGTCTTCATAAATTCTTTTTAGTTCCTTTACTATGCAAGCTTCTTCGTTACTCTTTACTAAATAACCCAATTTATATTCATGAATCATATCACATAACAATGAATCACTACTAATACAGAAGATAGGCCTTTGTGCACCTATATATTCAAAAACTTTTCCGGGTAAAGCATAATTACTTTCACCATTAGTATGTGTAATTATTAAATTTAGATCTGAAGTTTGCTCTAGTAATATGACTTTCTCGTGTTCTAAAGATGAAATGATAGTAAAATTATTTACTAAATTGAATTCTTCGATTAGCCCTATGGCCTGTTTCTCTATATTTTTATCTTGAAATTTACCAACTAAATTAACATGGATATCAAATTTTTCTTTATTAATCAATTCTCCTACAGCTTTTATAAACTCTATTGGATTCCTGCTACCATAAAAGCTACCAAAATGGGAAATAACACATTTTTCTTTCTTAGAATACTCTATATCTGTGTAAATCTCTTCATCAAATCCATTAGTAATTACCACGTGGGGAGTATCTATGTTAAATTCCTCCACGTAATTTTTTTTGATATTTTCTGTTAGAAAAACAAATTTTTCTACACGTTTAACACAATTTTTTTCTAAATAGTAATAAAACCTTTGTTCTAAATCTGTAAGTTCTTTTTTATAGATTTGGTTACAAAAAATAACATCTCTAATTTCTTCAATTAACTCTATTTCGGGATGACGTTTTTTTATAAATGCCCCCAACACCAACATATCTATACTAGGAACCGTACACAAAATACTTCCTATTTTATTTTGTTTTATTTTCTTACGCACTTTAATATATGAAGATATTACCCAAAGAAATAAGGCTACAGTTTGATACGCTAATTTAATATAAATTTTCAATTTAGATGTGAGACTAATTTGATCATTCTTTTTTTCTTCAACGGTACTTAAAAAGTTGCTATTTTCCTTTTTAAAATTCTTCCTTAGTTTATGTAAATAGTTCTCACTCACAATAATATTCTCTGATTTAACTCCTTGACCTTGATACCCTTTACTTTCCTCTACTGTATTTAAACAAAATACTTCCCAATCTAATTTATTTAAATACTTAATTATAGATTTAATCCTAATAGCCGCTATTTCCACTTGTGGCGGGAAATAATTTGATAATATTAATAACTTTTTGTTTGTTTTCATAATTCTCTCCTATGCGAACAGATAATAAGATTATTCTAACTTTCCCTTTGGTAATATACTTTGAACACCTACAAAAAACCAAATATAAAATCCTATTACATTATGACTAAAAACTGGATCAACAAAACTAACTAAAATCAGATAGCAATATACATAAATTGAATAAGAGATGTGGAAATCCAAATTTTTCTTTTTGCTCTTAAAATACATAATGAACATTTGCACAATAAAAGCCATAAAAGCAAGAAATCCCAAAATACCCATTTCAATTAGAACCTTAATAAAAGTATTATGGGCATCTATATAGATACCTATTGCTTGATTTGCAACAGTAGTAAAATTTTGGAGTCCAAATCCAAATATAATACTATTCTCAAATAAGAGAGCTACTACCCTTGACCAAAGATAAATCCTCCAACCAAATGAATCCGAATAATTATTATTCATTGCATCTTGTACATAAGTAGCATTAGTAAATATGTCTAATACTCCATTAAATCTTTCCTCGATTAGATTCGAACCTTCTCCTCCAAAATTAACCATTAAAACAAGTCCCATAAGTATAAAGGGTAAAGAAATTAGCAGTTTACTCATTTTTCTAGAGAAAAGAATTCCAATCAATATTAATGCGTACATAATTAAGGCTGTCCTCGAATAAGTTGCGAACAATTCTAAGGCTATTATTATAAATAAAATAAGTTTACTTTTATAATAAACAATCTTTTCGCTAGAAAGGATCTGAGTAAACAACACAATACCTACCAATGAAATATAGTATGCAAAGTGATTAGAATGTGTAAAACCACCAGTAATCCTAATTACAGTTCTTCCATCTAAATAAGTTTCAATTGGTGAACTATTAGTTAAAAATTGTATGGCCCCTATTAATATGGGGATTATAGAAGCAGCTATAAATAGCTCTGTTACCTTCTTTTTATCCGATTCACTATTTATTACAAAGGGAATTACTAGAACCAATAAAAAATAAAATATTAATTTAATTTCTTCTTTCAAACTAACTACTTTCTCTGTAGCAACTATAGTAGAGATCATACCTAATGAGATATAAACTAGAATTGTCAAAAATAAACTTCTATATATTTTAACTTCAAAATTCTTCTTAAATAAATATAAAAATGCTACCATTATAAAGAAACTAGATACTAGCGAATTCGCCATTAATTGAAAACTACCTATATTAAATCCTA
Source organism: Bacillus sp. FDAARGOS_1420 (assembly GCF_019344915.1). Taxonomy (NCBI): domain Bacteria; kingdom Bacillati; phylum Bacillota; class Bacilli; order Caryophanales; family Bacillaceae; genus Bacillus; species Bacillus sp. FDAARGOS_1420. Next base: position 1,191,728 of record NZ_JAHWJB010000001.1, on the reverse strand, counting down.
CCCCATATTGATTTAAAACCTCAATACAAGGCATAAAAAGTACTAATAAATAAATTAATTTCCGCATATTAAAAAACAAATAAATTGCGACTACTCCTAAAATAGGTAATATCATTAGCACTAATTTATTTGTCATAATTGCGACTGTAATGCTAAACATAATAATTAACAAATACGAAATTACACCCAAATCTCTTGCTGCCACAGTCCGTTATTCCTCCTTAAAAAATCATTTTTACATACTAACTTTTTCATTACTACCCTTCAATGCTCGTTGATAATAAAAATGATTTATAGCTATCGCTACGCAAAATGTAAGGGTGCTACCAAATGCAATTCCTATGACTCCATAAACATTAAGCAATACTATGTTAAATACAACGTTTAATATACACGTAATAAAGTTTGCATAGAATGTATAATTTACTTTCCCTATACTATATAGGATATTATTCTTAGGAGAGTACATGCTCCAAAAAACCAGCCCTAATAATAATATTTTAAAATATGGAATTGACCCTACATAAGCCTCTCCAAATGCCAAAGGAATTATAATTGGGATTAGGTAATAAGATACTGCACCAACTATCACCATTAATAGAAACATCCTTAACTGATATTTTAAGGCAATATTTTTAACCTCTTGTAAATTATTTGATTTTTTAGATATATATGGAATCATAATCTGATTTAGGGTTATAGGGATCATCATAAGGGTATTAACAATGAGCTGAGCATTTCCATAGTATGCTATTTGCTGACGATCTTGAGTAATATAATTAGCTATTATAACTCCTGAAGAAAGGATGACCTGCCATAGCAATCCTGTTCCAAACGTATACCCACTAAATCTTAGTATCTGATAAAAATATTTTTTTTCCAATTTCAAAAACAATAGTTGCTTAAGGTCATCTTTAAGAAGATAAAACAATAAGCTTGATGTAATACTCGTCGCTATTACTAGGCCTGAAATATATCCCATTAATCCAAAAGTAAATGCACACACCGTACTAACTATTAAAACAAATATTTTTGTAAAACTTTGTAGATTAGACATAGTCTTTATTTTCTGCTGGGATTGTAGATAGGCCATCCCTAGACTATTTAGCACTAAAAACGGGAGTTGCAAAATATAAATGAGCATTTGCTCATTTATTATTTCATCATTCGATAAGACGCTACATACTGCGGCTATAAAGGTGATTCCCATAACCCCAAAAGAAACTATTACACTCAGAAAAATTGACATTTTTAAAATTCTATATTTTTCTTTTTGAGTTATATCTTCAGAGCATAATTTTAAAATAGTGGTGTTCATTCCTACCGTGGCTAACATTAATAATATACTTAAGAAAGACTGTAATACCCTAATTCTTCCTATATCTTCTACTGATAGAACCCTAGTCAAGAAAATTTGTCCACCAAATCCAGCAATCTGAAGTAATATATTTGCAGATAATAAATGGAAAAAGCCTACTTTAGCGCCCTTTTTTAAGATTGTTATAAGGCTACTTTTGATATTTATACCTTTTTCAATAATTTTTTCTTTCATAATTTTACCAACCTAAACTGTATAAAATTAAAAAGGTTCCTTTTAACAAGATATGCCAAAAAGAACCTTTTTTACTATTATTTTATAAATCCTTTTGTATCTATAACAACCTTTTCTTTCAATTGATCAAAGTCAATTGAGCCAAAAATTTCATGATCTACTAACACTAAAATAATATCTGATTTCACTACAGCATCCTCAACTGAAAGAAGTGTAACTCCCTTATCTTTTAAGGAGTTCGGCAATTCATTTACGTGTGGTTCCACCGCAATCACTTCACCAATATTTAAGCTCGCTAATTTCTTCACAATTTCTAGCGCTGGACTCTCACGTAAGTCATCTATATTTGCCTTAAACGCTAATCCTAAACAAGCAATTACTGGATTTTTAAAACGATCTGCCTTCTCTTTTACCTTCTCAACAACATACATCGGTTTATAGTCATTAACATTTCTTGCAGTGTGAATTAATTTTGCTTCTTCTGGAGCAGCATCTACAATAAACCAAGGATCCACAGCGATACAATGACCACCAACACCTGGCCCTGGTTGTAAAATATTCACACGCGGATGGCGGTTTGCAAGACGGATTAATTCCCAAACATTAATATTTAACTTATCACATATTAACGATAGTTCGTTTGCAAAAGCAATATTTACATCACGGAATGAATTCTCTGTTAACTTTGCCATCTCTGCTGTTCTTGCATTTGTATCCAAAATTTTTCCTTTTACGAATTGTTTATAAAATTCTACCGTACGTTTTGTAGATTCCTTGTCTAACCCACCAATAATACGATCATTTTCTACTAATTCCTTTAAAATTTGCCCTGGTAATACACGTTCTGGACAATGCGACACATAAATTCTACCCTTTTCACTATGCATTTCCTCAGAAGTTGTTAAATCTGATCGTTCTTCTAAAATCCATTCTGCAACTTTTTCAGTTGTACCAATTGGACTTGTAGATTCAAGAATAATAATATCCCCATTTTTTATAACAGGAGCAATTGTTTTCGCAGCAGCCTCTACATATGCTAAATCTGGTTTATGTCCATCTTTAAATGGCGTTGGCACTGCCAAAATAAAAATGTCTGCTTCTTCAGGCTGTAATGATGCCTTTAATTTCCCACTTTGCACCGCTGCTTTTACTAAAATATCTAAATCCGGTTCATAAATATGTACTTTTCCACTATTAATCATTTCAACCGCATTTTCATTTACATCAACACCATGTACTTGAAACCCTTTTGTCGCTAGTAAACTAGCAGTAGGTAAACCAATATAACCAAGTCCCATTACACAAATCTTTTTATCCATCTCTTTCAACCTCTTTCCGTAAATTAACTACTAAGATGCTCCATTAGATTTAATCATAATTTGAATTGTTTTAAATATAATTTTCAAATCATATATTATGCTTCGTTTATTTATATATTCTAAGTCTAATTCAACCATTTCTTTGAATCCAACACTATTTCTTTCGGTCACTTGCCAAAGTCCTGCACAGCCCGGTGTAACAAGTAGTCGTTGTTTATCGTATTGCGTATATTCCTTTACTTCTCGCAGAAGTGGTGGACGCGGTCCCACTAAACTCATTTCACCTTTTAACACATTCAATAACTGTGGTAACTCATCAATACTTGTTTTACGGATGAATTTACCGATTTTTGTAACACGAGGATCATTTTTCATTTTAAACATTGCACCCGATACTTCATTATGTTGTAATAAATCCTTCAACTTCTCTTCTGCATCAGTGACCATGGAACGGAATTTATACATACCAAATGCTTGTTCATTTTTCCCCACTCGGGTTTGCTTGAATAAGATTGGACCTTTTGGATCTTCTAACTTAATGAGTAGTGCAACGATAAGAAAAACAGGTGAAAGGAAAATAAGACCACATAATGCCCCTACTACATCCATTAAGCGTTTCATAAATAAATACAACCATTTTTGATTTACCTCTTCAGCAGCAAGTAATTCTTGTTTCTTTACAGTCTCCTCTGATACTTTCATTAAGGCCACTGCTATCCCACCTCACTTTTTATACATGTACATTTTCCTTTTGTACAAGTTCATTCATATAACTCATCAACTCTTCTTTCAGTTCTTCATTTTGAAGCGCCATTTCAATCGTCGTCTTAATAAACCCAAACTTTTCCCCAACATCATAACGAGTTCCTTCAAAGTCATATGCAAACACTCTCTGAATTTCATTTAAACGCTGAATCGCATCTGTTAATTGAATTTCTCCACCTGCACCTGTTTGTTGATTCTCAAGAAACATAAAAATTTCTGGTGTTAATACGTAACGTCCCATAATTGCTAGATTAGATGGTGCTGTACCTTCTGCTGGCTTCTCTACAAATTGACGCACTTGATAATTGCGGCCATTTTGCTCAATTGGATCGATAATACCATAGCGATGTGTCTCATTCTCTGGCACCATTTGTACACCAATAACTGACGACTGCGTACCTTCATATTGGTCCATTAGTTGGCGCAAACATGGTGTGTCTGCTTGGACAATATCATCACCAAGTAATACCGCAAACGGTTCATTCCCAATAAATTTACGCGCACACCATACCGCATGCCCAAGCCCCTTTGGTTCTTTTTGCCTTATGTAATGAATATTAATCTTTGAAGAAGCTTGTACTTTTTCAAGCATTTCATATTTCCCTTTTTCTAAAAGGTTTTGTTCTAATTCGAAGGAATGATCGAAGTGATCTTCAATTGCTCGCTTTCCTTTTCCAGTAACAATAATAATGTCTTCAATTCCTGATTCTATCGCTTCTTCTACTATGTATTGAATTGTCGGTTTATCGACGATAGGTAACATTTCTTTCGGCATTGCTTTCGTTGCTGGTAAAAACCTTGTCCCAAGACCAGCAGCTGGAATAATCGCTTTTCTTACTTTTTTCAAATCTAGCCCCCTACATCTGTTTATTTATATGTAACAATAATAAAAACCCTACCTATAGAGTCATTTTTATAACTCCATAGGTAGAGTTTCTAATAGAAATAAAAGTATGGGCATCTAACCCATCCTCACATCATACTCCCGACGACAAGCGTCTAAGGTAGGTTGAAATGTAATTTCTACCCACAGCACGACCGAGTGCCCCCGTTGATAACGGTTAGGAGACATCACCAATTCCTTATTTAGAAAATACCAAACAATTTTTTACGACGAATTTGTTCTGGATCTTCTTTATAAATTGCTTTTCCGCTAATTAATAAATACGGATTTTCTTTTAAATCATTCATAACATTCATTCCAAATTCTTTTTCGATTAATTCGTAACTTTCCGCTAGATGAAATCCTCTTAATGTTGTGTTATGTGCATCTGAGGCGATCATATGTGTTAAATTATGTTCAACAAGTTGTAGTGAGAATTTTTTTATCTTTTTGCCGAATTTCCCTAGCAAACTTCCTGCCGTCACTTGTGTTAATGCACCTTTACTTACAAGGCTGTATAACTTATCTGGCCGCTCGATTAACTCGGCATTGCGTTCTGGATGAACGATAATTGGAATCATTCCTTTAACACGTAGTTCATATAATAGTTGTTCTGCATAACGAGGTACATGATTAGATGGGAATTCAATTAATATGTATTTATTCGTTTCGTTTAAAGTAACGATTTTACCAGCCTCATAGTCTTCAAGTAAGTCACCATATAATCTGACCTCTTGCCCCGGTAAAATTTTGAGTGGAATTTCATTTTGTTGTAGTTCATCATTTAATTGTTTCACTTGATGAATAATAGACGTACGTTCGTTTACATATTTTCCATTTTGATGATGTGGTGTGGCAACGATTGTATGAATCCCTTCTTGGACAGCCTTTTGTGCCATCGCTAAACTATCTGTTACTGTTTGCGCACCATCATCGATGCCATGTAAAATGTGACAATGTAAATCAATCATGCTTCTCATCCGCCCCCTCGTATAGAAATCTTTTTTCCTTTGAATATGAGGTATATCTCATATTCAAAGGAAAAAAGGAGATATGTTCTTGCCATATCTCACTTTTTAATTAGTTCGCACCGTAGTAATAATATAAGCCTTGCTCACGTTCACGGTCATTCAGAACAACACCTAACAATTTACCTTTTGCAGATTCTAATAATCCTTTTGCTTTTACCGCTGTTTCCTTTTCTGTCGATTCACTACGAACGACAAGAATAGATGCATCACATACATTTGCCATAATTTGCGCGTCTGTTACAGCTAATATTGGTGGTAAATCAAAAATAACTAAATCGTACATACTATATGCTTGAGCAAGAAGCTCTTGCATCGATTTCGAACCTAATAATTCCGCTGGATTTGGTGGGATTGGGCCGCACGCTAAAAAGTGTAAATTATCTACATTTGTCGTTTGTATACACTTCTCTAAACGTTGACTATGCGTTAATACATTCGTTAATCCGACAATATTGTCTACTTGGAACATTTGATGCATCGCTGGTTTACGCATATCTGCATCAATTAATAATACTTTCTTTCCTTGTTGAGCAAAAACAACTGCCATATTCGCTGTTGTCGTCGTTTTCCCTTCACTCGGGTTAGCAGACGTTACCATTAGCGAATGTAAGTTTGTATCAACAGACGCAAACTCAATATTCGTTCGAATATTACGATATTGTTCTGAAATTGGTGATTTCGGTTGTTGATGAGCAATCAGTTGACGACGTTGACGATGATTTTTTTTCTTTTTAAATAAACTATTAAGAACCAATTGTCTGTCCCCTCACTTTTCTTGATGATGGAGCATGCGATTTCACGTTCATTGTTTCTTCATCCATACGAGCAACAATACCTAACACTGGTAAGCCAAGTAAGTTTTCTACATCTTCTTCTTTTTTCACTGTGTTATCTAAGTATTCTAGTAAGAATGCAAGACCAACTGCAGCCATTAAACCAACAACAAAAGCTATTGCTACATTAAGCATAGGAACTGGCTTAATCGGAGATTGATTTTCCGCAACTTCTGCTTTTGATAATACCGTTACGTTATCAACATTCATAATTTTAGCAACTTCATCTTTAAATACATCTGCAGTTGCATTTGCAATATCACGAGCTAGCTTCGGGTCTTTATCCTCAGCTGTTACAGAAATGACTTGTGAATCTTTTTCATTCGCAACATTAATCTTTCCTGTTAAAGCTTGCGCTGCCATATTTAAATTTAATTTTTCATTCACTTGCTCTAAGATTACTGGACTTTTAATAATAACCTTATATGTATTCGTTAATTGAATATTTGTTTGTACCTCATTGTACTGAATTGCTGCTCCTTCTTGCTTCTTCTGATTCACAAGAATTTGCGTTGAAGATTGATAGATTGGTGTCATAAAGAAGAAGCTAATGATAGCACTTACTATAGCTGCACCAAAGGCGATTACGAGGATCATTGCTAAACGTTTTTTTAAGATATGAAATAACTCTTTTAGACTAATTGTTTCTTCCATAAGTTCCTCCAACTTTCTAAAATTTACACATAGGAAAAATTATAACATATAAATCTTACATTTTTCATTTTTAATAATTCAGTTCTATATTCGTTCACAAGAAACAAGTTTAATCTTACAAAATAATCTTAAATATGACAACACATTCCAATCATTTTCCAAATTTTTTATTTTATCATGTTTTTCATGCTGTGTAACTTGATAAAGAATTTTCAGAAAACAATAAAAAGCCAACAAAAATTTTGTTGGCTTTTTATATTTTAGTAATAACCATACTGCTCTTTTTCTTCCTTTTTATCGTTTAAAACGACACCGAGTATTTTGCCAGATGCTTTATCTAATATTTGTTTCGCTTTTACGATCTCATCTTTTTCTGTTTTTTCACTACGTACAACAAGTACGATTCCATCACATTTGTTCGCAAGTATTTGTGCATCGGTTACCGCAAGGACAGGTGGGGTATCGATTAAAATAATATCGAACATGTTATATGCTTCGAGCAACGCCTCGTCCATAGCCCGGCTCCCTAATAGTTCAGCTGGGTTTGGCGGTATAGGGCCTGATGCCATTACATATACGTTCTCTATATCTGTTTTTTGGATGCATTGCATTAGTTTCGCTTGTCCTGATAATAAGTTCGTTAATCCATTTGAATTATGAATCGCAAATAAGTTTTGAATTGTCGGCTTACGTAAGTCCGCCCCAATTAACAATACTTTTTTCCCTTGTTGACCGAAAACAACTGCTAGATTAGAAATAGTCGTTGTTTTCCCGTCTCCTGGATCTGCTGAAGTGACAATAATAGAACGAATATGGTTATCTACAGATGTAAATTCAATGTTCGTACGAATGTTACGGTATTGTTCTGTAATACGTGATTTAGGCTCTTTATGTGTAATTAATTGTTTTAATGGCTTTCTTTTCTTTCTCCCGAACATGTTATGATCTCCTCTTTTTCAAAATACGACATTTTCCCCTTTTTCTCTTTTATGCTCGATATGCTACGCCTATTTTTCATTTACTTCTACCGTTAAATTTCCCCATTACTTTCCTCTACAGTTCATCATAACGAATCATAATAACCTTTGTCCTATCTTATAACCTCCATAATGTGACAACGGCATCTCTATCTTTATCGCGCTATCATTCATCTTGATTCCAAGATATTTATAGCGTCATTATATACAAACTCCCATTCATTTACAATTAAAATTCTGATTACTCTGCATTTTAATATTTCAAACAAAAAATATAGTAATTAAAAAAATCCTTCTGTAATATACAGAAGGATTTTTTTAATTACTCTCTATTCTTTTTTATCACCAATTGCAAATGTAATTTCAGCTTCACACGCAACTTCACCATCCACTGTTGCGATTGCTTTTCCTTTTCCGATTGGGCCACGTATGCGCGTCATTTCTACTTCTAAACGAAGTTGATCACCTGGGCGCACTTGTTTTTTGAAGCGGCAGTTGTCGATGCCTGCGAAGAAAGCAAGTCTCCCGCGGTTTTCTTCTTTCTTTAATACAGCAACTGCACCAACTTGCGCTAATGCTTCTACAATAAGTACACCAGGCATAACTGCATAATCTGGGAAGTGCCCATTAAAGAACTCCTCGTTTGCAGATACATTTTTAATTCCAACCGCTCTTTTTCCCTCATCCACTTCTAATATTTTATCAACAAGTAAAAATGGATAGCGGTGTGGAATGATTTCTTTAATTTGTTCTATATTTAGCATGTAACAATCGCCCCTTTTGCAATATTGGTCTTACCACTTGGACATATTGTTATTATCCCATTTTGTTTATTATTTGTCATTATAAAGTGAAACTTTAATCAGTGGGGGGCCATCCCCCACTGATTATTAGCCCACACCAATCGGGCTTTTACGGGCAGCCCGACTCCCAACTAACTCCCTTGCATTTGCCGAATTTTGAGGTGGGAATCTTACTGCCCGGCAAATAGCGGGGTAAAGTACTACTTTACTTCCTATTATAAAAAAATGCATACACTCTATTCCATTAAAATAGTTGCACTTCCCAGCAACTGACACGGAGGTAGAAAAGAGTGTATGCCCAAATTAGGGAAAGGCAATATGTATTTAAACATTCTTTGCCTTAATGTCGTATTCCGAATCATTATATTACATACGTTTTCAAATAAGAAAACATTAAATTTAACTATATATATGAATATATCGCCCTATTCCTTTGTTTTTCTCTATTTTTCTTCCGTTTTCGTAAAAAACTAGAATTAAAAAAATAAAAAAAAAGAACTAAGGTTTTCCCTTAGCTCTTTTTCACTTTATTTCAAAGCACGTCTTGGTAGTTTATCAATATTCTCTAACATAATACCTGTACCAATAGCAACACATTGCATTGGGTTTTCAGCGATTAATACTGGTACCTTTAATTCTTCTGCTAGAAGCATGTCGATACCGTGTAATAAAGCTCCACCGCCTGTTAGAATAACACCGCGGTCGATAATGTCCGCAGATAGTTCTGGTGGTGTGCGCTCTAGTACGCCTTTTGCAGCTTGTACAATGATAGCTGCGTCTTCTTTTAGTGCTTCTGTAATCTCTTCAGAGCATACTGTAATTGTACGTGGTAAACCTGTTACCATGTCACGTCCGCGAATTTCAAGCTCTTCACTACGTGCACCTGGGAATACTGTACCAACTTTAATTTTAATATTTTCTGAAGTACGTTCTCCAATTAATAGCTTATACTTACGTTTAACGTAGTTTAAGATTTCCATATCAAACTTATCGCCAGCCATTTTGATAGAGGAAGAGGTAACAATATCACCCATAGAAAGTACGGCAATATCTGTTGTACCTCCACCAATATCAACAACCATGTTTCCGCTTGGCTGGAAGATTTCCATACCAGCACCAACTGCGGCTACTTTTGGTTCTTCTTCTAAAAATACTGTTTTACCACCTGAACGTTCAGCAGCCTCACGAATTGCTTTTTGTTCTACAGATGTGATATTTGTTGGACAGCAAATTAAAATGCGAGGTTTTGAAAAGAAGCTCTTCACGTCCAATTTGTTAATGAAATACTTTAACATTGCTTCTGTAATTTCGAAATCTGCGATTACACCATCTTTAAGTGGACGAATTGCTACAATATTACCAGGTGTACGTCCCACCATACTTCTTGCTTCTTCACCTACTGCTAATACTTTTCCACTATTACGATCAATTGCCACAACAGATGGCTCATTTAATACAATACCCTTACCTTTAACATGAATTAATACGTTAGCCGTACCTAGGTCAATTCCGATATCTCGCGCAAACATTCCCGTCATTTCCTCCTCGATATTCAAAATCAGGTTACACCCGAATTCTTTTACACCTAATTTCTGATTTTATCATAAATTTAACAGAAACGTAATATTCGCAAAAAGAATTCTTCTGAAAAATATTACCGAATTCACAAGGAATGTTTGCTATTTTAGATTTATTGGCGCACAGGGTTTTCTGTATCTTCTTTTCGATACTTTTGCTTTGTTGCTTCTCCACCTCTTAAATGACGAATAGACTTATGATAATCAAGAATTTCTTTCACTTCATTTGCCAGCTCTGGATTAATTTCTGGCAAACGTTCTGTTAAATCTTTATGGACTGTACTCTTTGATACCCCAAACTCCTTTGCGATTACACGCACTGTCTTTCTTGTCTCCACGATATACTTGCCAATCTTGATAGTTCTCTCTTTGATGTAATCGTGCACACCACTCGCCTCCCTAAATTGGATGTGAGAAGTGTGAAATGAGACTCGCTGCATACGACTATGAAGTAAATGTGAGTGCTGTTTGTAAGCGTTAAACATTCTTGGATTTATAATGAAATGATTCACGATTTCTCACCTCAAACACTCTCTTTGCATTGGTTTATACCATTGTATTGCCCGCACTACTGATATATGCTACATGTTCACTATTTTTGCGGACTAAGTTAAGAAAAATTACGTTTTTTTGTGAGAAATACGTTAACGATGACAATTATGGCGAAAAAAAGTGACACCTCTTTATAAAAGGTGTCACTCTTCTCTTTCATATTCTTCTTCTAATAACTGATGGTGGGGAACTTCTTTCTTACCGGCAATATAATAATATAAAGCGAATAAAACAAACAATAAAATGATAGCAATCGACAGAACAGATAAAAATGACACAGTATCCCCTCCCTTTTGTAATATATATTCGAGAATCTCGTCATTTTTCCTTGTTATTGCAACTTTTTTCTCGAAATTGATTATTTTTATATGAAAATAAAAAAATCAGCTCTCCTAATGAGAACTGATTTTTTCACTTTATTATTCTTGTGAAGAAGAACCGTTAGATGATTCTGTAGAACCATTCGTTGATTTTTCTTCTTTTTGAGATTTGTCATCTTGTTTGCCGTTCGTCTCTTTATCACTAGTCGAACCGCTTGTTGATTTCTCTTCTTTTTGAGATTTCTCATCTTGTTTGCCGTTCGTCTCTTTATCACTAGTCGAGCCGCTTGTTGATTTCTCTTCTTTTTGAGACTTATCTTCTGGTTTCGTGCTTGTCGACTTTTCTTCTTTTTGAGATTTGTCATCAGCTTTTTTACCAGAAGCATTTGTCGCCTTTGCAGCACCTGCATCAGCTTTAATTTCTGCTACTGATTTATTTAAATAACGCTCAGGGTTCACAGCCACATTGTCTTTACGTACTTCAAAGTGAACGTAAGAACCTGCATCTTTATTCATTGCATTTAGACCTGATTTTCCTAACACTTCACCTTGCGCGACTCTTGCACCTTTTTCTACTTTCACACTGCCTAAGCTTTGATAAGATGCTGCTACACCATTTCCACTATCTACTGTTACAACATAACCAAGAAGTGAATCTTTTTCAGCTTTCGTTACTGTACCACTTAAAGCAGCTGTAACATCGAATTCTTTTCCGTTTTTCGCAGCAATGTCAATTCCTTTATTCGGGGAATATGTGTTGTTATAAAAGACAAGTGCTTTTTCTTGTTCCGCCTCTGATGCTGCATCTTCATAGAATTTCTTCTGTACTACTACTTCTGCATTTGCTGCAGTTGGCATTTTCACTACTTCTGAAGATTTTGTTACTGGTACTGCCGGATCTTCCGTTTGTGTATACGGTGTTGCTTGATCTTGGTTCGGAGCTTTCTTTGGATTAGCTCCCTGGAACCATAGCGCAACCATTAAGATTACCGCTGCACAAGCAATGTATAGTGCCGGAAACACCCATCTTTTTTGAAATAAATGTACTACTTTTTGCGACTTTTTACTATTTCTTCCTCGCATTCCATCATCACCTCAGCAATCATTTTGAACAATATTCACTCATCCTATACAACCTATAACTAATTACTTTTCGACAAATTCTGTAAAAATATGTATAGGAATTGCAAAATTTCCGAGGAAATGATAGAAAAAGGAAAAAACTGAGCGTTTGAGCTCAGTTTTTAGTCCATTTGTTTCTTTCTATAAATGAAGAGCGTAATAACAAGTACTGCAACTAACCAAATAGTTATATTCAATAAATTACTAGTAATTGCACTAAAACCTTCACCTTTTATAACACTACTAACTGCAAGACCGATATGACGAGTTGGCAAATAATCGACTATCTTTGTAACGACTTCATTCTTCACAAACATTCCAATTAAATCACCGAAAAGGAATGTCATTAATATTGGTAATCCAATTGTTGATGTTTGCGGCACATTTTGAGCTAATAATCCAATACAAGTACCAATGAGGTTAAATATTAGCATTCCAAGAACAAAGATGAGTAATAATAATGCAAAATTACCTTCTAATTTACCTAAAATAAGTAGATTAATAAAACAGATTGCAACTGTAATCATACCTGTTAATGAACTTTTACCAATTAATACTTCAATAGATGATGCTGGTGATAGCATAAGAACACGAAGCGTATTTTTTTCCTTCTCTTCAGCGATAAGCATCGCCTGTACAAAGCCTCCAACCATAACTAACGCCATCGCAGTTAACGTACTTGCTCCAACTTCTCTCATATTATCTGAGCGACTAAATAATACCGAAAAGACAAGTGGCATTACCAGCATAATTAAAGTTTGTGAATTCGTTTTAAAATCCTGTACCTCTTTCCGAAAAATAGCTGAAAATCGTCTCATTGAAAATGTCATTATAGTCCCCTCCCAGTAACTTCAATAAAGATATCGCCTAACGTTGGCTCGTGTGAATGAATAGATAGTAATTCGCCTTTTTTCATCCATTCTGAAATGCGTTTTGCTCCTAATTCATCTTTTTGTACCGTTTCTTTTTGTTTATCTTTTAACACAACTTGTATTTGATCTTTCGCGTATTTTAATCGCAAGTTTTCTGGTGTATCAAGTGCTACAATTTCTCCCCCGCACAGAAAGGCAATGCGGTTACAAAGCGTTTCTGCTTCGTCCATGTTGTGCGTTGTTAAGAAAATCGTTGTTCCTTCTTTATTTAGGTCTTTTAAGATTTTATGAATGTTTTGTACGTTTACTGGATCAAGTGCAGATGTTGGTTCATCTAAGAAGAGGATATCTGGTTTGTGAAGGATCGCTCTCGCTAGCGTGACACGCTGCTTCATTCCTTTTGATAATTTTTTCACTTGTGTTTTTTTATCATCCAATAAGTTCACTTGTGCTAACACTTCATCAATTCGTTCTTTTTTGCAATCGTATAAGTCACAAAATAATAGTAAGTTATCATAAATGTTAAGTCTTTCGTATAAGCCGCTATTGTCTGTTAAAATGCCGATTCGTTTGTAATCGATGCTGCTTGGTCCTGTAATGTCTTTCCCCAACACTCTTACCGTTCCAATACTATGAAGCAATTGAGATGTTAATATTTTTACGGTTGTCGTTTTCCCAGATCCACTCGGTCCGAGGAATCCAAAGATTTCTCCTTGCTTTACCTCAATATTTACATTTCGAAGGGCCGTTTTTCCATCGAAACTTTTCATTACATCTTTCATTTCAATTGCCAATGTCATTTCGTCATCCCCTTTGTTTTTCTTTTATAGATGAAATTTGCTTTCGCAAGTTTCGATTTGATTGTTTCGCTTTTCTTGACTCAATCATATGAAAAACAAAGGGTTTACGCAGTAAAATACCAGTAAAAGGAGTATTTTTACTGTTGAATGAATCGTATTTTGAGCTTATCGGAGCATTTTTTATATCCCAATTACACCTTTTAACTCATCCATTCTTCCTTTTGAAAGTGGGATTGAACTTTTTCTTTCGTTATCCAAAATTAAGCTAAAACTATTCCGAGTCCACGTAATAACTTCTCGTACTCTTTGTAAATTAACGAGGTACGAGCGATGACATCTAAAAAATCCGAATCCTGTTAATCTTGTTTCTAATTCACTTAATGTTAATGCACATACGAAATCTCCTTCGCGCACATGAATATGCGTCACTCCGTTTTGCGTTTCAATGAAATGGATCTCCATCGGATCCAGTAAAATGATTTTATCATTCACTTTCGCTGGAATTCTTTCTAACTTCATTTGCGGAATCATTTGAACGACTTTTTCTTCATCGACTTCTTCAGCTTCTTCTTGCTCTATTTCTACCTTTTTCACACCATCTTGATTTAATATGTATACATCTTCCGTCAGCGAAAGGGCATCCGATAAGAAGGAGGACGTAATAAAGATTGCCTTTCCTTGTTCTTTCATTTTCATAATTGCTTTTCGAATAATGATCGTACTCTCTGTATCTACATTTTGCTCTGGCTCTTCTAAAATAACTAAATCCGGATTATGAATCATAACTCGCCCAAGATGAAGACGGCGTTTCTCTGAAAATGACAATTTTTCTATTTTAACGTTCAACTTATCTAGGAGACCGACATATTGTACTACTTCTTCCATACTCATGTTAGATTCATAAAGCCCTAATATAAACTTGAAGTACTCCTTCACCTTCAAACGATCGTATGCTTCATCTTTCAAAAAACAAAAGCTGATGCGGGAATAATTCTTCTTTCCAATCGCTGTGCCTTCAAATAGTACATTGCCAGTTGAAGCTTCTTCTTCACCGATAATGATGCGGTGCAACACTTTAGCTGTATGATTATTGCATTGCAAAA
This sequence comes from Bacillus sp. FDAARGOS_1420, assembly GCF_019344915.1. Classification (NCBI taxonomy): domain Bacteria; kingdom Bacillati; phylum Bacillota; class Bacilli; order Caryophanales; family Bacillaceae; genus Bacillus; species Bacillus sp. FDAARGOS_1420. The sequence goes on along the minus strand of NZ_JAHWJB010000001.1, from coordinate 1,176,565 downwards.
CAACACATTGCCCTTTTTCAACCTTCAGTTCAACTGCCGGTAACTGGTTCGTCTTCCGATACGATAAACTTAACTAAATCTATACAATTCAATCAAATTTACACAAGTTAGTGATTCATCGTGTTCTCGCAACCCCGAAGGGACGAGGGGTATAACACTCCACACGAGGCAGTATCGTTACCTCCTATTATCAAGCATTTATTTTACCCATCTTGATAAATTTATCGACGCATTTACATCCCTATCGTGATGGCTATTGCATTCAACACAACGCCACTCACGTATTTTTAAACTCCACTGTCCTTCTGGTTGAACTGAATGGTCGTATTTTCCCCCGCAACATGAGCAAATCTTGCTTGAGGCGAACCATTTATCAGCTTTTACATACGCAATGCCGTACTTCTCGCACTTGTATGACAAACATTGAAAGAAGAAGTGTAATTTTTGAAATGAAAATGCTTTCGATAGTTTTTTGTTTTTTAACAGGTTTGAGATAGATAAGTCTTCCACAACAATCCTCATTGGCTTGGTTTTCACCAATTTAGCTGTTGCTTGATGGATATGGTTATTTCGGATATTCGTAATTTTCCTAGATAACCGAAGGTGCTCCGTTTTAGCTTTTTCATATCCTGCGGATTGAATTTTCACACCTTTTTTAAATCTCCTAGACATATCTCTTTGCGCTGACTTTTTCCTTTTCAAAAGCTTTTTAACCTTGGCATCTTTGTTTATATTTCGTTCTTTCATACCATTAGAAGCTACAAACAGCTCTTTTAAACCAACATCCACACCAATCGACTCATTGGTTAGTTCTTGTGATTCAAAGTCTTCTTGGAACCCTACACTAATCCACCAGTGACGACCATCAAATGTAACTCTTGGATTGGATGGCTTTTTGTTTCTTGGTAGTTGTTGGCTTGTTTTCACTTCTCCAATAGACTGAATATGAACTACTTTCTTTCCTATAATCAGTCTTTCATAATTGGCATAAAATCCTTGAATTAAATCTTTTTTGGATTTATAAGAAGTGTGATAACCATTTTTGTACTTTTTGAACGAATGTTTCCTCGCCGTATCAAAATCTTTTGAAGCCTGTTTGGGAACTTGTGCGTTGATGTCATGTAACCACTCATATCGCTTTCGCTTTTTGATCTTTGTAAATCGTTTCTGTAAAGCTAACTGTGAAACAGATTTTCCAAATAGCTTATAGTATCTATCACTCATTCTTTTACAATAGTTATAAGCGAATCTTGCAGCACCAGCATGGTTTCTAAGCACTTGTTCTTGTTCAGGCGTTGGAATCAGTCTGACTTTCTTCGCCAATATCATCAGAATTTAACTCCTTTACTGTGCGATTATTCGGGCACTCACCTTTTAGATAACAAAAGATTGATCCTTCTGAATAGTAGCGTGTTCCACCAGCATTCTCCTGAGACTACCAGGATACAAACCTGTTAATTCCGATACTTGACTAACTCGTGAAAATTTCATTATTATTCTCACCTCATTGAACCAAACATAGCACGTACGTTCGATAAATTCAATAAAGTTTGATAGATTCAATAAAATTTATCTTGTTCAACTAAGGGCGCAATTCCTTAGCCAGTTCTCTTATGAACTTCTCATGTTTTCACATGAGCGCAGACTATATGTTTATCTACTTAGAGATAGAGGATTTTTCCACCACCATAGGCTTGTGATGTACTCTCGTCAGTTATACGAGATAGTCGTTGAACGTTCATCTTATCAATTTTGACTTAGATGATTCGAGGCGGAAGACCCATTGTTCTAGTGTTTAGGATTTAACCTTGCACCATCTGATTGATTTTTTCTGCTTTCGCGACATTCACGCTCGCTATTTCTAGCCACGTTGTAGTTCAATCAGCTTTAGGGATTGCCCGCAGTTAACCCTCACTACTAGCCAATCACTTGACTAACAGGGCTTACTGATATATTTAATTAACTTTGGTTATAATTGGTTAAATAAATTGTAACAGTTGGTTACCCTAATTGTTTCAACTCCAATAACGCCATTCTGTCTCCCCCAAATGTTTTTCTCTAATTATACCAAACAATTAATGGAAAATTATGATATTTTATGAAGTGCCACAACAAATAAGGACCTGTCCCAAAATCGATGAGAGTAGCCCTTTTTTCATGTCGCATGATGGCAAATAAAATTTTATCGGCGATTTTTCAAATATATCGACCACAACTCGAGTTTTATCAGCGATTCGACAAGGAATATCGACTTAATTACAAAATACGACAAGAATAACATACCTACTAAAAAAGAAGACTGTCCCAACACACCTTTTGGGACGGTCTCCTTGCGTTCTATTTTTTCACCATCAATTTCCCTTCATACTCGTTCATCGTCTTTATTTCAATACCTTTATAGTAATGAGCGACGATATCTGTATATTTCTTACCTTCCGCTGCCATACCATTCGCGCCGTACTGGCTCATACCGACGCCGTGACCGAACCCTTTCGTCGTAACGGTGATGTTATCCCCTTCTTGTTTCCACGTAAAGTCTGAGGAGCGTAAATCTAACTTTTCACGAACTTGTTTTCCTGTTAATGTTTTCCCTTGGAACTCTACATCCTTTACTCGCTTTCCTTCCGTAAGGTCTTTAATATTACCAACCTTTCCGTCCGCTAGTACTTTCACACCGAGGCGTTTTTGAAAATCAGCTACTGTGAATTTTTGCTCACTCGTAAATTTTGGAGAGGCTTGATCCCACGGACTATCTACGCTTTTCAAGTACGGATAATCATTTCCCCAATAATCAGCTGCATTTTCTGTTCGTCCGTTACTCGTTGAGAAGAAGGATGCTGAAATTGGTTTTCCATCATACGTTAAAACTTGTCCTGCGGTTTTCGAAACGGCTTCCTCAATTTTCTTTAAATTATTTTCATAGTTATTACCCCATTGTTTCTTCAATTCCTCTTTGCTTTTGTACACTTGATCTTTCACCGTATCTGTCACGTCCGCATTGTTTTTCTTACCTCCGCTTAGCATACGCTGCACTACAAATGTTCTTGCTGCTAATGCCTGCGCCTTTAGCGCCTCTATTCCAAAGCTGGCATTCATCTCAGAAGCTACTACACCGGCCACATACTCCTCCATAGGCAATGTCTCTACCTTCTTCTGCTGATCACGATATACAGCAACTTGAACCGCTGTATCCACTTTCCCTGGAGCTGGTATACTTTCTATCGCTGGAGGAGTTTTAGAAGCTGCTTCTTCCCCTACTTTTGCTTTCGCAAACGGAATAACAAGAGCAGCAGGTACAATGATAACGAGCGCTATTAAGAGCGCTACTGTAATGAAAAGTGGCTTTGAAAATTTCATCCTATTCCCCCAATATAAAGTTGGATTCCTTTCATTCTTATGGAAATACGGGATCTTTTAGAACATACTTGGGGGTATCGTTATAAAGTGAAACTATAATCAGTGGGGTTTTACTGACCGCAAATAGTGGAATAAAACAAAAATTTTCTAAATATTTTTACTGAGACGTGCATAAGTATAGAATTTATTGACTATAACAGTAATAACCCAAAAAAAATAGCCCCTATGTCAAAAGACATAGAGACTACTTCAATTAAGCGTGAAGATCAGAAACTTCTTGTTCTTTCACTTCTTCTACTTTTTCGTTTACACGTTCAATAGTTGCACCTAATGCAGCTAATTTCTTATGGAAGTCTACATAACCGCGGTCAAGATGTTTTAACTCTGTTACACGAGTATAACCTTCTGATACTAAACCAGCTAAGATTAATGCTGCTGCAGCACGTAAATCAGTTGCGCCAACTTCAGCTCCTTGCAAGCTACTTGGACCGTTCATAATTACAGAACGACCTTCGATTTTAATATCAGCATTCATACGACGGAATTCTTCAACGTGCATAAAGCGGTTTTCGAATACCGTTTCTGTAATCATACTTGTTCCATCAGCATGTAGTAATAATGCCATCATTTGTGATTGCATGTCTGTTGGGAAACCTGGATGAGGCATAGTTTTAATATCAACCGCTTTTAACTTATCTGGGCCGATAACACGTACACCTTCATTTTCCTCAATAATTTTAACACCCATTTCTTCCATTTTCGCTGTAATTGAGCGTAAATGTTCAGGCACAGCATTTTCAATTAAGATGTCTCCACCTGTAATTGCCGCTGCAACCATGAATGTTCCTGCTTCAATACGGTCAGGAATAATAGGGTGGTTTGCACCATATAATTTTTCAACGCCTTCAATACGAATCGTTCCAGTTCCAGCTCCGCGTACTTTCGCTCCCATTGCATTTAAGAAGTTAGCTAAGTCAACGATTTCTGGCTCTTTCGCTGCGTTTTCAAGGACTGTTGTCCCTTTTGCTAATGTAGCTGCAGACATAATGTTTTCTGTCGCGCCTACGCTTGGGAAGTCTAAATAAATTTTAGCTCCTTTTAGTTCGCCCTCTACGTGTGCCTCAACAAATCCGTTACCAACTTTTACTTTCGCTCCCATTGCTTCGAAGCCTTTTAAATGTTGGTCAATTGGACGTGAACCAATTGCACATCCACCAGGAAGTGCAATACGAGCACGACCGTTACGTGCTAATAATGGTCCCATTACTTGAACAGATGCACGCATCTTACGTACATACTCAAATGGTGCTTCAATGTTTAATTCTTTAGAAGAATCGATTGTTACTTGGTTATTTTCAAATACGACTTCAGCATTTAAATGACGTAATACCTCGTTAATTGTGTATACATCAGATAATACTGGTACTTCAGATAGTACATTCTTTCCGTCACTCGCTAATAGGGCTGCAGCGATTATAGGTAATACAGCATTTTTTGCGCCCTCAACACGCACTGTGCCGCTTAACCGCTTTCCGCCACGGACGATGATCTTTTCCAAATTATTCCCCTCCGTGTCCTTTTTTCAGTATCTATTCACTCAATACTCAGAAGTTATGATCGGTGTGCCAACCACAATTGTATCTTTGTTGTTTGTAGAACGTATTGCTATTTGCACATTTATTTTCTCTCTATTTGTTGAAAGAGCGTCATTCCACTTTTTATTATATGCGGAGACTGATACAAATGCTCTTTCTTCTATCTGTTCGATCGCTCTTGCTGAAAGATCTTTCAAAACCTGATTGGTTTTATTTTGCAAAACACCTTCAATCTTATCATTCAGTACACCTTGAACACAAGTGTAAATTATAGGTTTTTCACTAAAAATTTTATCCATGTTCTGAACGTACTTCGGGTCCCATTTCGCCCCGCTCACTTCAAAAATAATAAAAGTGTTTTCTTTAGTATTTTCCTTACTCCAAGTTACTACTATTCGTTCTTCATGTGAAGAAGATTTTTTATAGGATGTAGCCTTATATCCATCTGGAGATTGTTCTAATTCCCAACTTTCGATGTTTGCCTCTTCCTTCACATCGTTTAACAATTTTTGAAACGTATGTATATTAGAAATTGTTTTCGTTTCTCGCGCTAACCATGACCACCGCTCTACTTTTGCATCGTTCTTCTCTAAAGCTGCAATCATGCTCTCCATTTTCTGTTCATCGCTTATAGGTTTCATCTCTTTATATCCAACCAAAAATAAAACAACACTTACGATAACGATAAGAATGGCTTTAAACTTCAATTTCATCCCCTCCTATCCCCATTGTTAACGGAGATATGAGGTTCTATACACTTACTTTACTAAATACGTTAAACTCTTTGAATAGCCTAAATAATCAAGGAAAAAGTTACTTACAGATGTCCCAATTGCAATTGTAATTAGGATAAGTAATACTCTCGTCTGCATCACTTTCCCAGACTTCATTAAGCGCTCAATGTGAATACCTTGTAAGGCCCACCACGTAATGATAATAAACAATAAATGCGAAACAATGGCAATCAGTGCTTGTTGCCCTAAAAGATGTGCCAAAAAATCGACCCCTTTTTTGCTTGGCTACTACTTACGCAAAATGTAAAAAACGATACCATAAATAAGTAGGAGCCACACTTTTCAAACGCAAATAAGCATCTTACATCGTAATGTTCTCTCGGAAAACATATACCTATAGACGTTTTCATTTGCTGTTACTCCAAAATAAAAAGCGTAGAGTACGGACTCTACACCTTTTATTTCCACTATTGTACCACGTTCCCCAAGAAGAAGAAATCCTTCATTAATGGAAAATGTTCATAAAAGAAATTGTAACCAATCATCGGCATAATCCCTAGTATTACAATTGAAATTGCGCAAAGACTCATGACAATCTTTATATTTAACGGTAATCGGAGCTTTTCTTCTGTCTCTCCCTTGCGGAAAAACATTTGCTGTAATATTCGGAAATAATATATGAATGAAATAACCGTCGTCCCCATCATAATAGAAGCTAATACATAATGAGCAGGTTCAACATGAAGTGCCCCTAAAAAAATGTTAATTTTTCCGATGAAACCTGCTGTCCCCGGTATTCCAGCTAACGATAAAATAAAGACCGTCATCACTATAGCTGTAAAGGGGGATCGCTTATATAACCCTGTAAAAATCGTCATGTTTTCCTTATCATTTTGTAAGATTAATCCGTGGATGATTGCAAATGCTCCTATATTCATAAGCATATATGCAAGCATATAAAACCACATACTATCCATCGTAAACTGCGATAGCGCCACAAGAGGGACTAGCAAATACCCAGCATGCGCGATACCTGAATAGGCAAATAGACGTTTTACGTTGTATTGCTTTAATGCTACTACGTTCCCAACAATCATCGTAATACTAGCTAGTACCGTAATGTATATACTCATACGCCCGTATAAAGATTGTGCGTCTCCTTGGATTGCCACACCTGCAAACACCATAAGAAACAAACGCGTAATGAGTAGAAAACCAGCAATTTTAGAAATCGTTCCTAGAAAAGCAGTGACAGGTGTAGCCGCTCCCTCATACACATCTGGTGCCCACATATGAAATGGCACTGTTGCAATTTTGAATGAGAGTCCAACGAGCAAAAGTAGAAATGCGAGGGCTAACAATAACTGAATGCCCCCGGCCAATCCTTGCGTAAATGCCTTTTGCATTTCCACTATGTTGGTCGACCCTGTAATACCGTATAAATAGCTCATTCCAAAGAGTGTAATTGCTGTTCCAATTCCTCCGTTAATGACATATTTCATTGCAGCCTCATTCGATGCGCGGTTTCTTTTTCGGATTCCTACTAAAATATAGGAAGAAAGCGAAAGCAACTCTAAACCAACGAACAATGTGATGAAATCAACGCTAGACGCCATGAACATCGCTCCAAGAAGCGCCATTAAAAACAAATAATAATATTCCCCTTTATCTTGAATAGGCTCCTTCTTGTCATCGCTTATTGCCATACATAAAACGAGAGCTGCTCCGCCTAATAACAACGTTTTAAATCCTTTTGAAAATCCATCTAGTACAAACGATCCATTTAAAATATCTCCTGCCGGTTCGCTATATAGCGTCATTAATGACACTATCGCTAACAAGGCAGCGGCAATTGCACCAATCGCAACGTACCTATGGTTCAGCTTAAAAAACAAATCACATATGGAAAGAAGGATGGCTGCCCCGAGAATAATGAATTCTGGTACCATGAGATGCCATGATAAGCTAAGTAACGTGTTCATATCCATCCTACTTCACCCCCAATGTTTTCAATGTAGTTTGAAGTGGATCCCCTAGTAGTTCTGGCATTACCCCAATTGCAATAATACAAACGATAAGTACTATAACAGGAACATACTCCCATCCGTGTATATCAGATTTCGCTTCCCATTCTTTCTTACCAAATGTCACTTGAAGTGTCGCTCTTAATACGTATACAGCGGTTAAAATAATTCCAAGTACACCGGCGGCGGCGATAACCGGTTTCCCTTGGAATAAACCGAGAAAGGCAAGGAATTCGCTAATAAATCCGGACATCCCTGGCATTCCAAGCGATGCCATACCGCCCGCTAGGAAGAAACCGCTAAGCACCGGAACACTTTTTGCAAGTCCACCAAGTGCTGTAATATCCGAAGTCCCGAAACGCTCTTCAATAATGCCAAGTAAGAAGAAGAGTAAGGCCGCAATTAAACCGTGAGACACAACTTGGAACAATGCCCCTTGTGTACCTGGTGCATTTAACGCCGCAAGCCCCATTAATACAATGCCCATATGCGAAATACTAGAGTAAGCAAGTACCTTTCTAAAGTCCGTTTGGATGAGTGCTAGAAAGGCTCCATACAATAAATTAATTACCCCTAAAATCGCGATTAGCGTTGCAAAATCACGAAAATATTCTGGGAATAATCCTTTCCCGAAGCGAACAATACCGTACGCGCCAATCTTCAGCAAAACCCCCGCGTGAAGCATAACTACAGCAGGATGCGCTTCTATGTGTACATTGACCATCCAGCGATGCAAAGGGAAAACAGGGAGTTTAATCGCAAAAGCAATCATTATGGCAAGAAACAAGCCGAACTGTACGCTACTTGAGACGGCCATTCCTCCCCCAGCACCTACACTCGTTAATATTTCTTTAAGCTCCGCAATATTTGTTGTACCTGTTTTCGCAAATAAAACCGAGAAAACGATAAGTAAAATAGCTGATCCAATACCGTTATATATTAAATAACTATATGCAGCCTTTTCACTCGACAATTTCCCCCACTTGCCAATTAATAAAAACATTGGCGGCAACGTAATTTCAAAGAACATGAAGAACAACATTAAATTTTGAGCAGCGAAGACACCGAGCATACCTATTTCTAACATGAGTAACAGCATGTAGAATGCTTTCAAATTTCTTTTAATAGAAAATGCCGCAATAGCTGCAAGCATCGCTAGAAGGGCTGTGAGCACCATCATTACAAGCGATAAGCCATCAATACCGAGCTCGTAATAAATTGAAAACCACCTTTTGTCCACTGCTGTGAAATCCCCAAATTTAATCCATTTCACTTTTTCATCAAATATCGATAAACTCTTTCCTGAAGCGTATGTACAAGCAAGAACGATAGCAATTCCAAATGGAAGCGCCGTTCCGAATAAACCAAGCGCCTGCACTGTACGCGATTCTCGTTTCGGCGTTAATAAAAGCAAGAGAATTCCTAAAAGCGGGGAAAAAATGAAGAACGTTAATAGCAATCCATTCACCGTAAATCCCCTCCCGTATATAACAAAATAATTAGGAGAACTGCGAGCGAAACTGCTGTTACAGTTCCGTACACTTGTACATTCCCGTTTTGAAGCCGCGATCCTAGACCACTCATACCTTTAACAAGTCCAGCAATTAAAACTGCGATTCCTTCTACAACGTATACTTCAAATAAGCGAAGCACATGAGCGATTCCTTTCGTAATAGGAAGCACCGTCACATTGTATAGTTCATCCACATAATATTTTCCTTTCAAAAGGTTATAAAGAGGCGTCCCTTCTCCGCCGGCCCAATCTCTAGAGATAGATTTCTTGCCGTATATGAAATATGCAAGGGCAATTCCCGCAAATGAAACGAGCGTCGCAACAACCATAATCCAAACAGGTCCATGCACTTCCTTCACCTGGAATCCTATATCTTTCGTAAGCCAATCCCCAAGAAACGTTCCGAACCACGGTGTATTTATATAACCTGCCACTACCGCAAGAACACCAAGGACAATCATCGGATACGTCATTGTGCGAGGTGATTCATGCACCTCTTCCTCCGTCTTCGTTTCCCCTGTAAAAACAAGAAAGTATAGACGGAACATATAAAATGCTGTTAGAAATGCCGCAATTACTGCTAAAACGAATAGAAAGTAATTGCCATTCATCCAAGCCGCCGCTAAAATTTCATCTTTACTAAAAAATCCGGAAAGCAGAGGAACACCACTAATTGCAAGTGTGCCTATTAAAAATAGTGCACCGGTTACTTTCATCTTTTTCTGTAAACCGCCCATTTTATTAATGTTTTGCGTATGGACTGCATGAATTACGCTTCCTGCTGCCAGGAACAATAATGCTTTAAAAAAGGCGTGTGTCGTTAAGTGAAAGATACCAGCTACATAACCCGCCGAGCCTAGCGCAAGCATCATATACCCGAGCTGACTAACTGTAGAGTAAGCAAGAACCCTCTTAATATCAGTTTGTACTAGACCAATAGAGGCCGCAAAGATTGCGGTGAAAGCCCCAACGATTGCCACAGTTTGCATCGCTACCGCACTTGCTGAAAATAGCGGGAACATTGTCGCTACTAAATATACGCCGGCTGCAACCATCGTTGCCGCGTGAATAAGTGCCGAAACAGGCGTCGGTCCTTCCATTGCATCTGGCAACCATGTATGAAGCGGGAACTGACCCGATTTCCCCATCGCACCGATAAAAATTAATATCGCCGTTATTGTAATCATAGAAGGAGAGAGGTCGCCCGTATGAATCGCTTTAAAAATCGCGTCATATTCAAAACTACCTGCGTGCCAAAAAATTAATATCATCCCAATAAATAGCCCAACATCCCCAATGCGTGTCATAATAAACGCCTTTTTCGCAGCAGCCTTCGCTTCTTCTTTAAAGAAATAAAAACCGATAAGTAAAAACGAACCAAGGCCGACTAACTCCCAAAATATATAAAGCTGTAATAAATTCGTCGATATAACTAGCCCAAGCATCGCAAAGGTAAAGAGCCCTAAATATGCATAAAAGGTTGGTAATCTGGTGTCACCTTTCATATAACCTTTTGAGTACACATGTACAAGAAAACTCACAAGCGTAACGATAAACAACATTAAAGCCCCTAATGCGGTAACTTCAAAACCAAATGATATATCTATATCTCCTACCCTAAGCCATACCCACTTATGCTTCACTGCCTCGGATGAAAACCGTTCTATTAGTACCACTACCGCGGATATAAAGGAGAGAAAGGTAAAGAAAATACCTAGTACACTACTTCCCTCTCTAATTTTCTTCCCGAACACAATAAGTAACAAAAACGAAACAAGCGGGAAAAGCGGTATGAGCCATGCATAATCGATCATTGTTTCCTTCCCCCTTTTCGGTCACAATGCTATCCTTTGAGCGTATCCATCTCATCTACATGAACTGTCGGGCGATTACGGTACAAAGCAATCAAAATTGCAAGACCTACCGCTGCCTCCGCTGCCGCTACAGACATCGTAAACAGCGAAAAAATTTGTCCTGTTAAATTCGGAAACAAGCCTAATTTACTAAACGCTACTAAATTTAAATTGGCGGCATTTAGCATCAATTCGATACAAACTAGTACAATTACTGTATTTCGCTTTGTTAAAGCTCCAAATAAGCCGATGCAAAACAAAATAATCGCAAGTGTTAAATACGCAGAAGCCGGAACGCTACTCATGGGAATCCTCCTCTCCCTCATCCTTCTTCGCAAGGATAATCGCTCCTACAAGTGCTACAAGTAAAATAACTGAGGTTAATTCGAATGGAATAATATATTTTGAATAGAGAAGTGTACCGATTTGAAGTGTGTTATTTTCATGGAGAGGTAAACTTCCTTGTGTGCTTTGATTTGAAAAATCGATACTATTAACAGCGAAATACATAACTGCTCCAAATGCTACAACCGCAAAGAAGATAATCCATTTTCGAAGAGTAAGGCGCGATTCATTTTCCGCGTTATGTTTCGTTAACATAATGCCAAAAATCATAATAATAGTGATCGCACCAGAGTAAAGTAAAATTTGTGCAACTCCGATAAATTCGGCTGATAAGAGAAAGTACAAACCCGCAATGCTAAGAAACGTAAGCACAAGGGCAAGCATCATATGCATTACTTTCGTTAAATTCAGCATAAGAACGCCGCCGATAATCGCAGACAAGGATAATATAAAGAAAGCTACAAACTCGCCATTCATGCTTTATTCTCCTTCCTGACGTTCTCGTCATTCTCGTCAAGCCACTGTAAATTTTTAAATAAATCATCACGTGAATACTCTGCGAGTTCAAAGTTATTTGTCATTACAATCGCCTCTGTCGGGCAAACTTCTGTACATAAATCGCAAAGAATACAAATTTCAAAATTAATATCATACGTATCGATAATTTTCCCTTTTTTCGTAGGATCAGGATGTTTTTTCCCTGTTAATTGAATGCAGTCTGTCGGACAAATGTTGGAACACTGATTACAAACAATACATTTCTCTGGATAAAACTTTTGAATACCTCGAAAGCGGTCTGGTAATGGCAACGGTTGATTTGGATAATCATACGTCACCTTTTTCTTACTCAAATTACTAAGCGTATATTTTAACCCTTTAAATAGTCCTTTCATCTCTTGCTGGCACCCCCTTTATAGATTAGAAGAATAGCTCCTTAATCAATGCCGTTAAGAAAATATTTGCAAGTGCGATTGGTAATAATACTTTCCAGCCAAACTCCATTAACTGGTCACCTCTTATGCGCGGGAACGTAACACGGAACCAAATCAATAGAAAGACCACACTGCTGAATTTTAAAGCAAACCATACGGCTCCTGGAATAAATCCAAGGAACATAACTGGATTCCATCCGCCTAAAAAGAGTACTGTAATTAAAGATGACATCCCGAAGAAATACACATACTCTGAAAGCATGAAAAACGCCCAGCGAAACCCTGAGTATTCCGTATGGTATCCTGAAACAAGTTCTGACTCCGCTTCGGGTAAATCAAACGGCGTCCTATTTAACTCTGCAACTGCCGCGATTAAGAAAATGACGAAACCGATTGGCTGTGCGAAAATGTACCATACCTTCTCCTGCGCCGCTACAATTTCATTCAAGTTAAGACTACCAGCTAACAAAACGACACCAATTACACTCATCACAAGTGGAATCTCATAAGAAATCATTTGTGCCGCCGCACGCATCCCTCCTAAAAGGGAATACTTATTATTCGATGCCCATCCCCCAGTTACAACTCCGATCGTCGTAATCCCAGAAACAGCAATGTAATACAGTAACCCTACGCCAATATCCGCGAACTGAAATTTATCGGTAAACGGGATAACCGCAAGTACCATAAATGCTGGTGCGAATGCAATAACAGGTGCTAATATGAACAACGGTTTATCAGCAGCTTTCGGAATGCTATCTTCTTTTAATAATAGTTTCAAAACATCAGCTACCGTTTGGAGTAAACCGAACCGGCCCCCAACTTGGTTTGGTCCAATCCGTCCTTGCATAAATCCCATCACTTTCCGTTCTGCCAAAATACCGTATGTAACGAAGCCAAGGACTGCAAATAATAGAAGCACCGCTAACCCGAAAAAAATGAAGAAATTCGTCCAGCTTGAAGGTGATTGTAAGAGCGTCTCAATCATTAGCCGTCAACCTCCCCAAGTACAATATCAACCCCACCTAAAATCGTAATTAAATTGGCGATATTTTCACCTTTCAATAATTTCGGTAAGATTTGCAAATTATAAAAAGACGGTCTGCGAAATTTCAAACGGTACGGCTCTTTCTTTCCATCACTAGCAATATAACAGCCAATCTCCCCGCGTGGTGACTCTATACGGACGAACGCTTCCCCCTTAGGTGCTTTAATAATTTTCGGGACTTTCGCCAGCACAGCGCCGTCTTTCGGGAACTGCTCGGCTGCTTGCTCAATAATTTTCAATGACTCCTCAATTTCCTCCATCCGGCAAACGTAACGATCCCAAGCATCTCCCGTGCTCCCAACAGGAACATCAAAGTCAAAACGATCATAAATAGAATACGGCTCATCTTTGCGAAGATCCCAGTGGACTCCCGTGCACCGCAAATTTGCGCCGCTTAAAGAATACGAGATCGCCTCTTCGGCGTTATATACGCCAACGCCCTTCACACGATTTAAGAAAATTTCATTTCCGCTAACGAGGTCGTGGTAACCTGCCAATTGCTCTCTCATATACGGAACAAACTCTTTCACCTTTTCAATCCAGCCGTCTGGCGCATCCCACTTCACACCGCCAACTCTCATATAGTTGAAAGTAAGCCTTGCACCGCACAATTCACTTAATAAATTTATAATCATCTCTCGTTCACGAAAGGCATATAAAAATGGACTAACCGCTCCTATATCAAGCAAGTTCGTTCCCCACCAGACGAGATGACTCGCAACCCTCCCAAGCTCCATCGCAAGCACCCGTAAATATTCAGCACGCTCTGGAATCTCAAGATCCATCATCGTCTCTACAGCGTGGCAAAGGACGTAATTATTCGTCATTGCTGATAAATAGTCCATTCGGTCTGTATACGGGATAATTTGTGTATATTGCAAGCTCTCAGCAATCTTTTCTGTTCCGCGATGCAAATATCCGATAACCGGTGTAGCCTCTTTAATAATTTCCCCGTCAATCTTAATTACAAGCCGAAACACACCATGTGTACTCGGATGCTGCGGCCCTACATTTAAGAGCATCTCTTCCGTACGGATCACAAGCTACACCTCCACATCATACGGTTCATAATCTTTCCTAAGCGGATACCCCACCCAATCATCCGGCATTAAAATGCGATATAAATTAGGATGACCTTCAAATATAATACCGAGCAAATCATACGCTTCACGCTCCGGCCAATCTGCCCCTTTCCAAAGCGGCGTCACCGATTTTACTTGCGGCGCTTCCCTATCCAGCTTTACCTTCACTGCTACTGACTGTTTCTTTCCATATGAAAATAAATGAACGTATACTTCCATATGTGTCACAAAATCTGTCGCATGTAGCTCTGACATATAATCAAAAGCAAGTCCTTCATGGAATCTTAGCAATTCCATCACTTCATAATATTTCGAAGGCTCCGCCACAAGCGTTGGAACATCTTTTGAAAGCTTATTAATATAGGAATCTACTAATGCATATTCTCCTACCCTCTCCTTAACAACCTCCACATAGCGATTTAAATATGATTGGTTAACTGATGGTTCTTCCTGCTGCAGCTCGTCTTCTATCTTATTTACAGATCCCTTTGCCCTTGCCGCAGCAGCGGCTGCAATTGCCTTTGCTTTCTCATCTCCAGAATCCCCCTCACCTTGTGAGGCTTTCTGCTTCGCTAACGCTGCTGCTTTTGCTTTTGCAGCTGCTACAGCCTTTGCCTTCGCTTTGACTTTTTCTTCATCCGTTACTTCTTCTGATCCTTCTCGCTTCTGCTTTGCTAATACCGCTGCTTTTGCTTTTGCGGCTGCTGCAGCTTTCGCCTTTGCTTTGGCTTTTTCTTCGTCCGTTACTTCTTCTGATCCTTCTCGCTTCTGCTTCGCTAATACCGCTGCTTTTGCTTTTGCTTTTGCTTTTGCAGCCGCTGCGGCTTTCGCTTTGGCTTTTTCTTCGTCCGTTACCTCTTCTGATCCCTCTCGCTTTTGCTTCGCTAGTGCCGCTGCTTTTGCTTTTGCAGCTGCTACGGCTTTTACCTTCGCTTTGGCTTTTTCTTCGTCCGTTACTTCTTCGTTTCCTTCTCGCTTTTGCTTCGCTAGTGCCGCTGCTTTTGCTTTTGCAGCTGCTGCGGCCTTTGCCTTCGCTTTGGCTTTTTCTTCGTCCGTTACTTCTTCGTTTCCTTCTCGCTTCTGCTTCGCTAATGCCGCTGCTTTTGCTTTTGCGGCTGCTGCAGCTTTCGCCTTTGCTTTGGCTTTTTCTTCATCCGTTACTTCTTCTGATCCTTCTCGCTTTTGTTTCGCTAATGCCGCTGCTTTTGCTTTTGCGGCTGCTGCAGCCTTTGCCTTCTCTTTAACCTTTTCCTCTTCCGTGGCTTCTTCTGACTCTTCTTGCTTCTGCTTCGCTAGTGCCGCTGCTTTCTCTTTTGCAGCTGCTGCGGCAAGACGTTTCGCTTCTTCTACATTAATCCCCTTATCTTTTGGTAGCGCTTTCTCTTTTTCTCGATGTTCTCCTTCAAGTTTAGACATTTCCGCCTCATGTTTCGCAGCAAGACGTTTTCGCGCTTCCTCTTTCGCATGACGGGCTGCTTCTCTTTTCATACTTTCTAAGTCTTTATTTGGATCACTCATTTATTCGTCACCTGCTTCCCGGTCCTCGCCTCGTAACGAATTTTTTCTTTTAATTTATTAATTCCATAAATTAAAGCAGCAGGATTTGGAGGGCATCCAGGAATATACACATCAACTGGTACAATTTGATCTACACCTTTCACAACAGCATACGAATTCACATACGGACCACCGGCTGTTGCACAAGATCCCATCGCAATTACCCACTTCGGTTCAGGCATTTGATCATATAGGCGCCGAACAATAGGTGCCATTTTCTTCGTTACCGTTCCTGACACAATCATGACGTCCGATTGTCTTGGTGAAGTCCGAAAAAATGACCCAAATCGATCTAAATCGTAATGTGATGAACCTACTCCCATCATTTCAATCGCACAGCATGCCAGTCCAAATGTCATCGGCCATAAAGAGTTGCTCCGCGCCCATCCCTTCAACTGTTCCAATGTAGAAAAAAAGATATTTCTTTCTAATTCCGCTCGCTCCTGTGGGTGTAATTCCTCAAAATTTATAACCATTGTAACACCTTCTTTTTCCAAGCATACGCTAATCCAACTAGCAACATCACAACGAAAATTAGCATTTCGATCAGTGCAAATAAACCAAGCTTGTCATATGCAACAGCCCATGGGTATAAAAATAAAGTTTCTACATCAAAGATGACGAATAATAAAGCGAAAATATAATAACGAGCATGAAACCGAATATTTGCATCATGAAAAGGCTCAATTCCACTCTCATACGTCGTCGCTTTCGCTGCACTCGGTTTGTTTGGACGCAGCATTTTCCCTAATGTAAGAGCCACTACCGGCAGCAATATACCTAATAGCAAGAAAATCAAAACGATCATATAACTATTTTCATATACACTTGCCATTGTGAAACCCTCCCCCCTGAATTAAGAACAAGTTCACATAGTAAACAATATGTCTTACTTGCATCATTTATTATTTTTAAATTTTTCTAAATAATGCAACTATTTAATTCATTATAGCAAACTTCAAATTCCTATGTCGATATATTGGGAACAGAAACAACAATTAATACTTGCTGAGCAAATCTATTTTTACAACTCATAATAAATGTGTAAAATAAATATAGAAATTCTATATGTTTTCAAGCAATCATAAAAAACATAAACTACAAAAAGGTGGTTCTTATGTATATACAGTGGGTGATATAAATGAAAAAACAAACACATGTAAGTATTCTTATAAGCATTTCATTGTTGTATATAACTATTCATTACGTATCAATGCCCTTTTTATATGAAT
Source organism: Bacillus sp. FDAARGOS_1420 (assembly GCF_019344915.1). Classification (NCBI taxonomy): domain Bacteria; kingdom Bacillati; phylum Bacillota; class Bacilli; order Caryophanales; family Bacillaceae; genus Bacillus; species Bacillus sp. FDAARGOS_1420. The sequence goes on along the minus strand of NZ_JAHWJB010000001.1, from coordinate 1,159,293 downwards.
ACGCACTCCCATTTCAAATTTTGACTGGAATAAGTACCATATTAATTGATATTACAATTTGCAGTTATATATTTTACTTTTCAAATGTAAAACAAGGATTAGCACGTTTATTTTGGATAATATTAACTATCGGAACCTTCTCTTATTTCATCGGTGATATAATAGTTGCTTATCAACGCTTAATTTTGCATGACTACTATACATTCGTTGATCCATCAGACTTTTTTTACTTATTATTTTTAGTTAGCTTTGCATTTGCCTTTCTATATGAAATTATTTATGGCCGAGACTTATTGGAACAGCTTTTTACGATATGTGATATTTGTATTATTGTTACGGCTCAATTTACTTTAAGCTACTATTTGCTTATTGAAAGAACCATTCATATTTTTACAACATCATATATCGACATGTTTGTTCAACTCACGTATCCAATGGCTGATTTACTCTTTCTTTTAATAGGAATCAATCTTTTATTCAGACCATTATTCTTACTACCAAAACAAGTTGGCGCTCTTCTTGGCAGTGCTTTAATTTTGTATGCTACTACGGATGCTATTTATTCTTATATAAAATACTTCCAGCCTGAGCACTCTATGTTCACAGTTGCTCCATTATATCAAGTAACCTTAGTATTAGTAGCAATCGCTTGTATACTTCACACAAAAGAGCCCGAAAAACAAGAACAAATATTACTAACGCCTCAATTTGGTGAATCAATCCGATTATCATTACCGTATATTTCTGTCGTGATGCTTATCGTTTTTATATTGGTCGAAAATGTTTTTGCACCTATCGTAGTAATTGGACTTATGGTAACTTTCGCCTTCGTTCTCATACGCCATACGTTAGTTCGAAGACAAAATAAAATATTATTGCTAGCCCAAATGCAATTCAGCTTAGAACTCGAGAAACAAATCGAACTACGTACAGAAGATTTAGTAGAACAAAAAAATGAGTTATATCATAACCAACAAATGTTTAAATCTTTATACGAGCATCATCCAGATCCAATTTTCACATTAGATTTGTACGGTAATTTTCTCAATGTGAACAACGCTGGAACTACTTTACTCGGTTATCAAACGAATGAATTATTAAACCAACCATACTATTCACTTATGTATGAAGAAGATTTGGAAGAAATCATTAATACCTTTCATCAAGTGAAAAAAGGGAAATCTATTTCTTTAGAAATACGGGCATATCATAAAAATAGAGATATTTACTACTTGCTTGTTACAGCTGTTCCCATCTTTTTAAAGGAACATATTTCTGGGGCCTATTTAATGATTAAAGATATTACAGAAAGCAAGCAGCAACAAGAACAAATCAATTTCCTAGCATATCACGATACTTTAACGGAACTTGCAAATCGCCGTTCATTTCATCAGTATTTAGAAAAAGCAATTGCACGAGCAAAAATATCGAAAAGCCCTTTTGCTGTTATGTTTCTAGACCTAGACCGCTTTAAAGTTATTAATGATACCCTCGGTCACCGGGTAGGAGATCTTCTATTAATTGCAGTAGCAAAAAGGCTCGAGCGAATATCAACACATAATATGAAACTTGCTCGGTTAGCTGGGGATGAATTCACAATCCTTATCGAAAATTATCAAAAAAGGACAGATGTAAAGAAGATAGCTGATATGATTGTAGCAGCCATGAACGAACCATTCGAAATCGAAAATCAACATTTACGAATCTCACCGAGTATCGGAATTGCCATATACCCTGAAGCAGGTGAAGATCCGCTGTCTATTTTACAACATGCTGATATGGCCATGTACGAAGCAAAAAATAAAGGGAAAAATCGGAGCTCTCTTTACACGAAAGAACTATATAAAAAAATGGAACGAAAAGCTCGAATCGAAAAAGATTTGCCACTCGCTTTAGTAAACAACGAATTTTATCTCGTCTATCAACCACAAATTGATACGACAGCAAATAAAATTATCGGTGCTGAAGCATTAATACGTTGGAAACACCCTCTCCTAGGTGACATTTCACCATGTGAGTTCATTCCAATTGTGGAAGAGACTCCGCAGGTCATCCCACTTGGACATTGGGTGCTACGAGAATCTTGTCTTCAACTAAAAATATGGCAAAGTTTTGGATACACAAACTTAAAAATGAGTGTCAATTTATCAGCGAAAGAATTTCAACAAAATCAATTAATCGAAAATATTTCACGAATACTAAAGGACGTTAAGATTGACCCGAAAGATGTAACACTTGAACTAACAGAACGAATTGCGATGATTGATGAAAAAGAAACATTATCGAGACTAAAGCAATTAAAAGAATATGGTATTCAAACGTCCATTGATGACTTCGGTACCGGCTACTCTTCTCTTGCTTATTTATCAATTTTCCCTATCGATACATTAAAAGTACCAAAAGAATTTACACAACTAGCCGATCATCGGCCTGAAGAAAGAGCCATCGTTTCCACTATCCTTTCCCTTGCAAATACTTTAAATCTCTCTGTCGTTGCTGAAGGAATTGAAACAGAAAAACAGCTTAAGTTTCTGCAAAAAAACAACTGTAAATACATGCAAGGTTACTATTTCAGTAAACCTCTAACAAGTAAACAGTTTATAAAATTTCTACAAAAAACACCCCGTATGAACCAATAGTTCACACTGGGTGTTTTTTAAAGTGTCGGAATTCTTTTTTCGTAATATTCTTCTGCAATCTCTTCGTAAAAAGCTGCTGTCGTTGTATAAAAATACGGAATCAACCATAAAAATCCAATCCCTAATGTAATACAACTTAATATAAACCAACCAATAAAACTTAAACATAAAATGAAATACTCCATCTTATGTCCAGCCATCATACGACGACTTTCTGTAATAGCTTGATTTATTGAATACTCAGGATGATCATTTATAATAAAATACGTCATCGCATAAGAAAATGATTTAATAATGCCTGGAATAATAAATAGTAAACACCATAAGAAAATATAAATGTTTACTACTATATATAATAAAAATGACTTTATAAACTTACTTCCTTCTGTAAACCATCTAAATATATGCCCAATACGCGCTTCTTTTTCACGAATTATATGTAGTGCTAAACAATAACCCCCTAGCGTTAAAGGCCCCACCAGCAATATTGTAATAACATCTATTGAAAGTGAGCTATTCACTTCTTTCCACTCCCAAACCTGAGAGAGAAGGAACTGAATACTAAAACTAAAAGCTGAAGTAAGAATCGAAATAAATAATGTTGCCCCAACAGCTAAGCCCCATTTTCCTTCCAGTGAATCTAGCGCTTCTCCTTTTAAATCACTAATCATACTTAACCTCCTATACGTAATAATTCTATTAGTATAGCACGTCCCTACTGCAATTCACCTTTTGCAATATAGCGATAAAAATGTGCTGTCGTTGTACCTACATATGGACTAAGCCAAAGAAATCCTATTCCAAGAGTAAGAATCGCTAAAATAGCCCATCCTATGAAGCTAAGCCTTGAACTACCCCCACTTTCACTTCGTTTAGAAGTGGGGGATTCCTAAGTAAAGAGTTCTATTGAACTCTAATTTATTAGGCTATCTCCGCAGTCCTTGCGGTTAGAAGCCTTATCGCTTCATTCTTTAGATTGATACTTGCGTTAATATCCCTATCATGGTGTGTAAGGCAAGAAGGGCAGTCCCATTTACGTAGGTTGAGATTTTTAACGTCTTTGTTTTGATATCCACAACAAGAACATAATTGGCTTGAAGCAAATGTTTTCGATACGACAATGATTTGTTTGCCGTACCATTCCGCTTTATATTCCAACATGGTTCGAAACTGTGACCATGATACCTCACTAATCGCTTTTGCTAACTTATGATTCTTTAACATATTAGATACTTGCAAATCTTCTATACCGATAACATCGTGGTTTTTGATGATTTCAGTTGAGATTTTGTCCAAGTAATCTTTTCTAGCATTTGCTATGTATTCATGAATTCTAGCTACTTTTACTCGTTGTTTATTCCAGCGAGAAGATCCTTTCATTCTTCTAGAAAGAACACGCTGTGCTTTTGCCAACTTCTCTTCTAACGATCGAAAAAACTTCGGATTTTTATAGGTTGTTCCATCTGACAAAATGGCGAAATCTTTTAGTCCCACATCCATTCCAATGTAAGAATTTGTTTTCGGAAGTTCTTGCACTTCTGTTTCAACTAACAATGACACAAAGTATCTGCCAGAAGAGTTCCGTCTAACCGTAGCATTTAAAATACGTCCCTTTATTTCACGACTTTTGGCAAATCGAACAAGACCTAGTTTTGGTAATTTTATTTTGTTTCCTATAACGGAAATGTTTTCATTTGTTTGTTTTGTGGTGTAAGATTGTACGTTGTTTTTCTTAGACTTGAAACGCGGGGCACTATTTTGTTTTTTAAAAAAGCGTGTATACGCATCCGCAAGGTTGCGAACAGAAGACTGAATCGCAATACTATCCACTTCTTTTAGCCAAACAAACTCTTTCTTCATGGCAGGAAGTTTGGCAGAGCATGTACCATATGTCAAACCTTTTCCTGTTTCTTTGTATGCATTATCCCATAGAGATAGGAAATGATTGAATACAAAACGAGAACAGCCAATCGTTTTATTGATTAGGGTCGCTTGTGCTTTATTTGGATAGATACGAAATTTATATGCTTTATTGATTATCATTCGTTTCACCCCCATTTCGATATGTGCCTATTATACAACAAACGTACATTTGATAGGTAGTGAAGTAACAGTTTATGTATGTCGAACAATTAAGATGGCTTCCTGCCATCCCTTGTCCGAAGCCAATTCATCTCCCACCTACTCACTTCGCGTTCCTTGAGGAAGGAGTCTTCTTGGCTAAAATGATAAAAGAAATAAATCTAGTTTATGTCCCTTCATAACGTTCTTACTTTCTCTCATTGCTTGTGAAACGCTATAATTTGGATTTTCAACCATAACATAATACGTCATCGCATAAGAAAAATACATCACAATCATTACAACAATCGAAATAGCTAATAGTACAAAGAAAGCAATTGTTAACGATACATTCCCTTCCTCACCAAAAAACGCGAATACACCTAGTAACAACATCGGAATCCACGTACCTGTATATAACAAAAAACGAACCTGCAATTCTTTTTATTTCTTGATTTTCACTTGGCATGGGGCAAAAAAAGGCTCTGACCGCTTCTATGCACGGCTAGATGCTCTCTCCTACCTAAAGAGAGGCGTTTTTTTCCTCTTTTTATTTATATCCACAACAAAAAATCCGTAAAGGCAAGAGCCCTTACGGATTTTTTTACTTCATATCAGAAACGTTTAAACGGTTCACAGCACGCTGCAAGGCCATTTCTGCACGTCTAAAGTCAACATGCGCTTGTTTATCTTGCATACGTTGCTCAGCGCGACGTTTCGATTCATTTGCACGATGGATATCGATATGGTTTGCTTCTTCAGCAGATGATGATAATACAGTTACTTTATCTGGACGAACTTCGATAAAGCCACCGCTTACTGCTACATAATCAGTGTGCCCACCATTTTTCAGACGAACCGCACTAATTTTTAGAGGTGCAACAGTTGGAATGTGACCTGGTAAGATCCCCATTTCCCCACTCTCTGCTTTTACGCTTACCATTTCTACTTCTTTTTCGTAAACCGGTCCATCAGGAGTTACAATACTGACTGGAAATGTCTTCATAATTCGTCCCTCCTAAGGCCTTACGCCATCATTTTCTTCGCGTTTTCAATAACTTCTTCAATGCTACCAACAAGACGGAACGCATCTTCTGGAAGGTCATCATATTTTCCTTCTAGAATTTCTTTGAAACCACTAACTGTATTTTTTACAGGTACGTAAGAACCTTTTTGACCTGTAAACTGTTCAGCTACGTGGAAGTTTTGTGATAAGAAGAATTGAATACGACGAGCACGATGTACAACTAACTTATCTTCTTCAGATAACTCATCCATACCTAAGATAGCGATGATATCTTGAAGCTCTTTATAACGCTGTAAAGTTTGCTGTACTTGACGAGCTACTCCATAATGCTCTTCTCCTACGATTTCTGGAGAAAGCGCACGAGATGTAGATGCTAATGGATCTACGGCTGGGTAAATACCCATTTGTGTTAAACGACGCTCTAAGTTTGTTGTTGCATCTAAGTGAGCGAACGTTGTAGCTGGTGCTGGATCCGTATAGTCATCGGCTGGTACGTATACCGCTTGGATAGACGTGATAGATCCTTTATTTGTAGATGTAATACGCTCTTGTAATTGACCCATTTCTGTTGCAAGTGTTGGCTGGTAACCTACCGCAGATGGCATACGACCAAGAAGGGCAGATACTTCAGAACCCGCTTGCGTGAAACGGAAGATGTTATCGATGAACAATAGTACGTCTTGTCCTTGCTCATCACGGAAATGTTCAGCCATTGTTAAGCCTGTTAATGCAACACGTTGACGTGCTCCAGGTGGCTCATTCATTTGTCCGAATACCATCGCAGTTTTCTTAATTACGCCAGAATCGCTCATTTCGTGGTATAAGTCGTTACCTTCACGAGTACGCTCACCTACACCAGCGAATACAGAGATACCACCGTGCTCTTGTGCGATGTTGTTAATTAATTCCTGAATTAATACTGTTTTACCTACACCGGCACCACCGAATAGACCGATCTTACCACCCTTAATGTAAGGAGCAAGTAAGTCTACTACTTTAATACCAGTTTCAAGAATTTCTACTTTAGTAGATAACTCTTCGAATGCAGGCGCTTGACGGTGAATTGGATCACGACGTACATCCGCAGGAACATCACCATCTAAATCAATTGCATCACCTAATACGTTAAATACACGACCAAGTGTTGCATCACCAACTGGTACAGAGATTGCTTTACCAGTATCTTCTACTTCTGTGCCACGAACAAGTCCATCTGTGGAAGACATTGCAACTGTACGAACTGTGTCATCACCTAAATGAAGTGCAACTTCAAATGTTAAGTTAATGCTTGCTCCGTTTTCGTTGCTTTGTTTTACCGTAAGGGCGTTGTAGATTTCTGGTAGCTTTCCGCCATCAAACTTAACGTCTACAACCGGACCCATGATTTGCGTAACGCGCCCTTTATTCATCGGGTTCCCTCCTAGCTTTCTTTTAATTAGCCAGCTTTCTAAGAGAAGTCGGCTTTTAATTTTTATTAGTTTATAGCTTACGCGACTCTCCTGTTCTGGACGAGCCGCTTACGCTTTTTATTGAATCTAGCTCCAGCGGTTAGAATGTTCGGTGGCTTCGCTTTTTCCTGCGAGGCACAAATCGCCTCTACGTCAAAAGCTCCATCCCCCTCTCATTCTGAACGAACCGCCTACGCTTTTTAATACTATTCTAACGCTGCTACTCCACCAACGATTTCCGTAATTTCTTGCGTAATCGCTGCTTGACGCGCACGGTTGAATGAAAGTGTAAGTGAATCGATAACTTCCATTGCGTTGTCTGTAGCACTCTTCATTGCTGTCATACGCGCCGCGTGCTCACTTGCTTTACCGTCTAGTAATGCACCGTACACTAAGCTTTCTGCGTATTGTGGCAATAATACTTTTAAAATTTCTTCTTCAGAAGGTTCGAATTCATAAGCTGTCGTCGGTTTATCAGACGCCACATCCGTAAGCGGTAAAATTTTATTTTCCGTTACTTCTTGTGAAATTTTACTTACATAATGATTGTAGTAAATATACAGCTCGTCATAAGCACCATCTGCGAACATCGCAATTGCTCGAGAAGCAATATCTTTAATATCAGTAAATGATGGGTGGTCAGATAATCCAACTACTTCATCAATGATGTTAAAGCCGCGACGTTTTAAATAATCACGTCCTAGTCGTCCAAGCACAATAATTGAATATTGGTTTGAATCCATATTATGACGTTCACGAATTACGTTACTTACTGTACGTAATACGTTACTGTTATAACCACCTGCTAGTCCGCGATCAGATGTAATAACGATGTACCCTGTACGCTTTACAGGACGCGCATTTAGCATTGGATGATTAATCCCTTTACTTCCTTGCGCAATGCTCGCTACTACTTCTTGAATCTTTTCCATATACGGAACGAAAGATTTAGCATTTTGTTCTGCACGGTTTAACTTAGATGCAGATACCATCTCCATCGCTTTCGTAATTTGACTCGTTTTCTTTGTCGAGTTAATCTTCGCTTTTATATCGCGTAAAGATGCCACAGGTTTTCACCACCTTTTTTCCGGAAGTTGGCACGATTAGTAAGAATCCTCTTCCTAATCTACGTTGCAAGATATTCTTGCTCATGATTGAAGGAAAAGAATAGGTGCACCTACTCTTTTCCTTTACATAACCGTCAGCAATCTCAAAAGCTGAGATGCCTTTTATATGATCTAGCTAAGCCACAGTCGACTTCACTTTTTATTTATCTAGCTCCAGCGGCTTGAATGCTCGGTGGCTTCACTTCTTCCTATGAGGCAAAGACCGCCTCTTCGTCAGAAGCTCCATCCCCCTCACATTCAGAACGAGCCGCTTCCGCTTTTATTTATTATTCAGAAGCTACGAATACTTTTTTAAATCCGTTAATTGCTGCTGCAAATTTGTCGTCATCCGCAAGTTTCTTAGTTGTGCGAATTTCGCTTAATAAGTCAGTTGCATTTGAATCTAACCAAGCATGGAATTCTTCTTCGAAACGAGTGATATCTACTACTGGGATATCATCTAGGAATCCACGTGTTAAAGCGTAAAGAATGATAACTTGTTTCTCTACACGTAACGGTTTGTGTAATCCTTGTTTTAATACCTCAACTGTACGAGCACCACGGTTTAATTTCGCTTGTGTTGCTTTATCAAGGTCAGAACCGAACTGAGCGAACGCTTCTAACTCACGATAAGATGCAAGGTCAAGACGAAGTGTACCTGATACTTTACTCATTGCTTTAATCTGAGCTGATCCACCTACACGAGATACAGAAGTACCCGCATCGATTGCTGGACGTACGCCAGAGAAGAATAGGTCAGATTGTAAGAAGATTTGTCCATCCGTAATAGAAATTACGTTTGTTGGGATGTAAGCTGATACGTCCCCTGCTTGTGTTTCGATGAAAGGTAGTGCAGTTAAAGAACCGCCGCCTCTTGCATCACTTAATTTTGCTGCACGCTCTAATAAGCGAGAATGTAAGTAGAATACATCCCCTGGATATGCTTCACGACCTGGAGGACGACGTAATAGTAATGAAAGCTCACGGTAAGCCGCTGCTTGTTTTGATAAGTCATCATATACTACTAATACGTGTTTACCATTGTACATGAACTCTTCACCCATTGTTACACCAGCGTAAGGAGCTAGGTATAATAATGGAGCTGGTTGAGAAGCTGATGCAGTTACAACGATTGTGTAATCTAATGCACCGTGCTTACGTAGTGTTTCTACTACGTTACGTACAGTTGATTCTTTTTGTCCGATAGCTACATAGATACAAACCATATCTTCATCTTTTTGGTTAATGATTGTATCAAGTGCAACTGCTGTTTTACCTGTTTGACGGTCACCGATGATTAACTCACGTTGACCACGGCCAATTGGTACAAGAGCATCGATCGCTTTAATACCTGTTTGAAGTGGCTCATGAACAGATTTACGATCCATTACACCTGGTGCTGGACTTTCGATTGGACGAGTGTTTGTTGTATTGATTGGGCCTAAACCATCAACTGGTTGACCTAATGGGTTTACAACACGACCGATTAGTTCTTTTCCTACTGGTACTTGCATGATGCGACCAGTACGACGAACTTCGTCACCTTCACGGATTTCTGTGTAAGGTCCTAAGATAATGATACCTACGTTGTTTTCCTCTAAGTTTTGTGCTAGTCCCATAACGCCGTTAGAGAACTCTACAAGTTCACCAGCCATAACGTTATCAAGACCATGAGCACGCGCAATACCGTCACCAACTTGGATAACTGTACCAACATCACTAACTTCGATTTCAGACTGATAGTTCTCGATTTGTTGCTTTATCAGTGCGCTAATTTCTTCAGCTCTGATGCTCATGTGCTTCACCCCTATCTATTCTTCATTAATTCACGCTGAATACGTGCTAATTTTCCTTGTAAGCTTCCGTCGTAAATGCGATTTCCAATACGTACTTTAATGCCGCCTAGTAAATCTTCATCTACAACATTTTTCACGCGAATTGCATCTTTTCCTGTTTTTTTTGCAAATGCTTCTGCAATGTTAAGTTTTTCGTCTTCTGATAGAAGACGAATAGAATATACAGTTGCATCCGCTACGTTACGTTCTTCATTAGCAAGAACAACATATTCATCTGCAATTTCAGGTAGAATATCAATCCGCTTGTTATCAATTAAAATATATAACGTATTTAAAATAGATTCAGAAACAGATGCGAATACGTTTGCAAGAAACGTTTTCTTCTGCTCTTTTGAAATGTTCGGTTGCGTTAAAAAGCTATGTAGTTCTCCGTTCTTTACATAAACGTTTTGTACAAGGCGTAATTCCTCTTCAAACATTTCTAATACGTGTTTTTCTTTTGCAATTTTGAAAAGAGCGACAGCATAACGTTTTGCTACAATCCCATTGCTCATCGCGCTTCTCCTACTTCTTTAATATAATCGCGAATTAACTTCACTTGATCTTCTTCTTTTAGTTCTTTTTCAATTACTTTAGAAGCAATTTGAACAGATAAAGAAGCGACTTGTTCTTGTAAAGCAGCAATCGCTTGCTCTTTTTCGCGTTGAATTTCTTGTACAGCAGATGTTTTAATTGATTCTGCTTCTTCTTTCGCAGCAGCAACAATAACATCTTTTTGATCTACAGCTTGTTTTTTCGCTCTTTCGATTAACTCTTGTGCTTCAACACGCGATTGTTTTAACATTTCACGTTGTTCTTCTACTAACTTCTTCGCTTCAGTGTTACTTCTTTCTGCAGCGTCGATTTCATTAGTAACATGCTCTTCACGTTCTTTCATAATTCCCATTAAAGGACCCCACGCAAATTTGCGTAGCATTACTAATAGAAGTAAGAAAATGAACAATGTATAAGCAATCGTTCCAAATGGAATGGAAGCCCCTAATAATAAAGTTGGCACAAGGATTCACTCCCTTCAAAATATCTAAATTGATCATATGAAAAAAAAAGACATACGTTTAGTTCATAAAGCAATGGCGAAGAAAGTTCGGAAAAACACTCTTCGCCATCTATGTAAGGGGAGTCTCCCTTATTTGTTCATTACGATGAAAGCAATAACTACACCGATAATTGGAAGTGCCTCAACTAATGCAACCCCGATGAACATAATTGTTTGAAGTGCGCCTTTTAATTCTGGTTGACGAGCAACACCTTCGATTGTACGTGATACGATAAGACCGTTACCAATACCTGCACCTAATGCTGATAAACCAATTGCAATTGCAGCTGCGATTACACCTAAACTCATTTAATTTGTCCTCCTTTGTATTATAAAAAAATAAATTTTTTCTTACTTAAATTATATTAATGGTCATGGCTTACTTTATGAGCCATATAAACCATCGTTAACATTACGAAAATAAATGACTGGATTGAACCAACGAATACGCTGAATCCCATCCATGCTAACATCGGTACAAGTGCACCTAATGCTCCTAAGAATGATGCCCCACCTAACTTAGCAAGTAATCCTAATAAGATTTCACCTGCGTAAATGTTACCAAATAAACGAAGACCTAACGTTAATGTGTTAGCAAACTCCTCAATAACCTTTAATGGGAATAAGAATTTCATAGGTTGGAAATAACCTTTAGCATATTCTTTCGTACCCTTCATCTTAATTCCATAGTAATGGGTGAGGGTAACTACCATCACGGCTAATGTTAATGCAACTGCTGGATCAGACGTTGGTGATCTCCACCATGCAATATGTTCGCCAGCCTCAACTGTTGAATACATGAATGGTAAACCAAGGAAGTTCGATACGATGATAAACATGATAAGCGTAACGCCAAGCGTTAAGAATCGTCCACCTGTTTTCCAGTCCATCGTACTATTGATAATCCCTTTCACGAAGTCAAACACCCATTCCATGAAGTTTTGCATTCCGGTTGGGCGAAGCGCTAAGCTGCGAGTTCCGATAACAGCGATTAAGAAAACAATAACTGCTGCTACAGTAACCATCATAACTGATGACAAATCGAACGTTAAACCTAGAAATTCAACTAATTTACCGTGTTCCACTAGTAATTCACCTCTCTTCCCTGCTCGTATACTCTAAATAAAGAAAATCTATGATCATGACAAGGTATCCTGTCAGCAATCCTACACCTAAGCCCCACATCGCAATTAACTCTTGATATTTGGCTGCAAATAAAATTAATAACCCAATCGTGGCGAATCTTGAATATGTACTTACCGCTGTCGCCTTAAACTTCACGTTTTCTCCATTTGTTACGCGATCTAATAGCTTGTCTGTTCTACGTGCAATGATGCGCAAACTAAGAAAACTGAAAATCGTTCCGATAATCAGCCCAAGAAATACATCCTTGTAAGAGGTAATTCCCCATCCTAGCACTAGAAGCGCAAGCAAGTAGTACATATATTTCTTTTGTCGTTGGACAAGTCCATGTACGTCTATCATCATTGCTCTCCCGAATAGTAATGTTGAATGAGTCGAATCATTGCGTATACCCCTGTTCCTAACCCGAGTAATAACCCTATAATAAGAAACAACGGAAACGTTCCAACCTTATTATCAATCCATTGCCCACCAAAGATTCCAATAAGAATAGAACCAACTAACTGAGCAAGTATTCCTGACATTAAAGCATACGCTTTTATATGGCTGCGATCGTTTTTTTGCAAGGATTCATCCCTCCAATATGTAACCCTCATTCACGATGTGTTAATAATAACTCATTTTTCTGCATAAATTCTATACAAAATAAAAAGTTTACATTTTCGTCACGGAATAGATGCATTTTTGTCACTGAAAGCCCTACCATCTATCCCCGTTGTTAGCATACAATAGGGTATTAACAGTGTCAACGAGAAATCGTAAAAAATCAAAAAATTTGAGTATTAGGCATTTCCTCCCAAAAATGAAAACGTTCCCCTTCTAAATACTGGTTAGAGATATGCAATTTCTAACAGTTTTCTCTTTATAATAGAAGAAAATGTTCACAAGTTTGTCACTATTATATTTTTAAGATATAGCGCTTTCCTTCCATAATATAGTGTCCCCGAGACGTAAGACTTCTATATTATATGTGATGTGTATATAACTTATGTTGTATATACCCTGTATATTTATCTCCCCCTCCCCCGTGCGCTGAGGGCGAAAAAAAAACGAGCGGGGAATCCCCCTCTCGTCTGTTGTCTTACTTCGTTCCGAATAAACGGTCACCAGCATCACCAAGACCTGGAACTACATAACCATGGTCATTTAACTTCTCATCTAATGCCGCTACATAAATATCAACATCAGGATGCTCTTCCTGCACTACTTTTACTCCTTCTGGAGCAGCTACGATACACATTAATTTAATTTGCTTTGCACCGCGCTTTTTCAGAGAATTAATTGCTTCAGCCGCAGAACCACCTGTTGCTAGCATCGGATCTAGTACGATAAAGTCACGCTCTTCTACATCCGTTGGAAGTTTCACATAGTATTCTACCGGTTGCAATGTTTTAGGATCACGGTATAGACCAACGTGTCCTACTTTTGCTGCTGGAATTAATTTCAGAATTCCATCAACCATTCCTAAACCTGCACGTAAAATCGGAATTAAACCAAGTTTTTTACCAGCGATCACTTTTGTTGTCGCTTTGCTTACAGGTGTTTCAATTTCAATGTCTTGAAGTGGAAGGTCGCGAGTAATTTCGAAAGCCATTAAGCTTGCTACTTCGTCCACTAATTCACGAAAATCTTTCGTACCTGTATTCTTATCGCGAATATATGTAATCTTATGTTGAATTAACGGGTGATCAAATACATACAGTTTTCCCATGTGAATCTCTCCTTTAGATGATATTCATGCGTTTACACGCTTTTTTACACTATTTACGATTGTAAAGAAAACGCTACTAATATTCAAGGGCAAATTTGGTAAAATCGTGAATTAGAATGAATCTATCTAGTATCTTTACCAATTATGGGGGCTGTATCCTTCATTATATCGCCAAAATTTATTCATCATTTGTATACATACTTTAAAAATAATATATGTCCACAAAAAAGACTGCCAAAACAATTACGTTTCAGCAGTCTTTTTCAATCTATTATAGACTTGTATACATTGGGAATTTGCTCGTTAACGCTTCTACACGCTTACTTGCTTCTTCTAATGCAACTTCATTCTCATGATTTTTTAATGTATAAGCAATAAGTGCCGCAATTTCATCCATTTCTTCTAAACCGAAACCACGAGATGTTACAGCTGCTGTACCGATACGTACGCCGCTTGTTACAAATGGGCTTGCTGTTTCAAATGGAATTGTATTTTTGTTCACTGTAATACCAACTTCATCTAATACGTGCTCTGCTACTTTACCTGTAATTTCTAAGTTACGAACATCAATTAAGATTAAATGATTGTCTGTTCCGCCAGAAACAAGTGTAAGTCCTTCCTTTTGAAGGCCTTCAGCTAAACGATTCGCATTATTAATGATATTTTGTGCATATGTTTTAAAATCATCTTGTAGTGTCTCACCAAATGCAACAGCTTTTGCAGCAATTACGTGCATAAGTGGACCACCTTGAATACCAGGGAAGATTGATTTATCAATTTGTTTTGCAAATTGCTCTTCACATAAAATCATACCACCACGTGGACCACGTAATGTTTTATGTGTTGTCGTTGTAACGAAATGTGCATGTGGTACTGGGTTTGGATGTAAACCAGCAGCTACTAGACCAGCGATATGTGCCATATCAACCATAAAGTATGCGCCCACTTCATCTGCAATCTCACGGAATCGTTTGAAATCGATAACACGAGGATATGCACTTGCACCTGCAACGATTAATTTTGGTTTATGTTCTTTCGCTTTTGCTAATACATCATCGTAATTAATACGGTTAGATTCAGCATCCACGCCATATTCTACGAAATTATATTGTACTCCACTGAAGTTAACAGGGCTTCCGTGTGTTAAGTGACCACCATGAGATAAATTCATACCAAGTACTGTATCGCCTTGCTCTAAAATCGTGAAGTATACTGCCATGTTCGCTTGTGCACCAGAATGTGGTTGAACATTTACATGCTCTGCGCCAAAAATTTCTTTCGCGCGATCACGTGCGATATCTTCTACTACGTCTACGTGTTCACAACCACCATAGTAACGTTTTCCAGGATATCCTTCAGCATACTTATTCGTTAGAACAGAACCTTGCGCCTCCATTACTGCTTCACTTACGAAGTTTTCCGAAGCAATTAACTCGATCTTTGAACGCTGTCTTCCTAGTTCTGCCTCAATTGCAGCAAATACCTTTTCATCTTGACGTTTTAAATGATCCACCAAAATCCCCCTTTTCTGAACGAATTACATCAATTCCCAATAGTTTTTTCTCATTTATTCAGAAAAAACGAAAATTCAGGTTGTAATTCTTTCGAACCTTCATGTTTTCAACTACATTCTAACATGACTTTCTATATCATAAAAGAAAAAAAAAGACCAAAATTGGTCTTTTCTTTCTTCTATTATAAAGTCAGACCACATACCTTTTACCTTTCGATATAAAGCTGTTATAAGACTTTATAATTTTTCATGTTTAACGGCAAGGAATAGCTTCTTCATTTGCCGCATAAACGGCACGTGCTCCACCTATTAGTTTCCCACGTGTTTTTGCCATCGTTACATGCGCACTTCCTATTTCCTTCACACTTGTACGAACCGGTACAGCTACATGCTTTAAATGCATACCGATAAATGTATCACCGATATCCATTCCTGCATCTGCTTTAATAAACTCAATTACTACCGGATCTTTAAAATTGTGATACGCATACGTCGCTAATGCACCACCTGCTGATCTAACAGGCGTAACTGTTACAATTTCAAATTGATATTTCATCGCTACATCTCTCTCAACTACTAAAGCACGATTTAAATGCTCACAACATTGAAACGCCAATTCAATACCTGTTCTCTCTTGAAATTGTTTTAATTCAGAAAAAATCGCCTCTGCCACTTCCATCGTTCCTGATGTTCCAATTCTTTCACCTAGCACTTCGCTCGTGCTACACCCCACTACAAAAATTTGGCCTCTTTGCAGCGTGGCTTGTTCTTGGAAATCAGAAAGCGACATTTGCAGCTGTTCTCTTACCTTTACGATCTCTGTCATTACGCCTCTTCCTTTCACAGGTTGGTTCACCAAATTATATTTCATACTACTTATAGTTAGAATCTATTACTTTGTTTCGTACGTTTTAATTTTTCCTACGCGGTTTTCGTGACGGCCACCTTCATAGTCAGTTGTTAGCCAAATTTTCGCGATATCACGCGCTAGACCAGCTCCAATTACACGCTCGCCCATTGCTAACATGTTAGTGTCATTATGCTCTCTCGTTGCTTTCGCACTGAAAGTATCATGAACTAATGCACAACGAATACCATTTACTTTGTTTGCTGCGATTGACATACCAATGCCTGTCCCGCAAACTAAAATGCCACGATCCACTTCACCATTCGCGACCATTTCTGCTGCCGGAAACGCAAAATCAGGGTAATCAACAGAACCAGCTTCACATTCACAACCTAAATCAATATATTCAATATTTAACTCTTCTAATAAACTTACAAGTTCTTTACGGATATTTATACCGCCGTGATCAGATGCTACTACTACTTTCATTTTTACCCCTCCAAAGTTTCAATCAATTATCTTCATTTCACACTCGCTACCTTAATGCAACAAAGTGATCTCCAATATCGTATTATACACGAAACATCAACCTTCTGAATGTTTTTCCAGTAAAGTTTGTACAAGTTTTTCCATCTCTTCTAACGTTTCTTTATAAATAGAAAGCGATCCGCCAAATGGATCTGAAATATCCTTACTTATACCCTCAGTTAATCCATATAATGTATCCAATTTCTTTTCAACACTCGGATAATGCCCAAGTACAATTTGCTTATGGTTTTCCGTCATTGTTACTACAATATCCGCCCAATCAACCAAAGTATCGTTTACCTGCTGCGCGGCATGATCGATTACAATTCCTTTTTCAGCTAAAGCTTCCTTTGCGTGTACCGACGCATCGCTTCCAGGATAGGCGAAAACACCAGCAGATTGCACTTCAAATTTACCTTCTCCATAATGGCGAAGCAAAGCCTCAGCCATCGGACTACGGCATGTATTTCCAGTGCAAACAAATAACACCCGTTTCATCTAAACCCACCCCTTTTTTCTGTTTCCTACCATTTATCATAGCGTACATTAGAATAGAACAAAAGAAATGTGAATATACGAAAGGCGCATTTCTCTTATATTTTTTCTAAGAAAAATGCGCCTTATCCACATATATGTGAAACCCTATTTCCAAGTGCCCAAAGTATTTCACCATACATAATGAACACACTACAAAACGAAATAAGGAATCCATTTCATACGAAACAGATTCCTTTCATACAATAATTATTTCATTGTAACTTTCATTACTTCTGTTGAACCTTTTGTAGCTGTTACACCTACAGTTGTCTTAATAGACTCAGCTGCATCTGTGTTTGTAATAACGATTGGAGTAATTGTGCTTTTCGCTTTTTCACGAATTAATTCTAAGTCGAATGAGATTAATTTATCTCCAGCTTTTACAGCTTGTCCTTCAGAAACGTGAGCTTCGAAACCTTCACCTTCCATTTTTACAGTTTCTAATCCAACGTGGATTAAAATTTCTGTACCGTTTTTCGCTTTAATTCCAATAGCATGTTTCGTGTGGAATAATTGTACGATTTCACCATCAACTGGAGATACAACTACACCTTCAGTAGGATCGATCGCAACACCGTCACCCATCATACGACCAGCGAATACTGGATCTGGTACTTCTTCAATATTTTTCACTGCTCCAGTTAATGGAGCTACGATTGTTTCTTCATTTGTTTTTGAACCAAAACCGAATAATTTTTTAAACATAGGATAGTCCTCCTTATAATTTACCTAAAAGTTTATAGGGCAATCTCTATTCAAGATCGAAATACACGTAAGACTTCATACTTCGAATGTTATACTGTAAAAACGCTTTCGAAATAAATTATGCCATTACTACTAGACTCTTATTGTAGCGCCTCACAAAATTCCAGTCAATTCTGATTGTCTGAATAACAATGAGAAGTTAACTTCTACTTATATTTTCTCTTTTTTTACCCAACTTGTCTAGAGGTCTTTACTACATTTTGTTTTTTGTTGTTAATTTGTAAAATTTAATTCAAACTTTTTTCGAAATCCACTTGACTAAAGTAAGTAACTATTTTATTATTACTTACATAAGGTAAGTTAATAACTTTTAGGAGGTTTTTTTAAATGATGGATTTCGGTCTTCTTATTATTCGTCTTATTATAGGTATTACATTCATGGGTCATGGCGCTCAAAAATTATTTGGGTGGTTCGGCGGTTACGGTTTAAAAGGAACAGGTGGCTGGATGGAATCAATCGGTTTACGCCCTGGTGTATTCATGGCATTTATGGCTGGCGCAACTGAATTACTAGGTGGTTTCTTATTTGCATCAGGTATCTTCATTGCAGTTGGTTCATTATTTATCGTTGGAACAATGTTAATGGCAATCTTCACTGTTCACGGAAAAAATGGTTACTGGGTAACACAAAACGGATATGAGTATAATTTAATGTTAATCGCTGTCGCTGTTGGTGTAGCTTTAATTGGCCCTGGTGCTTACGTTTTACTTTAATATTTATCTCTATTTCAAGATATTTACCAAAAAAGAGATTACTTCAGTACAATCGAGGTAATCTCTTTTTTTTACATCATCAAAAAAATATTATTTTCAGCAGGAGATTCCCATTGATATCTTGTAAAGGAACAATAAGTATTCATATTTAGAAAGGGGATTACAACATGTTATCCATTAATCCAAACGAACAAACCGAAAAAGATAATTACAAATTACTAACAGGAAGTATTATTCCACGTCCTGTTGCATTCGTTACTTCTGTAACTAAAGATGGTGTATTGAACGGTGCGCCATATAGTTATTTCAATATCGTCGCTGCTAATCCACCACTTATCTCGGTTTCAGTACAACGAAAAGAAGGAAAACCAAAAGACACTTCCCGAAACGCAATCGAAAAAGGGGAATTTGTCGTACATATTTCTGATGAGTCTTACGTAGAAGCGATCAATGAAACAGCTGCCAACCTACCACCCGATGAAAGTGAAATCGAATTAGCAAAACTAACACCGATCGACAGCGAGGTCATTTCTGTACCAGGGGTGAAAGAAGCAAACATTCGAATGGAATGCATATTAGAACGCGCTATACCGCTCGGCGGAACCGACGACTCGCCAGCTTGTGACCTACTAATCGGCCGCGTCGTTCGCTTCCACGTTGCAGAACACTTATACGAAAACGGCCGAATTCACGCCGAAGAACTAAAACCAATAAGCCGCCTAGCAGGACACAACTACGCAAAACTAGGAGAACAATTTGAATTAGTGAGGCCGATTTAAAAGTGGAGGCGGCTCGCTCAGAATGGTTCTTCCTCACAGAAGATGCTTTTTATCTTCTCGTGGGGAAGGTTCTTAGACTCAAGGGCCTAGGAGGGGGAGCTGGATGCCACCGAAAAGCTCCAGCTTCATCACTCAAACATACCCCCCGCTGAAAGCGGGGGATTTTTTATCGTAATTCTTCGTTCTTCTCCTCTAATGCCGGGAATTTCTCTTTTTTAGATCTACCAAGCTTTATTACAAAGAAATATAAGGAAAGTAACGTAATAAGGAAAACAATTAAAAACGGGTACGGAGAATAAAAAGTACGCGCCGCCTCCGATTTTCCTGCAACAAACTTCAATGACTCAATATCTAAAAACTCAGCAAACATTTGTACACCGAGCATACTGAACCAAAAAACAAAAAAACTAATAATAATACCAAAAACTTGCTTCAATCTCGTCATCCATCTCATCCTTTCTATATTTGTAATTTTTTAGTGTGATCAATATAGTACAAACGAAACTATGCACAGAAAGGAACGATCTCACCATTCACGAATTAACTTAATCCAACCTAACATCGAAATTTGCAAAATAATACCCCAGATTATTAGCCTTCTTAGCCATCTAGGAAAGAAGGTTAAAAACTTAACATACCATTCCAATAACTTGTTCATAATTCCCTCCTATATAAAATTATATAGGAAAAAGGAGATATAATCCAAATCCAACCAGAATGATACCACCTACTATTTCACCATATGTACCAAGCATATTTTTGGCATGCCTACCGAGCAATAAACCCATCCACGCCAGTAACATACTTATTAGTCCGAACAATAATATCGTAATAATTGTCTCTGCTCCGTAAATTCCAAGACTAAGACCTACTGAAAAACTATCTATACTGACACCAAATGCAAATACAAATAAACTAATTCCAATTGGAGCAGTTCTAGTCTCTTCACTTTCTAAAATAGACGAATATACAATATAGAACCCTAGCCCAATTAATAAAATAGCTCCTGCAAAATTCGCGACATCCCCATACTTCTCTGATAGAAAACGTCCTAGTACCATTCCGATAAATGGCATAATAATATGAAATATCCCAATCGTCATACCTATATAAAGGATTTGTCTTAACTTTAATGTTACCATCCCCATACCGAGGCTCACTGAAAATGCATCCATCCCCAGGGCAAATGCCATAATTATTAAAGGTATTAATTGTTCAAGTGTCATTCATATCCCCCCTCGGACGTGCTACTTCACAATATGCTTATCCGAGGAAAAATATTCTGTTTGCTAAAGGTACATTATCATTCAGTGATAATATGATGTCCCGCAGCTTTTGTTAAACGATTCATAATTGCATTTCCTATGCCTTCATTCGGGAATGATTCACTAAAAATAACATCTACTTCACTTGCATCAAACGTTCTAAGCACATCATATAACTTAGTCGCAACGCTGGCTAAATCGCTTCGCACACCACAAGACAATACAACATCTGCACTATACACATGTTGATACTCTTCGGTCGTTAATACACCTACTTTAAATCCTTCTTTCTTTTTCTCATCTACAATACGTTGAATAAACTCACGGGATCCTTCAACAATACTAAGTGGCGCTTTCGGTGCATAATGTGTATATTTCATTCCAGGCGATTTCGGTTTTTCTTTCTCATCCTTTAAAGCTGGATCTAAAGAAACATTTCCTATTACTGCTTCCAATTGTTCCTGCGTAATCCCACCAGGACGTAAAATCGTCGGAACTTCGCTCGTACAATCAATTACAGTTGATTCAACACCTACTCCTGTCGCCCCGCCATCAACAATACCAGCAATTTTCCCATTTAAATCTTCATACACATGAGAAGCTAACGTTGGACTTGGGCGTCCTGAACGATTCGCACTCGGTGCCGCAACAGGCACGTTTGCCTCTTCAATAAGGGCGAGCGCTACTGGATGATCCGGCATCCTCACTCCGACTGTATTAAGTCCTGCCGTAACCCTCTCTGAAATCCCTTTTTTTCTCGGTAAAATGATTGTTAATGGTCCTGGCCAAAAATGCTCCATTAACTTTTCTGCAACCGGCGGAATTTCTTTTACGATACCATCTAACTGAGATTTTGTTCCTATGTGGACAATCAGTGGATTATCGCTCGGTCTCCCTTTCGCTTCAAAAATTTTCGCTATCGCTTCATCATCCATTGCGTTTGCTCCTAACCCATAAACCGTTTCCGTTGGGAAGGCCACCGCTTCATTTTCTCTTAATAATCTCGCTGCTTCTTTTAATTGTGGATAATATTTTTTTCTTTCCACAACATTATCCACAACCCACATATTTGTATGCATTTTTTCCCACGTCCTTTTCTACCATGAAATACTTGTCTATTTTTAGTTTACTATGAGATTTATCCAAAAGACAAACAAGGTTTATCCACAAAATGTGGATAAACCTTGTTAATCCGTGGATAACTTTGTGAATAGCTGACAATTTAGTATTATTGCATTTAGCTCTTTTATATTTTTACAAAAGTGTTCTAACTGTCGAATTTCCTCTGGCACTTCCTCTTTCTCTATAATGACAAAGTTAAAAAACTGAAAGATGGTCACAGATTGTGGATGATTTGTGAGTAAGTACAATTGTCGAATATCTTTTTCTTTCATATACTGCAAAAACATCTCGAAAAAATATAAGAAAGTCTGTTTATCCACATTAGGTGTGAATAAACAAGAACGGATAAGTGCATTTTCTCCACTTTGTTCATATCCAATTACCGCTCGTATTTCTCCCGCCTCTTCCAAGATCATAAATTGTGCGTACAACTCATTTATTTTATCATCTTTTTTATTAGCTTGTCCGAAAAAAGAATGTAATCTTTCTACATCTGCTTTCGTAGCAAAATACACGTTCTTCATAGTAAATCCCTCCTCATTGATATATATGAGGAAGGATTTATTAATAGCACTATTTAGAGAATAAAGATGTAAAAGCTTCGACGATAAATAATTTAACCTCTGGTTTCTCTTCCTCTTCTACTGTTACATACTCATTTTGCTTTTCTTGTTTTTGCTCCACAGGTTTCTCCACTTTTTCCACAGTTTTTGTTTCTACTTTTTTTACAGGCTGTTCTTCTACTTGTGTTTCGTGTTTTACTACTTTCTTTTCAGAATCTGTTACTTTTTTTGCGACTTCCTGCTTTACACCCTTCGTTTCTTTCACTTTACCCTCTTTCTTCTCTGGTACATCCACTACTTCCTCATCTTGCTCCTTAACTTCCCCCTCCTCAGGAGATTCAGCCTTCACAACATGTTCTTCTTTCCTTACAGCTGTACCACTTGAAAAATCTAAGAAACACATCGGTGGAAATAATACACACCACCAGTTTGCACCTTCACCTTTTCCAATTGTAATAAGTACCGCTTCATATTCTCCTGCCGGATAAATAAAATTCCCATATACCTTTGTAGGAAACTTCACATTCTTACCGAATTTCACTTGAAACGCCTCTTTACTTCCTTCTCTTTTCAGCGTATTCGCCACTGTCTTTTCAATTTCAGGAATATGATTTTGAATTACTTTTCGAGCTTCTTCAAATGACGTTAAATCCGCTACCCATCCATCAATTTGCACTTTCACTTCATCACGTACTTTACGTTTTAATGCCTGATCTTTATCTGAATCACTATTTGCTAAAATTCGTAATCGAACGGCCTCTTTCGGAATAACAGAAGGCCCTTTCGCATCAGCTTTCATATATCCAAACTGCACAAGTAACTGTGCACCAATTAATAATAGAAGAAGATAAGCAATAACTTGTTTTTTCATTTCCTCCACCGTCCCCTCTAGAAACAGTGTGGACAGAGTTACTTCTTTCTAAACTATTAAATTCAAAATCTATATAAATTTTTTCAAAAAAAATAGAGTAAGGTTTTAACCTTACTCCATCTCTGCAAATACCATGCGATCTTTTCCATTAATATCAAATACAACTTCGACTTGAGCGCGCGGGAAAGTTTGCTGTAATAATGCTTTCACATCTTCACCTTGCCCTACACCAATTTCAAACGCCACAATCGCCTTTTTCTGTAATACATTCGGCAATTCTTCCATAAAACGACGATAGAAATCTAGTCCATCTTCACCACCAACAAGCGCACGCTTCGGCTCATGCTCCTTCACAACAGTAGAAAGACCACGCCAATCTTCCTCTGGTATGTACGGAGGATTGGAAACAACAACATCTAACTTCTGACCTGTTTCATAAAACGGAGACAGTAAATCGCCGTGATAGAAAGTTACATCCGCCCCTAAAGTTTTTGCATTTTCTTTTGCAACTTCAATCGACTCCTGTGCGATATCTACTGTATACACATGAAGATTTTTATTTTCTAAAGCGAGCGTAATAGAAATCGCTCCACTACCTGTTCCAATATCCGCTATGTGAAGCTCCTCATTACCGAAATGGCGCTCAATTCTCTCTAGCACTCCAACTATAAGTTCCTCTGTTTCCGGTCTTGGTATCAATACCTCTTCATTTACAAAGAATGATCGGCCATAAAACATTTCATAACCGAGCATATATTGGATCGGAATACCTTCTACATGGTTGTGGATAAATTCTGCAAAACTTTTCTCTTGTTCCGCAGTTATTTCTTCACGCATATTCATGAGCATTCCGGTTCTGTTTGTCTTTAATACATGACAAAGGACAATTTCTCCCGCATTTTCATCTCGTCCATTTTCCTGTAAAAAAGAAGAAGCCCATTTCAGGGCTTCATAGACACGCATTACTCAGCTGCCTCCATCTTTTGCGCCTGATCTTCCATCACTAAGGCATTGATGAAATCATCTAACTTACCTTGTAGGATTTGATCTAGCTTTTGAATCGTTAAACCGATTCGATGGTCTGTAACACGGTTTTGCGGGAAGTTATACGTACGAATACGCTCTGAACGATCTCCCGTACCAACAGCTTGTTTACGGTTTTGATCATACTCAGCTTGCGCTTCTTGTCTAAATTTATCATAAACACGTGCGCGTAATACTTTCATCGCTTTTTCTTTATTCTTAATTTGTGATTTCTCATCCTGACAAGATACAACTACACCAGTCGGTAAATGCGTTAAACGTACCGCTGACATCGTTGTATTAACGCTTTGTCCACCAGGACCACTAGAAGCAAACGTATCAACACGAACATCTTTTTCATGAATATTAATTTCTACTTCTTCTGCCTCTGGTAGTACAGCTACAGTTGCTGTAGATGTATGAATACGTCCACCAGATTCCGTTTCAGGAACACGTTGTACACGGTGAGCACCATTCTCGAATTTCAGCTTCGCGAAAGCACCTTTACCATTAATCATAAAGATAATCTCTTTATATCCACCTAACTCTGTATAGCTCGCTTCGATAATTTCAGTTTTCCAACCTTGCACCTCAGCATAACGGCTATACATACGATATAAATCACCAGCAAATAAAGCTGCCTCGTCACCACCAGCAGCGCCACGAACCTCAACGATAACGTTTTTATCATCATTAGGGTCTTTTGGAACAAGTAAAATTTTCAGACGTTCTGATAATGTTTTCTCTTGTCCTTCTAATTCAGAAACCTCTTCTTTTACCATATCACGCATATCAGCGTCTAACTTATCTTCTAACATTGCTTTTGCATCTCGTAATTGCTCACGAACATCTTTATACTCACGGTACACCTCTACCGTGTCCTGAATATCAGATTGCTCTTTTGAATACTCACGAAGCTTATTTGTATCGCTAATAACCTCTGGGTCACTTAACAATTCATTCAACTTCTCATAACGATTTTCTACAGCTTGCAAACGATCTAACACACCATTCACCTCTACATCCTAGTATCTAATACAAATAGTATATGGTACTTAATCAAAAAAACGCAAATTATATTTAAAAGCGTAAGCGGCTTGTTCAGAATCGCAGGACATTGGACCTCTCGACCTTGAAGCGCTTTTTGCTTCTAGCGAGAGAGTGAAATGGCCGGAGATTCTTGCCGCTGGAGCTAGATAATATTTAAAAGCGCAGGTGGCTCGCTCAGCTCTGACTGGCTAAGGTTCTCTCGCACAAAAGAAAAGGTGCTTTTCACCTTGAGTTGCGGCGGTTCTTAGACACAAAGAGCTTGCCACCAATCTTCATCTATTTTCGAAAAAAACCCGCTCTACATAGCGAGTTTCACTTATCTTTGTTTTGTAGGTACTGCATGACAATGACGACAACGTGGTTCATACGATTCTGAAGCCCCAACTAAAATAATTGGATCATCAAATGCCGCTGGTTCTCCATCGATTAAACGTTGCGTACGACTTGCAGGAGATCCACATTCAGAACAAACTGCCTGCAATTTAGTTACATGTTCAGCAATCGCCATCAGCTGAGGAACTTGTCCAAATGGTAGACCACGGAAATCTTGGTCTAATCCAGCTACAATGACACGATAGCCACGATTTGCCAATACTTGCACCACTTCCACAATGTCCCCATCAAAAAATTGTACCTCATCGATTGCAATAACATCCATTTCTTCTGTTACATGGTTAAATATATCTTTTGAAGCTGAAACAGGAACTGCTTTAACCTTTAATCCATTATGTGATACAACATCTTCTTCACTATAACGATTATCAATACATGGTTTAAATACAATTGCATGTTGTTTCGCAAATTGTGTACGGCGTATACGGCGGATGAGCTCTTCTGATTTTCCAGAAAACATACTCCCGCAAATCACTTCAATCCAACCATTTTGATTCATTAAGTACATTGAGCTCTCCTTTCATCTACTTTCCTAATCCAAAGTAGGGCAAAGGTTTAATATTTTCGCAAAAAAAACAGACAAGCGAATACATACACTTGCCTGTTTTATGTTCTTTATTACTTAATACCGTATTTCTTATTGAAGCGGTCAACACGTCCGTCTGCAGTAGCAAACTTCTGACGTCCAGTGTAGAATGGGTGAGAATCAGAACTGATCTCAATTTTTAGTAATGGATAAGTGTTACCATCTTCCCACTCAACAGTTTCGCTAGAGCCTTTTGTAGACCCGCTTAAGAATTTGAAGCCAGTGTTCGTGTCCATAAATACAACTTTATTGTAATTTGGATGGATTCCTGCTTTCATTCTTTTCATCTCCTTCCGCCCTGAATCATTTTCGAAACAGAGTTTTTCATCTTCAGCTGCTTACACAACTATATTGATGAAACACATATGATGAAATTATAACAAGGCTAACTCCATTTTGCAACTACCTGTTTTTGTCTTTTTAAAAATTAAAAGCACAAGCGGCTCGTTCAGAATCCAGGTCACTTCAAGCTCTCGACCAAGAAGCGCTTTTTGCTTCGAGCGAGAGAGCGAAATGACCGGAGATTCTAGCCGCTGGAGCTGGATATCAATTAAAAGCACAAGCGGCTCGTTCAGAATCCAGGTCACTTCAAGCTCTCGACCAAGAAGCGTTTTTTGCTTCGAGTGAGAGAGCGAAATGGCCGGAGATTCTAGCCGCTGGAGATGGATATACCTAAAAGCACAAGCGGCTCGTTCAGAATGAGAGGGGGATGGAGCTTCTGACGTAGAGGCGCTTTTTGCCTCGTAGGAAGACGCGAAGCCACCGACCATTCTAGCCGCTGGAGATGGAACTAGATACACCTTAAAGCGCAAGCGGCTCGCCCAGAATCGTAGGGCACTTCAAGCTCTCAATCCAAATATGATTTCCATCTCAAAAAACAAATTTTTTCCATATATTACTCTCTCTAATATTCCCTTAAAAACATAAAAAACTCGCTTACTACGAAATAAGCGAGTCCCCATCTTTTCCCTTTACTTAGTGGTTACATACCTTTTTGAGTCTGCAACAATGTTTTGTAAAAATTCTTCATTTGTCTTTGTTTGACGAAGTTTACGTAAGAAGCCTTCAACAAAGTCTGGTGTATCACGCATTGTTTTACGAATACCCCACAGCTTGTCTAAATGTTCTTTCGGAATTAATAGGTCTTCTTTACGCGTACCAGAGCGACGAATATCAATCGCTGGGAAGATACGGCGCTCAGCTAATGAGCGATCTAAGTGAAGTTCCATATTTCCAGTTCCTTTAAACTCCTCGTAAATTACATCATCCATACGAGACCCTGTATCAACAAGCGCTGTTGCTAAAATCGTTAGGCTACCGCCCTCTTCGATATTACGCGCAGCCCCAAAGAAACGCTTCGGTCTATGAAAAGCAGCAGGATCAATACCACCCGATAAGGTTCTACCACTTGGCGGAATAACAAGGTTGTAAGCACGCGCTAAACGGGTAATACTATCCATTAAAATAACAACGTCCCTTTTATGTTCTACAAGACGCATTGCACGCTCTAATACAAGCTCAGCTACTTTAATATGATTCTCTGGCACTTCATCAAAAGTAGAACTTACAACATCACCTTTAACAGAACGTTCAATATCTGTTACTTCCTCTGGACGCTCATCAATTAAAAGTACAATTAATTCTGCTTCCGGATGATTTGTTGTGACACTGTGTGCAATTTCTTTTAACAGACTTGTTTTACCAGCCTTTGGAGGCGCAACAATTAAACCACGTTGTCCAAATCCAACTGGTGCGATTAAATCCATGATGCGTGTCGGTAACTTTTTCGTTTCCGTCTCCAATTTCATTTGGCGATCTGGGTATAACGGTGTTAATGCAGGGAAATGTACACGCTCTTTTGCTGAGTCTGGATCATCTCCATTTACAGCTTCAACTTGTAGCAATCCAAAATAGCGCTCATTTTCTTTCGGAGGTCGTACTTTACCAGAAACCTTATCTCCATTACGTAAATCGAAACGACGAATTTGCGAAGCCGAGATATAAATATCTTCTGAGCTTGGAGAATAATTGATAGGACGTAAGAATCCAAATCCTTCTGATTGAATAATTTCTAATACGCCTTCCATGAAAAAGAAACCTTCTTTTTCTGCTCGAGCTTTTAAGATAGAGAAGATTAGCTCTTTTTTCGTTAACTTGCTGTAATACGAAATCTTAAATTCCTTCGCAAGCTCGTATAACTCTTTTAATTTCATGTTTTCTAATGCTGCAATTGACAAATTCATTCAGACACCACACTTTAACTTTATTCTCTTTTCACATGGGTAAAGGGAAAAATACGGAAGGCAAATAAATAATAATGAAAGGCAATAAGTTCAAGTAGGATAATATTCACTATTGTAACCCTTTTATCTAGTTTTAATCAATACGTTGAAACACAAATACAAGAAGCGAAGACAAGAAAATTTGTCTTCGCCTTTTCATATTTCTTTCTTTTTTCTACTCACCTGATTTTAAGGCAGAATAGATAAGGTATTTCTGCTTGTATTTAATCCAGCTTCAGCAGCTAGAATGGTCGGTGGCTTCACTTCTTCCTGCGAGGCAAAAAGCGCCTCTACGTCAGAAGCTCCATCCCCCTCCCATTCTGAACGAGCTGCTTACGCTTTTTATTTAATCCAGTTCCAGCGGCTAGAATCTCCGGGCATTTCACTCTCTCACTCGAAGCAAAAAACGCTTCAAGGTCGAGAGTTCCAATGCCCTGCGATTCTGAACGAGCCGCTTGCACTTTTTATTTAATAACCAAATTCGGTTTTTTATTTAAGCTATGACGTCCGTCTACGAAGCGTACTGTGCCTGATTTTGCACGCATAACAAGGGATTGTGTTGTTCCGACGCTACCTTTAAATTGAACGCCTCGTAATAGTTCTCCGTCTGTTACACCTGTTGCTGCAAAGATTGCATCGTCACCTTTTACTAAGTCTTCCATACGAAGGATACGATTGATATCTTCAATACCCATTCTTTTACAACGAGCTAGTTCAGCTTCGTTTTGAGGTAAGAGCTTCCCGTGAATTTCTCCACCTAAGCATTTTAATGCGACCGCAGCTAATACACCTTCAGGTGCTCCACCAGAACCGAATAGAATATCTACACCAGTACGGTCAAATGCTGTATTGATTGCTCCAGCTACATCTCCATCGTTAATTAATTTAATACGAGCACCAGCTTTACGAATTTCTTCGATAATTGCTTGATGACGTGGACGGTTTAAAACTGTCGCTACAACATCTTCGATATCTTTATTTTTCGCTTTCGCCACTGCACGTAAGTTGTCGATAATAGGTGCGTCAATATCAACTGCACCAACTGCTTCTGGGCCAACCGCTATTTTATCCATGTACATGTCAGGAGCATGTAACAAATTGCCGTGATCTGCAATTGCAATAACAGCAAGCGCATTCCATCCGCCAGCTGCTACGATATTTGTCCCTTCTAAAGGATCAACTGCAACGTCTACGCGTGGTCCATATCCTGTACCCAACTTCTCTCCGATATATAGCATTGGCGCTTCATCCATTTCACCTTCGCCAATTACAACTGTACCTTTCATCGGAATTGTATCAAATACATCACGCATAGCTGATGTTGCTGCACCATCTGCCTCATCTTTTTTTCCGCGCCCCATCCAACGCGCTGATGATAATGCTGCAGCCTCTGTTACACGTACTAACTCCATAGATAAACTTCTTTCCACGATAATCCCTCTCCTTTAAATCTTTATATTTCTGCCGTATTTTGTGAACCTTATTTTTCTATAAAGTGTACTTCCGTTAGTAGTGATTCTTCGCTCCCCATTAACGGAAGTATCACCACCTTATCCCGATTGGTGAGGGTTAATAATCAGCGTGGGATACCCCATACTGATTAAAGTTTCACTTTATGCATTCTTCATTTCTTCAATTTCTTGCTTTGTCATTTGTTCTCGCCAAATGTTTGCACCAAGCCCTTTAAGCTTGTCTACTATATTTTCGTAACCTCGATCAATATGATCAAGTCCCGTTACTTCTGTAATGCCATCTGCCATTAAACCCGCAATAACAAGGGATGCACCAGCTCGTAGGTCACTCGCTTTCACCTTCGCACCTTGCAATAAAACAGGTCCAGTCACAATTGCTGAACGGCCTTCTACTTTAATTTGCGCGTTCATACGGCGTAATTCATCAATATGCTTGAAACGTGCGCTGTAAATTGTATCAGTTACAACTCCTGTTCCATGCGCTTTTGTTAAAAGCGTTGTAAACGGCTGTTGTAAATCTGTTGGAAACCCTGGATATACAAGCGTTTTTACATCAACTACTTTTAACCTTCTATTGCCGTTCACTGTAATTTGGT
The DNA here is from genome assembly GCF_019344915.1 of Bacillus sp. FDAARGOS_1420. NCBI lineage: Bacteria > Bacillati > Bacillota > Bacilli > Caryophanales > Bacillaceae > Bacillus > Bacillus sp. FDAARGOS_1420. The sequence goes on along the minus strand of NZ_JAHWJB010000001.1, from coordinate 1,128,360 downwards.
CATCGTTCGTTTCAATTTGAACACCAGCTTCTCTTAGCTTCGCCGTAACGGATTCTAAATGCTGAGGAATAACATTATCAACTGTTACTTCTCCTCCTGATGCTGCTCCTAAAATCATATACGTACCAGCTTCAATACGGTCTGGAATAATAGTGTGGTGACAACCGTGCAGTGAATCCACACCATCAATTCGGATTACGTCTGTACCAGCACCTTTAATACGTGCTCCCATACTCGTTAACAATGTAGCTACATCAATAATCTCTGGTTCTTTCGCTGCATTTTCAATAACAGTTCTACCTTTCGCTCGTACAGCCGCTAGCATAATATTAATCGTAGCTCCTACACTAACAACATCTAAATAAATACGTGCCCCACGTAGTTCGTCTGCTCTTAAATAAATGGCACCTTGTTCATTTGTAACATATGCCCCTAACGCTTCAAACCCTTTAATATGCTGATCAATCGGTCGTGGCCCTAAATGACATCCACCTGGAAGCCCAATAACAGCTTTTTTAAAACGGCCAAGCATTGCACCCATTAAATAATAAGAGGCGCGCAATTTTTTCACTTTTCCATTTGGTAAAGGCATCGCAACCATGTTAGAAGGATCGACTACCATCTCTTCTTCCTGCCCATAAGTTACTTTCCCTCCAATTTCCTCTAGTAAGTCTCCTAACATTTTCACGTCCGAAATATTAGGAACACCGCCAATAGTTACTGGAGTATCTGCTAAAATTGTCGCTGGAATTAGTGCAACAGCACTGTTCTTTGCACCACTCACACGAATCGTTCCATTTAAAGCTCTTCCGCCTTCAATTAGCAACTTTTCCATATTGAGCTCCCTTCTTGTGAATGTATTTATCTTCTACTTCTTTATAAGAAGTAGAAGATTCCCCCTTAAGAATCTCAATCACTCTTTCCATCCTGAAACTCAATAAGTAGAAAACCATCACCTGTAGCTCCCCTGCTATACAAATAGATGAAGATTAACTATTCATCGAATCAAATTACTCAATTCAGATACTTACCACATTTATTAATAGGACTATGCACATTATTTTCTATATTCGCAAACCAAAAATTCACTTTATAAAATCTTTAGACTTGTTCGCGCTTTCATTATACAACGAAAGGAAACCGTCTAAAAGACTAGACGGTTTCCAAAACGGAATTTTATTCTTACGCTTTACCGTTAGAACCGAACTCACGCATTTTACCAGCAACAGTTGCTTTGATAGCGTCGCGGCCAGGTCCAATATATTTACGAGGATCGTAAACTTCTTGGTCTTTGTTTAATGCTTCACGAACAGCTTTTGTAAACTCAATTTGGTTCTCAGTGTTTACGTTAATTTTTGAAGTACCTAAAGAAATAGCTTTTACGATATCAGCAGTTGGGATACCAGTACCACCGTGTAATACTAAAGGTACGCCAGTGAAGTCACGAACTTGTTCCATTTCAGCGAATCCTAAGTTAGGCTCACCTTTGTAAGGACCGTGTACAGAACCTAAAGCTGGAGCTAGGCAATCGATACCTGTTGCTTCAACAAGGTGCTTACACTCTGCTGGATCAGCGTAAATTACGCCTTCAGCGATGATGTCGTCTTCTTGTCCGCCAACTGTTCCAAGCTCAGCTTCAACAGATACGTTACGAGCGTGTGCGTATTCTACCACTTTTTTAGTAGTTTCAACGTTTTCATCGAATGGGTGGTGAGAAGCGTCGATCATTACAGATGTGAAACCTGCATCAATTGCTTCTTTACATTTTTCGAAGCTTGAACCATGGTCAAGGTGAATCGCTACAGGAACAGAAATGTTCATTTCTTCGATTAAAGCTTTAACCATAGCTACAACTGTTTTGAAACCAGTCATATGACGAGCTGCACCCTCAGATACACCTAAGATTACAGGAGATTTTTCTTCTTCCGCAGCAGCTAAGATAGCTTGAGTCCACTCTAAGTTGTTCATGTTGAATTGACCAACTGCGTATTTTCCTTCTAGTGCTGTGTTTAGCATTTCTTTCATAGAAACTAAAGGCATGGTGAATCCTCCTAAAAAACGTTTTTTGTATCCGATAAATTCTTATCGCTGGTAGTATGACCAGAATAAGGTAAAATATGTATATTTACATACCGGACTTCTTTCTACACTCAATAGGATAACAACTTGTACTCAAAAACTCAACTGTATTCACCTGCTCAATAGTCCATGTAAACGCTTTTTTCCATATTTTTTATAAAAAATTCATTTTTTACGCCTCAACAGCAAGCTGATCTCTCACTGCTTGACGAATCTCATCAATATCAAACGGTTTAGCAAAGTGCATTAAAGCTCCTAAATCTTTCGCTTCTTGAATCATATCCAATTCTCCATAAGCAGTCATTAAAATCACTTTAATACTCTCATCAATTTCTTTTACATGTTTTAAAATCTCTATACCATCCATACCTGGGATTTTCATATCTAACACTACTAAATCCGGATTATCTTTTTTCACGATATCTAAAGCTTGAAATCCATTCGCTGCTTGGAACGTCTGATAACCTTCTTTTTGGAACACTTCATGCAATAAAACACGAATGCCATATTGATCATCAACGATTAAAATTTTCCCTTCCATAACTCCCAACCTTTCTGTGTAAGTACAAGATTTAAAGCTTCTTATATCTTATCGGTTTATTTTCGCTACTCTTTGCCAAATCCCTTCCTATTCTTTCTTATTTTACCGTTTCCTATTTTGTTATGCCACCCTACTATTTCCCCTTTCCAAAAAAAATAAGCTATAATGAGAACCAGCTAACACGAAAGAAAGGAGCAACAACATGTTAAAAATTTTCTCGACTCAATTAAGTGGATATTTCTCTCGAATTTCTCAAAAAGAGGAATTGAATATAGAAGATAGCGCTCGTCTACTTGCCCAGGCGTTAGTTGGCGACGGCTTCATTTACTTGCATGGTACAAACGAAATGGAAGGTATTGTTTCAGAAGCATTATTTGGCGCCGAACCAATGAAACAAGCAAAACGTTTAATAGAAAACGGTGAACCGGCGGCAGTGACTTCTGCGGACCGCGTACTTCTTATTAGTCGTTTTTCGACAGATGAAGAAATTATAAAAACCGCGAAAAAACTTCATGAAGAAGGCCAATCTATCGTTGGAATCTCGGCTATTCAAGAAGGTGTTGAATCACTGGAACAATATACAGATGTACATATTGATACAAAGCTGTTAAAAGGTCTTATTCCAGATGATGAAGGTAACCGCTATGGGTTCCCAAGTTTAATTATAGCTTTATTTGCTTATCACGGATTGAAATTTACAATTGATGAAATGTTAAACGAATATTAAAAAAAGCGCCCTATTTCAGGCGCTTTTTTTATTACTTGCTCTCTTTATTCGTAATAGAAGCACTTACGAAGTCATGGAACAATGGTTGTGGACGGTTTGGACGAGATACAAGTTCTGGATGGAACTGTGCTGCCACGAACCAAGGGTGATCTTGTAATTCAATAATTTCCACTAGACGACCGTCTGGGCTTGTACCAGAGAATACAAATCCTGCTTTTTCCATATCTGGACGGAATTGATTGTTGAACTCATAACGATGACGATGACGCTCATATACAACCGGCTCATTGTAAGCATTGTAAGCATTTGTTTCTTCAGCAAGCTTACATGGATATAGACCAAGACGAAGTGTACCACCTAAATCTTCTACATCTTTTTGTTCTGGTAATAAATCGATAATTGCATAAGGTGTGTCAGGATTAATTTCAGAAGAGTTAGCTCCTTCTAATCCTAATACGTTACGTGCAAATTCGATTGATGCAAGTTGCATACCTAGGCAAATTCCTAAGAATGGAACTTTGTTTTCACGAGCATATTGAATTGCAACGATTTTACCTTCTACACCACGATCGCCGAAGCCACCTGGTACAAGGATACCATCTGTGTCGCCAACTAATTCTTTTACGTTCTCTGCTGTTACGTGCTCAGCATTTACCCATTTCACTTCTACATCTGTGTCGAATGAATAACCTGCATGACGAAGCGCTTCTACAACAGAAATGTATGCATCTTGAAGCTCTACGTATTTACCAACAAGAGCGATTTTTGTTTTCTTAGAAAGGTTACGTACTTTATTAACTAGCGCAGTCCAATCTGTCATATCTGCAGCTGGATTGTCTAACTTCAAGTGATCACAAACGATTTGGTCCATGTTTTGTTCTTGAAGAGATAATGGAACCGCATATAAAGTATCTGCATCGCGTGCTTCGATAACTGCTTTTGTATCGATGTCACAGAATAATGCAAGCTTGTCTTTCATGTCCTGAGAAACAGGTAGTTCTGTACGAACAACGATAATATTTGGTTGAATACCTAAGCTGCGAAGCTCTTTAACGCTATGTTGCGTTGGTTTTGTTTTCATTTCACCCGCTGCTTTTAAGTACGGGATTAACGTACAGTGAATGTACATTACATTGTCACGACCGATGTCGCTCTTAATTTGACGAATTGCTTCTAAGAATGGTAGAGACTCGATATCACCAACAGTTCCACCGATTTCTGTAATAACAACGTCGGCATTTGTTTCGCGACCAGAACGATATACACGTTCTTTAATTTCGTTAGTAATGTGAGGAATAACTTGAACTGTTCCTCCTAAATATTCACCACGACGCTCTTTTTGAAGAACTGAAGAGTAAATTTTACCTGTTGTTACGTTGCTGTATTTGTTTAAGTTGATGTCGATAAAACGCTCATAGTGACCTAGGTCTAAGTCCGTTTCTGCACCATCATCTGTTACGAATACCTCACCGTGTTGGTAGGGGCTCATAGTCCCTGGGTCTACGTTAATGTATGGATCAAACTTTTGAATAGTTACGTTTAAACCACGATTCTTTAAAAGTCTTCCAAGAGATGCTGCTGTAATACCTTTACCTAAAGACGATACTACACCGCCTGTTACAAAAATATACTTAGTCATGAAAATACTCCCTTCTACTTCGTTGTTATATAATCACCGTTGCAAAGCGCAACGTATGTAGATAACACTGTATCTATCTTATTGTTAGGCTCTTTTTATTTTCTAAACAAAAAACAAAAAAGAAAATTGCTCCCCTCATCACATAAAGTAATAAGTAGGGAGCAATTTTCTTTTATATTTACACTTTAAAAGTATTATCGTCTTTTTTTAAAGAGCCCAAAAATGATTCTACATGGACGATAATGAAAAGTCAAGAACTACCGCTCTTCCTCTTCTTCTTCTTCAGTTTCATCATACTCAAGTTCTTCTTCTGCGAAGTCTTCATTATCTTCTTCTAAATCATCAAGATCATCATCTTCATCGTCTGCGTCTTCGTCTTCAAGAACTTTGTCCAAATCTACTACATCTTCTTCTACTTCTTCTGCTTCTTCTTCTTCTACATCATCTTCTTCAATGTAGTCGTCAAAACCGTCTTCTTCAACTTTGCGTTTCTTCTTCGGTTTTGGCTGAGGCAGAATTTCTTCATCAATTTGCTCATATGGGTACCAGCTACGTAGCCCCCAACGATTTTCTCCTAAATTAATGAAACGTCCATCGATGTTTAAATCTGTATAAAATTGTGCGAGTTTCGTATTAACTTGCCCTTGAGATAGTCCCAGCACTTGAGCGATTTCTTGAACCAACTCGTTGAATGTCGTTGCTTGTCTTTTATTCCCTAAAACACTATGTACAACTTCAATCATTGAACATTCTTTTAGCTCTTCTGGTGAATATTGCTTAAAACCCACTTATGCGGCACTTCCTTTCTTCAAATATAAGCTTATATATAACGGTCTGCTTAAAAAAATCCATACTATTCATTATAAACAAAAGTCGCACAAATATGCTACAAAAAAAACGGGAAACTTTTATCCCGCTATTTACGGGCAATAAAATTATAATTTGTCCATTCTTTATTTCGGAGACATATGTGCTCCTTGCAGTACATACCTAATTTGCATTTCTGTATATTCTTCGAGAGTATACAGTTTTTGCAGGGCCCAACGTCTAAATCCCCACATTTGTCCTTGTATGAAAATATTATGTGCAAGAAGCTGTATTTCCTTTTTATTTAGTGTAAATGTCCCATTTTCCGTACACTGCTCTAAAATATCCTCAAACATCCCGACCATTTGAAACTCTTTTTCTAATACATATGGGAGTGATTCTTTCGGTAAAAAACGTACCTCTTGATACATAATTAATACTTCTTCTTGCAATTCATCCATCACTTTAAAATAATTCATTATCGCTATCTTTAAGCTTTCCATACTTCCCTTCTCTGTACACACTACTTCCTCTAACCGCTCTTTTACATGTTCATAAATACTATCACAAACTAAATATAATACATCATCTTTTGTGCGAATATACTCATAAAGTGTTCCGATACTAAATCCAGCCGCTTTCGCAATTTCTCTCGTTGTTGTACGTGGGAATCCTTTTTGCTTAAACAGCTGCACCGCACCTTTAATCATTTGTTCACGTCTTAACGCAACTAATTTTTCATCTTTCACTGACGCATGTACATTATGTTTAACCATCCCTTCACCTCTCTCTATTATTTTTGGAAGTAAAAAGCGTAGGAAAATACCTACGCTTTCGTTCCTACTTCGTTAACATACGAGAAATTACAAGCCTTTGAATCTCTTGTGTTCCCTCATATATTTGTGTAATCTTTGCATCGCGCATATAACGCTCTACTGGATAATCTTTCGTATAACCATAACCACCAAATACTTGTACCGCTTCAGTCGTTACCTTCATCGCTGTATCACCTGCAAATACTTTTGACATCGCTGACTCTTTCCCATACGGAAGCCCTTCAGATTCAAGCCAAGCCGCTTGATATGTTAAAAGACGCGCTGCCTCTACATCCGTTGCCATATCCGCAAGTTTAAAGCCAATTCCTTGTTGCGCTGCAATTGGCTTCCCAAACTGATGACGTTCTCTTGCATATTCTACAGAAGCATCTAAAGCGGATTGTGCAATACCGACTGCTTGTGCCGCAATACCATTACGGCCGCCATCTAATGTCTGCATCGCAACTTTAAATCCTTGGCCCTCTTCCCCTAGTAAATTCTCTACAGGAATACGGCAGTCTTCAAATATAATTTCAGTTGTTGGCGAAGAACGAATCCCTAGCTTACTTTCCTTCTTCCCAACCGAAAATCCTAGCGTATCACTCTCCACAATAAATGCACTCGTGCCGCGCTGCTTCGAATCAGGATCTGTTAATGCAAAAACAACATAAATATCAGCAATACCGCCATTTGTAATAAAGATTTTCGAACCATTTAAAATGTAATGGTCTCCATCTCGTTTTGCAGTCGTCCTCATTCCACCAGCATCTGATCCAGAGCTTGGTTCTGTTAAGCCATATGCACCAATTTTCTTCCCTTCAGCCATTGGGCGCAAAAACTTTTGTTTTTGCTCTTCCGTTCCAAATTTAAAAATTGGCCATCCAGCAAGTGAAGTATGTGCAGACAACGTTACACCTGTAGAAGCACAAACGCGGGATAATTCTTCAACGGCAATTACATACGCCAAGTAATCGCTTCCAATTCCGCCGTATTCTTCAGGCCACGGAATACCGGTTAAACCAAGCTCTGCCATTTGATCAAATAAAGCGCGATCAAACCTTTCTTCCTCATCACGTTCAGCTGCTGTCGGTGCTACTTCATTCCTTGCAAAATCCCGAACCATTTTTCTTATCATTTCATGTTCTTCTGATAATTTAAAATGCATTCCCATCTCCCCCTCTGCCTTTTTATAAAGCTCGACTAATTACAAGCTTTTGTATTTCGCTCGTTCCTTCATATATTTGCGTGATCTTCGCATCACGGAAAAATCTTTCGACTGGATAATCTTTCGTATAACCATAACCACCAAATACTTGCACCGCTTCAATCGCAACTTCAACAGCCGTCTTAGAAGCAAATAATTTCGCAATAGAAGCCTCTTTACCGCATGGTAATCCTTGTGCTCTTAGCGATGCTGCTCTGTATACAAGTAATCGCGATGCTTCTACACTTGTTGCCATATCTGCAAGTTTGAATCCGAGTCCTTGCTGCGCCGCAATTGGCTTTCCGAATTGCTCACGCTCTTTCGCATAATCAATCGCACATGCAAGCGCCGCTTCCGCGATTCCTAATGCTTGCGCTCCGATTCCAATTCGCCCAACATCTAAATTCGCCATTGCCACCTTAAATCCTTGTCCTTCTTCACCAAGTAAATTCTCGGCCGGCACTTTCATATCTTCAAACGTAAGTTGCACTGTACGAGAACCAAGAAGACCCATCTTATGCTCATCTTTTCCAATGATTAAGCCTGGTGTATCTTTCTCTACTATAAATGCTGAAATACCACTTTTCCCCGCCTCTGGATTTGTAGACGCGAAGACGATATATGTACTTGCTTCACCACCATTTGTAATAAAGACTTTCGATCCATTAATGATGTAGTGATCGCCCTTCTTTACAGCTCTTGATTTCAAACTACCTGCATCTGATCCTGCATTCGGTTCTGTTAGAGCAAATGCGCCTAAATACTCACCAGTCGCCAATTTAGAAACATATTTCTGCTTCTGTTCTTCTGTTCCAAAGTATAAAATCGGATTCATTCCAACTGACGTATGTACAGCTAAAATTACACCAACCGTTGCACTTACCTTTGAAATTTCCTCAATTGCTAGAATGTAAGAAATAAAATCCATTTCTGCCCCGCCATATTTTGCAGGCGCTGGAATACCCATTAGTCCAAGCTCACCCATCTTTTGTAAAATCTCTTTCGGGAACACCCCTTGTTCCATACTAGGAACAAAGGGAGCTATTTCCTTCTGTGCAAAATCTCGAACCATTTTCCTCATCATTTGTTGCTCTTCAGTAAAATGAAAATTCATGTACTTCGCCTCCGTTTGCTATATATCTTTTTAACAATCTGGTAAGACCACTACTTCAATAAAGGGAGGCCTTTATTCGTAAACGTAGAAACCACGACCCGTTTTACGTCCCAACCATCCTGCATTCACATACTTACGTAATAATGGACATGGGCGGTATTTACTATCTCCTAATCCTTCATGCAACACTTCCATAATGTATAAACACGTATCTAAACCGATAAAGTCAGCTAACGTAAGTGGTCCCATCGGATGGTTCATACCGAGCTTCATTACGTCATCAATCGCTTCTTTCGTCGCTACTCCTTCGTATAACGTATAAATCGCTTCGTTAATCATCGGTAATAAAATACGGTTCGATACAAACCCTGGGAAATCATTTACTTCAACTGGCACTTTCCCGATTTTTTTCGTAATATCCTCAATCGTTTCGTACACTGCATCATCTGTAGCTAAACCACGAATAATTTCAACGAGTTTCATAACTGGAACCGGATTCATAAAGTGCATGCCGATTACTTTCTCAGGACGTTTCGTTACCGCTGCAATTTCCGTAATTGGTAACGATGACGTATTCGTCGCTAAAATTGCGTGTTCTGGAGCGATTTCATCTAAATTCGCAAAAATTTTCTTTTTAATATCCATTTTTTCAACAGCTGCTTCAATAATAAGATCAGCTTCTTTGACACTATTTAAATCGAGCGTCCATGTAAGACGCTTTAAAGTCGCATCTTTCTCTTCTTCCTTCATACGGCCTTTTTCTACTTGGCGGGCTAAATTTTTCGAAATAACAGCTAGCCCTCTATCTAATTGCTCTTGCTTTAAATCTTGCACTTTCACATCATAGCCTGCCATTGCACACACTTGTGCGATACCTGAACCCATTTGCCCTGCACCAATTACAACAATCTTTTGTACACTCATTTTTTCTTCCCCCTTAATTGTTAATAAACTATATATCTTCTAATCTTAATTAGTGAACTTCAATCATCACTGCATCACCTTGACCGCCACCGCTACAAATAGAAGCAATTCCAATTCCGCCGCCGCGCTGCTTCAGTGCATGGATAAGTGTAACGATAATACGTGCTCCGCTCGCTCCAATTGGATGCCCCATTGCTACAGCACCGCCATTTACATTCAATTTTTCCGGATCGATCCCTGCGATTTCTGTACTTGCAATTGCTACCGCTGCAAAAGCTTCATTAATCTCAAATAAATCGATTTCTTCAATTGTCTTACCTGTCTTTTTCAGCAATTCATTAATTGCATAACCTGGTGTTCTTGGGAAATCCTTCGATTCTACCGCAATCGCCGTATGCGCCAAAATTGTCGCTAATGGTTTTCTTCCTTCTTGCTTCGCTCTGTCCTCGCTCATTAATACAAGTGCAGCACCGCCATCATTTAGTCCCGGAGCATTACCTGCTGTCACCGCTGACGTCTTATCAAATACAGGCTTTAATTTCGCTAATTTTTCAATCGTTGTATCCGCGCGTGGTGCCTCATCCTTAGCCACGACGATAGGATCGCCTTTTCTTTGCTGAATTGTTACTGGTACAATCTCCTCTTCAAAACGCCCTTCTTTATGTGCCGAAACCGCACGTTGATGGCTACGATATGCCCATTCATCTTGTGCTTCGCGAGAGATTCCATCTTCCTTCGCAACTTCTCCGCCATAAACACCCATGTGTATACCTGAAAATGCGCATGTTAAACCGTCTGCAACGTTTAAATCGATAACTTCGTTGTTACCCATTCTGTATCCCCATCTTGCCCCTCGTAAAATGTAAGGGCTGTTACTCATCGATTCCATTCCACCAGCTACAATCAGTGATTGATCACCAGTACGAATAATTTGATCTGCTAACGTAACTGCGCGAAGCCCTGATGCACAAACTTTATTTATTGTTTCTGTCTGCACTTCCCAAGGAATGCCGGCCGCTCTTGCTGCTTGGCGTGATGGAATTTGTCCTTGCCCTCCTTGGATAACCGTTCCGAATATAACTTCTTCAACATCACTAGCGGAAACATTCGCTCTTTCAAGCGCTGCCTTAATTGCGATTCCTCCAAGTTCTGTTGCTTTCACGTCTTTTAAAGTTCCTCCAAATTTTCCAACCGGTGTTCTTGCAGCACTTAAAATAACTGTTTTACTCATGTTTCTTTCCCCCATTTCTTTTTTTAGCACCGAGCGCTCGCTCGGTATCCTTGCGCCTAGAAGAGGTGCAATTATTGCACCTCTTTCTAAATTTGAATGCATTCCTACAAACTACATTGCTTCTTTCTTCTGTCCGATAACTGAGCGTTCTAAAATCTCTGTTACGTCCAAAGTTTGAACTGTTTCTTCAACTTCTTTCGCTTTCGTACCGTCACTAATCATCGTTAAGCAATACGGGCATCCTGTACCGATAATTGACGGCTGTACAGCTAGCGCTTGTTCTGTACGAGCAACGTTAATACGAGAACCTGTCGTTTCTTCCATCCACATTAGGCCGCCACCCGCACCACAGCACATTCCCGTTTCACGGTTACGCGCCATTTCTACAAGGTTTACACCTGGAATTGCTTTTAGAATATCGCGCGGCGCTTCGTATACTTCGTTGTATCTTCCTAAGTAACAGGAATCATGGTACGTAACTGTCTCTTCAATAGAATGGACAGGTTTTAAACGACCTTCCTTTACCCACTGGGCTAGTAATTCTGTATGATGATAGACTTCTGCTTGTAAGCCAAAGTCCGGGTACTCATTTTTAAAAGTGTTATAAGCATGAGGGTCAATCGTAACGATTTTCTTCACTCCTGCTTTTTCAAATTCTTCAATATTTTTAGTCGCCATTTCCTGGAATACAAATTCATTTCCAAGGCGGCGCGGTGTATCACCAGAGTTCTTTTCCTTATTACCAAGAATTGCGAATGAAATGCCTGCTTCGTTCATTAGCTTCGCAAATGATATCGCAATCTTCTGACTGCGATTGTCATACGAACCCATTGATCCAACCCAGAATAAGTATTCAAACTCTTCGCCAGCTTTTGATTTCTCCTTTACAGTTGGAACTGTTACTTCATCGTCACCTTGGCGCCATGTTTCACGCTCTTTACGGTTCAGTCCCCACGGATTACCTTGACGCTCAATGTTTGTCATTGCACGTTGCGCTTCCGCGTCCATTTTTCCTTCTGTTAAAACGAGATAGCGGCGTAAATCAATAATTTTGTCAACATGCTCATTCATAACTGGGCACTGGTCCTCACAGTTACGACACGTTGTACATGCCCAAATCTCTTCTTCTGTAATAACGTCTCCGATTAAACTTGGGTCGTACGCTAGCGCTGTAGCCGCTGATTCTTGTTGTCCTTTTCCAGCTGCCATCATCGCTAACTGATTTCCTTGTGTATTATTAAAAGCAACAACTGGAACCCACGGTGCTTTTGATGTTACCGCTGCTCCTTTATCAGTTAAATGATCACGAAGTTTTAAAATTAAATCCATCGGTGATAACATTTTCCCTGTTCCTGTTGCCGGACACATATTTGTACAACGACCACATTCGACGCAGGAATATAAGTCGATAAGTTGATTTTGTCTAAAGTCTTCAATTTTACCAACACCGAATGTTTCTTGCGTTTCATCTTCAAAATCGATTTTTTCAAGTTTTCCTGGATTTGAAAGACGACCAAAAAATACGTTAACTGGTCCAGCAATTAAATGCGCATGTTTTGATTGTGGAACATAAACTAAAAACGTTAACAAAATTAGTAAATGCACCCACCAAGAGAAATAGAACACTGAAATGGCTACGGTTTCATTTAATCCTGAGAAAACGTAAGCGATTGCAGAAGCGATAGGTTCACTCCACGAAAGCTCTTCGCCGTGCCATATAATTCCCATCCCATTACCAAGTAGCACAGAAATCATTAAGCCACCAATAAAGATAAGAACAAGACCTGATTTGAAATTACGTTTCAAACGAACAAGCTTTTCAACATAGCGTCTATGAAAAGCCCAAAAGACTGCAATTAAAATAACGAGTGTGACAATTTCCTGGAAGAATGTAAATGCAGGGTATAGTGGTCCAAGTGGAAGATGCGATCCTGGTGCAAGTCCTTTCCAAACGAAGTCAATTGCTCCAAATTGGACAAGAATAAATCCGTAAAAGAACATAACGTGAATGATGCCGCTCTTTTTATCTTTCAGCAGCTTTTTCTGACCGAAAACATTGACCTTAAGAAGATCCCAACGCTCTTTAAAACGACGGTCAAATTCGATCTTTTTTCCTAATTGTATGTAGGCCATCCTTGTTCGTATAAGATATACAAACAAATACCCCGCATAAGCAATAACTGCAATGGCAGCCAGCCAATTAATGATTAGTAAGCTATTCATTTTATGCTACCCCTCTCTTTGTAAGCTCTCTTTCTTTTTTAGAATCTTCGAAAATATATAATTTTCTGAATTATATCCCCTATTCCCATTATATAATGAGTGAGCATTCAGTCAACAGTTTTTTGTTATACAACAACACATTTTTTAATAAAGCTGTTTATTTCGGTGAAACTATAAAGTGAAACTTTAATCGGCGGAGGGCTATTCATCCCCACTGAGTATTAGCCCTCATCAATCGGGCTTTTACGGGCAGCCCAAATCCCAACCAACTTCTTTGCTTTAGGTGGGCGTCTTACTGCCCGCAAATAGCGGGATACAGTGAAATTTTGATTTGTAAAAAATTGATGGTGAAAAGACCGTGAAGGAGGGAATTTACTTATGTTTTTCTTATCTCTCTTGTTATTAGGCAGCGCTCTCTGGATTACAATCGACCTTTCATATGGGAGAATTGTTCATTTAAAGCGTGTACGTTCTCGTTCTTTCCCTTTACGTCAAAGTGATTTTCGCCTTTATACATATGGAAATGATCTATACGATGCTCTCTTTACTGATATAAAACAAGCTAAACACCATGTGCACGTTTTATTTTTCATTGTAAAAAACGATGATATAAGTCGTACGTTTTTAAAGTTACTTATCGATAAAGCACAAGAAGGAATTGAAGTAAGACTTTTACTCGACCGGTTTGGAAGTCATTATTTATCAAAAGAAGCGATTTACTCCCTACAAAAACATGGTGTCTCTTTTTCATTTTGTCATAAAGTGAAATTTCCTTTTCCTTTCTTTTCTGCAAATCAAAGAAACCATAGAAAAATTACAGTTATTGACGGGAAAATTGGTTATATTGGTGGATTTAACATTGGCGAGGAATATTTAGGGCATAATCAAAGGTTAGGGTTATGGCGAGATTATCATTTACGTCTTACAGGAGAAGGGATACAAGATTTACAAAAACAATTTTTACATGATTGGCTCGACGATACAGACCAAAATTTATTAGATTCATCTCTTTATTTTCCTACGCAACAACCAGGGACCATTCTACATCGTTTCATCCCTACTGATGGTGCCTATTTACAAAATACATTTTTACATTTAATCGAAAGCGCGAAAAAAGAACTCTTTATCGGTACACCATATTTTATTCCTGGAAAAAAAATTATGAATGCATTATTAAAAGCGCGAAAACGTGGGGTTCAAATAACTATTCTCGTTCCACAAAAGGCTGATCACGCTCTCGTTCGAGAAGCAAAATTCCCATATTGCCGAAAGTTAATACAAGCTGGTTGTAATATTTACGCTTTTCAGCAAGGATTTTTCCACGCAAAAATTATTATAGTAGACGATCATACTTGTGATATCGGAACTGCTAATTTCGATATGAGAAGTATATATATTAACCATGAAATCAATTGCCTTTTATACGATAAACATTTCATACAAGAAGTAAAACGTAAATTCGAGGAAGACTTGGAACGCTCCTTATTACTTTCCTTCGAAGATGTCAATCCTCTCTCCATTATCGATAGAGGAAAGGAATGGATAGGAACGATACTCGCGTTCTTTTTATAGAGAAATTTCAAGGGCCAAGGAGGTGCATCACATATGATAATTCGATTTGGATATGTCTCACATGCTACGGCATTATGGGACTGTTCGCCTGCCAAAACAATGACATTTACAAGCTGGAAAAAGCTAAAAAAACAAGAGCGCGAAGATAAATTATATAATGTTACACTGCAAAATCTAGAACATACAATACGCATCCTTCATTACAATATTGCACACGAAATTCCATTATATCGTTTATCATCTTCTATCGTCCCGCTTGCAACACATCCTGAAGTTGAATTTGATTACATTCAAATATTTGCTCCACTATGGCGTAAAATAGGAGCATTAATTCAAGAACACAATTTACGCGTAAGTTTTCATCCCAACCAATTCACACTATTTACAAGCGACAAACCACATATTACAACTAATGCTATTACAGATATGACCTATCATTATAATGTGTTAAATGCTATGGGAATTGCAGATTCTTCCTACATTAATATCCATGTAGGTGGTGCGTATGGAAATAAGGAGAAGGCAATCGAACGTTTTCATGAAAACATACAAAAACTCCCTTACCATATAAAAAGACAAATGACTCTTGAAAATGACGATAAAACGTATACAACTTCTGAAACTTTGGCTATTTGTCAAAAAGAAAAAATACCTTTCGTGTTCGATTATCATCATCACATAGCGAACCTTTGTAATGAACCGCTAGAAGAATTACTTCCTATGATATTTAAAACTTGGTCACATACAAATGTCCTTCCTAAAGTTCATATTTCTTCTCCTAAATCCGAAAAAGAATTTAGAGCTCACGCAAATTATATTGATTTAGAGTTTATTAAACCTTTTTTACACATTACAAAAAAAATTGATCATGATTTCGATATTATGATTGAAAGTAAACAAAAGGATTTAGCACTTCTTCAGTTAATAGATGAAATCTCTTCTATAAGAGGGATAAAAAGAAAAAATGGCGCAACGTTACAATGGTAAATTGTAACGTTGCGCTATTTTTTTCAAAAAGTATTTCTTATAGTAAAAAAGCTCCTGTTTTATATGCTATTATTTAAATTAGCATTTTCCACCTGTGATTCAACTTTATTGAAACGGAGCCATTATATGATTAATCAAAAAAAATATGTACAATTTGTCATGATGTATATAATTATATTTTCTCTTTGGATATTCCTTATTCCTAAGAGCTTGAATATAAAAGAAATTGGCATTCTCTTCTTATTTTGTTTTGCTACACTCTTTTCTTGCTATTGCCTATATAAAGCAATTAAGAAGATGAAGCACGGTGACAAACTATTTTGGGTTCTAGTACTATGCACTTGTATATGTGGATTAGCTATGGAGATAACTTTATTTCTTCATTCACTTTCTATATATGATCAAGTCATATTCTCATATAAGGCATTGCCTTTTTTCATCATACAATATATTTTGCTCTTTTCTGGCTTTGCTATAAAGTTTATAAAACATTACTCTATTAGAGGCCTTGCTCAATTTTCATTCGACAGCATCTTTATTGTTATTATGAATATTTATTTTACCTTAACCTTTATTTTAGATATTTCAAGCTTTCGTATGTTAACGAAGGAAGCGTGGATTTTGATTGGGTATTTTATTGCACAATCATTAGTAATTTACGCCGTGATTAGCCTATATAGAAGAGAACGGTATTCTTCTAGTAGAATCTCATTAATTATTGGCTTTACTATCATACTTGTGTACGGATATATACATCTATTCCAATTAAACGCGGGAATGGGAACTTCTTCTGAAGTCTCTTATTTAATACATACTGCTTCGATTTTACTAATCGGTTTATCGTCCATACTGTACATTTTGGATAAACCAATGCAACATGAAACGAAAACGAAATATTATCGATTCGATTATGTACGCTTTATATTACCTTATTTTAGTATAATCATTACTTTTTCCTTTGCTGTTATTCAGCCTTGGGATGATAAGTTCATGCTAATCGGTCTAGTATTATCACTAGTCTTATTATTCCTACGACAACTTTTCATGTGGAAAGATAATCAAGTATTAATCGATACGTATGAACAGTTGACTACACAACTAGAAGGTGAAGTTGAAGAAGGCGTATCTGCCCTATCAAAAAGTGAACAACGTTATAAATCTTTATTCGAAGATCATCCTGATGCTGTTTTTTCTTTAAATATGAATGGGATTTTCCAACAATCTAATAAGGCTTGTGAAAGTTTATTTACAGCCTATTATTGTGAAGTAACAAGCTATTCTCTTCAACACTTCATTGATCCACAAGATCATGAATTATTGAAGAAATCTTTACAAATTACAAAAGAAGGTAGACCACAAACTCTAGAAATTCGTACAAAAGAAAAAGAAGGATATTATTATCACCTTCACATTACATTCATCCCTATTTTTATAAATAGAGAAGTTGTTGGGATGTTTGGTATAGCACGTGATATTACAACTTTATATGAAAAACAAAAGCAAGTAGAGCATATGGCTTTCCATGATGCACTTACAGGACTACCGAATCGACGGAAATTCGAAAAAGATTTAAAAACGATTTTAAATCTAGCTCAAAACAACACTAATGACGTTGCGGTTATGTTCCTCGACTTAGATCGATTTAAAAAAATTAATGATAGACTCGGCCATGATGTCGGAGATTTATTATTAATTGAAGTAGCAAAAAGATTACGTGGATGTTTACGTTCAAAAGATATCGTTGCCCGCCAAGGCGGAGATGAATTTACGATTCTATTACCCGATATGTACTCTGAAAAAAGTGCTTCTTTTATCGCTGAACAAATTTTAACTATTTTAAATAAGCCTTACTTTATTAAAGGTGAAGAACTTTCTGTTACACCGAGTATCGGAATTGCGATGTACCCTGACTACGGAACCGATGTAACAGAATTAATGAAAAATGCAGATATGGCTATGTATCGAGCAAAGGCTAATGGGAAAAACAGATTTATTTTCTTCTCAAAAGAAATGAGTATTGCGCAAAATGAAATACACTTCCTAGAAGGTGAACTTTCAAAAGCTCTACAACAAAATGAATTTTTCCTTGAATATCAACCACAAGTAAATACAAAAACAAAACAAATTATCGGTTTTGAGGCATTAATTCGCTGGAAACATCCAAAACTCGGAATTGTATCGCCTGCCCAATTCATTCCTCTAGCAGAGGAAACAGGATTTATTATTGAACTTGGCAATTGGATTTTACGTACCGCCTGCTTAGAAGCAAAGAAGTGGCATAACCAAGGATTTTCTCACTTAAAGGTTGGTGTAAATTTATCTGTTGTTCAATTTAATCACGCAGATTTAATATCAACTATTTCAAAAGTCTTGGAAGAAACAGAACTAAAGCCGGAAGCGCTAGATATTGAGATTACAGAAAGTATCGCAATTAATCAAAATCATTCTGTAGTTGCTAAACTAGAAGAACTTCAAAATCTCGGTATTCAAATTTCAATTGATGACTTTGGAACTGGTTATAGTTCTTTAGCTTATTTAACGAAATATCCAATCAATACATTAAAAATTGCTCGAGAATTTATTTGTGGAATTACAAATAGCCCTTTAGAAGAAGCGATTATCGCTTCCATTATTACGCTATCAAAAGAATTAAATTTAGAGGTTATTGCGGAAGGTGTAGAAACAGAAGAACAATGGAAGTTTTTACATGAACAAAACTGTGACCATATTCAAGGATTCCTCTTTAGCAAACCTGTTTCTAGTAAAGATGTTTGGATGTTACTCCACAAAAAAACAACCGTCTAAGTAAGACGGTTGTTTTTTAGTACTCAAAAGGTACATCTGAAGCTAATTGTATCTCTTGATCATTATGAGAAATCACTTGACTTTTCTCTAAAGCTGTATCTCCTAGTGAAATACCCCATGCCATCGCTAACGTTAATAGACTACCAATAAGTAGTTTTTTCATATTCCATCACCCACATTTTTTCTTTAAATATATCATGAAAATTTATCCATATCGTATGCAATTATGCATATTTGTTTTTTAGGTCTTTTTTATTTCTTCATTTTTTTTATAAGTGATTCTTTTAGTGCATGGATTCCTAATATATCGAAAAAGAAGCACGCTTTTTCATAAGCATCTTCAATTTCTGCTCTATCACACTCTAGCTTTTCTAGGCATTCACCTTTTTGATAGTATAACTGTCCAATCAATGTCATACTATTAATTTGGCACGATAGTTCAATGGCTTTATTTACGTGACAAAGCGCTTCTTCATATTGATTATCTAAGTATAATGCTTTTGCATGATTATGCCTCACCTTCACATCAAACTCTTTATTATCATGCAATGCCTCTAATTGTTTTAATATATTTTCAAATAACTCAATACTCTTCTTAAAATAGCCATTTTCAGCATAAATGTTTGCAATTGCATTTTCAATATAAAGATTCTGATATACATCTATTCCTACCAATTGTTGATTGAGCAATTTCTTTAATTCTAAAATACAATAATCGTAATCGATTTTTTTCAATATGTAAGCAGCTACATGGTATTGCCATTGAAGAAATTGCTCAAGCTCGGGATGATATTCTTCCTTTTTCAACTCATTCCATACCCTATTATAAATTTCTTTATATTTCTTTTGCTTACAAAGCATAATAATTTGATCTTTTAACTGCTTATTCCTCTCAATATCAGAATAAATGAGTACCTCATAAAAATGAATAATGGGAACTTGTAATTTCGCCGCAATACCTTGCAATATATCCATACTTGGGTATACCGCGCCCGATTCAATTCGGCTCACTTCCGATTGGTGACATATATTATCGGATAACCGTTTTTGTGTTAATCCTCTCATCACCCTAATTTTCTTTATTTCGCTTCCTAATTTTTCTGCGTGCATACTTACTCACCATCCCATTATAACAATCTAATTTTTTAAGTTGTCATACCACTACAATAATGTGAATTCGACAATTTTTGATATGAAATAATGCATAATATATATAAAATTCGGCAAATTTTTCATACAATCCATCTCACATAATATAATAGACTAGTAATTTTATAGATAAATTATAGAAAATTTGCCCGTGCTTTCGTTACATTCGGTCTTCTTTATCCTTTATCAGCAGAAGCTGTTTACACCCAAGAATTAGACAAAAATGAAGTAAAAGTTGAAATTGCTCAGCCTAGTTTAACGATAAAAAAATTAACACAACCTCAAAATAATACGAAAAAAATATGGCGAAAAAGTATTTAAAGGGTGAGATAAATGAGGCTAAAGCTCAACAAGAGTGAGTGACAACTGAAATGAATGTAGATTCCCAACCTACAAATAAAGAAACAAAAGAAAGTCAAACCGAAGTTCGCCTTGCACAAACTTACGAAAATTATAAAGTATATGGCCAAGATCTTATTGTAAAAGTAGATAAAAATGGAGTAATTACAACTGTTAGTGGTAAAGTTGTCCAAAATTTAGACCAACAACTTAATCTTACTATAACAAATTTTTTGTCGAAAAATGAAGTAAAATCTAAATTACGCGATATACTTCAAATTCTGAGCAATGCGACTGCGACGAAACTTTCTATTGAAATACTTGTTTATAAGAAAAAAGAAGTTTACCACTCGTAGGTAAACTTCTTTTCATATCCATCCCTTTTCTTCCGCAATTGTAATTGCCTCAATTCTATTTTTCGCTTCCAGTTTTGCTAATACTTCCGAAATATAATTACGCACTGTACCAGGCGAAAGATAGAGCATCTTAGCAATTTCATTTGTAGTCTTTCCTTCTTTCGCAAGTACCAGCACTTCTTTTTCACGATCTGATAGCGGATTTTGTTCCTGCCATAAGCCAAACATTAGCTCCTGCGAAATCTCTCGCTTCCCTTTCATAACATTTCGAATTGCTGAAGCTAAATCTTCACTCGGGCTATCCTTTAATAAATACCCGTGAACACCAGTTTTCATTGCCCTTTCAAAATAACCAGGACGCGCAAATGTTGTTAAAATCATTACTTTACAAGATGATTGTTCTTTCTTTAAAATTTCAGCAACATCTAAACCACTTTGGATCGGCATTTCAATATCCATAATACTTATATCTGGCTTTAACGATTCGATTAATTTTAACGCTTCTTCACCATTCGCAGCTTGCCCAACTACTTCAATATCATCTTCCAGATCAAGCAGGGCTCCTAATGCACCACGAAGCATTCGTTGATCTTCTGCAATAATAATTCGAATCATGCCCTCACCTCATCTTTTCCTGTTCTAATTACAATTGGAACTTTCACCGTTAACAGTGTCCCTGGATTGATCGTATCCAGTTCAACTACTCCATCAATAAGGGAAATCCGCTCCTTCATACCACGAATACCGTTTCCATCATGATTTTGCTCCTCTAAACCGACGCCATTATCTTCTACTTTCAAAATCAACTCACCTTGTGATTCTAATATAGAAACTGTACATGCCTTTGCCTTACTATGCTTCACGACATTCGTAACAGCCTCACGTAAACACATACCTAAAATATTTTGTTCAATTGGTGATAACGAGCTAGAATTAGCCTCCTGCTTTACTTCTAATTCAATATTGGCAGCTTGCAAAATCGCTTTTATTTGCTCAAGTTCTTCTTCCACTGTAATCATACGCATATCAGAAATTAATTCTCTCAGCTGTTTTAAAGCGGTGCGAGATGTTTGTGTAATTTCCTTCGCTTCCATACTTGCACGATCTGGATTTTTCACAATTAACTTCTCCACGAGCTGACTTTTCAAAGTAATAAGAGATAATGTGTGTCCTAACGTGTCATGAAGATCTCTTGCAATTCGCTGCCGTTCCTCACGTTTTACTAAGTCTTTAATTTGTTCGTTTGCTTCATTTAGTTGATTTTTTAACATCTTTTTCTGATTAAAATTACGCATTCCAAATGGCGTAAGAAGCATTAAAATAAACATCGGAACGATATTCACTAAACTCGGGATTGTTAGTTGATTAACATTTATAAATATAAAAGCCCCAAGCATTACAACTAATAAACATAACAACACACGAAATGCCTTCTTACTTGGCGCAAATCCCATCGCACTTGCCGTAAAAAAGCCAAAGAATATCATGAAAGGATTATAAAATACGGCAAATAAACAGGTTAGTATCATTTGAATACACGCCCACAACACGAACGTCCTCTGAACAAAATAAAGTTGACGGTATGTGATAATGAAAACTATCAACATACCGATCCCTATTACAAGCTTCCATCCCGATACTTGTGTTAAATTATAAATTGGAAATAATAAATACACTAACCACATATATGGGAAGAAACCCATATGTTTCGGAAAAAACTCAAACCTCTTCTTCTCTATCATTTATACCGCTTCCTGTCTCTTTCTTATATATATTGATACTACAACAAATATAAAGAAATAACCTCCTAGTACTGCGATATTTTCCCATCCAATTGATTTTCCAGCTACAATATCCCATGCACCGCTACCAAAATGATATGTCGGTGTCCATTCACCGATAGATCTTAATACTTTTGGGAATACTTCAATTGGCATCCATAACCCGCCAATTACTGCTAGACTCATATTTAAAATATTCGCTAATCCAGCTGCTGCATCCGCCTTCTTAATTGAACCTATTACTGTTCCAAGGGCTAAAAATGGTGTCACGCCTAATAATAACCATAATCCTGCACCAATCCATTGGCCTATCGTTAACTCAACATTATTAATTAATATTCCTGCCATAAAAATAACTAAGATTGAAAAAGCATTCACTACTGTTTGAGCAATAATTTTAGCTGCTAAATATGCGCCCTCTGGAAGCGGTGTAATTTTTAACAAATGTGTCCATCCTTGCCCTTTTTCCTGAGAAAGTCTCACACCGAAACTAAAAAGGGCAGTCCCTACAATACTGAAAGTCGCCATTGAAATTAAATAATGTGCTTTCCATGCATCTCCGTTTTGCGGGACTTGAATAACATTTGTAAAGATGTAATAAAACATAACTGGCATTAATAATGAGAAAAAGATGAATAATTTATTGCGGAACGTACGTAAAACCTCTATTTTACATTGCATCCATAATGCTCTCATGCGATTCCCTCCTTCTGATTTGCAACAAACTGTTCAAATGCTTCATCGAGGCTTCCACGTTCAACTGAAACGTCTGTTACAGGTAGATTCCTCTGATAAATTGCTTGTAAAGTGGCATCTGTATCTTCCGTCGTTAAAGTGAAGCGCCCTTCATTTGACTGTACTTCTGTTACATGCGGTAATTCCTTTAGTAAACTCTTAGGAATTTTCTCTTTCGAATAAAACGAGATTGTTTTTCGGGAAATCGTCGCTTTCATCTCATCTGGTGTGCCATCTGCGATAATCTTTCCGTTCGCAAATAATAAAATTCGATCTGCTAGCGCATCCGCTTCTTCTAAATAATGTGTTGTTAAAATAATCGTTTTCCCTTCACTTGCTAATTTTCTAATCGTTTCCCAAAACGTTTTTCGAGATGTTATGTCCATCCCTACAGTTGGTTCATCTAAAAATAACAAGTCTGGATTCCCTGCAAGTGCCAGCGCAAAATTTAACCTTCTTTTTTGACCGCCCGATAATTTCTCACATCTTTGCTTTCTTTCTGGTTCTAAGTTTGACAACTGCAGTAATATTTCTTTCTCTACAGGATTCGTATAATAACTACGGAATAACTCAATTGCCTCTTCTACCGTGATACTATCAATCACACTTACTTCTTGTAGCATCGCACCAAGGCTATTACGAACATCTCTATGCTTCGGACTCTTTCCAAATATAGAGACATTCCCCTCTGTCGGATCTTTTAATCCGAGCATCATTGAAATTGTCGTTGTTTTCCCCGCACCATTTGGACCGAGTAATGCTACTATTTGCCCTTTATTTACATGAAATGAAACGTTATTTACTGCTTTTTTATGTTTAAATGTTTTAGAAACACCATTTACTTCAATAATCTTTTCCATCTCTCCACCCCCGCCGTTTCTTATATTTACATTGTATGCTCTGGAAAAGTTAGGAAACAGTATGATGCGTCATGACATCAATATGACAATTGTCATGTATTCTTTATGAGAGGAATCAACCCGCATACCGCACGCGAGTAGCAGTACAAAAATAAACATGATACAATCGGATAAGACATATATTCGAGGAAGGACAGTGGTTTTCATGATTATTCGTAATGAACAAGATTTAGAAGGTTTACGAAAAATCGGCCGCATCGTTGCACTTGCACGCGAAGAAATGAAAAAGCAAGCGAAGCCAGGTATGACAACGAAAGAGCTTGATTTAATTGGTAAAAAAGTATTAGATGAGCACGGTGCTATTTCAGCGCCTGAAAAAGAATATAAATTCCCAGGTGTAACTTGCATTAGTGTAAACGAAGAAGTTGCTCACGGCATTCCAAGCGATCGCGTATTAAAAGAAGGCGATTTAGTAAACGTAGACGTATCAGCAGCACTTGACGGATATTATGCAGATACAGGTATCTCATTTGTTCTTGGCGACGATGAAGAAAAAGAAAAACTTTGCCAAGCAGCAGTAGACTCATTTTGGGAAGCAATGAAAAAAGTAAAAGCTGGCTCAAAACAAAATCAAATTGGTCGTGCTGTTTCTAACTTTGCACATAAAAATGGATATAATGTAATCCAAAACTTAACTGGTCACGGTATTGGTCTTAGCTTACACGAAGCTCCAAACCACATTTTAAGCTACTATGATCCAATGGATAATGCGCTTCTAAAAGACGGCCTTGTTATCGCTGTAGAACCATTTATTTCTATGAAAGCTGATCATATTATTGAGCGCGGTGATGATGGTTGGACATTCGTTACACCAGACAAAAGCCTTGTTGCACAATGTGAACATACAGTTGTCGTAACACGCGGTGAACCGATTATTTTAACAGAAATATAAAAAAGAACCGCTTCTTAGTAGGAAGCGGTTCTTTTTTTATGCTCTTTTGAAAAGAAGTAATACGGTTGAACTCTTTTTCATTTACGTATATAATTTTTAACGAAGGTTATTGATGATTATCTCTCATAAAAGATGATCAAGGGAGTACCTTCTTTTTTTTATTTAATAGCACCGATTAAAGGAATGCGTTCTATTTATCATAAAACGCTGTCTTCGCTTTAATCTACGAATTGTATACTCTTTTAGACAGTACATATTTTCTTCATCCTGACCAAATTCAAGCTACATTTTATTACTACCTCAATACGAAAGAATTTTTTACAATGGATACATTATTTTGGTTAGCATATATCGTAAAACTTACCTTTATAACGATTCTTTGCACATTGCAGAGCATGAATCAAAAAATAGTGTACGCATCTCACTGCATATTTTTTGCATACACCTATTTTATGAAGATCCACTCAAACAGTCATACCCTATAAAGGTCTGACATCATTCCTTATCAGTATTTCACTCGACATTTTTTGTCGAAATTTGTATATTCATTCTCTATATTATTAGAATATACATTTTGTTTTACGTTACAAAGCATCGAATATGGACACTTTCCTAAAGAGTATACGTAGTAAAGGAGGCATCACGTAAAGCACATTGATCCATGACGAACAATCTCTTCACAAAGCATTTTTATGCAATAAAAGGATTCATAAAGGAGGAACAATGAAAAAACTCTTCAATCTATGTTTAATTGTATTCGTACTATTTTCGCAGCTTGCTAGTTTTCCATACAATCAAGTGAGAGCGGAATCCTTAACGGGAAATTCATTATTTGACACTGTTGAAATGAAAGATGCAACGAATCATATTATTGACGAAGCATTAAATCCTAAAAACTTAATACAATTAGGATCAACCATTCAAGTTGAATACGCTTGGTCAATAAAGGATCAACAAGTTGTACATGCAAACGATACAGCAGTACTTCAAATACCACTTGCATTAAAAGTATCTAAAGATTTGCAAGGGGATTTAGTAGCAGATCAAAAAAATATTGGTCAATATTTTATAACAGCTAAAGATAATAAATTAAAACTAATGTTTAATGATCAAGTAGAAAATTTAAAAGGCGCTAAAGGAAAAATCAAACTTGATACTGTGTTTAATCCAACTTTAAAAACTGGAGAAAAATCAGTTGAAATTACTTTTCCTTTAGGAACAATGGTTCATCCTATATCAGTTCCTGTTCAAGTAGAAGATTCTAAAGAAGATGAAGCCAAACAGGATACTAATAAACAAGTGCAAGATCCAGTAGCTAAACCTGTTACTAGTAATCCAGAGCAAGATCCAGCAGCTAAACTTGATACTAGTAATCTAGAGCAAGATCCAGCAGCTAAACCTGTTACTAGTAATCCAGAGCAAGATCCAGCAGCTAAACCTGTTACTGACAATCCGGAGCAAAACCCAGCAGCTAAACCTGTTACTGGCAATCCGGAGCAAAACCTAGCAGCGAAAACCGCTACTGACAATCCGGAGCAAAACCCAGTAGCAAAACAAGCCACTGACAATCCAGAACAAAAAGCAACAAGCAACCCTGCTGAGAATATAAATTCAGGTCCAAAGCAAATAACAACAAACATCTTAACGGGTGTAAGGTTGACGGACAAAGACGGAAAACCATTTACAGAGGATAACCGTCCAAGTACAGATTCCCCTGCCAATATTGAGTTTACATGGGAACTTTTAAAATCAATGAATGTGAAAAACGGAGATTACTATATTTTTGATCTTCCTAAACATTTTAAGATTTACAATACAATTAACAGTCCTTTATACGATAGTGAAAACAATCCAATTGGTAATTTTACTGTTACAAAAGATGGAAAAGTCACGATGACATTCAACGATTATATTGAAGAACATCCAGATGTTGTTGGTAATCTACAATTAAAGACAGAATTTAATAAAGCTGAAATTAAAGGTACAACAACACAAGAAATTCCTTTCCCAATTAAAGATAAAGATGTTTCTATTACAGTTGACTTTAAGCCTAATGTACAAACAGCTACGAATAAAAAGGGGTTACCTGATAGGCCAATTAATACAAATGAAATTAATTGGACAGTAGAAATGAATAAAACGAAAGATACTCTTAAAAATGCTGTTTTTAAAGATAACATCCCACAAGGTACAAGCTTAAATAAAGATTCTATTAAAGTTTATTATTTAGAAGTTGATGTTAATGGGAACGCAACACGTGGTGCAGAAGCTGATCCAGCAGATTATAAAATCACTTCATCAGATAGTTCAAAATTGGAGATTGCTTTTAAAGATAACATCAGTAAAGCATACCAAATCGAATATGCCACAAAAATCACTGATGAAAATGTAACAAAATTCCAAAATAAAGTTACGATAACGAGTGATAATCAAAAGCAACAAAACACAAGTGCTACTGTAACGGTTTCTCGTGGTACGCATTTAAACAAAACAAGTAAATATGATCCAAAGACGCAAACGATTGAATGGACAATTACTTACAATGGTGATCAAAGAGGTATCAAAAAAGCAGATGCGATTTTAAAAGATGTTTTTGACGATGCACATGTACTAGATGAAAATTCTATTGTCGTGAAAAATGCTTCCTATGATGATAAAGGAAAGCTCGTAACAGGAGAAGCTGTTACTAACTACACTGTAAGTAAAAAGAAAAATGGATTCGACCTACAGTTTAATGAAGATATTAACAGTTCTTATGTAATTACTTATAAAACAAAGCCAACTGATAACGTCATAAAAGATGGAAAAGTCAAAAATACAGTTACAGCAGATAATGGCTCAAGTAAAGAAAATGAAGCTGGCTTCAAGCAGCAAAATATTATTAAATCTAATAATAAAGCTGAAACAAACTATAAAGACAAAACAACAACTTGGACAATTATAGTAAATAATAACAACTATCCATTAAACAACGCGATCATTACGGATGCCTTTGATCATGGTGGATTGCAATTAAAAGATAACAAACTAGAAATTAAAGACGGAGATTATACTCTTCAAGCTGAGACTGACTACGTTTTAGATGTGACGGATAAAGGTTTCAAAATTACCCTTATAGGCACATATCAGTCTAATATGACAAAGACATTAGTCGTAAAATATACGACAGACTTTGATTATACAAAATTGGAAAGTGGTAAAACTTCCTTTAAAAATACAGGTAACATATCTTGGATAGATGCAGATTCCAAACCACAATCAAATAAAGATGAAGCAAATTTTGATCCTGATACTTTCACAAAGGCGAATGGATATAAATACGGGTCTTATAACGCCCAAACAAAAGAAATTACTTGGATAATAGGCTTTAATTATAATAATGTTGAGATTAAAGACCCTTATGTTATAGACGAAATAAAAGATAAACAAAAGTTAGTACCAGGATCCATTGAAGTGCGCGATATGATTTTAAATGGAAGTCCTGATAATGCAAGACCTGGTAATGCTGTACCAACTGAGAAATATGAACTTGAAGAACCTACAGATAAAAATAAAAACACCCTAAAGGTTCATTTCAAACAATCAATTAATTCACCTTATTATATTATCTTTAAAACAAGCCTTGATGGTGAGCTTATCCAAGGTACCTACAACAACGAGGCGGAGTTAAAAGATGGCTCTAAAATTGTTAACAATCTTAAAGGTGATGCTCAAGTAAATAAAGGTGGCAGCTTCGTTACAAAAAAAGCTGTGCAAGACGACAACTATATTAATTGGAGTATTGCAATTAACGAAAGCCAATCAACCATTGCAGACGCAGTTGTAACAGACGATCCAACAGACAATCAAGTACTTGTGGAAGATTCATTCCACTTATATCCTACAACTGTTGATCCATATGGAAATTTAACAAAAGATACAGCAAATGAATTAAAACAAGGAACAGATTATAAGTTAACGATCACAACAGACAATAATACTGGAAAGCAACATTTCGAAATTGCCTTCTTGAAAAAAATTGATCGAGCTTATATTTTAGAATATCGTTCATTTATTAATGCAGACGATAGAGAAAAAGTAAGTAATAAAGCTAAAATCACAGGCAATAAGTTAACTGTAAAGAATACAGAAACTACCGAAACGATTGAAGTACGAATGTCTTCCGGTTCGGGCGGAGGGTCTGCTACTAAAGGCCGCGGAAACCTTGAAATTATAAAGGTAGATAACGACAATAAGAACGCACCATTGGCCGGAGCAGAATTTACTTTATACGATCGTACAGGGAAAACTGTTATCCGTAAAATAACAACAGACAAAGACGGTATCGCTAAGTTTAATAACTTAAAACGCGACAAATATTTATTAAAAGAAACAAAAGCTCCTGAAGGCTATGTAATTAGCTGGGATTTAAAACAAGGGAAAATTGTTGAACTTGGTTCACAAGAGACTACAACATATACACTTGCAAATAAGAAATTTGTCGGGAAAGTAGTTTTAACAAAGTCTGATGACCTGAATAAAAACGTAACACTGCAAGGTGCCGTTTTCACACTACTTGATAAAGACAAAAAAATAATTCCAGAACACAAAGAATTAACAACAAATAATAACGGACAAATTATTATAGATAAACTAAAGCCAGGAACTTACTACTTACAAGAAACGAAGGCTCCTGAGCATTATCAACTAGATAGCAGACTTATTCGCTTTACTATCTCTGAAGATCAAACAACAGTAGTAAACCGAACTGCGACAAATTGTTTAACTAAGGGATCTGCTCTTTTAACAAAAGTTGATAAACATAATAAAACTTTAGCAGGGGCAGAATTTACTGTTCAGGATCGCAATGGAAAAAATATTCCTGGATATGAGAAATTAACAACTAATGAACATGGACAAATCGAAGCAAAAGATTTACGTCCTGGTAAATACCAATTTGTCGAAACAAAAGCCCCTGAGCACTTTGAATTAGACAAAACACCTATCCTATTCGAAATAGAAAAAAGCCAAACTACAGCTGCTTCTGTTACAGCAAAAAACACTTTAATTAAAGGTCACGTTACTTTAACAAAAGTTGATGATGTTGATGGCACTACTCTTGAAGGTGCGGTATTCAAAATTGTAAACAACAAAAATGAAGACGTGCGTACAAACTTAAAAACAGAAAAAGATGGAACTTTAACCGTTAAAGATTTAGAGCCTGGTGAGTATCAATTTATTGAAACAACACCACCTAAATCCTATGACTTAAATAAAGAACCAATTCCGTTTACAATCGAGAAAAGTCAAACAAGTATTATTCCAATTACTGCAAAAAACAGTTTAACAACAGGTACTGTTGAGTTATTAAAAGTCGACGAATTTGATAAAAAGACTCCTCTTGCTGGAGCTATGTTCAAAATCGTGAACGAAAAGAACGAAGATGTTCGTACAGACTTAACTACCGATACAAAAGGAACTATCAAAGCTTCTGACTTACGTCCAGGCAAATATAAATTTATTGAAACGAAAGCTCCTGAACATTATGAACTGCGATCAACACCAATTGAATTTACAATTGAGAAAGGCCAAAAAACACCGATTGTTATTACAGCTGAAAATGGTCTACTGCCAGGTGATGTTGAACTAACAAAAGTCGATGATGTTGATGGAACTGCACTTACAGGTGCCGTATTCAAAATTGTGAATGACAAAAATGAAGATGTCCATACAGAATTAGTTACGAATCAAGAAGGTAAAATTATTGCCACTGGTTTACGTCCAGGTAACTATAAATTTATCGAAACGAAAGCTCCCGAGCATTATGACTTAAATAAAACACCGATTGAATTTACAATTAAGGAGAGCCAAGCAACTGCTATTAACGTTACAGCTACTAACAGCTTAACAAAAGGCGGTATTGAATTAACAAAAGTAAATGCTGCAGATGAAAAGGAAACACTTGAAGGTGCAGTATTTAAAATTGTGAATATGGATACTAATGAAGATGTTCGTGCGGACCTTGTTACGAATAGTAAAGGAATGCTAGTTGTAGATGACTTACGTCCTGGTAACTATAAACTTATCGAAACAAAGGCTCCAACTTATTACGATGTAAATGTAGAACCAATTGAATTTACAATCGAAAAAGGACAACAAAAACTTCTTCCACTTACATTTAAAAATAGTTTAACGAAAGGAAAAGTTAAACTAATTAAAGAAGATGATGTGGACAGCAAAATAGCTCTTGCCGGTGCGGTATTCAAATTACAAGACGCAAACGGTACAGAAATTGCAAAAGATTTAAAAACAGATGATTATGGAGTACTAGTTATTCCTGATTTAGCACCAGGGGATTATCAATTTATTGAAACAGAAACCCCTGCACATTATAAATTAGATCAAACACCTATTAAGTTCACGATTAAAAAGGGTAGCAAGGAAGATCTTCCTATCCCTGTTACTGTAAAAAATAGTTTACTTACAGGTGGCGTCACTTTAACAAAAGTAGATGACGTTGATGGCACTACACTTGAAGGTGCGGAATTTATAATTGTTGATGCTCATGACACTAAAAAGGTAATTCGCAAAGGCTTAACGACTGATGAGAACGGTATAGTTACCGCTTCTGATTTACGTCCGGGAGATTATCAATTTATTGAAGTAAGAGCTCCAAAAGACTATACGTTAAGCAACGATTCTATTCCGTTCACTATTGGAAAAAGTCAACAAGAAAACATTACTGTTACTGCTACTAACAGCTTAAAGAAAGGTGCAGTAACATTAACAAAAATCGATGACATCGATCGTACGATGCTGAAAGGCGCAATCTTTAAAATCGTTGATATGGACGGTAAGGAAGTTCATACAAACCTTGTTACAGATGACAATGGCGAAATTTCTGTTTCTGATTTACGTCCAGGAGACTATCAATTTATTGAAACAAAGGCTCCTGATCACTATGTATTAGACGAAACACCGATTCCATTTACAATTGAAAGAAGTCAAACGAAAAAGATTACTGTTACAGGTAAAAACACTTTAACAAAAGGTAGCGTTGAATTAACTAAAATTGACGATATTGATATCGATACAAAACTTGCTAACGCTGTATTTAATTTATTAGATGCAGACGGAGAACTAGTTGAAGAAGGCTTAAAAACAAATGATGAAGGAAAAATTGTTGTTGAAAATCTACGTCCTGGTACGTATCAATTCGTGGAAACAATAGCTCCTGAACATTACGATTTAAATAAAAAACCTATCGAATTTACAATTAAGAAAAGCCAAACTGAAATTCTTCATGTTACAGCTAAAAATGCTCTAACAAAAGGTGCAGTGGAACTTTCTAAAGTAGATAACATCGATGACACTACCCTTGAAGGTGCAGTATTTAACATTGTTGATATGAATGGTACTGTAATTCATAAAGACCTTGTTACAAATGGTAAAGGGAAGATCGAAATTAACGACCTACGTCCTGGTGATTACCAATTCATCGAAATAGAAGCTCCTAAGCATTACGTTTTAGATGAAACGCCTATTGGTTTCACTATTGAAAAAGGACAGAAAAAAGCTATTTCTTTAACTGCTAAAAATAGTTTAAAACAAGGTAGTATCGAATTAATTAAAGTTGATGATTTAAACGATCAAACAAAACTTGCCGATGCTGTATTTAATTTACTAGATCAAAATGGCAAAGTACTTAAAACAGATTTAAAAACAAACGGTGAAGGAAAAATCGTTGTTGAAAACTTACGTCCTGGTACGTATCAATTTGTCGAAACAACGGCTCCTAAACATTATGATTTAGACAAAAAGCCTATTGTAGTTACAGTTGAGAAAAGCCAGAAAGATATTGCTACTGTTACTATGAAAAATAGTTTAACAAAAGGCGGCGTTGAACTTACTAAAGTGGATGAAATCGATGGCTCTACTCTTGAAGGCGCAGTATTTAACATTGTTGATATGAATGGTACTGTAATTCACGAGAATCTTACTACAAATTCACAAGGTAAAATTAGTGTTTCTGACCTGCGTCCTGGTGATTATCAATTCATCGAGACAACGGCTCCGAAACACTACGATTTAAATAAAGAACCGATTCCTTTCACTATCGAAAAAGGACAAGCTGAACCTATTTCTGTTACTGCTAAAAATAGTTTAACGAAAGGTGCGGTAGAGCTTTCTAAAGTGGATGATATTGATGGTACTGTCCTTAAAGGTGCTGTATTTAAAATTGTTGATATGAACGGTAATGATGTTCGCACTGATCTTACGACAGATGCATATGGTAAAGTTGCTGTTCCTGATTTACGTCCGGGAGACTACCAGTTTATTGAAACGAAAGCTCCTGAACACTATAAATTAAATGATACACCAATTAAATTTACAGTTAAGAAAAGCCAAAAAGAACAGCTGCAAGTTACTGCTACTAACAGCTTAACTGAAGGTGCGGTAGAGTTAATTAAAGTTGATGATATAAATCCAGATACAAAACTTTCTGATGCGGTATTTAACATCATTGATGCGAAAGGTAAAGTTGTTCGCACGAATTTAACTACTGATGAACACGGGAAAGTTTCTGCTTCCAATTTACGACCGGGAGATTATCAATTCGTAGAAACGACAGCTCCTAAACATTATGATTTAAATAAAACACCGATTCCTTTCACTATCGAGAAAAGCCAATCAACTCAAGTTTCTGTTACTGCTAAAAATGGCTTAACAAAGGGTGGCGTGGAATTAACGAAAGTTGACTCTTTAGATGCGAAAGAAACGCTGGAAGGTGCGGTATTTAAAATTACTGATATGAACGGTAACGACATTCGTACGAATTTAGTTACCAATAAAGATGGAAAAATCATCGCTAAAGACTTACAACCTGGAGACTATCAATTTATTGAAACGAAAGCTCCGAAACATTATGACTTAAATGAAGAACCGATTAAGTTCACAATTGAAAGAAGTCAAACAAAACATGTCTACGTTACAGCTACGAACAGCTTAACGAAAGGTAGTGTGGAGTTAATTAAAGTTGACGATGTTGAAGAAAACACAACACTTGAAGGTGCGGTATTTAAAATTGTTAATAAGGATGGACACGACGTCCGTACTGATTTAACTACTGATAAAAACGGCCGTTTAG
This sequence comes from Bacillus sp. FDAARGOS_1420, assembly GCF_019344915.1. Taxonomy (NCBI): domain Bacteria; kingdom Bacillati; phylum Bacillota; class Bacilli; order Caryophanales; family Bacillaceae; genus Bacillus; species Bacillus sp. FDAARGOS_1420. The sequence continues at coordinate 1,094,393 of NZ_JAHWJB010000001.1, read as the reverse complement.
TTGTGGATGAATTACCACCAGGAGACTATGAGTTTATCGAAACAAAAGCTCCTAATCACTATGACTTAAACGAAACACCTATTAAGTTCACAGTTAAAAAAGGACAAGAAAAAATCGCTTCCGTTACTGCTACAAATAGCTTAACAAAAGGCGCTGTGGAACTTTCCAAAGTGGATGACGTTGACGGTTCTGTTCTTAAAGGTGCAGTATTTAAAATCGTTGATATGAACGGAAAAGACGTCCGTTCTGATTTAACTACTGATAAAAATGGAAAAATCTCTGTTTCTGATTTACGTCCGGGAGACTATCAGTTCGTTGAAACGAAAGCTCCTCTGCATTACGACTTAAATCAAAATCCTATCAGGTTTACTGTTGAAAAGAGTCAAGCTGCTAACGCTTCTGTTACTGCTACTAATAGCTTAACTAAAGGTTCAGTCGAACTAATTAAGCTTGACGACGTTGACAGCTCTACTCTTGAAGGTGCTATCTTTAAAGTCGTTGATCAAAGCGGCAATGATGTTCGTTCTGATTTAACTACTGATAAAGATGGAAAAATCTCTGTTTCTGATTTACGTCCAGGAGACTATCAATTCGTTGAAACGAAAGCTCCTCTGCATTACGACTTAAATCAAAACCCTATCAAGTTTACTGTTGAAAAGAGTCAAACGGCTAAAGCTTCTGTTACCGCTACAAATAGCTTAACGAAAGGTTCGATTGAATTAACTAAGCTTGATGATATCGACGGCTCTACTCTTGAAGGTGCTATCTTTAAAATCGTTGATCAAAGCGGTAATGATGTTCGCACTGATTTAACTACTAATAAAGATGGAAAGATTTCTGTTTCTGATTTACGTCCTGGGGACTATCAGTTCGTTGAAACAAAGGCTCCTACTCATTACGACTTAAATCAAAACCCTATCAAGTTTACTGTTGAAAAGAGTCAAACGGCTAAAGCTTCTGTTACCGCTACGAATAGCTTAACGAAGGGATCAGTTGAATTAACTAAGCTTGACGACATCGACAGCTCTACTCTTGAAGGTGCTATCTTTAAAATCGTTGATCAAAGCGGCAATGATGTTCGTACTGATTTAACTACTAATAAAGATGGGAAAATTAGCGTTTCTGATTTACGTCCAGGAGACTATCAATTTATTGAAACGAAAGCTCCGAAACATTACGACTTAAATCAAAACCCTATCAAGTTTACTGTTGAAAAGAGTCAAACTGCTAACGCTTCTGTTACTGCTACTAATAGCTTAACGAAGGGATCAGTTGAATTAACTAAGCTTGACGACATCGACAGCTCTACTCTTGAAGGTGCTATCTTTAAAATCGTTGATCAAAGCGGCAATGATGTTCGTACTGATTTAACTACTAATAAAGATGGGAAAATTTCTGTTTCTGATTTACGTCCAGGAGACTATCAGTTCGTTGAAACGAAAGCTCCTACTGGCTATGATTTAAGTGCTAAGCCAATTCCTTTCACAATTACGAAGGGACAATCTGGGGTTACCTCTGTTAAAGCTTTAAATAGCTTAACAACAGGTTCAATTGAGTTAACTAAAGTTGATATTGATCACCGTGGAACACTTGAAGGTGCCATTTTCAATATCTTAGACCACGATGGAAAAATAATCCGAGAAGGCCTAAAAACAGACCAACACGGTAAATTAATCGTAAATGATTTGAAACCTGGTAATTATCAATTAGTGGAAACAAAGGCTCCTGAAGGCTATCAATTAGATGCTTCACCGATAAGCTTTACAATTGAAAAAGCTCAAGCTACACCACTACAAATTACAGTTTCAAATAAGAAGATCGAATCTTCACCAGGTGGAGATGATAAACCAATTACTCCTCCAAATAAAGAGGAGAAACCAGGAAAAGAAACTTCCGAAGAACTAGAAAAAGAAAATCCTGAGACTCATGGAAAAGAAACTTCCGAAGAACTAGAAAAGGAAAATCCTGAGACTCACGGAAAAGAAACTTCCGAGGAACTAGAAAAAGGAAATCCTGAAACACAGACAAACAAACAGCAAGATGATCGAAATATAGATAAAAAACTTCCAAATACAGGTCATAAAGAAGATCATACACAAGCAGCAGGTATCGTTCTTCTACTAGCTGGATTGTTAAGTATTTTAGCCACAAAACGTAAAAAACATTATAAATAATATGTTTTACAGCCAATCAATTTATTAGTTGATTGGCTGTTTTTTTTGTGCAAAAAAGACGATACACAAAGTATCGTCTTTTTAACAGGGTGAGGCTGTCCAAAAGTACGGAAAACTCTTGAACAGCCTCGTATTTTCATATGGATGCCTTACATATATCACTGATGACAATTATGAAATGCGGAAACATAGTTACCATCACGTGATTGAAACAAAACAAAAGAAAAGAAACCCTATAACGGATCCCTTTTCCCTACATAATCTAAAGTTTGGGTACACTAGATTCATGCAATGTAGGAGCCTTCAGAACAGAAAGCGAACCTTCATTTAAAATGATAGCATACATATATCCGCTGAAAATATGCAAATGTGCATATAGCGTTTTTTATTTCTCAACATATATTTATTGAAAATTCAGATATATAAAGGTAAGATAAAGTGAAACTTTAATCAGTGAGGGTTTTGTCCATCTCTCATTGATTATTAGCCCACACCAATCGGGCTTTTACGGGCAGCCCGACTCCCATCTAACTTCTTTGCTTTACAGCTGAATTTTGAGATGGGGGTTTTACTGCCCAAAAATAGCGGGATATAGTCGTTATCCGTCTTCTTTTGTCAGTCAGAGAGAATAGAAGAATGGGAGAGGAAAAAATGAGAAAATCACTGAAACAAAAAATAGTAAGCTCCTTGCTTGCTGTATCACTCGCCGTTAGCTTGGCTCCAATCGGACAAGCAAAAGCTGATTCCACGTCAGAAATTACACAGACTCCACCTATTACAAAACAAGTTGATGCAAACAGCGCCATCGAGCATATCCGTTTCTTATCCGAAACAATTGGTCCCCGTCCAGGTGGTACAAAATCAGAAGAATGGGCTTCTCGCTATGTTGGTATGAAGCTTAAATCAATGGGATATGAAGTAGAGTATCAGCCCTTTCAAGTGCCGGATCAATACGTTGGATTTATCGAATCACCATTAGGGACAAAGCGTAATTGGCAAGCTGGTACTGCTCCAAATGCACTAATTTCTACAGAAGCTGTTACAGCTCCGCTTATCTTTGTTCAAGGTGGTACAAAATTAGACGATATTCCAAATGAGGTAAACGGAAAAATTGTTTTATTCGAAAGAGGTGCAACAGTAGCAGATTATAATAAACAGGTTGAAAATGCTGTTAGTAAAGGGGCAAAAGGTGTTCTGTTATACAGCTTAATTGGCGGACGCGGGAACTATGGACAAACTTTCAATCCTCGCTTAACTAAAAAACAGGCTATCCCTGTCTTCGGTCTTGCTTATGCTCAAGGAAATGCATTTAAAGAAGAAATCGCTAAAAAAGAGACAACAATTCTTTCCCTAAAAGCGAGACATGAATCTAATTTGACATCCTTAAATGTCATCGCTAAAAAGAAACCAAAAAATAGTACAGGTAATGAAAAGGCCGTCGTTGTAAGTTCACACTACGATAGTGTCGTTGGAGCACCTGGGGCAAATGATAATGCTTCTGGTACAGGATTAGTATTAGAACTGGCTCGTGCTTTTCAAAATGTAGAAACTGATAAAGAAATTCGTTTTATTGCTTTTGGTTCTGAGGAAACTGGCTTACTTGGCTCTGATTATTATGTTAATAGTCTGTCCCAAAAGGAACGTGATCGAATTTTAGGTGTCTTTAACGCAGACATGGTTGCAACAAATTATGATAAAGCAAAAAATTTATATGCAATGACTCCTGATGGCTCAACAAACCTTGTAACAGATGCTGCCTTACAAGCAGGTAAACAATTAAATAATGATCTCGTTCTCCAAGGAAAATTTGGCTCTAGTGATCACGTACCATTTGCTGAAGTGGGTATTCCTTCTGCACTATTTATTTGGATGGGCGTCGATAGTTGGAATCCATTAATCTATCATATCGAAAAGGTATATCACACGCCTCAAGATAATGTATTAGAAAACATTTCGCCTGAACGTATGAAAATGGCATTAGAAGTTATCGGAACTGGTGTTTATAACACTCTTCAAAAACCTGTTACTCAAACAGGTCAAAAAGCAGCTTAATACAGATCAAAAAAGGCAACCACATGTTATTGTGATTGCCTTTTTATAAACTTCTGCTTTTCTTTATTGTCCAGCTCCAGCGGCTAGAATATTCGGTGGCTTCGCGCCTTCCTCTGAGGCAAAGTACGCCTCTCTGTCAGGAGCTCCATCCACCTCCTATTCTAAGCGAGCCGCTTCCGCTTTTCTTTATGTCCAGCTCTGCCTCCTAGCCCCTTCTGTCTAAGAACCTTCCCCACGAGAAGATAAAATGCATCTTCTGTGGGAAAGAGCCTTAGCCTTCGGGACTAAACAGTCGGCTCCGCTTTTCTTTATTACATTTTTTCTGGTGCGGATACTCCTACGATTGCTAATGCATTTTGAAGTGTCGTGCGTACTGCTTTCATTAATTCGTAACGAGCTTTACTTAATTCTAAGTTATCTTGGTTTAATACTTTTTCTGCATTGTAGAAGCTGTGTAATGCTGCTGCTAATTCAAATGCATAGCTTGTAATGCGGTGTGGCAGACGCTTTTGCGCTGCATCCGCAACTACAGCTGGGAATTCACCAAGTTTTTTCAGTAACTCTACTTCTTTCTCAGAAGTAACAAGTTTGTAATTCACGTCTCCGCCTGTAGCTAATCCTAACTCTTCACCTTGACGAAGGATACTGCATACACGAGCATGTGCATATTGTGCATAGTATACTGGGTTTTCATTAGATTTTGATACAGCTAAGTCCATATCGAAGTCTAAATGAGAATCACCGCTACGCATTGCGAAGAAGTAACGCATTGCGTCCACGCCTACTTCTTCCATAAGCTCACGAAGTGTAACTGCTTTACCTGTACGCTTACTCATTTTCATTTTTTCACCATTTTGGTACAGTTGTACCATTTGGATGATTTCTACTTCAAGTGTTTCTTTATCGTAACCTAGTGCTTGAATAGCAGCTTTCATACGAGGAATGTAACCGTGGTGGTCAGCACCCCAAATGTTGATTAGCTTATCGAAACCACGCTCTAATTTATCACGGTGATAAGCGATATCTGGCGTTAAGTATGTGTAAGAACCGTCATTTTTAATTAATACACGGTTTTTGTCGTCACCGTAAGTCATCGAACGGAACCAAGTTGCTCCGCCTTCTTCAAAGATTTCGTCACGCTCTTTTAATACAGCAAGAGCCTGATCAATTTTTCCGTTTTTGTATAATGATGTTTCTGAGAACCACACATCGAAGTTAACACGGAAGCTTGCTAAGTCTTTTTGAAGTTTTGCTAACTCATATTTTAAACCGTATGAACGATAGAATTCATAGCTTTCTTCTGCATCAGCTTTTGCATAACGATCGCCAAACTCTTCAGCTAAACGTTTACCGATTCCAATGATGTCCGCACCATGGTAACCGTCTTCTGGCATTTCTTTCTCTAAACCTAAAGCTTGCATGTAACGAGCTTCAACAGAAAGAGCTAAGTTATGAATTTGGTTACCAGCATCATTAATGTAGTACTCACGAGATACATCATATCCTGCTTTTGCTAATACGTTACATAAAGTGTCACCTACTGCCGCACCACGTGCATGTCCTAAGTGAAGATCGCCTGTTGGATTCGCAGATACGAACTCAATTTGTACTTTTTCACCTTTACCAGTATTCGTTTCACCGTATGCTTCACCAGCGTTGACGATTGTTGGGATTAAGTCTGTTAAGTAGCTATTATCCATGTAGAAGTTAATGAAACCAGGACCAGCGATTTCAATTTTTTCAATAGAAGCTTTTGCTTTATCGAAGTTTGCAACTAATTCTTCTGCAATCATACGAGGTGCTTTTTTCGCAACGCGTGCAAGTTGCATTGCCATATTTGTAGAGAAGTCACCATTTGTTTTATCTTTTGGAGATTCTAATACAACGTTTGGAATTTGTTCTTCTGTCGCTAGTTCTGCCTTTAATACAGCAGCTTGAATTTCTTCTTTAATCAATCCTTTTACTTGTTCTAAAGAATTCATTATTTTGCCTCCTTCAAATTAAGTGTAATTGTATATCTGCCAGCTTCTTGTTCACTTAGAAGCAATGCGTACGTTAAGAAGAGTTGTCCTTTTTTCTTTTCATCCGACCATTTAAAAAGAACGTTATCAGTTTTCGTTTGCAATGCAAACGTACCAAGTTCACTCGTATACGTACCAGTTGTCCATTCACCTTTCACATGCGTCTGACGCATAGAAATAGCACCTGAACGCATAATGAGAACTTGTTCATCTTGAATTTTAATAATTGTTTTCACTTCGCCTTGTTCGTTCGGCTCTTGGAATGTTATATATGTACCTTGACCTTTTACATAGTATTGACCATTTGCTTCAAAAGCAACGGTTTCCTTCCTCGCCCCTTCACGGATTTCTGTTACGAAATGAACGTGTACCGGCAAGCCTGCAAGTTGTTTCTTCACGTCTTGCACACCCTTCAAATGTTATAGATATTAAATACTACTTATAATAAATCACTTTTCCTATCATATCAAAAAAAGACTCTGTCTGTCTGCTGAAAAATCAGGAAAACTCCTTTTCAAAAAATAATTCACCTTCACTTTATTTCATATGTTAAAATATTTTTTAAATCTAAATATTCTTTCATTTTAAGGGGTGAATTTGGTGCTACCAACAAAATTTAAAAAAGGTGATGAAATAAGGGTTATTTCACCATCTTGTAGTTTAAGTATTGTCTCAAATGAAAACAGAGACCTTGCTATAAAAAGATTAACCGACATAGGCTTTCAAGTTACATTCTCAAAATATGCTGATGAGATAGATCGATTCGCTTCCTCTTCTATTTCTTCACGAGTTCAAGACCTCCACGAAGCATTTAGAGATCCTAATGTAAAAGCCATTTTGACGACACTTGGCGGATACAACTCTAACGGTTTATTGAAACATCTCGATTATGATTTAATTCGAGAAAATCCGAAAATTTTCTGCGGTTATTCTGATATTACCGCTTTAACTAACGCGATTTATGCTAAAACAGGCTTAGTTACATATTCAGGTCCTCACTTCTCTTCATTTGGAATGGAGAAAGGGCTCGATTATACGACCGATTACTTTTTAAAGTGCTTAACTTCTCATGAACCTATTGAAATACTACCAGCTGAAACTTGGAGCGATGACTCTTGGTATATGGATCAAGAAAATCGAGAATTTATTAAAAATGAAGGATATGTTTCGATTCAAGAAGGAGAAGCTACAGGGGATATTATCGGCGGCAATATGAGCACATTTAATTTACTGCAAGGTACACCATATATGCCAAGCTTACAGGGCAAAATTTTATTTCTTGAAGAGGATAGTTTAACAGGAAAATCTACCCTAAAAACTTTTGATCGATATTTACATTCTCTTATGCAGCAACCTGACTTTGAACATGTAAAAGGCATTGTTATAGGACGAATGCAAAAAGGAGCAGAATGTACGATAGAAGACATTCAAGAAATGATTGCTTCAAAGCCTGAACTTACACATATACCTATCATTGCAAATACAAGTTTCGGACATACAACTCCTATTTTTACTTTCCCAATTGGCGGAAGGGCAAAAATCATTTCTAATAAAGAAAGTTCAGCTATCACCATTTTAACTCACTAAAAAAGGAGCGAACGATTCGCTCCTTTTATGGTTTTTCTATTTTTTGCAACGCTTTTTGCGGGATTGATTCTTTCGAGATTTCAGCCCATCCTTTTCCCTGCATACCTTTTGCATAAATTTTTATAAAAGCACCCGTATGCAATTCACGGTTCACCATTCTTTTAATAACTTGTAGCTTTCCATCTTCTGTATACCCTTTAAATGTATACAAATATTCATCGTCTTTTTTTTCACTTTTATCTATAACAGCATAATAATCTTGTATTTCTTTATTTGAAAAGAAGTTGTCTACAAAAGCATGCACACCTTCTGTTTTCGTGTTTAAATAATATGCTGTCCCTCCTAAAATAATGGCGAACACAGCTAAAACTTTAATTACCAATTTCATAAATGCGCCTCCTGTTTGCACTTCTTTCTCACTAACTGTCTGTCTATACCTGTATTATACGAAAAAAGGCATACTATACTCTATCGAAATGCCTTACACTTTCCTTACATTATTGTAAGAGTTTTTCACCTTACAGCAATTTCCCAATAAAAATTTTTTCCGTTTAACAAACTTTTATATTATTATTGAATGATACAAATTTTTATTACAAAAATCAAAGGAGACAGTTTTCAAATGGCTATCTTGCAAGGTTTAGCACTATTACTTGTTGTACTTTGTCTATTTACACTTTTCAGTTACCGTGCGCCTTACGGAATGAAAGCAATGGGCGCTTTAGCTAATGCAGCAATCGCAAGTTTTCTTATTGAAGCATTTCACCGTTATATTGGTGGAGAAATGTTTCATAATGACTTTTTACAATCAGTAGGAGAAGCTTCTGGTAGTATGAGCGGTGTCGCAGCGGCAATTTTAGTCGCATTGGCAATCGGTGTCTCACCCGTATACGCTGTTTTAATCGGTATCGCTACTAGCGGATTCGGTATTTTACCAGGATTTTTCGCTGGATACGTTTGTGCTTTCGTCGTGAAATTTCTCGAAAAGAAATTACCAGCTGGTGTAGAATTTTTAGCAATCCTATGTATTGCCGCACCAATTTCACGTGGAATGGCCATGCTTATGGATCCACTCGTTAACGCAACACTCGGTAAAATCGGTTCTATGATTTCAGTTGCAACTACAGAAAGTCCTATCATTATGGGTATTATGCTTGGTGGATTAATAACAGTTATTTCTACATCTCCATTAAGTTCTATGGCACTAACTGCAATGCTTGGATTAACTGGTTTACCAATGGCAATTGGTAGTCTTGCCGTAGCAGCTTCTGCCCCAATGAACTTCATTTTCTTTAAACGACTAAAAATCTGTTCAAAGAAAGATACAATCGCCGTGGCAATCGAGCCGTTAACACAGGCCGATGTTGTCTCAGCAAATCCAATTCCTATCTATATGACAAACTTTGTTGGCGGTGCGCTTGCCGGTATTATTACGTCGCTATTCCAGCTCGTTAATAATGCACCAGGGACAGCATCACCAATTCCAGGACTTCTCGTACTGTTCGGATTTAATGATGTAATAAAAGTAACGATTGCTGCCGTATTATGTGGAATCGTTACCACTATTGTTGGATACGTCGGTTCCATTGTGTTCCGCAAATATCCAATCCGTTCTGCTGATGAAATTCGCGGAATTACTTCGGAAGAGAAAGTTGCGTAAAGAAAGGGAGCTATTCTCATCGTTTGAGAATAGCTCTTTTTTATGTCGCATGACGATAAGTGAAATTATATTGAACACAACTCCGCATATATCGACGTTTCGACAAAGGATATCGACTTAACTACTAAATAAGACAATAATAACCTACCTATTAATAAAAGAAGCCGGCTCAAAACACTTTTTGAGTCGGCTTCACTTTTACTTTATCTAGCTACAGCGGCTAAAATGTTCGGTGGCTTCACTTCTTCCTTCGAGGCAAAAAACGCCTCTACGTCTGAAGCTCCATCCCCCTCACATTCTGAGCGAGCCGCTTCCGCTTTTATTTTATCCAGCTACAGCAGCTAGAATCTCCGGCCATTTCACACTCTCGTTCGAAGCCAAAAGCGCTTCTCGGTCGAGCGTTCCAATGACCTGCAATTCTGAACAAGCTGCCTCCGCTTTTACTTCACCCAACCGAGCAGCATTTCCCGCACGAATTTGCTTGCTGCGATTGGTGTTTGATCACTATGATCGTAGACTGGAGCTACTTCTACTAAGTCTGCTCCGACTACTTTTATATTTGAATTTGCAATTGCAACGATGGACTCTAATAGTTCTTTAGATGTGATACCTCCAGCTTCTAATGTTCCTGTTCCAGGAGCGTGAGCTGGGTCTAATACGTCGATGTCAATTGTGACATAGACTGGGCGTCCTGCAAGTTTCGGTAATACTTCCTTTAACGGTTCTAATACGTCAAATTTATATAAATTCATACCTACTTCTTTTGCCCATTCGAATTCTTCCTTCATTCCAGAACGAATACCGAAAGAATATACGTTTTCCGGACCAATTAAATCGCACACTTTACGAATTGGTGTAGAGTGAGATAAAGGCTCTCCCTCATATGACTCACGTAAGTCAGTATGAGCATCCATATGGATGATTGCTAAATCCGGATATTTTTTTGCCATTGCCTTAAAAATTGGCCAAGAAACTAAGTGCTCTCCGCCGAGACCTAGTGGAAACTTACCGGCATCTAATAGTTTTGTTACATATTCTTCAATCATGTCTATGCTGCGCTGTGGATTCCCAAATGGTAATGGGATATCACCCGCATCAAAATATTTTACCTCTTCTAGTTCACGATCTAAATACGGACTATATTCTTCAAGACCGATTGATACTTCACGAATACGTGCAGGGCCAAAGCGAGATCCTGGACGGAAACTTACTGTCCAATCCATAGGCATCCCGTAAATAACTGCCTCTGACTCTTCAAAACTTGGATGACTTTTAATAAATACTTTACCTGAATAAGCTTCATCAAAACGCATATTCTTTTCCTCCTTATGTGGAACTTAAGGTATCCCAACCTTTCACTATTTCTCAAATTTGGAGCGCATTGCTCCTCTTTCTCGATTTACCTGGGCCTTCTTGTTATCACAAGAAGACTACTTCATTTGTAGCAGTGTAAGTAACTAGCATGTTCAAGCCTTCTAGACAAACACCTTAAATGAGTTACTTACACTTTATTTATTTCAATTTAACGCTCTTACTTAATTAAATCGCCAACAAATTTCGGTAATGCGAATGCTGCATTGTGTAATTCTTTTGTGTAATATTTCGTTTCGATTTCATGGAAACGCTCTTCACTTACTTCTAATGGATCATGTTTTTTAGATCCGATTGTGAACGTCCAAAGTCCACTTGGATACGTCGGAATGTTTGCTGTGTATAGACGAGTAATTGGGAAAATCTCTTTTACATCTTTAAACACAGTTGTAATTAGTTCTGGTGTAAACCAAGGGTTGTCCGTTTGGGCAACGAAAATACCATCTTCTTTTAACGCTTTTGAAATTCCAGCGTAGAAGCCTTTTGTAAATAAGTTTACTGCTGGACCTACTGGCTCAGTAGAATCTACCATAATTACGTCATATTCGTTTTCGCTTTCTGCGATGTGTAGGAAACCGTCTCCTACTTTTACTTCTACACGCTCATCATCTAATGCACCTGCAATTGATGGTAAGTACTGCTTAGAGTACTCAATTACTTTTCCATCGATTTCAACAAGAGTTGCTTTCTTCACGCTTGGGTGTTTTAACACTTCACGAATAACACCACCATCGCCACCACCAACAACTAATACGTTCTCAGGGTTTGGATGTGTAAATAAAGGTACGTGCGCTACCATTTCATGATAAACGAACTCGTCCTTTTCTGTCGTCATAACCATGCCGTCTAAAATAAGCATGTTTCCGAACTCTTCCGTTTCAACCATATCAAGCTTTTGAAATTCTGTTTGCTCCGTATGTAATGTGCGGTTAATACGCGCCGTAATTCCAAAATGCTTTGTTTGTTTTTCAGTGAACCATAGTTCCATCGTACAATCACGCCTTTCGCTGCAAATTTATAATGGGGACATCATTAATGTCCCCTACCAAAAATAAAACAAAACATCCAAAAAGTATAGTTAAAAGTAAAAAAATACCGAAAATATATTTTAGTCAGAGGGTTCTAACATATATGTAAAAAGGGTTTGCTCTGTAATAGGAAAGAAAACCCTTTCTTAAGAAAGGGCTTCTGTCTCTATTTCTACCGGTTTACGAATCGGAATTAAGATCATTACGCAACCAACTAACACAACAATTCCACCGACTAAAAACGGACTTTGTGGTGAAACTGTATGACCTATGACTCCTGATAAAATTGGAGCAATCGCGCCACCTAACCAACGAACGAAGTTATAAACACCTGATGTAACAGATCTTTCATAAGGTGAAATATCCATTACATAACTTGTAAATAACGCGTTATTTAAGCCTGATGCTAATCCTGATAGAACGATTAATACGATTTGTAACCAAATAATTTTAACGAAGAATAGTGCAATTAAGAAAATCGCAAATACGAGTAAACTACCTTTTAACAATGTTTTCGGTTCATATTTACCTTCTAGCTTATGCGCTAAAATTGCTGATCCGTAAGCTAATGCTAATCCCCATCCGCAAAATACAAATCCTAATTGAATAGCAGATAAATGCATAATAAGTGGTGAATATGCTAACACGACGAAAAATCCGTAGTAATATAACATCCCAGAAATGGCACCTTGCATAAACGGTTTATACTTCACCAGGTTAAGTAATTCACCTAAGCCTGCTGCTTTACGCTTCACTTTTCGCTCCGGTTCTTTTACAAAAAAGAAAACTAAAATAAATGCTAAAGAAATTAAAATACTCGTCGCAAAAAATGGGTAACGCCAAGAATGTCCACCTAATATACCACCTAACAATGGGCCACCTGCCATCCCTAAACCGATAGCTGCTTCATATAATCCTACTGCTTCATGAACTTCTTTACTTAATGCAATTAATAATGTCATCGCCGTTGCGAAGAACATCGCATTTCCTAATCCCCACCCCGCGCGGAAAAGAGATAATTGAGCAATCGTTTGCGATATACCACATATAAATGCAAATACAGTTACAATCGCAAGACCGATTGTCATCATTCGTTTATCACCAAATCTTGATGCAAATATTCCAGCTGGTAACATCATAATTGCCATCGTTAAAATATAAGCTGTAAATAACATCTCGACTTGCCAATGCGAAGCACCAATTTGTTCAGCAATACTTGGTAAAATTGGGTCGACTACCCCTATACCTGAAAAGGCAAGGAAGGTAGCCACCACTGTAATCAATCTCCCTAATTTTTGTTTGCTCTCCATTTTGATTACTCTCCTTTTGTATTCTCTAAAAATGTAACTGCACGGCTTAAACTATCCTCTAACTCTGCCTTAACACGCTGCATTTGCTCCATTTTTTCGTCTAACGTTTGCACTTGTTTTTCAAGCATCTCTTTAATTTCTTGAATCACTTCACGGTCACGCGGATTCTCACTATTTCTTCTTTGTTCCATTCTTTCTTTTAACGATAAGAAATGTTGCATTTCTTGAAGCGTAATTCCTAGTACTTCTTTCGCTTCCACAATCCTTTTAATTCTCGCAATGTCCTCGTCTGTATACAGGCGAATGTTCCCCTCACTTCGTTCTGGGGGATGAATTAAACCAATTTCCTCATAATAACGAAGTGTACGCTTTGTTAAACCAACTTGCTTTGTTACTTCATCGATTTTATACATGTTTATTCCTCCCTTCACTTTATTGTTACATTTTACGTTAACATTAACTTTTATGCAACTGTTAGACTTTTGTAAATGTTTGTCCTATTCAATTGTATTTTTTCCAAGGCAGTTTCATAATGAAGAAAAAGAGATGATAAGGAGATTTTCACATGAATAAACCACTTATTTTCGCTCACCGCGGGGTAAAAGGGACACATCCAGAGAATACGATGATTGCCTTTCAAGAAGCCGAACGCATTGGTGCTCATGGAATTGAACTTGATGTCCATTTATCAAAAGATGGTGAACTTGTCGTAATTCACGACGAAACCGTCGATCGTACAACAAATGGCATAGGACTTGTTTCTGAAAAAACTGTAGAGGAATTACAAGCTTTAGATGCTGGTAGCCATAAAGATCCTTCTTTCCATGAGGCGAAAATCCCAACATTACGAGAAGTATTTATTTGGCTCTCTACAACAAATTTACAACTTAACATTGAATTAAAAACAGATGTTCTTCATTATCCAAATATTGAAGAAAAAGTTGTTGCTCTTGTTCGTGAATATCATCTATCCAATCAAATTGCATTTTCATCATTTAACCACGATTCCGTTTCATTATTAGCAGAAATTGCTCCAGAAATTCCAAGAGCGATTTTGTACGATACACCACTTGCAGATCCTATTGCTGAAGCAAAAAGGCGCGAGGCGACTGGATTACATCCAAACTTTCAATTATTAACGAAAGAGTTTGTCCAATTAGCACAGGGGCAAGGATACGTTTTTCGTCCTTACACCATTAATGAATATAAAGATTTACAAACTATGATTGACTATGGTGTAGATGTCATCATTACCGATTGGCCAGCACGTGCCTTTGAGCTCCTTTCTTAATTGAAGGGGCTTTTTTGTTTTCAAAATTTCATTGTTTAAAATAAACGAAAACCCTCAATACTAATACAATAATGCTTGTATTAATGAGGGGCTGAAAAAGATGGATCAAACTATGAATCCAAAACTTAAAAAATATAAACGTCTTTTCTTCACCGTAATGTTTTCTTGTGTTCTTTTTTTCGTTTTTTCCTTTTTTATTATCATTATAGCTGCAAAAATTATGGGGCCTCCCCCTGTTGCAGTGCCGCAAACGAGTGTCTTTTACGCTAATGATGACACTGTTATAGGACAAAGTAACGAAACACAAAAGCGCTATAATGTATCTCTTGATGAAATTTCTCCTTATGTAAAAGAGGCAACACTATCTATTGAAGATCAACGATTCTACAAACATCATGGATTTGATATAAAGCGCATTGTTGGTGCCATTGTTGCCGATTTAAAAGCAATGGCAAAAGTACAAGGTGCTAGTACTATTACACAACAGTATGCTCGTAACCTATACTTAGATCATGATAAAACGTGGAAGCGTAAACTATTAGAGGCAATGTATACCGTTCGCCTTGAAGTGAACTATAATAAAAATCATATTTTAGAAGGATATTTAAATACAATTTATTACGGGCATGGTGCTTACGGAATCGAAGCTGCTTCTCGCCTTTATTTCGATAAAACTGCAAAAGAATTAACATTAGCAGAAGCTAGTATGCTCGCAGGCATTCCGAAAGGACCTAGCTTCTACTCTCCCTTTTTAAAAGAAAAGCGTGCTAAAGGGCGTCAATCTCTCATATTAGATGAAATGGTAGAACAAGGTTATATTACAAAACAGCAAGCTACCTCGGCAAAAAAGGAACCGCTAACTTTCGCCTCATTAGATACGAAAAAAGTGGCAGAGGTCGCGCCTTATTTCCAAGATGCTGTACAAGCTTCTCTTCTTCGTGATATCGGATTAGATGAGCAAGCCTTACAGCGAGGTGGCTTACGTATTTATACAACGCTAGACCCTAAATTACAATCTGTAGCAGAGCAAGCTGTAAAAAATCATATACCTGAAACAACAAACATCCAAACTGCCCTCGTCTCTATGAATCCAAAAACGGGTGAAGTAGCTGCCCTTGTTGGTGGAACTGATTATAATACGAGTCAATTTAACAGAGCTACACAAGCCGCTCGTCAGCCCGGCTCTACATTTAAGCCATTCCTATATTACGCAGCCTTAGAACGAGGATTCACCCCTGCTACGCGCTTAAAAAGCGAATATACTGTATTCACTTTAGGTGACGGTGTTTCCAAATATAAACCGAAAAATTATAAAAACTATTATGCAGACGACTTTGTGACAATGGCACAAGCACTCGCTGTTTCTGATAACGTATATGCTGTGAAGACAAATCTATTTTTAGGCGAAGACATTCTTACAAAAACAGCGAAGCAATTCGGTATTACTAGCGCATTAAAAGATGTTCCGTCTCTTGCTCTCGGCACATCTCCTGTAAAACCAATTGAAATGGTCAATGCTTATAGCATGTTTGCAAACGGCGGGAAAGAAGTAAAACCAATCTTTATAAGGCGCATCGTTGATCACGAAGGAAATATGCTATACGACGCTCATTTAGAAAGTAAACAAGTTCTAGATAAAAGCAAAGCCTTTGTGATGGAAGAAATGATGGCAGGTATGTTTAATAAAAAACTAAGCAGTTATGCCGCTGTGACCGGTCAATCGATGTTATCAAAATTATCAAGAACATATGCTGGAAAGTCTGGTTCTACAGAAACTGATAGTTGGATGATTGGATTTACCCCGCAGCTCGTAACAGGGGTTTGGATTGGATACGATCAACCTAAATCCATTTCAAACGTAGCAGAACAAGGATACGCAAAAAAAATATGGACCGATACAATGGAAAAAGGATTAGATGGACAGCCTAAACAAGAATTCAAACAACCAGCAGATGTTGTTGCAGTCGATGTTAATCCTGAAAACGGTAAGATTGCTACAAAAAACTGTCCCATTTCTGTGAAAATGTATTTCGCAAAAGGTACAGAGCCAACAGAGTATTGTATGGATCACGTTGATGATAAGGAAGAGTTCGAAAAGGTTAGTGAAGAGAAGAAAAAGGCGGGTTGGTGGAAAAAATATCTCCCGTGGTAAAAAAATAGCTGACGGAAATCCGTCAGCTATTTTTATTCGCCTAATAATGCGTGGCGCAATTCTTCACTAGATTCGTTCCAAATTGCTTCATTATGCTCTTTTAAGAATGTACCAAGTACTTTTTTAGATGATTCATCCATATGATCAATCATGATGTGACGCTTTAGTGATTTATCCATTTTGTTTACATGCTCTGGAAGTGATTTATATCCGCGGCGAATTTCACGATCAACTGTCATTTCACAGGCTGTTGCACCTGCGTAATAAGCACCGTTTGGTGTTCTTTCAATTGTTACCCAAACGAGCCAAAACGGTTTTCCGTTTGGAACTTCATCTTTATTTGTTAAAAACTTAATTCCTTTTTCTACTGTACTACGCGCATGCATCGCACCGATATCAACGAACGCAGTTTTCTCTAATACATCAACAAATACAGGAGAAATATTTTCTAAACTTAATGCCCCAACGCCAAAACCACCATGTCCATCTGTTGAATCATTTTTCACGATATTAAAACCGATTTTTTTCTTTTTCTCTGTCATATGTAAACTCCTCCTCACTTAATGATTAAAAAAGCCTGAAAATAGGCGCAATGATATTTTGTAAAAATACTAATACATATGGAATAACAACATTGAAAATAGGTTGAATTGTGTAATTGCTAAGCGGTGTAATAACAAGAATTAATAACGCAATTGATCCATACTTTTCATACTGTGTCATTTTCGCACGAATATTTGCTGGTGCTAAATCTTCCACAACGCGATACCCATCAAGTGGCGGGATTGGTAATAAGTTAAATACAAGTAAAACAATATTAAGCATAATAAAAATTTGGAAAAATTGATCCAGCGTATCTGCTACTGCAAGTGGCATCGCATCTAACACACCAAATGTTATTAAGCTATACCAAATAATTAAACCAATTGCACTTAAAATAAGATTACTTATCGGTCCCGCAATAGAAACTAATATTCCTGCAAGACGCGGTCTTTTAAAGTTATATGGGTTAACAGGCACGGGTCTTGCCCAACCGAATCCAAGAATTAATACAGCAATCATCCCGATAGGATCTAAATGAGCCATCGGTGATAACGTTAACCGTCCTTGTTTTTTCGCTGTATCGTCTCCAAATTTATATGCAACATACGCATGTGCAAATTCATGCACAGATAGCGCAATAATAATCGCCATTGCTACCAATGGAATTTGTTGCAACGGGTATCTAAATAACTGATCCATAACTCATCTCCTCTTCAATATGTCAAAAAAAGAAATTATTTGTTTTTCCGATTGTTCTTCTTCATAATCCGCTATAATAAGAGTGTAACTTACATAAAAGGAGCGATTGTACATGCCATACGTAACAGTGAAAATGCTAGAAGGACGCACAGAAGAACAAAAGAAAGCTCTTGCTGAGAAAGTAACCGCAGCAGTAAGCGAAACAACTGGTGCTCCTGAAGAAAACATCGTTGTTTTCATCGAAGAAATGTCTAAAAACCATTATGCAGTTGGCGGAAAACGCTTAAGCGACAAATAATTTCAAGTTTTTTCATAAGAAGCAGCTCTTAGCTGCTTCTTATTTCTTTCCTTCTAACAACTCGATAATTCTCTCTTTATATTTTCCTTTTCTTCCATCTTCATAGATTAAATCATGCGGATAGAATAATTTTTGATCCGTTCTCTTCTTACCCGTAATCGCCTCAACAATATCCGATTCACGCGAAAGCTCTCTAAGTTCCCCATTCGGCATAAGGAGTAAGATTGGAAGACGCTCTTCTTCTTCTCCTGCACGGTAAAAGTCATACGGTAAGTCTGATGTTGAATCAACAACTAAATAATACTCTGGATCTAGTCCAATCTTCTTAAATAAGCTACTTAATTCCATCCAATTATCTAAACCGTGCTTATCTGTAAACTCTACATATTTAAATAGATTTCGATTCATAAAACGACGGCATAAGTCACTTAAAATTGGATCTTCTTCCTCTTGCCATACTTGGAAGTAATAATACATTACGTTCTCGTCTAACTTTAAATAATCCTCTACTGTCACTTCTTCTTCAAACAAAGAATAGAAATGAACAGGATGATATTTAAACGCATAATACTTCTCATGCAATGATTTAGCTCGGTGTAAAATCTTCGTTAAAATAACTTCTGCACTACGTGTTACCGGATGAAAATATACTTGCCAATACATTTGATAACGGCTCATAATATAATGCTCTACAGCATGCATACCACTATTTTTAATGACAACTTGATTACCGTACGGGCGCATGACACGCAGTATACGTTCCATATCAAAATTCCCATACTTTACGCCAGTAAAATATGCATCTCTTAATAAATAATCCATACGATCAGCATCAATTTGGCTTGAAATCATACTAATCGCTAATTTATTAGTAGATGTTTTCGCAATTACATCTGCTACCTTTTGCGGAAACTCCTTATCAACACGGCTTAACACATCGTTAATTTCCGTACTGCCAACGATAATCTTTTGCGTAAATTTCTCATGATCTAACGAAAATACTTTTTCAAACGAGTGAGAAAACGGGCCGTGACCGACATCATGAAGTAATGCCGCACATAAACATAATAATCTATCTTCAGCATTCCAATTTGGTCTGCCATCAAACACATCATCAATCATACGACGAATAATTTCATATACACCTAACGAATGAGTAAAGCGACTATGCTCTGCACCGTGAAATGTAAAAAATGTCGTTCCAAGCTGCTTAATACGGCGCAAGCGTTGAAATTCTTTCGTTCCGATTAAATCCCAAATAACACGATCACGCACGTGCACATATTTATGTACTGGGTCTTTAAACACTTTTGTTTCGCTGAGTTTGTCGTTTAAATATACCACCTTCCGACATCCCCCTTTCTTTACTGCATTCTTACTATATATTATAAACGATATAGGAAACAGAAAGAAATGAAAGACTGTATTAATTCCTTGTATATAAAGAAAAATCACTTTTACCGAAGTAAAAGTGATTTTTCTTTATATATTATTTTCCTAAAACAAACTCAGCAACTTCGTCTAAGATCATTTCTTTACCTAGTGGGAAGTATCCTTTATTTAGGTCTTCATTGCTAATTGTAAATACGTGGTTGTTTTTAACAGCGTTCATGTTTTTCCAAATTGATTCTTCTTGGAATTCTTTTAAGCGCTGAGAACCATCACCCGTTGTAAATACGAATAAGTAATCTGGGTTGTAATCAATTAAAGCTTCTTTTTGTACTTGTACTAGCGGTTTATCAGTTGGTGTACCTTTAACTGCTGGTAATTTTAAGTCATTAAAGATTACGCTACCGTAACCGTAGTCACCGTATACGCGGAATGCGTTTGGATATGCAGCCATTTTCATGAATGTTGCATCACCAGTTTTAGCGATGATTTTGTCATGTAATTTGCTTGCTTTTTCATCATACTGTTTGAACCATTCTTTTGTTTCTTTCTCTTTACCTAAGATTTGACCTACTTCTTCGAATTTTGGACGCCATTGGTCTAATGGAGTCTTTAACATAACTGTTGGTGCAATTTTAGATAATTGATCATAAATTTTTTCTTGACGATTGTTTACAATAATTAAGTCTGGTTTTGCAGCAGCCACTGCTTCGATGTTAATTTTATCGCCCCAAGCAGAACCAACTGGTTTAACGTCTTTTAATTTATTTGCAATATGTGCATCAATTTTTTCTTGAGATGTATTAGCAGTAATAATTGGTTTCATACCAAAGATTAATAATTCTTCTGTTGAACCACTAAGGTCAGCAATTTTCTTTGGATTTGCAGGAATTTTAATTTCCCCTTTTGCGTGTTGTACAGTGCGCTCTTCAGTCTTCGCATCTGCTTTCTTTTCTTCTTCTTTGTTAGAACAAGCTGCAAATAGTACAGAAGTAACAACTAGTACCATTGCTAATAGTGCCATTTTAAAATTCTTCATATTCCGACTCCTTCTAGCTGTATTTCTCTTATAATTTGCATGTAACTATAAGAAACGAAAACAACATTTAATTAATATATTTTTATTAATTGTTGTTTATAACCCGTTCTAACGGGCGTTCAACTTCCCATCCGTGGGTAAGAAGCTCAACGTCCATTAGAACTCCCCCTCTCACCTCTTTAAGAGGGGGAAATTCTATTAATTATGCTTTTTTACGCAATTGATTATTAATCATCGCTAAATCGTATGTTAAACAAATTGGTTTACAGTTTACTGGACATGGAACGATTTGAGCTTCGATTTCAAATACGTCACGAAGCGTTTCACTTGTCATAACTTCATCTGGCGTTCCTTGTTTCATTAACTTCCCAGCTTTTAATGCAATCATATGATCAGAGAAACGAGAAGCATGATTTAAATCGTGAATAACCATAACAATCGTTCTGCCTTCTTCTTTGTTTAACTTCTTCAGTAAGTTTAATACCTCAAGTTGATGAGCCATATCTAAGTATGTTGTTGGTTCATCTAACACGAGTAAATCTGTTCCTTGTGCAAGAGCCATCGCAATCCATACACGTTGACGTTGACCACCTGATAAAGCTTCTGCTGGACGATTTGCAAATTCTGTCATCCCCGTCACTTCAAGTGCCCAATGAATGTAGCGATAATCCTCTTCTTTCAATGTTCCAAATCCTTTTTGATGAGGAAAACGTCCATATGAAACAAGTTCAAACACAGTAAGGCCTGTTGGCACTTCTGCAGTTTGTGGTAAAATCGCCATTTTCTTTGCGATTTCTTTCGTTGGCTGTTTCTCAATTGCTTTTCCATCAAGATAAACAGTACCTCGTTTTGCTTTCAAAATACGAGAAGCCGTTTTTAATAATGTGGATTTCCCACAACCATTTGGTCCAATAATCGTTGTAATTTGTCCTTCCGGAATTTCAACCGTTAATCCATCTATAATTAACCCTTCATTATACCCAACAGATACCGCATCAACTGCTAAAGTTGCCATACAAAAAGCCTCCCTTTATTTTGTCCTCATAAGTAAATATATGAAATATGGTGCGCCAATTACAGAAATAACAAGACCGACCGGTATTTCTGAAGTTGGTAACACACTTCTTGAAATTACATCTGCAAATAAAAGTAAAAACGTTCCTATTAATGCAGCCGTTGGTAACATAATTTGATGTTTACCACCAACGAGGCTTCTCGCTAAATGCGGAGCCATTAAACCGATAAAACCAATACCGCCCGCAACAGCGACAGATGCACCAGCTAAACAAACTGCAATAAATAATAATTTACGTCTTTCCTTTTCTACGTTTACACCAAGACCAACTGCTGTAGAGTCGCCTAAATTCATTACATTTAATATGTGCGCTTTACTAATGGCCAGTGGTAAGAAAATAACCATCCATGGGAGTACACTTAGTACGAACTTCCAATCTGTTCCCCATAAACTTCCTGCCAACCAAATCGTTGCAAAACGGAAGTCGTTCGATGTCATCTTCATAGAAAAAATTAAACTAACAGCACCAAATCCGGCTGCAACAGCGATACCAACAAGAATTAATCGAGTGGATGAAACACCGTCTTTCCATGCTAGTAAATAAATAATAACCGCTGCTAATATCGCACCAACTAGCGCGAAGAATGGAAGGATAAATACAGATAAAAATGTACCAGTTCCAACTTTTCCAAAGAAAAAGTAGACGAATACTACAACTGTTAATCCCGCTCCGGCGTTAATACCGATAATACCTGGATCAGCAAGTGGATTTCGTGACAGCCCTTGCAAAATTGCACCTGACATAGCTAATGCAGAACCGACTAATATAGCAATAACCATACGTGGCATACGAAATTCAAATAAAATAACAGATTGATCTTCTGCACCTAATCCAACCAATGACTTTAATACATCCATTGGAGGTATTTTAAATGTTCCTGTATTTAAGCTTACTAAAAATACAGCAACGATTAATCCTACTAAAATCGTTAAAATAGAAACGTTCTTTTTTGTTAAGACGCTCGTCCTCACATTTTTCCTCTCCCTTCGTTACGTGCTAAGTAGAGGAAGAATGGAACTCCAATTAGCGCTGTAATTGCTCCAATTGGCGTTTCAAATGGCGGATTAATAACGCGAGATAACATATCTGCACATTCAATTAACAATCCACCTAAGACCGCAGAACATGGAATAACCCATCTATAATCTGAGCCTACAAGGAAACGAGTCATATGTGGAATTACAAGACCAACAAATCCAACTGATCCTGCCATAGAAACCGCAGAACCCGTTAATACAAGAACAAGTACTGTTCCAATGAATTTAATTAATGTCGTATTTTGACCTAGCCCAATCGCGATCTCTTCACCAAAGCTTAAAATGGTAATATATCTCGACATCATAATTGCTATAATGAGACAAACAAGACCAATCGGTACTAACATATTAATACTTTGCCATTTCACTCCGGCAACGCCGCCTGCATTCCACATACTCACCTCTTGGGCAAGATTGAAGTACAATGCGATTCCAGATGAAATTGCTCCTAATAAAGCACTAATTGCAGCTCCAGCTAAAGCTAATTTCACAGGCGTTAATCCACCTGGTGAAGAAGTCCCAATACCATATACAATGCTCGCTCCAAACGCAGCTCCAATAAAAGATGCGATAACAAACATTAAATAAGGTGAATTAGGGAAGAATGCATACATAATTGCAATCCCGAATACAGCACCATCTGTAATCCCCATTAATGATGGTGATGCAAGTGGATTCCGTGTCATCCCTTGCATAATTGCTCCTGACACTGCTAAAAAGGCACCTGCAACTACGCCCCCTATTGCTCTAGGCATGCGAAGTTCTTGAATTACGTTATGATGCGTTATAGACCCATCAAACTGAAATACAGCTTGCCAAACGGTCTTTAAACTAATATCTGCAGCACCAAACGAAATAGAAACTGCCATGCTTAAAGCTAACAAAATTGTGCCTGCTATTAAAATAATAGAGGCAACGAGCGGTCTGCTCTTAATCTCTTTAACATTCACATCTTGCTGTTCTATACTCCTTGCGCTCGCTTCCATCCCTCAACCATCCTAACCAACAACATATATTTAATAAAATGAAATTTATTCTCAAATAGTAATAAAAAAATTAGATGAATCGATATTTTCTTGATAATGATTCTCATAATCAGACACTTTCTATTCTACCTACCACGTCAAAAGACTGTCAACCATTATTTTGAAATACGAATTCATACAAAACGCTATCTTATGGACATAAAAAAAGAAGAGTAATCTGTTCACTCTTCTTTTTCTTACTTATTTAACTTTGCTTCAATTTTTATAATTAATTCGTCTTCTGTTGGAGCCGCAACTGGACGATTATTTACAAACGCGAATGATTTTTTACGACCAGGGCCACAGTAAGACTGACATGCAACCTCGATCGTTGCACATGAATCTACTTTTTTTAACTTCGGAATCAACGTTTTAACGTTCGTTGCCTGACAATCATCACACACACGAAATTCGTTTCCCATTATATATAACACTTCCTCTATTTTAAACTTTTCACAAGTACATTTAAAAATAAACACTAAATGGTATTTTACCGCTCTTTGAAGCTTGTTGCAAGTCTCCGGGCGTAGCTCTATTCCTATATAAAGCTACCTATTTTTTATATTTTCTCCTTCAAAAGCTTTCATCATTCATAGCCACATTTCTTCTCTTCATTGAAATCTACCATATTTTTAAAAGCTTTGTATAAAAGCTCATTTTTTTGCCCATTATAAAAATAGGAAGTTCATAAAAAGAAAGGGAGTTGAATCTATGAAAGTAAGACAAGATGCTTGGACAGACGAGGACGATTTATTACTTGCCGAAACGGTGCTTCGCCATGTTCGAGAAGGAAGTACTCAATTAAATGCTTTTGAAGAAGTAGGAGATCAGTTAAATCGCACATCTGCTGCTTGTGGTTTCCGCTGGAATGCTGTTGTTCGCTATAGCTATGAACAAGCTCTTCAACTAGCAAAAAAACATCGTAAAGATAAAATGCGTGCTGCGGGCGGTGAACAGACAAAAAAACGTTTGCTTTACACACCACCAGCTTCAGCGGCGGCGATAACTGATTATGAAGAATACGTACCGTATGAAACAGCTGTTCAATATACAGAAGCTACTCCATATCAAGAGCCGACTGTCCCTGCTCCAAAAAGCTCAATAACAATGCAAGATGTTATTTACTTTTTACAAACAGTTGGATCTTCAAATATAAAAGTAACAGCTCTTGAAAACGAGAATACGAGATTGAAACAAGAAATTAAAACGCAAATTCTGCGAAATGAAGAGCTAGAAAAGAAACTAGAAAAATTAGAACAACAATCTCATACTGTACAAGAGGATTACGAAACGCTTATGAATATTATGAACCGTGCTCGTAAATTAGCAGTAATGGATGATGAGGAACGCTCGCAAACATCTTTCCGCATGGATCGAAACGGTAATTTAGAAAAAATTGCAGAATAAGAAGGATGCATGCAATGCATCCTTTTTATTCTTTCACCTCTAAACTTTCCCTTTATATATGGGAAAACCCCTTTCTACATTTTTTGCTATAATAGAGATTGTCATTTTAAAAATAAGGGGTTAGTTATATGAGCAATTCCCGTTCGATTTTATCTCAGCCAGAGTGGCGTATTGTGGATCAGTCTAGTTTAGGCCCAACATTTCATGCACTTCAGTCATTCGCAATGGATGACACGTTATGCACAAGTATCGGAAAAGGCCAATCCGCTGCAACAATGCGTTCTTGGGTTCATCACAATACAATTGTTCTTGGCATTCAAGATTCACGTCTACCACATTTAGAAGAAGGTATTTCCTTTTTAAAAGAAAACGACTTCAATGTTATCGTTCGTAATTCTGGTGGACTTGCTGTTGTACTTGATGAAGGTGTTTTAAACGTATCACTTTTATTCCAAGAAACAGAAAAGGGTATCGATATCGACCTTGGATACGATACGATGTGGCATTTAATTAAGGAAATGTTAAAAGATTACGATGTTACTATCGAGGCAAAAGAAATTGTTGGTTCTTATTGTCCTGGTAGCTACGATTTGAGCATTCGCGATCAAAAATTTGCTGGTATTTCTCAGCGTCGTATTCGCGGAGGCGTTGCTGTACAAATTTACTTATGTGCGACAGGAAGCGGATCTGAGCGTGCCGCACTCGTTCGTGATTTTTACAACGTAGCAATTCAAGGCGAAGAAACAAGATTTACGTATCCTGAAATTGTACCGAGTACGATGGCTTCACTATCTGAATTACTTGGCGAAACAATTACAGTGCGAGATTTAATGATGCGCCTTTTAAAAACGTTGCAACAATTCACTCCAAAGTTAACACCATCTCAGCTGACAGTAGATGAAGTTCCTTTATATGAGACGAATTTACAACGTATTATTGACCGTAATAATAAGGCACTTGGTTTAGAAAAATAGAAACCAAAAAGACCACCCTCATTTCAAAAGAAATAGGATGGTCTTTTTTCATATTAATTCGTTATAGAATTAAAGTGCTTGAGCTGCTGTAATTAAAGCTAACTTGTACACTTCTTCTTCGTTACATCCACGAGATAGATCATTTACAGGCATATTTAAACCTTGTAAGATTGGTCCTACTGCTTCGAAGTTACCTAAGCGTTGAGCGATTTTGTAGCCGATATTACCAGCTTCTAAGCTTGGGAATACGAATACGTTAGCATCACCTTTAATTGTAGAACCTGGAGCTTTCTTCTCAGCTACAGATGGTACGAATGCAGCATCGAATTGGAATTCTCCATCTAAAGTTAATTCAGGAGCCATTTCTTTTGCAATGCGAGTTGCTTCTACAACTTTTTCTGTTTCTGGAGATTTCGCAGAACCTTTTGTAGAGAAGCTTAACATAGCAACGCGTGGGTCAATGCCGAATAGTTCAGCAGTTTTCGCACTTTCGATACCAATTTCAGCTAAATCTTGGCTGTTTGGTGCAATGTTAATTGCGCAATCAGCGAATACATACTTCTCTTCTTCACGTACCATGATGAATACGCCTGAAGTTTTTGTAACGCCTGGTTTTGTTTTAATAATTTGAAGTGCTGGACGAACTGTATCAGCTGTAGAGTGAGCTGCACCACTTACTAAACCTTGTGCTTTGCCCATGTATACAAGCATTGTACCGAAGTAGTTTTCATCTTTAAGAATTTTACGAGCATCTTCTTCTGTTGCTTTACCTTTACGGCGTTCAACGAAAGATGCTACCATTGCATCCATTTCTTCGTATGTAGCTGGGTCATAAATATCAACGCCTGCTAATGTTAAATTCATGCTAGCAGCTTTTGCGCTAATTTCTTCTTTATTACCAACTAAAATTGGTTTTACTAACTCTTCTTTTGCTAAACGCTCTGCAGCGCCTAAAATTCTTTCATCAGTTCCTTCAGGAAGTACGATAGAAATGCCTTTTCCTTGAACTTGTTCTTTTACTGTTGTAAATAAGTTGCTCACGAATAAACCCTCCTACATATGTTAAAAAACTCTATCTTTAAGAATACTGCTTTTCCTCTATATTTTAAACTTATAGCTCCCAAAAAATAGATAAAATAAAAATGATTATATTTTCATAAAATTCAGCCTAGAAATAATGCCTACTTAAGCCTTATTTTCTCCCGTTTTCCAGTAAATATAAATGTGACAGTTTTATGCGCCGAAACTTTATGTAGATGTTTTTAATCCTATATATGCTATAGTTAACGTGTAAAATATCATTAACTGAGGTGAATAGAATGAGTGAAGCAACAACAACGTTAGATGGCTGGTATTGTTTACATGATTTACGTTCTATTGATTGGGCAGCATGGAAAACATTATCTAGTGACGAACGCGGACAAGCAGTGTCTGAATTTTTAAATGTCGTTGAAAAATGGAACGAAGTAGCTACTGCAAAAAAAGGCAGTCATGCAATGTATACAGTTGTTGGTCAAAAAGCAGATATTATGCTTATGATCTTACGTCCAACAATGGAAGAGTTAAATGAAATCGAAACAGAATTAAATAAAACAACATTAGCTGAATATTTAGTTCCTGCATATTCTTACGTATCTGTTGTTGAACTAAGCAACTATCTTCCAGCTGATGAAGACCCATACCAAAACCCACAAATCTTAGCTCGCTTATATCCTGAGTTACCGAAAGCAAATCACATTTGCTTCTATCCAATGGATAAGCGTCGCCAAGGTAATGATAACTGGTATATGCTTCCTATGGATGAACGTAAGAAACTTATGTACAGCCATAGCAAAATCGGTCGCCAGTACGCAGGTAAAGTGCGCCAAGTTATTTCAGGATCAGTTGGATTTGACGATTTTGAGTGGGGCGTAACATTATTTGCTGACGATGTTCTTCAATTTAAGAAACTTATATATGAAATGCGCTTCGATGAAGTAAGTGCTCGTTATGGTGAATTCGGAACATTTTTCGTTGGAAACATTTTACCAGACGAAAAGGTAGAGAAATTTTTACACATATAAATCGTAAAAAAGGAACGAATTTCGTTCCTTTTTTTATTACCCTCTATATTTCTCCTCAAAAAACTTCTTTTCTCTGCAAATTTGAACAAAAATCGACAAATTCTTTTCGATTTCCTTACAAAATTGTAACCTTTCTATATCCAAATTTATGCTAATAACGATGCGAAGGTGATAATGTATATGAAGAAAATCTTGTCTATTTTACTAATGTCTCTATTGTCATTTTCTTCCTTAGGAGTAACAACATCCCATGCGGAAGAAAAAATACATATAGAGGCAGCTGCTGCACTTCTATTTGATGCGGATACAGGAAAAATACTGCATGAACAAAATCCAGATGAATTGCTAGCTATCGCTAGTATGTCAAAATTAATTGTTATTTATGCCGTATTAGAAGCAATTAAAGAAGGAAAAATCACTTGGGATACGAAAGTAACTATTTCTGATTACGCTTATGAAGTTTCACGTAATAATGAATTCTCTAACGTGCCGTTCGAAAAAGGACGTCAATATACTGTAAGAGAATTATACCATTCTATCGTTATCTTCTCTGCAAATGGATCTAGTATTGCTTTAGCAGAATTACTTGCAGGCAGTGAAAAGAACTTCTTAAATCTCGCAAATGAACATGCGAAAAAACTAGGGTTAAAGAAATATAAATTTGTAAACGCTACGGGGTTAAATAACGCTGATTTAAAAGGAAAACATCCTGAAGGAACTGATCCGAATGGAGAAAACTCCATGTCAGCTCGCGATATGGGTATTCTTTCAAAAACAATTATTACAAAGTATCCAGAAATGCTAGAGGATACAAAACAAAGATTTAGAAACTTCCCAGATAATCATCCAAAACCAATTCGTATGGAAAATTGGAACTGGATGTTACCAGGTGCTGCTTTCTCTTATGAAGGAGCAGATGGTTTAAAAACAGGAAGCTCTGATACCGCTGGGTATGGTTTTACCATTACAGCAAAACGCGGTGATTTACGTCTTATTTCTGTTATTATTAAAACGAAATCAATGGACGAACGTTTCACAGAATCTCGCGCATTAATTGAGTATGGATTTAATAACTTCGAAAAACAGAAATTAAAAATAGATAAAAACAACAAAATTTCTGTAGTAAAAGGAAAAGAAGACTACGTAACAGTTGCACCAGAAAAAGAAGTGACAGTAGTTACTGCAAAAGGTAGCAAATCACCTTACAAAATTTCTACTGAAGCAGATAAATCACTTGCTGAAGATGGGCATTTAGTTGCTCCTATTAAGAAAGATGCAAAGGTAGGTTCAATCGTCTAAGAAACCATCTGATAAATATGGTTTCTTAGACGGAAATAAAAGTATAAAAGTTACTGCAAAAACGACTGCAGAAGTAGAAAAAGCAAATTGGTTCGTATTAACAATGCGTTCAATTGGCGATTTCTTCTCAAATTTATGGTCTAAAGTATTTTAATGATGAAAAGCTAGCTCACGCTAGCTTTTTTTATTTTCCCCTCTAGATGTAAAACTTCGTTTGGTTGTCATATCTGCGTCCTTTTTCTCATACGTATGAACTAGTAATTGTTCCACACTTCATCTAAGAAAAACCTCTTTCCAAAGGGTATTCCAAAAAGAGAGGTGACACATAATGGGTGTTATCGCACATACAGAAGAAGATGTAAAGTTATTAGCTAGACTCATGCGTGCTGAAGCTGAAGGAGAAGGACAACAAGGCATGCTAATGGTTGGAAATGTCGGTGTAAATCGTGTCCGCGGAAATTGTTTAGATTTTAAAAAAGTACGGAACTTACGTCAGATGGTTTATCAAAATCCTGGTGGTTTTGAAGCTACTCAAAAAGGGTATTTTTATCAACGAGCAAGAGAACAAGATATTGCCTTAGCCCGTCGAACAATTCAAGGGCAACGTTTTTGGCCTGCAAATTTCGCTTTATGGTTTTTTAGACCTGAAGGTCCTTGCCCACCAACTTGGTATAACCAGCAAAACTCTGGACGTTTTAAAAAGCACTGCTTCTTCCAACCATCCGGGGAGGATTGTCCAAGCGTATATTAAGGAATGAAAATGAGGAGGGATTTTTGAATGACACAGCAACAAAACCCGTACTACGGAACAGGTTTTTATCAACCATCTGGAACTTATGTGCAACCGCAACAAATGACCGCGCAGCAACAGCAACAACAGCAAGCGATGCAACAACAAGCTGCTCAGGCTCAACTTGCAGTTTCTCAAGGTATGTTACCACTAGAGCAATCTTATATTGAAAATATCCTTCGTTTAAACAAAGGTAAGCAGGCTACAGTTGTAATGACTTATGAACGTGGTAGCTCACTTGGCACACAATCTTATACAGGGATTATCGAGGCAGCCGGCCGTGATCATATCGTTATTAGTGAGCCGAAATCTGGAAAACGCTTTTTACTACTAATGATTTATTTAGATTATGTAGAATTCCCAGGAGAAATTGCGTATTTACCTGGTCAACAAGCAACTTATGCTCCAAGACCATAAAAAAAAGCTGGCAAATGCCAGCTTTTGTTTTTTATAACCCTTTTACAACTGCAGTTCCGACTAAAATCCACGCCACAATAAACGCTACACCACCAAGGGGTGTAATTGGGCCAAAGAATTTAATACCTGTTGTACTTAATGCATAAAGACTGCCTGAGAACATAATAATCCCAGCTACCATAAGCCAACCTGCAGTGTTTAAAAGTGATGATTGCATTTTGTCCATTAATAGAGCAACTACGAATAAGCCACCTGCATGAAACATTTGATATGTAACGCCCGTCTTCCACACTTCTAACATTTTTGCAGAAATTTTATTTTCTAAACCATGTGCTCCAAAAGCCCCTAATGCAACAGATAGCCCCGCTGCAATACAACCTAGTAAAAAGAAAATTTTCATCTTAATTCCCCTTTTTATTTTTATCATAAGCAATCTTCACATATAATCCAAACGATTTTACTTTTAAAAGTCAAATAAAGATTTACCGTTTGCATCCTTTTCTTTTATATATACTTTTTCTCCAGAAACCGGCATAACTGGTTGAACTGTCGTCATAGGCTGAGACCCGATTACTTGTGTTTGAACTTGTGGTTCTCTATACGTAGAAGGCTCCACTTGTTCATCCAATAATAAATCACATAAAGCACGTACAACTAATAAGTGTTCTTTTGATTGTTGTCCTTCACTACTTTTTGCCTTTGCAATTTCATTCGCCATTTTATTTAAAATCTTATCACTAGATACTTGCATTCCTTGTCACCTCTTACTTTGTAGTTCTTTCTCAAATTGCCCCAGTTTCTCCACTGAACCAAATACTATTATCATATCATGTTCTTGCAGTTTTTCCTGCCCCGTTGGATTATGGATAATATCCCCATCCCTTAAAATCGCCAAAATCGTTACATCAAATTGATTTCTCACATTACTCTCTATTAACGATTTACTGGCTAAGATAGAACCTTTTCCAACTTGAATCTCTTCAATTACAAATGATTGCTCTATTCCATACAACACTGTATCAATATAATGAACTGTCAACGGATTCGCAATACCTTTCGCTATATGAATTCCCGCCATACTAGATGGATTAACAACCTTATTTGCACCAGCGCGTCGTAATTTCTCTTCTGTTTCTGGCTTTTCAGCTCTTGCTAAAATTTTAATTGCATCGTTCAGTCCTCGTGCGGTTAACGTAATAAATACATTTTCAGCATCGTTTGCTACTATAGCCACTAGACCCGCTGCCTTCAAAATTCCAGCATTATGTAATACTTGGTCTTCAGTTGCATCTCCATGTACATATAAAAGTTTTTCCTGCTCCAATATACTTTCATCTTTATCCACAACTACAAATGGAATTTTCTTTTCCTGTAATTCATGTACAACTTGAAGCCCTACTCTACCGCAACCACATACTATAATATGATTTTGTAACTGTGCTATTTGTTTATCCATCTTCTTCCTCCGCACTGCATGAAATAAATTCCCCTCAATGATCATAGCTGCTACTACACCCATTGCATACGTAACGATACCGACGCCAACAGGTATAATAAGGAGCGCAAAAAATTTCCCTGCCTGTGTTACAGGCACTACATCACCATATCCAACCGTTAATACAGTAATCATCGTCATCCAAAATGCTTGAAACAGGCTAATCTCTTCAATTGTCATAAATCCTAGCGTTCCTAGAATTACAACAAAGGTCATACATATAACTGCTATCCATAATTGCTTACGTGCATTCATATTATGTTTCAACTCTTTTCTCTATCTACAATCTTTGCCAGAGGAAATGAAATACGTATATACTAGAAACGGAATCTATGAAAGAGGTTGATATAATGAAGCTATTTCTTTCTGCCTTACAATGGGCACTATTTATTTTAGCTGGAAGTCTTATTGTACCAATTAGTGTCGCAACTAGTTACGGCCTTGATGGCACTGAAGCTATCGCGTTTGTACAAAGAACATTATTTGTTCTCGGTTTTGCCGGCCTACTGCAAGCTATATTCGGTCATAAACTTCCTATTCAAGAAGGTCCCGCAGGCCTTTGGTGGGGAATTTTCTCCCTATATGCAAGTTTAGGCGTCGTATTATTTGGATCAAGCAATGAAACACTTAAGGTCCTTCAGTACGCTTTCCTACTAAGCGGAATTATTTGTATTATTCTTAGTGTTTTTGGACTTATCGATAAACTAGTTCGCTACTTTACACCGACAGTAATTGGAACGTATTTATTCCTTTTGGTCGCACAACTTAGTGGCTCCTTCTTAAAAGGCATGTTTGGCCTTGATGGACAACATACAGAAGTACAGCCAAAGGTATTTATTCTTTCACTCATTGTTATTTTACTATCTTTTTTCATTATGAAGCTATCTATTATTGGACAATATTCCGTTCTTTTCAGTATCGTCTGCGGCTGGATATTATTTGCGTGCTTCGGATTATCTAATCCAGTAACACCTGTGACAGATATAATTCGTCTTCCATCTCTGTTTGTTTTCGGAATGCCTCGCATTGAATGGAACATGGCAATTACGGTAGTTTTCGTCACACTACTACTTCTAACAAATATGTTAGCAAGTATTCGCGTTGTACAAAAGGTTGTTTCTAAGTATGAAGAAAATGCTCCAGATCGCTTCAAACAAGCTGGCATTATAACAGGAATAAATCAATTGCTAGGCGGTCTATTTTCAGCCATTGGCCCTGTTGCCATTTCTGGATCCGCAGGGTTTATTGCAACAACAAATATTTATAAGCGCCTTCCATTTATGTTAGGGTCAAGCTTTATCATTCTTGTTAGTATATTCCCAAAGATTACTTCATTCTTTGCAGCCATCCCCATTGCAGTTGGGTATGCTGCAATTTATCCTGTATTTGCAAGCATGATTGGTCTAGCTTTCCGCGAATATGACACTGTACAAAATAAAGAACAATTATTTAAAGTAGCAGGTCTTTCAATCTTTACAGGAGTCGGCGTTATGTTCGTTCCAGCAGGAGCGTTTTCTACGCTACCACCATTTTTAGCATCATTTTTAAGTAACGGTCTTGTCCTTGGATCTGTAATGGCTATCTTGCTGGAAATATTATTTTCTCGTTCGCACGAAAAACAACCATCGTAAATTGGAAAACTTCCATTATTGCACTCTATCTTTAGAGTTGTTACGATAATGATAAAGTGAAACTTTAATCAGTGGGGTTTTTGTTCATCCCCACTGATTATTAGCCCGCACCAATCGGGCATTTACGGGCAGTGGATCTCCCATCTAACTTCGTTGCTC
The DNA here is from genome assembly GCF_019344915.1 of Bacillus sp. FDAARGOS_1420. Taxonomy (NCBI): domain Bacteria; kingdom Bacillati; phylum Bacillota; class Bacilli; order Caryophanales; family Bacillaceae; genus Bacillus; species Bacillus sp. FDAARGOS_1420. The sequence goes on along the minus strand of NZ_JAHWJB010000001.1, from coordinate 1,060,406 downwards.
CAGCTAAATTTTGAGTTGGGAGTCTTACTGTCCGCAAATAGCGGGATAAATTATCATGGGCAACACGCTCATGATAATTTATACTAACAATGCAGAACTTCTCCTAGTTTCATGCAAAGAAGTTCGATGTCTTACTATATATTCCCCACTATCTTCATAAAAATTTATTTCTATTTCAACAAAGAAAGGAATTTTCTATATGACTTATAAAATGATTGTCTTAGATTTAGATGATACTTTATTACGCGACGACCATACAATTTCACCTCGTACGAAAGAGGCTTTAATGACAGCACAAGAGCAAGGAGTTAAAGTTGTACTTGCTTCTGGGCGCCCAACGTTTGGTATGCGCAATGTTGCAAAAGAACTTCGTTTAGAGGAATACGGTAGCTTCATTCTATCTTTTAACGGCGCAAAAATTATTAACTGTAAAACAAATGAAGAAATCTTCAGTAGTACGCTATCTCCTGAAATCGTTCACAACCTATTTGAAATTAGTAAAACTGAAGACGTATGGATTCATACTTATATTGGCGATGATATCGTAACAGAAGAAAATAATCCTTATACTAAAATTGAGGGCGAAATTACTGGTATGCCAATTATTGAAGTAGATGATTTTAAAACTGCTGTTAAAGAGCCTGTAGTAAAAGTATTAATGAATAAAGAAGCTGAACGCCTTGTTGAAGTAGAAAAGAAACTACAAAAACAACTAGAAGGTCAATTAAGTGTTATGCGCTCTAAACCATTCTTCTTAGAATTTACTGAACATGGTGTTACGAAAGGAACGAGCTTAAACCAATTAATCCAAAAACTTGGTATTAAGCGCGAAGAAGTTATCGCAATGGGCGATAGCTATAACGATCAAGCGATGATTGAATTTGCTGGTCTTGGCGTTGCGATGGGCAATGCACCAGATGATATTAAAGAAATTGCAAACTATGTAACAGATACAAATATGAACGATGGCGTTGCTAAAGTTGTAGAGAAATTTGTACTAAAAAGCAAAGCGCTTGTTTAATATTTTCATTCATAAAACCTATTTGAAGTCAAACACTTCAAATAGGTTTTTATTTAAATTACAACGCTTTTGTGACTATATTTTGAACTTTGCACTATTCTCGTAGTGTAAACTTTCTTTTTGTATATAATGAAACAAAATAGACTATTTCATTTTGAAAAAGAATACAAATTTACTATATACAAGCATACATTAAAGGAGGCTACTTCATGTTATCTACACCAATCGGAAGATTAAGAGCAATCGGCTTAATTGAGGGGATTTCTTTCCTATTACTATTATTTGTAGCAATGCCATTAAAATATTTTGCAGGGTTTGCAACAGCTGTTAAAATTACAGGCATGGCTCATGGCGTTTTATTTATTCTATTCATCTTTGCGGTAATTCAAGTAACAATCGTACACCGTAAAACAATTTTATGGGCACTTGGTGCACTTGTTGCATCAGTTATCCCATTTGGTACTTTTGTACTAGATGCAAAACTAAAAAATGAACAGTAATAGTAAAAAGGTAGTTAACAATCGTTAGCTACCTTTTTTGCGTTTATATATTCGGAATTTGCCAATCGATTTCTTTTTCATCCATGTTAGATAAAATCTCATTTACTTTAGAGTACGGCTTACTTCCAAAGAAACCACGTCTTGCTGATAATGGACTTGGATGTACGGACTCAACAATATAATGATTCGTATTCGTAATTAACTTTTTCTTCGCCTGAGCATGGCGTCCCCATAATATGAAAACAACTGGCTTTTCACGTTCATTTAATAGCTCAATTACGCGATCTGTGAAATGCTCCCATCCTTTTCCTTTATGAGAATTCGCCTCACCTTGACGAACCGTTAACACAGTATTTAATAGTAAAACCCCTTGCTCCGCCCATTTTACTAAATAACCATTATTCGGAATTTCATAACCGTATTCATCTCGAAGTTCTTTGTACATATTTAGCAATGATGGCGGCGTTTTAATACCAGGTTGTACCGAAAAGCTTAAACCATGTGCTTGATTCGGTCCATGATATGGGTCTTGTCCTAAAATAACAACCTTTGTATTTTCATAACTTGTATACTCTAGAGCGTTAAAAATATCTTCTTTCTTTGGATAAATCACATGCTCCTCATACTCTTCTTTTAAAAAGTTAGCTAAATTTTGATAGTATTCTTTCTCAAATTCTGGCCCAAGTAATGGTCCCCAATCATTCTGCAAAATGTTTTCCATGCCTTCACTTCCTATCCAATTAATTCACCATATCCTGCCTTGTAAATACTACAAATGAAATGATAAGGGAAACTACTGCCCAAACCGTTAAATTCATTAAAGAGAATCCCATCGATAATCCTTGTAATGCAGGCAGTTTTCCTGATAAATAATCCGTTAGCGATAAGTTGACACTAAAAATGTATTTCGCCCCTTCCCAAGACGTTGCGAATGAACTTAAAATGCCGCCTGCGATTAACGCAGCTAACATAACGCCCATTCCAGCTGGTGTATTCCGAATTAAAACAGAAACCATAAATGATATAGTTCCAACCACAATAGCAACAAACCAAGCTAGTCCGTACGCCATTAAAATGTATTGCCACTGCGGAATAAGGTGTACAAAGTTTGTATTTAACGTTTCCTTATCAATGACGAATCCTGTTAACACAGGTAAATTCCATCCAGAGTATCCAAATACAAGCCCTGATAATGCATAAGCAAACAAACCGACAAGAAGCAATATGAGCGAAATGAAAAATAACATCGTCACATATTTACTAAGGAGTATTTTCCAGCGCCGAATTGGCCTCGTCAGAAGCATTTTCATCGTACCATCGCTTCGTTCTCCTGAAACAATATCAATGGCGACAATCATAACGAGCAATGGAATAAATAACGTTATTCCTTGTTCAATAAACGCCCTCACAAATGTCGGTGCTCCTGGCGCAGTCGGATTAATATTATGATCTAAATAATATTGTTGTTGTTCCACTCTTACTTTTAACCAATCCCGCCATTCTTCTGGCAATCTAGAATTGTTCAAGCGGTTTTGTGAATCAACAATTTGTTGCTGTAATGATACTTTCCAATCGGTCGTACCAAGCCTTTTTTGCGTCGTTTCTATTTCACGATACTGAGCATACACAAAAAGTGGAATCAAGATTGCTAAAATAAGCATGACAACAACAATTCGTTTCTTACGATAAATCTTTTCTGATTCATTTAAAACTAGATTCGCAAATTCACGCATGTTGCTCACCCCTTGTGAGTTCAATAAATAAATCTTCTAGCGTAAATACAAGCTCTTTGACGCTATGTACATCTATCCCGTTTTCTACAAAGTGCTTATTCCAAACATTAATAGACGCAACATCCATACGACATAATAAACGCTCATCTTCTACACTAACTTCCTCTATCTCTTCAGCAGCGTCTAACATGTCTTTCGCTTTGGAAACCGGTGTAACGACCCATTCCACACGATCACTCGCTGTTTTGATCAACTCTTCAATAGGTGCAACTGTTATCATTTTTCCTTTATGAATAATAGCAACACGGTCGCATATCAGTTGCACTTCACTTAATAAGTGACTCGAAATAAATACACTCATATTTTCTTCTTTTACAAGCTTATGTATAAATTCCCTAAGCTCTCTAATCCCAGCTGGATCTAAACCATTCGTCGGTTCATCTAATATGAGCAATTTCGGGTTTCCAAGTAGCGCCTGTGCAATTCCAAGGCGCTGCTTCATACCAAGGGAATATGTTTTTACCTTATCGTGAATACGCTCATCTAAATGAACCATTTTTGCAATTTCAACAATACGTTCATCTGATATATCACCAAGCATGCGCGCAAATTGCTTTAAGTTTTCCCATCCCGTTAAATATGTATAAAGCTCTGGGTTTTCAACGATACTTCCAATTTGACGCATCGCTTCTCTGAAATTTTCCTTAATAGAATAACCACCGATAGAAATAGTACCTTCTGTCGCTTTAATCAGTCCGACTAACATTCGAATTGTTGTCGTTTTCCCGGCTCCGTTCGGTCCTAAAAAGCCAAACACTTCTCCTTGTTTTACATCAAATGAAATGTCCTCTACAAGAGTCTTCTTTCCAATTACCTTCTTCAAGTCTCGTACAGAAAGTATCGTCGTCATTTTACCCCTCCTTGCTCTAGTTTTAATTTACTTACAACATTTTGGACTAAACGCTCCGCCATATATGTGTAACCTACTTCATTCGGATGAAAATGATCTGAGTATAATAAATCTTTCCCACGATTTTGGAATAAATCAAATGTCGGTGTAATATATACGTTTTTATCATTTAATGCTAACTTCTCTAAAGAAGCGTTCCAATCAACAACAATATTTGATGAACCTCTCAAATCTTCTACATCTTCAAAAGGATTGTATAATCCTAACCAAAAAATAGGGCTATCTGTGTTTAATTTACGAATTTCTTCTATAATTTTCTTCGCTTCATTTTGAAACGTTTCCGTATCAGGACGATACGTCTCTAAATCTATCTTTCCGAGCGATTCCCATCCTGGGAACAAATCATTTCCTCCAATTGTTAAAACAATTACATCTGCTTGCTTAATTGAATATTGAGCTCCGCTGCTTTCAATTTGTTTTAACAAATCGGGCATTTTCGCACCACTAACTGCCAAATTGCTTAGTGCAACTTTTTGTTTATAATCTTTTTGTAAATTCTCTTTCATTCGTCCAATATAGCCAATTCCTTCTTTATCACCAACGCCGCGCGTTAACGAATCACCTAAACTAACTACTTGTAACGTTCCTGTTTTCTTTTTCTCTTTTTCCACTACGTCAGTCTTCGTAATTAATTTTGAAGCTTTCGGATTTAATACATCATTTACACCCGAAACAAAACCATATGCAAATAAACAGAAAGACGCAATTGTAATGAGTAGAATTACTTTTACTAATTTTGATCTCATATCAAAACCCCTTTTAGCCCCTATAGATTGTCCATAATTATACCAAACGAATTTTCGAAAAGCGATTTTCACACCTTCTCTATTATGTCGTTTCCCTATCTACCAAATTTGGTAATAACTCTACATGTTTCACATCTATTTCCTCATCATTAATCTTTTCATATAATAATTCAAATGCCTTTACACCAACATTTTTACTGGAATGCGAAATCGTCGTAATACCTAATATATTTGCCACCTCTTGATCATCACATCCGATAATCGTAATATCCTCTGGGATACGAATTCCTTGTTTTTTCGCCTCCGTTACCATTCCTGCAGCAATATGATTGCAAGATACAAGAAAAGCCGTCGGTTTTACAGACATACGAGCCCATTCCCTGACTACATTGCGCCCATCTTCCACCGTAAAACAGCCCTTAAACTTCCAGGCATCTAACGGTGTTACAACAATCTGTTGAAGTGAATCCTCATACGCTTTTTTTCGCCTCTGGCTATTAATACTATTACTTCTTCCAATGCAATATCCGATACGTGTATGACCAGCATCTATTAAGCTTTTCATCCCGCGCAAAAATACTTTGTAGTAATCAATATGTACACTCGAAATGAATTTCGAATCTATTTCTTCACACATCACAATTGGACCAAACTTCGTATACTCTTCAAGCTTTTCCTTACTATTTGTCCGTGAACATATAATTACTCCATCAAGCTTTTTCATTTTTAACATATGTAAAATTTCAAGCTCTTTTTCTTCGCTATAATTTGTCTGGCAAAGCATCATATTATAATTGTTCTTTGCGGTTTCCTTTGATATCCCCCCAATAATGGCACTGTAATATTGATCATTTACGTGCGGCAATAAAACGCCAATTACATTCGTTTTTCCTTTCACTAAATGAATCGCATTCACATTTTGCGTATAATTTAATTCTTCAATAATCGCTAAAATCTCTTTTCGTTTCTGTTCATTCACATACGGATGATTATTGAGTACACGTGAAACAGTTGAAACAGATACCCCAGCAAGTTCAGCAATCTTTCTTATATTAGTCATCTCATTCTCCCCTTCCCCTCAAAAATTCTCGCTTGACCTGGTAAGCTTTCCACAGTATATCCTTTCTTAGCAAATACATTTTGAAAGGATATACAACTATGCTTCGATTCAAACTAGAATATATATTTTTCATTGGCGGTTTACTCATTCTCGCCATCGGTATTAATATGATGACGACAATTACTTCCTTTGGACTTAGCCCTTATGATTCCTTCTTTATTGCACTATATCAAAATTTTGGGATAAGTATTGGTTTTTGGATTTTCATGATTAACTTTGTTTTTACCCTGATCGTACTCTTTTGGGACAAAAAACAAATTACAATCGGCACAATTGTCACAATGATTCTTATTTCTCTTTTTGTTGATTGGGTTGGTTCTATTACGACTATTATGGATGCTATCCGCTCTCTTCCAAAATATATAACACTTGTTTGCGGAAATCTATTCGTCGGAGCCGGAATTGGTCTTTACGTCTCTACTAACCTTTGCGCAGCACCTCAAGAGGCTTTCGTTTTAACTGTTGCTGAGAAAAAGAAATGGACATTTAGAAGAACAGAAATTTCATTAGCTTTTTTATTTTTAACATTAAGCTTCTTATTAGATGGGCCAATCTATTTTGGAACAATTATCTTATCCTTTACAACAGGTTGGATTATTCAAGCTTTTATTCAAGTTGGTACGCAGATTTTAAATAGAAAAAAACCTATTAAGCAAGCCGCTTAATAGGTTTTTTCGTTTTATTAGAAGAGATACTACTTAGCATCTCCTTCAATTCGATAATTTGCTTTCACACAATCTATTTCTTCATACGATTGCAATGTATGTAGAATGTACTCATAATCCGCAAGAGAAGCACGATGCGTTACAATTACTATTTCTGCTTTCCCTTTCTCTTCAAGTGGCATTTGAATGATCTTTTCAAAACTAACACCGCGCTCAGAGAACAATGATGTAATTTTTGCAAATACACCAATTTCGTCTTTCACATGAAGTCTTAAAAACTTTTTCACAATAATTTCATCTGGCTCTTTTAGTACCTTTTGATATTGCGGAACTACAGCACTATTTCCTGTTACACCTAACCTAATATTTTGCATTACAGCAACTAGATCAGAAACAACAGCTGTCGCTGTCGGTAAGCTTCCTGCTCCCGGGCCATAAAACATCGTTTCTCCTACCGCTTCACCATACACATACACAGCATTATATTCATTTTGCACTGCCGCAAGAGGGTGTGCATTTGGAAGTAAAGTTGGCTCAACTGTAACCTCTAATTTCTCGCCATCTCGCTTTGCAAGGCCAATTAATTTAATTGTATAGCCTAAGCTCTTACTATATTCAATATCTTCTGCTGTAATAGAAGTAATCCCTTTTACCTTCACATCTCCAAGCTCTACATTTGTAGAGAAACCGAGAGTAGCCAAAATCGTCATTTTTCTTGCTGCATCCAAACCTTCTACGTCTGATGTTGGATCTGCTTCTGCAAATCCAAGCTGCTGAGCTTCTTTTAACACGTCGTTATATGCTCTCCCTTCGTCTGACATTTTCGTCAAAATAAAATTTGTCGTTCCATTTACAATTCCCATTACTTTCGTAATAAGATCTGAAGAAAGTCCTTCTACGATGCTTCGTAAAATCGGAATTCCTCCCGCTACACTTGCTTCATAAAATAGATCAGCCTTATTATCCTTTGCTACCGCTAATAATTCCGCTCCGTGTAACGCCATTAAATCTTTATTTGCAGTCACAACGTGCTTCCCACTTTGTAAAGCTTGTAAAATATATGCTTTCGCATCATCAATGCCACCCATCACTTCGATGACAACATCAATATTTGGATTATCTAGAATTTCATTCACATTTTGTGTTAATAGAGTAGAAGGCACGTCGACCTCTCTCTCTTTCTCAATGTTTTGCACCAATACTTTCGTTACTTTCACTGGACAACCTACTTGGTGTATAAGTCGTTCTTGATGATCTGTAATAATACGAACTACACCACTACCAACTGTCCCAAGACCTAATAACCCCACTTGAATTTCTTTCATAATACTGTCCACCCCTCAAAAATTGTGTTTAGATGAATTATATAGACGAAAAATCTGAAAAACAATGAATTTAGAACATTCGGAAAAATAAAGGTTAATCTTTACAAGGAAAACGCTACCACGTGTTACACAATCATTTACAATACATAAGGGGTTTCTTGATACACGTAATAATTCAACCAATTAGAGAATAATAAATTCCCGTGACTCCTCCACCTAACAAGTGGCCTCTCATTTGGATTATTATGTTTAAAATAATTTTTTGGCACATCAATATTTAACCCTTTTTGGCAGTCCCGTTCGTATTCTTGCTTTAACGTATCACAACTGTATTCACTATGTCCGAGTGCGAAAACTTGCCTTCCATCTTGCCCAATAGCAAGATGAACACCTGCTTCTTCAGAATTGGCTAATAACGTTAATTCTTTCACCTTTTCAATATCACTCTCTCTTACTTCTGTATGACGAGAATGCGGAGCAAAAAACACTTCATCAAACCCTTGTAACAATTTCACATGTTGCTCGCGAACCTCATGTTCAAATACACCAAACATTTTTTCCGCAAGAGGATACTTCGGCACACCATAGTGATAATACAAACCTGCTTGTGCCCCCCAGCAAATATGAAGCGTAGATGTTACATTCGTTTTTGAATACTCCATAATACGTCCAAGCTCTTCCCAATAATCTACCTCTTCAAAAGAAAGAGTTTCAACTGGTGCTCCTGTAATAATGAGTCCATCAAATTTTTCATCCTCAATATCACGAAATGTTTTATAGAAGCTCGTTAAATGGTCCTGCGCTACATTGCGAGACAGATGCGATTCCATATGAAGTAAATGAACATCTAATTGCAACGGCGTATTTCCAATTAAACGAAGTAATTGCGCCTCTGTTTCTTGTTTTGTAGGCATTAAATTTAATATAGCAATTTTCAAAGCACGTATATCTTGTGTTACTGCTCGCTCCTTCGTCATTACAAAAATATTTTCCTTCTGCAATACTTTGCGAGCTGGTAAATCTTTATCAATTATGATCGGCATGTTGTTTGCCTCCGACTAGCGCCGCTTCTAAATCTGCAATAATATCAGAAACATCTTCTATACCGACCGATAAACGGATTAAATCAGATGTAACGCCAGCTAAACGCTGATTTTCTGCGCTTAATTGTCTGTGCGTCGTACTAGCAGGATGTATTACACAAGTTCTTGCATCAGCTACATGCGTTACAAGAGTTGCAAGCTTTACATTTGCGATAAATTCTTTCGCTGCTTCTAATCCGCCCTTAATACCAAATGTTAAAACTCCACTAGCACCTTTTTTCAAATACTTTTGTGCTAACGAATAATTTTCATTACTATCTAATCCAGGATAATTCACCCATTCAATGCGATCATGATTAGCAAGCCACTTAGCAACTTCGAGAGCATTTTCACTATGACGCTCCATTCGTAAATGCAATGTTTCAAGGCCAATGTTGCTAATATATGCATTGAATGGGCTCATACAGTTTCCGTAGTCTCTTAATAACTGAACGCGTGCTTTCACAATATACGCTGCTGCTCCAAAATTTTGAACATAGCTTACGCCATGATAACTCGGGTCAGGTTCGACAAGCTCAGGGTATTTTCCATTTGTCCAATCGAAGTTCCCTCCGTCTATTACAATCCCACCTAGAGAACTTGCATGGCCATCAATATATTTCGTTGTAGAATGGACAATGATATTTGCCCCATGTTCAAACGCCTGGCATAAATAAGGCGTCGCCAATGTATTATCAACGATAAAAGGTACTTCTAATTCTTTTGCTGCCGCTGAAAGTTCTTTGAAATTCAAAACGTTCATTGCTGGATTTCCTAACGACTCTGCATAAACGAGTTTTGTCTTATCATTAGCAAGTGCCGCAATTTCATCTGCCGTTAAATTAGGATTAAAGAACGTAACATCTATGCCCAGCTTTCGCAAACTCACTCCAAATAAATTAAACGTTCCTCCGTAAACAGTTGAAGAACAAAGTAAATGGTCTCCACTACTGCAAATATTTAAAACCGCAAGCATAATGGCTGCCTGCCCAGAAGCTGTTGCAACAGCCCCTACACCGCCTTCTAAATCTGATAACTTCTGCTCAAATGCAGCTAGAGTAGGATTTCCAATACGCGTATATATATATCCTTCTGCCTCTAAATTAAATAGTGCTGCTAAATCATCTGAAGTATCGTATTTATACGTTGTACTTTGATAAAGCGGCAAAACACGCGGCTCACCATTTTTTGGCGTATAGCCGCCTTGCACACAAATCGTTCCTTTCCCCCATGATTCTCCCATCTCTCATTCTCCTTTCTTTTATCCCGCTATTTGCGGTCAGTAAGACTCCCACCTCAAAATTCGGCGAATGCGAGGAAGTTAGGCGGGAGATAACTACCTGATTGGTGTGGGCTAATAATCCGCGGGGGAGGGACAAAACCCCCACTGATTAAAGTTTCACTTTATGCAAAATAAAAAACTGCCCCTTTCCTGAAAACAAGAAAGGAGCAGTTTGAAAACACGCTCTAAAGGATCTTTCTTATCTCTCAGGATTATTACCTGCAGGATTTGGCACAATTCCGTTATACGGCTGTTGCCAAGGTTTCATCGGGCCTGTCCCTCCACCTTTTCTTGATAAGACTATGCAATTACCGTTGATTTTATAGCAATAATTTCCTGATGTCAAATAGTTTTTCTGAATGTTCTAAATTAAATGTAAGGAATTTAATACAAACAATAAAAGAAATATATTCCATATTCAATTGAAAAAGACCTTTTAAAAACTTCGATCAATATATAGAATTAAATAAGTAGTTTAAGCGTATAGGTTCAAGATTCTCACGAGACCTCAATATATTGAATAAGCCCACCTCTCAAAAAGATACTATATATATTCAATTCATTTCATACTAGCATATCTAATCTTCTCTAGATCAAAACTCACATAACGGAGGTATAACATGACAAATAAAAAGGACATGAACTATATACTAGTCCTATATGGCATTCTTCTAGGCTCTATAGTAGGAGCTACAGTTTGGTTATTTTTAGTTACGATAAATATCGGAATTCATTTTATTTGGGGATACTTACCTACGGTTTTCTCTTCTCCCCCTTATTACACCATTTGTGTAACAATCATCGGTGGTATCCTCGTTGGTTTAACACAAAAATACTTCGGTACATATCCACGTCTTATGCCGGAAGTGATGGCTGAATATAAAAAAACAGGTAGAATTGAATACCGTTTTGTACATAAAGCTACTTTAACTGCGATTATCGTTTTAATATTTGGAGCTAGTTTAGGACCAGAAGCTGCACTTGTTGGAATTATCGGTGGACTTTGTACATGGGTAGGAGATCGCTTTAAATTTGCTTTAAAGGGAATGAATGAACTAACAGAGGTTGGAATTGGTGCCACTTTAAGTGTTATTTTTAATGCACCATTATTCGGTTATTTAGCTCCGAATGAAAATGAGGGTGAGCAAATTAATGAATTTTCGAAAGGAAAAAAAGCAATCGTATATTTAGCTACCACTTTTGCTGGTTTTTCCGTTTATTTATTGCTTAGTAAACTCGATAATCGCGGATCCTTTATCGTTGATTTTGGGGAAGGGTCTCTTGCTCTTAATGAATGGATCGCCTTTCTACCACTTGCTAGCATTGGTGCTATAGTTGGTTTCTTTTATTTCAAATTAGAATTCACATTAGAGAAATTAATCCACCCCTTCAAAGAATACAAGGTATCACTTGGAATTATAGGCGGTATTTTATTAGGAATTACAGGAACTTTTCTTCCTTACACGTTATTCTCAGGGGAACATCAATTAAAAGATTTAGTCGTTGAATGGAGCCATTTATCCTTCTGGGTACTACTTCTTTCAGGAATTTTAAAATTATGTATTACTGCCGTTTGTTTAAATACGGGTTGGCGCGGCGGACATATTTTCCCAATTATATTTGCTGGATCAAGTATCGGATATGCTATAGCTTCTATTATCCCTATAGATCCAATAGCTTCTGTAGCCATCGTCACGACAGCTATTTCAAGCTATGCATTAAGAAAACCAATAGCTATAACATTACTATTACTCATGTTTTTCCCGCTCAATTTATTATTACCGATGCTCGGGGCAGCCGCGATTGGGAATGCATTTCCGCTTCCTAAACATAACGAAACTACAAATTAATAAAAATAGGCAGTGGGGACAAAAGTTCCACTGCCTATTCTTATTATACGTGCTGCTTTAATAGCGCGTGTAACTCTTCAAAACTATGCACTTCATATGTTGGCACAATCTCGCTATCATTTGATTTCTTTTCTGGATTAAACCAACAAGTATCAATTCCTGCTACATATCCACCTTTAATATCGGCACTTAACGAATCCCCAATAATGAGTCCTTCTTCAGAAGCGAAGTTAGGAATACGTTCAAAAACATATTCAAAATACTCTTTCATCGGCTTTTGGAATCCCGTATCTTCAGAAACAAAAATATCTTTAAACAATGAATGTAATCCTGCATTACGCAAACGTTTATCTTGCGTCTTAGAAATACCGTTTGTCACTATATATAAATCATACTCACTTTGAATTTGATTTATAAATTCAAACGCACCTTGGATTAGTTGGTTTCCTTCTTCTAAGTAGCTGCGATAATTATTTTCGAATAATATCCCATCTACTTCTTCCTCGTACTCTTTAAACAAAATCGAAAATCGTGTATTTACGACTTCATCACGATTTATTTCACCTTCTTCAAAAGCATCCCAAAGGCTTTTATTAATTTTTTTATACTGCGCTTCAACCTCGCTAGTTAAAGGAATCCCTTTCTCTTCAAAGAGCATACGTAACGCCACTTTCTCTGCCTTCTGAAAATCTAACAATGTATCATCTACATCAAATAGCAATGTTTTATATTTTTTCATAAACCCCTCACACTCTCTTTTCTACAAAAACAAATTTACATAAATCGTATCATTCTTCCTTGTAAAAATAATAGGAGATATCTCATACTACAAACAGGGGTGAAAATATGAAAATCAGTAAAAATGAGAAAGAAATTTATCAACACATGCAAATTCATCAATTCCATACTCTTTTTTCCTTTCATGTCTTACCATATGTAGAACTACATTCTTTTCAAAAGAAAGAGATGATATGTAAGGAGGGAGTCGACCTCCCTTATCTCTATTACTTAATTTCCGGGAAAGCAAAAATATATATGAGCCATAAAAATGGGAAAGTCTCTTTAATTAATTTTATTCAAGCACCTTCATTCATTGGAGAATTAGGATTAATTGGCGTAGAATCTGTTACAAAAGCGGTTGAGGTGATTGAAGATTGTATTTGCTTAGCGCTTCCTCTTAAAGATTGTCAGCATCTTTTATTGCAAGATGCTACCTTTCTACAGAAACTATGCAAATTTATTGGAGAAAAAACAATTACCCGAACAGAAAATTACGCCAAAAACTATAGTTATCCATTTGAAAACCGATTAGCTGCGTTCATTCTATTAACGGAACAAAATAATTGCTATACCGAAAAACATACTGAGGCCTCAGAATACTTAAACGTCAGTTACCGCCATCTTTTATATGTATTAAACCAGTTTTGCCAGCAAAACTATTTAAAAAAAGAAGGCCGAACATATTATATACAAGATCGAAATCAATTAGAAAAACTTGCTGACGAGCTAAAAATATAAAAAACAGCATTAACATAAAAGTTAATGCTGTTTTTTCGAGTGACGATTATATTTTTAATTAAAATTTACTTGCTACTTTAGCCGCTTCTTCAAGACCTGCTGCAATGATCTCTTCTGCTTTATCTGGGAATTGGTTATGTCCTTCAATAACTACCGTTTCCATGTTTGTTGCACCGAAGAAGCCCATCATGCTCGCTACATATTTTACAGCCATTTCCATTTCAGCTGCTGGTCCTTCAGAATATACGCCGCCGCGTGCATTTAATAATGCAATCTTCTTATCTCCAATAAGCCCAACTGGACCTTCTGGTGTATATTTAAACGTTTTACCAGCACGGTTTAAATAATCAATATACGTGTGTAATACGGCCGGAATCGTTAAGTTCCATAATGGGAAACCGAAAACTACTTTATCAGCTTCTAAGAATTGATTTAAATACTTATCAGCAACTGCTACCACTTTTGCTTCTTCTTCTGTTAAATCAAATCCTCTACCTGCTTTGAATGTACCATTAATCATATCTACGCCTACATATGGTAATTCTTCTTTATATAAATCAAGTTCTACCACTGTATCATTTGGATGCGCTTCTTTATAGTTTGCTAAAAATGCCTCGTATAATTTCACACTAACTGCTTGTTCCGCTGGGCGGTTGTTTGCTTTTACAAATAAAACTGTTGCCATTGTTTTTCCTCCTACTACTCACTCTTATGTTGTTATATATCACTTACGAAAAAGGGTACTCCCTTATAATTATTGTTGCTTACAAATACATTTTATCTTTATATCAAAACAATTACGTCCTCACATAGACGTATTTTTCCATAAAAAAAGTCCACCTTCTAAAGGCGAACTAGGTCTTACGACTTTTGTCTTATACGATTCCATTTTTCACTGCATATAATGCTGCTTGTGTGCGATCGGATAAATGTAACTTACTCAAAATACTACTCATATGAGCTTTTACCGTTTTTTCTGTAATAACTAAAACAGAAGCAATTTCTTTATTACTCATCCCTTTCGCCAATAACTGCAATACTTCATTTTCTCTCGCTGTTAATACATCCACTTGAACGGAAGGTTCTTCTTCTTTCTCTTCCTGTGGTAATGTTTGAGAAAGAAGGGCATTTGCTATATCTGGATGTAATTGAATATTACCTTTATACGCGCTTCGAATAGCTTCAACAAGCTGATCTGGTTCGATATCTTTTAAAATATAACCGCTCGCCCCAGCTTTTAGTGCCGGCAATACATGAGCTTGATCAGAGAAACTAGTCAATACAATTACTTTCACGTTTGGATATTCTTTTTTAATACAAGCTGTTGCCTCAATTCCATCCATCTCAGGCATATATAAATCCATTAATACGACATCTGGACTCGTTTCGCCTACTTTCACTAGCGCCTCTTTCCCATTATTTGCTTCACCAACTAATTCAAAATCTTCCTGTGTGCTTAGAAAAAATGCTAATCCTTTTAAAACAACTGTATGATCATCAACTAACAATACTTTTATTTTCACAAACTTCCCTCATTTTCACATCATAATGGTACATTTACTTTTATACTCGTTCGTTTCTTACTACTTACAATTTTAATTGTTCCACCAACTAATTCTACTCTTTCACGCATCGTAGTCATACCGAGTGATTTCTTCTCTTTTATATCCTTTTCTACAAACCCATTTCCTTGATCGACTATTTCTAATGATACATTTTTCTCCGTCACTTTGAAATAAATCGTCGCTTCTCTTACATTCGCATGCTTACTTACGTTATTTAAAGCTTCTTGTCCAATTCGCCATAGCGCTTCTTCTACTACACGCGGCAAATCACGTACACCTGTAACTTGTTCCCGAATTTTCAATCCTAAACTTTCACCATATTGCTTTAAAGCTAGTACTAACCCTTTCTCTAATCCAGCCGGACGGAGCTGCCAAATTAATGTCCTCATTTCTTTTAAGGCACCTTGTGCTAATTCACGCATCTCATACAAAGACTGATCTACCTTTTCATTTTGACCCTTTAAGACAGCTTCAGCGCCTTTCGTCATAAACGTTAATGAAAACAACTTTTGTGAAACAGAATCATGTAAATCTCTAGCTAAACGATTACGCTCTTCCATTCGTACAAGTTCGCGGCGTTTTTCATTTAATCTTAAGTTCTCTATCATTAATGAAATATGATTTGCTAACGCTTGTACTACATCTATCGTATTTATATCAAATTCTCCATTATTAGAACTTACACTTAATACTCCAAATATATGATCTTGAATATGTATCGGAATAGCGATAACTGCCCTATTGGGATGTTCTATATTACCAACCTGACGCTTCAACAAAACAGATTCTTCTTTTTCCAACGCTTCCTGTGCTGCTGCCCTCAAATCATCTTGTAGTTCACCTTTCTTATAAGAAGCTCTCACAGCTAGTTCATTTTCTTCTCTAATAAAGAATACAACTTGCTCCCATAGAAATAAGCTCCCTATTTGCATTACAATCTCTTCTGGTAATGCATTAAATTTATGAATTGTCCTTAAAGCTTGAATAAAGCGTTCTAACTTTACATAATAATGAGCTCTTCTCTTTTCATTTTCATACAGTTTTGTACGCTTTAATGCCGTTCCAATTTGAAAGGCAACTGATTGTAATAGTACTAATTCTTCTTCCGAAAAATGCGTTTTACCTGGGCTAGCTACATTTAACACGCCAAATTCATCTTCTCCCGCTTTTAGCGGTACTGTCGCATGATGTACAATCCCTTCTGTATCTCCCCAGTTGTATTCAATCGCATTATTAATTCTCTTACATTCAATAATATTAACTGCTCGCTCTAGTTTTCCTTCCACAAAGCGGTGTAAGCACCAGCAATTCCCCTCACACATCGGTCGTTTATTTTCGAATTTCAATCCCTCTGGTAATTGGTAATCAATTAATTTTGTATATCTACCATTTTCATCCGCAAGGAAAATCCATCCTGTCGTTAAACCAGTTACATTCAACAGCTTTTCCAGCACAGCTTGAAGTACGTGATATGTATCATTTGAGGTATTCAACGTTTCTGCAATCTCTTTTAATATAACTAATTCATTTGTACGATTCTCTTGAAACATAATTCGTCTCCTACATACAAGATTTTAAATAGTACTTAACATAAATCATCTACTTTTCACTTTGTACTTATTCGTAACATTGATATAATGGTGAAAACATAGTTTTCATTATATCACTTGAGGGGGCTTTCATAATGACATTAAATAAGGCACTTACTATCGCTGGTTCTGACACAAGTGGCGGTGCTGGTATACAAGCAGATTTAAAAACATTCCAAGAACTTGGTGTATACGGAATGACATCCCTTACGACAATCGTAACGATGGATCCACATAACGGCTGGGCACATAACGTATTCCCAATCCCAGCTTCTACATTAAAACCACAATTAGAAACGACAATTGAAGGCGTTGGCGTAGATGCTTTAAAAACGGGTATGCTTGGATCAGTAGAAATTATCGAAATGGTTGCGGAAACAATTGAAAAGCACAATTTCGAAAATGTAGTAGTTGATCCTGTTATGGTATGTAAAGGAGCGGATGAAGCGTTACATCCTGAAACAAATGACTGCTTACGTGACGTTCTTGTTCCAAAGGCATTAGTCGTAACGCCTAACTTATTTGAAGCATATCAATTAAGTGGTGTGAAAATTAATTCTCTTGAGGACATGAAAGAAGCTGCAAAAAAAACCCATGCTTTAGGCGCTAAATACGTACTGATTAAAGGTGGTAGCAAACTAGGTACAGAAACTGCTATTGATGTGTTATATGACGGCGAAACATTCGATCTTCTAGAATCAGAAAAGATTGATACGACAAATACACACGGTGCAGGTTGTACATATTCTGCTGCAATTACAGCAGAACTTGCAAAAGGAAAAACGGTGAAAGAAGCAGTAAAAACTGCGAAAGAATTCATCACAGCTGCAATTCGTCATTCATTTAAGATTAACGAATATGTAGGACCAACACATCACGGTGCATACCGCAAATTCGTTGCACCGAAAGAACTTGTCTAACATAAAGCTTTTTATTAATAAATTTAAAAATGGATTAAAACCCACAGAACATTTATTGTTCTGTGGGTTTTAATTACTTTACAGAAATGTTTTAAAGTACTCCCCAAATTCCTATGATGCTGAACTAACCTTGTTTCTACCATTTCTTTTTGAATAATATAACGCATCATCCGCTGATTGAATAAATTGCTCAGGTGATTTTTTATATTCTGAAAGCCCAACAGAAACTGTAATTTTAATTTTTTCCCCATTTTGCAGTTGAAATGAATGCTTTTCAACTGCTAGTCGAATTTGTTCCCCTATACGGGTTCCAAATGCTATCATTTTTTTCGGTAACAACAGAGCAAACTCTTCGCCACCCTTTCGAAAGACTAAATTTGGGAATGGTGCATTTTCTAACAAAATACGCCCTAGTTGTTTTAACACTTCATCTCCAGCAGGATGACCGTACGTATCATTTACATACTTAAAGTGATCAATATCTATAAGTAATAAACAAAGTGAATCATTTTTCATATGCTTGCTACCAATATGACGATTCATCTCGAAATCAAACTGTCTTACATTTCCTAGATTCGTTAATGCATCTATCGTTGCATAATGCTTCATCGTTTGAAATAATTCATTGGATTGCAATACGTAACTTGCACTTACAAATGTGATGTATGCCGCTACAATACAACAAATTAAATATAATACCACTACAGATACATCCTTAAATAAAATAGACAGTGGTAATATTAAAATAGACAAGCTATACACATTAAGCCATATCCACTTTGTAAATATAGAAATTTTCATCCGCCAAATGAAGACAATACCAATTCCGGTTACTATGATGGTATAGCAAGCCAACTCAGAGGCTAAAGAGTAATCAGTAAAAAGTAGCCGAGTTATTAAAATGATAGCAACTGTTATACTACTGGCTATCGGCCCCCCAATTATAACTGCCAAAATAACTGCCAAGTAACGTAAATCCAACAGACTATCTTCAATATGTACACCAAAATGCATTAATAATACACCTAATATCCCAGTAAAAATACCTACTACACATTTTTGCCAAACAGCGAATCCCTCTTTTAACGGCTTATCTCTTAAAAGCTGACCACCTACAAAGATAAAGGAAAGAATAATTGTCATATTTACAAATAGATCTCTGAACATAAAATAATCTCCCTACTTTTTCTTTTCCATCTATCCCTTTCCATATGTTATTGTATTACGAAATCCCTATAATTCCCAAACTTTTTTATTTTGTTGTTCCACGTGGAACAACAAAATAAAAAGGGACGAAATTTCGCCCCTTCCATTAACAACATCGTGATATTTTTCCGCCTTTTGCATTAAATCTAGCTTCTTGTGCCTCAGCAAAAAATTGCTTTTGGCATAAAATTTTCTCTTCTGGATGATTTATTTTCATGTGATTTACATACGTTTCATAACTTGGAACTCCGACAAGTAAACTAATAAATTGCTTTCTCTTTCCCCATACGTTCCGTAAATTTTTAAGCATAGTTCCTCGACTCACTTTCATCTTTTGGAATATATGGTGCCTCTTTTAACGGCATTGGCTTATTTCTTAATACTTGAATCCAAATTCGAATTGCAGAAATTAATACAGCAATTACAACTATCATAAAAATTCCACAAAGTGCCGCATCAATATAGTCATTAAAAATAATTTGTTTCATTTGCGCAACATTTTTAGCTGGAGCTAATATCTTACCATCATCTAATGCTCCCTGAAATACTTTCGCATGTGATAGAAATCCTATTTTAGGATTTTCATGAAATAACTTTTGATAACCAGCTGTCATCGTTACAATAAGTAATCCTATAGTCGGAATAAGCGTTACCCAAACGTATGCCTTTTTCCCCATTTTGAATAAAATTGTCGTTCCAAGTAATAGTGCAATCCCCGCTAACATTTGATTTGCAATACCGAAAAGTGGCCATAGCGTATTAATTCCACCGAGAGGGTCAACCACCCCTTGATATAAGAAGTACCCCCAGCCTAATACACATAACGTTGTAGCAACCACATTCGCTATTGTGGAATCTGTTTTCGCAAACGGCTTGTACACATGCCCTAAAATATCTTGAATCATAAATCGTCCTACACGTGTTCCAGCATCAATCGTTGTTAAAATAAATAGTGCTTCAAAAAGAATGGCAAAATGGTACCAAAATGCCATCATCGCCGTTCCACCTATTACTTGTGAAAATATATGTGCCATACCAATTGCTAATGTTGGTGCGCCACCTGTACGTGATAAAATGGTCTGTTCTCCAACGTTAACAGCAAGTTCTTTTAATTCATTCGGTGTAATAGCAAATCCCCACGAAGAAATAACTTGGGCCGCTTGTGATACATCTGTTCCGATCAGTGCTGCTGGACTATTAATTGCAAAATAAGTTCCTGGTGTTAATACACAAGCTGCAATCATAGCCATCGCTGCTACAAATGATTCCATTAACATTGCCCCATAACCAATTGGCTGTGCATGACCTTCTTGCTCAATCATTTTCGGCGTCGTACCTGATGAAACGAGAGCGTGGAATCCAGAGACAGCACCGCAAGCTATTGTAATAAATAAGAACGGAAATAAATTCCCGGAGAAGACAGGGCCTGTTCCATCAATAAACTTAGATACTGCCGGCATCTTCAAATCTGGAGCTACAATTAAAATACCAATTGCTAATCCAAGTATCGTTCCTATTTTTAAAAATGTACTTAAATAATCACGTGGTGCAAGGAGCATCCAAACTGGTAATGCCGATGCAATGAATCCATATACGATAAGCATAATAGCAATTGTTTCACCACTAAAAGTAAACATACTTGCAAGCGTTGGATTTTCTGCTACATACTGTCCACCAATAAGCGATAGGACTAGTAGAACAATACCGATTACTGATCCTTCCCCTACTCGTCCTGGTCTAATGTAACGCATGTAAACTCCCATTAAAATGGCAATTGGAATTGTTGCTGCGATTGTAAACATTCCCCATGGGCTTCCAACAAGTGCCTTCACAACTACTAAAGCTAATACTGCTAATAAAATTATCATAATACCTAAAATACCAATCATCGCAATTAATCCTGTAACAGGACCAATTTCATCTTTAATCATTTCTCCTAATGATTTACCATTACGTCTCATTGAAGCAAATAAAATTACAAAATCTTGTACAGCTCCGGCAATAACTACCCCAACGATAATCCAAATAGTTCCAGGTAAATACCCCATCTGCGCCGCCAAAATTGGTCCTACTAAAGGACCCGCCCCTGCAATCGCAGCGAAATGATGTCCGAATAAAACCCATTTATTTGTTGGAACATAATCCTTCCCATCATTTAACGTATGAGCAGGCGTTTGCCTATTATTATCTAGGCCAAAAACTTTCCTTGCTATAAATCTACTATAAAAGCGATAAGCAATCGCATACACTGATACAGCAGCAACTAATAGCCATACAGCATTAATTGTCTCACCTTGTGATAAAGCTATTACACCAAAAGCAGATGCTCCTACCGCTGCAATAACTCCCCAAAGTAAAATTGATTTCAATGTTTTCACGTACAATCCCCCCATTACTACTTCTTAGAGGAGATTGTACTAAATTTTCTGAATATTTAATTTGAATCCTCCTTATCATGAAGGATTTCTAGGCTATTATGTTAAAATTCTCTCATTACTTGTCATAGCTCAATTTTATTTCGAAGCCGTTTTACATAATTACGGCTTACTGGAATCGGTTGCTCATCGTACCTGTCTAAATGCAAATTATACGTGCCATTATAATAAGGTTTAAGTTCTTGTACATATGACATATTAATTAAATAGCTTTTATGTACACGTAAAAAATCATATGCATTTAGTTTATTTTCTAATTCCTGGAGTGTGTATGTTGAAATATACTGATTATTCGTTGTATAAATTGAAACTGTTTTGTTTTCCTTATTTTTACTAATATATACAATATCCTCCGGGAGAATATATCTAATCCCCTCATGGCCTTCTATCGGCAGTTTACGCAGATGACTCTTTGCTTTCTCACCTTGTTCTTTTCCCATTTTATATAAAATGAATTGTAAATCTTCTTCACGAAATGGTCGTAATAAATAATAAAACGCTTGGAAACGAAAAGCTGTAATTGCCTCTTCTATATCCTCACCAATAAAAATAAATTTCGTATAAGAATTCACTTCTCGTAACAAACTCGAATATTCAAAACCAGTACCATCCATTAATTGCGAATTTAAAAAAACAAAATCAGGTGTATGTTTTTTCATTATTAGCAAAGATTCTGTTCCAGTTTTCGCTTCAAAACATTCTACATTTCGAATGTTTTCAGTAAAGTTCTCAACTAATTTTCTTCGCTCTTCTGTTTCTTCCATGATAAGTAAGATTTTCATTTATCCAGCCACCTAATTCCTTTGTCCATATGTCTTGTTGTATACATTCGCTTTAGTAAGAAACATTCCCTTTTTCTTACTATACCATTATTTATCTAAAAAAACAGAAAAAAGGAAACCACTTTGGTTCCCCTTTTCTTTTATCCCGATTGGTGCGGGCTAATAATCAGTGGTTGATGGACAAAACACCACTGATTAAGGTTTCTCTTTATACTAATTCCCTCTGTTTCGTTTCTTGACCAAGTATAACTACAGCAAGTGCCCCAATTAAAATTGATCCACAGAAAATCGTAAATATTAGCGATAGTGAGGCTTGTGAAGCAACTAAATATCCTACTAATAGTGGTCCAAGAATACCACCAATACGCCCAAATGCAGCTGCCATTCCTGCACCTGTACCGCGAATAGTTGTTGGATACTGTTCCGGTGTATAAGCGTATAATGCACCCCAAGCACCTAAATTAAAGAAGGATAGTAACATACCCGCCACTATTAATGCTGTTAATGAATCCGCAATTCCGAACACATAAGCACTACATGCTGTACCAATTAAATACGTAACCAATACAAATTTACGACCAAGACGTTCAATAAACCATGCAGCTGTGAAATATCCTGGAAGTTGAGCTAAAGTCATAATGAGTACGTACTGAAAACTTTTTATTAAACTAAAGCCTTTCAGTACCATTACACTAGGTAACCAAAGGAACATTCCATAATAGGAAAAGACCACACAAAACCATAGAATCCATAACATAATTGTTGCTTTACGATATTCTCCAGACCAAACCGATTTTATATTTTCAATAACAGATGGCCTTTTTGCAACCTTTTGAAACCTTGGAGAATCGGGTAAATTCCATCTTAAATATAAAGCATATAACGCTGGAACTGCACTTATTACCATAGCAACTTCCCAACCGTATTTAGGAATAACAAAATATGAGATAAGAGCTGCGATTAACCAACCACCAGCCCAAAAGCTTTCTAATAGTACAACTATTTTTCCACGTTCGTGCGCTTCAACACTTTCTGATACAAGAGTAGATGCAACTGGAAGTTCCCCGCCAAGTCCCATACCAATTAAAAAGCGTAAAACGAGGAACATCGCGAATGTCGTCGTTAAAGCAGTTAAACCACTACCGATAGAAAATAGTAATAATGTAATAATAAAGACTGATTTCCGTCCTATTTTATCTGATAGTATCCCAAAAAGGAGCGCTCCTACTGCCATACCAATTGAATTAACGCTACCTATCCAACCCATTTCTTGAGTACTTAATCCCCAATCTTTTTGGAGTGCTACGATTACAAATGAAAGCATTCCAACATCCATTGCATCAAATAGCCAGCCAAGCCCTGCTATACCCAGTAGCTTTCGCTTCGAAATTTCTTTTACCTTGCTCACAAGAAGTCCTCCTTACACAGGTGTCTTTACACATCATTTTACATGTGTGTATTGCATAAGTAAAATAATTTCTTATAAAAAATTCTCCTTCATCATTCCCAAAAGTAAAATGTTTATCAAAAATAAACAAATAAAAAAAAGTAGCGATATTCCGCTACTTTTTTGAACGCATTACTTCTTTTAAAAATTCAGCTAATACTAACTGACGACGCCAACGTGTTGGATTACTACATAATCTGTAAAACCACTCTAAATGAATAGATTGAATCCATTTTGGCGCACGCTTTACCTCTCCAGCCCACACATCTAAACTACCGCCTACTCCAACAGCCATTTTCGTTTCTAAACGATGCTTATTGTTTTGGATAAAGTTTTCTTGTCTTGGAAAGCCAAGTGCAACAAGTAATAGATCTGGTTTTGCCTCTTGAATACGTGAAACAATATTCTCTTCTTCTTCTTGTTTAAAATATCCATCTTGTATCCCCACGATAGATGCAGCCGAATATGTCTTCGTTAAATGATCAGCCGCGGCTTGTACAACATGTGGTTTTGCACCTAATAAGAAAACAGATACTGGTTTATTCTCTTCTGATAACTTCGCAAATAAATTACACATTAAATCAAAACCTGCTACACGTTCTTTTACAGGTGTACCAAGCATACCACTTGCTTTTACAACCCCAATACCATCAGGTGTAATTAAATCGGTATTTAGTAATGTTTTATGGAATTTTTCATCCTTTTTTGCGCACATAACAATTTCAGGGTTTGCTGTTACTACCTGAAAAGTATGAGTTTGCTCCAATTCTAGTTGTTCCTTTAAATATTGGACCGTTTCATCCATTGTCATTGTAGAGAAAGGAACACCTAGAATATCAACCGTTTGTACTGCCATATTTAACTATCCTCTCTATCATTAAAGGTTTTTTGCTATTAATTGCTTATATGTTTCTTTCGTATCTTCATATAACTTTTGAAGTGAGAAGTTCATAGTAGCATGCTCATAAATGTGCTTGCCCATTACTGATAACTCTCCAGTTTTCCACTTATCATACGCCTCTTCTAATGCCGCTGCCAATGCTTTTCCATCACCAGTTGGTACAATCCACCCATAAGTTTCATCTGCAATTAATGGTTCGATTTCTCCAGCTCTAGTCACAATTGATGGTACACGTTGATTTGCCGCTTCTAATAAAACTAATGGAAATCCTTCGCTATGGGAAGTTAACAAATTGACATGTGATGAAGCAAATAATTGTTTCACATCTTGACGATGCCCTAAAAATTCAACTTTATCATTAATCCCTTTTTCAGTAGCTAACGCCTTTAGTTCTCTTTCTAACGGCCCGTCACCAACTAATAACACTTTAATTTTCTCCAATTTTGTTTGTTGTAACGCATCGAATAAAACTTCATGTCCTTTAACAGGATGCAAACGCGCTACTTGGATTGCCGTAAACACATCTTCATCAATATTAAACATTTCCTTTTTATTATAGCCATCTGCTTTTTCCTGATCATATTCAATCCCGTTATAGATAACATGCATCTTTTCATTTGAAATACCTAATGCGGCTAAGCTTTTTTTCAACCTATTCGTTACAACAAAAAATAAATCTATATTTTTTAAAGCTTTCAAATTTAATTTAGTAAAAATCCAGCCTTTTAAGCCTTGTTTAGTAAAGTCTTGAAATGGATCACTATGAATTGTCGTAACCCATTTTGCCGCGAATTTCTTCTTCATTAGAGAAACAAAGAAATTCGCCCTAGGACCGTGTGTATGAACTACATCAAATTTTTCTTTATTAATGAATTCACTTATGTTCTTTAAAATGGATAAATCATAGCGAGATTTTTGTGAAAACACATGAACTTTTATTCCTAGCTCTCTTGCTTCTTTCGCAACAATTCCATCTTCAAATACTGCTAATTCTACTTCACCATTCGGAAATTGATCGAGCAGTGAAATAATATGTGTTTTTCCTCCACCATCTTCTGCTCCTGCATTCATATGCAATATCCTCATATTTTTTCCTCCTTTAAATCCTCGCTACATTTCCATCTATCTTTATTTTACTGTACTAAAAAATAAAAGCTAACAAAAGTTAGCTTTTATTTTTATCATTCAATTTCTAAATCTACGATTAGATAAGCTAACACCACTACAAAGTAAATCCCTACTCCTGGTGCTGTCAAAATATGTCCTGCAATATATGCAATACCTAATGCTAATACTAAGCTTGCTGTAATCATTCCATATTTCACATTAAATATTTCCTTAAATCTTGTAACAAATGCTAGTAGGATTCTTACGCCGTAATAAATAAATGGAATCATCATTAACGCAAAACCAATAATTCCGAAATCATAAAACCAATCATGGAAGTCCATTTCGATTAGCTTCGGATCTGGCTGCTTTTGTTCATTATATTTATAGTTACCTGCATAACCCATTCCTAATAACTTTTGTGACGTTGGCGCTTCTTTAAAGAACTGCTTATGTCTCTCTTCATATACTTGACGTCCACTGAAAATAAGATTCTCTTGATTCTCTTTCTTTTGCTCTTTCTCAAGCTCTTTCTTAACTTCAGCTTCTACCTTCGCCTTTTCTTCTGGTTTCTCAACTTTATGTTGTTTTTCTTCTTTTTCTTTAATTTCTTGTTCTTTTTGACCGTGCTGTGCTACATTTTGTTCTGCTAAATAGTTATTATGAATGCCCATATTTTGTGCTAATGGCGTCATTTTAAAAGTTCCAACTACACCAGCTAATAGGACAATCGCAATTAATGCATTAAGTGTAAGAGATTTTTTGTTCGGATTTCTTCTATCAAATAATAATTGTAGTACAATAATCCCGATTGCTGCCGCTAATGTAGCACCAATTGAGCCCATTCCTACTTTCGTACCAACTTGAATTAAAGAGTAAATCATTAGAAGCGATGGAATCCAATATAAAACGTGCTTCACGCTCTTTGTTTTTTGAATAGAATATAATACCACAATAGGGAAAATAATAGCTAAGATTGACCCTAGTTCATTACCTGCATAGAACCATCCTCGGGAACCAACCTTCATCCACTCATAACTTCCAAAGTCTGTAGAAGTTGTAATAGAAATAACCATAATAGCATTAATAATTAATGTTGAATACACAATGTTATTTCTAACTTTATCGCTAATATTTACTGTCTTCTTCAGTGATTTTAAAGCTAAAATGTATGAAACAAGCATAATATATATATACAATGCTTTTCCAATGAATTTAACTTCTTCTGCGATTACAATAGGACTCTTGATTAACTTATTATTAATAAATCCTATTCCTAATATAGCTCCTAGTAATACAAGATAAATCAAAAACTTCCTATTTTCTCTTTCTTTTGCCTGAATTAAAATATAAATACCACCCATTGCCATAATGAGGAATCTTACCATAATTCCAACTGTCGCATTTACTTTTAATAACTCAATGCTAAGAGACGTTAATAAATCTAAAACAGGCTGTAAAATAATAAAAATGAGCAAAAAATGCTCAAATCTAACCCTAGCTTGATTTGCTAACATTCCAAGACCTCCATACAAAATCTTCACATTATCTTTTAATCATAGTTTTCTACTGTTTAAACATACCTAGCAATTATAACATAACTCATATTTAAATTGAGAACTATTTTTCATGCCGAAACTAGTCAAATCCAGCATTATTAGTAACCGAAAACATTGTCTTTTAGCTATCCTTCCCTATCCCTATAAAAACTATCTAACACATATACACTTATTTTCGACCGTACATAAATATTTTTTTATCATTTTATACAAATGTACAAAACGGACTTCTCCTATTGTACCATCCCTCTAACTAAGCTACATCAAAAAAACTATGCAATGAATCTTCCCACACTTTTTCACTTTACTTTATCGCTACTTATCAAGCATTTTCAAACGCTTTCTTTAGCTATTCCATCCATTTTTCTACATGTAGCGAAAAGTAATTGTTATTTCCAAAACTTTAGTGTATATTTTTTCTCTGGAACATCTTTAAGAGGAAGGAATTAAAGCCATGTTATTAATCGATAGATTTACGTTTCTTGGCATTATCGCCGCTGCCATTTCTGGTACATTAGTTGGTTTGAAAAAAGATCTAGATTTATTTGGTGTCCTTTGTTTAGCTGTAGCTACTGCGCTCGGCGGCGGTATTATTCGTGATATTATGATTGGTAACCTGCCTCCTGTCGCATTTGTAAAACCCATTTACTTTTTCGTAAGTGTACTATCAGCATTATTCACATGTATGTTTTTTGAGCGCATTAATAAACTTCAAGTCGTTATTATGCTTTCTGATGCTGTTGGTTTAGGTGTATTTACAGCTATTGGTGCAAATGCAGCAATGTCACATCACGTTGACGCCTCGTTTTTAGTCGTTTCAATGGGAGTTATTACAGGTATTGGGGGCGGTATTTTACGCGACATTTGCGCTCAAGATATCCCGTATGTATTCCGAAAAGAAATATATGCAATTGCTTCTATTTTAGGAGCAGTTAGTTTCCTAATTACACATGCAATGGGGGCACACGTCTTAGCTTTCTATGTTTGTTTATTAATAACATTCGTTATTCGTGTAGTCACCGTAATATATAATGTACATTTCCCAGTTTTCTTTAAAACACATGCAAAAATTAATAAAGGCCATTAAGAGAATTCTACATAGAATTCTCTTAATTTATATACAATTCCATATACTATAGAGTAATTGTATATAAAAATATATAATTACATTAGAATAAAAAAATGAAAACGTTTTATAAACAGGGGGAAGAATGATGCTTGGGGTTTTTAAAAAAAATAAAACAAACACCAGTATAGTTGAATTAAGCAAAGGCCAACAAATCATATTTAACGTGCCTGCTAATTCTGAACTAAAAACTCAAATGGATATGCTACATATTTCAAAGGAAGATTTACAAATTGTTAAAGTATTACAGCCATTTATTTATGAGGAAATAGATTGGATAACAGAAAAATTCTACACCAACATCACAAAACAACCTAATTTAATTGCTGTTATTGAACGCTACAGCTCTATTCCAAAATTAAAACAAACTTTAAAGACACATATTAAAGAATTGTTCAGCGGGAATATGAATGAAGATTTTATTGAACAACGTGTTAGAATTGCAAAAAGGCACGTACAAATTGGTTTACATAGAAAATGGTATACTGCTGCGTATCAAGAATTATTCCGCTCCGTCATGAAGATTTTGCAAACGAAAATTTCAACGATAGACGATTTTTCTTATTCTATAAACGTAATAAATAAATTATTCACATTAGAACAAGAACTTGTTATTGCAGCTTATGAATCCGAATATGAAAGAATCCAAAAGGAACATGAAAAAGAAAAAGAACTGACAGCTATGACGATTACACATATTGCAACAGAACTAGCAGCAGTATCTGAAAAAACAAGCTCTTCTATTCAACAGTTAACATCTAAATCAGAAAGTATCGTAGGAATTGCAAAAACAGGTACATCATTAGCTACGACATCAGAAGAAAAGGCCAATAAAGGAAAAGAACAATTAAATCTGCAAAACAAACGAATGGAAAGCATCCAAACGAATATGGAAACTATCATTACTGATACTCATGAGCTTCTTGATATTTCTAACAAAATTAACGAAATCATTGATATTGTAAAATCAATCGCCGAGCAAACAAATTTACTAGCATTAAATGCTGCTATTGAATCTGCACGTGCTGGCGAATTTGGTAAAGGTTTTTCAGTCGTAGCGGGAGAAATCCGAAAGTTATCAGAGCAAACGAAAGAATCAATTTCCAACGTTACAAAACTCGTTGAAAAAACTAATGAACAAATTATACACGTCTCTTCTTCCGTGGAACAAATAAGCTCTCTCGTATCTGAAGGGACAGATAGTATGCATGCGACAGATCAATATTTCCAAGAAATCGTAAAAGATATGTCTAACTCTAAAGAACAAAATAAAAAAATTGAAAATGAATTAGAGACTATCTCACAAGTAATGAAGAGTATTCAAGACGATTCCTCAACAATGGCCTTAACAGCGGATAATTTACAACTAGAACTAAACCGATAAGACGAATCTCCACTTTGCATTCATCCTTATCATCCATCTACAAAAAAAGAATCCAAAATGGATTCTTTTATTTTCTGAAAAATATTTTTTGGCAATAAAAATAACTCATATAAACGCCAAAGCTTTGTAAAATAAACAAAGCTGGCATACTAATATTATAATATGCCATATCTACTCGGAAGAGCCTTAACGACACATATCCGGTAATTAATAATACAAACAACATATATCCTTCATTTTGTTGTTTCTTGATTAGAAAATGTAATAAAGCTATGGCCATAAACAATGTCACCACTATATATATAAGCTTTTCACTTTTAAATAGAATAGAGTTTGTTCCCTCATCTGAAAATTTGTTAATAACCGGTTTTAAGGGTTTAAATCTTTCTTCTTCAATTTCTTTCAACTCTTGATCAATATGCTCTTTTACACTTTGATTTTTGAATATTTTTTCTTCACTTTGACTTTTTCCAATTAAAACAGTTTGAACATAAGTCTCATTAGAAATTGTATACTGTGACATTCCCATCATCTTGATACCATAACTCACACCAAAATGAGTACTATAAAATACAATAAGGAGTCCTATCATTTTTAATAGTAATTTTTGTTTCGCCCCTGATTGAAACACTTCAATTAACAGCACATATGCAGCTATAAAAATAGGTAAAAATAACCCCATCGGGAAAATCATATTGCTAAGCGCAAATAAAATGGCTGAAATTACCCACATATAAGGATGGTCTAATCCCTTATATAAAAATATGTAACAAGCACAATAAAATAAAAATATTGCGAGTGATTCCGCCGTTAATACAGAACTCATAAATATATTGGGAATATATAAAGCGTAAAACATTGATGCAATACGACCACACTCTTCTCCAAAGACCATTGACGCAATGCGATAAATGAAAAATGCAGTTCCTGTACAAAATAAAATATTAAATAATTGTAAAGCGAATACCGTATCACCAAATATACGAATGATGATCGATTCATAAATAATAAAAGGTAACTGTGCTATATTTTCTATATTATTGCCAATTGCAATCTGCTTTGCAGACTCATACATAGCTTTCATATCACCTATCATCGGACTGTCTACAAATAGAACTGTAATCAGTCTTGCAACTATAGATATGCTTATAAGAAAAATAAGAAATTGCTTATCTGTAAAACGATATTGCAAAATCGATGCTATTAACAAAATAAGAATAATAAAAATCACTAATACGATTGTAATACTTGTTGTACTTCCTCCAAAAAATTGCTTACTTGTTTCAAAAGCCGACCAACAACTATAAACAAAAAATGCGAGTATCGTACCAATCATTATTTTACTAAAGAAAGAAGAAAAATTTGTTCTTATATGATTCATATGTCCATTGCACCTCTATTTCCATTCATAACAAAACGATTCTATCATGAATAGGCACAAGGTTAACAGGGAATTTCTATGACAAATACATGGTCATTACTTTTCACTTGCAATGTAAGCGAATCCTCTTTTACACTACATTTTAGATAAAATAAATTTTCTTTCAGTTACATGAATACAAATACAGAAGTTTAACTAATCATCTTTTAGAATACACTTTACTTCATTAAGTATCTAATATGAGTATTCCACTTACACATTTCATTCTGATTGAAAACAGACTATAGGGGCTGAATATATGGAAAAGAAATTCATGCGAGAATCAAAAGCAATTAAAACAACACGTGTTTTTCCGAACGATTTAAATAATCACCAAACACTTTTCGGGGGAAAATTATTAGCAGAAATTGATAGTATTGCTTCAATTGCAGCTGCGAGACATAGCCGCAAACATTGCGTAACAGCATCTATCGATTCCGTTGATTTTTTAACTCCAATTCACCAAGCAGATTCTGTTTGTTATGAAGCATTTGTATGTTATACAGGGAAATCTTCAATGGAAGTTTTCGTAAAAGTAATTGCAGAGAATTTATTAGCAGGCGAACGTAGAATTGCTGCTACTTGCTTCATTACATTTGTGGCAATAAAAGATGGAAAGCCTTCGTCCGTACCACAAGTACTCCCTGAAACTAAGGAAGAACATTGGTTACACACAACCGGTTTAGAACGCGCGGAAAATCGAAAAAAGGGACGTTTAAAAAGTAAAGAGATGGCTGAAGTTTTAACTTTAAGTAAGCCTTGGAATATTTAACATAATCTTCTCATCATACATGCAAGGGCTCTTCCTTGCATGTATTTTTTATTATAAAAAATACTATTTCTTGCCTTTATATTCAGTGGCCCCCTCCTAAAGTCACCCATTAGTTTTTCCTTTATTTCCTTATACTATTAATGGTATATTAAGTAAAGTTGTTTGAAAATAACCATAATGTGGTTAAATATGTAAGGAGTGGTGCGATAATGTCTATCGAGGTACCAATTTCAATACCAAAAACGTTAATTATTATTCCAGCATATAATGAGGAAGAAGCAATTGCAGATACATTAACAAGATTATTAGAACTAAAACAACATTTTACAAGATTAAGCATTTGCGTTATTAATGATGGTTCACAAGATAAAACAGCTCAAATCGTAAAAAGTTTCCCTGTTCATCTTATTAATTTACCATATAATCTGGGCATCGGTTCAGCTGTACAAACTGGCTATAAATACGCATATGAGAATGGATATGATATTGCAATTCAGTTCGATGCTGATGGACAACATAATCCGGATGATTTATACAAAATTATACAGCCTATTGCTGAAGGCCAATGCGATATGGTGCTAGGTTCACGCTTTACAGAAAAAACAGCTTATAAAGGTAGTATTTCAAGAAGAATCGGTATTTTTTATTTTACCGCCCTATTGAAAGTGTTAACGAAACAAACATTTATGGATCCAACTTCTGGATATCGTGCTATCAATCGAGAAGTAATTAAGATTTTTGCACACAATTATCCAAAAGATTATCCAGAGCCAGAAGTCCTTATTCATTTAAAAAAGAAAAAACTTCGCATTAATGAGATATCTGTAAATATGCAAGAGCGACAAGGTGGACAATCTTCCATCACACCTCTTAAATCTGCATATTACATGGTTAAAGTAAGCCTTGCTATATTGATGCAAAAAATCGTGAAAGGTTGATAGTGAATGCATATAATTACCTTTTCATTCATCTTTATTTTGTTATTATTCTTCTTAATTATTAATTCTATTCGTCGCGGGACTTTAGAAACAAAATATGCTATTTTGTGGATTTTTGTTTGTGTTGCAATGGCTATTTTAAGTTCTACTGATAAAATTATAAATTGGATTGGAAAACTATTAAAAGTAGAATATCCACCATCCATTTTATTCTTATTTGGATTATTATTCTGTTTCATCTTAATTTTTGACCTAACAAGAAAAATTTCTAAGCTACACCATCAACTTGTAACATTAACGCAAGATTATGCATTATTAAAGCAAAAGTTAAACGTAACGCAAACTGAAACAGATAACGAATAATTTTTTCTATTTAAATACTAATATATACAAAAAACCCCTTAATTCTTCTAAGAATCAAGGGGCTTTTCATTTCAAACTATTTGTTTCTAATTAATAGTTTACTAATTTTCATAACCGTTGCCACGGTCCCTACTCCAATTATAATAAATAAGAATGGGATTAATGGTAATGCATATCTTTCATATGCAGCATAAAAGCATGTTAAGGCTGTTTGCAGTAAAAGGATTGACCATAAAAATGTAGTCTCTCTCCACCTTTTTAAAAGGAAGATAAATGAAAGTATTGTACATATTAAGAACATCGTCTTAATAAAATTATGTATTTCATTCATATCCTTTGCAGAAACATTGAATACTTCAATATTATGCTCTATAGAATAATACGGTTTTTTCCACATAATTTCTGGCTTCAAGATTAAATAACTCTCTATCATGGAGGTCTTATCTGTTTTCCACCATTCTTTCATTTTATCTTTCGCTATTTTTTCTTCTAATTCCATAAATTCATGTGCTTCCAGGTTAGGGTACTTTGCGTGTAATTCTATTTCAAGTGTTGCCATATCCTTACCTTCTGGGTAGCCTTTCCCTTGATACGTTCCAAGTAATAACGGATTCCCTGCCCCAGCAGTTAGTGGAATAAATTTATCAAATTGAATGTAATTGCGGGCCCACCATGGTCCAAGTACGATAAGTCCTATTCCTATACTTATAATCGCTTGCTTCATCATAACGCGGAATGGATAGCGCTTCATTAAGAGATATATAAATAATGGTATTGGATATAAAGCAACTTGTACGCGTAAGTACAATGCTAAAAAGTAGAAAATTAATACAAGTAGAAAATGTTTCGTTTTATGAGTATCAGCTAATTTTAAGCTAAAATATAATAATCCCAATGAAAAGAATAAAAACGGTCCTTCTGTTAAAGTTAAATTTTCCATAACAATCTCTGGAGGATACACAGCTAATAAGAAAGCACCTATTAATCCTGCAGCGGGATTCAATAAATAAGTACCAATCTTATAAGTTAGTAAAATACTAAGTACCCCTAATAGGATAATAATTAATTTAGCTACAAAAAGGCCTTCATTACCATTTCCAAAAAAGTAAAATACAGTAGCTAAAAATGCTGGAAAACCTGGCATAATATGAATAGTTGGTTTATCCGGCTCATGATATGTTAACATTCCTGTTTCCAATAAAATGGTTGCCGTTTTTTGATAACCTATATCATCGCTAGCTATAGTCAAATCTGCACCATGTGTTTGCAAAGTTGCAAAACGAAGCGCAAAACCGACTATCATAATAATCCCTAAAAGAATTACATTAGATTTGCGAGTAAATCGCCTTAACATCTCATCTTCTCCCTTCAAATACATAATTTTCAAATTATATTTCTATATTTTTACAAGACAATATATTCTATAATAAATACTTTTTATACAAAGTACAATAATAGAAAGTTGATTTACAAAGTTTATATGCGTTAAACTGATACAGATGTTCTTGTAATCTTCTTCCTTTCAAAAGGCTTGTATATATGGTGCAAGACATAAAAAATTTGAGGAGATAAAAATTCTATGATGGAACAAAAACAACTTGTTTCTGTTGTCATACCCCTGTATAACACAGAAAAATATATTGAAGAAACGATGCAGTCAATACTGAATCAAACATATAAAAACATTGAAATTGTAATTGTAGATGATGGAAGTAAAGATCAATCACCTTCTATCGTAAAAAATCTTGCAGAAAAATATCCGGGTCAAGTAAAATACGTTCACCAAAAAAACCAAGGTGTTTCAGTAGCTCGTAATACAGGGATTGAAAATGCTAGCGGAGAATACATCGCTTTCCTTGATAGTGACGACTTATGGCATCCAACTAAAATTGAGAAACAAATCGAGAGTATGCATAAAAACAACATGGACGCGTGCTATTGTGGTTATATGAATTTCTACGAAGAAACAGGTGAAAAGGTTGATCATACAACAAACTTTATTAAAGGTGATATGGCAAAAGCATTCTTAACACACCAAGTTGTTGCTCAAACAAGTACTTGGGTTTTCAAACGCTCTATCGCAATGAATCATAATATCCGTTTTACACCAGGATGTAGCTGGGGAGAAGACTTGGAGTTTTTATTTAAATTAATGAGCGTAACAAACGTATGCTATGTAGATGAATATTTGACATATTATCGAATTTTATCAGAAGGAAATCTTTCTTCAAAGTATAAAGATTATGAATTAAAGACAGCAAAAGAATTAGAAGTATTTAATCGAATGAAGGATTGGGTTCATAATAAGTCAAAAGACTTAATCGTGAATGATTCTACAGAACTTCTTGAAATTCTTGAAACTTATCTATTCCCATATACGGTCATTAATAACGCTTGTATATACATTAAGGGCAACTCTAAATTAGAT
Source organism: Bacillus sp. FDAARGOS_1420 (assembly GCF_019344915.1). Lineage (NCBI taxonomy): Bacteria > Bacillati > Bacillota > Bacilli > Caryophanales > Bacillaceae > Bacillus > Bacillus sp. FDAARGOS_1420. The sequence continues at coordinate 1,024,652 of NZ_JAHWJB010000001.1, read as the reverse complement.
AAATCACAAGTTCAACTAATCAAAAGCGATATAAATAAATATTGTCGCAAAATTTATTCGAAAAATGGAAAACGAAGCAAGAAATTATACGCAATGCTTTGGTTTGTACGAATCAAATTTCTGTTTTCTTAAATAAAAATAAGCTTCTAAACATTCTTTCCGTAAACAAATCAAATTTACAAATAGGACAACGTGCGTCCTAAGGAATAGAAAGGTTTTGTTCCATGAAAAATAATAAAATTCTTAAAAACGCCTCCTACCTCTTTGTAGGAAATATCACCGTTCGATTTGTACTAGCTATCGCAACGATTCTCTTTGCAAGATATGTTTCACCAAGTGACTATGGGATGTTTACGATTGCATTAGCAGTTTCCGCTGTTATTTGTTATTTCACAGATGCAGGTTTGACACATACGTTTATGCGTGAAGGAACAAGAGACAGCGCTAACATTAGCGTATTAATAAGTAGTTATTTACGTATTCGTTTAGTATTAGCTATCGTAATTTCTGTGCTCTTCGCTATTTTCGCTCAGTTCTTCTATACCGATGCGTACTTACGTGCCATGGTATATTGGGTTGTACTGCCAACCATGTTTGGAGCAACTTTACAAGGGGTTGGAATGGCTTATTTCCAAGTAACAGAACGTATGCAATTTACAGCAATTATTTCTGTACTACAAGGTGTAACAGCAGCAGCTGCGCTTCTACTAGGAATGGGATTTGAATGGTCACTTATGATGGTCGCTGCCATGTACGGAATATCTAGCCTTGTAACAGGAGTCATTGCCTTTATAATGACCATCCGCTATACAACAATTCATAAGGGTTGGGACAAAGGTATTTTAGATCAACTGCTTATTTTCACAATCAATGGCATTATCATTATGCTTTTACCGCAGTTAGGTCCTATTATATTAGAAAAAGTTTCAACGCATGAGCAAGTTGGATTCTTTGGAACTGCCTATAAAATACCTGCCGTACTTTATCAAATACCTGGTGTCATTGCAGCAGCCTTCTATCCAAAATTGTTTGCGTTTGGAAATGAAAAGAATATCGATGAACATAAAAAACTGTCTGAATTCGAATTAAAACTGATGTCCTTCTTAGGAATGGGGATCTCCATTCCATTTATCGCTGATCCAAGCTTTTGGATTGTTACTTTATTAGGGGGAGAATACGCACCAGCTAGTGATGCTCTTGCAATCTTAGCCTTTATGGTTATTTTACAATCTATCAACTATCCACTTGCTGATAATTTAACAACTATTGGTCAACAGTGGAAGCGTGCGACAACGATGGGAATTGGATTAGCTGTCGCTATCGTAAGTTACATCGCATTAGGCAGCCAATTTGGAATGATGGGAGCTGCGGCAGCTGCGATCATTACCGAGATTACATTATTAATCGGATTTACTTTATTCGTTCGTAAAGGTTTTTCATTACTATTCAAAGGAATAATATTTAATAGCCTAGCGTTTATAATCAGTTACGCAATATACCGCACAGCATTAATTAACTTACCACCACTAATAGCTTTAACACTTACTGGTATATTGTACGGTATTATCGGTCTTGCCATTGACCCACAAATACGTGGATTGATTTTAGGATTTATAAATAAAAAGCTGGCTCGAAAATAAATAAAAATAAAAACTTCAAATTTAATTTGAAGTTTTTATTTTATCTTCTTCACTTAGAATGAGCCCTGTTTTCAATCTATATCTTAAATTGACTTGCCTTTCTGGAATGATTATACTTGGAAACGAACAGCCCTAGATGTACAACACCTAGTATTAAAGCAATTCGCAGTTAATCTTTTATACAAACATTAACTCGTTACACCATAAATTACACAACAGAAAACTTTATTACTACCGTTAAAAATCGTCGATTCATCCATAGTTTTTCTTCATTATAAGACAATATCTAAATATGGAGAATATGGATTAAATCTTAATAATTGTATTGGGGAGGCTTATTCATTTAATGACTTCAGAGGTAAATAAAAGAACATTTTTTACTAAAAGCACACTTATTATCATTCCATTATTAATAATATGTGCATTTGCTTTTCATTACTTTTTCTTAAAATCAGACAATGTATTTTCTAGTACGGGAGATGCATTATCACAATTCAGCTTCTTTACATTCCTTTTACAACATGCATTTAAAGATGGGAATTTATTTTGGTCTTGGGATTATGGCTTAGGTGGAGATTTATTCGGGGAATTTAGTTATTACTATAGTACAGCACCATTTTTCTGGCTTACGCTTCTACTTCCTAAACTAAATTTTGACCAAATCTTTGAGATGAAGCTATATATGAGTATTTTAAAAAGTACATTAGCGATGTTATTCATGTATGGTTCTTTACGTTATCATAATAAAACTATTTTTTCTTCTTTCATTTCTGCCATTATATATGGAGGATGTGTGACTTTTATTCGCCATTCTTTATTATGGGATTTCATGGCAGATGCTATAGTGTTTTTACCTTTAGTAATATGGGGATTAGATAAATATATTTTAGAGCGAAAAAAGGGATTATTCCTGTTTGCAACAGCACTTATGCTTGCATCAAATTTCTATTTCGCTTTCATTACTAGTATTTTCATCTATATTTATGCCTTTTTCCAATATTTTGCTACACAGCAGAATAAAACAATTAAAACATTTATAACTTATTATATTAGAATTGCTTTCCTATATTCTTTATCACTAGGTTTAGCCGCTGTTTGCTTTATACCATCTGTAAATGGAGTATTTAGTTCAGATCGACTAGCTACAAAATTTACTATTCCATTATTTTTTGAAGATACGTTTTATAAAAACTTAATGGAAAGTATCTTTTTCATTAATAATACAGAGGATTATCAGCTCGCATTCCCAGTTTTCATCCTCTTCCTTATTACAAGTGCGCTTCTAATACGCAATAAACTTGTCACAAATAAGTTACTCTTTACTGGGTTTATGTTAGTTCTATATATGCTTCCATATACGTATTCCGTATTTAATGGCTTTTCCGCTATGCAATACAGATGGTTTTACTTATTTGCATTTGTAGTTGCGCAAACTGCCGCCTACATTTTAGATTGGATGCTACTTAACAAAAAGAAGGTCAACTCTTTAATAGGTCCTTTGCTAGCAACAGCACTATTTATTTACGCATTCTATAGAAAAGTAAATATAAACGGACAACCACTAGAAACGATTGATAAAATTTTAATCGGTACTACTGTTTTATCTATTATTACAATATTACTATGGCGCTATTTATCAAAAGCAGTCTTACAATCTTTCATTATATTGAATGTACTGGTCAATGTAATATGTATTAATTACATCTATTCAGATACAGCTCTTAGTAAACACTTTAATCAAGCAGGCGCAACAAAAGAATCATTACATGGTCCAGGTCTCGATAATAAGGATGAAATTGACGCAATTCATTATATACAAAATCAAGATAAAGATTTTTATCGAATTATCAATCCAAACAATAATTATAAGAATACACCGATGCTGCAAGGTTATCATGGTACAAGTACTTATCAAAGCTTAGTCAATCGTGATGTTCATGACTTTATGAAAAATAAGTACAATGTTTTCCAAGGATATGATAGTCCATCTATGTTCTTCCAGTTAGATAAACGACTATTCCTTGAGAACATGCTAGGGGTAAAATATTATGTATTAAGTGAAGGTGCTAATAAAACTGATATTCCGTATGGTTATAAATATTTACAACAAGTAGGTCCTTACAACATTTATAAAAACGAATTTGCACTGCCATTAGGCTATGTATACGAAGCTGGAATAAGTGATGAAGAATTTTCAAAACTTAATTTTGCTGAGAGAGATCAACTTTTATTAGATGCTGTAGTTGTAGATAATGTTGGAAGTCTTCCGTTAAAACAATTTAATACAAAACAGCTAGATTCAAAACAAATTAAGATTAATCCAAATAAAATTAAGTGGGAAAATATAGATAAAGAGAAAGATATACTCACTGTTCATGAAAATGGGCGTATAATAGTACCTGTTGATAATACCGATATGTTAGGTGATCTCCTTGTTGAAATTAAAATTAGAAATATAAATAAGGAATCATTTGGGGTTACTGTGAATGACAAATCTATGATAAAAGGTAATGAAGATGGCGCTTATGCTTACCCGTTAGAAAGATTTGTTTACAATTTAGGAAAAGATGCGAAGCCAACTGAGCTAATCATTTCGATCCCTACTCCTGGTCAATATGAGTTGAAAGACTTACAAGTCAACAGTACCAACTATAAAACTGTCCCGAAAAAAGTGAATACTTTAAAAGAAAATAGCCTACAAAATATTTACTATAAAGGTAACTACTTAAAAGGTAATATTAATTCTACTAAAGATGGATTACTATATTTATCTGTACCGTATAGTAAAGGATGGTCAATACAGGTTGACGGTAAAGAAACTGAGTTTACGAAGGCTAATTCTTCCTTTATTGGTGTTCCTATTTCAAAAGGGCAGCATGTAGTTGAAATGAAATACGTCACACCTTATTTCAAAATGGGTCTCGTTATTTCTATCATTTCATTTATCATTTGTATCTCGCTTCTAGTTCTTGGAGATAAGGATCGATATAAAAAATTTAAAAGTCGCTTTAAAAAAAGTTATTAAAATAAATTGAAGTAAAAGTTGAAGATAATTACTTCAATTTTTACTTCATGCCCAGTTTAAAATTACACCTAAGGAGGTCCTAACATGACCCTTTCAATAGTAGTACCTTGTTATAATGAGGAGAAGGTACTCAGAGCTTTCTATTCAGAGACTTCTCTTGAAATTCATAAGCTAACTACTGATTATGAATTTGTTTTCGTCAATGATGGAAGTAAAGATAATACACTAGAAATTCTACGTGACCTAGCCGATTCAGACTCAAGTGTGCATTATATATCATTTAGTAGGAATTTTGGAAAAGAAGCTGCTATGCTTGCCGGTCTAAAGTACGCTACAGGCGACGCTGTGGTTATTATGGATGCTGATTTACAACATCCACCCGAACTAATAAAAGATATGTTAGACGGCTATAATAACGGCTATGATCAAGTAATTGCAAAGCGAACTAGAACGGGTGATTCACCAGTACGTTCTTTCGTTTCTAGCTTATATTATAAAGTCATGAATAAATTCGTTGATATTGAGCTAGTAGATGGCATCGGTGATTTTAGACTTTTAAGTAGAAGTGCAGTCGATTCACTACTATCTCTAACTGAATACAATCGTTTTTCAAAAGGTTTATTTTCTTGGATTGGTTTCAAAGAACAAATTATTGAATACGAAAATGTATTACGTTCTGACGGAGAAAGTAAATGGACTTTCTCTAAGTTATTAAATTACGGGATAGATGGTGTAATTTCGTTTAACAATAAACCATTGCGATTATCTATATACCTTGGATTATTAACAACGCTTTTAGCTGTTTTATATGTAATCACTACATTTATTCAAATTACCGTTAGCGGCGTCGATGTACCAGGATACTTTACATTAATTTCTGCCATATTATTTATCGGTGGTATTCAACTCATTTTCCTAGGGGTTATCGGTGAATACATCGGTCGTATTTATTATGAAACAAAGCGTAGACCACATTTCATTGTAGCAGAAAAAAAAGTTAGTAAAGTAAAACAAAAAGCTTAGTAAAAAAGTTACTTCTGTAAATAGAAGTAACTTTTTTACTATTATATTTCCAAAAAAAATTAACGCAAAATAATTCTTGAAAAAAGATACATTTTGAAAGGATAGCATTATACTCAATAATTTAGTATCATGATTCAAGGTACTATTTCAAGTTGGACGGAGGATACTATGAGCTTATTAACAGTAGAAAAACTAGGCCATACATTTGGCGATCGCACATTATTTAAAGATGTATCCATGCGTTTACTAGCAGGAGAACATGTCGGATTAGTCGGTGCAAACGGTGTTGGTAAATCAACATTTATGAATATTATTACTGGTCAACTTATCCATGATGAAGGCCGTGTAGAATGGACACCTGGTACAAATTACAGTTACTTAGACCAGCATACAATTTTAACACCTGGTCGCACAATTCGTGATGTATTAGCTGACGCGTTTTTACCTTTATTTGAAAAAGAAAAAGCTTTAAATGAAGTTGCAGAAAAAATGGGAACGGCAACACCGGAAGAATTAGAGGACCTTCTTGAGCAGATGGCAGAAATCCAAGATGCTCTCGAAGCAGGTGGTTTCTATTTACTAGATATGAAAATCGAAGAGGCAGCAAGAGGTCTTGGAATTGATGCAATCGGTTTAGATCGTGATGTTTCAGCACTAAGTGGTGGACAACGTACAAAAGTATTACTTGCAAAGCTATTACTTGAGCAACCAGAAGTGTTATTACTCGATGAGCCTACTAACTATTTAGACGTTGAACATATTCATTGGTTAACGAATTATTTAAAAGAATATCCACATGCATTCTTATTAATTTCTCATGATACGGAATTTATGAATAAATGCGTTGATGTTATTTTCCATCTAGAATTTACAAAAATGACGCGCTATACAGCGACATACGAAAAATTCCTAGAGTTAGCCGAAATTAATAAAAATCAACATATAAATGCTTATGAAAAACAGAAAGAATTTATTAAAAAACAGGAAGACTTTATTGCAAAGAACAAAGCTCGTTATTCAACGACAGGTCGTGCAAAAAGTCGTCAAAAACAACTTGATCGCATGGAGCGTATTGATCGCCCGGAAACAGCAATTAAGCCAGAATTCTCATTTAAAGAGTGTCGTGCAAGTAGCCGTTTCGTCTTTGAAGGCGAAGATGTAGAAATTGGATATACACATCCATTACTACCAAAGCTATCAATGACAATTGAACGTGGTGAAAAAATTGCCATCGTTGGTTGTAATGGTGTTGGTAAATCAACATTACTAAAAACGATTTTAGGAAAAATTAAACCTTTAAGCGGTAAAACAAGTCTTGGTGACTTCTTAGAGCCTGCATACTTCGAGCAAGAAGTAAAAGCTGATAATATAACACCAATTGATGACGTTTGGAACACATTCCCTAGCATGGACCAACATCAGGTTCGTGCAATGTTAGCGAAATGTGGATTGAAAAATGAGCATATCTCTCGTCCGCTAAATCAATTAAGTGGTGGCGAACAAGCAAAAGTTCGTTTATGTAAGCTAATGGGTGAAGAAAGTAACTGGATCCTATTCGATGAGCCAACAAACCATCTTGATGTTACAGCAAAGGAAGAACTTCAAAAAGCTCTGAAAGCATATAAAGGGACAATCCTTCTTGTATGTCACGAACCAGAATTTTATGAAGGCTGGATCACAAAAACTTGGAATGTTGAAGAATGGTCACAAAATAATTCTTAAGTATAATAGAAAATCCTTGCGTTCTATATGCAAGGATTTTTTATATTATAGTATGCCGTAAGCCTCAATCGAAACTCATTTAAACTAGGATATACCGCTAAATTAGCAAGCATACCTCTAATGACTGGAATTCTTGGATTTTGCAATCTCATTTCTGCTTCTAAAACATCTAAAGTTACAAGTAACTCATCGTTTTCTAATTGATCAGCTAATGTTCGTTTAAATACAATAATTTCACTTAGAAAATGTTCCTTCACCTGTTCCTTAATAAGTTCGGAACTACAAAGAAATTCTCCCAGTCTCTCTTCATGTAGGACAGGTTCCTCCGAAGATTCTAGAAGCCCCTCTACTAAATTATCTATCCTCTGTAAAATAAAGGTCGAAACATAGGATAAGTCAATTTCCGGTGCATTTAAAATAATTAATTGTAAATAACCGTGGCATATTCCTTCTACCATAATTACCAAATCTAATAAATATGGACTGACTTTGTCACCATAAATGGACAGTAAGCTATTCCGATAAAATGCATGAGACTCTAATTTCATCCTCATCATAAACTCTTCTACTTCTTTATTAAACGGAATTGCATTTTCTCTTGCATGCATAATAATAAATTCTTTATGTTTTTGCACATCAGTAAACTGACAATATAATTGTTTTTCAAATTTTTCACGTGGTAATAAAGATTCTTTTTCAATATCCAGCATTTTCTTCTGAATCTTGTCATAATAATATCGAAGTGTGGCCAATAATAACTCATCTTTTGATTTGAAATATAAATAAAAAGCTCCTTTTGATATACCACATGCGGTTACGATTTCTTGTACTGACGTTGCATTTACACCCTTAGTTGCAAATAACCTCATAGCCATCTCTATAATTAAGCGCTCTTTTTCTTTCATATTCTCTCTCCTAAATTTAATCTCGCATCTTATGTAAATTCAAACTTGATTTTATTCCACATTAACTGAAAATAAAACTCCCCATATAAAATTTAATGGAGTAAATGGTTTATATAGAAGCCTTTCCATCTATAAAATCCGGTTAGTAAAAGCCAATGATCAGAAAAAGAATAGGAAACCGACTACTTACAGTTTGATTTTATTATACCATCTCTTTTCATTGACGACTGACCAATCGGTCAGTTATATTATGTATTAGACTGACCGATTGGTCAATACAATAAAAAGGGAGCGCAAACATGAACAAACTCATCAATTTCTCGTTAAAAAATAAGTTCGCGGTTTGGCTACTAACGATTATTGTTACCATTGCAGGCATTTATTCTGGGATGAATATGAAATTAGAAACAATTCCTGATATTACAACGCCTATTGTAACGGTAACGACGGTTTATCCTGGTGCTACGCCAGAAGAAGTAGCTGACAAAATTTCAAAACCGATGGAAGAGCAACTGCAAAATTTAAGCGGTGTAAACGTTGTTAGTTCATCATCTTTTCAAAATGCATCTTCTATTCAAGTAGAATATAATTTTGATAAAAATATGGAAAAAGCCGAAACGGAAATTAAAGAAGCCCTCGCAAACGTGAAACTGCCCGAAGGTGTGAAAGACCCGAAAGTCTCACGAGTAAACTTTAATGCCTTTCCTGTTATTTCATTAAGCGTAGCGAGTAAAAATGAATCTTTAGCTGCCTTAACAGAAAATGTAGAAAAAAATGTTGTTCCTGGATTAAAAGGACTTGATGGTGTCGCATCTGTTCAAATCGCAGGTCAACAAGTAGACGAAGTACAGCTCGTCTTCAAAAAAGACAAGATGAAAGAATTAGGTTTAAGTGAAGATACTGTAAAAAATATGATTAAAGGTTCGGACGTATCGTTACCTCTTGGTTTATATACATTTAAAGATACGGAAAAATCAGTGGTTGTAGATGGTAACATTACAACAATTAAAGCATTAAAAGAATTAAAAATTCCAGCTATCCCTTCATCACCGAATGGTCAAGGTAATCAAAATGCTGGCGCTGGAACACAAACACCACCAATGAATCCAGCCGCTATGAACGGCATACCAACGGTTGCATTAGAAGAAATTGCCGATATTAAAGAAGTCGGAAAAGCAGAATCTATTTCTCGAACAAATGGAAAAGAAGCAATCGGAATTCAAGTTGTGAAGGCTGCTGATGCAAACACAGTTGATGTTGTAAATGCAGTTAAAGATAAAGTAAAAGACCTTGAGAAAAAATATAAAGACTTAGAGATCATCTCAACATTCGACCAAGGTGCACCGATTGAGAAATCAGTTGAGACAATGCTTAGCAAAGCTATTTTCGGTGCTATCTTTGCGATTGTTATTATTATGTTGTTCCTGCGAAACATTCGAACAACGCTAATCTCTGTCGTTTCTATACCACTTTCTCTATTAATTGCAGTTTTAGTCATAAAACAAATGGATATTACGCTTAACATTATGACACTTGGAGCAATGACAGTCGCTATCGGACGTGTCGTCGATGACTCCATTGTTGTTATTGAAAATATTTACCGACGTATGTCGTTATCAGAAGAAAAACTACGCGGGAAAGATTTAATTCGTGAAGCTACGAAAGAAATGTTTATCCCGATCATGTCTTCTACCATTGTAACAATTGCTGTATTCTTACCGCTTGGACTTGTAAAAGGTATGATTGGTGAAATGTTCTTACCATTCGCCTTAACTATCGTCTTTGCTTTATTAGCATCGTTACTAGTGGCTGTTACAATCGTACCAATGCTAGCTCACTCCTTATTCAAGAAAGAGAGCATGAGAGAAAAAGAGGTACATCATGAAGAAAAGCCAAGTAAATTAGCAAACGGCTATAAACGTATACTTGAATGGGCTTTAAATCATAAAATTATTACATCAAGTATCGCTGTCCTTCTATTAGTTGGTAGTCTTGCACTTGTGCCAATTATCGGTGTAAGCTTCTTACCATCTGAAGAAGAAAAAATGATCATTGCAACGTACAAACCTGAGCCAGGTCAAACGTTAGAAGACGTTGAAAAAATTGCAACGAAGGCTGAAAAGCATTTCCAAGATAAAAAAGACGTCAAAACGATCCAATTCTCATTAGGCGGCGAAAACCCAATGAGCCCTGGTCAAACAAATCAAGCAATGTTCTTCGTTCAATATGATAACGATACGAAAAACTTTGAAAAAGAGAAAGAACAAGTCGTTAAAGATTTACAAAAAATGTCTGGAAAAGGCGAATGGAAAAACCAAGATTTCGGAGCAAGTGGCGGTAGTAACGAAATTAAGCTATACGTTTACGGAGATAGCTCTGAAGAAATTAAGCCTGTCGTGAAAGATATTCAAAATATCATGAAGAAAAATAAAGATTTAAAAGATATAGACTCTAGTGTTGCAAAAACATATGCAGAATATACTTTAGTCGCAGATCAAGAAAAGTTAAGTAAAATGGGGCTAACTGCTGCTCAAATTGGAATGGGCCTTTCTAATCAACATGATCGCCCTGTTCTAACAACAATTAAAAAAGACGGTAAAGATATCAATGTATATGTCGAAGCTGAAAAACAAAATTATGAAACAATCGATGATTTAACAAATCGTAAAATTACAACACCACTTGGTAATGAGGTTGCTGTAAAAGATGTTATGACTGTAAAAGAAGGTGAAACTTCTAATACAGTAACGCACCGAGATGGCCGCGTTTATGCGGAAGTTAGTGCAAAATTAGCATCTGATGACGTTTCAAAAGCATCTGCCGCTGTTCAAAAAGAAGTAGATAAAATGGATCTCCCTTCTGGTGTAGATGTTTCTATGGGCGGTGTTACAAAAGATATTCAAGAATCATTTAAGCAACTTGGCTTAGCGATGCTAGCTGCAATTGCCATTGTATACTTCGTTCTTGTCGTTACATTTGGCGGTGCCCTTGCACCATTCGCAATTTTATTCTCGCTACCATTCACAATCATTGGTGCACTCGTTGCCTTATTAATCTCTGGCGAAACATTAAGTGTATCTGCAATGATTGGTGCGCTTATGTTAATTGGTATCGTTGTAACGAATGCAATCGTGCTTATTGACCGCGTTATTCATAAAGAAAACGACGGCCTATCAACACGTGACGCATTATTAGAAGCTGGTGCAACGCGCTTACGTCCTATCTTAATGACTGCAATTGCAACAATCGGGGCTCTTATCCCGCTTGCATTAGGATTTGAAGGTAGCGGCTTAATTTCTAAAGGACTTGGCGTAACAGTAATTGGTGGATTAACAAGCTCAACGTTATTAACACTTCTTATTGTTCCAATCGTTTATGAAGCATTAAGCAAATTTAAAAAGAAAAAAGTAAAATAAAAAATAACCTCGCTGACTGCGAGGTTATTTTTTATTCCCAAACAAGATTAGGAAATCACCATATCCTTCTTTTTCTAAATCTTCTTTTTGAATAAAGCGTAGCGCTGCCGAATTAATACAATAACGAAGGCCGTTTTGTCCTGGGCCGTCTGGAAATACATGCCCAAGATGTGAATCTCCTTCTTTACTTCTCACTTCCGTACGCGTCATATTATGGCTAACATCCATTTTTTCTTTCACACTAGCTGACATAACTGGTTTCGTAAAACTCGGCCATCCACACCCACTATCAAACTTATCTAAAGAAGTAAATAACGGTTCTCCTGAAACGATATCTACATAAAGACCTTCTTCATTATGATTCCAATACTCATTTCGAAATGGTGGTTCTGTACCATTTTCCTGTGTTACATAAAACTGCATCTCATTGAGTTTTTCTTTTAAATGAGTATTATCTTTTGGCCAATGTTGTTTAATAAACGCATCTCGTCCTGAGCCCTTACGGTATAACTCGTAGCGGAATGTATTTTTCTTATGATACCCTTGATGATATTCTTCAGCTGAATAAAATGTAGAAGCTGGTAATAGTTTTGTCGCAATTGGCTTTGAAAAGCGCCCACTCTTTGCAAGCACTTCTTTTGAAGCCTCTGCTTTTTTATGTTGTTCTTCATTATGATAAAAAATTACCGTTTCGTAAGACTGTCCACGATCGTGAAATTGTCCTCCTATATCAGTCGGATCAATTTGTCTCCAATATATATTTAATAACTCTTCATATGGCATTTTATTTGCATCAAATGTAATTTGTACTGCTTCATAATGCCCAGTTGTTTCCGAGCACACTTCTTTATACGTTGGATCCTCTTTATGGCCACCTGTATAGCCTGAAACAACCTGTATAATCCCTTCCATCTCTTCAAATGGCGAAACCATACACCAGAAACACCCTCCGGCAAACGTAGCTAACTCTATCTTTTCATTTACAGCCATTATTTCACCCCTATTCTATCTTCTCCTTACAGTATGGCATAAGGAACGTCATGTTATAAAAGAAAAAGCATCGAACATCGATGCTTTTTCTTTACTTCAATTTATTTTTTTCAACGTCCTTCTCCATTTCATCACTTGTCACATCTAAGACATCTAATAAGAAAATGAAGATTGGAATACCGATAATAAGTCCCCACACACCTAAGAAATGCTCAGAGAAAATTAATACCATAAATGTGTAGAAGATTGGTAAGTTTGTTTTTTGAGACATAAACTTCGGATTTAATACATAGCTCTCAAGTGCATGAATTACTGTTACGATAACTACAATATAAACGACATACATAATACCGCCAATATTGTAAGCAATCATACAGAGTGGGAATAACGAGATAATAACACCCGCCACTGGAATTAAACCAAGCAAGAAAATCATTAACGCTAAACCTAGTAATTGCGGGAATCCTAATATCCATAATGCAATAACAGATAAAACACAGTTAACAATTGCAATTAAAAATTGTGCTTCGATTACTTTTCCAAATGAACGTGCAAATTTCTTTCCGAAATACTCTATTTCGTTATAGAAAATTGCAAGTCGGCTTTCTTTAAATTTCGAAGTAAAAGCAACGATACGTGCTTTTTCAAGTAAGAAAAATAAACTTAAAATTACAGAAAGTAAAACTTGAAGGCCAAATTTCCCAACATTCGTAATAGATTTATACAAAATGTCTACGCCTTGCCCCACATATTTAGAAAGCTCCATATGATTAACAGCATTAACTGCATACTTAATTAATTCACTATCAGGTGGATTTCTTAAAAATACATTAAATTGATAAATCAATTGTGAAATTTGTATTGTTAATACCGGTAAATATTTAAATAGCGTAATGGCAATTCCCGCCACTAACATTACATATAAAAGCGCTATAATAATTTTTCGATTAATTGGCATGAAATGATCTAATTTACGAGAAATAAACTTTTGGAATCGATCCATTAAATACGTCAACATAAACGTAATTAAAATTAAATTTAACATACTTTGCATCCCATACAATATGAGAGCAAGTAATACTAATACGATTAACCTCTGAAATCCTTTGCTTTGAAACAGGTTTTTTATTTGCATAATCGACGAGTACTCTCTCCTGTCCTATAAAGTAAAACGTTAACAAGTAGATCTCTCTCTATTTTCTACTTATAATTATCCTTTAATATTAAAGCCATTGCGAGCAATTTATATTCAACCCTAACCACCCGTTAATTGTGCTATATATTATGTTATTTCTTATTTTACAATACAATGACCTATTTCAGAACGCATTATACGTAGTATTAATGAAGATTTAAGGAAACTTTTATCCTTCAATAGGTCTTACCACTACTGTAACATAAAAAGCAAGCTATCAGTAGAAATCCGTCCTACAAATAACTTGCTTTTATATTTTTTTTAGTAAGTTTTATCATCCAATAAACGGCATGAACATTGGAATAACCACCACTGTTACGACACCAACCACTGTCACAGCGATACTGGCCATAGCTGCTTCTACTTCACCCATTTCGATACCTACTGCAACCCCTAACGCATATCCTGCTGTTCCAAGCGCTAAACCTTTAGCAATCGGATGTTTAACTCTAAATGTTTTTAAGAATAAAGCTCCTAATGCGTATACGATAACAGCATTAAAGATAACTGCAAATGATGTAATTGCTGGAATACCACCGATACTTTCAGAGATTGGTAATGCAATTGCTGTTGTTGCCGCCTGCGGTAACATTGAGTTCATTACAGCTGTATCTAGACCAATTGCTTTTGCGACAATGAACACAACAACCACTGAACAAATAGATCCAACCACGATAGCCGATAAAATTTGCCACCAATATTTTTTTAACTTATCAACTTGTTTATATAATGGAATTGCAAAGGCGATTGTTGCTGGTTCTAAGAAGAAGCTAATCATTTTTCCGCCAGTATTATATTCTTCAAAAGTAAAGTTACCTACTTTTAGAAAGACAATCCCTAATACCATCGCTACGAATAATGGTGTGAATAAGAAGAATCCTTTTGAATGCTTAAATAATAATGTTCCGATTCCGTATGCGATTAATGAAACGACGATTCCGAAATATGGAGTCATTGTGCTTGCCATGTTCATTCCCTCCTAACAATATATACTAAATTGGTTACGCAACTTTTCCGTGCTTGCGTCCTTTATTTACTACTTTCAATTCTTTCGTATCTTCTATTTCTTTATCGTCTTTTCCTAAAATAAATTGTGCAAATAATCCTGTTACAGCGAGTAAAATAATCGTTGCGACAACAATTACAGTTAAAATTTGTACAAAATATTGTCCCATTACACCGAGAGAATTAATAACCGAAATACCTGATGGAACGAAAAGGAATCCGATAATACCTGTTAAAGCCGTTCCGAGTGATTCAACTTGTTCCAATTTAATAACTTTTAAACATAATAGGCTAAATAAAATAACTAATCCGATCACCGATGAAGGCATCGGAATTGGTAAATGCGTTGCAATAATATTAGAAACTAACATAATAGCTGAAAATATGAATGCTTGTGATAAGAAACTATATACTTTTTTCGTACTCATTTTGGCCACCTCTTTCGATTTGGTACCTTTATTGTATAAGATAAAAACAAAACTGTAAGCGTTTACATAATAGAACGTCAAATATACAAAATTAGTTACAAAAGTGGGCAGACGAAATACAAAAAGCTGCTTCTTAAATACGAAGCAGCTTTTTAAGTTCTTTTGCATATGTACGGCTAACCGGGACTTTGGATCCCTCTTTCATAATTAAGTTATAAGTCGAATTAAACCACGGCTGTATCTCAGAAATATGATTAATATTAGCAACGAAACTACGATGAACACGCATAAAAATTGTTTGTGGTAATTTCTTTTCCAAAATGACAAGCGTATCATGTGTTACATATGTTTCTTTCATTGTTTTTACAGTTACTTTCCCATCTACAAGCCCTACATAAATAATATCTTCAATGTTAACAAGTACAATTGATTCCTCAATTGGTAATGCTAATTTATGCATCTCGGCCGTTACATCTACACTCTTTACATCTTGCTTTGTTTCTAACTTTATTTGCTTTTGTTTTTTATATTTCTTTAATGTCTGTACGATACGTTCTTCATCAAATGGCTTTAAAATGTAATCTAACGCATCTACTTCAAATGCTTGCAATGCATATTGATCATAGGCAGTAGCAAACACAATTGAAGGTGGGTTTTTCATTTTCTTTAATATATTTGCGATTTCAAATCCATTATCATCAGATAACTGAATATCTAGAAAAACAATATCTGGTTTGTTTTTCATTAATTCTTCTAATGCATCCTCTACACAATCCGCCTCACCAATTATCTCTACTTCTTTTGTTTTCTCTAATAAATATTTCAATTCATCCCGTGCTAACATTTCATCATCAACTACTAATACTTTTAACACTCCGTTTTTCCTCCTCTACTTTTTTCGGAATCACAAAGAGGATCTTTGTCCCTTGCTCTAATTCACTTTCAATTTGAAGCATTGTCTCTTTCCCAAATAACCCGATAAGTCGTTCATTAATATTATATAAGGCTGTTCCCGTCCCTTTCTTTGATGGAACTACCATTTTTCCTAATTGCTCTAGACGTTCACTCTCAATCCCTTGTCCATTATCCTTTACTTCAAAGTGAACCATCCCTTCTTTTTCAAACACATGTACCTCGACTTGGCACACTGGCTGCTTTTTCGGAAAAGCATGGCGCAATGCATTTTCAACTAATAGCTGAAGCACAAATGGTGGAACTAAAGTCACCTTTAGTGCCTCTTCAATGTACATCTTCACTTCATACTTATTCGGAAATCTCGCTTGCTCTAACGATAAATATGCATGTACATGATTCAACTCTTGTTCTAATGGAATAAGTAATTGTCGTGCCCCTTGCAAATTACAACGAAAATAAACGCTAAGCTGCAATAATAATTTTCTCGCTTTCTCTACATCTGTTCGGCATAAAGCTGATACTGTATTAATTGCATTAAATAAAAAATGCGGATTGATTTGTGCTTGCAACGCTTTTATTTCGGCATCTTGCAATAACTTACTTTGTAACTCAGCTTCACCTAACTCAAGCTGTGTGGAGAATATTTTCGCTAGCCCTTCCGCTAACTCTTCTTCAACACGACTTAATTGATTAGGGTTTTTAAAATAAAGTTTTAATGTTCCTATCGTATTTCCATGTGAAGTTAATGGAATAACAACTGCCGCTTGTAATGGACACCCTTCATGTTGACAATTAATAATCTCACGTGATTTTGCCTTCATTATTTTCCCTGTTTTTAATACTTCTTTTGATAAACCTGTTATTAAACTGTGTGAAGGAATATGATGATCTGATGCTAATCCAACGTGAGCTAAGATTTCCTCTGTATCTGTTAAGGATACCGCATCTGTTCCCGTAAAGCGGTGAATAATTTGTGCCACATGTTTACAAGACTCTTCTGTTAACCCTTGGCGGAAATATGGTAACGTCTTATCAGCAATTCGTAATACTTTATGCGTTTGCAAAGCTTTTGCGTTTTCTTCTTGTCGTAAAATAGCTAGTATCATCGAAAGTAAAATGAAACTGCCAAAACTATTTACAAGAATCATCGGTAGCGCAATTGTTTTCACAACACTAAGTCCATCTTCTATAATTAATAGAATCATAAGCATTTCTAAAGTAACGATAAAAACACTTAAAATCGCAGAAAATTTAGGAGTAATAGTACGGTTATATTTTTTGAAAATGTATCCAATATAACCTGTTATAATCCCAGCCAAAATTGATGAAATTGCACAACTTACTGCCGTCGTCCCGCCAAGCATATAACGATGAATACCCGCAATAGAACCTACTCCAATCCCGACGATAGGACCGCCAAGCAATCCACTAATTCCAACACCCATGATTCGTGTATTCGCAATTGTGCTGGATGATGAAACACCTTGTAACCAATTTTCATTCATAATAGTATTTCCTGCTATTTCAATCCCTGTGTAATTGCTTACAATTGTAAACACTGAAAAAATACAAATAAGCTTAAACTTGTCTACATATCCGTCTTGCTTATGAAGAAGACGCCGGAACGTTTTAATATGAGAGAGTAAAAATCCTAAAATAACAATAAGTCCGACGCGTTCAATCATCATAAGTACTAAATTTAGCATCTGTGATTCATTCCTTTTTATATTAGTTAGTTTTATTATGGGAAAATAATGAAGCGTGCGTCAAGGAGAAGGAAATGTTTTTTGAAATATTTTACACATAACTATCCCCTCTTTATTTGACAATCTAACAGAAGAGTGCTAAAAATAAAGTAATATAATACAGTCCTTTAACCCAACCCCGTGAGGTTGAGAAGGAAGTCGGAATATACTATACGTATGGTCTTTTTTAGGGATACGTATGCTTTTTTGGCCTTCTCATCATATCAGGTGAGAAGGCCTTTTGTTATTCTTCCATAGTGACTGTAGAAGAAAATAAGGAGGAGTAATGATGAACGTCACTACTAATGTACAATCATCAACAGAGGAGACGAAAGAGAAAAGATATAAAACATTGTTTGGTTCTGCGCTAGGATATGCAGCAGAAGGTTTAGACATGTTGCTCTTATCTTTCGTACTCGTCTACATTTTAAAAGAATTTCATTTAAGCCCTGTTGAAGGTGGAAACTTAACATTAGCTACCACAATAGGAATGCTAATCGG
Organism: Bacillus sp. FDAARGOS_1420; assembly: GCF_019344915.1. NCBI lineage: Bacteria > Bacillati > Bacillota > Bacilli > Caryophanales > Bacillaceae > Bacillus > Bacillus sp. FDAARGOS_1420. Next base: position 1,006,142 of record NZ_JAHWJB010000001.1, on the reverse strand, counting down.
GTCTTATTTATTTGGATTTATTGCTGATTTATTTGGGCGTATCCGTACGATGGCCTTCACAATCTTACTATTCTCACTAGCAACAGCACTTATTTATTTCGCAACAGATTATTGGCAATTATTAATTCTTCGCTTTTTAGTTGGAATGGGAGTTGGTGGTGAATTCGGGATTGGGATGGCCATCGTAACTGAAATATGGTCTAAAGAAATGCGCGCTAAGGCGACATCCGTTGTTGCACTTGGATGGCAATTTGGCGTACTAGTAGCTTCACTTCTTCCGGCATTTATCGTCCCGCATTTCGGATGGAGAGCTGTTTTCTTATTTGGACTCATTCCCGCTCTACTAGCTGTTTACGTCCGCAAAAGTTTAAGTGAACCGAAAATATGGGAACAAAAACAACGATACAAAAAAGAATTATTACAAAAAGAAGCTAAAGGTATTTTAACAACTACTGAGGCAGAACAACTAAAGCAAATGAAAAAGTTCCCACTTCGAAAGTTATTTGCCAATAAAAAAGTAACGATAACAACAATTGGTCTTATTATTATGTCATTCATCCAGAACTTCGGATATTATGGAATTTTCACATGGATGCCAACTATTTTAGCGAATAAATATAACTACACATTAGCAAAAGCGAGCGGCTGGATGTTCATCTCTACGATCGGCATGCTAATTGGAATTGCGACTTTTGGTATTCTAGCCGATAAAATTGGTCGCCGTAAAACTTTTACAATCTATTATGTCGGTGGTACTATATACTGTCTCATTTACTTCTTCTTATTCACAGACTCAACATCATTGTTATGGGGAAGTGCATTGCTTGGATTCTTTGCCAATGGCATGATGGGGGGATTCGGAGCAATTTTAGCTGAAAACTATCCTGCTGAAGCTCGCTCGACAGCAGAGAACTTTATTTTCGGTACAGGACGTGGGTTAGCTGGATTTGGACCTGTTATTATCGGCTTACTTGCTGCAGGTGGTAATTTAATGGGAGCATTATCTCTCATCTTCATTATCTATCCAATCGGTTTAGTTACAATGCTATTATGTGTCCCAGAGACGAAAGATAAAGTATTAGAATAGATTGAAACTGTACGAAATGTTTATCCAAATACTGTCCCCTCAGGAAAAGTATTTGGATAAATGGCAAAGAGGAAGCATCTCAAATGAAATGCTTCCTCTTCTTATATAAATACAATTATTTATTTTGATTTACTAGCTTTTTGGAACAAGAAGCTAGTTTTATCTTCTTCTTTTACAATACCTTGTTTTAACGCTAATTCCCCTGCGACTTTAGGCGCTAGCCATAGCATTGGGAATAACAGAATAGATACCGGAACAGCCGTCACTACAATGAAGGATTGTAAGGCGTTAATACTTCCCTCACCCATATATAAAAGAATCGCCGCAACTGCCCCCATAATAAGCGACCAAAAAACTCGCAAACTAATTCTAGGATCTCCATCTCCAGTCACTGCCATTGAAATCGAATAAGCCATTGAATCTCCTGTTGTCACTACAAATAAAATTGTTAATAAAAGAAATGCAGGTCCAATAATATTAGATAGTGGCAACTGCTGCGTAATTGCAATCATAGCCGCTGGCATACCAGATTCACTTAATGCGGTCGAGATAGAACCAGGATTCATTAACTCATAAAACACACCTGATCCCCCTAGTATAGTAAACCAAAATGTTGTAATAATAGGTGCAATAATTCCAATTGCAACGATGATTTCTCGGATTGTTCTTCCTCTTGAAATTCGGCTCACTAAAATTGCCATCATCGGTCCGTATCCAATAAACCATCCCCAGAAAAAGATTGTCCACGACCCTAACCAACCTGTATCACCACGATATGTGCTCATTGGAATAAATTCATTTATATAAAATCCAAACGAAGAAACAAATGAATCAATAATAAATCCACCTGGTCCAAACAGTAATACGAATACCATTAATAAAACTGCTAACCTAACATTTAAATTACTTATAATTTGAATCCCTTTATCAATTCCCGTTACCGCAGATATAGTAGAAACAGCTACTACACAAACAATAATGGCTAATTGAGTAGTAAACACATCAGGAATGTTAAACAATGCTTGTAACCCATAACTTGCTTGCAAGCCTAAAAATCCGATTGGACCAATCGTCCCTGCAGCTACCGCAATAATGGAAAATACATCGATCATTGTTCCAAGCCAACTCTTTCGCAATTTCTCTCCAAAAATAGGATATAAAAGCGTTCGAGGTTTTAAAGGCATATCTTTATGATAGTGCCCGTACATCATAACTACCGCACTAATTGTACCTAAAATTGTCCAAGCCAGGAAACCCCAGTGCATATAACTTTGTGCTAAAGCCGGCATTACCGCTTCTTTCGTTCCAGCAGTTATACCTTCATGTATTGGTGGCACCGTCATCAAATGGTACATCGGCTCTGCGGCTGCCCAAAAAACGCCACCTCCGGCAAGTAATGTAGACATAATAATAGCGAGCCATTTTGTCGTACTAATCTCAGGTTTTTCTAGCCCCCCAAGTTTAACTCTCCCATATTTCGAAAACGCCATACACATTGCAACAACAAATGTACCAATTAATAAAACCTGCCAAAAGGCACCAAAATATTTAATTGAAGCTGCAAAACTGCTATTAATGACTCCCTCTACGTAACTTTTATTTAAAATAACTGCAATTACAAATAATAAAAGTGAGCCACCACTAATAAGAAATACAGGCCAATCTGTTTTTCGACTCTTCATCCTCATTTACACTTCCTCCTTCCTCAGCAATCTAAAAAAACAACTTTATTATGTTTTATCGTTTACACCCAAAACATAATGATTATATAAGCATAATAATTCATCAATTTTTTCCACACACTTATGTTGTCCCTAAAAATATGCTAAATCCCTTATTTAAAAGAAAATTTCTATTCCTATTACATAAAAAAGCAAAATAAAAGACCTTATATTTCTATAAGGTCTTCGAAACAGAAATTTGATTATAACATAAGGAACTCCTTGGTTCAAAAAGCCCTTTCCAAAAATAACCGATAGTAAAGGCTTCCATTTGCTACGTAACAGTAATTAAAAAAAATTATATTTTGCAGAAAAAAACTATACTAGCTATTATTTATGAAAGAAATTCGGCTTCAAAATTTCATTTGGATACGGTTTATGATAAATATGAGTGGCGGCTGGCGACAACGGTGGAATGAGCCACACCCAATTACCTGTTACAACCCGTCCACATGCCGCTTCCTGCTTCTCAAATTGTTGAAATTGTTGTGCAGCTGTATGGTGATCCACAATACTAACTCCTTGTTTTTTAAAAGAATGTAAAACAGCCACGTTTAATTCAATTAGCGCCTTGTCTTTCCATAACGTACCATTTCTCGATGTATCGAGCTTCATCATCTCCGCAACAGCCGGAAGTAAATTATAGCGATCATGATCCGCTAAGTTACGAGCCCCAATCTCCGTTCCCATATACCATCCATTGAACGGGGCTGCCGTATAAGAAATACCGCCAATTTCTAAGCACATATCTGAAATCATTGGAACCCCATACCATTTTGCTCCAAGTGACGAAATCGGGTATTCTGGGTGTTCAATTGGCACTTCTTTTACTTCTTCTCTCGGAATTTCTTTATATATAGGTGCCTTCCCGTTTATAGAAAACACAAGTGGCAATACATCGAAATTCGTACCTTCTCCTTGCCAGCCAAGTTCCTGACAAAAATCTGTAAACGCAGTGGAATGAGAGTCACCAATCACTCCCATTTCTGTTTTATATCCTGCATACCGAATCAATTGGTGATTATAAATTCGTATATTATTTTCTTCACCTTGATATTGCTTAAAAATTGTAATTGTCGGTTTAACTTTCCCATCGTTCGTTGCATATTTAATATGATGAATTAATGCATTGTATACACCTTCCTCATCATTTACCTCACGTGCATCTAATATGTGCATCTTACTCCAAAATAGTCTTCCGATACATCGATTACTATTGCGCCATGCCATTCGTGATCCATGAACAAGTTCTTCAAATGTATGCTCATACGTCCCCGTCTTCTCTATCTCAACTTGAATTTCTTTTATTCTCTCTTCTATGAATTGTTCTTTATTAAGCTCTTTATGGCAAACCGTAATAAAATGACTCGCTTCCTCTATTAATTGTTTCGTTTTACTCATAAACAATCTCCTTCTATTTCAACAAAACGTTACTACTTTACAGTATAAGCAAAAAGAATAAGAGTCACAAATGAAAGTCGAAGTGTTACTTTTATTGTAATATTTTTCAGAAAATTAAAGAGATTACTATTGACTTGTATAAAAAATAGGTGTATTTTTGACTCAGGTAAATTTTTTTTACCTAGACCAACTTTTTAATAAGAAAGGAGGGAATGTTATGTCTTCATTTCAATTGCCAAAGCTTTCATATGACTATGATGAACTAGAGCCATATATCGATAGCAACACGCTTTCTATTCATCATGGAAAGCACCATGCGACATACGTAAATAACTTGAATGCCACTTTAGAAAACTATACGGAATTACATAATAAATCTTTAGAAGAGTTACTATGTAATTTAGAAACTTTACCAAAAGAAATTGTTACAGCTGTCAGAAATAACGGTGGTGGACATTATTGTCATAGTCTTTTTTGGGAATTAATGAGCCCGCGAGGTGGCGGTGAGCCTAATGGAGACGTTGCAAAAGTAATTGATTATTATTTCAATACCTTTGACAACTTAAAAGATCAACTTTCCAAAGCAGCTATTAGTCGTTTTGGAAGTGGCTATGGATGGCTTGTTCTGGACGGTGAGGAACTTTCCGTTATGAGTACACCCAATCAAGATACACCTTTGCAAGAAGGTAAAATTCCATTACTCGTCATCGATGTATGGGAACACGCCTATTATTTAAAGTATCAAAATCGGCGTCCAGAATTTGTTACCAACTGGTGGCATACGGTGGACTGGGACCGGGTAAATGAAAAGTATTTACAAGCAATTCAATCACAAACACATTAGTCGTGCGTATAAGGTAAATTTGGTAATGTAAAATTAGTATTGTCGAAATCCTCCAGAATCCCCCGGATTGCCACCGGGGGATTTATGATTATTTCATTGTATTTATGTAATAACGTAAAACTTTTTCCGTCTCTAATTTCAACTCTCGGAACGGGAATCCTAATTCACGAGCCTTTCCATTATGTAACGTACAATTAATCACTCCATTATAAGGAGCTATATTATCTCCTACTTCTTGAATGAGCGCTTTTCTCCCGGTATTCTCTTCTATGAAACGAATAACTTCTCTGGTAGAAACCACCCCGTTACTACAAGCATTAATTGGCCCTTCTATGTTTTCCATCCCGCACCAAGCTAAAAACTGTCCTGCTTCCTTTTCATGTATAAATGACAACTCTCCATCTACATGATCCACAACGATAGACTCTTGTTTCACAACATGTTCAACGTAAAATTGTAATCTTTTCGTATAATCGTTTTCTCCAATAACAACTGGAAAACGCACTGCGACAACTGGAAATGTTGCATGTTGAAATAAAACTGCTTCGGCTAATCGCTTACCTTCACTATAATTGAAATCATTCCTACCTCCATACGTAATTGTATACTCGTACGGATTGAAGTTTTCTTCTAACAGGCCTAGCGCAGGCTCATAGACAGCCATTGAAGATGTCATAATGTATTTCTTCGTTTTTCCTTTTAGCACTTCACATATTATCTTCGCTGCATTCGAGCTATAGCATAAATTATCGTATACGATATCATAACTTTTACCTTCAAAACGCTCTTCTAGTAGCCTCTCATCTTCTCTATCTACAATCAGTCTTTTTACTGCACCTCCAAAGGAATCTTCAGTAACTCCCCTCGTCGCAATCGTTACATCATGTCCAGCTTGCAACAGTACTTCTACTAAATGTTTACCAAAAAATCTTGTTCCCCCTAGCACCAATACTTTTTTCACCTTCATCATCCCCGTTTTCAAAAATTGTAAAATACTACCTCTATTATTATAAACGCTAAAATAAAAAAACATGGAATCAGTTTAACGATTCCATGTTTTTTCTACACACGATACATTAACGTACTCGATATTTAAAAATACAATAGCAGCAATATAAAATAGAAATTACTGATACATAAACCCATAGTTCATATATGAATCCCTCGCCCCATACTCCCATAAAATAAAAGAGTGAAGGCAACGTCAATGTTACCCATGATTGTACAAAGGCAATTCTGCCAAGATATTGATTGATATTCTTTTTTTGTGCATTTAATACAAAGAATAAATACCAAAGTAATGCCCACATAAACCATGTTAACGCATTAACAACATCGTGGAATTGAACAAATGAAACAATCATATAGAATAAAGCAATAATTGCTACCCAAATACAGAACCAGCCTAGTCCACTACTATCCATTCCTTTAATAAAAGTAACGCCTACATATAAATAAGTTAAACCAAATAAAAAAGTAGCCGCATATGAATATACCGTCCAATTACTTTGATCAGAAATCATGATCAAATAGAACGGAATGATAATTTGTAATGCCCCCACAAATAAATTAAAGACACCTGCACTTTTCATCTCTACTTTGCCTAATATGACAAGACTATTTAAAAATAAAGCTGCACCTGAAAGTAATAATCCTACGTAACCCATATATATTCGTGTGAAAATCTTTCCCTTTCACACTTTTAACCTCCCCACAATATAAAGTGATACTTTATCCCGCATTAACGAGCAGTAAAACTCCCACCTCAAAATTCAGCTGGAGCAAAGAAGTTAGGCGGGAGTCGGGCTGCCCGTAAAAGCCCGATTGGTGAAGGCTAATAATCAGTGGGGATGAACAACCCCCACTGATTAAAGTTTCACTTTATTATTTTTCTTCCTATTTAAAACTACATACATAATTTTTAATCTGAATAAGTCAGACTTCCTACCTTAAAAAATAACAAATTTAAAACGCTTTCAATAATAAATAACCCTATCAAAACATGAAATAGGATTCCTTGATTATAAACGTACTCTAACAATGATACAAGTGTTGGAATACTTTTCAATACTACGTTTTGAATTTCTATAAAAAATTAGTAGAATGATACATTTTCCCTATCTCATTCTATTAATTATTTGCATAGAATATCGTACACTCATATTAATTTAGAAAGGTTTGATATTTATGCCTCTTCATTATCCAAATCATTTTGTTTTTCACTCCACAGGTGTATTAACAAGAGAGCCTGCAACTGTTTCAGCAGTAGTAAACATTGTAAATTTAGATGCATATTACACACACCATGTAACTATAGAGGTTTGGGATTGGTCTAACTATTCTAATCCTGTAAAATTACCTGTACTACTTGGTGAAAATACGGAAGTAGCATTCCCATATATTTTACAAGGCAACCACTTAGCAGTTTTTTATGCTGATTTAGATGACTCTATTGATTTGTATGAAATCCGTATTTCTTATCCTGGCCACTCCAATATTGTTGCAAATTGTTTTGGGCGAAGTATCCCGCCATATACAAGCCAAGAAGGTAATACAGTATACCATAAACAACTCGTTCGAATTCATTAAATCTCCCCTATTATGTGAAAGGGGCTGGTCAGTAATACATTTATCTTTATAAGATAATCGTATTACTGACCTAAAGCGTGATAGTCAATCTTGATAGTTTCTCATTTTGAACACTTGCTATTTATCATAAATATCATTCGGATTTATTGTAGGAACAAATCCATTTGTAGAACTATATTTTTTAGATACATTATCTGGGGTCACGGTAAACGTTACAATTTTATTGCTTTGTTGTTTAAAATAACGCATCCAATTTTGACTCCATTCATCTTTCGCAATAACTTGTTTATTGAAGTCTTCCCACAATACACCATGTATAAAATTCAAGGATGTATTTTTGATTGTGTCAAATCCCCAATTCTGTATAAGAAGCAGGTTGGAATCAACACTTTTAATTTCTTTTAATAAATTTACATATGCTTCTCGAAACTTCCCTTGTGTAGACGGCTGATCATAAAAATAGTCATCAATATCACCAGCTGTATCTAAAAACACACCATCTATTCCTTTTCCAATGACTTGCTGTTTCACCTTATTCACAACAATCCCACGGTAGTGTTCATCAGCTAAATTCATAATATATGTATCCCACTGCTCAATCTTCATTTTCTTACCATCTCTATAATAATAGTCTGATTCAACTACTTGCGATTTATGCCACGATTCTAATTCTAAAACACTAACATAGCCAAGAACTACCGTTCCTGATTTTTTTAATTGCTGAACCTGTTCTTTCGTAAATGCATATGGCTCTATAATAACCATGTCATACTTTGAAAGTCTCTCAATTACTTGCTCATTTGCTTCACCATAATAAATTTTATAACTTCGTACATTTTTTAAAACTGGTTCCACAACATTTGCTTGTGCGGATGTACTTGAGGAAAAAATAAAAGAAAATATAGCTAAAAAACATACGGAACGTTTCCACTCCATAATAATATTACCCCCTATACAACTGTAATTTTCTATTGTTTTAAATGTTAATACAAATATAGTAATACCATAACATTCTACATTTTTTCAAACTCGATTTTTTATAAAAATTCCAATAAATGCAATACATTAACAAAAATTAGAATTTATTTCACTTGAATTTACTACATCTCTGTTGATAAAATGATTTGGGCTTTATATATTATATATCTTAAAATAATTCTTTTAAATTATGTATTTTATTTCAGTGTACTATTCCTCAAAATTAAATTTGCAAACGAAAGAAGGGATTTTTTTATGCACTATAGACAATCTAATATATTCCAAAAGATGATTGAACCTACGATTCTCTTTATTGCACTATTTTTTCTATCAATACTAACTGATTTTCTTACACCAACGTATGAATACTTCTTACTCTTATTTATTACATTAATTATCTCTAGCCGATATGGCATATCTATTGCCATTTTCGCCTTTTTGGAAGCAATGATTTATATTTTTGTAAGCGGTATATATAAAGAAAATGATGTATTGTTGTACTTTTATTCATTAGATTACTGGATAAGTTGGATTTTCTTACTTGTTATTAGTTTATGCTGTGGACTGATGAGCACTGCACAAAAAGAACGTTATGAAGATGTACATATGATAAATAATGAGTTGAAAGCTGAAAATAAAGAATTAAAATATGTCGTGAAACAATTGGATGAAACACGTATTACACTACGTTCTCGTGTACTTGAATCAAATAACCACTTATCTAAAATGTATCATATGTTTAAAGCTTTAAATCATACACATCCTGAAATTGTACTCGATGAAGGAATGAATGTATTAAAAATGTATTTTGGAGCAAAAAAAATTGGTATCTATCACGTTGATAACAATAAACAATCGCTTCGTATTAAATTAAGAGCTGAAACTGGTAAAAATACATTATCCCAATCTATTTTCGTTAAAAACGCTTCCTTAGTCATCAAAAATGCGCTAGCGCATAATCGACCTTTTTTCCGTACAGATGAGGATTTTCAAGACGCTCCACTTTTAGTTGGTCCCGTCCTATTCCAAGATGATGTACAATACGTCATTATATTAGACGAAATCGAGTTTTCAAAAGTAACTTCTGAGCAATTCGAACTTTTCACATGGTATTTACGCTGGATGGGTGATCGTTTACAAAACGCTTCTAATCTTTGGCTATCCAGTCAAGAGGATCGCACATTCCCTAAAACAAGCATTTATTATGAAGATGAATTTGAACATTTACTAAAAATAGAAAAGAAACGGTACGAAACATTATCTTATCCATATTCCTATTTTGAGTTCAATGCTCCACAAGATTCTTTAGGAATGATAAATTCTATTTTAAAAGACCACTTGCGAGATATCGATATATTCGGTTATAGTACGACCGAGCAGAAAATCATGATTTTATTACCTGGCACTGAAGAACAGTTTTATATACAAGTTCAAACTCGTATACAAAACGCTCTTTCTTCTAAAGGAGTGATAGTCTAATGATTTTACTCCTTCTTTATTTTATTTATGTTATTTCGGTTTTTCTTTTATTTCGATTTACGAAAAGTTTGATTACTAAAGATAAAAAAGGAATTATTGAATTTTGCTTGATTCTATCTCTTCTTTTCCCACTTATCGGACTTATTGTATCAGCAATCATGTTATTACTTAATATAAGACGCTCCAAAACCGAGTGGTTACAGCAATACTCTGATTATGTTGCCTTTCACGTTGATAATTACGAAGATATTTTGGAATCAGCAAAACAAGATATGGACTTAATTTCATTTTCTTCTGGATTAGAACTAGATAAGCCTGAATTACATAAACAACTCATTGTACAGTTAAGCTCCTCCTCTATTGCTAATGAAGGAGGCTTATTGAAAGAAGCCATTCACCATAAAGATCCTGAAACTGTGCATTACGCAGCAACTACTATTAATTTACTAAATGAACGGTACGAAAAACAAATCGAATACTTAAATAAGCAATTTCTACAAAATCCACAAAATGAAATTGCAAAAGAATTGGTTTCTAACTATTTAAGATATATAAACAGTGGTCTTCTTTCTAATCAGCAAAAAGAAAAAATAATCGCTAAATTTATGGATTTTATTACACAAGGTGTAGAACTATTCCCTAACGAACCTCTTTACCCTTTCCATCTTGGAAATCTGTTTCTACACACAAAACAATATGCAAAGTCTGAAGAGCAATTTTTAAAGCTTATTCATTTCTATCCTGAATCATATTACGGTTACGTTGGTTTACTTGAAATATATTATGAGCAACAGTTATGGGACGAGCTCTATAACTTAATCAATAATCTAACGGATGCAAAAAGAGTTCATATACTACCGCGTAAATATCAATTATTTGTGAGGCAGTTTGGAGGCGCACACATTGAAAAAGGGGATTAATATATATATCGGGATTATTAGTATCATTTTATTTCTCTTAATTTTATCCATCCTTATATATCGAACAGAAAATTTTTATCAAAAGTTTTCTGTTCCTAAAACTAAGGAAACAGATACTGTTAAAATACTCAAAGCAAAAGATGTAGCTCAAAATGGACAAAAAATGCAATTATACGTTTTAAAAACGTATAATACATTAGGGCAACAAGTCGAATTTAATACGAAGAAGGCAATGGATTACGCACACCTACACTATAAAGATATTACAGCTAATGAAATTAAGGGACTTACACCCTCTCCCTATACAGGGATTATTATTACAGGTGAAATAATGGAGCAACTTCCACAAGCTGATATTCAAAATTTTGTACAAATGGGCGGAAGAATTATTATCGCAAACCGACTTGATTCAGATCCTTCCTGGAACACATTATTTGGTATTACCCAAAAAGAAGGTTTCAAAGATGCGAAAGGATTAACCTTTGAAGAAGTTTTATTCCCTGGTTATCCAGATCTCTCAAGTTCTTCTCCATTGTTTACTCATAGCTCAATGAATATTACGCTAGATGGGAATACAACTAATACTTGGATTACAGCGGAAGATACTCCCATCCTTTGGACCAATGACTACGGTGAAGGAAAAGTCTTATATTGGAATACAACAGCATTGAACGATAAATTAGGTAGAGGTATGTTCGTTCAATCACTGGGTACTATTTTCCCGACTTTCGCTTCAGCACAACTTGGAGCGGAGATTATGTATATCGATGACTTCCCATCTCCGATTCCAAGTGGAGAACTAAAAAACTTAACGAAAGAAAAAATTTCTGTTGAAGAATTTTATAAAAAACATTGGTGGAAAAATATGAAGGATATCTCTGAAGATCTTGATATTAAATATACGGGTGTTGCCATTGGGACGTACCAAAATAAAGTAACGCCACCCTTTGAAGATTTCACAGGTAAAAATAGAAATACCTATTTATTATTTGGGAGAGAATTACTAAGTCACGGCGGGGAAATAGGCATTCATGGCTATAACCATCAACCTTTATTATTACCACCAGATCCAGTAGATAAAGCACTTGAATATGTTCCATGGAATTCAAAAGAGGATATGGAGAGCTCCTTAGATGCTCTGCAAAAACTCGTGTATAACTTCTTTCCAAACGAAAAATTAAAAACCTATGTACCACCATCCAATATTATAAATACAGCTGGATTAAGTGCATTAAACAACGCAGTTCCAACTATGGAAACAGTTGCTTCTCTATATGTGGGAAGTAAAAGTAACGGTAGTTTAATTCAAGAATTTGGACCAGATGAACATAATAAAAACATTTATCACTTCCCGCGCATTACAAGCGGCTATGCTATCACAGATGAAGAGCAATTTATCTTAACTGATGTTACCGCAAATTTAGGGGTTATCTCACATTTCGTCCATCCAGATGATATCCTTGATGAAAAACGCTCAGGTAATTTAACATGGGAAGAATTATTTAAAGCTTATAAAAAGACAATTAAAGAAATACGAGAAAGATATCCTTATATAAAAAGTATGACCCAAAGTGAAGCAACTGCTTCTATGAAAATTTATCAAACTGGTGACCTAGATGTTTCTTATGAAGATGATGCTGTTCACATTGCATATAAAGGGTTGCCAAACCATACTTCAACAATTATACGTGTAGAAGAAGGTAAGAAGATACAACCTGGCTCATTCTCTTACGGTACAGTTAAAAAGCTTGATTCCCAAATTTATAGCGTTACGTTAACGAAAGCCAGCGCTACGATTCCAATTAAAGGAGCATAACAGATGAGAATAGGTTTGGTCGTTGAAGGCAGCTATCCCTTTGTAAGCGGAGGGGTAGCAAGCTGGGTTCAAATGATTATCCAGCAGTTTAAAGAACATGAATTTACGATTTTCGCGATAGTCCCTCAAGTAAAAACAGAAGATGAATATCAATATGAAATTCCAAGCAATGTAAAAAACATCATTCTGATTCCTTTGCAATCAGAAAATGAAGCAAAACATATAAAAACTAATTTAACTAAACAAGAAGTACAGACACTTCAAAAATGGTTTACATTTCAAGCCAACGATACAACAGCATTACAAATATTAGGGAATAAACAAAAGCTAGGAACACTCCATTCCTTCTTCGAAAGCCGTGAGTTTTATGCAATTGTTAAAGAAAGCTATTTATATGAAGAAAGTAGTGGATCCTTCTTAAATTACTTTTGGATGTGGAGATCTATGTTCACACCAATCATTCAAATTTTACAAATTGATTTTCCTGAATTAGATCTTATTCATTCTGTATCGACAGGGTATGGTGGATTGCTTGGTGCTGCAATTAGTGCCAAGTCCGATATACCATTTATTCTAACTGAACACGGTATTTATTCTCGGGAGCGTGAAGAAGAAATACTACAATCTACTTGGATACCAATTGAATATAAAAAAAGATGGGTTTCTTTCTTTCATCACTTGTCTCATCAAGCATATGAACAAGCCGCTGATGTAATTACGTTGTTCGGCCGAAATAGTGCATATCAAAAAGAATTAGGTGCTCCGGCCCATAAACTAAAAATCGTTCCAAATGGCGTTACTTTATCTGACTATAAAGGGTTACGTAAGCCAAAATACAATTCGGATAAACTCATCATTTCCGCTATTATACGAGTTGTGCCAATTAAAGATGTAAAAACAATGATTTATGCAGCTAAATTATTATTAGAAAAAGATATTCCATTTATATTTTACTTACTAGGTCCTGATACAGAAGAAGCAGAATATGCTCAGGAATGTCGTGATTTAATTCAACAATTAGGATTAGAAGAGCATGTAATAATGACCGGCAAAGTAAATATTAAAGATTACTTAAAACAAACAGATATTCTCGTATTAACAAGTATATCTGAAGGGCAACCATTAGCTATGTTAGAAGGAATGGCAGCAGGATTACCATGGGTTGTTACAGATGTCGGCTCTTGTAAGGAATTAATTTACGGACAAGATGAAGATCCTTACGGACAATGTGGATTTGTTGTACCACCTGTATCTCCTGAACAAGTTGCCATTCATTTAGAGTGGTATTATCGTCACCCTGAATCCATTCAAAAATTTGGGGATAACGGGCGCAATCGTATTGAAGCGCACTATCAATTATCAGGTGTCGTTGATAGTTATCGTAAGCTTTACTTAGAAAGAGGTAAAAAAACATGGCAGGGATAGGATTTCGTTTACAAAAATTATTCCAAGAAGACTACTATTCTTCCAGAATAAAAGCGTACGGATTTTCATTATTTGTTACAGCTGGTCCTTGGTTAGTCGTTATTTTAGCAGTAACAGCTATTCGATACATTTTAAGTTTGTTCCATTCTATTTCAATTGAGGAACAGCGCCTTTTTACAATTTCAATTTCATACTGCTTCATTTTTTCTCAAATCATATATGGTGCCTTACAGCTCATCGTAACTAGATATGTGGCCGACCTTTTATACGAGCAAAAAGCTGATAAAGTATTTTCTTCCTTTTTAGGAATGACGAAAATCACACTTTTTTTAGCTATTATCTTATGGATTTTGTTTGCAATTTTTACACCATTAGCCTTGTATTATAAAATCGTGATGCTATTTTTATTTTTAGCTTTAAACATCATTTGGATTCAATCCATTTATTTAACAGCAGCTAAAGATTATCAATCCATCGCTCTTGCATTTTTAATTGGTTCCATTTTCTTCTTATCTGGAATTGCGCTTATTGCTTACTGGCATCCAACACTTGGAATAGAACACGGATTGGCCCTATTACTTTTAATTTCTTTTACAATCGGGACTTTCATTACATTAGTGTGGTTAAGTATAGTTATTGTACGAATGTTTCCAAATAGTGATGCTACTGAACAATTTACCTTTCTTTCTTATTTAGATAAATATCCAGAACTATTTTGGTCAAGCTTACTTTACAATATTGGCATTTGGGTATGTAACTTTGTTATTTGGTTCGGAGAAGGGCGAGGAAATATTGAAAACACGTTTATTTATCATCAAATTTATGATACATCTGTTTTCTGGGCCTATTTAAGCATTATCCCAACCTATATTTTCTTCGTAGTATCCATTGAAACAAGGTTTTATGAACGGTATAAGAAGTTCTTCGGTTCAGTTAACAATGGGGCGACATTAAATACAATTTTACAATTAAAAGAATCAATGAACTTTGTCCTAAAGCAAGAAATGGAACGAATACTTCGTAATCAAGGTATTTTTTCTTTACTTATTATTTTTATAATATGGATGTTTAGTTCACAATCTGGGAACGTAACACTTGAATACTCTATTTTGCAGCTGACTATAATTGGTGCTTATGCAAACGGGATGGTCCTTGTTATCACATTACTACTCTTATATTTTGAAGATCGTAAAGGAGCATTTCGAACATCAGCCCTGTTCTTTTTTGCAAACCTGTTATTAAGTCTTCTTCTACTTCCATTTGGATTTAATGGTTACGGTATTAGTTTTGCACTCGGATCTTCTATTACATTCTTATATGCTATTTCTAGACTCTTTACTTACATTAAAGATATTGATTACTATACGTTTTGTCAGTCAAATACTCCTATAAAAAGGCGAACTTTCTTTACTAAATTTGCTAATAAACTTAATGGAAATAAATAAATAAAAATGACCTTTTGCTCCCGCAAAAGGTCATTTTTTTATCTGTTTATTAAACTTCTAGATAGCCATTTTTGTTATTTGATTGCCATCTCCAAGAGTCTGCACACATCTCTTCTAATCCGCGTTTTGCTTCCCATCCTAATTCACGCTTCGCTTTCGATGCATCTGCAAAACATACTGCCACATCACCAGGACGACGTTCCGTAATTTTATAAGGAACTTCCTTGCCTGAAACTTTTTCAAATGCTTCAACCATTTCTAATACACTATAA
This sequence comes from Bacillus sp. FDAARGOS_1420, assembly GCF_019344915.1. Classification (NCBI taxonomy): domain Bacteria; kingdom Bacillati; phylum Bacillota; class Bacilli; order Caryophanales; family Bacillaceae; genus Bacillus; species Bacillus sp. FDAARGOS_1420. The sequence continues at coordinate 990,165 of NZ_JAHWJB010000001.1, read as the reverse complement.
CCAGTACCTGTACCGAGATTGTATGCATCTATCCCAGTAGTGCCAAGTACCTTTTCAAGCGCCTTTACATGGCCATTTGCTAAGTCTACAACATGAATATAATCACGGACACCCGTGCCATCTTTTGTTGGATAGTCATTTCCAAATACACTTAATTCCTTTAACTTCCCTACTGCTACTTGTGTTACATATGGCATTAAGTTATTTGGAATTCCGTTTGGATCTTCTCCAATACGTCCACTTTCATGTGCACCAAATGGGTTGAAGTAACGAAGTAATGCAATACTCCATCCTGCATCCGCAAATGCTACGTCACGCATAATTTGTTCAATCATTAATTTCGTTTGACCATATGGATTCGTTGCACTTAATGGAAACTCCTCCGTAATTGGTGATGTTTCTGGGATACCATACACTGTTGCAGATGAACTGAAGATCATCTTCTTCACATCATGCTTCTGCATCACTTCACATAGCACTAATGTGCTTGTAATGTTGTTATGATAATACGTTAACGGAATTTCTACTGATTCCCCTACAGCCTTAAAGCCTGCAAAGTGAATAACAGCTTCAATTGTATTTTCTTCAAAAATCGTATCAAGTGCTTCTCGATTTAAAATATCTTCTTTATAAAATTTAAACTGTTTTCCTGTTATCTCTGTCACTCGATTTATAGACTCTACTGAGCTATTCGAAAGATTATCTACTACTATAATTTCGTAACCGTTTTTTAGTAATTCTACGCATGTATGACTACCAATATATCCTGCTCCACCTGTTACAAGTATTGCCATAATTATAGTCCTCCATATTTCATTCATTATAAACTTCTCAAAGTATATCACATATTTCTTATCATATGTTTATTATGCGAACACAGAAACTTACATTTTATCCCATGATTTTTTGTACAATACACGATTCAAATCAGGTAATAAAAAAACGCCACATAACAGACATCGCGTGGCGTTTTTTTATTAAATTACGTAACAATATACACTTAGAAAATGTGCAAGACTACCTAACAATACAAAAACATGAAAAATTTCATGGTGTCCCATATATTTAAACTCCAACCATTTTGGCTTCGCACCGTAAATAAACCCACCAATTGTATAAAAAATGCCTCCAAGTACTAAGAAAATAATACCTCCCGTACTTAGATTATCAGCTAGCGGTGCAAAGAATAGAACAATTAGCCAACCCATCAGAAGATAAATTGCTGTCGATAACCATCTTGGACAATTAAACCAAAACATTTTAAAAACAATACCACAAATTGCCGTTGCATAAACTAAACAGAATAATAGTAAACCATTTGCCGAATTTAATGTAATTAAACAAAAGGGTGCATATGTACCTGCAATTAATATGAAAATCATAGAATGATCTAGCTTCCTAAAGAAATAAATAACACGTTCACTAGCTACGACACTATGATACACAGCTGATGCCATATAAAGGACCATCATCCCGATACCGAATAAAATAACAGCTGTAATTGCAGCAACAGATGGCATCTTAACAGAAACTTTCACAAGCATAGCTAATAATGCAATAAATGATAATACAGCTCCTCCTAAGTGAGTAAATGCATTAACTGGTTCTCTTACATAAACATTCATATAAACACCCCTCATATAATTACATGTAGTTTTCATAACTACATGTAATTATATACACATTTTCCGTGCGGGTCAACATTTACAATTCATTTGTTTCGTAATACCATATTTAAAGATATACTAAACATTAAGTTCCACTAAGTTATAAAAGTGAGGGGTTCTACGTGGAAAATATAAATAAATTACTTGAATCATTACATTTAGAAAAAAGTATTAAACTTGAGGATATCCCAAATGTCGACTTATATGTAGACCAAGTTGTCCAACTATTTGAGAATACTTATGCGGATACAACGAGAACTAATGATGAAAAAGTATTAACAAAAACAATGATTAACAATTACGCAAAAGGGAAATTATTCATCCCTATCAAAAATAAAAAGTATTCAAAAGAACATATGATTTTAATCAGCTTAATTTATCAATTAAAAGGAGCTCTTTCCATTAATGATATAAAAAGCTCCTTAGAAAATATAAATGCACCGTTAATAAACGATGATACATTCGAATTAAACACTCTATATAAAGATTACCTTTCTCTTACTGACACCAATGTGGAAAGCTTTAAGCAAGACGTGAATAACCGTGTTAAGGAAGTAAACGAGGTTTCTTCCTTAGAAGATCCAAAGCTAGAAAAGTTTTTATTACTAACATCCTTCGTGACTATGAGTAATATGTATAGACGTTTAGCAGAGAAACTAGTTGATGACCTCAAAGAAACTTAAACAAAAAAACTATCCACCTGTTAGAGGTGGATAGTTTTTTTGTTTACTTAATTGCTTCATGAACCTTTAATTGTTTCCCTTTAATCGTTGTGTTTTTCATAATTTTTAAAACAAGTGGTCCTTTTCCATTTAATATTTCAACGTAAGAAACATTGTCTTGTATTGTAATAATACCTATATCTTCTGCTGTAACACCTTTAATTTTAGCAATTGTACCGACGAAATCTACCGCCCTAATTTTCTTTTTCTTCCCGCCATTAAAGTACAATTTCATAATTCCTTTGTTTAGGCCTGCATTTTTATCTTTCTTTATAATTGGTTTAGCATGTATCTTTTCCTCAAATACTGCTTTACCTTTCATAACTTCTTCTTTTGAAGGTGCAAGTGCCTTTGGAATTTCAAAGCCAATGTACTCCTCAATCTCTTCCAAAAATCTATTTTCATACGGCGTCATGAATGTAATAGCTTTCCCGTTATTACCAGCTCGTCCCGTTCTTCCCGTACGATGTACATAACTTTCTTTTTCTAATGGAATATCATAGTTAATAACATGTGTAATATTATCAATATCAATTCCTCTAGCAGCTACGTCTGTCGCTACTAAATAACGGAACTTTCCTTTTCTAAAATCGTCCATAACTTCAAAACGATCTTCTTGTACCATACCACCATGTATTTTGTCACAAGGATAGTTAACCCGCTTTAACTGTTGAAATACGTGATCTACATTTTCTTGCGTACGGCAAAAAATAATACAACTATCTGGATTCTCAATCGTTGTTACATCTTTAAGAAGTGAAAGCTTCTCCTCTTCTCTCATCTCAAAAAGTGTATGTTCAATCTTATCTGTTGTAATCCCGGTAGCCTTAATTTCAATATGCGTTGGCGAATCCATATACGTACGAGATAACTTTTCAACATCTTTTGGAAGTGTTGCTGAAAATAGCATTGTCATTCGTTTTTTAGGTAATTCGTCAATAATTGCCTCTACTTGATCGATAAAACCCATATTCAGCATTTCATCCGCTTCATCAATAACTAAATACTTCAAACACTCTAAAGAAAGGGTACCTTTTTCAATATGATCTAACACACGGCCAGGAGTCCCAACTACAATATGTGTTTTTTGCTTTAACTCTAATTTTTGACGTGCAAATGGAGATTTGCCATAAACTGCAGCGGCCTTAATTCTTTTGAAACGACCTATATTCGTAATATCTTCTTTTACTTGCACCGCAAGCTCTCTCGTCGGTGTTAAAACTAAAGCTTGTGGCTTATTCTCTTCCCACTCCACCATTTCACAAAGTGGTATGCCAAATGAAGCGGTTTTTCCACTTCCAGTCTGTGATTTCACGACAAGGTCTTTCTTTTGCAAGGCAACTGGAATAACCTCTCCTTGCACTTCCGTTGGATGTTCATATCCTAAACCAGTAAGTGCTCTTACAATTTCTTTACTTAATGCATAATCAGCAAAACTTTTTTTACTCATATGTTAACCTCTTTTTATTCTGTATTATTTTCTTTTTTCGCTTTTCCTATCAATGAATCATCATATACCTTATTATGACCTTATTCATTATACTTGAAAGCTCACATAAAAAGGCGAATCATTCGTGATTCGCCTGACTAAACAAAAGGATCTTCTATTTTAAAAACTTGTTAAAAATATTATTCCATATATTGCTCAACTAACTGATAACATCTTTCCCTCGTACTATTTGCATTCGATGAAATAGTTGCTATCCCTGATAATGTTCCCTGCCCAGATTCATTCCAAGCTTCTTCCGCCTTGCGGTCTCGATACGTAATCCATTCACGCTGTTTCTCTCTCAAAGTGTTCATTTCACTTGTAGAAAGTTGCTTTTTCAAAACGCCATAAATCTCATTTAAAGCCTGATCCCATGCATCGTATCTTTTAACTTCCCCTTCTTTCATTTCAGTTGTAATTCCGTTCTCATATAAGTAATCGAGCTTTTTCAAATTCTCCTCAATACTATTTAGTTTAGTAATATATTCTGCCTTCTGACCGGTAATAACACTTTCTTCGGCTTCTCTTCTATTACTTTTTCTTCCTTGCTGTTCTCATCTTTTGTTTTATCTACCTCTACTTCCCTCGGCACAATCTGTGTAATTTGTTCATTCGCATTTTGATAATATATTTTAAACTGTTCTTTCCCTTTCGTTTCCCTAATAATTACGTTCAGTTGCTCTTTTACATCCACAAACTTCTGTTGGTTTTTCAACTCTTCTACTTTAGCAAGCATTTGCTTATATTTTTCTTCCTCATCTTTTTGATTAGATAAAGCTTCTCGTTTTTCTTTTGCTTGTTTGGCTAATATAACTGAACTAGCAGAATCATTTTCAATTTCTCTTAATAACGAAATTGCCCGGTCTATATTACTTTCCTGCAATACTTCAATCATTTTATTCGTTTGATTCATCTTCAGCCTTACTTCTCGGTCATCCTTATTTTCTTTTAATGCTAATTCAAAAGATGCGACTGCTCTCTCGTATTCTTTATTTTCCAGTGCTAAATCTCCTTGCTTCTTCGCCTTATCAAATGCATCATTATTGCTGCATCCAGCAACAACCAACAAAGTTATTCCTATTATTAGTATTAACTTTTTCATAGTATTTCCCCAGCCCCCTCACCCAAAATAAGAAGCACACATACAATTTTATGCAATTATCGAAACTTTCCTTACTTTTTTATAAACGAACGTTATGCATATAAAAACTATTTAAATTCGTTTTTAACATCATTTTTAAAAGATATTAGCTTCTTTCAAAAAAAATGTTAAGAAAATCTTTGACTTCTTAATAAAAATGATGTAAATTATCCTATGGACGAACATTTTTAATCAATAAAAATAAAATATTCGTATTTTAGGGGTGTAAATGATGGAAAACGTATTTGACTATGAAGACATTCAATTAATTCCTGCAAAATGTATTGTAAACAGCCGATCTGAATGTGATACAACTGTCACTTTAGGAAAACATAAATTTAAATTACCTGTCGTACCTGCAAATATGCAAACGATTATAGATGAAAGAATCGCAACTTATTTAGCTGAAAATAATTACTTCTATATCATGCATCGTTTCCAACCAGAGAAACGAATCTCATTCATTAGAGATATGCAATCACGTGGATTAATTGCTTCAATCAGCGTTGGTGTTAAAGAAGACGAAGACGAATACGAATTCGTACAACAATTAGCTGCTGAGCAACTTTCACCTGAATACATTACAATCGATATCGCACATGGTCACTCTAATGCTGTGATCAACATGATTCAACATATTAAAAAACATTTACCAGAAAGCTTCGTTATCGCTGGAAACGTTGGAACTCCAGAAGCGGTAAGAGAATTAGAAAACGCTGGTGCTGATGCAACAAAAGTTGGTATTGGGCCTGGTAAAGTTTGTATTACTAAAATTAAAACAGGATTTGGAACTGGTGGTTGGCAGTTAGCTGCACTTCGTTGGTGTGCAAAAGCTGCAAGTAAGCCAATTATCGCTGACGGTGGTATTCGTACGCATGGTGATGTAGCTAAATCAATTCGATTTGGAGCAACTATGGTTATGGTCGGTTCTCTATTCGCTGGTCATGAAGAGTCTCCAGGGGAAACAATCGAAAAAGATGGCAAACTTTATAAAGAGTACTTCGGTTCAGCTTCTGAATTCCAAAAAGGCGAGAAGAAAAACGTTGAAGGTAAGAAAATGTTCGTTGAGCATAAAGGTTCTTTAGAAGACACTTTAATCGAAATGGAACAAGATCTTCAATCTTCTATCTCTTACGCTGGTGGAACAAAGTTAGACTCAATACGTACTGTAGATTATGTAGTCGTGAAAAACTCTATTTTCAACGGTGATAAAGTATATTAATTTTTAAATCTAACTAGAAGGACAAGCATTTTTATGCTTGTCCTTCTTTTTCATGTATAAAAATGTAAAATATTTTCATTTTACTGAATTTTCTAGTATCATATTTTTAGATACTTATAATAAGGGGGATATAACAAATGAAAAACGTAATTGAGCAACGCCTTATTCGCGCAGAAATCTCTACTGAATTGACATGGGATCTTTCTGATTTATATGAATCTGACAAAGAGTGGGGAAATGCATTACGTGTATTAACAGACGACATAAAAAAACTTGATGCATTTAAAGGACAATTACACACTAGCCCCGCTACCTTATTAAATTGCCTACTTTTAGAAGAAGAGCTTTTAATGAAGTTAACAAAACTCGGCGCATATGCAAATTTAAAAGAATCCGCTGATCGTACAGATTCAGTTATTCAAGCGAACTCTTCCAAAATTTCCGCTCTAGGAACGAATGTACATACCGCACTATCCTTTATTCATAACGAAATTCTCTCATTTGAGGAGGGAATAATTGAAAAATATTTAACTGAGGAAATAAAACTTGAACCTTTCCGTAAATCATTACTAGAGATACTCAAAAAGAGGCAGCACACACTCTCTCCTGAAACAGAAGAAGCTCTTGCTGCACTCGGCGAAGTTCATAGTTCACCCTACAAAATTTACGGCATGACTAAATTAGCCGATATGGATTTCCCTTCTATACAAGATGAACAGGGAAATGATTTGCCTGTATCGTTTGCATTATTCGAAAGCAAATATGAATTTTCTCCAAGCGCATATATACGTAAAAAAGCATATTCATCATTTGTTTCCACATTGAAACGATATAAAAATACAGTTGCAACAACATATGCTACTGAGGTAAAAAAACAAGTGGCGCTTTCTCGTTTGCGCAAGTACGAGTCCGTTACCCATATGCTTTTAGAGCCTCAAAAAGTTCCACTTGAAATGTATAACAACCAACTAGATATTATTTATAACGAATTAGCGCCTCATATGCGCCGTTTTGCAGATTTAAAAAAGAATGTATTAGGGCTTGATCAAATGCTTTTCTGTGACTTACATGCACCGTTAGATCCTGAATTTAATCCAACAATCACTTACGAAGAAGCTGGCAAACTCATTCAAGATTCTTTAAAAGTATTAGGAAATGAATATAGTTCCATTATCGAAAAGGGCTTCAAAGAAAGATGGGTAGACCTTGCAGATAACGTAGGAAAATCAACAGGTGCCTTCTGCTCTAGCCCATACGGTTCTCACCCTTATATTTTAATTACATGGCAGGGTACGATGCGCGGGTGTTTCACATTAGCTCATGAATTTGGACATGCTGGTCATTTTTATTTAGCAAATAAAAATCAGCGTATTATGAATGTGCGTCCATCTATGTACTTCGTTGAAGCTCCATCAACGATGAATGAATTACTATTAGCCCAGCATTTACTTGCGACTACTGAAGATAAGAGAATGCGCAGATGGGTTATTCTGCAACTACTCGGCACATATTACCACAACTTCGTTACCCATCTACTTGAGGGAGAATATCAAAGAAGAGTATACGCTCTAGCAGAAGAAGGGCAAGCACTCACAGCTACAACTACAACTTTAACTGAAATAAAAACGAAGGTCCTTTCGACATTCTGGGGAGATTCCGTAGAAATTGATGAAGGCGCCGGTTTAACATGGATGCGTCAACCTCACTATTATATGGGCTTATATTCTTACACATATTCTGCAGGACTAACTGCTTCTACCGCTGTAGCTCAAATGATTAAAGAAGAAGGACAACCTGCTGTTGATCGATGGCTTGATGTACTCCGTGCAGGCGGTACAATGAAACCACTCGAATTAATGAAACACGCTGGAGTAGACATGTCAAAACCAGATGCAATCCGTAAAGCTGTATCTTACGTCGGTTCCTTAATTGATGAATTAGAGCGTTCTTATCAAGAATAAAAATAAGCCCTCGTTTTATGAGGGCTTATTCTATATTTACTTTCCAAATCTTTTGCGGTATCCGCACTTTCTACACAGTTCTTCTACTGCAACCCTTTTTGAAAATCCATCTACAATATTGTTCGCTCTTTCGCCTTCAATAATATTAGAGAATGAATCATTATTAATATTTCCAAGATTAATAATTCCCTCACCATCTAGACAACAAGGAATAACCGTTCCGTTCGCTAAGATTCCAGCCTGATTTCGAAGACCATGACAGAATCCTTTTCCATCATCCTCTTCTTCATGCAATGCCGGCCACTGGAATTCATAGTCTTGATTAATAAAGACACGTTCCGCAATTTTTATACCTTTTCCCGGTGTAAGCTTCTCTTCAATTTGATAAGATAGATCAAACTCATTTTCAATTATAGATAATAAATCCCTATTTTTTTGGATTTCAGCATTTGTTTTATTATCCTGAGTTAAATTCCATAATCTTAGTGAAACGATTAAGTCCGATTGACTTGTTGCCTCTCTAATGAAAGAAAGTATACTCCTTACATAGCCCTCTTTATCTTGCGAACCTGGATGTCCATCAAAACTGTGCAGTGAAAAATTCATTTGTCTTAGAGCTGGCTTATTTAACAGTCTATGCCTTCTCTTATTAATTAACGTTCCGTTCGTTGTAATATTAACTTTAAACCCTTTTTCATGGCTTAAATCTAATAGTTGATCTATTTTCGGATGGAGCAACGGCTCACCCTTCACGTGCAAATAGATGTAGTCTGTGTGAGGTTTAATTTGGTCTAATCTTTTAGCAAAATCCTCCACAGAAATGAATTGCTTCTGCCTTTCCGTCGGCGGACAAAAGCTGCACGCAAGATTACATACGCTTGTAATCTCCAAGTAAAACTTCTTAAACTTCTTCACCTTTAATTCCTCACTTCTCTGACTACTTATACTTTTTCCTCTTCATATTACAGCATATTTTTTTAGAAATAGAAACATACTTATTTTAGGAAATAGGAGTTTACTGTATAAAATACTTCTTCAATCTCTTTTCAATTTCTGGAAGTTGCATATAACTATCATGTTTCCTATCTTTAATCTCTTGAATACCTCTCTCAAGGATTTCTTTCGCTTTCTCTTCTTGCCCTGACATCATATAAAAATCACATACTTTTTCATAAAAAATAATCGGACTTCTTGTAGCATACTCTGCCGCAGTATTCCAATCATCAATTTGCGAATAATAGGGGATCCCAATATTCATTACATTCCCTATAAACACACTAAATTCCGCACTATCACATTCCGAATTCGTGAGGTTCCAGTGCTGTGCCTTTCCTTTCCATCCTGGAATATTCCACTCTGCATCTCCGGCTATTGCATCATTGACTGGTTTATCACCCCATTGCTCCTTATACCATTTTGAATACTTTTTTGACGTAACACCCCACATAGTCCAAAACTCGCAATAATCTTCAGAGTTCCATTTGCTGAGTGAAAAACTAAAAGTTAGCTCAAAATCACCTTGTGTACGAGAAAATTTAGGTACACTCTTTGCATAACGGAAACCTAATTTTTGTAATTCATCCACTAAAAAATTTTCTATATATAAACTTAATAGTTGTTTTGACTTCATACGGTTCACCCTATTACATATTGTGAAATATAGAAAACGGCCACATATGTAGCCGTTTGAATGTACTATTACTATTTATGATAAGGTTCACCACGATTAATCCGAAACGCTCTATACACTTGCTCAAGCAATACTAATCGCATTAATTGATGTGGTAATGTCATCTTTGAGAAAGAAAGAGATTCGTTTGAACGCTTCATTACTTCAGAACTAAGCCCCAGTGATCCGCCAATTACAAATGTGATCTTGCTCTTTCCATATGTAGCAAGGCGATCTATACTTACCGCAAATTCTTCTGATGATTTTTGCTTTCCTTCTATTGCTAACGCAATGACGTGCGTATCATCAGAAATTTTATCCAGTATACGTATGCCTTCTTTTTCTTTTACAATTAACATTTCTGCTGCACTTAAATTTTCTGGTGCCTTTTCATCTGGCAATTCAATTACTTCTACTTTTGCGTACGAAGATAATCGTTTTAAGTATTCTGCTATACCTTGTTTTAAGTACTTTTCTTTTAATTTCCCAATTGAAATAATCGAGATATTCACATTTATTCCCCACCTTACAAACACGTTATCCACAGGACTTATCCACATATCCACAAATGTTACCCACATATTGTGTGAGAATCTGTGTTCGATACAACATATGTCGCCTCATTTTGACAAAATTCACATGTTTTTTTCTCTTCTTTAGAGTTATCCACATTGTTAATAACCGGTGCGACTTCACACTCATCCACAATGATATCTAATGCTAATTCAACATGTTCTAAACAACAAGGTAAATTCATATTCTTCACCTCACTTTTCTACAATAGAAAACAGGAGGTAGGCCCTCCTGTTTTTAATACTTTTGAATGCCTAATTTCACCGTTGTTGTCGCTCGTTTTGTACCACGATAAAACGTAAGAGTCATTTTATCATTAATTTTTTTATTATATAAGGCCGTGCGGAACCCAATAATATCGTGCACCGCTTTTCCATCTACCGCCACAATAACATCATGTTCTCTAAGACCCGCATCCGTACCTGGCGAAGGACTTTTCACATCTAAAATGCAGACTCCTTCTTTTACGTTATCTGGTAATCGTAACGTTTTTGACCAATAGTAACTCGGAATCTCGTTTAATGACCTTAGTTCAATCCCAACATAGGGTCTTTTTACTTTACCGTACTTTTCTAGTTCATTCATAATAGGAACAGCTCTCGTAACTGGAATAGCTAGTCCAATTCCTTCTACTTCTTTTGCTGCAATTTTCATTGAGTTAATACCTATTAATTGTCCCGCTACATTTACAAGCGCTCCACCACTATTACCTGGATTAATTGCCGCATCTGTTTGCAATACTTCTACTTGCCAATCGTAATGTCCATCTTGATTTAAATCTACAGGAACAATACGCTCATTAGCCGAAATAATACCTTGTGTGACAGTTCCGGAAAATTGTAGCCCAAGTGGATTTCCAATCGCAATAACTGGTTCTCCTCTACGAACGGTATTAGAGTCGCCAATTTCAATCACTTTCTTCACATACTTCGCATCTATTTCAAGTACCGCTAAATCAGTGACTACATCGGTTCCTAATACTTTACCTGGAATTTTCTTACCGTCACTTAAGCTCACTTCAATACGATTCGCCCCAGCAACAACGTGGTTATTCGTTACAATATACGCATTTCCATCTGTTTTCTTATAAATCACACCAGATCCTGTACCAGCTTCCGAATCAGCCTCTGAAAAATCGTCTCGTTGAATATTAATAACACCAACAACAGCCTCTGAAGCACGATCAACAGCGTCTACAAAGCTAATCTGTTTAACAGGAACATTTCCACTTTGAGCTTCAGCCATATTTTTTTCACTTGCTTCAGCTTGCGGAAGCTTACCTGCATGATTTGAAAATAAAGGAGCTCCAAATGCAAATAATGAAGCCCCTACAATTGTCCCTGCTATGCTAGAAATGACAATACCTTTATGTTTCTTTTTCCCTGCACGTTTAATACGATATTTTTCTTCATCAATAAAGGACATATTTGTTCACCTATCTTCCTGAAAACAACTATATTCACCTTTATTGTTTACTAAAATGAAGAATTATACGTATTGAATTTTCGTAGGCATTTTTTGATCCGTATCATGTATTTCAAAGGATTCTCCAACCCCAAAACCTTTTTCTTCTAATACTTGTGATACAGACATACGCGCTAATTCTTTCATGTTATTATCTAGGCTTAAATGCGCTAAATAAATGTGTTTTGTCTCATCTGTAATAACATCAGCCATCGCTAATGCAGCGTCCTCATTACAAACGTGGCCAACGTCGCTTAAAATACGTCGCTTAATACTCCATGGATAGCGTCCCATACGAAGCATTTCCACATCATGATTGCTTTCAAACACGAAAGCATTTGCTCCCTTAATAACACCTTTCATACGATCACTTACGTAGCCCGTATCTGTAATAAGAGCTAACTTTCTATTATTGTTATGAAAAGCGTAAAACATCGGTTCCGCCGCATCATGAGAAACACCAAATGATTCAACTTCAATATCCCCAAATGTTTTCACGTCTCCTACTGAGAAAATGAATTTTTGATCAGTTGGGATATTGCCTACTAAATGTTCCATTGCATTCCATGTTTTCTCGTTCGCATAAACAGGTAAATCATATTTACGCGCCAATACACCTAATCCTTTAATGTGATCACTATGCTCATGTGTTACAAGAATACCTGATATGTCATTTATATTCAGTTCAGCCTGTTTAAATAACGCCTCTGTAGCTTTACCACTTAAACCTGCATCGACAAGCAGTTTTTTTTCATCTGTTCCTACATATAGCATATTCCCTGTACTTCCACTTGCAAGTACACTAAAATGCATGCTCATTCTTTCTCACTCCATTATGTTCTTCCGGCACTTGAGTTTCCCCTAATTCCATAACTTGTCCTTCAATTGCATTCACAAAAAAATCCTTTTTTTGTTCTGTCTTTAAGTTCCATGTTGGAGCAAGCACTTGTATATTAGAAGAAGACTCAGCAAGAGTCGCATATCCAATCTGCGCCTCTTTCACGTGCGTATTTTCTGCAATTTTATTTTTCAAATATATATTTTCTAAAGCTGTTTGAGCAGTAATAATTTCTTGTTCTTTCGTCTTTTCGCTTTCGCCCATTTCCTTCAAATCCGTTAACATTGTTTGTGTATACGAAATAAGCTCATTTTTTTCATTTAAATCTACAACAATCATCGCACGATTATTGTAGAAGATTGGTTTATCTTTATACTTTTGAAAGAAGTAAATTTTTGAGTCCTTTATTGCGCCAAACTCATATTTTTGTCCATCCAGCACATAATTTTTCAAAAACTCATTATACTTATCTTTTGACAATGATTTTGTATTTAAAAAAGGCTCTTTTAATTTACCCTCTATTTGATATTCGTCTTGCACATGCGCTGTCTGATTTTTTAAAGATTGCACATCTTCTTCTTTGAAACCCTTATTTTTCGCCATTATAAATGACTCTTTTTTCGGCTCTTTAGGAAAATTTCCCATAGTAATTTTTTCAGCTTTTAATTGTTGATCGATTTTCGTTTCCGTCACAAGTTCTAATTGATTACTATCTTGCTTTTGAATGAACTGAAAGATAAGAAAGAGGTCTAAAACAAAAAAGGTCACAATAAATATGGTTTTAATTCGATCCCAATCCATTTAGTCCCCCCTCACTCCATTCATATATTTGTTGCTTACCATCTTCTTCACATTTTACATACCATATCGGCTGTAAGACAGCGATTCTCACATCACTGATGGACGGTTCCAATGACATTTTATAACCAATACCAACATCCTGAATTGATTTTTTATCAATTTCTGGATTATTCTCTAGTGATGTCATCACTGTACGACCTGATGCGAGAGAAGTTGTTTGTTGTTTACTAGGCAAAGTAATACTGAACTCAAAAAAGGGTCTTTCATACTGCATAATTTCACCTGAACCCCATACTTGTTTTAATTCCGCTATTCCATTTGCACTAAATACAGGCAAACCATCCTCATATAAACGGAATGAAGTTTTCCTCCCATTAATATAATCAAAACGATAGGACTTCAAGGATCCACTATGCCCACTTACAAAGTCAAAACTTTTTTGTAAAATTACCGCATTATCCGTAGATTTATCACCATGTACAGCGGAATTTTTATATTTCAACATTGCATCCGATTTATCAATTTCCATAGAGCGGATACCATCTGTAAATGTTTGCTTTGTTTTCTCAGAAATAGGACTTAAATAACGTGGATCACTAAATAAAGCATTTTTAAATGGATCCACTTCTAGTTTAGCTGTAATATACTCTGCCTTACTTAATTCCGTAATCCCCTCTGGTAAAAAAAGTTTTTTTGTATCATTTATTTGATACTCAAAATATGGTCTTGCTACTGTTATAAGTTGATTTTGAGCATTTATAATATCCTTTATATAAGCACCACTCAATGTTGCTTGATATATTTTATGAGGAGTATCATAGGAAACAAAGCTAACTTTAATTTCTTGGTCCTTACTTCTAGAAGGATCAATTATAATACGATTAAAACTTCTGTTACTCTCTATGTTTTTATTTTTAATATTAAACATATTTTTAATCGTATCTAACGGGATATTTGTAGGAAAAACAAATTCAATTTTTTCTTCTCCGTGTACATAAGACAGAAAATCACCTTTAGGGACTGTCCCCGTTATTTCCTCGAAATTATGTAATTCTCCGTTTTCAAGAATTTTATAGATCGAATCCACATTTTCCTTCTTTTCGCTTACATAATGATTTTTCTCTTTATGAATAACTACAGAGGATGGGCGAACAACCTCCGAAATCTTTATCGTATTTATCTCTTCGTTACCTTGAACGAACTTTGTATTTTGCATAGAAGTAGAATCAGGAACATATGTCCACAAGTTAAAAGTAAGAAATAGACTAATGACAACCAAATTAATTAGAACTATCGTTTTAAAGTTTTCCATACTCATTCCCAATCGTCCTCTTCATCTGTCGCCATTGGCAATGTGAAATAAATAGTTGTCCCTTTTCCTTCCTCACTTTTCGCCCAAACCGAGCCGCCATGTGCCTCAATCATTTCTTTCGCAATAGCTAACCCAAGACCTGTACCACCCATTTGTCTCGAACGCGCTTTATCTACACGATAAAAACGTTCAAATATTTTATCTACATTTTCTTTCGGAATTCCCATTCCTTGATCACTCACACTAATCTCTAATAACTCCCCGCGGTCACGTAGGCGATATGTTACTGTACCACCTTCTGGCGAATATTTTAGTGCATTGGAAATAATGTTATATAAAACTTGTGTAATTTTGTCTGTATCCATATCAATAAATCGAGATTTTTTAGAGAAAGATCGTTTGAAGCTTACATTTTGCTCTTTAGACATTTCAAAACGATCGATAACGTTATTAAAGAAATCAGTAAAGTCGACCCATTCCTTCATTAAGCGATGTTCTGTACTATCTAGTTTAGATAGTTGTAACAATGCATTTACAAGCCTGATCATTCTTTCCGTTTCCTCTTGTGTAACCGTTAAAAATTGCGGTGCAATATTGGGATCTTGCCACGCTCCATCAGTAAGTGCTTCTAAGTAACTGCGCATCGTTGTTAACGGCGTTCTTAACTCATGAGATACGTTCGCAACAAACTCACGGCGCTCTTGTTCTATCCGCTCCTGCTCTGTTACATCATATAATACAGCAATTAAACCATTTGCCTTCCCTGTTTCTTTTTGAATAACAGAGAAACTAGCACGTAAAATATATGGTTCATTTCTCGTACTAAAATCTAATAAAACTGAATCAGGCTCTTCATATAAATGATCCAGTGTAAATTCTTCTTGTATTCCTAGCACTTCTAACACTGATTGATCTAGCGCCGTTTCGCGCGAAACATTTAACATCTTTTCCGCAGGATCATTTAATAAAATGATATCCCCTTTTCGATCAGTAGCAATTACTCCATCTGTCATATGTGATAAAACGGATGATAATTTTCGTCTTTCACTTTCTGTGGAGGAACGAGCTTGTTGTAATTTTTTAGATAAATTGTTAAAAGATAATGCTAATTGTCCAATCTCATCGTGACTATGCACCTTTACTTTTCGCGAATAATTTCCTTTCGCCATTTCAATTGCTTGTCTTCGCATATCTGAAATTGGTCTCGTAATTGTTTGAGCCAATAAAATTCCAAGTACAGCTGTTACTAATAAAGCAATTACTGTCCCCGTTGCGAAAATTTGGTTGATGTCCTTCATTTGTTTGTACACATCTTCCATAGATGCAACGATATGAATGACACCAAGTACCTCTCCGCCTGGCTCTTTTAGAATAGGGGTAATCATAACTTGAACTCGATGACCTGTATTTCCATCTTTCTCAATCTTTGACTCTGGTTTCTTTTGTACCATTACACGTTGTACAGCTGTATCTGCTGACGTTCTTCCTACCTTATTTTGCTTAGACCCGTCTGAAATTGCCATTAATTTTTTAGTAGAATCAATTACACTTACTTCTTGAATATCTTTCTTACGATCTGATGCGAATTTTTGAATCGAATCATTAATAGCTTTATCTACTGATTCTGTTTTAGGACGTTCTTTTACAAACTCTTGCTTCAGGTTATAAGAAAGTAGATTTGTTTGCTGCGTTAAGGAATCTTGAAAGCCTTTTACAAGGCTTTTTTCTAATTCCCTGACGAAATATACACCAATTACTTGCATTGCTATTAATATTAACAGCATATATATGAGCACAAATTTTAAATGAATAGATTGAAAAAAACCAACTTTCTTCATATACTATTCCTGTTCTGGGTCACGCAAGTAATACCCTACCCCACGTCTAGTTACAATTAAAGTAGGATGACTTGGATTATCTTCAATTTTTTCGCGTAAACGACGTACTGTTACATCTACTGTACGTACATCTCCAAAATAATCATAACCCCAAACTGTTTGTAATAAATGTTCACGAGTCATAACTTGACCTAAATGCTTCGCTAAATAATGTAGTAATTCAAATTCACGATGTGTAAGCTCAATGCTTTCTTCACGCTTTGTTACACTATAAGCGTTCGAATTGATAACGATTGGTCCAATAACCATTTCGGTATTTTCTTCTTTCTCTGCAGCACCACCCTGCTGATGGCGACGTAAATTCGCTTTCACACGAGCAAGTAACTCCCTCGTACTAAATGGCTTCGTTACATAATCATCTGCCCCAAGCTCAAGCCCTAATACTTTATCAATTTCAGAGTCTTTTGCTGTAAGCATAATAATTGGCATTTCTGAGTTTTTACGTATTTCACGACATACCTCTAAACCGTCTTTTCCCGGTAACATAATATCTAATAAAACCATATCTGGCTGTTCTTCATTTGCTTTTTCAATTGCCTCATCACCATCATGCGCCATTACAATTTCAAAACCTTCTTTTTCTAGGTTGAACTTCAAAATATCCGCAATTGGCTTTTCATCATCAACTACTAAAATTTTCTTTCCCATCATCGTCTATTTCCTCCTTATAAAAATATGATCAATAATCCTCAAACATATTGGTGTTTCTATAGTATGTTCCTATATGACAGCAATCTTAGTCTAAGTATTTCTCCTCTATTCTCATAGACTCATGTATCATCCACTTTTACACGGAATCCTATACGATCTATAGAAAAACCTCTAGCTTCAACTGCTAGAGGCTCCTCATTCTATTGTAAAATAACTACCCACATTTGTAAAACTGGACAAAATAAAAAGGATATTAAGTGGGCCCACTTAATATCCTGAGAGTGGCTCGGGACGGAATCGAACCGCCGACACGAGGATTTTCAGTCCTCTGCTCTACCGACTGAGCTACCGAGCCAAAACTATATATAAAACCACTAATGGTGGTATAAACAAAAGTGGCGGTCCCGACCGGGGTCGAACCGGCGATCTCCTGCGTGACAGGCAGGCATGTTAACCACTACACCACGGGACCAAAAATGAACATAAAAAAAACATGACCCGTACGGGATTCGAACCCGTGTTACCGCCGTGAAAGGGCGGTGTCTTAACCACTTGACCAACGGGCCACGAAAAATAAAATGGTGAGCCATGAAGGATTCGAACCTTCGACCCTCTGATTAAAAGTCAGATGCTCTACCAACTGAGCTAATGGCTCATACTCACCAACGTCATATTTTCGTGACGACAAGACATATCATAACATGTTATCTTTCATTTTTGCAATACCTTTTCTTATTTTTTATAAAAAATAAGAAAAAACTCATAAAAATATGAGTTTTTTCTTAAAAAAATCAATTTTTTATATCAATTAAGCTTCGTATACATTACGAACGATATTTGTTTGATTACGATCTGGTCCAACCGAGAACATAGATAATTGGATTCCTGTTAATTCAGAAACACGCTCTACGTATTTTCTTGCATTTTCAGGAAGTTCATCCAATGATTTCATAGCAGTAACATCTTCTGTCCAACCTGGAAGCTCTTCATATACAGGCTCACATTTCGCTAAAATGTTTAAGTTAGCTGGAACTTCATCGATAACTTCGCCATTGTATTTGTAAGCAACACAAATTTTAAGAGTTGGGATACCTGTTAATACATCGATAGAGTTTAATGATAAGTCTGTTAAACCACTAACACGACGTGCATGTCTTACAACAACGCTATCGAACCAACCTACACGGCGTGGACGACCAGTTGTTGTTCCGTATTCACGACCAACTTCACGAATTTGATGACCGATTTCATCATTAAGTTCCGTAGGGAATGGACCATCACCTACACGGCTTGTATATGCTTTACATACACCTACAACGCGAGTAACTTTCGCAGGACCAACTCCAGTTCCAACTGTTACACCACCAGCAATTGGGTTAGAAGATGTAACGAATGGATACGTACCGTGGTCGATATCAAGCATAACACCTTGTGCACCTTCAAATAATACACGATGATTGTTATCTAGTGCATCATTTAATACGACAGATGTATCGCATACATACTGTGCGATTTGTTGTCCGTATTCGAAGTACTCTTCAAAGATTTCTTCTACGCTGAAACCTTCTGTATCGTACATTTTTTCAAATAAACGATTTTTTTCCACTAAATTGCGCTCAAGCTTCTCTTTAAATGCTTCACGGTCTAAAAGATCAGCCATACGGATACCAATACGAGCAGCTTTATCCATATATGCAGGACCGATACCTTTTTTCGTTGTACCGATCTTGTTATCACCTTTACTCGCTTCTTCTAACTCATCTTGTTTTAAGTGATAAGGTAAAATAACGTGCGCACGGTTACTTACACGTAAATTATCAGTACTTACACCACGATCGTGTAAGTATTTTAACTCTTCAAGTAATGCTTTCGGATCTACTACTAAGCCGTTTCCGATTACACAAATTTTCTCTTTATAGAAAATACCAGATGGAATTAAGTGTAATTTATATTTAACTCCGCCGAAAACAATTGTATGTCCCGCGTTATTTCCACCTTGATATCTTGCAACTACTTCCGCATGCTCAGAAAGAAAATCAGTGATTTTACCTTTTCCTTCGTCGCCCCATTGTGTTCCTACAACTACTACTGAAGACATTATTAAAGCACCTCCGCAATTTTCAAACGATCTATTCAAACAATATAATTGTACCAAAACAGAAAGAGAAGTCAACCAAAAAGCGAACATTTTTTTATGGAAAAACGTTTTCGTTCGTAAGAATTACATATTCACCTTATGAAAGCCCTATCTTTCATATAAAAAAAAAGAAACACATCTTATTATAAGAAATGCGTTTCTTTTTTATACTGCCTTTATGCGTGCGGTGCATGTCCATCCTCAAAGCGGCGTTCTAAGTTGACGAATTTATTAAATTCCTTAACAAACGCAAGCTCTACTGAACCTACCGGACCATTACGTTGTTTTGCAATGATAATTTCAATTGTATTTTTATTTTCTGTTTCACGATCATAGTAATCTTCACGATATAGGAAGGCTACAATGTCAGCATCCTGCTCGATACTTCCTGATTCACGAATGTCAGACATCATCGGACGTTTATCTTGACGAGATTCTACACCACGAGATAACTGCGACAAGGCGATAACAGGTACTTGCAATTCACGTGCAATCCCTTTTAATGTACGAGAAATCTCAGATACTTCCTGCTGACGGTTTTCTCCTGATTTCCCACTTCCCTGAATAAGCTGTAAATAGTCAATCAAAACCATCCCTAGACCTTGTTCTTGCTTTAATCTACGACATTTTGCTCTAATCTCATTTACTTTAATCCCTGGTGTATCATCAATATATATACCAGCATTAGAAAGGCTACCCATCGCCATTGTTAATTTCGCCCAATCATCAGAAGTTAATGAACCGGTACGAAGTCTTTGCGCATCAATATTTCCTTCTGCGCAAAGCATACGCATAACAAGCTGATCAGAGCCCATCTCCAAACTAAAAATCGCTACATTTTCATCAGTTTTCGTCGCTACGTTTTGTGCGATATTTAATGAAAATGCAGTTTTCCCTACCGATGGACGCGCCGCCACGATGATTAAATCATTTCGCTGAAAACCTGCGGTCATCTTATCTAATTCAGTAAATCCAGTTGGTATCCCAGTAACTTCACCCTTTTGATTATGCAAAAGTTCAATTTTATCATAAGCATCTACAAGAACATCTTTAATGTTTTGGAATGCTTTTGCATTTGTTTGGTGAGATACTTCTAATATTTTTTTCTCAGCCTCATTTAACAGGCCATCCACATCATCTTCTCGCTCGTATCCATCCGATACAATATGAGTCGCCGTTCGAATTAAACGACGTAAAAGTGCCTTTTCAGCGATGATGCGTGCATAATATTCTACGTTAGCAGCTGTTGGAACAACTTCTGCCAACTCTGCTAGATAAGAAACCCCACCAACTTCTTCTAGTAATCCTTGATCAGCCATCGCTGATGTCATTATTACTAAGTCGATTGGTTCTCCCTTATCAGACAACCCAAGCATGACTTCAAAAATCTTTTGATGTTTCGTTCGATAAAATGAGTCAGGTACCAGTAGTTCCGATGCTGACGTTAACGCATCCTGATCAATTAATATGGCACCTAAGACTGCCTGCTCAGCTTCTATATTATGCGGAGGGGTACGATCAGCCATTACATCACTCATGCGCAATCCTCCTTGCTTAATTTATTTTTATTGTTCACTAACATGAACTTTTACTGTTGCTGTTACTTGCGGATGCAATTTCACAGTCACGTTTGTATAACCTAATGCACGGATTGCATCATCCATTTCAAATTTACGTTTATCAAGTTTAATCTTGTGTGACTTTTGCATTACATCTACAATTTGTTTACTCGTAATAGAGCCAAATAAGCGGCCACCTTCTCCAGATTTCACCTTTACTTCTACAGTTAATTTCTCTAATGTTTCTTTCAGCTCTTTTGCATTCTCAACTTCTGCTGCTGCATCTTTTTCCTCTTTGCGCTTTTGAGCATCTAAAGTTTTCATACTGCTATTTGTCGCTTCGGCAGCTAACCCCTGTTTTAGTAAGAAATTATTTGCATAACCGTCTGGTACGTTTTTTATTTCTCCTTTTTTACCTTTACCTTTTACGTCTTTTAGAAAAATTACTTTCATGATTGTGTGCCTCCCTGTAAATAGTCATCAATAACAAATCGAAGCTTCTCCTCCGCTTCATCTACTGTAACATTTTTCATTTGTGTGGCTGCATTTGTTAAGTGCCCGCCACCTCCTAAATTCTCCATAATTAGCTGTACATTCAACTCACCTAAAGATCTACCACTAATTCCAATGAAATTTTCTCCACGTTTTGCAATAACAAACGATGCAATGATACCTGTCATTGTCAATAATGTGTCTGCTGATTGTGCAATAAGTACTTGGTCATAATATTCATCACTATCAACTTTAGCAATCGCAATTCCATTTTTATAAATGTACGCATTTTTAATGGCTTTTGCAACTCGTAAATACTGACCCATATCTTCTTTTAAAAGTTCTTGTACAAGTACAGTGTCTGCGCCATGCGAGCGTAAATAAGAAGCGGCATCAAATGTACGAGCGCCTGTACGGAATGTAAAACTTTTCGTATCAACAATAATACCAGCTAACAATGCCGTTGCTTCTAACATTGTCATCTTTAAATTTTTCGGTTGATACTCAAGTAATTCTGTAACAAGCTCTGCCGTTGAAGAAGCGTATGGCTCCATATAAACAAGTAATGGATCTTCAATGAAATCTTCCCCGCGGCGATGATGGTCAATAACTACTACATTTTCAATCTTGTGTAACAGTTTTTCCTCCATCACCATTGAAGGTTTATGCGTGTCAACAACAACAAGTAATGAATCATCGTTTGCAAATTCCATCGCTTGCCCTGGTGTAATAAAATGTGACCATAACTCTTCATTTTGTTTCACTTTATCCATCAAACGTTTGATTCCTTTATCAGAATCATTTTCATCTAATACAATATATCCTTTGCGCTCATTTAATTGAGCTACCTTTAAAATACCAATCGCTGCACCAATCGCATCCATATCAGGAGCTCTATGCCCCATTATAATGACATTACTGCTTTCTAATACTAAATCCTTTAATGCATGCGAAATAACCCTAGCACGTACACGAGTACGCTTTTCAACCGGATTCGTCTTACCTCCGTAAAACTTAACTTTACCCGTTGCTTGTTTAATAGCTACTTGGTCTCCTCCTCGTCCTAATGCAAGGTCTAAACCAGATTGAGCCATCGCTCCAAGCTCCGATAAAGGTAAATCACCCGAGCCAACACCAACACTTAGCGTAAGTGGTATATTCCTTTTTGATGTTTCTTCACGCACTTGATCCAAAATACTAAATTTCCCTTTCTCCATTTGTGCTAAAATACTTTCATTTAGTACAACGAAGAATCTTTCTGAAGATGCACGTTTCAAATATGCACCATACTTAACGGCCCATTCATTTAGACGTGACGTCACAAGACTTGTTATATTCGTGCGTAATTGATCATCTAACCCTTGTGTAACTTCATCATAATTATCTAAATAAATAACAGCTAAAACCGTGCGCTGATCCTCATACATTTTTTCAATCTCTGTTTGCTCAGTTACATCAAAAAAATAAATTAGTTTTTCTTCTTTCCTTACAAACACACGGAACTTTCGACTATTTAAAGATACTATATCGTCAGAAGTCTCTCCTTTAATAAAAAGGAGTAATGTTTCTGATACATCGTACAGATGCCACCCAGCTAATGCGTGTTGCCCCAAACATGAAGACAAGTAAGGATTTGCCCAATCAATCCCATACTCCTTATTGTATAACAATATACCGATTGGCATCTGGTTGAATGCTTCGTTACTCACTTTTTTTACCCTAGTAATCATATCTGTCGTATACTTTTCAAAATTCCTTTGAAAGTTAAGTTCAAATCGTATAACTAAAAAGAAAACGATGCTAAAAATAAAAAAGGCAGCTATCCCCATAATTAAGTGAAAATAACAGAGAATCGAAATTAGCACCAACACAAAAAATGCCAATACGTAAACAGGATATAAAAACCACTGTTTCTTATAAAATTCAGGCATGTATACAACTCCTATAAAGTAAAACTAACTCACTTTCCAGTTAGTTAAACAAATTAAAATAGTGTAAGGAATATTATTTTATTCCCCTATTTTAGAACGCAATGAAATCCCTAAATCAATTATACCTAAGATTGTCACAAGAGGAAACATCATCGGAATAAACATGCAGACAATAAAACTAATAATAGGAACACCTCTCGTAAAACCTTTTCTGTGTGCTAAAAAGGTGATAAACGTTAATCCTTGCAATACGAGCAGCAAAGCAAAGATTACATATAGGTTAGAAAATACCATATGTAAATATGATGTTGGTTCTACCTTGATAAAAGTTGCTAACAAAATAAATATGACGTAATACCAGACAATACTCTTTGGCAATTGTATGTCTTTAAATTTAGGCCAAGGTGTAACGTCGTGCTTTAACTTTCTCAAAACACTACCTGATATCATAACCGTAATCCAAGAAAGACACACAGAAACCATTACAAGTATACTCGGGAGTATCGTTTGTAATATATCATTCATTTGTGCGAATAAATCTTTTTGTTTCTTACTAACCTGCATACCAGCAGCATTTGCTATCTTTTCACTTTGTACTACACTTTCACTAAACATATTTTGCATTTTCTGTATTAAATCTATGTTGAAAAATTTTATACTCACAACATAAATGAGCATAATACCGATTAAGTATGCAAGTGTCCCTGCTATCAAAATTTCCAACGGCTTTCTTTGTTTTTTATACATGTATCCTAAAACAATACCCGTACACCCAAAAATAATTGTCTTTACTAGACCTATCGGTTGACCCACAATAACAGCAATGAAAAATGCTGCTGTAAAAATCACAAAGGCATTAGGTACGCCATATTTTATCGTTAACAATATAAATGGTAACGGCAATACAAATGTTACAACTGTACCCAAAATCGGAACATACATAGATATGAGCAATAACATTGCATATACAGCCAATAACGCTGCGCCTTCGGTAATAAACCTTGCTTGTTTCACATTTTAACCTCTCTTTCAAAAAGAAAAGCATAGCAAAATGCACAGTAGAGTCCGACTCTACTGTGCATTTCATACGCTATTATTCACCAACATATGGTAAAAGTGCCATTTGACGAGCACGTTTAATTGCAACTGTAAGTTTGCGTTGGTATTTCGCGCTTGTTCCTGTTACACGACGAGGTAAAATTTTACCGCGCTCAGAAACGAAACGTTTTAATAAATCAACATCTTTATAGTCAATGCGAGTGATGCCGTTAGATGTGAAGAAACACACCTTACGACGCTTCGCACGTCCACCTTTGCGTCCTGCCATGTCTATTCCCTCCATTCTTTGTTAAAAATAGCCGATTCACACCATTAAAATGGTAAATCGTCGTCCGAAATGTCAATCGGTTGACCAACATTCGAAAATGGATCGTCATTCTTCGTAAATCCAGAGTTACCTTGATTACCTTGATTACCTTGATTACCTTGATTACCTTGGTTACCTGAATTACTAGATTGACCAAATGGGTTAGAGCTTTGGTTACCGAAACCAGCTCCTGATGGTTGCTGATTGAATGAACCACGTTGCTCCCCACCGCCATTACGCGGCTCTAAAAATTGTACGCTCTCCGCAAGAACTTCTGTTACATATACACGTTTACCATCTTGTCCATCGTAATTACGAGTTTGAAGACGTCCGTCTACGCCTGCTAAGCTACCTTTTTTCAAATAATTTGCCACGTTTTCTGCTTGTTTACGCCATATTACACAATTAATAAAGTCAGCTTCACGCTCACCTTGTTGATTCGCAAATGCGCGATTCACAGCTAACGTAAAAGTAGCTACTGCAACACCATTGGGCGTGTAACGTAAGTCAGGGTCCTTAGTTAAACGACCAACGAGGATAACACGATTCATCAATCGAACCACTCTCCCTTATATATCAATTATTTTTCTTCTTCTTTAACAACGATATGACGAAGGATATCTTCGTTGATCTTAGCTAAACGGTCGAATTCGTTAATCGCCTCTGAGTTAGAGTTCACGTTTAAGATCATGTAGAAACCTTCACGTAAGTCGTTGATTTCGTAAGCTAAACGACGCTTACCCCACTCTTTCGTGTTAATGATTTCTGCACCATTGTTTGTTAAAACACCTGCAAAACGTTCAACTAAAGCTTTTTGAGCTTCTTCTTCAACGCCAGGACGAATGATGTACATAATTTCGTACTTTCTCATTACACTTTCACCTCCTTTTGGTCTAAACGGCCCATAATGGGCAAGGAGCAATTAATTTATAGTAATTACTCACGAGTTTAGATTATATCATAGTAAGTTATATGAATCAACTCACCAATACGTAAAAAACTTGGCAAACATATAATATATTTGCCAAGTTCATATCTTTATTTTTCCTAGGAAATATTAAATTAAACGTTAAAGCGGAAGTGCATAACATCTCCGTCTTTTACGATATACTCTTTTCCTTCTAAACGTACTTTTCCAGCTTCTTTTGCAGCTGTCATAGAACCGTTTGTCATTAAATCATCATAAGAAACTGTTTCCGCACGAATAAATCCACGCTCAAAGTCTGTATGAATTACACCAGCACATTGTGGTGCTTTCATACCTTGTTTAAACGTCCATGCACGTACTTCTTGCACACCAGCTGTGAAGTAAGTAGCAAGTCCTAATAAATCATATGCAGCACGAATTAATTGATCTAAACCAGATTCTTCAATGCCTAGTTCTTCAAGGAATACTTTTTTCTCTTCCTCGTCTAGCTCAGCGATTTCTTCTTCGATTTTTGCACATACAACGATTACTTGAGAATTTTCATTTGCTGCAAATTCTTTTACCATTTGTACATATTTATTGTCAGAAGGATCCATAATATCATCTTCACTTACGTTTGCTACATATAGCATTTCTTTCGTTGTAAGTAAATGAAGGCCTTTAACAATCTTCATTTGCTCTTCTGTAAATTCAACAGTACGAGCTGGTTTTCCCTCTTCAAAAGCTTCTTTTAAACGAACTAAAATTTCATGCTCATATACAGCTTCTTTATCTTTTTGTCTTGCTAACTTCGCAACTCGTTCGATACGCTTATCAACAGATTCCAAATCCGCTAAGATTAGTTCTAAGTTAATTGTTTCAATGTCATCAATTGGATCTACTTTTCCTGAAACGTGCGTAATATTTTCATCTTCAAAACAACGAACAACTTGGCAAATTGCATCTACTTGACGAATGTGAGATAAGAATTTATTTCCTAACCCTTCACCTTTACTCGCACCTTTTACGATACCTGCAATATCAGTAAATTCAAATACAGTCGGAACAGTTTTTTTCGGTTCTACTAATTCCGTTAATTTATTTAGACGCTCATCTGGTACTTCTACAATCCCTACGTTTGGATCGATTGTACAGAATGGATAGTTCGCAGATTCTGCTCCTGCTTGTGTAATTGCATTAAATAAAGTGGACTTACCTACGTTAGGTAATCCAACAATCCCAGCCGTTAATCCCATATTTTTCACTCCTATGTCTCAATCTTTCATCATTATAGATAGTAACGAAAAAAATGACAAGTTTCCACCAAATGAAAAAAAGCAACGGCTGTCTACTGCAGCTGTTGCTTTTTCACTATTCTTCGTGCTTCACAAGTATTTTTTTCACCTTGCGATCAAACTCTCTTCGAGGAATCATTACCGAATGGTCACACCCCTCGCACTTAACGCGGATATCCATTCCCATACGAATAATCTTCCAGCGATTTTCACCACATGGATGGGCTTTCTTCATTTCCACAACATCGTACAAGTTATATTGCTTTTGCTCCATTCTCTAAATCCCTCCCACTATTAAATTGCTTTTTCACTAACTAATTCTTCGCGACTATATAAAACCATACGTGGGTATGGAATTTCAATACCATGTAAATCAAGACGATTTTTAATCTCTTTGCGAAGAGCCCTCGCAATAACTGCATGCTGCATCGGCTCAACTTCAGCAATAACACGTAATACAACTTCAGACGCTGCCAATGTTTGAACACCTAGCAATTGAGGTGTTGTTACCATTTTCTCATATTTTTCTGGTAGTTCCACTAATAAATCTTCAATAACTTGCTCCGCTCGTACTATATCACTTTCATAAGAAATAGATACATCAACAAATGCTACACTATTACTAACGGAAAAGTTCGTTACTTGTACAATACTACCATTTGGTATTATATGAATTTCACCTGTCCAGCTTTTCATCTTCGTTGTACGTAGTCCAATTTCCAAAACAGTTCCTTCAAATTGACCTATTCTTACATAATCACCTACTGAAAATTGATCCTCTAACAAAATAAATAATCCTGTAATAACATCTTTAACTAAACTTTGTGCACCAAAACCGACTGCTAAACCAATTACCCCAGCACCGGCTAATAGACCTGACGCATTAATATCAAACACACCTAAAATCGCAATTAACATAATGAACATAACAACGTATGCCACAATATTTTCAAGCAACTTCGCTACCGTAACTGTACGACGTTCTGAAATTTGAATCGGCGAACGGCTTCCCATACGAAACGCATTTCGTACAATTGCCCTTGCAACTCGCACAACGATTGCACCAAGTATTAAAATAACGATTATTTTTAGTGACTTCACACCTATATTCGTCCAATCAATGGACTCAAACCATTTCAACGCTAAATCCATGTCCCTCTACCTCTCTAGCTAAAATTTCTTTTTAGTTATCCTTATTATTGTATCAGAACTCTCTCTGATTTCTGAAAAAAATTTATGACTTTAATTCCATTTGTTAACTTCCATTCAGGTATAAAATGAAACGAATATATATATACTAGTACTATTATTTCCATTTTCATTCACAGTTTGTAGAAAGTATGCACTTATAATTTTCCATTTCACACACCATATAACATATTGTGAAAATTTATTAAAAGGATGGGTGCTTCATGAATATTAGAAGTTTTCGCTTACCTTTTTTGGAAAAAGAAACTCAAAATGTTATGCATCATGACTTAGAAGCCTCTGAGACAATCAGTAATTTCTTACTTTCCCATATTCCCATTAAGACTAATATGCCACTCATTCTCGTTTGTATCGGAACAGACCGTTCCACCGGTGATGCACTTGGTCCATTAGTTGGTACTAAACTAGAACAAATTGAAATCAAAAACCTTCAAGTATTCGGCACACTAGACGAACCAATACATGCACTAAATCTAGAGGAAAAAATTCAGAATATACAGAAAGAAAACCCTACTTCATTTATTATTGCTGTTGATGCATGTTTAGGAAAATCTCAAAGTATCGGTTCTATAACTACCGGAAAGGGTCCCAGTAAACCTGGAGCTGCAATGAATAAGAAATTACCTGAAATTGGTGATTTGCATATTCATGGCATCGTAAATTTAAATGGTTTCATGGAGTTTTTCGTACTTCAAAATACAAGACTAAGTTTAGTTATGAAGATGGCCGATGTAATTGCACAAAGTATAAAAGAAACCGATCAAAAATTATCTGCATTAAAAAAAGCAAACCATCTATAAACAATAAGATGGTTTGCTTTTTAATTTCCCTTTGATAATAATTCTAAAATTCGATTTAAATCTTCTTTATTAAAAAATTCAATTTCGATTTTACCTTTTTCTTTTTTCGTTTCTTTAATTTTTACATCCGTACCAAACTTTTCTCTTAAAAACGTTTCACGCTCTACAAAAAATATATTTCTTTCTTTTTTCACTTGTTGTGTTTCACGTGAAACACGTTGATTAACTTCCTGGACAATTTGTTCCAATTGGCGAACATTCAGTCCTTCTTTTTCAATTCGCTTCAATAAAGATTTCAACTGTTCTTCATCTTTTATTGTAAGTAAGGTTCTTCCATGAGCCATTGAAAGTTGACCGTTTGCAATCATATCTTGAACGAATGAAGGGAGGCTTAACAAACGAGTATAATTTGCGATATAAGGCCTGCTTTTACCAAGACGTTTTGCTAATTGTTCTTGTGTTACATTTAGCTCGTTCATTAACATCTGATATGCCATTGCCTCTTCCATAGGATTTAAATCTTCTCGTTGTAAGTTTTCAAGCAAAGCAAATTCCATCATTTGCTGCTCATTTAATTGCCTTACGACAGCAGGCACTTTCTCAAGTCCGGCCTCTTTAGCAGCACGATATCTTCTTTCACCTGCAACTATTTCATATCCTTTAATACTCTTTCGAGCAATTAACGGTTGCAATATACCGTGCTCTTTAATAGAAGCCGCTAATTCCTGAATCGCTTCTTTATTGAAATGTTTACGTGGTTGATATGGATTCGGCCTTAATTCAGTTACTATAATCTCCTGAATCGTTTCTTCTTCTTTCACATCTAAATCTGGAAAAAACACGTTGATTCCTCTTCCTAATCCCTTAGCCACCTGCAATCACTTCCTCTGCTAAATCTAAATATACTTCTGCTCCTCTTGATTTAGCGTCATACTGCATAATTGGTTTTCCATGACTTGGTGCCTCACTTAAACGAACATTACGAGGAATAATCGAACGATATACTTTATCTCTAAAGTATTTTTTCACTTCATCTATAACTTGAATTCCTAAATTTGTACGAGCATCCAACATCGTTAACAATACACCTTGAATTGCTAAATTTTTATTTAAATGCTTTTGCACAAGTCGAACTGTATTTAATAGCTGACTTAACCCTTCCAGCGCGTAATATTCACACTGTACAGGAATAATAACAGAATCTGCTGCTGTTAATGCATTAATCGTTAATAACCCTAAGGATGGGGGACAGTCAATAATAATATACTCATATTCATCACGAATCGGCTGTAACGCTCTTTGCAAGCGTACTTCCCGGGAAATGGTTGGTACCAATTCAATTTCAGCACCAGCCAATTGAATTGTAGCGGGTAGAACATCTAAGTTTTCAGTTGCGGTTTTCCGTATGGCACCTTGAACATCTGCATCTTCTACAAGAACATTATAAATACATTGATCTAATTCAGACTTTTCAATCCCTACACCAGTCGTTGCATTTCCTTGAGCATCAATATCTACGAGAAGGACTTTTTTTCCTACTTGTGCCAATCCAGCCCCTAAATTAACGGATGTTGTTGTTTTTCCAACACCGCCTTTTTGATTAGCAATAGCAATGATTTTTCCCATGATGTCACCTACTTTCAACCTTTCTTTCTTATTCTAGAAACAATTACGTTTATTGTAACATGAAATAAAAGTTTTTCTTTTACGTCCTTATTAAACTTCAAAATTTATTTCTAAACTCCTTCTTGCTTTAACAAGAAAATATAGTAAAAGAGACCTCTCCAATAGGATAAGGTCTCTAGCACGTAATTATTTTTTCTTCGGAATTTTAATCGTAATTTGATAGTATTCATCAAACTCTTCTTCCGCAGAATTAACATTCAAACCACTATTAGCAACCATTTGTAATGATTGTCTAATTGTGTTCATAGCAATTCTCGCATCTCGACTTACTGCTTTTTGCTTCGCTTTGCGCTTTGGTTTTACTTCTTCTAGTAACTTTGCAATTCGTTCTTCTGTTTGCTTTACATTCAATTGCTTCTCCACAATCTCTTGTAAAACCTTCAGTTGTAATTCCTCATTTTTCAAAGGAATAAGGGCGCGAGCATGCCGTTCTGTAATACTTTTTTCTAATAATGCACTTTTGATTTCTTCAGGCAATTTTAATAATCGCAATTTATTTGCGACTGTCGATTGTCCTTTTCCAAGTCGTTGTGCCAATGCTTCTTGTGTTAAATTATGTAACTCAATCAGCTTTTGATATGCCACAGCTTCCTCAATTGCTGTTAATTCCTCACGCTGCAAATTTTCAATTAACGCTACAGAAGCTGTCTCAGTATCATTTAAATTTTTTATTATTGCAGGAACTTTTTCCCACCCTAACTTTGTTGCTGCGCGGAAACGCCTTTCCCCGGCAATAATCTCGTACTTATCATCCTCATACTGTCTCACAACAATCGGCTGGATAAGCCCATGTGTACGAATCGTTAATGCTAGCTCCTCAATACGTGCATCGTCAAAAACTGTTCGTGGTTGATAACGGTTAGGGGTAATGTTTACTATCGGAATTTCCTGTATTTCTTCATATACCTTTTTAGCTATTTCTTCATGGCTTTCGTCTTGTAATTCGAATTCGCTCTCTTTATCTCCAAAGCCAAATAAACGAGAAAACGTATTTTTCATACATATTCCACCACCTTTTAGGCCTATTGACTGTTCTACATAAAATGTTTCCTATGAAACATTTACGTTTTCATTTATATAATTTAATCTTACGTCTAATAAGATTTATTTTTCAATAGGTAATTTATTGGGCGTTCCCGGTTTGCGTGGATATTTCTTTGGTGTCTTGCGCTTTTTCTCGATTAATAAAATATTACGCTCGCTTTCTTCAAACGGTAATTGGAACGTAGACATTTCTTTCAATTCTCCGCCAAGTACCTCTAAAGCATATTTGCCATTTTCGATTTCTTCGTTCGCCGCTGCACCTTTCATTGCAATGAATGTTCCCCCTACTTTTACAAGTGGTAAACATAGCTCACTTAATACAGAAAGACGTGCAACTGCACGTGCCATTACAATATCGTATGCTTCACGTACACCTTCTTTTTTTCCAAATGTTTCAGCACGATCATGACAAAATGCAACATCACTTAATTCTAACTTTTGCGCTAAGTGATTTAAGAAATTAATACGTTTTTGTAATGAATCTACAATTGTTACTTTTAAGTGCGGGAAACAGATTTTTAAAGGGATACTTGGGAATCCAGCTCCTGCTCCAACATCACAAATAGAAAATGGTTTCGAAAAATCATAATAAAAAGCCGCTGTAACAGAATCAAAAAAGTGTTTTAAGTATACTTCTTCTTTCTCCGTAATAGCCGTTAAGTTCATTTTTTCATTCCACTCTACTAATGTTTCAAAATAGATTCCGAACTGCTCTAACTGTCTAGAAGAGAGGGAAATACCCTTCTCTTCTAGCATAGATTGAAATTGTTCTATGTTCATCTAGCAATATCTCCTTACTATGTTATTGGTTCGATACTCGTGCAATTTTTCCTTGTTCAATGTAAATAAGCAAAATGGAAACATCAGCTGGATTTACGCCAGAAATACGTGAAGCTTGCCCCATTGAAAGCGGACGAACATCTTTCAATTTCTGTCTCGCTTCTGAGGCAAGGCTAGAAATCGCATCATAATCAATATCCACAGGAATTTTTTTGTTTTCCATTTTCTTCATACGGTCTACTTGCTGTAAAGATTTTTCAATGTATCCTTCGTACTTGGTCTGAATTTCAACTTGTTCCGTAATTTCATCGCTTAATGCTACTTCACTTGGTACTAAAAGATGAATATGCTCATATGTCACCTCTGGACGACGTAATAAGTCACTTGCACGTATTCCATCTTTCAATTCACTTCCGCCAATACTACGAATTAATTCTTGAACTTCAGGGCGCGGTTTAATAAAAATACTCTCTAACCGTTCCTTCTCCTGTTCAATTTGTAACTTTTTATTTGTAAATCGCTCATAGCGATCTTCTTTAATTAAGCCAATTTCACGACCAACTTCAGTTAAACGAAGGTCAGCATTATCATGGCGTAATAATAGGCGATATTCTGCACGAGACGTTAATAAACGATATGGTTCATTTGTACCTTTCGTTACAAGGTCATCAATTAAGACACCAATATAAGCATCAGCACGACCTAAAATAACTTCTTTTTTACCTAAAGAACGACACGCTGCATTAATCCCAGCCATAAGCCCTTGTCCTGCTGCTTCTTCGTAACCAGAAGTCCCGTTAATTTGTCCTGCTGTATATAAATTTTTAATTTTTTTCGTTTCAAGTGTTGGCCATAGTTGAGTTGGTACGATCGCATCATATTCAATTGCATAACCCGTACGCATCATTTCAACATTTTCCAGGCCAGGAATTGTTCTAAGCATTGCACGCTGTACATCTTCTGGTAAGCTCGTCGATAAGCCTTGTACATATACTTCTTGTGTATTACGTCCTTCTGGCTCTAAGAAAATTTGATGACGTGGTTTATCATTAAATCTTACTACCTTGTCTTCAATTGAAGGGCAATATCTAGGCCCTGTTCCTTTAATCATACCAGAATACATAGCTGAGCGATGTAAGTTTTCATCTATTAAACGATGGGTTTCTGTACTTGTATACGTTAACCAACATGGAATTTGATCCATAATAAATTTTGTCGTTTCAAAAGAGAAAGCACGTGGCTTATCATCACCTGGTTGAATTTCTGTTTTACTATAATCAATCGTATTACTGTTTACACGCGGAGGTGTACCTGTTTTAAATCTAACAAGATCAAAACCAAGTTCCTCTAAGTGTTCAGATAATGTAATAGATGGTTGCTGATTATTCGGACCACTTGAATATTTTAAATCTCCCATAATAATCTCACCGCGTAAAAATGTTCCCGTTGTAATTACAACTGTTTTCGCTGTATATTCAGCACCAGCTTGCGTAATTACCCCTTTACATACACCATCTTCAATTATTAAACGCTCTACCAGACCTTGAAACAACGTTAAGTTTTGTGTTTCTTCAATTGTTTTCTTTAATTCATGCTGGTAAGAGAATTTATCAGCTTGTGCACGAAGCGCGCGTACAGCTGGTCCTTTACCCGTATTTAACATACGCATTTGAATATGTGTTTTATCAATATTGCGTCCCATTTCTCCGCCTAATGCATCAATTTCACGAACAACAATCCCTTTTGCTGGTCCACCAACAGAAGGGTTACATGGCATGAACGCTACCATATCTAGGTTAATTGTTAACATTAATGTTTTTGAGCCCATTCGTGCTGCCGCAAGACCAGCTTCACATCCTGCATGACCTGCACCGATTACTATGACATCATATGAACCGGCATTGTATCCCATTGTTTATTCCTCCTAATAACCTCTATCTTACTAAATCATCTCTGATTAAAGTTTTACTTTATTTTCCTAAACAAAATTGAGAGAACAATTGGTCAATTAAACTTTCATGGACAGTATCACCAGTAATTTCACCAAGTATTTCCCAAGCTCTTGTTAAATCAATTTGAACCATATCAATCGGAACACCATTTTCTATCGCTTCAATTGCATCGTTAATTGTTCTTCCTGCTTGTGTTAATAATCCGATATGTCTCGCATTAGACACGTATGTCATATCCGCAGAATCAATTGTTCCTTCAAAGAATAAATCAGCTATTGCCTTTTCAAGCTCATCTATTCCTTGCTCCTCAATTAAAGATGTTGTAATAACACGATTGCCTACCGCTAAATCTGTAACACGTTCCATATCAATTCCTTGCGGTAAATCTGTCTTATTTACAATGACAATGAAATCTTTTCCTTGTACGGCACGGAATAGATCCTCATCTTCATTTGTTAAAGCCTCGCTATAGTTCACTACAATTAACACTAAGTCTGCTTGGCTCATCATTTCCTTCGAACGCTCTACACCAATTCGTTCAACAATATCTTCCGTTTCACGAATTCCGGCTGTATCTATAAGTTTAAGTGGTACACCACGCACATTAACGTACTCTTCAATAACATCACGAGTTGTTCCTGCAATATCAGTTACAATTGCCTTTTTCTCTTGAACAAGACTATTTAATAGCGATGATTTCCCAACGTTAGGTCTACCGATAATCGCGGTAGAAATGCCTTCACGTAAAATCTTTCCTTGCTTCGATGTTTCTAATATCTTTGCAATTTCAGCACGGACATGTGTAGCTTTCTCAATTAAAATATTATGCGTCATCTCTTCTACATCATCATATTCTGGGTAATCTATATTCACTTCAATATGAGCTAATGTTTCTAATATTTCTTGACGCAGGTGGCCGATTAATTTAGATAATCGTCCTTCCATTTGGTTAATCGCTACATTCATAGCACGATCTGTTTTCGCACGGATTAAGTCCATAACAGCTTCTGCTTGTGACAAATCAATACGTCCATTTAAAAAAGCACGTTTTGTAAATTCACCAGGCTCTGCCAGTCGTACTCCTTGCGCTAAAATAAGCTGTAATACTTTATTTACCGAAACAAGTCCACCATGACAGTTAATTTCTACTATATTTTCACGCGTAAAAGTCCTTGGTGCACGCATAATGGACACCATAACTTCTTCAATAACTTGATTTGTATCTAAATCGACAATATGACCATAATGAATTGTATGAGAAGAAACCTGTGTTAAATCCTTCCCTTTAAAAATACGATCGACTTTCTCAATCGCATCATCCCCACTTACTCGAACAATGGCAATTGCACCTTCCCCAAGTGCTGTGGAAATTGCGGCAATTGTATCAAATTCCATGTCCTTTCACCTCACTTGCTTATTTATCTCTATTTCAACATGAATTTTTTCCGTCACTAAATTATTAGGATACCATAACGAACCTATCTACAAAAGAATAATAACTCATTTTATTATGTCCTTATGTAAAAAACACTAAACTTATTCACAGTGGATAAGTTTAGTGTTTTTTAGTTATCCACATTTATTTTCTCCTCAAAAAAACCGGCACTCAATTGAGTAACCGGTCACTTGGAAGATATTACAACATACCGATGTGGTTCTTTTCCTTCAGAAGTTGTAATGATATTTTGATGATTAGATAATGCTTGGTGAATAATTTTTCGTTCGAAAGAAGGCATTGGTTCTAGAACAACTCTTTTTTTCGTACTCACTACTTGTTTTGCTAATCGATAGGAAAGAGATTCTAACGTATTTTTTCTTTTACTACGATAGTTTTCAGCATCCAGTGTAATACCAATATATTGCTTTGTATTACGGTTCGCAACAAGTTTTGTTAAATACTGTAAAGAATTCAATGTATTCCCTCTTTTACCAATTAAAACACCAATATTTTCACCAGAAATTGTAAATTCAACTTCGCGTCCTTTTACAATTTTTCTAATCTCAACTTCCACACCCATATTTTGAATAACATTTTTTAAATATTCTTCACATTCTTGGATTGGATCTTTTTTCAATACAACTTCTACAACAGCGGGGCGATTCCCAAATAAACCTAGGAACCCCCTCTTACCCTCATCGATAATATTTATATCTACTCGATCTTTCGAAGCATTTAATTGTCTTAAAGCATCTTGTACTGCCAGCTCGACTGTTTGTCCTTTAGCAGTAATCATACTCACTTGCTTGATCCTCCTGCCTTACTAGCCTTAATATCAGGCCCTTTGATCATATACATTTGAGCGATACCAAAGATATTACCAACTACCCAGTACAATGATAGTGCTGCTGGGAAGTTAATTGCAAAGACTAAAATCATAATTGGCATAAGCCAAATCATCATTGCCATTTGCGGATTTTGTCCAGCCGTTCCTGCCATTGCAAGCTTTTGCTGAATAAACGTCGTAATAGCTGCAACAATTGGAAGGATATAGAACGGATCCGCCTGTCCTAAATCGAACCATAAAAATGTATGTTCACTAATTGCTGTTGTTCTCATAATCGCATGATAAAACGCGAATAAAATAGGCATCTGAACAAATATTGGTAAACATCCTGCTA
Organism: Bacillus sp. FDAARGOS_1420; assembly: GCF_019344915.1. Taxonomy (NCBI): domain Bacteria; kingdom Bacillati; phylum Bacillota; class Bacilli; order Caryophanales; family Bacillaceae; genus Bacillus; species Bacillus sp. FDAARGOS_1420. The sequence goes on along the minus strand of NZ_JAHWJB010000001.1, from coordinate 952,980 downwards.
ATGGGTTTACACCATTCTTTTGATATAACTGCATCATTTCTTGTTGTAGTTTTTGCTGTGTTGCTTGATCTTTAGAACTATATTTCTCTTTTAATTTCACCATTTCTGGTTGTAACGCCTGCATTGCTTTCGTACTCTTCGTTTGTTTAATCATTAATGGTAATAATGCAAAACGAATGATAAGAGTTGTAACAACGATTGCTAAACCGTAATTACTACCAAATAATTCTGCAAAATACGTGATTAACTGAGAAAGCGGGTATACGAAATATTCATTCCAAATCCCAGTGCTTTTCGGTGTAATCGGCTGATTTGTTTCACTACAACCGGTAGCGATTGCCATTAACATAATAACCATGGCTAATAAACCTATTTTCTTTTTCAAAGCCTGCTCCTCCTTGTTTCGGTATGTATATAGTGTAATTCATTTCCTTACGCTACTTTTTTATTCTTTTCATACCAGAGCGTTTAAAGACATGAATTAAGCTTTTCTTTAACTCTTCATATGTCATCTCTGCACAAGGCTTCCTTGCTATTATAACAAAATCTTTTCCAGAATCTATCTCATCTTTTAATTCTATAATCGATTGGCGAATCATACGCTTAATTCGATTACGCACTACTGCATTTCCTATTTTCTTACTAACAGAAAGACCAATGCGAAAATGCGGCTGTTTTTCTTTATCTAATTTGTATACAACAAACTGGCGATTGGCATTTGATTGTCCTTTTTGGAAAACAGCCTGGAATTCATCATTCTTTTTTATACGATTTTTTTTCTTCATATCATTTGACACTCCTGTATTTCATCAGCGGAAACTCATTATTATTAGAAAAAAAGACCACTGAACGTTCAGTGGTCTACGCAGATAATACTTTTCTTCCTTTACGACGACGAGCTGCAAGCACTCTACGTCCGTTTGCTGTGCTCATACGGCTGCGGAAACCATGTACTTTGCTGCGCTTACGTTTATTTGGTTGGTAAGTTCTTTTCATTATATGACACCTCCCTGAGGAATATCTGTTAAAGACAGTCTAATAAATTATAGTAAATCAAATAGGAAAATGTCAATGGTTCTCGAAATTTTCATCAAATATTCATTTTCAACCTATTCACATACTTTTTCACAGTCCCTATATTTCCTTGTGGATAAATATTTTTTCTCTTTTTTATATCCACAAACCCTTTTTTTGTTTTTACACAGTATATCGTGTTGTGGACAAGTTTATTCCACAAGGTATTGATTTTGTGGATAACTTTCTTAAATTCATTGCTATAGCTGCTTTTTTTTGATATTATAGTTGTGTTTTCACTTTGAATAAGTTTTCCACATCTTTATTTTATCCACAATTTGTGTATAACATGTGGATAGTTTAAATCACATGTGGGTAAATAGTTGTCCACATTTGTTATTTTGTCGAAAACTCTATCTCGGATACTAACGACGTTTTTATATTTTAAAATACGTTTCGTATAAATATGCATTAGAAATATTTACAGGTTGTACAATTGTTGCGCAACCTTATTCTTTTACCATCTTTGTAAAGGAGGGACACCTTTGGAAAATATCTCTGATTTATGGAATAGTGCCTTAAAAGAATTAGAAAAAAAGGTAAGCAAGCCAAGTTATGAAACATGGTTAAAATCAACGACTGCTCATAACTTAAAAAAAGATGTATTAACTATTACAGCTCCAAATGAATTCGCTCGTGACTGGCTAGAATCTCACTATTCGGAACTAATCTCCGAAACACTTTATGATTTAACAGGGGCAAAACTAGCTATTCGTTTTATCATTCCCCAAAGTCAGGCAGAAGAGGATATAGATCTCCCTTCTGTTAAGCAAAAACACGCACATGATGAGTCTAATCACTTACCACAGAGTATGTTAAACCCAAAATATACATTTGATACATTTGTTATTGGCTCTGGTAATCGTTTTGCACATGCTGCTTCTTTAGCTGTAGCTGAAGCACCAGCTAAAGCCTATAATCCGCTCTTTATTTACGGGGGCGTTGGACTTGGAAAAACACATTTAATGCACGCAATTGGGCATTATGTAATTGAACACAACCCAAATGCAAAAGTTGTATATTTATCATCTGAAAAATTTACAAATGAATTTATTAATTCAATTCGTGATAATAAAGCTGTCGATTTTCGTAATAAATATCGTAATGTAGATGTCTTATTGATAGATGATATTCAATTTCTTGCGGGAAAAGAACAAACACAGGAAGAGTTTTTCCATACATTTAATGCGTTACATGAAGAAAGTAAACAAATTGTGATTTCAAGCGATAGACCACCAAAAGAAATCCCAACTTTAGAAGATCGCCTTCGTTCTCGCTTTGAATGGGGGTTAATTACGGACATTACGCCACCAGATTTAGAAACTAGAATCGCAATTTTACGTAAAAAAGCAAAAGCAGAAGGTCTTGATATACCAAATGAAGTTATGCTTTATATCGCAAATCAAATCGATTCAAATATTCGTGAACTAGAGGGTGCACTTATTCGAGTTGTAGCTTATTCATCTTTAATTAATAAAGATATGAATGCTGATTTAGCGGCTGAAGCGCTTAAAAATATTATTCCAAACTCTATACCTAGAATTATTTCTATTTCTGATATTCAAAAAGCTGTTGGGGGCGTCTATCAAGTAAAATTAGAAGATTTCAAAGCAAAAAAACGGACAAAATCCGTTGCATTCCCTCGCCAAATTGCGATGTATTTATCACGTGAACTTACGGACTCATCTTTGCCAAAAATAGGTGAAGAATTTGGTGGCCGCGATCATACAACAGTAATCCATGCTCACGAAAAAATTTCGAAGCTATTAAAAACGGATACTCAATTACAAAAACACGTTGAAGAAGTTAAGGATATTTTAAAATAGTAGTAGCTGAATAGTGTGAATAACTTAGCTTATTTTACGCACAGTCTATCCACATGTAGATAGACTGTTTTTACATCTTTAAACAGGGTTATCCACATATCCACAAGCCCTATTACTATTACTACTACTTTTTTATCTTTATTAAATAAATAAAATCTTATACTTACCGGAGGTTTTTCGTTATGCGTTTTACAATACAAAAAGACTATCTTGTAAGAAGTGTACAAGATGTAATGAAGGCAGTTTCTTCTCGTACAACAATTCCAATTCTTACAGGGATTAAAGTTGTAGCAACTGAAGAAGGAGTTACTTTAACAGGTAGTGATGCAGACATCTCTATCGAATCATTTATCCCAGTCGAAGATGCTGGAAAAGAAATTGTGGAAATTGAACAATCAGGAAGTATTATTTTACAAGCAAAATATTTTAGTGAGATCGTAAAAAAATTACCTAAAGAAACTGTCGAAATTTCTGTGGAAAATCATTTTATGACAAAAATAAAATCTGGAAAATCAGAGTTCAACTTAAATGGTTTAGATGCTGCTGAATATCCGTTATTACCACAAATCGAAGAACATCATGTATTTAAGATTCCAACAGATTTACTAAAGCACATGATTCGTCAAACAGTATTTGCAGTTTCAAGTTCTGAAACAAGACCGATCTTGACAGGTGTAAACTGGAAGGTATATAACAGCGAGCTAACTTGTATTGCAACAGATAGTCACAGACTAGCACTTCGTAAAGCAAAAATCGAAGGGTATAATATTGCCGATGAATTTCAAGCGAATGTCGTTATTCCTGGTAAGAGCTTAAGTGAATTAAGTAAAATTCTAGATGAATCTGAAGAAATGGTAGATATCGTTATTACGGAGTATCAAGTATTATTCCGTACAAAACATTTATTATTCTTCTCAAGATTATTAGAAGGAAATTATCCAGATACAACGCGTTTAATTCCAGCTGAAAGTAAAACTGATATATTTGTAAATACAAAAGAATTTTTACAAGCGATTGATCGTGCGTCGTTGTTAGCAAGAGATGGTCGTAACAACGTTGTTAAATTATCGACATTAGAACAACAGATGTTAGAGATTTCTTCGAATGCACCAGAAATCGGAAAAGTAGTAGAAGAGGTTCAATGTGAAAATGTAGATGGAGAAGAATTAAAAATATCTTTTAGTGCAAAATATATGATGGACGCATTAAAGGCCTTAGATAGTACAGAAATTAAAGTTAGTTTTACTGGAGCGATGAGACCGTTTTTAATTCGCACAGTAAATGATGATTCCATTATCCAATTAATTTTACCAGTCCGTACTTACTAAGTAAGGATTAAGGGTTGCTAGTGTAAAGGTACTAGTGACCCTTATTTGATTTGTGGGGTATTACTTTCCTAATGCTAGTTTATTTAGTACAATGAAAGAATGAACACTTTCAGAAAGTGAGCGATTTTATGAAACTTATTAAGATTTCAACAGAATACATTACACTAGGACAATTTTTAAAGTTAGCTGATGTAATTGATACAGGTGGCGCTGTGAAATGGTTCTTACAAGAATATGAAGTATACGTGAATCAAGAACTTGAAAATAGAAGAGGCCGAAAGTTATATGCAAATGATATTGTTGAAATTCCGGGAAGCGGAACTTTCCAAGTTCAGGCATAAAGGGGGATCCCTTTGTTTATTACAGAAATACAATTAAAAAACTATCGCAATTATGAGCATTTAGAGCTTTCCTTTGAGGATAAAGTCAATGTAATTATTGGTGAAAATGCGCAAGGGAAAACGAATCTGATGGAAGCTATTTATGTATTGGCGATGGCGAAATCTCATAGAACTTCGAACGATCGTGAACTCATTCGTTGGGATGAGGATTATGGTAATATAAAAGGTAGATTACAAAGGCGAAATAGTTCAGTATCCTTAGAATTAAATATTTCAAAAAAAGGTAAAAAGGCAAAGTTAAATCAGTTAGAACAACAAAAATTGAGCCAGTATATTGGTGAAATGAATGTTGTTATGTTTGCCCCAGAAGATTTAAATCTTGTAAAAGGAAGCCCTCAAGTACGAAGACGCTTTTTGGATATGGAACTTGGACAAATAGCTCCGGTCTATTTGTATGAATTAAGTCAATATCAAAAGGTACTCACGCAACGAAATCATTTACTTAAGAAGATGCAAGGGAATAGTAAAAACGAGGAAACGATGTTGGATGTATTTACACTTCAACTTATTGAGCATGGTGCAAAAATTTTGCGAAAACGTTTTGAGTTTTTGCATTTACTACAAGAATGGGCTGCTCCAATTCATCGCGGAATTAGCAGGGGATTAGAGGAGTTAGAAATCGTTTATAAACCAAGTGTAGATGTATCAGAATCAATGGATTTGTCGAAAATAAAAGAAGTATACTATGAAAGTTTTCAATCTGTGAAACAACGTGAAATTTTTCGTGGTACAACTTTACTTGGTCCTCATCGTGATGATTTACAATTCTTCGTTAATAGTAAAAATGTTCAAGTCTTTGGTTCACAAGGACAACAACGAACAACCGCACTATCCCTAAAATTGGCTGAAATTGAATTGATATACTCAGAGGTTAAGGAATATCCAATTCTTTTACTAGATGATGTGTTATCAGAATTAGATGATTATCGTCAATCGCATCTGCTAAATACAATTCAAGGAAAAGTACAAACCTTTGTGACAACGACGAGTGTCGAGGGAATTGAACACGAAACATTGAAAGAAGCGAAAACAATTCATGTAACGAACGGCACGGTAGATTGTGAAATAGACAGAAAATAATTTCTGTTTAAATGGAAAAGTAGGTGATCTTTGTGTCAATGGAACAAAAGCAAATGCAGGAAAATGCATATGATGAAAGTCAGATTCAGGTGTTAGAAGGACTGGAGGCAGTTCGAAAGCGTCCTGGTATGTATATCGGTTCTACAAGTGGAAAAGGTCTTCATCACCTCGTATGGGAAATTGTTGATAACAGTATTGATGAAGCTTTAGCAGGATATTGTGATGAAATTAATGTCAGTATTGAAGAAGATAATAGTATTGTTGTAACAGATGATGGCCGTGGTATCCCTGTTGGTATACAAGAAAAAATGGGACGTCCCGCTGTAGAAGTTATTATGACGGTACTCCATGCCGGTGGTAAATTTGGCGGTGGTGGTTATAAAGTTTCTGGTGGTTTGCATGGTGTAGGTGCATCTGTTGTAAATGCTTTATCAACAGAATTAGAGGTATTTGTACATCGAGATGGAAAAATACACTATCAAAAATATGAACGTGGGGTCCCGGCTGCAGATTTAAAAGTAATAGGTGAAACTGATCGTACAGGAACGATCACACGCTTTAAGCCAGATTCAGAAATTTTTACAGAGACGACAGAATACGAATTTGATACATTAGCGACTCGTATGCGTGAGTTGGCGTTTTTAAATCGTAATATTAAATTAACAATTGAAGATAAGCGTGAACATAAGCAAAAGAAAGAATTCCATTATGAAGGTGGAATTAAATCATATGTTGAACATTTAAATCGTTCAAAACAACCGATTCATGAAGAACCTGTATATGTTGACGGTTCAAAAGATGGGATTCAGGTTGAGGTTGCTCTTCAATATAACGAAGGCTACACAAATCATATTTATTCATTTACAAATAATATTCATACGTATGAAGGCGGTACACATGAGGTAGGTTTTAAGACTGCTCTAACACGTGTAATTAACGATTATGGTCGTAAAAATAATATTTTAAAAGATGCGGATAGTAATTTAACTGGTGAAGATGTTCGTGAAGGCTTAACAGCAATCGTGTCAATTAAGCATCCAAATCCACAATTTGAAGGACAAACAAAGACGAAACTTGGAAATAGTGAAGCGAGAACGATTACAGAGTCTGTATTCTCAGAGGCGTTTGAAAAGTTCTTACTAGAAAATCCCAATGTTGCACGTAAAATTATAGATAAAGGGACTATGGCAGCACGTGCACGTGTAGCGGCTAAAAAGGCTCGTGAACTAACGCGCCGAAAGAGTGCTCTAGAAGTTTCAAGTTTACCAGGGAAGCTAGCTGATTGTTCTTCTAAAGATCCAGCAATTAGCGAAATTTATATCGTGGAGGGTGACTCTGCGGGCGGATCTGCAAAACAAGGACGCGATCGTCATTTTCAAGCGATTTTACCACTGAAGGGTAAAATTATTAACGTTGAAAAGGCACGTTTAGATAAGATTTTATCAAATGATGAAGTTCGTACAATTATTACAGCAATCGGTACAAATATTGGTGGGGATTTTGCTATTGAAAAAGCTCGCTATCATAAAGTTATTATTATGACAGATGCCGATGTTGATGGTGCACATATTCGTACCCTATTATTAACGTTCTTCTATCGTTATATGCGTCAAATCATTGAGTGTGGATATATATATATCGCACAGCCACCGTTGTTTAAAGTACAACAAGGTAAAAAAATTCAATATGCTTATAACAATAAAGAACTTGAAAAAATACTAGCTGAATTACCAGCTCAACCTAAGCCCGGGATTCAGCGTTATAAAGGTCTAGGGGAAATGAATCCAACGCAGCTGTGGGAGACGACAATGGACCCAGAAGTACGTTCATTACTTCAAGTTTCCCTTCAAGATGCAATTGAAGCGGATGAAACATTTGAAATTTTGATGGGTGATAAAGTAGAGCCGCGTCGTAACTTTATCCAAGAAAATGCAAAATACGTGAAAAACCTTGATATTTAAGTAAGTAATGACAGGAATCTAAGTATTCCTGTCTTCTACATATAAATCAATGTATGTGTAACGGAAATGTAAGAGGAGGTGCTCGTTGATGTCAGACAATCAACAACAAGCACGAATTCGAGAAATTAATATTAGTCATGAAATGCGTACCTCATTTTTAGATTACGCAATGAGTGTTATCGTGTCTCGTGCATTACCAGATGTTCGTGATGGATTAAAGCCAGTTCATCGTAGGGTTTTATATGCGATGAATGATTTAGGAATTACAGCTGATAAAGCATATAAGAAGTCGGCGCGTATTGTCGGCGAAGTAATTGGTAAGTATCACCCGCACGGTGATTCAGCTGTTTATGAAACAATGGTACGTATGGCACAAGATTTTAGTCAACGTTACATGCTTGTTGATGGACATGGTAATTTCGGTTCTGTTGATGGAGATTCAGCGGCAGCAATGCGTTATACAGAAGCAAGAATGTCTAAGATTTCTATGGAATTAATACGCGATATTACAAAGAATACAATTGATTATCAAGATAACTACGATGGTTCTGAAAGAGAGCCAGTTGTATTACCAGCGCGTTTCCCTAACTTATTAGTCAATGGTACGACGGGTATTGCGGTTGGTATGGCAACAAACATTCCACCGCATCAACTTGGAGAAGTAATTGATGGTGTGTTGGCATTAAGTCATAACCCTGATATCACTATCGCGGAATTAATGGAATATATTCCTGGGCCAGACTTCCCAACTTCAGGTTTAATCTTAGGGCGAAGTGGAATTCGAAGAGCTTACGAAACAGGTCGCGGTTCTATTATACTTCGTGCTAAAGTTGAAATTGAAGAGAAAGCAAATGGTAAACAAACTATTATCGTAACAGAACTACCTTATCAAGTTAATAAGGCGCGATTAATTGAAAAGATCGCAGAACTAGTTCGTGATAAGAAAATTGAAGGTATTACAGATTTACGTGATGAATCAGATCGAAATGGTATGCGTATTGTTATGGAAGTACGTCGTGATGCCAATGCCAATGTACTATTAAATAATCTATATAAACATACAGCACTCCAAACAAGCTTCGGTATTAATATGTTGTCTCTTGTAAATGGAGAGCCACAAGTCTTAAATTTAAAACAAAATCTATATTATTATTTAGAGCATCAAAAGGTAGTGATTCGTAGACGTACTGCTTATGAATTAGAGAAAGCAGAAGCGCGTGCTCATATTTTAGAAGGTTTACGAATTGCTTTAGATCATCTTGATGAAGTTATTACTTTAATCCGTAGTTCAAAAACAGCTGATATTGCAAAACAAGGTTTAATGGAACGTTTCGGCTTAAGTGAGAAACAAGCGCAAGCGATTTTAGATATGCGTTTGCAACGTTTAACTGGATTAGAACGCGAAAAAATCGAACAAGAATATCAAGATTTAATGAAGATAATTGCAGAGTTAAAAGCAATTTTAGCAGACGAAGAAAAAGTTCTTGAAATTATTCGCGAGGAATTAGCTGAAGTAAAAGAGCGTTTTAATGATAAGAGAAGAACAGAAATTACAATTGGCGGTATGGAAGCTATAGAGGATGAAGATTTAATCCCAGAACAAAATATCGCAATTACACTTACTCATAATGGTTATATTAAGAGGTTACCGGCTTCTACGTACAAAACACAGAACCGTGGGGGACGTGGTGTACAAGGAATGGGTACGAATGATGATGACTTTGTTGAACATTTATTAACAACGTCTACTCATGATCATATTTTATTCTTCACAAACAAGGGTAAAGTATACCGTACAAAAGGATATGAAATTCCAGAGTATAGTCGTACAGCAAAAGGTATACCGATTATTAATCTATTAGGGGTAGATAAGGGTGAGTGGATCAACGCTATTATTCCAATTCGTGAATTTGGTGACGACCAGTTCTTATTCTTTACAACGAAACAAGGTATCTCTAAGAGAACACCACTTTCATCATTTGCCAATATACGTACAAATGGTTTAATTGCAATTTCTCTTCGTGAAGAGGATGAATTAATCTCTGTACGCTTAACATCTGGTGATAAGGATATTATCGTTGGGACAAGTAACGGTATGTTAATTCGTTTCAATGAGCAAGATGTGCGTTCAATGGGACGTAATGCGGCTGGTGTAAAAGCAATTACATTAGGTGATGAAGATCAAGTTGTAGGTATGGAAATTGTCGAAGAGGATGTAAATGTTCTAATTGTAACGAAAAATGGTTATGGAAAGCGTACACCGATTGATGAATACCGCCTGCAAAGTCGTGGTGGTAAAGGTCTGAAGACTTGTAATATTACAGATAAAAACGGTAAGTTAGTAGCGGTTAAGTCTGTAACAGGCGAAGAAGACATTATGTTAATTACAGCAGCAGGCGTTATTATTCGTATGCCGGTTGATCAAATCTCTCAAATGGGACGTAATACACAAGGTGTTCGTCTAATTCGATTAGAAGATGAGCAAGAGGTAGCGACAGTAGCAAAAGCGCAAAAAGATGAAGAAGAAGAATCTAATGAAGAGGATTCTTCTGAAGAGTAAGAGTGGGGATTTCTCCCCCTCTTATTTTTTTATAATAATACTTGCATAGCAATAGGAAAGTGTATATAATAGGAAAAGTCAGCAAATGAGAGATACAAGTTATCGAAAAAAACTTGTTGACGAAAATAATATACTATGATATATTATGAAAGTCGCTGAAACGCGATGTTGAACTTTGAAAACTAAACGAAACAAACAACGTGAAACGTCAATTTTTATTTTTAGATGCTAGACAAACTAACTTTATTGG
>NZ_JAHWJB010000001.1:922500-940000 GCF_019344915.1 Bacillus sp. FDAARGOS_1420 | reverse complement strand
AGAGCCCGTTAATGGGTGATGGCGTGCCTTTTGTAGAATGAACCGGCGAGTTACGATCCCGTGCGAGGTTAAGCTGAAGAGGCGGAGCCGCAGCGAAAGCGAGTCTGAATAGGGCGTTTAGTACGTGGTCGTAGACCCGAAACCAGGTGATCTACCCATGTCCAGGGTGAAGTTCAGGTAACACTGAATGGAGGCCCGAACCCACGCACGTTGAAAAGTGCGGGGATGAGGTGTGGGTAGCGGAGAAATTCCAATCGAACCTGGAGATAGCTGGTTCTCCCCGAAATAGCTTTAGGGCTAGCCTTAAGTGTAAGAGTCTTGGAGGTAGAGCACTGATTGAACTAGGGGTCCTCATCGGATTACCGAATTCAGTCAAACTCCGAATGCCAATGACTTATCCTTAGGAGTCAGACTGCGAGTGATAAGATCCGTAGTCAAGAGGGAAACAGCCCAGATCGCCAGCTAAGGTCCCAAAGTGTGTATTAAGTGGAAAAGGATGTGGAGTTGCTTAGACAACTAGGATGTTGGCTCAGAAGCAGCCACCATTTAAAGAGTGCGTAATAGCTCACTAGTCGAGTGACTCTGCGCCGAAAATGTACCGGGGCTAAATACACCACCGAAGCTGCGAATTGATACCAATGGTATCAGTGGTAGGGGAGCGTTCTAAGTGCAGTGAAGTCAGACCGGAAGGACTGGTGGAGCGCTTAGAAGTGAGAATGCCGGTATGAGTAGCGAAAGACGGGTGAGAATCCCGTCCACCGAATGCCTAAGGTTTCCTGAGGAAGGCTCGTCCGCTCAGGGTTAGTCAGGACCTAAGCCGAGGCCGACAGGCGTAGGCGATGGACAACAGGTTGATATTCCTGTACCACCTCTTTATCGTTTGAGCAATGGAGGGACGCAGAAGGATAGAAGAAGCGTGCGATTGGTTGTGCACGTCCAAGCAGTTAGGCTGATAAGTAGGCAAATCCGCTTATCATGAAGGCTGAGCTGTGATGGGGAAGCTCCTTATGGAGCGAAGTCTTTGATTCCCCGCTGCCAAGAAAAGCTTCTAGCGAGATAAAAGGTGCCTGTACCGCAAACCGACACAGGTAGGCGAGGAGAGAATCCTAAGGTGTGCGAGAGAACTCTGGTTAAGGAACTCGGCAAAATGACCCCGTAACTTCGGGAGAAGGGGTGCTTTCTTAACGGAAAGCCGCAGTGAATAGGCCCAAGCGACTGTTTAGCAAAAACACAGGTCTCTGCGAAGCCGTAAGGCGAAGTATAGGGGCTGACACCTGCCCGGTGCTGGAAGGTTAAGGAGAGGGGTTAGCGTAAGCGAAGCTCTGAACTGAAGCCCCAGTAAACGGCGGCCGTAACTATAACGGTCCTAAGGTAGCGAAATTCCTTGTCGGGTAAGTTCCGACCCGCACGAAAGGTGTAACGATTTGGGCACTGTCTCAACCAGAGACTCGGTGAAATTATAGTACCTGTGAAGATGCAGGTTACCCGCGACAGGACGGAAAGACCCCGTGGAGCTTTACTGTAGCCTGATATTGAATTTTGGTACAGTTTGTACAGGATAGGCGGGAGCCATTGAAACCGGAGCGCTAGCTTCGGTGGAGGCGCTGGTGGGATACCGCCCTGACTGTATTGAAATTCTAACCTACGGGTCTTATCGACCCGGGAGACAGTGTCAGGTGGGCAGTTTGACTGGGGCGGTCGCCTCCTAAAGTGTAACGGAGGCGCCCAAAGGTTCCCTCAGAATGGTTGGAAATCATTCGTAGAGTGCAAAGGCATAAGGGAGCTTGACTGCGAGACCTACAAGTCGAGCAGGGACGAAAGTCGGGCTTAGTGATCCGGTGGTTCCGCATGGAAGGGCCATCGCTCAACGGATAAAAGCTACCCCGGGGATAACAGGCTTATCTCCCCCAAGAGTCCACATCGACGGGGAGGTTTGGCACCTCGATGTCGGCTCATCGCATCCTGGGGCTGTAGTCGGTCCCAAGGGTTGGGCTGTTCGCCCATTAAAGCGGTACGCGAGCTGGGTTCAGAACGTCGTGAGACAGTTCGGTCCCTATCCGTCGTGGGCGCAGGAAATTTGAGAGGAGCTGTCCTTAGTACGAGAGGACCGGGATGGACGCACCGCTGGTGTACCAGTTGTTCTGCCAAGGGCATAGCTGGGTAGCTATGTGCGGAAGGGATAAGTGCTGAAAGCATCTAAGCATGAAGCCCCCCTCAAGATGAGATTTCCCATAGCGTAAGCTAGTAAGATCCCTGAAAGATGATCAGGTTGATAGGTTCGAGGTGGAAGCATGGTGACATGTGGAGCTGACGAATACTAATAGATCGAGGACTTAACCATATAATATGAAGCAAATGTTATCTAGTTTTGAAGGAATATACCTTCAATAGTTTGGTGATGATGGCAGAGAGGTCACACCCGTTCCCATACCGAACACGGAAGTTAAGCTCTCTAGCGCCGATGGTAGTTGGGACCTTGTCCCTGTGAGAGTAGGACGTCGCCAAGCAAGATAAAAACACGAGTCATTTGACTCGTGTTTTTTTTATTTCCCATGAAATAGGCCCGGTTCTGCTAGTAAAAATGCTGAAATATAGTAAGGGATTTTTTGAGCAGAAATATTGAGAAATTGATAAATAAACGGATAATCTTCAGATCCATAGCTTCCAAGTAAGTCATACCACCAATCTGTTTCATACCTAGAAATCATACTTAAATTATAGAGCAATAAATAATGAACAAGGAGCTCAGGCAACACTGGCTTAGAGTTTCTAGGGTCAGTCGTAAGTGGTAAATAATAAGTGTCAGTAAGATGCTCATAGTATAAAGGTGTGCTATACATAGGATTCCATGATTGAATAGGTGCTGAAAAAAACACATTTAATTCATTGTTTTTCTCAGGTACGTGTTGTATTGATAAATGCTTACAAGCTGTTTCGATGTAACGAGAAAATCTCTCTTTGGTCATATGTAGTCGATCTAGTATGTTGACTGAAAAAGAGAGTTCATTTTTATTTGTTGAATCAATTTTATATAATGTTGTTCCTTTTTGACTATAGCGAAATAAATGTTGTAATTCAGGGATTTTCCCCATTAGCTCTAACATATTAAACTTTTCTGTTTCTAAGTGTTTCATGTGAAACAGTTGTTCTGCCGCGTGAGTAAATAGTCCATTTTTCTGTATTTTCACTTCATCTTCTAAAAATTGATATCCTTGTTTTTTTCGTTTACGGGTTGTCACTCCATGTGCTAAAACGGTTGTTGATTCTGGGTAGTTAGGATCAATAGTTAACAAGCAAGCTTTAAACAGTTGGCTAATTCCATAAAATAACAACATTGGCTGAATCGAAAAGGGGGCCACCTTATATAATTCATAATAATTTCTCCCGTGTTCTAAGTAGTAAATAAAGGGATAACAGTTTTCAAAACTTTTTTTTTCAGCATCTTGTATGGAGGATTTTTCATAACAACGGGCAAGATAACGTTGTACATTTTGAGATGAAAAAAAGAAACTTAATTGCTGCCAAGTACAATGTGTTTGATGCATATATTACGCTCCTTTTATTGTCTAAAAATTCTAACATATATATACGTCCTTGACAGTATTTTAACCAATTGATAAGCTACTAATAATAATTTCTGGTATCATGGGGGGAACAATTATGTGGGAATCTAAATTTGTTAAAGAAGGTTTGACTTTTGATGATGTATTACTTGTACCAGCGAGGTCAGATATATTACCAAGAGAAGTAAGTGTTAAAACAGTTTTATCTGAAAGCTTACAGTTAAACATCCCGTTAATTAGTGCAGGAATGGATACAGTAACAGAAGCTGACATGGCTATTGCAATGGCTCGCCAAGGCGGTTTAGGAATTATTCATAAGAATATGTCTATTGAGCAACAGGCAGAGCAAGTTGATAAAGTAAAGCGCTCTGAAAGCGGCGTTATTTCAGATCCTTTCTTCTTAACTCCAGAACATCAAGTATATGATGCAGAACATCTTATGGGAAAATATCGTATCTCAGGTGTACCAGTTGTAAATAATTTAGATGAGCGAAAATTAGTTGGTATTATTACAAACCGTGATATGCGTTTCATCCAAGACTACTCAATCAAAATTTCTGACGTAATGACAAAAGAACAGTTAATTACAGCTCCAGTTGGTACTACACTGGAAGAAGCTGAAAAAATCCTACAAAAGTATAAAATTGAAAAGCTCCCTCTTGTTGATAATAACGGTGTATTACAAGGGCTTATTACAATAAAAGATATTGAAAAAGTAATTGAATTCCCAAACTCTGCTAAAGATAAGCAAGGACGCTTATTAGTTGGAGCAGCTGTTGGTGTAACGGCTGATGCAATGCTTCGTATCGATGCATTAGTAAAAGCTAGCGTAGATGCAATTGTACTTGATACAGCTCATGGGCATTCTAAAGGTGTTATTGAAAAAGTAAAAGAAGTTCGTGCGAAATATCCAGCACTAAATATTATCGCTGGAAATGTTGCTACAGCTGAAGCAACGAAAGCATTAATTGAGGCTGGTGCAAACGTAGTTAAAGTTGGTATTGGACCAGGTTCTATTTGTACAACGCGTGTTGTAGCTGGTGTTGGTGTACCACAATTAACAGCAGTTTATGATTGTGCAACAGAAGCTCGTAAACACGGTATTCCAGTTATTGCTGATGGCGGTGTTAAGTACTCTGGTGATATGGTTAAAGCTTTAGCAGCAGGAGCACACGTTGTTATGCTAGGTAGTATGTTTGCTGGTGTTGCTGAAAGCCCTGGAGAAACTGAAATTTACCAAGGTCGCCAATTTAAAGTATATCGTGGTATGGGTTCTGTTGGAGCGATGGAAAAAGGAAGTAAAGATCGTTACTTCCAAGAAGGAAACAAAAAACTTGTTCCTGAAGGTATTGAAGGACGCGTACCATATAAAGGACCTTTAGCAGATACAGTTCATCAATTAGTTGGTGGATTACGTGCAGGTATGGGATATTGCGGAGCGCAGAATTTAGAATTCTTACGTGAGAATGCACAGTTCATTCGTATGTCAGGTGCTGGTTTACGTGAAAGCCATCCTCATCACGTACAGATTACAAAAGAGGCTCCAAACTACTCATTGTAATGTCTTATATACAAATAGACAGAGATTTGATATCTCTGTCTATTTTTTTTTGATTATGTTAGAATAACGGTTATGTGAGTACATAGATATTGGGGGTAGCAAAAGTGAAAGGTATGTTTTGCAAAAGATTCATTGCGTTGGTAACAGTGCTTACAATAGCTTGTAGCATGTTTGCACCATATAGCAATGCATCAGCAGAAACAGCAGCTGCTTTAAACATTGAAGCAGCTGCAGCGATTTTAGTTGAAGCGAATTCTGGGAAAATTGTATATCAAAAGAATGCAGATGAATTATTATCAATTGCTAGTATGACAAAGATGATGAGTGAATATTTAGTTCATGAAGCAGTGGATAAAGGAAAACTTAAGTGGGATCAAAAAATTAAGGTTTCTGAATATGCATATAAGATTTCACAAGATGCTTCATTATCAAATGTTGCATTAGAAAATGGTGGCCTGTATACAGTAAAAGAGTTATACGAGGCAATGGCAATATTTTCTGCAAATGGTGCAACAATTGCATTAGCAGAAGCAATTGCAGGTAAAGAAGTAGATTTCGTAAAAATGATGAATGATAAAGCGAAAGAACTAGGATTGAAAAATTATAAATTTGTTAATTCTACGGGTTTAACGAACAAAGATTTAAAAGGGATGCATCCTGAAGGTACAACACCGGATGAAGAAAATAAAATGTCTGCGAAGGATGTTGCAACTTTAGCGCAACATTTAATTAAAGATTATCCAAAAGTGTTAGATACAGCAAAAATCCCGAAAAAAGTTTTCCGTCCAGAAAAAGAGAAATTTGGGATGTCGAACTGGAACTGGATGTTAAAGGGTTTAGTTAAAGAATATGACGGAGTAGATGGTCTAAAAACAGGATCAACTCCAGAAGCAGGGGACTGCTTCACTGGTACGGTTGAACGAAATGGTATGCGTTTTATTTCTGTAGTTATTAAAACAAGTTCTCATACAGCGCGTTTCGATGAGACGAAGAAATTATATGATTATGGCTTTGCTAACTTTGAAATGAAGAAAATGTATGAAAAAGGTTCTTCGGTCAAAGGAAAAGAAACAGTAAGAGTTGAAAATGCGAAAGATAAAGATGTAGCAGTTCAAACGAAGCAAGCTGTTTCACTTCCGGTGCCAAAGGGAAGTAAAGACGTTTATAAAACAGAATTTAAAGAAGGAAATAAGGGACAAGAAGCACCTCTGAAAAAGGGAGTTGCACTTGGACAAATGGTTGTAACGTCTAAAGATAGTAATGATCCTGGATTTTTATCAGGAAAATCATTACAAGTAGACCTTGTAACAAAATCTGAAGTAGAAGAGGCAGGCTGGTTTACACGTTCTATGCGCGGAATTGGTTCTTTCTTTAGTGGTATGTGGAATGGTGCTATTGATACAGTAAAAGGTTGGTTTTAAAAGCTCCTCATTGTAGGAGCTTTTTCTTATTCCTATTTTTCATACCGACTTTATGAAAAAGTAGTAGACAAGCATCAGATAGTTAATGGTAGAATGTAAGAGTATTCTTAATTTTCTTCTTTAACGGGGAAAGCAATTCACCTAGGGGGGTTTTTGTACATGACAAATGTAACAGGGACAGAACGTGTAAAACGTGGAATGGCAGAAATGCAAAAAGGCGGCGTTATTATGGACGTAGTTAACGCTGAGCAAGCAAGGATTGCAGAAGAGGCAGGCGCGGTTGCTGTTATGGCATTAGAGCGTGTACCAGCAGATATTCGTGCAGCAGGTGGCGTTTCTCGTATGGCAGATCCAACAATTGTTGAAGAAGTTATGGGTGCTGTATCAATTCCGGTTATGGCAAAATGTCGTATCGGTCACCTTGTAGAAGCACGTGTATTAGAATCATTAGGGGTAGACTATATCGATGAGAGTGAAGTATTGACTCCTGCTGATGAAGTATACCATTTAAATAAACGTGATTACACAGTTCCGTTTGTATGTGGTTGCCGCGATATCGGAGAAGCTGCACGTCGTATTGCAGAAGGTGCAGCTATGCTTCGTACAAAAGGTGAACCTGGAACAGGAAACATTGTAGAGGCAGTGCGTCATATGCGCCAAGTCAATGCAGAAATCCGTCAAGTTGCAAGTCTACGTGAAGATGAGTTAATGACATATGCAAAAAATACTGGTGCTCCTTATGAAGTACTACTTGAAATTAAACGCCTTGGTCGCCTGCCAGTTGTAAACTTTGCAGCAGGTGGTGTAGCAACACCAGCAGATGCAGCGTTAATGATGCAACTTGGTGCTGATGGTGTATTTGTTGGATCTGGTATCTTCAAATCAGAGAACCCAGAGAAATTTGCACGTGCAATCGTTGAAGCAACGACTCATTATGAAGATTACGAACTAATTGCAAGCCTTTCTAAAGGATTAGGTAATGCAATGAAAGGTATCGAAATTTCAACGTTATTACCAGAACAACGCATGCAAGAGCGTGGATGGTAATTAAAGGAGATCTTTAAAATGGTGAAAATCGGTGTACTAGGTCTTCAAGGTGCAGTTCGTGAGCATGTAAAATCAGTTGAGGCAAGTGGTGCAGAAGCTGTTGTTGTAAAGCGTATAGAGCAACTTGAAGAGATTGATGGTCTTATTTTACCAGGCGGTGAAAGTACAACAATGCGCCGTCTTATTGATAAGTATGCTTTCATGGAGCCTCTTCGTACATTTGCGAAGTCTGGTAAACCAATGTTTGGTACATGTGCAGGAATGATTCTTCTTGCGAAAACACTTATTGGCTATGAAGAAGCACATATTGGTGCTATGGATATTACGGTTGAGCGCAATGCGTTCGGACGCCAAAAAGATAGTTTTGAAGCTGCACTTTCAATGAAAGGTGTGGGAGAAGACTTTGTTGGTGTATTTATCCGTGCTCCGTATGTTGTAAATGTAGCTGATGATGTTGAAGTACTTTCTATGCATGGCGAGCGAATGGTAGCGGTAAGGCAGGGGCCGTTTTTAGCTGCTTCTTTCCATCCGGAATTAACGGATGATCATCGTGTAACAGCATACTTTGTAGAAATGGTAAAAGAAGCGAAAATGAAAAAAGTTGTATAAGTAACTTGCAACTTGTATAAGATTATAGTAAATTGATGATAACAATTTTATAAAATAAGCGTGTTGATAGGAAGTAGTAACAAATGTTGTTTCTTATAGAGAGTCGATGGTTGGTGGAAATCGATAGAAACAGTTTGTGAATCCATCCTGGAATGGAATGTGGAATATCTTTTGATTAGTAAACATTCCCGGTGAAGAGCCGTTATTTCTACTTGAGAGGAAAGCGGTAATGCTTTCAACTAGGGTGGCAACGCGGGTTAACTCCCGTCCCTTTGTATAGGGACGGGAGTTTTTTGTGTTTTATAAAATAAAAGGAGGAGTATATAATGCTTGATATTAAATTTTTACGTACGAATTTTGAAGAAGTAAAGGCAAAATTACAGCATAGAGGCGAAGATTTAACGGATTTTGGTCGCTTTGAAGAACTTGATACGAGAAGAAGAGAGCTACTTGTTCAAACAGAAGAACTAAAAAGTAAACGTAACGAAGTATCTCAACAAATTTCAGTATTAAAGCGTGAAAAGAAAGATGCGGAAGCCCTAATTCTAGAAATGCGTGAAGTTGGGGAAAAAGTAAAAGATCTTGATAATGAGCTTCGTACAGTTGAAGAAGATTTAGAAAGATTAATGCTATCTATCCCAAATATCCCTCATGAATCTGCTCCAATAGGTGAAACAGAGGATGATAACGTAGTAGCACGTACTTGGGGAGAAGTGAAAGAATTTACTTATGAGCCAAAACCGCATTGGGATCTTGCTACTGATTTAGGGATTCTAGATTTTGAACGTGCTGGGAAAGTAACAGGAAGCCGATTTGTATTTTACAAAGGTGCTGGTGCAAGATTAGAACGTGCTTTGATTAGCTTTATGCTTGACCTTCATACTGATGAGCATGGATATGAGGAAGTATTGCCTCCTTATATGGTAAACCGTGCAAGTATGACAGGAACAGGACAACTTCCGAAGTTTGAAGAAGATGCATTCCGTATTGAAAGTGAAGATTATTTCCTAATCCCAACAGCTGAAGTACCTGTAACGAATATGCATCGTGATGAGATTGTGAGTAAAGAGCAATTGCCGATACGATATGCTGCGTTTAGCTCATGCTTCCGTTCTGAAGCAGGTTCAGCTGGTCGTGATACACGTGGTTTAATTCGCCAACACCAATTTAATAAAGTTGAACTTGTTAAGTTCGTGCAACCAGAAGATTCTTACGAAGAGTTAGAAAAATTAACAAATGATGCAGAGCGCGTGTTACAATTATTAGAGTTGCCATATCGCGTTATGAGCATGTGTACAGGAGATTTAGGATTTACAGCAGCGAAGAAATACGATATTGAAGTATGGATTCCAAGCTATGGTACATATCGTGAAATTTCTTCTTGTAGTAATTTTGAGGCATTCCAAGCGAGACGCGCGAATATCCGTTTCCGTCGTGAGCCAAATGGCAAACCGGAACATGTTCATACACTAAATGGATCTGGTCTTGCAATTGGACGTACAGTGGCAGCTATTTTAGAGAACTACCAACAAGAAGATGGTACAATTATAATTCCAGAAGTTCTTCGCCCTTATATGGGAGGAAAAACAGTTATTAAATAAGTTAAAACATTCATCGGTATGAGTGATTGGTAATTATGGACGTTGTCAGCAGTGTCATAAAGGAGAGGGGAAGTAAAATTTTCCTTTCCTCATAATTTGTTATAGTAGGGTTGACTAACTGTTTTTCTTTTGATATTATATTTGATGTCAATATGGAGGTATACCCAAGTCTGGCTGAAGGGATCGGTCTTGAAAACCGACAGGCGGCGAGAGTCGCGCGGGGGTTCGAATCCCTCTACCTCCTCCAGATATAATTGACAACAGCGCATATAAGTGGAGATTGGAGAACTCGTTACCAACACGTAACGAGTTTTTATTTTAAAACCAATCATAAAGTATGATGTAAGGATATAGTGTCCTTATTACACACTCATATTCCGATGATTATCTTCATAGATATGAAAGGAGTTAACATGGATCTTATTATACAAACATTTCCTTTAGATGGAAAAACTTTATATTATGTACAATGTCCTGTCTGTAAGAACAATAGAATTTTAAACAGTGGTGCAAATGTGTCGCGCATTATAAGTGATGATACATTCCGTAAACTTTGTGGTTGCACTTGTGATGTAAAACAGGTTGCAAAAAAAGTAGAGGTACCAAAAGAAGCTGAAAAACCAGCTGTGCAAAAAGAAGTAACTCCAAAACGTACAGGGAAATTACTAACAGCAGTAATTAATGGGAAAGAATTGACTGTTAAAGAGATTGCTGAAACATATGATATTAGTACGAGTACTGTTCGTCAGCGTATTAATGCTGGAAAGCCAGAGAGTGAAATTATTGCTCCGACAAAAAAGAAAAAGTAATTTCATAGGAAAACCCGTGCATATGCACGGGTTTTTTATTTTACAAGTTTACGTGTTTGTTTTAAAAAATGTCCAATTTTTTTAATGATTGGTTCGATTGAATCGCCATCTTTTAAAATATCGTATTCATTAATGTTTAATCGTAAAACAGGGCATGAATTAAAGTTATTAATCCAGTTATCGTAACGTCCATGCATCTCTTTCCAATATTCAATTGGTGTTTGCTGCTCCATGGGACGTCCTCGCTCTTGAATACGATCGACAATATCATCAAAAGAACCTTCTAGGTAAATTAATAAGTCTGGGTGAGGGAAGTAAGGAGTCATGACCATAGCATCAAATAAACCTTTGTATGTTTCATAATCAGTTTCAGTCATTGTACCCTTTTCGTAATGCATTTTTGCGAAAATACCAGTGTCCTCATAGATAGAACGGTCTTGAACAAAACCGCCACCATATTCGAAAATTCTTTTTTGTTCTTTAAATCGTTCTGCTAAAAAGTAAACTTGTAAGTGAAAGCTCCAGCGTGTGAAATCAGCATAGAACTTGTCCAAATATGGGTTGGAATCTACTTTTTCAAAAGATGTACGATAACCTAAAGCGTTAGCCAATGCAGTTGTCATAGTTGATTTACCGACACCTACTGTTCCAGCAATAGTGATAACTGCATCATTTGGTATATCATATTTTTGCCTTAAATTCATTGTTATTTCGACTCCTTCAAGAGAGTATTTTGAAGAGCTGATAAGATGACATTTAAATCATCAGGATTTCTTACAAAATCCATATCGTCTCCATTAAATTTTAATACCGGAATATCTGGATGGTCCTTTTTGAAAGCATCCATTGCTGTTTCGTAATCTTTTGTAAGCTGTAGCAAGTAATTTGGATCCATATTTTTTTCGAATTCTCTTCCGCGCATGGCAATTCGTTTTTGCAATGTTTCTAGGCTTGCTGTTAAATAAACGATGACATTTGGTACAGGCATATCTTGCGTAAGAATGCGATAAATTTGCATGTATTTATCATATTGAGAATCTTTTAATGTACGGGATGCAAAAATTAAATTTTTAAATATATGATAATCTGCTACTACAGGCTTTCTTTGATTCAAATACTTTATGTTAATATCCTCTAGTTGTTTGTATCTATTACAAAGAAAGAACATCTCTGTTTGAAAACTCCATTCGTCGATGTCTTCGTAGAATTTTCCTAAAAAAGGATTTTCATCAACAATCTCTTTTAGTAAGTGGAGTTGCATGTGAGTTGAAAGTTCCTTCGCAAGTGAAGTTTTTCCAACACCAATTGGTCCTTCAACCGTGATAAATGGTACTCCGGTCACGCTGTTTCCTCCTTTCAATCAGTGATTTACCGTGACTACTAAAAACACAAAACAGAATTATTGTAGCACAAGAGGAGAGCGAGCGGACTAATTTGATATAAAAAGTTAGAAAATAGATATGTATTAATTAAATTTTATTTGGGATGACGGTACAATATTTGCCTTTAATGTGGCTTCCATTATTTTTAAAGCATGTTCATTATCTTGCTCGTTATTAGAAGCGATGCAATCCCGTGGTACATAAAGTGTATAATTTCTCATATGGGCATCATTAGCTGTAAAAAGGATGCATATGTTCCCGGCAATTCCTGTTAAAATGAGATTTTCGATTTTTAAATAACCTAATAAAGAATTCAAAGGTGTTTCATAAAAAGCAGAGTAATGTGGTTTAATAAAAATATAATCGTCAGTATGCGGAGCAATGGCCTCGATAATATTTTTACTATACTCATTTGTACAATGAGTGATAAGTTGATCAATATCAGATCTCCAAAGTTGATAGTGATCATTGACATAAATTATTGGATAGCCCAATGATTTCATGGTGTCCTTTAATTGTAAAATGGGGTTCTTTATAATTTCACATTTCTGTGCCAGGATGGATCCGTGGGAGAATTGAAAATCATTAATCATATCGATAATGAGTAAGGCAGTATTTTTCATATGTAATTCCCTCTCTTTCTTCTTTAGGTTGGATTGAATTTGTAAAAGTTATCCCACCTGCAAGAAATGAAAAAGTGTATTTTATTTTTGGTGAAAGGACTATATTATGGAGCGAGATATATATTTTATGCAGTTAGCAATAGAGGAAGCGAAGAAGGCGGAGGCGATACAAGAGGTACCAATTGGTGCTGTAATTGTGCTAGATGGTGAAGTGATTAGTGTCGCACATAACTTAAGAGAAACTGAACAGAGATCAATAGCTCACGCCGAGCTCTTAGCTATTGATGAAGCTTGCAAAAAATTAGGGACATGGCGTTTAGAAGATGCAACGTTATATGTAACATTAGAACCTTGCCCAATGTGTGCAGGGGGAATTGTTTTATCGCGTATAAAACGGGTTGTATATGGTGCGAGCGATCCGAAAGGTGGATGTGCAGGTACGTTGATGAATCTTTTAACTGATGAGCGTTTTAATCATCAGTGTGAAGTAGTGGCTGGTGTACTTGAAGAGGAATGTGGTACGTTGTTAACGATTTTTTTTAGGGAGCTTCGTAAGAAAAGAAAAGAAGTGAAAAAACTAGAGAAAAGTAATGGTAACTAACGTATTTGCATTTTGTAAAAAAACAAGTTATACTGATAATGCCTTATCCAAGGCAACCGAATATTGGTTTTAACTTTGCCGTGCTAAGCGGGGAGGTAGCGGTGCCCTATACTCGCAATCCGCTCTAGCGAGGCTGAATCCCTTCTCGAGGTTATGCTGCTGTAAGGTCTGCCTTAAGTAAGTGGTGTTGACGTTTGGGTCCTGCGCAACGGGACCCCGTGAACCTTGTCAGGTCCGGAAGGAAGCAGCAATAAGCGGGTTTTCTCGTGTGCCGCAGGAGTGCCTGAACCGAGCTAACTGCTTGAGTAACGCTTATGGTACGTAATCGACAGAAGGTGCACGGCAGTTATATATGTATACAAAACTCACCTTTATATAAAGGTGAGTTTTTTGTATGGAAAATAACTTTTGGAATCTATAAACAGAATGGGTTATAATAAATAAGATAATAACCTTTGAGGGAGGCCGTATTTTCGTGTCATACCAAGCGTTATACCGAACATGGAGACCGCAAAAATTCGAAGATGTAGTCGGTCAAAAGCACGTGACAAAAACGTTGCAAAATGCCCTTCTTCAAGAGAAAGCTTCACATGCTTATTTGTTTTCGGGTCCGAGGGGAACAGGGAAAACGACAATTGCAAAAGTATTTGCAAAGGCAATTAACTGTGAACACGCCCCGGTAGCTGAACCTTGTAATGAATGTCCTTCTTGTTTAGGAATTACACAAGGGTCTATTTCAGATGTATTAGAAATTGATGCGGCTTCAAATAACGGTGTAGATGAAATTCGAGATATAAGAGATAAAGTGAAATATGCTCCAAGTGCTGTAGGATATAAAGTATACATTATTGATGAAGTTCACATGCTTTCTATGGGTGCCTTTAATGCGCTTTTGAAAACTTTAGAAGAGCCACCAGGACATGTTATTTTTATTCTGGCGACAACAGAACCGCATAAAATTCCAGCTACAATTATTTCACGTTGTCAGCGTTTTGAGTTTCGAAAGATATCAGTAAATGATATCGTTGAGAGATTATCGACGGTCGTGACAAATGAAGGTACGCAAGTAGAAGATGAAGCGTTACAAATTGTAGCGCGTGCCGCCGAAGGTGGTATGCGTGATGCGCTCAGTCTTATTGATCAAGCTATTTCTTATAGTGATGAGACGGTGACGAGTGAAGATGTTTTAGCTGTAACAGGATCTGTATCTCAGCGATATTTGGGTGACCTGGTAGAATGTATACGTGAAAATGATGTATCAAGAGCGTTACGTATTATAGATGAGATGATGAGTAAAGGGAAAGATCCAGTTCGCTTTATGGAGGATTTCATTTACTACTATCGTGATATGCTTTTATATCAAACTTCACCACAATTAGAACATATGTTGGAACGGGTAATTGTAGATGATCAATTCCGTACGTTAAGTGAAGAAATGCAACCGGAAGTAATCTATGAAATTATTCATACCCTTAGTAAGGGACAACAGGAGATGAAGTGGACAAACCATCCAAGAATATTCTTGGAAGTTGTTATGGTGCAACTGTGTCAGCAATTTATGATGCAAGCAAACGGCGTAGATCGTTTGCAAGCGATTATGAACAGGATGCAGCAGCTGGAGAAAGAGTTAGAGCAAGTTAAAAAGAATGGCGTGCCAGCTGGTGTGCAGCAGGAAGTAAGAGAGACGCGGGCAACACCAAAACCGGTACGAACAGGAAGTATGAAAATTCCTGTTGGACGTGTGAATGAAGTGTTAAAGCAAGCGAAGCGTCAAGATTTAGAACAGTTAAAAGCTGTATGGGGCGAATTATTAGGAAGGCTCAAGTCACATAACAAAGTAGCATTTGCTGTTTTATTAGAAAATAGTGAACCAGTTGCGGCTTCGGATGATACCTATGTGTTAGCATTTCAATATGAGATTCATTGCAAAATGGCTAGTGAAAATCGAGAAGCGATGGATACATTGGAACAAACTCTTTTTGAATTGTTAAGTAAAAGGTTAAATATGATTGCTATCCCAAAAAGTGAATGGGGTAAAATTCGTGAAGACTTTTTACAACGCGAAGGTGGGGATTCTGAAGAAAGCCCAGAACAAAAAGAAGATCCTCTTATAGAAGAGGCTGTAAAATTAGTAGGGCAAGAACTTATTGAAATAAAAGAGTAATAATAATGAGGAGGAATTAATTATGATGCGTGGCGGAATGGGAAATATGAATAATATGATGAAACAAATGCAAAAGATGCAAAAAGACATGGCGAAGGCGCAAGAAGAGCTTGGCGAAAAAACAGTTGAAGGTACAGCTGGCGGCGGAATGGTTACTGTTATTGCAAATGGTCATAAGCAAGTTCTTGAAGTGAAAATTAAAGAAGAAGTTGTAGATCCAGAAGATATCGAAATGTTACAAGACTTAGTATTAGCTGCAACGAATGATGCACTTAAAAAGGTTGATGAACTTTCAAACTCTACAATGGGCAAATTTACAAAAGGCATGAACTTACCAGGTGGAATGTTCTAGGAGGATATTGATATATGCATTATCCAGAACCGATATCAAAATTAATCGATAGTTTTATGAAGTTGCCAGGAATCGGACCGAAAACAGCGGTTCGATTGGCATTCTTCGTGTTAGATATGAAAGAGGATGATGTACTAGGTTTTGCGAAAGCACTTGTGAATGCAAAGCGAGATTTAGCGTATTGTTCTGTGTGCGGACATATCACTGACCGCGATCCTTGTTATATTTGTGACGATTCGCATAGGGATCAATCGGTTGTTTGTGTAGTACAAGAGCCGAAAGATGTAATTGCGATGGAAAAAATGAAAGAATACCAAGGTGTATATCATGTTTTGCGTGGTGCCATTTCTCCAATGGAGGGAATTGGACCAGAGGATATTAATATCCCGCAGTTATTAAAGAGACTGCAAGATGAAACAGTACAAGAAGTGATATTAGCAACAAACCCTAATATTGAAGGGGAAGCCACAGCGATGTACATATCCCGCCTCTTAAAGCCAACAGGAATTAAAGTAACTCGTATTGCACATGGTCTGCCAGTTGGTGGAGATTTAGAATATGCAGATGAAGTAACACTATCGAAAGCTTTAGAAGGCCGTAGAGAGATATAAGAGGAGAAGGGAAAATGTTCTTTCAAAAAAAGGGTAAGTTGCGTAAAGAGTATGACGATAAGTTAATTGTATTATTAGAAAAGGTAAAGAATGAATGGCTACGTCAGAAGAGACTGGTTGAACAAAGTGTTGAGCCGTCCCAAGATGTACTTTGTTCTTTAAAAATAGCAGAGGCGAAATATTTTTTCTTGTTAAAAGAAGCAAAACGTCGTCCTGTGAAAATGGAACAATGGTAAAAGGTCCTGCTTTTTAAAGCGGGACCTTTTGCTTTTTATAGATTTATTTGTGAGTAACAGGGCTACTTTATTTTTGGGATATAAAGAGGAGAAAGAAAAAGTGGGAATGGAATTAGTTGTATCTAATTGTTAGTGCTTAGAAGAAATATTATTGATTAAAGGTTATAAAGACGAAGTGGTAGGAGTTATGTTATAGATGTTCTTTTTTCTTGTCTTGTCCCATACAAATGGATATGTATAGGTCATTCATAAGGAGGAAAAAATGAATTCTACAATTATTATTGTTGGCATTCTTGCTTTGGTTTTTATTTTTCTTGTTTTTGGTGTTTCTGCTAAACCAATACGTTTTATAGGGAAAGCACTCTTTCATGTCACTTTAGGTATAGCGTTACTATTTATTGTGAATGTTGCAGGGACATATTTCGATTTTCATATTCCAATTAACATGGGCACAGCTACAGTATCAAGTTTATTAGGGGTGCCAGGTGTTGCTGCATTAGTGATTATTAAGCTATATATAATGCCAAGATAAATTTATTTTGGCATTTTTTAAAAAAGCGTTGACTTACCGATTAGTAATATGATAAATTAATAAGCGTCGTCAGGAACGAAAGAAAAAAGTTGTTGACAGATTCAGGTCAAAATGTTAAATTATAAAAGTCGCTGAAACGCGGCATTGAACTTTGAAAACTAAACGAAACAAACAACGTGAAACGTCAATTTTTATTTTTAGATGCTAGACAAACTAACTTTATTGGAGAGTTTGATCCTGGCTCAGGATGAACGCTGGCGGCGTGCCTAATACATGCAAGTCGAGCGAATGGATTAAGAGCTTGCTCTTATGAAGTTAGCGGCGGACGGGTGAGTAACACGTGGGTAACCTACCCATAAGACTGGGATAACTCCGGGAAACCGGGGCT
>NZ_JAHWJB010000001.1:870000-920000 GCF_019344915.1 Bacillus sp. FDAARGOS_1420 | reverse complement strand
CAGGGTGAAGTTCAGGTAACACTGAATGGAGGCCCGAACCCACGCACGTTGAAAAGTGCGGGGATGAGGTGTGGGTAGCGGAGAAATTCCAATCGAACCTGGAGATAGCTGGTTCTCCCCGAAATAGCTTTAGGGCTAGCCTTAAGTGTAAGAGTCTTGGAGGTAGAGCACTGATTGAACTAGGGGTCCTCATCGGATTACCGAATTCAGTCAAACTCCGAATGCCAATGACTTATCCTTAGGAGTCAGACTGCGAGTGATAAGATCCGTAGTCAAGAGGGAAACAGCCCAGATCGCCAGCTAAGGTCCCAAAGTGTGTATTAAGTGGAAAAGGATGTGGAGTTGCTTAGACAACTAGGATGTTGGCTCAGAAGCAGCCACCATTTAAAGAGTGCGTAATAGCTCACTAGTCGAGTGACTCTGCGCCGAAAATGTACCGGGGCTAAATACACCACCGAAGCTGCGAATTGATACCAATGGTATCAGTGGTAGGGGAGCGTTCTAAGTGCAGTGAAGTCAGACCGGAAGGACTGGTGGAGCGCTTAGAAGTGAGAATGCCGGTATGAGTAGCGAAAGACGGGTGAGAATCCCGTCCACCGAATGCCTAAGGTTTCCTGAGGAAGGCTCGTCCGCTCAGGGTTAGTCAGGACCTAAGCCGAGGCCGACAGGCGTAGGCGATGGACAACAGGTTGATATTCCTGTACCACCTCTTTATCGTTTGAGCAATGGAGGGACGCAGAAGGATAGAAGAAGCGTGCGATTGGTTGTGCACGTCCAAGCAGTTAGGCTGATAAGTAGGCAAATCCGCTTATCGTAAAGGCTGAGCTGTGATGGGGAAGCTCCTTATGGAGCGAAGTCTTTGATTCCCCGCTGCCAAGAAAAGCTTCTAGCGAGATAAAAGGTGCCTGTACCGCAAACCGACACAGGTAGGCGAGGAGAGAATCCTAAGGTGTGCGAGAGAACTCTGGTTAAGGAACTCGGCAAAATGACCCCGTAACTTCGGGAGAAGGGGTGCTTTCTTAACGGAAAGCCGCAGTGAATAGGCCCAAGCGACTGTTTAGCAAAAACACAGGTCTCTGCGAAGCCGTAAGGCGAAGTATAGGGGCTGACACCTGCCCGGTGCTGGAAGGTTAAGGAGAGGGGTTAGCGTAAGCGAAGCTCTGAACTGAAGCCCCAGTAAACGGCGGCCGTAACTATAACGGTCCTAAGGTAGCGAAATTCCTTGTCGGGTAAGTTCCGACCCGCACGAAAGGTGTAACGATTTGGGCACTGTCTCAACCAGAGACTCGGTGAAATTATAGTACCTGTGAAGATGCAGGTTACCCGCGACAGGACGGAAAGACCCCGTGGAGCTTTACTGTAGCCTGATATTGAATTTTGGTACAGTTTGTACAGGATAGGCGGGAGCCATTGAAACCGGAGCGCTAGCTTCGGTGGAGGCGCTGGTGGGATACCGCCCTGACTGTATTGAAATTCTAACCTACGGGTCTCATCGACCCGGGAGACAGTGTCAGGTGGGCAGTTTGACTGGGGCGGTCGCCTCCTAAAGTGTAACGGAGGCGCCCAAAGGTTCCCTCAGAATGGTTGGAAATCATTCGTAGAGTGCAAAGGCATAAGGGAGCTTGACTGCGAGACCTACAAGTCGAGCAGGGACGAAAGTCGGGCTTAGTGATCCGGTGGTTCCGCATGGAAGGGCCATCGCTCAACGGATAAAAGCTACCCCGGGGATAACAGGCTTATCTCCCCCAAGAGTCCACATCGACGGGGAGGTTTGGCACCTCGATGTCGGCTCATCGCATCCTGGGGCTGTAGTCGGTCCCAAGGGTTGGGCTGTTCGCCCATTAAAGCGGTACGCGAGCTGGGTTCAGAACGTCGTGAGACAGTTCGGTCCCTATCCGTCGTGGGCGCAGGAAATTTGAGAGGAGCTGTCCTTAGTACGAGAGGACCGGGATGGACGCACCGCTGGTGTACCAGTTGTTCTGCCAAGGGCATAGCTGGGTAGCTATGTGCGGAAGGGATAAGTGCTGAAAGCATCTAAGCATGAAGCCCCCCTCAAGATGAGATTTCCCATAGCGTAAGCTAGTAAGATCCCTGAAAGATGATCAGGTTGATAGGTTCGAGGTGGAAGCATGGTGACATGTGGAGCTGACGAATACTAATAGATCGAGGACTTAACCATATAATATGAAGCAATGTTATCTAGTTTTGAAGGAATATACCTTCATCAGTTTGGTGATGATGGCAGAGAGGTCACACCCGTTCCCATACCGAACACGGAAGTTAAGCTCTCTAGCGCCGATGGTAGTTGGGACCTTGTCCCTGTGAGAGTAGGACGTCGCCAAGCAAGATAAAAACACAAGTCTTTTGACTTGTGTTTTTTTGTTTTTAAACGGTACATGAAAGAAGTAAAGGGAATACATAAGTAATACAAACACGTTGCCCAAGAATAAATCATATTATATAAGAAATTGATGTATATTTTCCAGAAATTTGTTAAGGAATAGAGGTATATAATATGTTTATTTAAAAAGGGAGGAAAGATTATGAAATTACCAAGTGAAATTTGCATCGTTTGTGAGACAAAAAGAGGGGAAGGAATATATGTATATAATAATTTAATATGTTACGAGTGCGAAAGAAATCTGGTGAATACTGAGACAAATGACCCGAAGTATATACATTATTTAAAACAACTGCGAAAATTAGAAGTATCATATTTTTAAATAGGCATTATGCCTATTATTTTTTTTGCCCTAATATCTGTATAATAGATACACAATGAATAATAAGGAAGAGATATATATGAATCAAAATCGTATGCCTTTATATGAGGCGCTAATGGAATTTAAAGAAAGGCGACTACTATCTTTTCATGTTCCGGGTCATAAGAATGGTTTAAACTTCCCTCAGAAAGCTTCAGGGGGGTTTAAGGACATATTATCAATTGATGTAACAGAGTTAACAGGATTAGATGATTTACATAGCCCGTTTGAATGTATAGATGAAGCACAGCAATTATTAGCTGAAGTATACGGCGTGCACAAAAGTTATTTTTTAATTAATGGTTCAACAGTTGGAAATTTAGCAATGATTTTATCTTGCTGCGGCGAACATGATATTGTCCTCGTACAAAGAAATTGTCATAAATCGATCATTAATGGTTTGAAATTAGCAGGGGCGAATCCGGTCTTTTTAAATCCATGGATTGATGAAGTATATAACGTACCAGTAGGTGTTCGTGATGAAGTTATTAAGGAGGCAATTACAAAGTATCCAAATGCAAAAGCACTTATTTTAACACATCCTAATTACTATGGTATGGGCATTGATTTAGAGGCAAGTATCGCTTACGCACATGCACATAAAATTCCTGTTCTAGTAGATGAAGCCCATGGGGCGCATTTTTGTATAGGGGACCCCTTCCCGAAGTCAGCATTAGTTTATGGTGCGGATATTGTGGTTCATTCCGCACATAAAACATTACCTGCGATGACAATGGGATCTTATTTACATATAAATAGCCGTTTGGTGAGCGAAGAAAAAGTTTCCTCCTATTTAAGTATGCTACAATCTAGTAGCCCATCGTATCCAATTATGGCTTCTCTTGATATAGCACGTTTTGCAATAGCAGTTATAAAGGAAGAGGGTCATGATGAAATCGTTGAGTTTTTACGCCGATTTAAAGAAGGATTGCGATCTATCCCACAAATAGCCATTTTGCAATATCCATCGCAAGATGAATTAAAAGTTACGGTGCAAACTCGCTGTCAGTTATCGGGGTATGAATTACAGTCTGTATTTGAAAAAGTCGGTATATATACGGAAATGGCAGATCCATATAACGTCCTACTTATATTGCCGTTACAAGTAAATGAGGGGTATATGAAAGCTATAGAGATCATTCGATTAGCTATGCAGCAATATAAGGTAAAAGACAAGACAGCATCAATTCGTTATACTTATAAAGGGGAGATTTCCTCTTTACCGTATACGTATAAACAATTAGAGAGATACGAAACGAAGTTAGTATCTATAGAAGAAGCCGTTGGTATGATAGCTGCAGAAATGGTGATTCCGTATCCACCTGGAATTCCATTGATCATGTATGGAGAGAGAATTACTCAAGAACATACAAAGCAAATTACTCATTTAGAGAAAACAGGGGCTCGTTTTCAAGGTAGTACGAAATATATGAACGTGTATGATATAGAAAGTAGGTTTTAGGATGAAGGGATTATTTGTAACAATTGAAGGGCCAGAAGGTTCGGGTAAAACAACATTAATTAAAAGTTTATTACCATATTTTGAGCAAAAGGAACAAAAGGTAATGGCGACCAGAGAACCGGGTGGTATTGCAATTTCTGAAGATATTAGAACAATTTTACATAAACAAGAGTATACAATGATGGAAGCACGTACAGAGGCGCTCTTATATGCTGCTGCACGTAGACAACATTTAGTGGAAAAAGTTATGCCAGCACTTGAGGAAAACTATCTTGTACTATGTGATCGTTTTATAGATAGCTCTTTAGCATATCAAGGATATGCAAGGGGCTTAGGTATGGATAAAGTATTTGAAATTAATCGTTTCGCAACGGAAGATTGTATGCCTAGTTTAACAATCTATTTAGATATTGAGCCAGAGGTAGGTTTAGCACGAATTGGAAAAGATGCAGGACGTGAAGTAAATCGACTAGATATGGAAGATATCTCTTTCCATAAACGTGTGCGTGAAGGATATTTACAAGTTGTAGAGCGTTTCTCTAATCGCATTGTATTAGTAAATGCTGATCAACCAATGAAAAAACTTATAGAAGAAGTTGTTCAGATTATAGAAGATAAATTGTTATAATAGAAGGAAAGAATGAAATAAGTGAGGTATGCAGTATGATAAATACGTGGGAGCAGCTTTCTGTTATACAGCCCATCGGTGTCAAAATGTTGATGAATAGCATTGCAAAAGAGCGTATATCCCACGCTTACTTGTTAGAGGGAGGGAAAGGGACTGGGAAGTTCGCCACAGCAATTCAAATGGCAAAAAGTTTTCTCTGTTCACAAAGAAATGGTGTAGAGCCTTGTCATGTATGTACGAATTGTCGCCGAATTGATTCAGGTAACTACCCAAACTTACATATTGTAAAACCAGATGGATTATCTATTAAAAAACAGCAAATTCATGATTTACAAGAAGAGTTTTCAAAAACAGGATTAGAAGCAAATAAAAAAGTATATATTATTGAGCATGCAGATCGTATGACAGCAAATGCAGCGAATACGCTCTTAAAGTTTTTAGAAGAACCAAGTAGTGATACAACAGCTATTTTACTTACTGAACAAAGTCATCAGATTTTAAATACAATCTTATCTCGGTGTCAAGTTGTTACGTTTAGGCCGTTGCCTACAGAATCTTTAATTAAGAGGTTAGAGGAAGAAGGTATTACAGTTTCTTTATCTACACTTGCTGCGCAGCTTACAAATAGTTTTGAAGAAGCTTTATTAATGTGTAATGATGAATGGTTTGCACAAGCGAGAGCTTTAGTGATAAAATTATGTGAAGCGCTCGAAAAAGATAAGGCCTCTATTTTTTTTGTACAAGAAAAATGGGGGAAGCACTTTGGAGAGAAAGAACAATTACAGCAAGGCTTAGATATGTTACTCCTTATTTATAAGGATTTATTATATGTTCAACTTGGAGAAGAAGATCGTCTTGTTTTTCATGAGCAGAAAGAGATGTTTGAATCCTTTTCTTATGCTCAGAAGCGCATTGTATCAGCTCTCTTTAATATATTAGAGGCAAAAAATAGAATCAACGCTAATGTAAATGCGCAGCTTGTGTTCGAACAGTTAGTGTTGCGGTTGCAGGAGGGATGACCGTTTTGTATGATGTAGTAGGTGTTCGCTTTAAGAAGGCCGGAAAGGTATATTACTTTGATCCAAATCAGTTCGATATCTCAGAAAATGAGTTTGTAATTGTAGAAACGGTAAGAGGTATTGAGTACGGAAAAGTAGTTATTACCAAAAAGCAAGTTGATGAAAATGACGTTGTATTACCGCTAAAAAAAGTTATTCGTATTGCAAATGAAAATGATCGTACCATTGTTGAAGAGAATAGGCATGCTGCGAAAGAAGCATATCAAGTTTGTCAACAAAAGGTAGGAGAACATAATCTTGATATGAAGCTTGTAGATGTAGAGTATACGTTCGATCGTAATAAGATTATTTTTTACTTTACTGCGGATGGCCGGATTGATTTCCGGGAACTAGTGAAAGACTTAGCGGCAATTTTTAGGACAAGAATTGAGCTGAGACAGATCGGCGTTCGTGACGAAGCAAAAATGCTTGGTGGTATTGGTCCATGTGGTCGTATGCTTTGTTGTTCTACTTTTTTAGGAGATTTTGAACCTGTATCCATTAAAATGGCAAAGGATCAAAATTTATCATTAAATCCTGCAAAAATCTCTGGTTTATGTGGTCGCTTAATGTGTTGCTTAAAATATGAGAATGATGAATATGAGGCAGCAAAGGAACAACTTCCTGATTTAGATCAACGTATACAAACACCGCACGGTACTGGCCGTGTTATCGGATTAAATATTTTAGAAAGATTAATTCAAGTGGAACTAGTAGACAAGGAACGGATAGTAGAATATACGTTAGATGAATTAATGAATAAAGGGGTCGTTTCGAGTCAAACCACAGATTAATGAGGTGGGTGCTTGTGGAGAAAAAGGATATTTTTGCATCGGTTTCTAGTATGGAAGAGCAAATTGGACATTTATACAAACAGTTGGGGGAATTAAAACAACATCTTGCAGAATTATTGGAAGAAAACCAACATATAAAAATGGAAAATGAAAATTTGCGACATCGTTTTGAAGAAGTGCAGAACAAGGAAAAACAAAAAACTCAAAAACGCAAAGAAATGAAGGCGAAGACAGATATTGGTGAAGGCTACGATAATCTAGCGAGACTATATCAAGAAGGTTTTCATATTTGCAATCTACATTATGGAAGTGTACGTAAAGAGGGAGATTGTTTATTCTGTCTGTCATTTTTAAATAAAAAGTGAGATTACCTTTCCAATATAATTGGAAAGGTAATTTTTTATACATGAGAGTAGAATGAAATTTATTTTTACATTAATAGAAGATGAAATAGGATAGGTTAAGTGTAAGAAAGGGAGCAATATATGAATTTATATGAAGATGAGCGTTTAGATTACTTATTAGCGCAAGATATGAAGATTGTACAAAGTCCATCAGTATTTAATTTTTCTTTGGATGCTGTTTTACTTGCAGATTTTGCTTGGGTGCCAATTCAAAAGGGTAATTTACTTGATTTGTGTACAGGTAACGCAGTTATCCCTCTTTTATTAAGTACAAGGACAAAAGGGAAAATTACAGGTGTAGAAATTCAAGAGCGCTTATATGATATGGGAATAAGAAGCGTTCAATACAATAATTTAGAAGAAAGAATTCATTTAATCCATGGAGATTTGAAAGATATGCCGGAGAAACTTGGACGTCATCAATATGATGTTGTAACATGTAATCCTCCTTATTTTCAAACACCACAAACTTCTGAGAAGAATATGAATGAACATTTAGCGATAGCTCGTCATGAAATTATGTGCACACTAGAAGATGTTGTATACGCAAGTAGCCAGCTAGTAAAACAGGGTGGGAAAGTAGCATTTGTGCATCGTCCAGGTCGTCTGCTCGACATCGTCACATTAATGCGTAAATACAAAATTGAACCGAAACGTGTGCGATTTGTTTATCCTAAGGCTGGTAAAGAAGCGAATACATTGTTAATTGAAGGAATTAAGGATGGGAATGCAGATTTAAAAATCTTACCACCTCTTTTTGTATATGAAGAAAACAATGAATATACAAAGGAGCTTCGTTCAATTTTATATGGAGAAGAATAAGCATTGTTTTTATGTGGTGGAGTGTTCTGATGGAAGTTATTATGCTGGATACACGAATCATATAGAAAAACGGATTCAGACCCATAATAGTGGAAAAGGTGCTAGATATACACGCGCTAGACTTCCAGTTGTTTTAAAATATGTAGAGGATCACGAGGATAAACGAACGGCTATGCAAGCTGAGTATCACTTTAAGCAGTTAACGAGGAAAAAAAAAGAAGAATATATGCAAAAAGGAGAACGCTATGTGGCAGCAAAAAAGCTTTCAGCAAAATGAAAAGGGAGTTTTATATTTAGTACCGACTCCAATCGGAAATTTAGAGGATATGACATTTCGTGCAATCCGAATTTTAAAAGAGGCAGACATTATTGCAGCGGAAGATACAAGGCAAACGAAGAAACTTTGTAATTACTTTGAAATTGAAACACCAGTTATGAGTTATCATGAGCATAATAAAGGAGTAAGTGGACGGAAAATTTTAGATAAGTTAGAAGAAGGTAAGACTGTAGCCATTGTGAGCGATGCAGGTATGCCATGTATTTCAGATCCTGGTTATGATATCGTTGTAGAGGCTGTAGCAGAACAATATCATGTTATCCCGCTTCCTGGGGCAAATGCAGCCCTTACAGCATTGATTGCATCAGGACTTGAGACAAAACATTTTTATTTCTATGGTTTCCTGCAAAGAAATAAAAAGGGACGTAAGCTTGAATTAGAAAAACTACGCTATATTCCAACTACAATGATGTTTTATGAGGCGCCACATCGTTTAGATGATACTTTAATCTCTATGCAAGAAGTATTAGGAAATAGGGAAATCGTATTATGTCGTGAGCTAACGAAAAAATTTGAAGAGTTTATTCGTGGAACAATTGAAGAAGCGATTGAGTGGACGAAGCAAAATGAAGTTCGTGGTGAGTTTTGTATTTTAGTAGCAGGTTCAACAGAAGAGCCTACTCCAGAAGAAAAATGGTGGGAAGCTATTTCAGTATATAATCATATTGAACATTATATAAATGAAAAAGGTATGAATTCAAAAGAAGCGATAAAAACAGTCGCTAAAGACCGAGATTTGTCGAAACGAGACGTATATCAAATCTATCATGTGGATAAAAAATAAGCTTCTCATAATTGAGAAGCTTATTTTGCTGTTTCGATATAATCTTGAAGTTCGTTTAAGACTTGTTCAGCGCCTTCTTTACTTAAGATAATTTTACCTTCAGCTAAAGATAGGTTACCATCAGATACTTCACCAGTTACTTGGCAAGTCATGTTTGGTTTATATTTCTTTAAGATGATTTTTTCATCATCAACGTAGATTTCAAGAGCATCCTTTTCTGCAATACCTAAAGTACGGCGTAATTCGATTGGAATTACTACACGACCCAATTCATCAACTTTACGAACGATACCAGTAGATTTCATAATTCTTTTCCTCCTAAATAAATAGTTTATAAGTTTCGAGTCTATTTTTTTGATTCGTCATTTTTCGACAAAATACCCTATGGACATATGATACCAATCATTTACATTTCCGTCAATTATTAAATTCTATATTTTAAAAAAAGATTTATAGATTTTTATACTTCTTATATATGATAGAATGTAAGTCATTTCTACAATTGTTTTGTATTGTTTTTTGTAATGTTTATACTTTTCGGGAAATATATTGTATATTTTTTTGAATATGAGTAATAGATGATAAAGATATCGAGCATTAACTCGTTTTTATCCCGCTATTTGCGAGCAGTAAGACTCCCACTTCAAAATTTAGCCGGAGCAAAGAAGTTAAGTGGGAGTCGGGCTGCTCGTAAAAGCCCGATTGGTGTGGGCTAATAATCCATGGGGGATGAACCCTCTCCACGGATTAAAGTTTCACTTTATATATGAGTTTTTGATATACTGTTTATAAATACATATGAGGTTATTCGGGAGGTCCAAAACGATGAAAGAGGAAAATAAGTCCTTTTATATTACTACCCCAATTTATTATCCAAGTGGAAAGTTACACATTGGACATGCTTATACGACAGTAGCAGGAGATGCGATGGCACGATATAAGCGTATGCAAGGATACAATGTTCATTATTTAACAGGAACTGATGAGCATGGACAGAAGATCCAAAAGAAAGCAGAAGAACTAAATGTTACACCACAGGCATATGTGGATAACATTGTATCAGGGATTAAAGAACTTTGGGAGAATATGGATATCTCTTATGATGATTTTATTCGTACAACTGAAGATCGTCATAAAGATGTTGTTGAGAAAATCTTCAAGCAGCTAGTAGATCAAGGCGATATTTATCTTGATGAATATGAAGGTTGGTATTCTGTACAAGATGAAACATTCTATACAGCGCATCAATTAGTAGATCCAATTATGGAAGGTGACAAAGTAGTTGGTGGAAAAAGCCCAGATAGTGGTCACGCTGTAGAACTTGTTCGCGAAGAGTCTTATTTCTTTAGAATGGGTAAATATGTAGACCGACTATTAAAGTTCTATGAAGATAACCCTCATTTCATTCAGCCGGAGTCCCGTAAAAATGAAATGATTAATAACTTCATTAAACCAGGATTAGAAGATTTAGCGGTTTCTCGTACTTCATTTGACTGGGGAGTTCGTGTTCCAGGTAACCCCAAACACGTTATTTACGTATGGGTAGATGCGTTGTCTAATTACATTACTGCATTAGGATATGGAACAGAAAATGAAGAGAAGTATAAAAAATTCTGGCCAGCAGATGTCCATTTAGTTGGGAAAGAAATCGTTCGTTTCCACACAATTTATTGGCCAATTATTTTAATGGCTTTAGATTTACCACTTCCGAAGAAAGTCTTTGCTCATGGCTGGATTTTAATGAAGGATGGAAAAATGAGTAAGTCAAAAGGAAACGTAGTAGATCCAGTTACATTAATTGATCGTTACGGATTAGATGCATTGCGTTACTACTTACTTCGCGAAGTTCCATTTGGATCTGATGGAGTATTCACACCAGAAGGATTTGTTGAACGAATCAACTTTGATTTAGCGAATGATTTAGGTAACTTATTAAATCGTACAGTAGCTATGATTGATAAATACTTTAACGGGGAAATCCCTGCATTTAAAGCAAATGTAACTGAGTTCGATGAAACGTTAGTGACATTTGCCGAAGATACATTGAAAAAAGTAGAAGAGGCAATGGAGAATATGGAATTCTCTGTAGCGCTAAGTTCCATTTGGCAATTAGTTAGCCGTACGAACAAATATATTGATGAAACGCAGCCGTGGGTATTAGCGAAGGATGAGAATGATCGTGAAAAACTTGCGTCTGTAATGTCCCACTTAGCTGAGGTACTTCGTCAAACAGGTATTATGCTTATGCCATTCCTAACAGTAGCACCAAGTAAGATGTTTGCTCAACTTGGACTTACTGAAGAGGCGCATAAATCTTGGGAAAGCCTATCTACAATTGGATGTATTCCAGCTGGAAC
The DNA here is from genome assembly GCF_019344915.1 of Bacillus sp. FDAARGOS_1420. Lineage (NCBI taxonomy): Bacteria > Bacillati > Bacillota > Bacilli > Caryophanales > Bacillaceae > Bacillus > Bacillus sp. FDAARGOS_1420. The sequence continues at coordinate 908,592 of NZ_JAHWJB010000001.1, read as the reverse complement.
AAAAGTAGAAAAAGGAAACCCAATTTTCCCTCGTTTGGGAATGGAAGTAGAAGTGGGATATATTAAAGAACAAATGCAAGGTTCTGCTCCTAAAGTAGAAGAGAAAAAAGCAGAAGAACCAAAGGCAGAAGAAATTACAATTGATGATTTCTTTAAAGTAGAATTACGAGTAGCTGAAGTAATATCCGCTGAACCTGTGAAAAAAGCAGATAAGTTGTTAAAAATTCAGCTTGATTTAGGTACAGAGAAGCGCCAAGTGGTTTCTGGGATTGCTAAATTCTATTCCCCAGAAGAACTAAAAGGTAAAAAGGTTATTTGTGTAACGAATTTAAAACCTGTAAAATTACGTGGTGAATTATCACAAGGTATGATTTTAGCAGGTGAAGAGAATGGCGTATTGTCATTAACATCAATTGACCAAAATTTACCAAACGGTACAAAAATCAAGTAATTGAGACAAGAAAAGAGATGTTTCACGTGTAACATTGGTGAAGCGTCTTTTTTCTTTTTACATTCCGTTTTTTGCATTAAAATTGAAGTATTGTTATCGTTAAGTTAGAAAGAGTGTAGTTTTTCTATGAGAGAATTGATTTCAATATAAAAGGAGTTATTTATTATGTTGTTTGATACACATTCACATTTAAATGCAGAGCAATTTGAAGAAGATTTACAAGAAGTTATCGCGAGAATGAAAGAAGCGGGAGTTACATATACAGTTGTTGTTGGATTTGATGAAGTAACGATAAAGAAAGCAATTGAATTAGCAGAGGCTTATGATTTTATTTACGCTGCAGTTGGATGGCATCCTGTTGATGCAATTGATATGAAAGAAGAACATTTAGCTTGGTTAGAAGAATTAGCGGCTCATCCTAAAGTAGTTGCAATTGGGGAAATGGGATTAGATTATCACTGGGATAAGTCTCCAAAAGAAATACAGAAGGAAGTATTCCGTAAACAAATTGCATTAGCGAAAAAGGTGAAATTACCGATTATTATACATAACCGCGATGCAACTCAAGATATTGTTGATATCCTAGAGGAAGAGAATGCAGCTGAAGTAGGGGGCATTATGCATTGCTTTAGCGGTAGTGTAGAAGTAGCGCAGCGATGTGTCGATATGAACTTTTTAATTTCATTAGGTGGGCCAGTAACATTTAAAAATGCCAAGAAACCGAAAGAAGTTGCTATGGAGATTCCGTTAGAAAAATTATTGATAGAGACAGATTGCCCGTATTTAACACCACATCCATTTCGAGGGAAACGAAATGAACCTAGTTATGTAAAACTGGTAGCAGAAGAAATTGCGAATTTAAAAGGAATTTCTTATGACGAAGTAGCACAAGTAACAACAAAGAATGCCAAGGCCTTATTTGGTGTTGAATAAAAAAGAATGGGGAGTCCCATTCTTTTTTTGTTTTTTGAGAAGAGAGATAATAGAAGTGATAAGAACCCACTATTTACGCATAACATAAGTGTAGAAATACTGCGGATAAATTAAGATGGAGATAGAAGTGTTACAATAAGGATAGTGAACAAAGATTTTTCTCTTCTACTTTTTAAAATGTAAGATTGGGAAAATAATAATGGAAAAGTCGTCATTTTTTTGTTTTACTAAGTAGAGATGAAAAGAGTGTGGAGGCAAGCATGAAAATTAAAGAGATTATCGTTGTAGAAGGTAAAGATGATACAGTTGCGATTAAACGTGCTGTTGATGCGGATACAATCGAAACGAACGGTTCAGCAATCGGTGATCACGTTATTGAGCAAGTTAAATTAGCGCAGCAAAAACGAGGCGTTATTATTTTCACAGATCCGGATTATCCTGGAGAGCGTATTCGAAAAATTATTTCTGACAAGGTTCCTGGATGTAAGCATGCTTTTTTAACGAAGGAAGAAGCACTTGCTAAAAGGAAAAAAGGTGTTGGAATCGAACATGCTTCTAATGAGTCGATTCGCCGTGCTTTAGAGAATATACATGAAGAAATGGAAGCTTACACAAGTGAAATTAGTTGGAGTGATCTAGTCGATGCGGGCTTAGTGGGCGGAGAAATGGCAAAGAGTCGCAGAGAAAGAGTGGGTAAGCTATTAAAGATTGGTTATACAAACGCAAAACAGTTACATAAACGTTTACAAATGTTTCAGGTTTCAAAGGAATCATTTGCAGAAGCTTATAAGCAAGTAATACAGGAGGAAAAAAAATGAAGGATATCGCAACGCCAAATCGTACGAAAGACATTGTTGAAAAGTATGGATTTTCATTTAAAAAAAGTTTAGGACAAAATTTTTTAATTGATACGAATGTATTAAATCGTATCGTTGATCACGCAGAAATCGGTTCAGAAAGTGGCGCAATTGAAATTGGACCAGGTATCGGTGCGTTAACAGAGCAATTGGCGAAGCGTGCTAAAAAAGTAGTGGCTTTTGAAATTGATCAGAGATTATTACCAATTTTAGACGAGACGTTAGCTCCATATAGCAACGTTACAGTTATAAATAAAGATGTACTAAAAGCAGATGTACATGAAGTGTTTAGTGAGCAATTTGAAGAAGGACAAGATGTAATGGTAGTAGCTAACTTACCATACTATATTACAACGCCAATTTTATTTAAATTGCTCGAAGAAAAATTACCGGTTCGTGGATTTGTTGTTATGATGCAAAAAGAAGTTGGGGATCGTTTAGCTGCTAAACCAGGAACGAAAGAGTATGGTTCTTTATCAATTGCCATTCAGTATTATACAGAGGTAGAAACAGTTATGACTGTACCGCGTACAGTGTTTGTGCCACAACCAAATGTTGATTCTGCGATTATCCGTCTTCTAAAGCGTCCTAAACCAGTTGTAGAAGTGACAGATGAAACTTTCTTCTTTGAAGTAGTACGAGCAAGTTTCGCACAGCGTCGTAAAACTTTAATGAATAATTTATCAAATAATTTAAATGGTTTCCCGAAAGATAAAGAGCTGTTGGATCGAATTTTGACAGAAGTAGGAATTGATCCGAAGCGACGAGGCGAAACGCTATCTATCGAAGAGTTTGCAACATTAAGTAATGCATTAATTCTTCATAAATTGTCATAAGAATATGAAAGGGACAGTTCAACTTGAGCTGTCCCTTTTGTCACCTTTCCTTTCCTAAATTCATACTTTAAAAACAGGTAAGATGGCCTAACGAGTTTGGAGTTTGGAGGTAGGAGAATGGCTTTACATGTTGGAGAATTAGTTGAACGATATTCTCATAATAGGGATATTCTTTTTCGTATTATAGAAATAAAAGGCGATATGGCAATATTATTTGGAGAGGAAATTAGACTTGTGGCGGATGCACCACTTGCAGATTTAGTTAGTATAGATCAACGAGAACATAAAAATAGAGTGAAGCGTGAAACAGAAACGATGGAGCGTACTTACCGGTTGTTTCAGCAAGATTACGTGTTGATGAAACAAAGACATGAACATACTTCAACTGGTGGATATACAAGTGAAGTGAATTATTTTCAAATGCCAGGACGTGTATTGCATATAGATGGAGATCCTTTATATTTGCGCAAGTGCTTAGATTTATATAATAAAATAGGCGTTCCTGTTCAAGGTATTCATTGTAAGGAAACGGAGATGCATGAAAAGGTAGTAGACTTAATAGATCATTTTCGCCCAGACATTTTAGTTATTACAGGACATGATGCATATACAAAGTCAAAAGGAGTTATGGGAGATTTAGCGGCATATAGACATTCTAGACATTTTGTACAGGCTGTTCGAGAAGTGCGAAAAAAATATCCATCATTGGATCAACTCGTTATTTTTGCTGGAGCGTGTCAATCACACTTTGAGGCGTTGATTCGAGCAGGTGCTAATTTTGCTAGTTCACCGTCTAGAATTAATATTCATGCTCTAGATCCTGTATATGTAGTTGGCAAAATTAGTTTCACTTCATTTATGGAAAGAGTAAATGTATGGGACGTTGTGCGTAATACAATTACTGGCGAAAAGGGACTAGGCGGAATTGAAACAAGAGGGATTTTACGAACAGGATTGCCCTTTCAACATTATGACGAATGAGCAAGGTACATACGTATCTTGCTTTTTTATGTGGAAATGATTTAAATGAGTCTGGATAAAAAGCGTCAAGAACGTGCAGACTATACAATGATACTTTTAGAATATAGTATTTCTTCTATCTATTTGAACGCATGATGCTTTTATAATGATATTGTCTGTGAATTGCGGTTAATAATTGGGATAGATATATCGTGTTTTAAGTGTTCAATCTAAATTACAGCGAGGTGTAGCAAAGTATATGTCAAAACGTTTAGATGAAATTAAAAGCGAATTAGATCACCATCTTGGACAGCGACTTATGTTAAAGGCAAATAGTGGGAGAAGAAAAACTGTGGAGCAATCAGGTGTACTTGCAGAAACGTATCGTTCTGTGTTTGTTGTACAATTAGACCAGCAAGAAGATGCATTGCAACGTGTATCTTATAGTTATGCAGATGTTTTAACAGAGACAGTAGAGCTAACATTTTACGATGAATCTCAAAATGAAGTATTTTATAATTAATGTATTTTTTTGTTACATATATTCCCATGAATGAAAAGCTATATTATTTTGCATACTAATTATACCGTAGCAAAATAAGGAGGGACTCTGCATTGAGTAGACGAAGAGGAGTCATGTCAAATCAATTTAAAGAAGAGCTTGCAAAAGAGCTTGGCTTTTATGATGTTGTTCAGAAAGAAGGATGGGGCGGAATTCGTGCGAAAGATGCTGGTAATATGGTGAAACGTGCTATAGAAATTGCAGAACAGCAATTAATGAAACGAAACCAGTAGTTGTAAGATACTTTCTATGCTACGGTAGCCGAGGAGAGATTCCTCGGCTTTTTGCACGCTAAAAGGTGCCATCATTTGACATAAGTAGTTTCATTCTGAATGCTTTTCGATATAATTAGGGAAGTGTCATCGTCTTACTATAAATTTATGGTAAAATAAACGATAAAAGATTGAGTACATAGAGTGGGTGAATAGATTGAAGCTACTAGTGAAAGCACCAGCAAAGATTAATCTGTCGTTAGATGTACTGGGAAAAAGACAAGATGGATATCATGAAGTGAAAATGATTATGACAACAATCGACTTGGCAGATCGTTTAGAGCTAACGGAATTAGCAGAAGACCGTATTGAAATTTTGTCTCATAATCGGTATGTCCCAGACGACCAACGCAATTTAGCTTATCAAGCAGCGAAATTATTAAAAGTGAAGTTTAATGTAAAAAAAGGTGTGTCTATTACTATTGAAAAAACGATTCCAGTAGCCGCTGGATTAGCAGGTGGAAGTAGTGATGCAGCAGCGACATTACGTGGCCTTAATAAGTTATGGAATTTAGGGCTAACAATCGATGAATTAGCAAAGCTTGGCGCAGAAATTGGGTCAGATGTATCGTTCTGTGTATATGGTGGAACTGCTATTGCCACTGGAAGAGGAGAAGAAATTGAACATATAAAGACTCCGCCTTCTTGTTGGGTTGTTTTAGCAAAGCCCCACATTGGTGTATCTACTGCTGACGTGTACGGAAATTTAAAATTAAATCGTGTTACTCATCCAAATGTAGATAAAATGGTTGAAGTCATTAACCATGGCGATTATAAAGGAATTTGTGATACTGTTGGTAACGTTTTAGAAGATGTGACGTTTGCGATGCATCCCGAGGTTGCACGTATTAAATCACAGATGAAACGCTTTGGGGCAGATGCCGTATTAATGAGTGGAAGTGGCCCAACTGTATTTGGTCTTGTACACCATGATTCGCGAATGCACCGCATATATAACGGGTTAAAAGGATTTTGCGAGCAAGTATATGCAGTGCGTTTATTAGGAGAGCGAGAAACGCTTGAATAAAGACGTATAATACGTTATGATTTGTTTAGAATATTCGTGATTTGAGGTGAGAGTATGAAAATTAGACGAAGTACAAGATTGGTCGATCTGACGTATTACTTGTTACAAAATCCTCGTCAGCTAGTTTCTCTCACTTTTTTTGCTGAAAGGTATCAATCGGCTAAATCTTCCATTAGTGAAGATTTGGTTATAATTAAGCAAACGTTTGAACAACAAGGTGTCGGCACATTGCAAACGGTACCAGGAGCAGCAGGAGGAGTGAAATATATTCCCTATATAAGTGAAGAAGAGGCAAATCTGATTATTAACGAGCTTTGTAGCTTATTTGAAAACCCAGACCGTATTTTGCCTGGCGGTTACTTATATATGACGGATCTTTTAAGTAATCCTCGCCAGATTAATGGCGCAGGTCGTTTATTTGCTTCTGTTTTTGCTAGGCAACCAATTGATGCGGTTATGACGGTAGCGACAAAAGGAATTCCGCTTGCTTATGCAGTAGCGAACTACTTAGATGTACCGGTAGTAATTGCGAGAAAAGATAATAAGGTAACAGAGGGACCCACTGTTAGTATTAACTATGTATCAGGTTCCTCTAAGCGAATCCAAACGATGACTTTAGCAAAGCGTAGCCTTCCAGAAGGGTCCAATGTTTTAATTATTGATGACTTTATGAAAGCTGGCGGAACCATTCAAGGTATGATGAGCATGCTAGAAGAGTTTAAAGCTAATGTTGTTGGGATTGGCGTATTAGTAGAGTCTACGGATATTGAAGAAAGACTTATTAATAACTTTGTATCATTAATTCGTTTGTCAGAAGTTGATGTGAAAGAAAAAGCGATTCAAGTGGAAAAGGGGAATTATGCACTTGCACCATTTGATAAAGGGCTTGTAGAGGCTGAGTAAAAAGGTAAAGCAGATAGCTTTACCTTTTTTTATTCCTATTTATAAATTACAAAATAGATGGACAAACTGCCTTTGGTACACTATTTTTAAAGAGTAAAAATAAATAATAAAAGGGTGAAAAGTATGAAAGTTGTTCAAACAAGCAAAGCACCACAGGCAATCGGACCATATTCACAAGGGATTATTGTAAATAATATGTTCTATAGTTCAGGACAAATTCCGTTAACGGCAAGTGGAGAACTTGTAACAGGAGATGTAACAGTACAAACAGAGCAAGTATTTGAAAATTTACAAGCGGTATTAGCAGAAGCAGGTGCTTCATTTGATACAGTGGTAAAAACAACAGTATTCTTGAAGGATATGGATGATTTTAATGCTGTTAATGAAGTATACGGTTCTTATTTCTCTACTCATAAACCAGCGCGTTCTTGTGTACAAGTAGCAAAATTACCGAAAGATGTTTCTGTTGAAATCGAAGTAATTGCCCTAGTTAAGTAACTCTTTGTAAGCGATAACCTCTACTAATCCTTATATTCAACTACAATAAAAATTTTTATCTTAAAAATTTTTAAAAAATTAAAGGGAAAATAGAAAATTTGTGGAATTTATACAAATATATCGCTTATTTAGAAAAGGGTGGTGAACACAAGATGGAAGTGACTGACGTAAGATTACGCCGCGTAAACACAGAAGGCCGCATGAGAGCAATTGCCTCTATTACTCTAGACCATGAATTTGTTGTTCATGATATTCGTGTAATTGATGGTAATAATGGATTATTTGTAGCAATGCCAAGTAAACGTACTCCAGATGGAGAATTCCGTGACATTGCACATCCAATTAATTCTAATACACGCTCTAAAATTCAAGATGCGGTTTTAACAGAGTATCATCGTTTAGGCGAGTTAGAAGAGGTTGAGTTTGAAGAAGCAGGCGCTTCGTAAAATTCGAATGAAAAGGGCTTTTGAAAGAAAGTCTTATAATTTTGTAGCAAACTCCTGTAAGCATTTACAGGAGTTTGTTTTTTTTTTTTGAATAATACACGTTTCTAATTATAAAAATTCATATTTTGAAAAAATAAAGATGAAAAACTTCTAATTTTTTCATCTTTATTTAAAATAGTATAGCTTATTCCTTAAAAAAGATACTAAAGAGTAAAACATCTTATAAGAATTATGGTAAAATTTAATAGTTATAATGTGTTTCTTGAAATATATGATGATTTAGGATAATATCGTTAATGGATAAATAGGTTGCGATGGAGGGTCTATATGTCAAACAGATTTGCAGTGATTCTAGCTGCAGGTAAAGGCACACGTATGAAGTCCAAGCTATACAAAGTGCTGCATCCTGTATGTGGAAAACCAATGGTACAACATGTAGTCAATGAAGTATCTCAATTAGGATTGCAGAAACTTGTAACAGTCGTTGGACATGGTGCTGAAAAGGTACAAGAACAGCTAGGAAACGTAAGTGAGTTTGCATTACAAGCAGAACAACTTGGTACAGCTCATGCTGTCGATCAAGCTGCAAGTGTACTTGCAAATGAAGAGGGAACAACTTTAGTTATTTGTGGTGATACACCTCTAATAACTGCTGAAACGATGGAAGCATTACTTCAGCAACACGAAGAAGCGGGAGCAATGGCGACGGTACTAACAGCGTACATAGAAGAGCCTGCTGGATATGGCCGTATCGTTCGTAATGAGAATGGTCATGTTGAAAAGATTGTTGAGCATAAGGATGCGAATGAAAAAGAATTAGCTATTAAAGAAATCAATACAGGTACGTATTGTTTTGATAATAAAGCTTTATTTGCTTCACTTTCTAAAGTTTCAAATGATAATGTACAGGGCGAATATTACCTTCCGGACGTTATTGAAATTTTAAAAAATGAAGGTCATATTGTATCAGCTTATCAAACAGAGCACTTCGATGAAACGTTAGGTGTTAACGACAGAGTCGCTCTATCGCAAGCGGAAATTATTATGAAAAATCGTATCAACAGAAAGAACATGGTAAATGGTGTTACAATTATTGATCCAAGTAACACATACATTTCTGCGGATGCAATTATTGGTAGTGATACAGTTCTTCACCCAGGAACGGTTATTGAGGGGAACACTGTAATTGGTTCTGATTGTGAAATTGGACCGCATACAGTAATTCGCGATAGTGAAATTGGAGATCGTACGGTAATTCGTCAATCTACTGTACATGACAGCAAACTTGGTACAGAAGTATCAGTTGGTCCATTTGCACATATTCGCCCAGATTCAGTTATTGGAGATGAAGTGCGCGTTGGAAACTTCGTAGAAATCAAAAAAACTGTTTTTGGTAATAGAAGTAAAGCTTCACACTTAAGTTATATCGGGGATGCACAAGTTGGAGAAGACGTGAATCTTGGTTGTGGTTCAATTACGGTGAACTACGACGGCAAGAATAAATTTAAAACTGTAATTGGTAACGGGGTATTTATTGGATGTAATTCAAACCTTGTTGCTCCTGTAACAGTTGAAGATGGTGCTTATGTGGCAGCAGGCTCTACAATAACAGAGAATGTTCCATCAAAAGCATTATCAGTAGCACGTGCACGTCAAGTTAACAAAGAAGACTATGTTGATCAATTGCTGAATAAGAAAAAATCATAATGTGGAGGGTTAATCTAGATGTCGACTCAATATCTAAATTCTAATTTGAAAGTATTCTCTTTAAACTCTAATAAGGAACTTGCTGAGCAAATCGCAAAGCATATTGGAGTAGGACTAGGAAAATGTTCTGTTGATCGTTTTAGTGATGGAGAAGTTCAAATTAACATTGAAGAAAGTATCCGTGGTTGCGATGTATTCATTATTCAATCTACAAGCTTCCCAGTAAACGAACATATCATGGAATTACTTATTATGATTGATGCATTAAAACGTGCATCTGCAAAAACAATTAATATTGTTATTCCTTACTATGGTTATGCGCGTCAAGACCGTAAAGCGCGTTCTCGTGAACCAATTACATCGAAACTTGTAGCAAACTTGCTTGAAACAGCAGGTGCAACTCGTGTAATCACTCTAGATTTACATGCTCCGCAAATTCAAGGATTCTTTGATATCCCGATCGACCACTTAATGGGTGTACCGATTCTTTCAGACTACTTTGAAGCAAAAGGCCTTAAAGATATCGTAATCGTATCTCCTGATCACGGTGGTGTAACGCGTGCTAGAAAAATGGCGGATCGCCTAAAAGCGCCAATCGCTATTATTGATAAGCGTCGCCCTCGTCCGAATGTATCTGAGGTAATGAACATTATCGGTAACATCGAAGGCAAAACAGCAATTTTAATTGATGACATCATTGATACAGCTGGTACAATTACATTAGCGGCAAACGCTCTTGTTGAGAACGGTGCTTCTGAAGTATATGCTTGCTGTACACACCCAGTATTATCTGGTCCAGCAATTGAGCGTATTCAAAATTCGAATATTAAAGAGTTAGTTGTAACGAACTCTATCGTATTACCAGAAGAGAAGAAAATTGATAAAGTACATGAACTTTCAGTTGCTCCATTAATCGGAGAAGCAATCATTCGTGTATACGAAGAAGAATCTGTAAGTGTATTATTCAATTAATTGGATATAATGAGACGTAACCAAGCTTGGTTACGTCTTTTCGTATCGAAAAAAGAAAGTAGTGGTACAAGAATGAAATTAATAGTAGGACTTGGGAACCCAGGTAGAGAATATGAATTAACAAGGCATAATATTGGATTTATGGCAATCGATGAACTTGCAAAACGTTGGAGTATTTCTTTGAATGAACAAAAGTTTAAAGGGGTATTTGGCGCAGGCTTTGTTAATGGGGAAAAAGTAATCTTACTAAAGCCACTTACATATATGAATTTATCTGGGGAAAGTATCCGTCCGCTCATGGATTATTATAAAATTGATGTCGAGGACTTCATTGTTATGTACGATGATTTAGATATTCCTGTAGGTAAATTACGCCTTCGCATGAAAGGTAGTGCGGGTGGACATAATGGTGTGAAATCAACAATTTCACATTTAGGAACACAAGAATTTCAACGTATCCGCATGGGAATCGATCGTCCGAAAAATGGGATGAAAGTAGTGGATTACGTATTAGGACGTTTTACATCTGAAGAAATATCTGGCGTTAATCAATCCATTGAAAATGCAGCAGATGCATGTGAGGAATGGTTAAATAAACCTTTTCTCCAAATCATGAATACTTTTAATAGTTAAGCGCACAATCTGGAATATTTTATTTTGTTTTATCCCATACTAGTAGCAATTGGATATTTAGGAGGCTAGTATGGAAGGTTATTATTACTGTAGACATTGTGGAAGTAATGTGGGCTCCATTATCGCAGAAAAAGTATATAGCGACGTTTTGTTTCAACTAACAGAGCAAGAAGTAGTGGATATGATTCATTTTCATGAGAATGGAAATATATATATAAAAACGATTTGTGAATCGTGTCAAGAAACGCTCGCATCTTATCCTGAGTATTATGAATATGAAAAATTTCTGCAATAAAATGTTGTCGCTTTGGCGTGTCCAAAGCATTTTTCTGTTTTCTTTTTCCAAAATATTTGCATAAAATATAGTAACTTGCTCTTTATGTTGAGAGGAGTTTTGAAAATGATAGGTTTATTAGAGCAATTTTATAAAAATGAAGAAATACAATCGGTTATTAATGGGCTAGAAGATGGGTTGAAAGAACAACTTGTATCGGGTATGGCAACATCCTCTCGTTCATTATTAATGGCAGCTTTATATAAAAAGACAAAGCAATCACAACTTATCGTGACGCACAATTTATACCAAGCACAAAAAGTACATGAAGATTTAGTGGCGTTACTTGGTGAAAAAGATGTTTGGCTATATCCGGTAAATGAATTGATAGCATCGGAGGTTGGTGTTGCAAGTCCAGAATTGAAGGCACAGCGTATTGAAGTGTTAAATCGCTTAGCTGCAGGAGAGAATGGGATTATTGTAGCGCCAGTTGCAGGGCTGCGTAGGTTTTTACCAATAAAAGAATTATGGAAGCAAAGGCAAATTGAAATCAATCTAGGGCAAGAGATTGATTTAGATGCACTCTTGCATACCTTACATCATATTGGTTATGAGCGTAAGTCGATGGTAGAAGCTCCAGGAGATTTTAGTCTACGCGGGGGAATATTAGATATTTACCCATTAACTGAAGAATTACCATTTCGTATTGAATTCTTTGATACACAGGTTGATTCTATTCGATTATTTGATGTGGAAGAACAGCGCTCTCAAGATAAAAGGGAAAGTGTTCGTTTTGGTCCGGCAACAGAGTTTTTATTTTCACAGGAAGAATTGAAATCGGGAATTAAGCATCTTGAAGAAGGTTTGACTAAGACGATGCAAAAGCTTTCCGATGATAAATTAAAGACTACTGTGCTTGAGACGGTTAGTCATGAACTTGAAATGTTGAAAAACGGGCAAAGTATAGAACAAATGTTTAAATATTTATCTATTTTCTATAAAGAACCTGCTAGTCTGATAGATTATTTACCAGAAAATGGTGTTGTGATTTTAGATGAGATTTCCCGTATTCAAGAAACAGCATCACATCTTGAAACAGAAGAAGCGGAATGGTATATCTCACTTCTTGGCGAAGGAACAATTATTCAGGATTTATCTTTCTCCCACTCGTTTGAGGAGTTTCTTCATAATAAAAAAAGAAGTTTTGTATATTTAACGTTATTCTTACGCCATATAGCACACACACATCCTCAAAATATTGTGAATGTGACATGTAAAACGATGCAAGATTTCCACGGACAGATGCATTTGTTAAAAACTGAAATTGATAGATGGAATGAAGGTAATTTTACGACCGTTGTGCTTGGAACAGATGATGAACGTGTAAAAAAACTACAACATATTTTAAGTGATTATGATATTGATGCAGACATTGTAGAGGCGACAGATATCTTATTGCCTGGAAGGTTACAAATTGCTGTAGGTGATTTACATGCAGGCTTTGAAATGCCGATGCAAAAGTTTGTTGTCATTACTGAAAAGGAGCTTTTTCATAAGAAGGTTAAAAAATCACAACGTAAGCAAAAGTTATCTAACGCTGAACGTATTAAAAGTTATTCGGAATTAAAAGTTGGAGACCATGTAGTTCATGTAAATCATGGTATAGGTAAATTTTTAGGTATTGAGACATTAGAGATTAATGGTGTTCATAAAGATTATTTAAATATTAAATATCAAGGTAATGATAAGTTATACGTTCCAATTGAACAAATTGATCAAGTGCAAAAATACGTAGGGTCTGAAGGTAAGGAACCAAAAGTTTATAAATTAGGCGGAAATGATTGGAAGAAGGTCAAAACGAAAGTTGAAAAATCTGTACAAGACATTGCAGATGACCTAATTAAATTATATGCCGAGCGTGAAGCCTCAAAAGGTTATGCATATACACCAGATACGGCAGAGCAACAAGAGTTTGAATCTTTATTCCCATATCAAGAGACAGAGGATCAATTACGTTCTATTGAAGAGATTAAGAAAGATATGGAACACGGACGTCCGATGGATAGGCTTCTTTGTGGTGACGTAGGATATGGAAAGACTGAAGTAGCTATTCGTGCGGCATTTAAAGCAATTATGGATGAAAAACAAGTTGCGATTTTAGTACCAACAACAATCCTTGCACAACAACACTATGAAACAATTCGAGAGCGTTTTCAAGATTACCCGATTAATATAGGGTTACTAAGTAGATTCCGCACACGAAAACAACAAAATGAAACGATTAAAGGTTTAAAAGATGGAACGGTGGATATTGTAATCGGAACGCATCGTATTTTATCTAAAGATGTTACTTATAAAGATTTAGGACTTCTTATTATTGATGAAGAACAGAGATTCGGCGTTACACATAAAGAAAAAATTAAACAATTGAAAGCAAATGTTGACGTGTTAACATTAACGGCAACTCCGATTCCACGTACACTTCATATGTCTATGCTTGGTGTGCGCGATTTATCTGTTATTGAGACACCACCAGAGAATCGTTTCCCAGTACAAACATATGTAGTAGAGTATAATCCGGCGTTAATGCGAGAAGCGATAGAGCGAGAGTTGGCAAGAGGCGGTCAAATTTACTTCCTATATAACCGTGTGGAGGATATTGAAAGAAAAGCAGATGAAATTTCGATGTTGGTTCCAGATGCTCGTGTAACATACGCACATGGGAAAATGAATGAAGGTGAATTAGAGTCTGTTATGCTATCGTTTTTAGAAGGGCAGCATGATGTTCTTGTAAGTACAACAATTATTGAGACGGGTGTAGATATTCCGAATGTAAATACATTAATTGTATTTGATGCAGATCGTATGGGATTATCACAGTTGTATCAGCTTCGTGGTCGTGTTGGACGTTCTAATCGCGTCGCGTATGCATACTTTGCATACAAACGTGATAAAGTGTTATCGGAAGTTGCAGAGAGGCGTCTGCAAGCAATTAAAGAGTTTACAGAGCTTGGATCTGGTTTCAAAATTGCGATGAGAGACTTATCAATTCGTGGTGCGGGTAATTTGTTAGGGGCAGAACAACATGGATTTATTGATTCTGTTGGATTTGATCTATATTCTCAAATGTTAAAAGATGCAATTGAGCAACGTAGAGGAACAGACGGAGTTGAAAATACCGTTAATGTTGAAATTGATTTAGAAGTAGATGCATATTTACCGGATGCGTACATTTCAGATAGTAAACAAAAAATTATGATGTATAAACAATTTAGAGGTATTTCTGCAATTGAAGATATTGAAGAGTTGCAGGAAGAGATGATCGACAGATTTGGTGATTATCCACAAGAAGTTGGTTATTTATTACAAATTGCAAACATTAAAGTGTTGGCAATGAAAGAACAAATTGAGTTAATTAAGCAAAATAAATTTGAAGTAACATTCCTGTTTTCTGAACAAGCGAGCCAAAATATAGATGGTGGGAAATTATTCATGCTAGGAAGTAGTTTTGGCCGTATGATCGGTCTTGGTATGGAGGGGTCACAATTGAAAATTGTGATGAAAACGAATGGATTAGAGACGTCGAAATGGTTAACAATTGCTGAAAATTTATTAAAAGGCTTGCCAGATGTAAAAAAAGAAGTAATAAATGCCTAATATAAGATAAAAAATACAATTCGACGTGCATAGAAGAACTAATGTGTAAAATACTATGTTTAATAGTTGGTGATTTTTACATGAACAGGTAAATTCACCACTTTGATCATCAGTAGAAAGTGAGGCAGCATTAGAATGAAAGCAACTGGAATCGTACGTCGAATTGATGATTTAGGCAGGGTAGTAATTCCGAAGGAAATTCGTAGAACTTTACGTATTCGTGAGGGAGATCCACTAGAAATATTTGTTGATCGCGATGGAGAAGTGATTTTGAAAAAATATTCTCCAATTAGTGAACTAGGTAATTTTGCAAAGGAATATACGGAAGCTTTATACGATAGCTTAGGACATAATGTGCTTGTATGCGATCGTGATTCTATTATCGCAGTAGCAGGCGCATCTAAAAAAGAATACTTAAATAAAAGTGTTGGCGATTTAATTGAGAAGACAATGGAAGAGCGTAAGTCTGTAATTATGACAGATGAAAGCGAAATTTCAATTATTGATGGAGTAACAGAAAAAGTGAGCTCTTATACAATTGGCTCGATTATTGCAAATGGAGATCCAATCGGAGCTGTCGTTATCTTCTCTAAAGAGGCTATTATAAGTGAAGTAGAGCATAAATCAGTAAATACAGCTGCAAGCTTTTTAGCGAAACAAATGGAGCAGTAGCGAAGTGTAATTTCTATAAGTAGCAATCTTTCCTAATTATGATATTTCTATTTGAGAAATTAACTATTTGGAGATATAAGTATATTGAACGAAGGTAGCGCTTTGCTACCTTTTTTCATTGAATATTTTTGCTGTTGAAAGAAGTCAGTGAATGTAAGGAATATGAAGGA
Organism: Bacillus sp. FDAARGOS_1420; assembly: GCF_019344915.1. Classification (NCBI taxonomy): domain Bacteria; kingdom Bacillati; phylum Bacillota; class Bacilli; order Caryophanales; family Bacillaceae; genus Bacillus; species Bacillus sp. FDAARGOS_1420. The sequence goes on along the minus strand of NZ_JAHWJB010000001.1, from coordinate 892,762 downwards.
GAGCCAGTTTTTCTTTGTGATATAATACGAGGGGTGAGAATAGAAAAAGGAGTTTTCTTGTATGGAAGCGAAGAAGTACCAAGCCTTTTGGCGTGGGGCTATTATATTAACAATCGCAAGTTTTGTTACGAAGGTATTAAGCGCTTTTTACCGTATTCCATATCAAAATATAGCGGGTGATGTTGGTTTTTATATTTACCAACAAATTTATCCGTTTTATGGATTTTGTTTGATTTTAGCTACTTATGGGTTTCCCATTATTATTTCAAAAATGGTCGCAGAAAGATTAGAACGAGGAAAGCAAAAAGAAGCAGAAGAAATTATTTGTGTATCTTTTTGGTTTTTATTAGGAATTGGCTTTATAGGATTTTTCACATTATTCTTTGGGGCCAAAACAATTGCATCGGCTATGGGCGATATACATTTAGATAAATTATTACGTGTTATTTCGTTTTCATTCCTACTAATGCCATTTTTATCTGTAGCGAGAGGATATTTTCAAGGTTTCAATAATATGATGCCGACGGCTGTTTCGCAAGTAATTGAACAAACGATTCGTGTTTCTATTATTGTATTTTTATCACTATTCCTTATTGCTCATGGATTTGATTTATATACAGTTGGTGCGGGTGCCATGCTAGGTTCAATTGCAGGCGGGCTTATTGGGATTATCGTACTTTTACTTTATATGCGTCATGATTTCCATGCTATTTTCTTCAAAGGATGGAAGGGAATTAGAAATAAAAAAGGGATTGTTCGAATCCTTTTTTGGCAGGGATTAGCGATTTGTGTTAGTAATTTAGTCCTTATTTTTATACAAATGGCGGATTCTATTTCCTTGTATACTTTGCTTATTCGTGCGGGAGAGCAAGTTGAAAATGCAAAGGTACTAAAAGGTGTTTATGATAGAAGTATCCCGCTTATGCAATTAGGTACTGTTGTGACAACTTCTTTCTCATTGTCACTTATTCCTATTATTACAGCGGCGAAAGAAAGAGGAGATCTTTCTTTTATTCAAGAAAAGGTAAAGTTAGCAATGAAAATAACATTCGTTATTGGATTTGCAGCTGCTATTGGATTAACTTGTATTATTCAACCTACAAATATTATGTTGTTTGAAAATAGTGATGGATCAGATGTGTTATCGATTTTATCTTTATCTATTTTATTTAGCTCATTGTCAATTACAACTGCTTCTATTTTGCAAGGGTTGGGACAAACATTAAAACCAGCAATATTCGTTGTATTTGGAGGTTGTTTGAAGCTAGCTTTAAACTATATATTAATGCCTTATTTTGGTGTGAAGGGAGCTGCAATTGCAACTTTAGTTGCGCTTATTGTAATTGCCTTGCTAAATAGTGTGTTGCTTATGCGAGCTGTATCAGATCCGCTTATTGATAAGCGGAATATGTTAGGTGTAGTTATTAGTGGTATCTGTATGGGGTTTGTATTAATAATCTTTATGCGTGTGTTGCGAATGTCTGGATTAGTAATTGATACAGGACATAGAGGAATTGCGACGCTTGAAGCGCTGCTAGGTGTAGCTATCGGCGGATTAGCATATATGTTTTTAATTTTAAAATTACGTGTATTTACAAAAGAAGAATTAGGAACCGTTATGAAACAAGAGAAAAAAGAAGGTTCATTGAAGAAGAGTGGATAGAGGTGACTGGTTGTGAGTGGAATCATTACTGTTTTAGGATTAGGTGCTGGTGAGTTAGATCAGTTAACGATGGGTGTATATCGAAAGATAAAAGAAGCAGACCATATGTTTGTTAGAACGAAGGAACACCCAGTTATAGAAGAATTGGAGAAAGAAGCTATAAAGTATACGGCCTTTGATAATGTATATGAGGCACATGATACATTTGAAATCGTATATGAAACAATCGCGAATACATTGCTAGAACAAGCTAAAGGCGCAGAAATTATTTATGCTGTTCCAGGTCATCCGCTTGTAGCAGAAAGAACAGTTCAGCTACTTTTGGAAAAAGGAGAAGCAGCAAATATTGAAGTGCGAATTGAAGGTGGACAAAGTTTCCTTGATCCGATGTTTGCAAGTCTAAAAATTGATCCGATCGAAGGGTTCCAATTAATTGATGCTACATCATTTGAAAGAGGGCAATTAGAATTACGTCAACATTTAATCTTTTGCCAAGTGTATGATGCATTCGTTGCTTCAGATGTGAAGCTAACGTTAATGGAGATTTTGCCAGATGATTACGAAGTGTATATCGTAACAGCTGCAGGGACTTCATTCGAGCAAGTGAAAAAGGTATCGTTATACATGTTAGATCACGAAACAGAATTAAATAATTTAACGAGTGTGTATGTACCGCCGGTTAAGGAACGTGCGTCCTTATATCAGCAGTTTGATGTGCTTAGAGCAATTATTGCTGATCTTCGTGGACCGAATGGTTGCCCATGGGATAAAAAGCAAACTCATCAATCTTTAAAGAAATACTTAATTGAAGAAGCGTATGAAGTGCTAGAAGCAATTGATGAAGAGGATGATGATCATTTAGTAGAAGAACTAGGTGATATATTATTACAAGTTATGCTTCATGCCCAAATTGGAGAGGATGAAGGTTGGTTCTCTATAGATGACATTATTCGGACTTTAGCTGAGAAAATGGTTCGTCGTCATCCGCATGTGTTTGGGGATACGGATGTAAATAATGCTGATGAAGTGATTGCAAATTGGGAAGAAATTAAAAAACAAGAAAAGGGATTCGTGAAAGAATCTGTTTTAGCGGGTATTCCAAAAAGCTTGCCACAACTAATGCGTGCTTATGAAATTCAGAAGAAAGCTGGAAAGGTTGGATTTGATTGGGTTGATGTGCAGCCGATGATAGAGAAGGCCTTAGAAGAATGGCAAGAATTCCAACAAGAAGTTGTAAACATGGATGAGAAAAAGATGCTAGGTGAATTTGGTGATTTACTATTTGCATTTGTTAATATAGCTCGTCATTATAAATTAGATCCAGAAGAAGCGTTACGTTCAACTAATGAGAAATTTATGGCTCGCTTTTTATACATGGAAGCAAAAGTAGCTGAAATGAATAAGGAAATGCAAGATTTATCATTAGAACAGTTAGATGTTTTATGGGAAGAGGCAAAACAAACAGAGCGTTAATAGGGGGATTTGATATGCGTCTAGATAAATTTTTGAAAGTATCACGTTTAATTAAAAGAAGAACATTAGCAAAAGAAGTGTCTGACCAAGGAAGAATTTCGATTAATGGCCAAGTGGCAAAAGCGAGTTCAGATGTGAAGGTAGAGGATGAATTAACAATTCGTTTCGGGCAAAAAATAGTAACTGTGAAAGTAAATGAATTGAAAGAAACAACTAAAAAAGAAGATGCAGCAAACATGTATAGTCTTGTTCGTGAGGAAAAAGTGAAAGCGGAAGAAGGCTTGTTCTAAAATAGGTTAGCCCTTCATACATTACTATTAGCTAGTATAAAGCTATGGGGGGATTTTCGTGAATAATGGTTACTCACCTATGTCTTCTAATCAACAAAATGTTTCTGTAGAGCATGATATTATCATGCGTGGCAGGCGTGTAATCGATATTACTGGTGTAAAGCAAGTAGAGAGTTTTGATAGCGAAGAGTTTTTACTCGAGACTGTAATGGGTTTTTTAACAATTCGTGGTCAAAATTTGCAAATGAAGAATTTAGATGTAGAAAAGGGTGTTGTATCAATTAAAGGGAAAGTTCATGAAATGTTGTATATTGATGAGAACCAAGGGGAGAAAACTAAAGGCTTCTTTAGTAAGCTGTTTAAATGAGCCTAACAATTCAGTTGTATACAATGCTTTCGATGATTGGAATGGGTGCTTGGATTGGTGCTTCTTTAGATACATACCAACGGTTTTTAAAACGCCAAGAGCGTAAACGTTGGCTTGTATTTATACATGATATACTATTTTGGATTGTCCAAGCATTATTCGTTTTTTATGTATTACTGCGTGTAAATGAAGCCGAACTACGTATATATGTATTTTTGGCGTTACTATGTGGTTTTGCAGCATATCAAAGCTTATTGAAAGTACTATACATGAAGATGTTAAATTTTCTCATCTATATTTTTGTACAAACAACACAATTTTTTGTTCGAATTATACAGCTACTCATGATAAAACCTGTTATTATTATAGCACAGCTATTTATTGCATTTATATTATTCTTATTTCGTATACTGCTTTCAATTGGACATGTGTTATGGAAAATGGTGATTTGGATATTACTTTTCATATGGAAAGTTTTTTTCTCGCCTGTTCGGTTTATTGCTTCGCTCATATGGAAACTTCTCCCTAATCGTGTTAAACTTTTTATAATGAAGCATGTAGGGTTCCTGCAATATGTAGCAAAATTGAAGGGACATATCTTCCAATTATGGGTGCGTATAAAAAAGAAGTTAGGGGGACCTCGGAAATGAGGGAACTGAGACAAAGAACAATCGAAAAACAGAGTCCAAATCCTGTTAAAGAACATATAATACAAACGGATGAGAACAGGAAGCGACTTTATCGCCGTTTAGCGGTTTTTCTTGTCTTTGCTTTTACAATTATTGCTAGTATTAGTGTGACGTTTTATCAACAAAACAGTTCCATTAAAGCAAAAGAAGCAAAAGTTAAGGACATGAAAAAAGAACTGGATTCATTAACGAAAAAAGAAAAGAATCTAAAAGATGAAGTTCAAAAGTTGAATGATGAAGAGTACGTTTTAAAGATTGCTAGAAGGGATTATTTCTTCTCCGGAAAAGGGGAGATAATTTTTCCTGTTTCTAAGTAGAGTATGTCTTATTGACACTACATTTTAGGATTATATATAATAAAGTAAAATTTGACTTTTTAACCACTAAGGAGGAGCATTTTTTTTATGTCAATCGAGGTAGGCAGCAAGTTACAGGGTAAAGTAACAGGTATTACAAATTTTGGGGCTTTTGTGGAGCTGCCAGAAGGCTTAACAGGTCTTGTTCATATTAGTGAAGTTGCTGATAATTATGTGAAAGATATTAACGATCACTTAAAAGTAGGCGACCAAGTAGAAGTAAAAGTTATCAATGTTGAAAAAGATGGCAAAATTGGCCTATCTATTAAGAAAGCGAAAGAACGTGAAAAAACAGAAGGAGATCGTCCGCGTGGTGAATACCAACGTGGTGGTGATCAACAACGTTCTGGACGTCCACAACGTAATAATAATCGTTCTTCCAACAGAGATAACCGCGGTGGCGGTAACGAACGAGCTCCAAAAGAAACATTTGAGCAAAAGATGGCACGCTTTTTAAAAGATAGTGAAGATCGTTTAACTTCTTTAAAGCGTAACACAGAATCTAAACGTGGTGGCCGTGGCGCACGTCGCGGATAATAAGTCCGTTTAATTCTTAACATATAGAGAGGTACCCAGAGTAATTACTCGGGTACTTTTTTATGTGAGAGAATATATTTTTAAAAAAGTTTTTGAGATGTATTGACTTTAAAATATATCTGATGTAATATACTAATTGTCCGTTAAATACGACGACATGGCGGTGTAGCTCAGCTGGCTAGAGCGTACGGTTCATACCCGTGAGGTCGGGGGTTCGATCCCCTCCGCCGCTATATTTAATTTAACGGCCCGTTGGTCAAGTGGTTAAGACACCGCCCTTTCACGGCGGTAACACGGGTTCGAATCCCGTACGGGTCATCTAAAAAGATCATGCAAATTTGCATGATCTTTTTTTGTTAAATATAAATTAAGACGTACAATACTTCTACAAAATCACCCTATATTTTCTGAACATTCTTTTAACTCACTTTAAATAAATTAAATACTATGTATATATGTAGATTTATTTCGAATAAAAAGTCGAACGATTATAAAAGTCAAAACTGTTGTTTTGACAAAAAAACCAATAATCATCTTTTATAATAACAGTAATTAAACTATGCAGGTGGTGTTAAAAATATGCCTAAAGCAGGAAGGAATACTATGAATACAAGTGCATTGGCGATGAATGAAAGTCAGCTTGGAACAATAAAGTGGACGAGTAAGTTGCGAATGAAGTTTGAAAAAGTTTTCTTTAGATGGGGATTCATTATTGCTGTTATTGGTTTTCTTTTGGGACGAGCATATATATTAACAAACATTTTACCGTTTGCATTGCCGTTTTTTGCTGCTGTTTATGTTATGAAGCGAGATAAAATGCCGCTCGCGTTCTTAGCCCTAATGGGGGGAGCACTTTCAGTTTCAATAGATAATTTATTTTTTACTTTTGCATCTATCTTTACCTTCTTTATTTATAATATCTTCTTTAGTCGGTTTACACGTAAAACTGTTGGACTTGTACCATTCCAAGTATTTATCTCCGCATTAACCGCACATTTAGTTGTTGTATATTTTGCACAGCAAACCGTCACCATGTATGATCTGCTCGTCAGTACGATCGAAGCGGGGCTTAGCTTCGTATTAACGATGATATTTTTACAAAGTGTTCCGCTTTTAGTGGAAAGGAAAGGGAAGCAACAAGCGTTAGAAACAGAAGAAATTGTTTGTTTAATTATATTACTAGCATCTGTTTTAACGGGCACAACGGATTGGTTTGTTTATGATGCTTCTATTCAACATATTTTCACTAGATATTTAGTATTAGTATTTGCCTTTATTGCAGGGGCAGCTACAGGGTCCACGGTAGGAGTTGTCACTGGGTTAATATTAAGTTTAGCAAATGTGGCGAGCTTGTCTCAACTTAGTCTCCTTGCCTTTTCAGGGTTGCTTGGGGGATTGTTAAAAGAAGGGAAGCGTATAGGAGTTAGTTTAGGTTTATTAATTGGTACAAGCTTAATTACATTATATGTAGACAAGCAAACAAGTATTGTAACAACTTTAATTGAATCTGGTGTAGCAATTGTTTTTTTCTTATTAACACCGAAGCTTATTATGGATCGTATTGCTAAATTTATGCCGGGTACACAGGAACATTCACAGGATCAACAACAATATTTAAGAAGAGTGCGCGATGTTACAGCAAACAAAATCAATCAATTTGCTAATGTATTTGCTGCTTTGTCTAATAGCTTTTCTGTATACGGGTATGTGGAGGAAGAAGATAAAGAAACAGAAGCTGATTTATTTTTAAGTACAATTACTGCAAAAACATGTCAAACATGCTTTAAGAAGGATCAATGTTGGGTAGTTAATTTTGATAAAACATACGATTATATGAAACAAATAATGAGTGAAACAGAAGAAGGAACGCTGCAGCATAATCGGAAGTTAGTTCGTGAATGGGACAAGCATTGTGTGAGAGGGAAGAAAGTAACGGATTTAGTAGCGGGTGAATTAGATCACTTCTATGAGGGGCAGAAATTAAGAAAACAAATGAAGGAAAATCGTAGAATTGTAGCGGAGCAATTACTAGGTGTATCAAAAGTGATGGAGGATTTCGCTAAGGAGATACAACGAGAAAGAGAGAACCATCAAGCGCAGGAGGAGCAAATTTTACAAGCGTTTCGTGATTTTGGTGTCGAAGTGGAGCATGTTGATATTTATTGTTTAGATAGAGGAAGTATTGATATTGAAATGTTGATTCCGGCTGCATCTAATGAACATGGGGAATGTGAGAAGTTGGTTGCTCCAATGCTTTCAGATATTTTAAAAGAGAATATCGTCGTTAAGCATGAAGAGAAATCCTCATATCCAAATGGGCACAGTTTAATATCATTTGGTTCAGCGAAGACGTATTCTCTTGATACAGGATTGGCCACAGCTGCAAAAGGTGGTGGGTTTATTTCAGGTGATTCCTACGCGATGATGGATTTGAGCGTTGGTAAATATGCACTTGCGATTAGTGATGGTATGGGAAATGGACAAAGGGCTCATATGGAGAGCAGGGAAACGGTAAAATTATTACAAAAGATACTTCAATCAGGTATTGATGAAGAAATAGCGATTAAGTCCATCAATTCGATTCTTTCTTTAAGGACGACAGAGGAGATGTATACAACGCTTGACTTGGCTATGGTAGATTTAAGGGATGCGAGTGCGAAGTTTTTAAAGATTGGATCGACGCCGAGCTTTGTTAAACGCGGAAATAATATTTTGAAAATTGAGGCAAGTAATTTGCCGATGGGAATCATTGAAGATGTTGAAGTTGATGTGGTTGGTGAGCAATTAAAAACGGGTGATCTTCTTATCATGATGAGTGACGGCATCTTTGAGGGAGCGCAACATGTGGAGAATCACGAATTATGGATAAAACGTAAAATTAAAGAACTACAAACAGAGGACCCACAGGAAATCGCTGATATTATTATGGAAGAAGTAATTCGCTCTGGTGATGGTTATATAAATGATGATATGACTATTGTGGTGGCGAAAGTAAAGAAAAATATGCCGAAGTGGGCTACGATTCCAATAGTAGGAATGCAGGCGCAATAAAATAATCAAAAAACCTAGGTAGATGCCTAGGTTTTTTTGATTAAAAAGGTAATGTGATTACTTTGTTAAATATACAGGAGGGATGTAAGATAAAAATATGGATTTTGTACATCTTTTTTTTGCACAATGTTTGTAAAAGTTGTACCATTATATACAAGGTAACTAATGTTGTTGTTCTTGTTTAATGAAAGGTGATTGCGAAGTTGAAAGATGCATTTGTTGAAAAAGTAGATGACTTTGTAAAGCAGCATGATGTATTAAAGAAACATTCAACAATTGTTGTAGGGGTTTCTGGTGGTCCTGACTCTTTGGCTCTTTTATATTATTTGTTAGAAAAAAGGGCAGAAAAACAGCTAGAAATTGTAGTAGCACATGTGGACCATATGCTTAGAGGTAATGAATCTTATGAGGATTTACAGTTTGTACAGGGTCTTTGCAAAGAGCTAGGAGTTATTTGTGAAACGCTAAGGATTAATGTGTCGCAATATCAACAGCAATATGGAATGAATGCACAAGTTGCAGCTAGAGAATGCAGATATGCATTTTTGGAAAGAATAATGAAGAAATATGATGCGAGATATGTAGCTCTTGGTCACCATGGAGATGATCAAGTAGAGACGATTTTAATGCGCCTTGTACGAGGGAGTACTCCGAAAGGATACGCAGGAATTGCATTGAAGCGATCTTTTCATAATGGATATTTAATTAGGCCGTTACTTGGGGTAACTAAGGAAGAAATTGTTGATTACTGTAATAAATTAAAAGTTATTCCGCGTATAGATCCGAGTAATAAAAAAGAAGTATATACAAGGAATCGATTACGTAAATATGTCCTTCCTTATTTGAAAGAAGAAAATCCACAAATGCATGAGAAATTTCAAAAATTTAGCGTGCAGATGCAAGAGGATGAGGCTTATTTGCAGGAATTAGCTTTTGAGAAAATGAATAAAGTAATTACAAAAAAAAGCGATAAACAAATTAGCTTATCAATTCCTGCCTTTGAATCCATGTCTATGCCTTTACAAAGAAGAGGGATTCAACTAATATTAAACTATCTTTATGAATATAAGATTCCATCTTCGCTTTCTTCTATACATATTGACAAGGTGATTGAATTTTTTAAGCGGGCACAACCTTCAGGTTCACTAGATTTTCCAGGTGGTTTGAAAATTGTTCGCACATACGAAGAATGTGGTTTTGGATTTAAACAAGAAATTGTTTCTCCTTTTTCGCAAGATTTATCAGTACCTGGGACAATTATATTGCCGAATGGGGATAAACTTGTAACAGAGGTGAGCGAAGATATACCGAGTAACATGAATGAAACAGTATTTGTTGCTAAGTATAATGATATATCGTATCCACTTCGTATTCGGTCTAGGGAAAATGGAGATCGCATGTCAATGCAAGGTATGGATGGTACAAAAAAGATAAAAGCTGTTTTTATCGAAGCAAAAGTACCAAAAGAAAAAAGAGAAGAATGGCCGATCGTTTGTGACGCAAGTGGAAATATTATTTGGGTACCCTTGTTGAAACGATCTGCGTTTGCTACTTCGAAAGAGCTAGCAAAGAAGGGTAAATACATGATTATTCACTACAAAAGCAAGGAGTCTTCCGGGAGGATAATGAAATGATGAATCAAGATATCGAAAAAGTATTAATTTCTGAAGAACAAATACAAGAAAAGGTACACGAACTAGGTGCAGTTATTGCAGAGGATTACAAAAATACAGTACCTCTTGCGATTGGTGTACTAAAGGGTGCAATGCCATTTATGGCAGATTTATTAAAGAGAACAGATACATATCTTGAAATGGATTTTATGGCTGTATCTAGCTACGGTCACTCTACAGTTTCGACAGGCGAAGTAAAAATCTTAAAAGATCTTGATACTTCGGTAGAAGGTCGCGATATTTTAATCGTTGAAGATATTATTGATAGCGGTCTTACACTAAGCTATTTAGTGGACCTGTTTAAATATCGTAAAGCGAAATCTGTAAAAATTGTTACTTTATTAGATAAGCCAACAGGCCGTAAGGTTGATCTGAAAGCAGATTATGTTGGATTTACTGTTCCTCATGAATTTGTTGTAGGATATGGATTAGATTATAAAGAGCAGTACCGTAATCTTCCTTATGTAGGAGTATTAAAACCAAGTGTTTACTCAAATTAATTAAATATAGGCGTTACAATTGTATAGGAAATTTTTTTTATGTTACGATTTACTATAGTGTTTATGCCGTGAGAGGAGGTTAGGAATGAATCGTATCTTCCGTAATACCATCTTTTATTTACTGATATTCTTAGTAGTAATTGGAATCGTGAGCTATTTTAATGGTTCGACGCAAAAAACGACATCAGTTAGCTACGATAAATTCATTACTCAACTTGAAAAAGGTGAAGTGCGTAATGTGCAGCTTCAACCGAAAAATGGTGTGTTTGAGGTAAAGGGACAATTCAAGACTTCTAGCCAAGGAGAACAATTTGTTACTTATGCACCAAATACTGAGGAATTACAAAAGAAAATTAATGATAAAGCGCAAGGGGCTGAAGTTAAGTATCAACCAGCAGAAGAAACAAGTGCTTGGGTAACGTTCTTTACTTCTATCATTCCGTTTGTCATTATCTTCATTTTATTCTTCTTCTTATTAAACCAAGCTCAGGGCGGCGGTAGCCGTGTTATGAACTTCGGGAAAAGTAAGGCGAAGCTATACAATGATGAAAAGAAAAAAATTCGTTTCAGAGATGTTGCTGGAGCGGATGAAGAGAAACAAGAACTTGTTGAGGTAGTTGAATTCTTGAAAGACCCTCGTAAGTTCGCTGAAGTTGGTGCCCGTATTCCGAAGGGTGTTCTATTAGTGGGACCTCCAGGTACAGGTAAAACTTTACTAGCACGTGCTGTTGCAGGTGAAGCAGGCGTTCCGTTCTTCTCTATTAGTGGTTCTGACTTCGTAGAGATGTTCGTCGGTGTCGGTGCATCCCGTGTACGTGATTTATTTGAAAATGCAAAGAAAAATGCTCCTTGTATCATTTTCATTGATGAAATTGATGCAGTAGGACGTCAACGTGGCGCGGGTCTTGGCGGTGGTCATGATGAGCGTGAACAAACGTTGAACCAATTGCTTGTTGAAATGGATGGATTCGGTGCAAACGAAGGTATTATTATCATCGCTGCGACAAACCGTCCTGATATTCTTGATCCAGCGTTATTACGTCCAGGTCGTTTTGACCGTCAAATTACAGTAGATCGTCCAGATGTAAATGGTCGTGAAGCTGTACTTAAGGTACACGCTCGTAATAAACCGCTTGATGAGAATGTCAACTTAAGAGCAATTGCAACTCGTACACCAGGATTCTCTGGTGCCGATCTTGAAAACTTATTAAACGAAGCTGCTTTAGTAGCTGCGCGTCAAGATAAGAAGAAAATTGATATGAGTGACATCGATGAAGCGACGGATCGTGTTATTGCAGGTCCAGCTAAGAAAAGTCGCGTTATCTCTGAAAAAGAACGTAATATCGTTGCATTCCATGAGGCTGGCCATACTGTAATTGGTGTTGTCCTTGATGAAGCAGATATCGTTCATAAAGTAACAATTGTCCCTCGTGGTCAAGCTGGTGGATATGCGGTAATGCTTCCGAAGGAAGATCGTTACTTCATGACAAAACCAGAGTTACTTGATAAAATCACTGGTTTACTTGGTGGTCGAGTAGCTGAGGAGATTGTATTTGGTGAAGCAAGTACAGGTGCTCACAACGACTTCCAACGTGCGACTGGTATTGCAAGACGTATGGTTACAGAATTCGGAATGAGTGATAAGCTTGGACCGATGCAATTTGGTAGCTCACAAGGTGGTCAGGTATTCTTAGGAAGAGACTTCCATTCAGAACAAAACTACAGTGATGCAATCGCGCATGAAATTGATGTGGAAATGCAAATAATTATTAAAGACTGTTATGCTCGTGCGAAACAAATTCTTACTGAAAAACGAGATAAGCTTGATATTATCGCGAAAACGTTACTTGAAGTAGAAACATTAGATGCAGAGCAAATTAATCATTTATATGATTATGGCAGATTACCTGAGCGACCAACATCTTCAGATGATGTGAAAGTAAACATCAATATGAAGAAAGACGATGAAGATACAGAAGATAAGTAAGAAACGAAGGAGTGACAATAGTCACTCCTTTTTTTGTGGAATGAATTTAAGTGGCAAAAAAAATTGAATGAAACTATTATTAAAAATTGAAATAGAGAGTAATCTTTTTGTACAATGATGAGTATAGAAAAACTGATTATATAAGTATGTGTGATATGATGTTTTTATAAGTTTTATACATACTGCGCAAATATAGATTAAATAAGATAAGTGGTGAGAATATGATTTTTGTATTGGATGTAGGGAACACAAATGCGGTACTAGGTGTGTTTGAAGAGGGGGAACTTCGTCAGCATTGGCGCATGGAAACAGATCGTCATAAAACAGAAGATGAGTATGGGATGCTTGTAAAGCAGTTACTTGAGCATGAAGGTCTTTCTTTTGAAGATGTGAAAGGTATTATTGTGTCTTCAGTCGTACCGCCAATTATGTTCGCTTTAGAGCGTATGTGTGAAAAGTATTTTAAAATTAAACCGCTTGTAGTGGGGCCTGGGATAAAAACTGGCTTGAATATTAAATATGAAAATCCACGTGAAGTAGGCGCGGACCGAATTGTAAATGCAGTAGCAGGAATCCACTTATATGGAAGTCCGCTTATTATTGTTGATTTTGGTACGGCTACTACATATTGTTATATTAACGAAGAGAAGCATTATATGGGTGGCGTTATTACGCCAGGAATTATGATTTCGGCAGAGGCTTTATATAGCAGGGCAGCAAAGCTTCCTCGTATTGAAATTACAAAACCGGGCAGTGTTATCGGGAAGAATACAGTAAGTGCAATGCAATCAGGTATTCTTTATGGATACGTTGGACAAGTGGAAGGTATTGTTAAGCGTATGAAGGAAGAAGCTAAGCAAGAACCGAAAGTTATTGCAACAGGTGGATTGGCAAAATTAATTTCAGAAGAATCAAATGTAATTGATATTGTAGATCCGTTTTTAACGTTAAAAGGTTTGTATATGTTATATGAGCGTAATGCAAATTTACAACATGAGAAGGGTGAATAAATAAGTATGAAAGATTATTTAGTAAAAGCGTTAGCGTTTAATGGAGAGGTTCGTGCTTATAGTGTACGTACAACAAATACAGTAAGTGAGGCGCAAAAGCGTCATGATACATGGAGAACAGCTTCAGCGGCACTTGGTCGTTCTTTAACTGCGGGTACAATGATGGGTGCTATGTTAAAAGGCGAGCAGAAGTTAACGATTAAAGTAGAGGGTAACGGCCCGATTGGTCCTATCTTAGTCGATGCTCATGCAAATGGGGATGTACGTGGTTATGTAACGAATCCACATGTTGATTTTGAAGGAACGGAACAAGGAAAATTACGTGTATATCAAGCGGTAGGTACAGAAGGATTTGTAACGGTAATTAAAGATATCGGTATGCGTGAACCGTTTATTGGTCAATCTCCAATTGTTTCAGGAGAACTAGGGGAAGATTTCACATATTATTTCGCGGTTTCTGAGCAGACACCTTCTTCTGTAGGTGTTGGTGTTCTTGTAAATGGAGATGATAGCGTATTAGCGGCGGGTGGATTCATTCTTCAAATTATGCCAGGTGCGCAGGAAGAGACAATTTCATTTATTGAAGAGCGTCTTCAACAAATCCCGCCAGTATCACAATTAATCGAACAAGGTCTTTCTCCAGAAGAATTACTGTATGAAGTGCTTGGAGAAGATAAAGTGAAAGTGCTAGAAACAATGGATGTTCAATTTAATTGTACATGTTCACGTGAGCGTATTGAAAGTGTGCTAATTAGTTTAGGGAAAGCGGAGCTAGAACAAATTCGTGCAGAAGAAGAAGAGACGGAAGTTCACTGTCACTTCTGTAATGAACGACATAAATTCGCTAAAGAAGATATTACAAGTCTAATTGAGAACCTGTAATAAAGAAGATTAGGCGGAGAATCAGCCACCCGAATAGATTGACAAACAGGGAATTTTCTGACAAAATCTAAATATAGATAAAACCAATAAAAATACTCGGTGTTAGGAGTGACAGGAATGCGAGTGGCACAATCAGTTTCAGAATTAATCGGGAAAACGCCGATCGTTAAGTTGAACCGCATCGTAGAATCAGACAGCGCAGATGTATACTTAAAATTAGAATTTATGAATCCGGGGAGCAGTGTTAAAGATCGTATCGCGTTAGCTATGATTGAAGATGCTGAAAATAAAGGATTATTAAAAGAGGGCGATACAATCATTGAGCCGACAAGTGGTAACACAGGTATTGGCTTAGCGATGGTAGCAGCTGCTAAAGGATATAAGGCAATTTTAGTAATGCCAGAAACAATGAGTATTGAGCGTCGTAATTTATTACGCGCTTACGGTGCTGAATTAGTATTGACTCCAGGACCTGAAGGAATGGGCGGAGCAATTCGAAAGGCAACTGAATTAGCAGAAGAACATGGGTACTTTATACCACAACAGTTCCAAAATCAAGCGAATCCAGAAATCCATCGTATAACAACAGGTCCAGAAATTGTTGAACAGATGGGGGATCAATTAGATGCGTTTATTGCAGGTATTGGTACAGGTGGAACAATTACAGGTGCCGGTGAAGTACTGAAAGAAGCTTATAAAGATATCAAAATTTACGCGGTAGAACCTGCGGATTCACCAGTATTATCTGGTGGAAAGCCAGGGCCACATAAGATCCAAGGAATTGGAGCGGGGTTTGTTCCGGAGACATTGGATGTAAAGGTATATGATGAAATTATCCAAGTGAAAACAGAACAAGTGTTCGAATATGCGAGAAGAGTGGCTAAAGAAGAAGGTATTTTAGTGGGTATCTCTTCAGGAGCGGTCGTTTACGCAGCGACAGAAGTTGCGAAGAAATTAGGTAAAGGGAAAAAGGTACTTGTTATTATCCCAAGTAACGGTGAACGTTATTTAAGTACACCGCTTTATCAATTTGAGTCATAATTGAATGTGATTTGAAAAAGCATCCTTAAAAAAGGATGCTTTTTCTTTTTGATTGGAAAAAGGAAAAGAGTGAATGACTAGAAAACTTCATGTAAAATAAGAAGTAGTATAATTAATTTATTTTCACTAGCCCTCAAGTATAATCATTCTCTATATAAATAATTTTATGTAGTTTGAGTTGATTGGCTTAAGAGGGTGGGATAACAGAAGACGGGGTGTTGATATGCAACGAAGAAAATCTTTAGCGCTTTCTATTCCATATCAGTTAGATTTCTTTAAGCAATATAAATTTCTTTCTCAGGATAAGCCGCAACATATTTTGTTAGAAAGTGGACGTGGTGGTCGTTATAACATTGTTGGGCTGGATCCAGTAGCGGTAATTCAGGGTAAGAATGAGACGTTACATATAAGTGAAAGTGGTAAGGAAACAATAGAGCGAGGGAATCCATTAGATTTAATGCAAGCGTATATGGAGAAATGGAAAACGGATTATAATCCGGAGTACCCACCTTTTCAGGGTGGGGCAATTGGATACTTTAGTTATGATTGTATCCGTTATATTGAAAAACTTTCTTCTCTTGCGAAGGATGATATTAATATACCTGACATATTCTTTTTGTTATTTGATGACGTGTTTGTGTATGATCAACAGGAGAGAGTATTATGGATTATTACGCATTATGTAGATGAGTGTGAAGAGGCAGAAGAACGATTAAATGAATGGAAGGGTCTTTGGATGAAAGAAGCCCCCGAAGTGACTATGCCGTTTGAATGTCCTGAAAAGAAAAATGAAGCAGTCGCTTTTACGGAAGAGGGCTTTATGAAGGCCGTTGAACGTATTCAAGAATATATTGGAGCGGGTGATGTGTTTCAAGTAAACTTGTCGACAAGACAAGAAAGAACATTACAAACACATCCATTAGAAATATATACAAGTCTTCGTGAAATTAATCCATCTCCATATATGGGTTACTTGGAGTTTGGAGATTTTCAAATTGTTAGTGCTTCGCCTGAATTGCTAATTAAAAAGCAAGGGAAAGAAGTGAGTACAAGACCGATTGCTGGTACGCGCTCTCGAGGAGCAAGTGAGCAAGAGGATGAAGAATTAGCGAAAGAATTAATTGAAAATGAAAAGGAAAGAGCAGAGCATGTAATGCTTGTGGATTTAGAACGAAATGACTTGGGTCGGGTTTGTAAATATGGCACTGTTGAAGTAGATGAATTTATGGTAATTGAAAAATACTCACACGTTATGCATATTGTTTCTAATGTGCGTGGTGAGGTGGAAGCAGATAAAGATGCTTTCGATTTGGTGAAGGCTGTATTTCCTGGTGGGACAATTACTGGCGCCCCGAAAATACGTACGATGGAAATTATTGAAGAATTAGAACCTGTTCGCCGAGGAATTTATACGGGTTCAATTGGTTGGATTGGTTATTCTGGAGATACGGAATTGAATATTGTAATCCGAACACTACTTGCTAAAGATGGACAAGCGCATGTGCAAGCTGGAGCGGGTATTGTAATTGATTCAAATCCAAAAGATGAATATAAAGAGTCGTTAAAAAAAGCAATCGCTTTATGGCGTGCAAAAGAAAGTAGCGAAGAAACGGTTAGGTGAGAGAAATGATATTAATGATTGATAATTATGATTCTTTTACGTTTAATTTAGTGCAATTTCTTGGAGAACTTGGACAAGAGCTTGTTGTTAAGCGTAATGATGAAGTGACTATTTCGGATATTGAGAATATGAAACCAGATTTTTTAATGATTTCGCCAGGTCCATGTAGTCCTAATGAGGCGGGAATCAGTATGGATGTTATTAAATATTTTGCAGGTAAGCTTCCGATTTTTGGGGTCTGTCTTGGACATCAATCAATTGCACAAGTATTTGGAGGGGATGTTGTCAGGGCAGAGCGTTTGATGCATGGAAAAACATCTTTAATGCATCATGATGGGCAGACGATTTTTTCTGATATCCCAAATCCATTTACCGCGACACGTTATCACTCTCTTATCGTTAAAAAAGAGACGTTACCGAATTGTTTAGAGATAACATCTTGGACTGAAGAAGGTGAAATTATGGCGCTTCGTCATAAAACGTTGCCGATTGAAGGGGTACAATTCCATCCGGAATCTATTATGACTTCTCATGGGAAAGAGTTGCTACAGAATTTCATTCGCAAATATAGCCCAAGTGTGACATCGTGTTAATTTACGTAAATGGCGCGTATGTAGAAGCAAGTGAAGCGAAAATTTCTCCTTATGACCACGGTTACCTATATGGGCTTGGGGTTTTTGAGACATTTCGTATTTATAATGGTCATCCCTTTTTATTGGATGATCATTATGAACGCTTAATGGATGCGCTCGATATATTGCAAATCAAATGGACAATGACAAAAGATGAAGTGATGCTTATTTTAAAGAATCTACTTGTTAAGAATGAGTTAAAGCATGCGTATGTGCGCTTAAATGTATCGGCGGGTATAGATGAAATAGGATTACAAACGGAAGTATATGAAGAACCGTCTGTTATTGTTTTTATAAAACCTTTAGCAGCTCCAGGGAATGTAGTGGAAAAAGAAGGAGTTATTTTAAAGCAAGTGAGAAATACACCTGAGGGTGCATTTCGCTTGAAGTCCCATCATTATTTAAATAATATTTTAGGGAAACGCGAAATTGGAAATGTTGTGAATAAGGAAGGTATTTTTCTTACCGAAACAGGTTATGTTGCAGAGGGTATTGTTTCGAATCTCTTTTTTGTTAAAGGAGGTATTTTATATACTCCTTCATTAGAAACAGGGATTTTAAACGGAATCACTCGTGCGTTTATTATAAAGGCTGCTGAAGAGCTAGATATAGAAGTAAAGGAAGGTTTCTTTACAAAAGATGAATTGCTTTCAGCGGATGAAGTGTTCGTAACGAACTCTATTCAAGAGATTGTCCCCCTTTATCGTATAGAGGAGAAAGATTTCCCGGGTAAAGTGGCAGTGGTTACAAAAAGACTTATGGATCTTTATGGAGTGCAGAGAGAGAAATTGTGGAGCAGAAATGAATTGCGAAGAGGAGATGTGTAGTTTGAAGTGGGATTATGATTTGCGCTGCGGCGAATATACATTGAACTTAAATGAAAAGACATTAATTATGGGGATTTTAAATGTAACGCCAGATTCATTTTCTGATGGTGGGAGTTACAACGAAGTAGATGCTGCGGTGCGACATGCGAAAGAAATGAAAAATGAAGGTGCTCATATTATTGATATTGGCGGCGAATCTACCCGCCCGGGTTTTGCTAAAGTTTCGGTAGAAGAAGAAATAAAGCGAGTCGTTCCGATGATTCAGGCGGTTTCGAAAGAAGCGAAATTACCTATTTCTATCGATACGTATAAAGCTGAAGTTGCAAAACAAGCGATTGAAGCTGGTGCTCATATTATTAATGATATTTGGGGAGCGAAGGCGGAACCGAAGATTGCTGAAGTTGCAGCCTATTATGATGTACCTATTATCTTAATGCATAACCGAGATAATATGAACTATCGCAACTTAATGGCTGATATGATTGCTGATTTGTATGAAAGTATTAAAATTGCTAAAGATGCTGGTGTACGAGATGAGAATATTATTTTAGACCCAGGTATCGGTTTTGCGAAAACACCTGAACAAAATTTAGAAGCGATGCGTAATTTAGAACAGTTAAATGTACTGGGTTATCCAGTCCTCTTAGGTACTTCAAGAAAGTCCTTTATTGGTCATGTATTAGATTTGCCAGTGGAGGAGCGTCTTGAAGGAACGGGTGCTACCGTTTGTCTTGGTATTGAAAAGGGCTGTGAATTTATCCGTGTTCATGATGTGAAAGAAATGGCGCGTATGGCTAAGATGATGGATGCGATGATTGGTAAGGGGGTAAAGTAATTGGATAAAATTTATATCCATGATATGGAGTTTTACGGTTATCATGGTGTATTCCCAGAAGAGAATAAATTAGGTCAGAGATTTAAAGTAGATTTAACGGTGGAGTTGGATTTAAAACGCGCAGGAGAAAGTGACGACTTAGAGCATTCTGTCAATTACGGGGAACTTTTTGAGCTGTGTAGAAAAGTTGTTGAAGATAGAACGTATAAGCTTGTAGAGAGTATCGCTGAAAATATCGCTACAGATATATTGAAACAATATGAGAGTATTTCACGGTGTACAATTAAGGTAATTAAACCGGATCCGCCGATACCAGGACATTATCGTGCTGTAGCGGTAGAAATTACGAGAGAGCGTCCATGAATAATATAGCGTACATTGCATTAGGTTCCAATATTGGGGAGCGTTATACTTATTTAACTGAAGCAATTCAGTTTTTAAATAAAAACCAGCATATCCAAGTTGATGATGTTTCGTCTGTATATGAAACCGATCCGGTTGGCTATACTGACCAAAATTGCTTTTTAAATTTAGTTATAAAAATTTCTACCAATTTATCACCGCAAGAATTATTGAAAGTAACACAAAGGGTAGAGAATGACCTAGGAAGAAAAAGGGAAATTAGATGGGGCCCGAGGACCATCGACCTTGACATTTTACTATATAATCAAGAAAATATTGAAGCAGAGAATCTTATTGTTCCGCATCCGCGGATGTTCGAAAGAGCTTTTGTTATCGTTCCGTTGTTAGAAATCAATCAAGATATAAAACAAGACATTTCACGTTCACAAGTAGAAGAAATGAAAAGGCGAGAGGGAGTAACGGTATGGAAGCAGAAAAATGGGGAAGACGCATTCGTGCTTTTCGAAAGCTAAAAGGCTATACACAAGAAGGTTTTGCGAAAGAATTAGGGGTATCTGTATCTGTTTTAGGTGAAGTTGAGAGAGGGAATCGATCGCCTTCCCAAGATTTTGTAGTAGAAGTTGCTAGAGCATTAAAGGTCTCGATAGATGAACTAATGCCGAAGTGACTATGAAGGAAGGAGTAAATCGAGTGTTAAAGATTGCAAATATTGAGATGAAAAATCCGGTTGTATTAGCACCGATGGCGGGAGTGTGTAACTCTGCATTCCGTTTGACAGTAAAAGAATTTGGTGCAGGTTTAGTTTGTGCCGAAATGGTAAGTGATAAGGCAATATTACTTAATAACAAAAGAACATTAGATATGCTATATATCGATGAGAGAGAAAAGCCATTAAGCTTGCAAATTTTTGGTGGAGAGAAAGAAACTCTTGTGGATGCTGCGAAATACGTAGATAAATATACGACAGCAGACATTATTGATATTAATATGGGGTGCCCAGTACCGAAAATCACTAAGTGTGATGCAGGAGCAAAGTGGCTTTTAGACCCGAATAAAATATATGAGATGGTAGCGGCGGTTGTAGATGCTGTTGAAAAGCCAGTTACAGTTAAAATGCGTATTGGTTGGGATGAAGAACATATTTTCGCAATAGAAAATGCTAGAGCTGTTGAGCGTGCTGGTGGACAAGCGATAGCGGTTCATGGGCGTACACGAGTACAAATGTATGAAGGTAAAGCGGATTGGAATATTATTAAACAAGTAAAGCAGGCTGTAAATATTCCGGTTATCGGAAATGGTGATGTCGAAACACCACAAGATGCAAAGCGTATGCTTGATGAAATTGGTGTAGATGGTGTTATGATTGGTCGCGCTGCTCTTGGAGATCCGTGGATGATTTATCGTACGGTAAAGTATTTAGAGACAGGTGAGTTAATGCCGGAACCAACAGTGCGTGAGAAAATTGATGTATGTATGTTGCATCTAGATCGTCTTATCGATTTAAAGAACGAAAATGTTGCCGTAAGAGAGATGAGAAAGCATGCAGCTTGGTATTTAAAAGGTGTTCGTGGTAATGCGGGTGTGCGTAATGGTATCAATACTTGCGACACACGTGAAGACCTTGCGAATGTATTAGGTGCATTTGTAGAAGAAGTAGAAGCGAAACAACAAACAATTTATGTTGGTTAATAAGGGGGCATAGGAGATTGACATTCTTCTATACACTTCCTATAATTACGTGAAAGAAAGAAGAACTGCCAGTTAGTTGCTGGCAGTTTTTCTAGTTGAGTAGAAAATGCTATACTGTATATATTGTAAAAATTAATAGAGCTGGAGTGATATTAATATCATGGATAACATGAACCACGAAGAATTAAACGACCAATTGCTTGTTCGTCGTGAAAAGCTACATAATTTGCGTGAGCAAGGAATCGATCCGTTCGGTAAACGATTTGAACGCACAAATTCAACAACTGACTTAGTAAGTCTATATGGAGAATTCTCTAAAGAAGAATTAGAAGAGAAAGAAATCACTGTTTCTATCGCTGGTCGTATTATGACAAAACGCGGTAAAGGAAAAGCAGGATTTGCGCATATTCAAGATTTACAGGGGCAAGTTCAAATTTATGTTCGTAAAGATACTGTTGGAGATGAAGAGTACGAGTTATTTACGACAGCAGATTTAGGTGACTTAGTAGGTATTGAAGGTAAAGTGTTCAAAACAAACGTTGGAGAACTTTCAGTAAAAGCAATAGGATTTACACTTTTAACGAAATCCCTTCGTCCATTACCGGATAAATACCATGGATTAAAAGATGTTGAACAACGCTATCGTCAACGTTACTTGGACTTAATTACAAGTATGGAAAGCCGTGAAACGTTCGTTACCCGTAGTAAAATCATTCGTGAAATGAGAAGATATTTAGATGACAACGGTTATCTTGAAGTAGAAACGCCTATGATGCACGCGATTGCAGGTGGAGCGTCTGCTCGTCCTTTCACTACACACCATAATGCGTTAGATATGGAATTATATATGCGTATCGCAATTGAACTTCATTTAAAACGTCTTATTGTGGGTGGATTAGAAAAGGTTTATGAGATCGGCCGTGTATTCCGTAATGAGGGTGTATCAACTCGTCATAACCCTGAGTTTACGATGATTGAATTATATGAAGCGTACGCTGATTATAATGATATTATGAAACTGACAGAAAATATGGTTGCTCATATCGCGAAAAAAGTATTGGGTACAACAACAATCCAATATGGTGATTATGAAATTAATTTAGAGCCAGAATGGACACGTCTTCATATGGTAGATGCAATTAAGCAACACTCTGGAGCAGATTTCTGGAATCCAATGAGTGTAGAAGAAGCGCGTGAACTTGCAAAAGAACATAATGTGGAAATTAAGAATACAATGGAAGTTGGTCATATTATTAATGAGTTCTTCGAACAAAAA
>NZ_JAHWJB010000001.1:865000-867500 GCF_019344915.1 Bacillus sp. FDAARGOS_1420 | reverse complement strand
GCGCACGGTGGATGCCTTGACACTAGGAGTCGATGAAGGACGGGACTAACGCCGATATGCTTCGGGGAGCTGTAAGTAAGCTTTGATCCGAAGATTTCCGAATGGGGAAACCCACTATACGTAATGGTATGGTATCCTTACCTGAATACATAGGGTATGGAAGACAGACCCAGGGAACTGAAACATCTAAGTACCTGGAGGAAGAGAAAGCAAATGCGATTTCCTGAGTAGCGGCGAGCGAAACGGAATCTAGCCCAAACCAAGAGGCTTGCCTCTTGGGGTTGTAGGACATTCTATACGGAGTTACAAAGGAACGAGGTAGACGAAGCGACCTGGAAAGGTCCGTCACAGAGGGTAATAACCCCGTAGTCGAAACTTCGTTCTCTCTTGAATGTATCCTGAGTACGGCGGAACACGTGAAATTCCGTCGGAATCTGGGAGGACCATCTCCCAAGGCTAAATACTCCCTAGTGATCGATAGTGAACCAGTACCGTGAGGGAAAGGTGAAAAGCACCCCGGAAGGGGAGTGAAAGAGATCCTGAAACCGTGTGCCTACAAATAGTCAGAGCCCGTTAATGGGTGATGGCGTGCCTTTTGTAGAATGAACCGGCGAGTTACGATCCCGTGCGAGGTTAAGCTGAAGAGGCGGAGCCGCAGCGAAAGCGAGTCTGAATAGGGCGTTTAGTACGTGGTCGTAGACCCGAAACCAGGTGATCTACCCATGTCCAGGGTGAAGTTCAGGTAACACTGAATGGAGGCCCGAACCCACGCACGTTGAAAAGTGCGGGGATGAGGTGTGGGTAGCGGAGAAATTCCAATCGAACCTGGAGATAGCTGGTTCTCCCCGAAATAGCTTTAGGGCTAGCCTTAAGTGTAAGAGTCTTGGAGGTAGAGCACTGATTGAACTAGGGGTCCTCATCGGATTACCGAATTCAGTCAAACTCCGAATGCCAATGACTTATCCTTAGGAGTCAGACTGCGAGTGATAAGATCCGTAGTCAAGAGGGAAACAGCCCAGATCGCCAGCTAAGGTCCCAAAGTGTGTATTAAGTGGAAAAGGATGTGGAGTTGCTTAGACAACTAGGATGTTGGCTCAGAAGCAGCCACCATTTAAAGAGTGCGTAATAGCTCACTAGTCGAGTGACTCTGCGCCGAAAATGTACCGGGGCTAAATACACCACCGAAGCTGCGAATTGATACCAATGGTATCAGTGGTAGGGGAGCGTTCTAAGTGCAGTGAAGTCAGACCGGAAGGACTGGTGGAGCGCTTAGAAGTGAGAATGTCGGTATGAGTAGCGAAAGACGGGTGAGAATCCCGTCCACCGAATGCCTAAGGTTTCCTGAGGAAGGCTCGTCCGCTCAGGGTTAGTCAGGACCTAAGCCGAGGCCGACAGGCGTAGGCGATGGACAACAGGTTGATATTCCTGTACCACCTCTTTATCGTTTGAGCAATGGAGGGACGCAGAAGGATAGAAGAAGCGTGCGATTGGTTGTGCACGTCCAAGCAGTTAGGCTGATAAGTAGGCAAATCCGCTTATCGTGAAGGTTGAGCTGTGATGGGGAAGCTCCTTATGGAGCGAAGTCTTTGATTCCCCGCTGCCAAGAAAAGCTTCTAGCGAGATAAAAGGTGCCTGTACCGCAAACCGACACAGGTAGGCGAGGAGAGAATCCTAAGGTGTGCGAGAGAACTCTGGTTAAGGAACTCGGCAAAATGACCCCGTAACTTCGGGAGAAGGGGTGCTTTCTTAACGGAAAGCCGCAGTGAATAGGCCCAAGCGACTGTTTAGCAAAAACACAGGTCTCTGCGAAGCCGTAAGGCGAAGTATAGGGGCTGACACCTGCCCGGTGCTGGAAGGTTAAGGAGAGGGGTTAGCGTAAGCGAAGCTCTGAACTGAAGCCCCAGTAAACGGCGGCCGTAACTATAACGGTCCTAAGGTAGCGAAATTCCTTGTCGGGTAAGTTCCGACCCGCACGAAAGGTGTAACGATTTGGGCACTGTCTCAACCAGAGACTCGGTGAAATTATAGTACCTGTGAAGATGCAGGTTACCCGCGACAGGACGGAAAGACCCCGTGGAGCTTTACTGTAGCCTGATATTGAATTTTGGTACAGTTTGTACAGGATAGGCGGGAGCCATTGAAACCGGAGCGCTAGCTTCGGTGGAGGCGCTGGTGGGATACCGCCCTGACTGTATTGAAATTCTAACCTACGGGTCTCATCGACCCGGGAGACAGTGTCAGGTGGGCAGTTTGACTGGGGCGGTCGCCTCCTAAAGTGTAACGGAGGCGCCCAAAGGTTCCCTCAGAATGGTTGGAAATCATTCGTAGAGTGCAAAGGCATAAGGGAGCTTGACTGCGAGACCTACAAGTCGAGCAGGGACGAAAGTCGGGCTTAGTGATCCGGTGGTTCCGCATGGAAGGGCCATCGCTCAACGGATAAAAGCTACCCCGGGGATAACAGGCTTATCTCCCCCAAGAGTCCACATCGACGGGGAGGTTT
>NZ_JAHWJB010000001.1:705000-860000 GCF_019344915.1 Bacillus sp. FDAARGOS_1420 | reverse complement strand
AGCAAAAACACAGGTCTCTGCGAAGCCGTAAGGCGAAGTATAGGGGCTGACACCTGCCCGGTGCTGGAAGGTTAAGGAGAGGGGTTAGCGTAAGCGAAGCTCTGAACTGAAGCCCCAGTAAACGGCGGCCGTAACTATAACGGTCCTAAGGTAGCGAAATTCCTTGTCGGGTAAGTTCCGACCCGCACGAAAGGTGTAACGATTTGGGCACTGTCTCAACCAGAGACTCGGTGAAATTATAGTACCTGTGAAGATGCAGGTTACCCGCGACAGGACGGAAAGACCCCGTGGAGCTTTACTGTAGCCTGATATTGAATTTTGGTACAGTTTGTACAGGATAGGCGGGAGCCATTGAAACCGGAGCGCTAGCTTCGGTGGAGGCGCTGGTGGGATACCGCCCTGACTGTATTGAAATTCTAACCTACGGGTCTCATCGACCCGGGAGACAGTGTCAGGTGGGCAGTTTGACTGGGGCGGTCGCCTCCTAAAGTGTAACGGAGGCGCCCAAAGGTTCCCTCAGAATGGTTGGAAATCATTCGTAGAGTGCAAAGGCATAAGGGAGCTTGACTGCGAGACCTACAAGTCGAGCAGGGACGAAAGTCGGGCTTAGTGATCCGGTGGTTCCGCATGGAAGGGCCATCGCTCAACGGATAAAAGCTACCCCGGGGATAACAGGCTTATCTCCCCCAAGAGTCCACATCGACGGGGAGGTTTGGCACCTCGATGTCGGCTCATCGCATCCTGGGGCTGTAGTCGGTCCCAAGGGTTGGGCTGTTCGCCCATTAAAGCGGTACGCGAGCTGGGTTCAGAACGTCGTGAGACAGTTCGGTCCCTATCCGTCGTGGGCGCAGGAAATTTGAGAGGAGCTGTCCTTAGTACGAGAGGACCGGGATGGACGCACCGCTGGTGTACCAGTTGTTCTGCCAAGGGCATAGCTGGGTAGCTATGTGCGGAAGGGATAAGTGCTGAAAGCATCTAAGCATGAAGCCCCCCTCAAGATGAGATTTCCCATAGCGTAAGCTAGTAAGATCCCTGAAAGATGATCAGGTTGATAGGTTCGAGGTGGAAGCATGGTGACATGTGGAGCTGACGAATACTAATAGATCGAGGACTTAACCATATAATATGAAGCAAATGTTATCTAGTTTTGAAGGAATATACCTTCATCAGTTTGGTGATGATGGCAGAGAGGTCACACCCGTTCCCATACCGAACACGGAAGTTAAGCTCTCTAGCGCCGATGGTAGTTGGGACCTTGTCCCTGTGAGAGTAGGACGTCGCCAAGCAAGCTAAAAACACGAGTCATTTGACTCGTGTTTTTTCGTGTTTTCTTTTATAATTCATAGTAATTTAAAAAATCTTTATTTAAAGAATCGTCCTTTTGATTAAAGATTGTGAAATGTGGCTAGGATAGTGAATAAGCAAAAGAGTTGCAAATTTTTTTAATACGTATATAATTATAGTCAAAGATAGTCAAAGTCAATAAAGGTGGCGGATAAATGAGAAATATATCTGATATCATTGAGAAATATCTAAAGCAAGTTATTGACTTAAGCAATAATAATGCGATTGAAATCAAGAGGAATGAGGTCGCTGATCGATTCGATTGTGTGCCATCTCAAATCAACTATGTAATCAATACCCGTTTTACGTTAGAAAGAGGATTTGTAGTAGAAAGTAAACGAGGTGGAGGAGGTTACATTCGCATTATAAAAGTCAAACTGCATGATGATATAGACATTATTGATCAAATGCTTCATATGATTGATCATAGCGTTGCACAAGGAAATGCTGAAAGTATGATTATACGTTTAATAGAAGAGGGGATTATAACAAATCGTGAAGCTAAACTTATGTTAAGCGTACTAGATCGTTCTGTATTATTAATGGATGTTCCTTCTCGAGATGAACTTAGGGCTCGAATATTATGCGCAATGTTAAGAACACTGAAATATAAATAAATATAACTTTTGTTAAGAATGATAACTAAGATAATGCAGTTTAATATTGTAGGAATTTTGAAAGATGACATGTGCTTTTACTAAATGGATTAAGGAAAGAGAACAATCTAGTAATGTATGAAAAGTATCATGAGATAGATCGTTCCTGTTGTAAAGGTGGGGGATAGCGATGACTTGTCAAAACTGTAATATAAGACCAGCAACTTTACATTATACAAAAGTAATCAACGGAAAAAAGGCGGAAGTTCATCTTTGCGAGCAATGTGCAGAACAAAGTGGCTATACGTCTTTCTTTCAATCACCGCAGTCTAATTTTTCATTCCATGACCTATTAGCCGGATTATTGCATAGTGAACCAGCAATGTTTGAAGAAGGGCAAGATGCATTTTCAAATACAAATATATCAAGATGTCCGAATTGTAAGATGACATATGAACAATTTACAAAAGTGGGACGCTTTGGATGTGCTTCTTGTTACGATACATTTAAGGGGCATTTAAAACCATTGTTAAAACGTCTTCACGGTGGGCATACGGATCATTGTGGAAAAATTCCTGAACGTATAGAAGGAAATATCTACTTAAAGAAAGAATTAGATGAACTAAAACTCAATCTGAAACAATATGTACAGAAAGAGGAATTTGAGAAAGCGGCTGAAGTACGAGATAAAATTCGAGGTCTTGTAAATCAGCTTAGTGAGCATAGAGAGGGGGAATAGTTCTATGTCACTGGACAGAATCATGAATGAAGCGATTAGTCCATGGATGAAGGGAGATGGCCCTGATTCTGATATTGTTTTAAGTAGTCGAATTCGTTTGGCTCGTAATTTTAAAAAATATCAATTCTCTACTATGCAAAACGAGGAAGAAGCTAAACAGATTCACGAGTTATTTAAGAAGAAGTTTATAAATAAACCTGTAGAACCTTTTGGGGAGTTTGAACTATTAAAAATGAATGAATTAAATCCTCTTCAAAGGAGAGTTTTAGTTGAGAAGCATTTAATTAGTCCAAATCTTGCAGGAACAGAATACGGAGCATGCCTACTATCAGAAAGTGAACATATAAGTATCATGCTTAATGAAGAGGATCATGTTAGGATTCAGTGCCTATTTTCAGGTTTACAGTTATCAGAGGCGCTTCAAAGTGCCAATCAAATAGATAATTGGATCGAGGAACAGGTTGAATATGCTTTTGATGAATCGCTTGGATATATTACGAGTTGCCCCACTAACGTCGGTACAGGATTAAGGGCTTCGGTAATGATTCATTTGCCGGGACTGGTTTTAACGAAAAGAATTAACCGTATTATACAAGTAATTCAAAAATTAGGGTTAGTAGTAAGAGGAATATACGGTGAAGGTAGCGAAGCGTTAGGTAATATATTTCAAGTGTCAAATCAAATGACACTAGGGAAATCAGAAGAAGATATTATTGCAGATTTAAAGAGTGTCATTCAACAAATCATCCATCAAGAAAAAATGGCTAGAGAATTAATTGTACAAAATTCAAGTATCGAGCTTGAAGATAAAGTATATCGTTCTTACGGAATACTAGCTAACAGTCGTTTAATTCAATCTGCAGAAGCAGCCACTTGCTTATCAGATGTACGGCTTGGTATTGACTTAGGATATATACAAGGTATATCGAGAAATATTTTAACTGAGTTAATGGTTCTTACTCAGCCAGGCATTTTGCAACAATATGCAGGAGGACCTTTAGGACCAGAAGAAAGAGATTATCGAAGAGCAACCTTAATCCGTGAGCGATTACGAATTAAACAAAATTAAGCGCAAGTAGGAGGCGATTTCTATGATGTTTGGAAGATTTACAGAACGAGCACAGAAAGTATTAGCTTTATCTCAAGAGGAAGCAATTCGCATTGGGCATAATAATATTGGAACAGAACATATTTTACTTGGGCTTGTACGCGAAGGTGAAGGAATTGCAGCAAAAGCGTTAATTGCTCTTGGATTAAGTCCAGAGAAAGTTCAAAAAGAGGTAGAAGCATTAATTGGGCGTGGAACAGAAGCTTCTCAAACAGTACATTACACACCTCGTGCTAAAAAAGTTATTGAGTTGTCTATGGACGAAGCTCGTAAGCTAGGCCATTCCTACGTTGGAACAGAACATATTTTACTTGGTTTAATCCGTGAAGGTGAAGGTGTAGCAGCACGCGTTTTAAATAATTTAGGTGTAAGCCTAAATAAGGCAAGACAACAAGTGTTACAACTTCTTGGAAGTAATGAAGCTAGTTCAGGTCACCAGGGTGGTTCATCAACAAATGCGAATACACCTACACTTGACAGTCTAGCACGTGATTTAACAGTTGTTGCACGTGAAAATCGTTTAGATCCTGTTATTGGACGTAGTAAAGAAATTCAACGTGTAATTGAAGTGTTAAGCCGTAGAACAAAAAACAATCCAGTATTAATTGGAGAACCTGGTGTAGGTAAGACAGCAATTGCGGAAGGATTAGCACAGCAAATTGTAAATAATGAAGTTCCTGAAACTTTAAGAGATAAGCGTGTTATGACATTAGATATGGGTACAGTTGTTGCTGGAACAAAATATCGTGGTGAGTTTGAGGATCGTTTAAAGAAAGTGATGGATGAGATTCGCCAAGCTGGTAACATCATCCTATTTATTGATGAGCTTCATACGTTAATTGGTGCAGGAGGGGCGGAAGGTGCAATTGATGCATCGAATATTTTAAAACCATCTTTAGCACGTGGTGAATTACAATGTATTGGTGCAACAACTTTAGACGAATATCGTAAATATATTGAAAAGGATGCGGCATTAGAAAGACGTTTCCAACCAATTCATGTTGATGAACCAAACTTAGAAGAATCAGTTCAAATTTTAAAAGGTTTACGTGACCGTTATGAGGCGCATCACCGCGTATCTATTACAGATGATGCAATCGATGCGGCTGTAAAACTTTCAGATCGTTACATTACAGACCGTTTTTTACCTGATAAAGCAATCGATTTAATTGACGAGGCTGCATCAAAAGTGCGCTTACGTTCGTATACAACACCGCCAAACTTAAAAGAGCTTGAAGTGAAGCTTGAGGAAATTAGAAAAGAAAAAGATGCAGCTGTACAAAGCCAAGAATTTGAAAAGGCTGCTTCCTTACGTGATATGGAACAACGTTTACGTGAAAAGTTAGAAGATACAAAGCGTCAGTGGAAAGAGAAACAAGGACAAGAAAACTCAGAAGTAACAGTAGAAGATATTGCAAATGTCGTTTCCACATGGACACGTATTCCAGTTTCTAAACTTGCACAAACAGAGACAGATAAATTATTAAACTTGGAATCAATTTTACATGATCGTTTAATTGGGCAGGATGAAGCAGTTGTAGCTGTGGCAAAAGCTGTTCGTCGTGCGAGAGCGGGATTAAAAGATCCGAAACGTCCAATTGGCTCATTTATTTTCCTAGGACCTACTGGTGTAGGTAAAACAGAACTAGCAAGGGCATTAGCGGAATCTATGTTCGGTGATGAGGATGCAATGATCCGCATCGATATGTCTGAGTACATGGAAAAGCATTCTACTTCTCGTTTAGTTGGATCTCCTCCAGGATATGTTGGATATGAAGAAGGTGGACAATTAACAGAGAAAGTTCGTCGTAAGCCATATTCAGTTGTCTTATTGGATGAAGTAGAGAAAGCTCATCCTGATGTGTTTAATATTTTACTACAAGTATTAGAAGATGGCCGTTTAACAGATTCTAAAGGACGTACAGTTGATTTCCGTAATACAATTGTTATTATGACATCTAATGTTGGTGCAGACGCATTAAAACGTAATAAACATCTTGGATTTAACGTACAAGATGAGAGCCGCGATTATTCAGATATGAAAGGTAAAGTAATGGATGAATTGAAAAAAGCATTTCGTCCAGAATTCTTAAACCGTATTGATGAAATTATCGTGTTCCATATGCTTGAGAAAAAACATATTCAAGAAATTGTAACTCTTATGGTGAATCAGTTAGTGAATCGCTTAAAAGAACAAGAGATTGAATTGCATTTAACAGAAGGAGCAATTTCAGCAATTGCTGATAAAGGATTTGATCGAGAGTACGGTGCTCGTCCGCTTCGTAGAGCAATTCAAAAACATGTAGAAGATAGACTATCAGAAGAACTGTTAAAAGGTGCTATTGAGAAAGGACAAAAAGTTATCTTTGATATAGAAGGAGAATCATTTGTCATTCATAGTGCGGAAAAGGTAAAATAAGTATAGACAAACAAAGAGGGCTACGCGATAGCCCTCTTTCTTGTACGAGAAGGATAAACGTTTGTAGATGAAAGTGAAGTGAACTATAAAAGATATGGCTAAAAAGAAAACAAAATTTACATGTCAAGAATGTGGTTATCAGTCGCCAAAATATATGGGGAAATGTCCTGGATGTGGTCAATGGAATACGCTTGTTGAAGAGATGGAACCAGTTGTATCATCAAGACGCCTTAATTATGCCAATGCAATTCAATCAGAAGTAACAAAACCAAGACGCTTAACAGAGGTAGAAACAAAGTCTGAGGCGCGTATTGAAACAAAATTTCAAGAGTTTAACCGTGTACTTGGTGGCGGGATTGTAGATGGATCTTTAGTACTTATTGGTGGAGACCCTGGGATTGGGAAATCAACATTGTTATTACAAATTTCATCGCAATTAGCAGATTCTTCATATGATGTGCTATACATATCAGGTGAGGAGTCAGCAAAGCAGATCAAACTTCGTGCAGATCGTTTGCATGTAAAGGGTAGTAATCTATTTGTTGTAGCAGAGACTGATTTACAGAGAATTGCAGCGCACATTGAAGAGATGAATCCAGCTTTTGTTGTTATTGACTCCATTCAGACGATACATTTACCTGAAGTGACGTCAGCCCCAGGGAGTGTAACGCAAGTACGTGAATGTACAGCGGAATTAATGAAACTTGCAAAGACGAAAGGGATTCCTATTTTTATCGTCGGACATGTGACAAAAGAAGGGGCAATTGCAGGACCACGTATGCTAGAACATATGGTTGATGCAGTTCTTTACTTTGAAGGAGATCGTCACCATACATATCGTATTTTGCGAGCTGTGAAGAACCGTTTTGGTTCCACAAATGAAATGGGTATCTTTGAAATGAAGGAACTAGGTCTTGCAGAAGTACTAAATCCTTCTGAAATTTTCCTTGAGGAACGTCCAGTTGGAGTTGCAGGATCCACAGTGGTTGCTTCAATGGAAGGAACAAGACCGGTTTTAGTAGAAATACAAGCATTAATCTCCCCTACTAGTTTTGGAAATCCTCGAAGAATGGCGACGGGAATTGATCATAACCGCGTTTCACTTATTATGGCAGTGCTAGAAAAAAGAACAGGTTTATTGTTGCAAAATCAAGACGCATATTTAAAAGTTGCGGGTGGCTTGAAATTAGATGAACCAGCAATCGATTTAGCTGTCGCCTTAAGTATTGCTTCAAGTTTCAGAGATAAAGCTACTGCACCAGCCGATGCGGTAATAGGAGAAGTAGGCCTAACTGGAGAAATAAGAAGAGTATCAAGAATTGAACAACGTGTACAAGAAGCAGCGAAATTAGGATTTCAACGTGCTATTATTCCTAGAAAAAATTTGGGAGGATGGACAATTCCAGATGGGATTGAGGTAGTAGGTGTTTCTAATTTAGGAGAAGCGCTTCGTTTGACATTAGGAGGCTAGGCTATGGAGGAAAACAAGCAACGTGTCAAAAGTATGATTAATATTCTACAGCTTGTTGCCCCAGGAACACCACTACGCGAGGGGATAGATAACGTACTTCGTGCGCAAACTGGAGGGCTAATTGTTCTTGGGTATAATGAGCAGATTAAAAGTATTGTTGATGGAGGATTTCACATTAATTGTGCATTCTCACCGGCTAGTTTATATGAATTAGCAAAAATGGATGGGGCACTTATTTTAAATGAAACTGGGAGCAAAATTTTAATTGCAAATGCACAATTAGTTCCAGATCCATCCATTGATTCTATTGAAACAGGTATGCGTCACCGAACGGCAGAGCGTGTAGCAAAGCAGACGGCTAGCCTTGTTGTGGCTATTTCACAAAGACGTAACGTAATTACACTATATCAAGGGAACTTACGTTATACACTAAAAGATATAGGTGTAATTTTAACAAAGGCAAACCAAGCTATTCAAACGTTAGAAAAATATAAAGCTGTATGGAATGATGGGATTACGAATTTGGGCATTCTAGAATTTGAAGAGGTCGTTACAATGTCCGAGGTAGTTCACGTTTTACATAGTGTTGAAATGGTACTGCGTATTAAAAATGAAATAGTGAGCTACATTCATGAGTTAGGAACGGAAGGAAGGTTAATTCGTTTACAACTTACAGAATTACTAGCCGACTTAGAAGCAGAGGCAGCGTTATTAATTAAGGATTATTATCAAGAAAAAACGCAGGATCACCATCAAATTTTGAAAAAGTTACAAGATCTTGCAAATACACAGCTTTTAGAGGATAGCGATTTAGTTAAATTGCTCGGCTATCCAGGGCAAATGAGCTTAGAAGAAAGCGTGACACCGAGGGGATACCGAATCGCAAGCAAAATTTCTCGTGTTCCACCACTTATCATTGAAAATTTAATTAATCGATTTAAAACATTGCAAGGTGTTTGTCGTGCAACTATTAATGAATTGGATGATGTGGAAGGAATTGGGGAAGTTAGGGCGAAGAAAATACGAGAGGGCCTAAAAAGAATTCAAGAGCATCTCTATATGAGTAGACACAATTAAGAATATTACATTGATTCCATAATATAACGACACTAGAACATTTTTGTTATATGATATGGTATATTGGTAAATAAAACTATTTACAAAAAAACACGTCCGCTTTTGCATTCGGCGTTTTGATTAGCAAAACAATGGTTAATAATGAGTAGGAGGTGGTTGGATGTTAAAAAGAATCGTACAGCTCTTCTTTTTAGTAATCGGGGGAGCGTTAGGGATTTTTCTAATCCCAAAAGTTATTAATGTATTGGACGTCGGTGCTGTTCCTTTGCTTGAGGGATCGTACGTTCGTGCAATTATTGGTGCAATTATTTTATTTTTAACAACATTTTGGCTTGTAGATTATATTGTTCAACTTATTAAACATATCGAAGAAGCCCTTGTAAAGGCACCGGTAGCGGATGTTTTATTTGGTACATTAGGGTTGATCTCTGGTCTTATTGTTGCATATTTAATTTTGATACCAATTCGTGAATTCACGATTCCAGTCATTAGTACAGTATTACAAGTGTTCTTTACTCTTTTACTTGGTTATTTAGGATTCCAAGTAGGATTTAAAAAGAGAAATGAATTGCTAGGATTATTTACATTACCCCAGCGTGGAGGTAAGAAGAAAAACAATAGCGAGAACGAAGAGGTAGAGGTAGAAAAATCTACAACTCATTGGAAAATTCTCGATACAAGTGTAATTATTGATGGACGTATTGCGGATATTTGCCAAACGAAGTTTTTAGAAGGAACAATTGTGATTCCACAATTCGTATTAGAAGAGCTTCAGCATATTGCCGATTCTTCTGATGCTTTAAAGCGTAATCGTGGTCGCAGAGGATTAGACATTTTAAATCGTATTCAAAAAGAGCTACCAATTCCGGTGGAAATTTATGAAGGCGATTTTGAGGATATCCAAGAGGTGGATAGCAAGCTTGTAAAGTTAGCTAAAATCACTGGTGGAACTGTTGTAACAAATGATTTCAACTTAAACAAAGTTTCTGAACTACAAGGAGTAACAGTGTTAAACATTAACGATTTAGCAAATGCAATTAAACCAGTCGTACTCCCTGGTGAAGAATTAAGTGTTTATGTTGTGAAAGATGGTAAAGAACAAAATCAAGGTGTTGCATACTTAGATGATGGCACGATGATTGTAGTAGAAGATGGTAGAGAATATGTCGGTTCGCAACTTAATGTACTAGTTACAAGTGTGTTGCAAACATCGGCTGGTCGTATGATTTTCGCAAAACGTAAATTATTAGAAAAAGCATTATAAGTAGAGGATTATTAATATGTATACGTTAATTATTCCGGCAGCTGGTCAAGGGAAACGGATGGGTGCTGGCAAAAATAAGTTGTTCTTACTTATAAATGGAGTACCTATCATTGTGCATACATTACGTGCTTTTGAAAAAGATAAAGCATGTAAACGTATTATCATGGCGATTAACGAAGAGGAACGCCCTTATTTTGAGGAGTTAATGCAGAAGTACCCGGTTGAAAAGCAGGTGCAATTTATTCAAGGTGGGGCCGAAAGACAAGATAGTGTGTATAATGCGCTTCAGTATGTGAGTGGTGTTGAATATGTTCTCGTACACGATGGTGCGCGCCCGTTCGTAACGAATAAGATGATGCAAGATGTATTAACTGCAGCAGAGAAATATGGTGCTTCCATTTGTGCGGTGCCAGTGAAGGATACCATTAAGAAAGTAGAACAGGGTGTTGTTGTTGAAACGGTAGAACGTTCTCAGCTTAAAGCGGTTCAAACACCACAAGGATTTTCTGTTCCTCTTTTATTAGAAGCTCATAGAAGTGCAAAGCAAAATTGTTTTCTTGGTACAGATGATGCAAGTCTCGTAGAACGTGTAGGGAAGAAAGTAGGCGTAGTAGAGGGGAGTTACTATAATATTAAAGTGACGACTCCAGAGGATTTACTAATTGCTGAAAGTTTCCTTCATGTTCAGAAGAAATAGAAGTGATGGTATTATAGTAAAGAAAAGCTCGGCAGTTGCCGGGCTTTTCTTTATAGAGATAGCAATATAATATAGAATTCATAAAGTAGTTTAGATTGAGGAGGATGTAAAGAATGTTTCGAATTGGACAAGGTTTTGATGTACATGAATTTGCGGAAGGTAGACCGTTAATTATCGGCGGAATTACAATTCCTCATGAAAAAGGATTAATCGGTCACTCGGATGCAGATGTATTGTTACATACGATTGCTGACGCATGTCTAGGAGCAATTGCAGCAGGAGATATTGGAAAACATTTTCCTGATACAGATCCTGCCTTTAAAGATGCGGATTCAGCCGTATTGTTACAAAAGGTTTGGGAATTTGTGCGTGAACAAGGTTATGAGCTAGGTAACCTAGATTGTACAATTATTGCCCAAAAGCCAAAAATGGCACCGCATATTGAAAGCATGCGTAAACGCATTAGTGAACTATTAGAAACGTCTATTGATAATATTAATGTAAAGGCAACAACAACAGAAAAATTAGGATTTACAGGTAGAGAAGAAGGGATTGCTTCTCAAGCGGTTGTTTTATTACAGAAAAAATAGTGGTTTTTAATTCGTAAGATGGAAAATCACATTTTTTTGGTGTACAATTATAGAATGTGTTGACATTAAGATTGGAAGGTGTACCAATTATGGAAAAGCAAGTGAGAGTGCGCTATGCGCCAAGTCCAACAGGACACTTACATATCGGAAATGCGCGTACGGCATTATTTAATTATTTATTTGCTCGTCATCAAGATGGTAAGTTTATTATTCGTATTGAAGATACTGATGTGAAACGTAATGTTGCTGGTGGAGAAGAAAGCCAATTAAAATACTTGAAATGGCTCGGTATGGACTGGGATGAAGGTGTTGATGTTGGTGGTGAATTTGGACCATATCGTCAAACAGAGCGTTTAGATATTTATAAAAAATTATATAAAGATTTATTAGAGCGTGATTTAGCTTACAAATGTTATATGACAGAAGAAGAGCTAGAAGCAGAGCGTGAAGGGCAAATCGCTCGTGGTGAAACACCGCGTTATGCAGGAAACCACCGTGATTTAACTGAGGAGCAAATTAAAGGATTTGAGGCTGAAGGCCGTATTCCAAGTATTCGCTTCCGTGTGCCGGCTGATAGCGACTACACGTTTAAAGATCTCGTAAAAGATGAAGTTGCATTCCATTCAAATGATTTTGGTGATTTCGTTATCGTGAAAAAAGATGGAATTCCAACTTATAACTTTGCGGTAGCGGTAGATGATCACTTAATGGAGATTACACACGTGCTTCGTGGTGATGATCATATTTCAAACACGCCAAAACAAATGATGATTTATGAAGCTTTCGGTTGGGATATCCCGAAGTTCGGTCATATGACTTTAATTGTAAACGAAAGCCGTAAAAAGCTAAGTAAGCGTGACGAATCTATTATTCAATTTATTGAGCAATATAAAGAGCTTGGATATCTTCCAGAAGCAATCTTTAACTTTATTGCATTACTAGGTTGGTCACCAGTAGGTGAAGAAGAAGTCTTCTCTCAAGATGAGTTTATCAAAATGTTTGATGCAGCTCGTTTATCAAAATCACCTGCATTATTTGATTCCCAAAAACTAAAATGGATGAACAACCAATATATGAAAAAACAAGATTTAGATACGGTTGTTGAACTAAGCTTACCGCATTTAGTAAAAGCGGGTCGCGTAGGTGAAAACTTAAGCGAACAAGAACAAGCGTGGGTTCGTGATGTAATTGCTTTATATCATGACCAAATGAGCTTTGGAGCTGAAATTGTAGAGCTTTCTGAAATGTTCTTTAAAGATCATGTTGATCATGAAGAAGAGGGACAAGAAGTATTGAAAGGTGAACAAGTACCTGAAGTACTTCGTGCATTTGCCGATCAATTAGAAGCCTTAGAAGCAATGGAGCCAGCGGCAGTTAAGGCGGCTATTAAAGCAGTTCAAAAAGAAACAGGACATAAAGGTAAAAACCTATTTATGCCAATCCGTGTTGCTACTACTGGACAAACACATGGTCCAGAGCTTCCTAACGCTATTGCTCTTCTTGGAAAAGAAAAAGTTTTAAATCGTATTCAAAAAGTAATTGGTTAACATTTTCTAGGTTTAGCAATATAATAAGTATATCTAAAATCTAATAAGGAAAAGCGACGAGAAGGAGAAGTAGAAAATCAGGCTTTTTACAGAGAGAACCACCCTTAGGCTGGAAGTGGTTTATAAGCGGATTTTTGAAATGCCCCTTCGAGTCTTCTGTTGAACAGCGAAGTATTTCGCGGAACGTCTTAGGGCGCAAAGTAAACAGAAGCGGTGTAAACCGTTATCATGGATGAGTTTGAGGCTTCTTTAGCCTAAACAGAGTGGAACCGCGCTTAAAAGGCGTCTCTGTCTATATGACAGAGGCGTCTTTTTTTTATACCATGTAAATGGTGTGAGTATAAGTTTTATCCCCTTGTATAAAGATTTAGGGGGAAGTGGGGAGTTAGTTCACTCGAAAAAAGCAGCCCATAAAGGGGAGGGAACATCGATGTTTAAGAGGCTTCGGGAAGATATTGAAGTCGTTTTTGAACAGGATCCAGCGGCAAGAAGTTATTTCGAAGTCATTTTAACTTACTCTGGATTACATGCAGTTTGGGCCCATCGAATTGCACATGCTTTTTATAAAAGGAATTTTTTCTTTATGGCACGTTGGATTTCGCAAGTTAGTCGTTTTTTTACTGGCATTGAGATTCATCCAGGAGCAACTATTGGTCGTCGTTTTTTCATTGATCATGGAATGGGGGTTGTAATTGGAGAAACGTGTGAAATTGGCGAAAACGTAACAATTTATCAAGGTGTCACATTAGGTGGTACAGGTAAAGAAAAAGGAAAGAGGCACCCTACAATTCAGGATAATGTATTAATTGCAACAGGTGCTAAAGTACTAGGTTCTATTACTATTGGAGAGAATTCTAAAATTGGAGCAGGATCTGTCGTGTTAAAGGAAGTTCCTGCGCATTCTACAGTTGTAGGTATACCTGGCCGAGTCGTTATTCAAAATGGAGTAAAGATTGGTCAAGAATTAAATCATTCTGATCTTCCGGATCCGATTTTTGATAAATTAAAGGTTATGGAAGTAGAACTTGATAAATTGAGAAAGCAACTCGAAGTAAAGGTAGGAAGGAAGGATAAAAATGACTATTCACATTTATAATACGTTAACGCGTCAAAAAGAAGAGTTTATGCCATTAGAAGAAAATAAGGTAAAGATGTATGTGTGCGGACCTACAGTGTATAACTACATTCACATTGGGAATGCAAGACCACCTATGGTGTTTGATACAGTACGCCGTTACTTAGAATATAAAGGATATGATGTGCAGTATGTATCTAACTTTACTGACGTGGATGATAAATTAATTAAGGCGGCAAATGAATTAGGTGAAGATGTGCCAACAATTGCAGATCGTTTTGTTGAAGCTTACTTTGAAGATGTAACGGCACTAGGTTGCAAACATGCAACGGTTCATCCACGTGTAACGGAAAATATGGATATCATTATTGAATTTATTCAAGAACTTGTGAATAAAGGGTATGCATATGAATCAGAAGGTGATGTGTACTTTAAAACGAAAGAATTCGAAGGTTACGGTAAATTATCACATCAACCGATTGCAGACTTACGTCACGGTGCACGTATTGAAGTAGGAGAAAAGAAACAAGACCCTCTTGACTTTGCTTTATGGAAAGCTGCGAAAGAAGGAGAAATCTTCTGGGAAAGCCCTTGGGGGAAAGGACGCCCAGGGTGGCATATTGAATGCTCAGCAATGGCGCGTAAATATTTAGGGGATACAATTGATATTCATGCTGGTGGTCAAGATTTAGCATTTCCTCATCATGAAAATGAAATTGCGCAGTCTGAGGCGTTGACAGGAAAAACATTTGCACGTTATTGGATGCATAACGGATATATTAATATTAATAACGAGAAGATGTCTAAGTCGCTTGGAAACTTCATTTTAGTTCACGATATCATTAAACAATATGATCCACAGTTAATCAGGTTCTTTATGCTATCGGTACATTACCGTCACCCAATTAACTTTAGCGAGGATTTATTGCAAAGTACTAATAATGGGCTAGAAAGAATTAAAACAGCTTACGGTAACTTAAAGCATCGTATGGAAAGTAGCACGGATTTAACGGACCATAATGAAAAATGGTTAGCTGAAATGGAAAAGTTCCAGGTTGCATTCGAAGAAGCGATGGATGATGATTTCAATACGGCTAATGCGATTACTGAATTATATAACGTAGCAAATTACGCAAATCAATATTTGTTAGAAGAACATACTTCTAAAGTTGTAATTGAAGCGTATGTAAAACAACTTGAAACATTATTTAGTATTTTAGGATTAGAATTAGCGCAAGAAGAGTTGCTTGATGAAGAAATTGAAGCACTAATCCAAAAGCGTATTGAAGCTCGTCAAAATCGTGACTTCGCACTATCTGATCAAATTCGCGATGATTTAAAGGGACGTAATATTATTTTAGAAGATACCGCTCAAGGTACAAGATGGAAAAGAGGATAAGAATGATTGATGCAAAGCAATTGAACAGCTTAGCTTTAGCATATATGGGTGATGCGGTATATGAGCAATATATCCGCTATCACCTCCTTCAAAAGGGGACAGTTCGCCCTAATCAATTACATCGCTTAGGGACGGGCTTTGTTTCGGCAAAAGCACAGGCGAAAGTTGTTTATCATTTATTAGAAACGGCATTTTTGACAGAAGAGGAAGAGGCGGTATTAAGAAGAGGGCGTAATGCGAATTCGGGTACTGTTCCAAAAAATACAGATGTACAAACATATCGACACAGTACAGCCTTTGAAGCGCTAATCGGTTATCATCACTTGTTGAATAATCGTGAAAGATTGGACGAGATTGTATATAAGGCGATTGACGTTTTGGAAGAAAAGGAAGGGAGCACATCATCATGAGTAGTGAATATATTATCGGACGTAACCCTGTAATTGAAGCTTTAAGAGCGGGGCGAGATATTAATAAAATTTTGGTAGCGGAAGGCGCTGCCAAAGGACAAGTGCAAATTGTACTAGCATTAGCAAAAGAGAATAAGGTTATTTTGCAACATGCACCAAAGAAGAAATTAGATCAATTGGTTGAGGGTAATCATCAAGGTGTAATTGCTCAAGTAGCTGCATATCAATATGCTGAGTTAGAGGATTTGTTTAAATTAGCAGAAAAACGCAATGAAGATCCATTCTTCTTAATTTTAGATGAAATTGAAGACCCACATAACTTAGGTTCTATTATGCGTACTGCGGATGCAACAGGGGCTCATGGGGTTATTATTCCAAAAAGAAGAGCGGTGGGACTTACAGCGTCAGTTGCGAAAGCGTCGACTGGGGCAATTGAATATATTCCTGTTGCACGTGTAACAAATTTATCGCGTACAATTGATGAATTAAAAGAACGTGGACTTTGGATTGCTGGTACAGATGCCAAAGGGAAAACAGATTACCGTAATTTAGATGGTAATATGCCAATCGGACTAGTAATTGGTAGTGAAGGAAAAGGTATGAGTCGTATTATTGGTGAAAAGTGTGATTTCCTAATTACTTTACCGATGGTCGGTAAAGTTACATCCTTAAATGCTTCAGTAGCCGCAAGTTTGTTAATGTATGAGGTATATCGTAAACGTCACGAAATTGGTAAATAAAAAATGAACGATATTTTAATCGTTGACGGTTACAACATTATCGGGGCTTGGGGAGACTTGAAGAAACTGCGGGATGTAGATTTGCAGTCATCAAGAGACGCACTTATTGATAAGATGGCGGATTATCAAGGCTATACAGGCACAAAGGTAATGATTGTCTTTGATGCCTATACAGTCTATGGTATTGAAAAAAAGATGAAACAATCACGGGTGGAAGTAATATTCACGAGAAAAAATCAAACTGCAGATGAAAAGATAGAACAACTTGCAATTGAGCTTAGAAATATAAATACACAAATATACGTTGCAACTTCGGATTATACGGAGCAATGGATTATATTTGCGCAAGGTGCACTTCGAAAATCTGCGCGTGAATTAGAGTTAGAAGTGCAAGCGATGGAACAACAAGTAAGAAGGTGTACCAAAGACACGAAAGAAAAGCAACCCGCCATGCGAAAGATATTTAGTGAGGATATTACAGAAAAATTAGAAAAATTAAGAAGAGGAGAGCGTTGAAGCATTGACGCTCTTTATCTTTTTACTGTATAATATTGCTAAATATATAGCGGTCGGAGGGATCAAGGTGGAAGCAGGCTTCGTAAGTGTAGGCGACGTTACATTTCGTGATTTAGAGGATGAGGCAATCGTTGAGTTAGTTCGAAAAGGTAATACTGACGCTCTAGAATATTTAATTCACAAATATAAGAACTTTGTTCGCGCGAAATCAAGATCTTATTTCTTAGTGGGTGCCGATCGAGAAGATATTGTTCAAGAAGGCATGATTGGATTGTTTAAAGCCATTCGTGATTATAAAGGGGACAAGCTGTCTTCGTTCAAAGCATTTGCTGAACTGTGTATCACTCGACAAATTATTACCGCTATTAAAACAGCAACAAGGCAAAAACATATTCCGTTAAATTCGTATGTGTCTTTAGACAAGCCAATTTACGATGAGGAATCTGATCGAACATTATTAGATGTTATTTCGGAATCGAAAGTAACTGATCCAGAAGAGATGATTATAAGTCAGGAAGAATATACAGACATAGAATCAAAAATATCTGAATTATTAAGCGATTTAGAAAGAAAAGTGCTCTCTTTATACTTAGATGGTCGTTCCTATCAAGAAATTTCAGAACAGTTAAACAGGCACGTGAAATCTATTGATAACGCATTGCAGCGTGTAAAAAGGAAATTAGAAAGATATATGGAGATGAGAGAGAGTACAACTTTAAATTCATAGCAAGTGCCGCAGGTGTAAAATAATTCACCTGTTTTCTTTTTGTTAAGAGAGTGAAAGTCATGACATTGACATTATCTTTTGTTGTATGATACATTTTTAGGGACAATGTTACAAGGTTGGTGTAACTAATGAGGAAAAAAGTTGTACTCTCATGTGAAGAGTGTAAAAATCGAAACTACTCTACGATGAAAGATACGAGCTCAGTAGAGCGACTTGAGATAAAGAAGTTTTGTAAAACATGCAATAAGCATACAGTTCACAAAGAAACAAAATAAATAATTGAAATAATACACTGGAGGTCCCGTAGATGCGTTTAACGAACTTTTTCGGCGATGTAGGTCGCGAAATGAAAAAAGTAAGTTGGCCTAAAAAAGATGAATTACTCCGCTCAACAACGACTGTTATCGCGACAGTTGTGTTCTTTGCGATTTTCTTCGCAGTGGTTGATATGGGCATTTCTTCTTTAATTCGGTTAATTCTTGAATAAGAAGCACTTATCCATGATATAATGTTATTTATAAGAACTGTGTAAAAGCCCGGTGAACGGGTTTTTTCATTTGCGCAAAAAAATGTACGTCAGGGAGGGAAGGACGCTCGTCCTAAATGAATGGAAAAAAGTTGGTATGTTGTCCATACTTATTCTGGATATGAAAATAAAGTAAAAGCAAACCTAGAGAAACGTGTAGAATCAATGGGTATGCAAGATAAAATTTTCCGTGTTGTTGTCCCGGAAGAAGTAGAAGTAGAAATGAAAAATGGTAAAGAAAAAATAACGAAAAGAAAAGTGTTCCCAGGTTACGTATTAGTAGAACTAATCATGACTGACGATTCTTGGTATGTTGTTCGTAACACGCCAGGTGTAACAGGTTTTGTCGGTTCTTCTGGTTCAGGATCTAAACCATCGCCTCTATTAGAAGAGGAAGTGGTTACCATCATGAAGCATATGGGAATGGACAATGAAGTGGTTGATTTCGAATTTGAACTTCATGAAACAGTGCGTGTAAATGAGGGACCATTCGCGGATTATACAGGTGCGATTGAAGAAATTGATGTGGAAAAGAAAAAAGTTAGCGTGCTTGTAGACATGTTCGGTCGCGAGACTCCGGTTGAACTTGATTTCCATCAAATCGAAAAATTATAAAATGAAACTTGAAATGAATTGTAAAAAGTGATAATATCTTTTAAGTCAGTACGTCTTCGGTAACGGAGACGTTTTTTGAAAAAGATTTTATCATTATGATAAAATATGAAGTGGGAGGGCAAATCACTGCCCAATTGACCACATCACGGACTTAAGGAGGTGTGTCTCGTGGCTAAAAAGGTAATTAAAATGGTAAAACTTCAGATTCCTGCAGGTAAAGCTAATCCAGCTCCGCCGGTTGGTCCAGCATTAGGACAAGCAGGTGTTAACATCATGGGCTTCTGTAAAGAGTTTAACGCTCGTACAGCTGATCAAGCTGGTCTTATCATCCCTGTTGAAATTACGGTATTTGAGGACCGTTCATTCACTTTCATTACTAAAACTCCTCCTGCTGCTGTTCTTCTTAAGAAAGTAGCTGGTATTGAGTCTGGTTCTGGTGAACCAAACCGTAATAAAGTGGCAACTGTTAAGCGTGATAAAGTACGCGAAATCGCTGAAACTAAAATGCCTGACCTAAACGCTGCTAGCGTAGAAGCTGCAATGCGTATGGTTGAAGGTACTGCGCGCAGTATGGGCATCGTTATCGA
The DNA here is from genome assembly GCF_019344915.1 of Bacillus sp. FDAARGOS_1420. Taxonomy (NCBI): domain Bacteria; kingdom Bacillati; phylum Bacillota; class Bacilli; order Caryophanales; family Bacillaceae; genus Bacillus; species Bacillus sp. FDAARGOS_1420. Next base: position 840,553 of record NZ_JAHWJB010000001.1, on the reverse strand, counting down.
AGACTAATTCGATTTGTTTTTTGTAAAAAAGGTTGCGGGTCTGGAATTCCAATTCGCAACCTTTATTATCGTAAATGATCATCATTTTTAAATAAATGGATGGGCGCACATCCTCGGGGGTTCCCGGAATGAAGGCGTAAACGTGGGAGGTTATTCCGCTAAAACCACATTCAAGGAGGAAACAAACATGGCTAAAAGAGGTAAAAAGTACGTTGAAGCTGCGAAGCTTGTTGATCGTGCATCTGCTTACTCTGCAACAGAAGCAGTAGAATTAGTAAAGAAAACAAACACAGCTAAATTTGATGCAACTGTAGAAGCTGCATTCCGTTTAGGTGTTGACCCTAAGAAAGCTGACCAGCAAATTCGTGGTGCAGTTGTTCTTCCACACGGTACTGGTAAAGTACAACGTGTATTAGTATTCGCTAAAGGCGAAAAAGCAAAAGAAGCTGAAGCTGCTGGCGCTGAATTCGTAGGCGATGCTGATTACATCGGTAAAATCCAAAAAGGTTGGTTCGATTTCGATGTAGTAGTAGCAACTCCTGACATGATGGGTGAAGTTGGTAAACTTGGTCGCGTATTAGGACCTAAAGGTTTAATGCCAAACCCTAAAACTGGAACAGTTACTTTCGATGTAACTAAAGCTGTTAACGAAATCAAAGCTGGTAAAGTTGAATACCGCGTTGATAAAGCTGGTAACATCCACGTTCCAATCGGTAAAGTATCTTTCGAAGATGCTAAATTAGTAGAAAACTTCAAAACAATTGCTGACACGCTACAAAAAGCTAAGCCAGCTGCTGCAAAAGGTACTTACATGAAGAACGCAACTGTTGCTTCTACAATGGGACCTGGCGTACGCGTAGACGTTTCTACACTTGCGTAAAAATTGGAAGTTGACTTCATAAAGAAGTTTTAATATAATCATTTATGTTGTGAATTTTAATAGTGTACCGTAGACAGTAGGAGTCGATTCGACTTAATTTCCTACCTAGGTGTTAATATACGAAGCGGAATCTTTTTTCTGTGACTATATGCCTCCATGTCTACAAGTTGGGCATGGAGGTTTTTAGTGCACTTTCGGTACATCTTCTATATAATCTACAGGAGGTGTAATAACATGAGCAAAGTAATCGAAACTAAACAACAAGTTGTAACTGAAATCGCTGAAAAACTTCGCGCGAGTAAATCTACAATTGTTGTTGACTACCGTGGTTTAACAGTTTCTGAAGCAACAGAATTACGTAAAAACTTACGTGAAGCTGGCGTTGAGTTCAAAGTTTACAAAAACTCTTTAACTCGTCGTGCTGCAGAGTCTGCTGAAATGGCTGAGTTAAACGAATTCTTAACAGGACCAAACGCAATCGCGTTCAGTAACGAGGATGTAGTTGCTCCTGCGAAAGTATTAAACGACTTCGCTAAAAATCATGAAGCTTTAGAAATTAAAGCGGGCGTAATCGAAGGTAAACTTGTAACACTTGATGAGGTTAAAGCTATCGCTACTCTTCCATCACGTGAAGGCTTACTTTCTATGCTTCTTAGCGTTCTTCAAGCTCCAATCCGTAACCTTGCACTTGCTACTAAAGCAGTTGCAGATCAAAAGGAAGAGCAAGGCGCTTAATTTTTTAAAAGATAATTACTTGTTATCTATAAAACAATACAAACCTATTTAAGGGAGGATATTTACAATGACTAAAGAACAAATCATTGAAGCAGTTAAATCTATGACTGTATTAGAACTTAACGACTTAGTAAAAGCTATCGAGGAAGAATTCGGCGTAACTGCTGCTGCTCCTGTAGCTGTAGCTGGTGGCGCTGGTGAAGCTGCTGCTGAGCAAACTGAATTTGACGTAGTACTTGCAAGTGCTGGCGCTCAAAAAATCAAAGTTATCAAAGCTGTACGTGAAATCACTGGTCTTGGCTTAAAAGAAGCTAAAGAATTAGTTGACAACACTCCAAAAGCAATCAAAGAAGGCGTTACTAAAGAGGAAGCTGAAGAAATGAAAGCTAAACTTGAAGAAGTTGGCGCTGCTGTAGAAGTTAAGTAATTAACTTTTGGTGCTTTAAAAAAAGCTCGCTCTTATGCGAGCTTTTTTTTTAACTGTAAAGAAAAGAGGTGGCCATATGGCAGACCATTATTTTTCTAACGACCCTTCTAGTAAAAGTGATCGTAAACGATGGGAAGTTACACTTCGTGAATCTCGATTTACTTTTTTATCTGACCATGGGGTGTTCTCGAAAAACGAAGTGGACTTTGGTTCTCGTCTTTTAATTGAAGCGTTTCAAATGCCAGATGTTAAAGGTAATGTGTTAGACGTAGGATGTGGGTACGGTCCAATCGGTTTGTCGTTAGCGAAAGAGTTTCAAAATCGTGAAATTCACATGGTGGATGTGAATGAAAGGGCCTTGGGACTTGCAAAAGAAAATGCCGCTAATAACAGAATTGAAAATATACGTATTTTGCAAAGTAGTGTCTATGAAAATGTAGATGGCAAGTATGCTGTTATTCTATCTAATCCTCCAATTCGTGCTGGTAAAGATATCGTGCATGAGATTTTAGAAAAGGCTGTGGAGTATTTAGTTTCAGGTGGAGAATTGTGGATTGTTATTCAAAAGAAACAAGGTGCGCCATCTGCGATGAAAAAACTAGAAGAAGTATTTTCTGAAGTTGAAGTTGTAGAAAAGAAAAAAGGATATTATATCATAAAATCAAAAAAGCGTTGACGGTTATTTTTGGCTATGTTAACATTATACAATGCCAATATATGATTTTCTGCGTTGAGAAAGATGTATATTTTTGCTTCTCTTGGAAAAGATAGTAAAATCAGCAGATTATGAAACAGAATGATGGTTTTCTTATAGAAGCCATTTTTCTTTTTTGAGCAGGTAGAAAGACTCAACGTATCTATCTTTAAGAGAAAAAAACTACGCTAATAGCAGTAGTTGTATTTATTTGTGATTTTGCACAAATTTTTTTGTGCATTTATAATACTCATGATTTGAGGGGTGAAGCAGTTGACAGGTCAACTAGTTCAATACGGACGCCACCGCCAACGAAGAAGTTATGCCCGTATTAGTGAAGTATTAGAGTTACCAAATCTTATCGAAATTCAAACCTCTTCTTATCAGTGGTTTCTTGATGAGGGTTTGCGAGAAATGTTCCAAGACATTTCTCCGATCGAAGACTTTACGGGAAATCTATCGCTTGAATTTATCGACTACAGCTTGGGTGAACCTAAATACTCTGTAGAAGAATGCAAAGAGCGTGATGTGACGTATGCAGCACCACTTCGTGTAAAAGTGCGTCTAATCAACAAGGAAACTGGTGAAGTAAAAGAACAAGATGTGTTCATGGGAGATTTCCCACTCATGACAGAGACTGGAACATTCGTAATTAACGGTGCAGAACGTGTTATCGTTTCCCAGTTAGTTCGCTCTCCAAGCGTATACTATAGTGGCAAAGTGGATAAAAACGGAAAACGTGGTTTTACTGCTACTGTAATTCCAAACCGCGGAGCTTGGTTAGAGTATGAAACAGATGCTAAGGATGTTGTATATGTGCGTATTGACCGTACGCGTAAACTTCCTGTAACTGTTTTGTTACGCGCATTAGGGTTTGGCTCTGATCAAGAAATCACCGAGCTTTTAGGTGATAACGAATACTTAAGCAATACGTTAGAAAAAGACAACACAGATAGCACAGAGAAAGCATTGCTTGAAATTTATGAGCGTCTACGCCCTGGTGAACCACCAACAGTAGAAAATGCAAAGAGCTTACTTGTGTCTCGTTTCTTTGATCCGAAGCGCTACGATTTAGCAAATGTAGGTCGCTATAAGATCAACAAAAAGCTACACATTAAAAACAGATTGTTTAACCAACGTTTAGCTGAAACACTGGTGGATCCAGAAACTGGTGAAATTTTAGCGGCAGAAGGAACAGTCTTAGATCGTCGTACACTGGATCGCATTCTACCTTACTTAGAGAAAAACATTGGATTCAAAACAGCGAAACCAATGGGTGGAGTGGTAGCAGGCGATGTTGAGCTGCAATCTATTAAGATTTATGCTCCAGAATCAGAAGGCGAACGATCTATAAACGTAATTGGGAATGCAAATATTACTCGTGATATAAAACACATCACACCAGGTGATATTCTTGCTTCTATTAGCTACTTCTTTAACTTGCTATATAAAGTAGGGGATACAGATGATATTGACCACTTAGGAAATCGTCGTCTGCGTTCTGTAGGAGAGTTACTACAAAACCAATTCCGTATCGGTCTTTCTCGTATGGAACGTGTTGTTCGTGAGAGAATGTCGATTCAAGATACAAATGCAATTACACCACAAGCGTTAATTAACATTCGCCCGGTTATTGCATCTATTAAAGAGTTCTTCGGAAGTTCTCAGTTATCTCAGTTCATGGATCAAACAAACCCATTAGCAGAGTTAACTCACAAACGAAGACTATCTGCATTAGGACCCGGTGGTTTAACGCGTGAGCGCGCAGGCTTTGAAGTACGTGACGTTCACTACTCTCACTATGGTCGTATGTGTCCAATTGAAACGCCAGAGGGACCAAACATCGGTTTGATTAACTCATTATCTTCGTTTGCGAAAGTAAATGAGTTTGGTTTCATTGAAACGCCATACCGTCGTGTTGACCCAGAAACTGGTCTTGTAACAGGGCAGGTTGATTATTTAACAGCAGATGAAGAAGATAACTATGTTGTAGCCCAAGCGAATATGAAATTATCTGAAGTAGGGGAATTCCTTGATGAAGATATCGTAGCTCGTTTCCGTGGTGAAAACATTGTCACAAATAAAGAACGCATCGACTACATGGATGTATCTCCAAAACAAGTAGTGTCGGCAGCGACAGCTTGTATTCCGTTCTTAGAAAACGATGACTCTAACCGCGCACTTATGGGAGCGAACATGCAACGTCAGGCGGTTCCGTTAATAAATCCGGAATCTCCGATTGTAGGTACAGGTATGGAGTACGTATCAGCAAAAGACTCAGGTGCTGCAGTAATCTGTAAACAGCCTGGTGTTGTTGAGCGCGTAGAAGCACGTGAAGTTTGGGTACGTCGCTATGTAGACGTTGACGGTCAAACAGTAAAAGGCGACTTAGATCGCTACAAAATGCAAAAATTCATTCGTTCTAACCAAGGAACTTGCTACAACCAACGTCCAATCGTAAGTGTTGGAGACCAAGTTGTAAAAGGTGAAATCCTTGCGGATGGTCCTTCTATGGAACTAGGTGAACTGGCGCTTGGACGTAACGTGCTTGTTGGCTTTATGACATGGGACGGTTATAACTATGAGGATGCGATCATCATGAGTGAGCGCCTTGTAAAAGATGATGTGTACACTTCTATCCATATTGAAGAATATGAATCAGAAGCTCGTGATACGAAGCTTGGACCAGAAGAAATTACACGTGATATCCCGAATGTTGGAGAAGATGCACTTCGTAATCTTGACGAGCGCGGTATTATTCGCGTCGGTGCTGAAGTAAAAGATGGAGATCTACTTGTTGGTAAAGTAACGCCAAAAGGTGTAACAGAATTAACGGCAGAAGAACGTCTATTACATGCAATCTTCGGTGAAAAAGCACGTGAAGTACGTGATACATCACTACGTGTACCACACGGTGGTGGCGGTATTATATTAGACGTAAAAGTGTTTAACCGTGAAGATGGCGATGAATTGCCACCAGGCGTGAATCAACTTGTACGTGCATATATCGTTCAAAAGCGTAAAATTTCTGAAGGTGACAAAATGGCCGGTCGTCATGGTAACAAAGGTGTTATTTCCCGTATTTTACCGGAAGAAGATATGCCTTACTTACCAGATGGTACGCCAATCGATATCATGTTAAACCCATTAGGGGTACCATCTCGTATGAATATCGGTCAGGTATTAGAGCTTCATCTTGGTATGGCAGCAAGATACCTTGGCATTCACATTGCAACACCAGTATTCGATGGTGCTCGTGAGGAAGATGTATGGGGCACAATTGAAGAAGCTGGTATGGCAAATGACGCGAAAACAATCCTGTATGACGGACGTACTGGTGAGCCATTCGATAACCGTGTATCTGTTGGTGTCATGTATATGATCAAACTTGCGCACATGGTTGACGATAAACTTCATGCTCGTTCTACTGGACCATACTCACTTGTAACGCAGCAACCTCTTGGAGGTAAAGCTCAGTTCGGTGGACAGCGTTTCGGTGAGATGGAGGTTTGGGCACTTGAAGCTTATGGTGCTGCTTATACTCTTCAAGAAATCTTAACAGTGAAGTCTGATGATGTTATTGGACGTGTTAAGACGTATGAAGCAATTGTTAAAGGTGAAAATGTTCCAGAACCAGGTGTTCCTGAATCATTCAAAGTATTGATTAAAGAACTGCAAAGTTTAGGTATGGACGTTAAAATGATGTCTATCAACGATACAGAAATTGAAATGCGTGATACGGAAGATGACGATGATCATCAATCAGCAGATAAATTGAATGTTGAAGTTGAGACAACTAAGGAATAATTGGGATAACCTGTAGACTAAAAGGGAGGTAGGCCCCTTGATAGATGTAAATAACTTTGAATATATGAAGATTGGACTTGCTTCACCTGACAAGATTCGTTCTTGGTCATACGGTGAAGTTAAGAAACCAGAAACAATTAACTATCGTACGTTAAAGCCTGAAAAAGATGGCTTGTTCTGTGAGCGTATTTTCGGACCACAAAAGGACTGGGAATGTCATTGCGGAAAATATAAACGTGTACGTTATAAAGGTGTAGTTTGTGATCGATGTGGCGTTGAAGTAACGCGTGCAAAAGTTCGTCGTGAACGTATGGGTCATATCGAATTAGCTGCTCCTGTATCTCATATTTGGTATTTCAAAGGTATCCCGAGCCGCATGGGACTTGTCTTAGACATGTCCCCTCGCGCGCTTGAAGAAGTAATTTATTTCGCTTCTTATGTTGTAACAGAAAGTGGAGATACACCACTTGATAAGAAGCAATTACTTTCTGAAAAAGAATACCGTGCATATCGTGATCGATATGGCAGTACATTCCATGCTGCTATGGGTGCAGAAGCGATTAAAAAATTACTGCAAGACATCGATTTAGATAAAGAAGTAGACTTCTTAAAAGAAGAATTAAAAACAGCACAAGGACAACGCCGTACTCGTGCTATTAAACGTCTAGAAGTATTAGAAGCATTCCGTAACTCTGGAAATCACCCATCTTGGATGATCTTAGAGGTTCTTCCAGTTATCCCACCAGAACTACGCCCAATGGTACAGTTAGATGGTGGACGTTTTGCTACTTCTGACTTAAACGACTTATATCGTCGTGTAATTAACCGTAACAACCGTTTAAAACGTCTATTGGACTTAGGTGCACCAAGCATCATCGTTCAAAACGAAAAACGTATGTTACAAGAAGCTGTAGACGCATTAATCGATAATGGTCGCCGTGGCCGTCCAGTTACTGGACCAGGTAACCGTCCATTAAAATCACTATCTCACATGCTTAAAGGTAAACAAGGACGTTTCCGTCAAAACTTATTAGGTAAACGTGTTGACTACTCTGGCCGTTCTGTAATCGTTGTAGGACCGAACTTAAAGATGTACCAATGTGGATTACCGAAAGAAATGGCACTGGAATTGTTTAAACCTTTCGTTATGAAAGAGTTAGTTGGAAAAGGATTAGCACACAACATTAAGAGTGCTAAACGTAAAATCGAGCGTGTACACCCTGAAGTTTGGGACGTTTTAGAATCTGTGATCAAAGAGCATCCAGTACTTCTAAACCGCGCACCAACACTTCACCGTCTTGGTATCCAGGCGTTTGAACCTACACTAGTAGAAGGTCGTGCAATCCGTCTTCACCCACTTGTATGTACTGCATACAACGCGGACTTTGACGGTGACCAAATGGCGGTTCACGTTCCGTTATCATCAGAGGCACAAGCAGAAGCTCGTATTCTTATGTTAGCGGCACAAAACATCTTGAATCCAAAAGACGGAAAACCAGTTGTTACTCCATCTCAGGATATGGTATTAGGTAACTATTACTTAACACTTGAGCGCGAGGGTGCAATCGGTGAAGGTATGGTCTTCAAAGATGCAAACGAAGCAATACTTGCATACCAAAATGGATATGTACATCTGCACACACGTGTTGCAGTTGCTGCGAGTTCGGTAAATAATGTAACGTTTACTGAAGAGCAAAAGAGTAAGCTTCTATTAACAACAGTTGGTAAATTAATATTTAACGAAATCTTACCAGAGTCGTTCCCTTATATTAATGAACCAACAAACTCAAACCTTGAAAAAGAAACACCAGCGGAATATTTCGTTGAAAAAGGTGCGAACATTAAAGAAATTATTGCTAGTCGCGAAGAAGTGGCACCATTTAGCAAGAAAATCCTTGGTAACATTATTGCGGAAGTATTCAAACGTTTCCAAATTACAGAAACGTCTCGCATGCTTGACCGTATGAAAAACTTAGGATTTAAATACTCTACAAAAGCTGGTATTACAGTTGGGGTATCAGATATTCTTGTATTAGGTGAAAAAGATGAAATTCTCCATGAAGCACAAGCAAAAGTAGATAATGTAATTAAACAATTCCGTCGCGGTTTAATTACGGAAGAAGAACGTTACGATCGCGTTATCTCTATTTGGAGTAATGCAAAAGATGTTATCCAAGGAAAGCTGATGAAATCCTTGAATAAACGCAACCCAATCTTCATGATGAGTGATTCCGGTGCCCGTGGTAACGCATCGAACTTTACTCAGCTTGCTGGTATGCGTGGTCTGATGGCCAATCCATCTGGTCGTATCATTGAGCTTCCGATCAAATCGAGTTTCCGTGAAGGTTTAACAGTACTTGAGTACTTCATCTCTACGCATGGTGCGCGTAAAGGTCTTGCCGATACAGCACTTAAAACTGCCGATTCTGGTTACTTAACACGTCGTCTTGTAGACGTTGCACAAGATGTAATTGTTCGTCAAGATGATTGTGGAACAGATCGCGGTTTACTAATTGGTGCGATTAAAGAGGGTAATGAAGTTATTGAGTCACTATATGATCGTCTTGTTGGACGTTTTGCAAGAAAAACTGTAAAACATCCTGAAACAGGTGAAGTATTAGTTGTTGAAAATCAATTAATTACTGAAGATATTGCTCATATCGTTGAAAAGTCGGGTGTTGAAACTGTAAACATTCGTTCAGCGTTTACGTGTAATACTCGCCATGGTGTATGTAAGAAGTGTTACGGTCGTAACTTAGCAACTGGTACAGACGTAGAAGTAGGAGAAGCGGTAGGTATTATCGCAGCTCAATCTATCGGTGAGCCAGGTACACAGTTAACGATGCGTACGTTCCATACAGGTGGGGTTGCCGGAGATGATATCACACAAGGTTTACCTCGTATCCAAGAGATCTTCGAAGCTCGTAATCCGAAAGGTCAGGCAGTTATCAGTGAAATTGACGGTGTTATCGCAGCGATCAACGATGTTAAAGATCGCCAAGAAGTAGTTGTACAGGGTGAAGTTGAAGCTCGTACGTATGCTATTCCTTACGGTGCTCGTCTGAAAGTAACTCTAGGACAGCCAATTAGCCACGGTAAAGAGTTAACAGAAGGTTCTATTGATCCGAAGGAATTACTAAAAGTAACGGACATTACAGCAGTTCAAGAATACTTATTACGTGAAGTTCAAAAAGTATACCGTATGCAAGGGGTAGAAATTGGTGACAAACACGTAGAAGTAATGGTACGTCAAATGCTACGTAAAGTTCGTGTGAGTGATGCGGGTGAAACAGATGTATTACCAGGAACATTACTAGATATCCATCAGTTTACTGATGCGAATGCGAAGGTGTTACTGAAAGGTAAACAACCAGCAACGGCTAGACCGGTTCTACTTGGTATTACAAAAGCTTCACTTGAGACAGATTCGTTCTTATCTGCGGCGTCATTCCAAGAAACAACTCGTGTTCTAACAGATGCAGCAATTAAAGGTAAACGCGATGAGCTTCTAGGATTGAAAGAGAATGTTATTATCGGTAAGCTTGTTCCTGCTGGAACAGGTATGAATCGTTATCGCAAAGTGGATCTTGTAAAAACAACACAAGATAACATGAATGTAGAAAACGATGAAGTTTATGTGGAACAGTAAAATTTTCCGTCGTAAATTTTGTATAAAAACAGCTAATCCTAGTTGACATTGTATGAGACAAAATGTTACTATAATCAAGGTTGCTCCTGAACGATGCTTTGGAGGATATTTATATGTCTTATCAAAAAGTGTCAAATGCTGAAAATGTAGTCGTTGGTCATAAACGAACATTGGAAGCAATCAAAAATGGTATAGTTAAAGAAGTTGTTATTGCGGAAGATGCTGATGTGCGGTTAACCCATGTTATCATTCGTACTGCCTTGCAACATAACATACCCATAACCAAAGTTGAATCAGTTCGTAAGCTTGGAAAAGTTTCGGGGATTCAAGTGGGAGCTTCAGCAATAGGAATAATAAGTTAAAACTGTTTTTGTGAGGAGAGAGCATTTGCTCTTCCTTGCAAAAACTTTGTTTTCAACTAATAATGAACCACCTGGATATGTGGTCATACAAACATGCGAAGGGAGGATAATCAAATGCCTACTATTAACCAATTAGTGAGAAATGGTCGTACTGATAAAGTATGGAAGTCTAAATCACCTGCGTTAAACAAAGGTTTTAATTCTTTAAAGAAAAAATCAACTGATATCTCTGCACCTCAAAAACGTGGTGTGTGTACTCGTGTTGGTACAATGACTCCGAAGAAACCTAACTCAGCGTTACGTAAATACGCTCGTGTACGTTTAACAAATGGTATTGAAGTTACAGCTTACATCCCAGGTATCGGTCATAACCTACAAGAGCATAGCGTAGTATTAATTCGCGGTGGTCGAGTAAAGGATTTACCAGGGGTACGTTACCACATCGTTCGTGGTGCGCTTGATACAGCTGGTGTTGACAAACGTATGCAAGGACGTTCTAAATATGGTACTAAGCGACCAAAACCTGCTAAAAAATAATAAACTTATAATGAAAGGAGGAACTCAATATGCCTCGTAAAGGACCTGTTGCGAAACGTGACGTGTTACCAGATCCAATGTACAATTCTAAACTTGTAACACGCCTAATCAACAAAATGATGGTTGACGGTAAAAAAGGTAAATCTCAAACAATTCTTTATAACGCTTTCGATATCGTTCGTGAACGTTCAGATAAAGAACCAATGGAAGTATTCGAGCAAGCTCTTAAGAACATCATGCCTGTTCTTGAAGTACGCGCTCGTCGTGTTGGTGGTGCTAACTACCAAGTTCCAGTTGAGGTTCGTCCAGAACGCCGTACAACTTTAGGTCTTCGCTGGTTAGTAAACTATGCTCGTCTTCGTGGTGAAAAAACTATGGAAGAGCGTCTAGCTTACGAAATCTTAGATGCAGCTAACAACGCTGGTGCATCTGTTAAGAAACGTGAAGACACTCATAAAATGGCAGAAGCTAACAAAGCATTTGCTCATTACCGTTGGTAGGATTCAACGTAAAATAGATTATAAGCATAAACCGCTTTATTTGTCGCTTATGGAAGTGTGGAGAGGGAGAATGCCTCTCCCTTTCGTTGGGCGCTCGTTTTACATAATGAGGGTACTGGACACTGGCATATGTAACAATATAAAGTGGCTTTTTTGCTACTTAAAATAAAATAATCCAATCCATATATGGAAGGAGCAAGACACCAAATGACTAGAGAGTTCTCTTTAGAAAACACTCGTAATATTGGTATCATGGCTCACATCGATGCTGGTAAAACAACAGCAACTGAGCGTATTCTGTATTACACAGGACGTATTCATAAAATCGGTGAAACTCATGAAGGTGCATCTCAGATGGACTGGATGGAGCAAGAGCAAGAACGTGGTATCACAATTACTTCTGCTGCAACTACAGCACAATGGAAAGGTCACCGTGTAAATATCATTGACACTCCAGGACACGTAGATTTCACAGTAGAAGTAGAACGTTCTTTACGCGTACTTGATGGCGCAGTAGCAGTACTTGATGCACAATCTGGTGTAGAACCACAAACAGAAACTGTTTGGCGTCAGGCTACTACTTATGGTGTACCTCGTATCGTATTCGTTAACAAAATGGATAAGATTGGTGCAGATTTCTTATACTCTGTAGGAACAATCCACGATCGTTTACAAGCAAACGCACATCCAATTCAGTTACCAATCGGTGCTGAAGATGAGTTCAATGGTATCATTGACCTTGTTGAAGAGTGTGCTTACATGTACTCTAACGATTTAGGAACAGACATCGAGCGTGTCGAAATTCCTGAAGAGCATAAAGAATTAGCTGAAGAATACCGTGGAAAACTTATTGAAGCGGTAGCTGAGCTTGATGAAGAAATGATGATGAAGTACCTAGAAGGTGAAGAAATCACTGTAGAAGAGCTTAAAGCTGGTATCCGTAAGGCTACAACTTCTGTAGAATTCTTCCCAGTAATCTGTGGTTCTGCATTCAAAAATAAAGGTGTTCAAATTCTGTTAGACGCAGTTATCGACTACCTACCATCTCCATTAGATGTACCTGCTATTAAAGGTACTCTTCCGGATACAGATGAAGCTATCGAGCGTAAGTCTAGCGATGAAGAACCATTCGCAGCTTTAGCATTCAAAATCATGACTGATCCTTATGTTGGTAAGTTAACGTTCTTCCGTGTGTACTCTGGTGTGTTAAACTCTGGATCATACGTGAAAAACTCAACTAAAGGTAAGCGTGAGCGTGTAGGTCGTATCCTACAAATGCACGCTAACAGCCGTGAAGAGATTTCAACAGTTTACGCTGGTGATATCGCTGCTGCTGTAGGTTTAAAAGATACTACTACTGGTGATACTCTTTGTGACGAGAAGAGCCTTGTTATCCTTGAGTCTATGGAATTCCCAGAGCCAGTTATCTCTGTAGCTATCGAACCAAAATCTAAAGCTGACCAAGATAAAATGGGTACAGCATTATCTAAGCTTTCTGAAGAAGATCCAACATTCCGCGCTCACACTGACCAAGAAACTGGCCAAACAATCATCGCTGGTATGGGTGAACTTCACCTTGATATCATTGTTGACCGTATGCGCCGTGAATTCAAAGTGGAAGCAAACGTTGGTGCTCCTCAGGTAGCATACCGTGAGACTTTCCGCGCTGCTGCGAAAGTTGAAGGTAAGTTCGCTCGTCAATCTGGTGGTCGTGGACAATTCGGTCACGTTTGGATTGAGTTTGAACCTAATGAAGAAGGTAAAGGATTCGAATTCCAAAACAAGGTAGTCGGTGGTGTAGTTCCACGTGAATACATCCCAGCTGTTGGAGCGGGTCTTGAAGACGCACTTAAAAATGGTGTACTAGCTGGTTATCCACTAGTTGATATTAAAGCTGCGTTAGTTGACGGATCTTACCATGATGTCGATTCATCTGAGATGGCGTTCAAAATCGCTGCATCTATGGCGCTTAAAGCTGCGGTTTCTAAATGTAGCCCAGTAATTCTTGAGCCAATGATGAAAGTTGAAGTTGTAATTCCTGAAGAGTACATGGGTGACATTATGGGCGACGTAACATCTCGTCGTGGACGTGTAGAAGGTATGGAAGCTCGCGGTAACGCTCAAGTTGTTCGCGCTATGGTTCCACTTTCTGAAATGTTCGGTTATGCAACGGCATTACGTTCTAACACTCAAGGACGCGGAACATTCTCAATGACATTTGATCATTATGAAGAAGTACCGAAGTCTGTTTCTGAAGAAATTATTAAAAAAAATAAAGGTGAATAATTGATTTTTATCGATTGTTCAAGTATAACTACTTATGTAAGCTTAGAAAGTGAGACGCAAGTTTCACTTTCTAGTCTAAATATAAAATAACTCATATAAACTAAGGAGGAATTTAGAATGGCTAAAGCTAAATTCGAACGTTCTAAACCCCATGTTAACATCGGTACAATCGGCCACGTTGACCATGGTAAAACTACATTAACTGCTGCGATCACTACAGTTCTTGCAAAAGCTGGTGGTGCTGAAGCACGCGGATACGATCAAATCGACGCTGCTCCAGAAGAAAGAGAGCGCGGAATCACAATCTCAACTGCACACGTTGAGTACGAAACTGAAACTCGTCACTATGCACACGTTGACTGCCCAGGTCATGCTGACTATGTTAAAAACATGATCACTGGTGCTGCTCAAATGGACGGCGGTATCTTAGTAGTATCTGCTGCTGATGGTCCAATGCCTCAAACACGTGAGCACATCCTTCTTTCTCGTCAAGTAGGTGTTCCTTACATCGTTGTATTCTTAAACAAATGCGACATGGTAGATGACGAAGAATTATTAGAATTAGTAGAAATGGAAGTTCGCGACCTATTATCTGAATACGGATTCCCAGGCGACGATATTCCTGTAATTAAAGGTTCTGCTCTTAAAGCTCTTCAAGGAGAAGCTGAGTGGGAAGAAAAAATCATCGAATTAATGACTGAAGTTGATGCTTACATCCCAACTCCAGAACGTGAAACTGACAAACCATTCTTAATGCCTATCGAGGATGTATTCTCTATCACAGGTCGTGGTACAGTTGCAACTGGTCGTGTTGAGCGTGGAATCGTTAAAGTTGGTGACGTAGTAGAAATCATCGGTCTTGCTGAAGAGAATGCTACTACAACTGTAACTGGTGTAGAAATGTTCCGTAAGCTTCTTGACCAAGCTCAAGCTGGAGACAACATCGGTGCTCTACTTCGTGGGGTTGCTCGTGAAGACATCCAACGTGGACAAGTTCTTGCTAAAACTGGCTCTGTAAAAGCACACGCTAAATTCAAAGCTGAGGTTTTCGTATTATCTAAAGAAGAAGGTGGACGTCATACTCCATTCTTCGCTAACTACCGTCCACAGTTCTACTTCCGTACAACTGACGTAACTGGTATCATCCAATTACCAGAAGGTACTGAAATGGTAATGCCTGGTGACAACATCGAAATGACTATCGAACTTATCGCTCCAATCGCTATCGAAGAGGGAACTAAATTCTCTATTCGTGAAGGTGGACGTACAGTAGGTTACGGTGTAGTTGCTACAATCGTTGCTGAGTAGTCTTTAATTAGATTATTAAAAACTCAAGGGATTCTCCCTTGAGTTTTTTTATTGCTTATTACTATAGAAGAAAGAGATGTATCTTCTATTTTTGGATGAGTTTCTTCTATAGTATATAAAACGAAAACAACACCCAAAAACTGTAAGGTGAATAAGAGTGGATGAAAACTTGATATTCTTTAAAGTGCCATGTATAATAGCAAAAGTAGAGAAAAGCAGATGCGAACAAAAAGATGCTTGCATCTAGACGAATAACATTGTATAATAGACAATGTTGGTCTTTGACTGCGATGAAGTGGAAGGTTGCTGACACACCCGGCCGCTTTGCCATGGCATGGTGTGGGGAAATTTCCATGGAGAAGGTCTATTTTAGAAATAGGCGAACGAAGGAGGGAAAATAATGGCAAAAGAAAAAATTCGTATCCGTTTAAAAGCTTATGATCACCGTATTCTTGATCAATCAGCTGAGAAAATTGTAGAAACAGCTAAGCGTTCTGGGGCAACAGTTTCTGGTCCGATCCCATTACCAACTGAGAAGACTATTTACACAATTCTTCGTGCTGTTCATAAGTACAAAGATTCTCGTGAACAATTCGAAATGCGCACACACAAACGTCTAATCGACATCGTGAGTCCTACTCCGCAAACAGTAGATTCATTAATGCGTTTAGATTTACCATCTGGTGTAGATATCGAAATCAAACTATAATTCATATAACTTAAAAATGTAGGAGGTGTAACTCATGACCAAAGGAATCTTAGGAAGAAAGATCGGTATGACTCAAGTATTTGCTGAGAACGGTGAGTTAATCCCAGTAACGGTAATCGCTGCTAATCCAAACGTTGTTCTTCAAAAGAAAACAACTGAAACTGATGGCTACAACGCAATTCAGTTAGGATTTGAAGATAAACGTGAAAAGTTAACTAACAAACCTGAACAAGGCCACACTGCTAAAGCATCTACAACTCCTAAGCGCTTCATTCGCGAAATCCGCGATGCAGACGTGGACGGATTAGAGGTTGGTCAAGAGGTAAAAGTTGAAGTTTTCGCTGCAGGTGAAATCGTTGACGTAACAGGAATTTCTAAAGGTAAAGGTTTCCAAGGTGTTATTAAACGCCACGGACAATCTCGCGGACCTATGTCTCATGGTTCTCGCTATCACCGTCGTCCAGGTTCAATGGGGCCAGTTGCTCCGAACCGTGTATTCAAAGGCAAAAAACTTGCTGGACGTATGGGTGGAGACCAAGTTACTATCCAAAACTTAGAAATCGTTCAAGTTGACACTGAGCGCAACTTATTACTAGTAAAAGGTAACGTTCCAGGTGCTAAGAAATCTCTTGTAGTTGTTCAAGGCGCTGTGAAGGTTAGCAAATAATTCACAATAGGAAGGAGGAATTCCAATGCCAAAAGTTACTGTATATAACCAAACTGGTTCACAGGTTGGTGAAATCGAATTAGCTGAAGCTATTTTCGGTATCGAACCAAATGAAGCTGTACTATTTGAAGCTGTAATGATGCAACGTGCATCTTTACGTCAAGGTACACACAAAGTAAAAACTCGCTCTGAAGTTCGCGGTGGTGGTCGTAAACCATGGCGTCAAAAAGGAACTGGACGTGCTCGTCAAGGTTCTATCCGCTCTCCTCAATGGCGTGGTGGTGGTACGGTATTCGGACCTACACCAAGAAGCTATGCGTACAAACTTCCTAAGAAAGTTCGTCGTTTAGCAATCAAATCTGCATTAGCTACTAAAGTAGTTGAGAACAACATTGTAGTTCTTGAGGACCTAGTGTTAAATGCACCAAAAACAAAAGACATGGTAGCAGTACTTAAAGGATTAACTGTTGAGAAGAAAGCTCTTATCGTAACTGCTGATGCAAACGAATCTGTAGAGTTATCTGCTCGCAATATCCCTGGAGTAACAGTAATCACTGCTGATGGCGTAAACGTGCTAGATGTGCTTCATCATGATAAGCTAATCATGACAAAAGCGGCAGTGGAAAAAGTAGAGGAGGTGCTTGCATAATGAGAGATCCTCGTGATATCATTAAGCGCCCAGTTATCACTGAACGTTCTATGGAAATGATGGCTGAAAAAAAATACACGTTCGACGTGGACGTTAAATCTAATAAAACAGAGGTTAAAGACGCTATAGAAGCGATCTTTGGTGTTAATGTAGACAAAGTAAATATCATGAACTACAAGCCGAAAGCAAAACGTGTTGGTCGTCACGCTGGTTTTACTAGCCGTCGTCGTAAAGCAATCGTTAAGCTAACTGCTGACAGCAAAGAAATCGAAATCTTCCAAGGCGTTTAATTCTTACTAAAGAAGGAGGGAAATTGAGATGGGAATTAAAAAGTATAATCCAACTACTAACGGTCGTCGTAACATGACTACGAATGATTTCGCTGAAATCACGACTGACAGACCGGAAAAGTCTTTACTTGCTCCTTTAAGCAAAAAGGCTGGTCGTAATAACCAAGGTAAAATTACTGTACGTCATCAAGGTGGCGGACATAAGCGTCAATACCGTATCATCGACTTTAAGCGTAACAAAGATGGAATTCCAGGACGCGTTGCTACGATCGAATACGATCCAAACCGCTCTGCGAATATCGCATTAATTAACTACGTTGACGGTGAAAAACGTTACATTCTTGCTCCTAAAACTTTAGAAGTAGGTATGGAAGTTATGTCTGGCCCTGAAGCTGACATTAAAATCGGTAACGCATTACCATTAATCAACATTCCAGTAGGTACTGTTGTTCATAATATCGAGCTTAAGCCTGGTCGTGGAGGACAATTAGTCCGTTCTGCTGGTACGTCTGCTCAAGTACTTGGTAAAGAAGGAAAATACGTACTTGTACGTTTAACTTCTGGTGAAGTACGTTTAGTATTATCTGCTTGTCGCGCTTCAATCGGTCAAGTTGGTAACGAACAACACGAACTTATCAAAATCGGTAAAGCAGGTCGCTCTCGCTGGTTAGGTAAGCGCCCAACAGTTCGTGGTTCTGTAATGAACCCGGTTGATCACCCACACGGTGGTGGTGAAGGACGCTCTCCAATCGGACGTAAGTCTCCAATGTCTCCATGGGGTAAACCAACTCTTGGATTCAAGACTCGTAAGAAAAACAAAGCGTCTGATAAATTTATCGTTCGTCGTCGTAAAAAATAATGGGATTGTAGTACGGTTCATTTCAAGAACCGTACGCCAATCACGAAGGGAGGCACCAAAATGGCTCGTAGCTTAAAAAAAGGACCATTTGTCGATGATCACTTAATGAACAAAATGGAAAAATTAGTTGCATCTGAGCAAAAACAAGTTGTTAAAACTTGGTCTCGCCGTTCAACAATCTTCCCTCAGTTCATCGGACATACAATTGCTGTATATGATGGTCGTAAACACGTACCTGTGTACATCACTGAGGATATGGTTGGCCATAAGTTAGGTGAATTCGCACCAACTCGTACGTATAAAGGTCACCTTGCTGACGATAAGAAAACTAGAAGATAATGAGAGGAGGCACTTCAATGCAAGCTAAAGCAGTAGTGAGAACAGTTCGTATTGCTCCTCGTAAGGTTCGTTTAGTAGTAGACTTAATCCGAGGTAAGCAAGTGGGTGAAGCGATTGCTATCCTTAACCACACACCAAAAACTGCTTCTCCAGTTGTAGAAAAAGTTTTAAAATCTGCAATCGCAAATGCAGAGCACAATTATGAGATGGATATTAACAACCTAGTTGTTGAAAAAGTCTTCGTTGACGAAGGTCCAACGTTGAAACGTTTCCGTCCACGTGCAATGGGTCGTGCAAGCCAAATTAACAAACGCACAAGCCACATCACAGTTGTGGTATCAGAAAAGAAGGAGGGATAATCGATGGGTCAGAAGGTTAATCCAATTGGTCTTCGTGTCGGTATTATCCGCGACTGGGAATCTCGTTGGTTCGCTGAGAAAGATTATGCTACGTTATTACATGAAGACATCAAAATCCGTGAGTACATTACTGTACGCTTAAAAGATTCTGCTGTTGCTAAAGTAGAAATCGAACGTGCAGCAAATCGTGTAAATGTTACAATTCACACTGCAAAACCTGGTATGGTAATTGGTAAAGGTGGTACTGAAGTTGAAGCACTTCGTAAAGCTCTTAACCAATTAACAGGCAAGCGTGTACACATTAACATTTTAGAAGTTAAGAGAGCTGATCTTAACGCTAAATTAGTAGGCGAAAACATCGCTCGTCAATTAGAAAACCGTGTATCATTCCGTCGTGCACAAAAGCAAGTTATTCAACGTGCTATGCGTGCAGGAGCAAAAGGTATTAAAACACAGGTTTCTGGTCGTCTTGGCGGAGCTGATATCGCTCGTGCAGAATCTTACAGTGAAGGAACTGTTCCACTTCATACACTTCGCGCTGATATTGACTATGCAGCAGTTGAAGCTGATACAACATACGGTAAATTAGGCGTAAAAGTATGGATCTACCGTGGAGAAGTCCTTCCTACAAAAAAGAAAGCTTCTGAGGAAGGAGGAAAATAATATGTTAATGCCTAAACGCGTAAAATATCGTAGAGAGCATCGTGGTAAAATGCGTGGTCGTGCAAAAGGTGGAACTGAAATCGCTTTTGGTGAATTTGGTTTACAAGCACTAGCTGCTTCATGGATTACAAACCGTCAAATCGAAGCTGCTCGTCGTGCAATGACTCGTCACATGAAACGTGGCGGTAAAGTATGGATTAAAATTTTCCCTTCTAAACCTTACACTGCAAAACCTCTAGAAGTACGTATGGGTTCCGGTAAAGGGGCACCAGAAGGCTGGGTAGCAGTAGTAAAACCTGGGAAAATTATGTTTGAAATTGCGGGTGTATCTGAAGAGGTAGCACGCGAAGCATTACGTCTTGCAGCTCACAAGTTACCTGTGAAATGTAAATTCGTAAAACGTGAAGAAAATGGTGGTGAATCTAATGAAAACTAATGATATTCGTGAATTAACCACTGCCGAAATCGAAACAAAAGTTAAAGCTTTAAAGGAAGAGTTGTTTAATCTTCGCTTCCAACTTGCTACAGGACAATTAGAGAACCCAACTCGCATCCGTGAAGTACGTAAAGCGATTGCTCGTATGAAAACTGTAGTTTGTGAAAGAGAGATCGGAATTAATCGATAAATTGAGGGGAGGTTTGCATAGTGAGCGAACGTAACCAACGCAAAGTTTATACTGGTCGTGTTGTTTCTGACAAAATGGACAAAACGATTACAGTTTTAGTTGAAACTTACAAAACTCATTCCTTATACGGAAAACGTGTTAAGTATTCTAAAAAGTATAAAGCCCATGATGAGCAAAACCAAGCGAAACTTGGCGATATCGTTAAAATCATGGAAACTCGCCCGCTTTCTGCTACTAAGCGTTTCCGTTTAGTTGAAATCGTTGAAGAAGCGGTTGTTATCTAAATAGACGAATCGGAATTTTTAGTCCGAAGGGAGGTTTCATAACATGATCCAACAAGAATCTCGTTTGAAAGTTGCTGACAACTCTGGTGCCCGCGAACTTTTAACAATTAAAGTATTAGGCGGCTCTGGTCGTAAATATGCTTATATTGGTGATATTATCGTTGCTACGGTAAAACAAGCAACACCAGGTGGCGTTGTTAAAAAAGGTGACGTTGTTAAGGCAGTAGTGGTACGTACGAAGAGCGGAGCTCGTCGTCCGGACGGTTCTTACATTAAATTTGATGAAAACGCAGCGGTTATCATCAAAGACGATAAGAGCCCACGTGGTACTCGTATCTTCGGACCAGTAGCTCGTGAATTACGTGATAGCAACTTCATGAAGATCGTTTCTTTAGCTCCAGAAGTTCTATAATTTAAGGTATTGCCTTGCTAAGGAGGTGCAGAATTAAGATGCATGTAAAAAAAGGTGATAAAGTTCAGGTAATCACTGGTAAAGACAAAGGAAAACAAGGTGTTATCCTTGTGGCTTTCCCAAAGCAAAACCGTGTTATCGTTGAGGGTGTTAACATCGTTAAAAAACACTCTAAGCCATCTCAATTAAATCCACAAGGTGGAATTATTACGAAAGAAGCACCTATTCACGTTTCTAATGTTATGGTATTAGATCCGAAAACAGGCGAACCTACTCGCGTAGGCTTCAAAGTAGAAGATGGTAAAAAAGTGCGTATTGCAAAAAAATCTGGTGAATTATTAGATAAATAATTTTCTTAAGAAAGGAGGTCACTTCATTGAATCGCCTTAAAGAGAAGTTCCAAAAGGAAATTACTCCTGCTCTAATGAGCAAGTTTAACTATAAATCTGTGATGGAAGTACCGAAAATCGAAAAGATCGTAATCAACACTGGTGTTGGTGACGCGGTATCTAACTCAAAAGCTTTAGACAATGCAGTAGAAGAATTAACTCAAATCGCAGGTCAAAAACCTGTTGTAACTCGCGCTAAAAAATCAATCGCTGGTTTCCGTCTTCGTGAAGGTATGCCAATCGGTGCGAAAGTAACTTTACGCGGTCAGCAAATGTATGAGTTCTTCGACAAATTAGTATCAGTTTCTTTACCACGTGTACGTGATTTCCGTGGTGTTTCTAAGAAATCATTTGATGGTCGTGGGAACTACACATTAGGTGTTAAAGAGCAACTAATTTTCCCTGAGATTGATTATGATAAAGTAAGTAAAGTCCGAGGTATGGACATCGTAATCGTTACTACAGCGAAAACTGATGAAGAAGCTCGTGAACTTTTAACACAATTCGGTATGCCATTCCAAAAATAATGGAAGCCAACGCTAAGTAGAGGAGGCGAAAACGTGGCTAAAAAATCTATGATCGCGAAACAAAAGCGTACTCCTAAGTTTAAAGTACAAGAGTATACACGTTGCGAACGCTGCGGTCGTCCGCATTCTGTATACCGCAAATTTAAGCTTTGCCGTATTTGTTTCCGTGAACTTGCATATAAAGGTCAAATTCCTGGTGTTAAAAAAGCTAGTTGGTAAAACCCACAAATGGGAAGGAGGTAAAACACATGGTGATGACAGATCCAATTGCAGACATGCTTACTCGCATCCGTAATGCGAATATGGTACGTCATGAGAAATTAGAGGTTCCTGCTTCTAAAATCAAAAAAGAGATCGCTGATCTTTTAAAACGTGAAGGTTTCATTCGTGATGTAGAATACATCGGGGATAACAAACAAGGTATCCTTCGTATTTTCCTGAAATATGGTGCAAACAATGAACGTGTAATCACTGGATTAAAGCGTATCAGTAAGCCTGGCTTACGCGTTTACGCAAAAGCTGATGAAGTACCTCGTGTACTTAACGGATTAGGTATCGCTCTTGTTTCTACATCTAAGGGAGTAATGACAGACAAAGATGCTCGTCAATTACAAACTGGTGGAGAAGTAGTAGCATACGTTTGGTAATATATATTTAAAACGAACGGAGGTGTGACCACATGTCTCGTATTGGTAAAAAGATTCTTGAAATCCCTGCAGGTGTTACTATTACAGTTGCAGAAGACAATACTGTAACAGTAAAAGGCCCTAAAGGTGAATTAACTCGTACTTTCAAAACTGATATGTCTATCAAAATTGAAGAAAATACACTAACAGTTGAGCGTCCATCTGAACAGAAGGAACACCGTGCATTACACGGTACAACTCGTGCTTTAATCGGAAACATGGTTGAAGGTGTTACTACAGGTTTTGCACGCGGACTTGAATTAGTCGGTGTTGGTTACCGTGCTCAAAAACAAGGTGATAAACTTGTTTTAAGCGTAGGTTATTCTCATCCAGTAGAAATGACTCCAGAAGCAGGACTTGAAGTTGAAGTACCTGTACCAACTAAAATCGTAATTAAAGGTATCGACAAGCAACGTGTTGGCGAATTTGCTGCTAACATCCGTGCTGTACGTGCTCCTGAGCCATATAAAGGTAAAGGTATTCGTTACGAAGGCGAAGTTGTTCGTCGTAAAGAAGGTAAAACTGCTAAGTAAACCCGTTAGGTGAAAGAAAGGAGTGACAAGAATGATCACTAAAGCTGCTAAAAATGCGACTCGTAAGAAAAGACATGCACGTGTACGTGCTAAACTTACTGGTACTGCAGAACGTCCACGTTTAAACGTGTACCGTTCTAACCAACATATTTACGCTCAAGTTATTGATGATGTAAATGGTGTAACATTAGTAAGTGCATCTACTCTTGATAAAGACCTTGCTCTTAACGGTACTAGCAATACTGAAGCTGCTACGAAAGTTGGAGAATCAGTTGCTAAGCGTGCTGTAGAGAAAGGCGTTAAAGAAGTAGTATTTGATCGCGGTGGTTACTTATACCATGGCCGTGTTAAAGCTCTAGCTGAAGCTGCTCGTGAGGCTGGATTACAATTTTAATGGTCAAAGGAGGGAAAATTGATGCAACGCATTGACCCAAGTAAATTAGAACTTGAAGAACGTGTAGTTACGATAAATCGTGTCGCGAAAGTTGTTAAGGGTGGTCGTCGTTTCCGCTTTGCTGCACTAGTTGTAGTTGGCGATAAAAACGGTCATGTTGGATTCGGTACTGGTAAAGCACAAGAGGTACCAGACGCAATCCGTAAAGCTATCGAAGACGCTAAGAAAAACCTAATCGCAGTACCATTAGTTGGTACAACAATTCCACATACAATCAACGGTCATTTTGGAGCTGGTGAAGTATTCTTAAAACCTGCTGCTGAGGGTACTGGTGTTATTGCTGGTGGACCTGTTCGTGCGGTACTAGAATTAGCTGGTGTACAAGATATTCTTTCGAAATCTCTTGGTACTAACACACCAATCAACATGATTCGCGCTACTGTGAACGGATTAAGCGAACTTAAGCGCGCTGAAGATGTTGCAAAATTACGCGGTAAATCTGTAGAAGAGCTACTAGGTTAAGGAGGGAAAACAAATGGCGAAAAAGTTAGAAATTACCCTCACTCGTAGTGTAATTGGTCGTCCACAAGATCAACGTGCGACGGTAGAAGCTTTAGGTCTTAAAAAGTTGAATTCAACTGTAGTTAAGGAAGAAACTCCTGCTATTCTTGGTATGATCAACAAAGTTTCTCACCTTATAACTGTAAAAGAAGCTTAAGGATAACTCATTAATATAAGGAGGTGCCTGGGAATGAAACTTCATGAATTAAAACCTGCAGAAGGTTCTCGTAAAGTACGTAACCGTGTCGGTCGTGGTATCGGTTCTGGTAACGGTAAAACTGCTGGTAGAGGTCATAAAGGACAAAACGCACGTTCTGGCGGCGGTGTTCGTCTTGGCTTCGAAGGTGGTCAAACTCCACTATTCCGTCGTTTACCAAAACGCGGCTTCACAAACATTAACCGTAAAGAGTTTACTATTGTAAACTTATCAACGTTAAATCGTTTTGAAGATGGTACAGAAGTAACACCTGAATTATTGCTGGAAACTGGCGTTATCAGCAAGTTAAACGACGGTGTTAAAATTCTTGCAAGCGGAGCAGTAGAGAAAAAATTAACTGTTAAAGCGCACAAGTTCTCTTCAAGTGCTAAAGAAGCAATTGAAGCAGCTGGCGGATCAGTTGAGGTGATCTAATGTTTCGTACAATCTCCAACTTTATGCGCGTTGCTGAGATAAGACGTAAAATATTATTCACTTTAGCCATGTTAGTCGTATTCAGGATTGGCACGTTTATCCCAGTGCCATTTACAAATGGAGACGTACTGAAAGCACAAGATCAATTAAATGCCTTAGGTATCCTAAATACATTTGGCGGTGGCGCCTTGAAGAACTTCTCCATCTTCGCGATGGGAATCATGCCGTATATTACAGCATCCATCATCGTGCAATTATTGCAGATGGATGTTGTTCCTAAATTTTCGGAATGGTCGAAGCAAGGCGAAATGGGCCGTCGTAAACTAACGCAATTCACGCGTTACTTTACAATTGTTCTTGCGTTTATTCAGGGGTTTGGTATGTCAATCGGTTTTAACGGTATGGTAGGTGGGCAATTAATTTTGAATCCAGGTTGGAGCACTTATTTATACATTGCTACGGTACTGACTGCTGGTACTGCATTTTTAATGTGGTTAGGTGAACAGATTACAGCTAAAGGTGTAGGTAATGGTATTTCCATTCTTATCTTTGGTGGTATTGCCGCAGCGATCCCAAGTGTTATATCTCAAGTGTATCAACAACAGTTTCAAAATATCGGAGATCAATTGTTCATGAGTATCGTTAAAGTTGCATTGATTTTACTAGCTGTGCTAGCAGTTATTGTTGGTGTTATTTTCATTCAACAGGCTGTTAGAAAGATCCCAATTCAATACGCGAAGCGTGTAACAGGAGGGAATGGGAATCATGCTGGAGCACAAAACACTCATTTACCACTTAAGGTAAATAGTGCGGGTGTTATTCCAGTCATTTTTGCTGTTTCATTCTTAATTACGCCTCCAACTATTGCACAGTTCTTCCCGAAACATGATGTGTCGCAGTGGATTATTGCAAACTTTAACTATTCTCACCCAGTGGGAATGATCATATATGTTGCGCTCATTGTAGCCTTCACATATTTCTATGCATTTGTTCAGGTTAATCCAGAGCAAATGTCAGAGAATCTAAACAAGCAAGGTGGATATGTTCCAGGTATTCGTCCGGGTAAGAATACAGAACAATATCTAACAAAAATCTTGTATCGTTTGACCTTTGTGGGATCAATTTTCCTAGCAGCGATTGCAATCTTACCAGTTATCTTTACGAAATTGGGAAATCTTCCTCCATCTGCACAGATTGGTGGAACGAGTATGTTAATCGTTGTCGGCGTTGCTTTAGAAACAATGAAGCAGCTAGAAAGCCAATTGGTAAAACGCCATTACAAAGGGTTTATCAAGCAGTGAGTAAGTGGGAAGAACTGTCTTCCCTACATGCTCATGTACTGAGGGGGAACAAGGATGAACTTGATTTTAATGGGGCTTCCTGGTGCTGGTAAAGGTACACAAGCCGAACAGATTGTTGCCAAGTATAACATCCCTCACATCTCAACAGGAGATATGTTCCGTGCAGCTATGAAGGCTGAAACTGAACTTGGTTTACAAGCAAAATCTTTTATTGATAAAGGTGCGCTTGTTCCAGATGAAGTTACAATTGGAATTGTTCGTGAACGTTTAAGCCAAGAAGACTGTATTAAAGGCTTCTTATTAGATGGTTTCCCACGAACTGTTGCACAAGCATCAGCTCTTGAAGAGATTATGAAAGATCTTGGCAAAAAAATCGACTATGTTTTAAACATTAATGTGGATTCAGGTTTGTTATTAACACGCCTTACAGGCCGTCGCATTTGTAAAGAATGCGGTGCGACTTACCACTTAGAATTCAATCCGCCAGCAAAAGCTGATGTGTGCGATAAATGTGGTGGCGAATTATATCAACGCTCTGATGACAATGAAGAAACTGTAGCAAATCGTTTAGATGTAAATATTAAGCAAACAAAACCTTTGCTTGATTTCTACGAGGAGCTTGGCTACTTACAAAGCATTAATGGTGAGCAAGGTATCAATAAAGTATTTGCTGATATCGATGTTCTCATCGGAGACTTAGCGTAATGATCATCTGCAAAACTCCTCGCGAGATAGAAATCATGCGAGAAGCTGGCAGGATCGTTGCTTTAACTCATCAAGAGTTGAAACAACATATTACTCCAGGAATTACAACGAAAGAGCTCGATCAAATAGCGGAAAAGACGATTCGAAAATATGGTGCTACGCCATCTTTTAAAGGATACAACGGATTTCCGGGGAGCATTTGTGCTTCTGTAAATGAAGAGCTTGTACACGGGATTCCAGGGAAGCGTAAGCTCGAAGAGGGCGATATCATCAGTATCGATATTGGTGCGAAATACAATGGGTACCATGGAGATTCTGCATGGACGTATCCAGTTGGAAACATTTCTGAATCTGTTCAAAAGCTACTTGATGTCACAGAAAAATCGTTGTATCTTGGTCTAGAACAAGTAAAACCAGGCGAAAGATTATCAAATATCTCGCATGTGGTTCAAACACATGCTGAAGAGAATGGGTTCTCGATCGTTAGGGAGTATGTTGGTCACGGAATCGGGCAAGACTTACATGAGGACCCTCAAATCCCGCACTATGGTCCACCAAATAGAGGCCCTAGATTAAAGCCGGGAATGGTCATCTGTGTTGAGCCGATGGTGAATCAAGGAAGACGATATGTAAAAACACTATCTGATGACTGGACAGTGGTAACGGTAGATGGTAAATGGTGTGCCCATTTTGAGCACACGATTGCTCTTACAGAAGCAGGATACGAAATCCTTACCACTTTATAAGTAGCTGGCTCTCCGGGATTTCAGAGCAGTGTAAAATGTTACTGATTTGAAGAAGGGAGAACTATTGAATGGCTAAAGATGATGTAATTGAAGTCGAAGGTACCGTTCTTGAAACGTTGCCAAATGCTATGTTCAAAGTAGAATTAGAGAATGGGCATGTCGTATTGGCTCACGTTTCTGGTAAAATCCGTATGAACTTCATTCGTATTTTACCAGGAGACAAAGTTACGGTAGAATTATCTCCGTACGATTTAAATCGTGGTCGTATTACGTACCGTTTTAAATAATATAGCACTCCGTAATCTTTAAGGAGGTTCGAGACATGAAAGTAAGACCGTCAGTTAAACCAATCTGCGAAAAATGTAAAGTTATTCGTAGACGTGGAAAAGTAATGGTTATTTGTGAAAACCCTAAACATAAACAAAAACAAGGTTAATCAGAAGGAGGTGCATTCAGAATGGCACGTATCGCAGGTGTAGATATTCCTCGTGACAAGCGCGTTGTTATTTCTTTAACTTACGTATTCGGCATTGGTCGCACAACTGCTGAAAAAATTATTACAGAAGCTGGTATTTCTTCGGAAACACGAGTTCGTGATTTATCGGAAGATGAATTAGGACGTATCCGTGATATCATCGATCGTATTAAAGTTGAGGGAGACCTTCGTCGTGAAGTATCTCTTAATATTAAACGTCTAATGGAGATCGGTTCTTACCGTGGTCTTCGTCACCGTCGTGGTTTACCAGTTCGTGGTCAAAACTCTAAAAACAATGCTCGTACACGTAAAGGTCCACGTCGTACAGTAGCAAATAAAAAGAAATAATAAGTAAAGGAGGTTGAACTAACAATGGCACGTAAAACAAACACTCGTAAAAAACGTGTGAAAAAGAATATTGAAGCTGGTATAGCTCATATTCGTTCTACTTTCAACAACACAATCGTAACACTTACAGATACTCATGGTAACGCACTTTCTTGGTCTAGTGCTGGTGCACTTGGTTTCCGTGGATCTCGTAAATCTACTCCATTCGCTGCGCAAATGGCTGCTGAAGCTGCTTCTAAAGTTGCAATGGAGCATGGTTTAAAAACTTTAGAGGTTACTGTTAAAGGTCCTGGTGCTGGTCGTGAAGCTGCAATTCGTGCTCTTCAAGCGGCAGGTCTAGAAGTAACAGCAATTAGAGATGTTACTCCAGTTCCTCATAATGGATGTCGTCCACCAAAACGTCGTCGTGTGTAATTTTTCTGTATAGAATTTTCCCTTTTGTCTATAATGGATATGATGCATTATCGAGAAATTTCGTACAGAAACATCGCTTGTTGTGCACAATCGGGAACTGCCTAAGGGGGACTTTCGGTTAAACAGAGGTTCTTCCTTTGTTTAACCGGGGTTTCGACGTTTTGAAGGAGGGTTTAGTTAATGATTGAAATCGAAAAACCGAAAATCGAAACGGTTGAACTTAACGAAGATGCTAAGTATGGCAAATTCGTGATTGAACCGCTTGAGCGTGGATATGGTACTACTTTGGGTAACTCCTTACGTCGTATTCTTTTATCCTCACTCCCTGGTGCCGCTGTAACTGCTATCCAAATCGATGGCGTTTTACACGAATTTTCAACAGTTGAGGGCGTAGTAGAAGACGTTACGACGATGATCTTAAACTTGAAAAAGTTAGCTCTTAAAATCTACTCTGAAGAAGAGAAGACGTTGGAAATCGATGTACAGGGCGAAGGTATTGTCACAGCTGCTGATATTACTCACGATAGTGATGTTGAAATCTTAAATCCAGATTTACACATTGCGACGTTAGCAAAAAATGCGCATTTCCGCATGCGTTTAACTGCAAAGCGTGGCCGTGGGTATACGCCAGCTGATGCAAATAAAAGCGAAGATCAACCAATAGGAGTAATTCCTATTGATTCTATTTATACTCCAGTATCACGTGTGACTTACCAAGTGGAAAAGACACGTGTCGGACAAGTGGCTAATTATGATAAGCTTACGCTTGATGTATGGACGGATGGAAGCATCGGGCCAAAAGAAGCTATCTCTTTAGGTGCCAAAATCTTAACTGAGCATTTAAATATCTTTGTTGGTTTAACTGACGAAGCACAAAATGCTGAGATTATGGTCGAGAAGGAAGAAGATCAAAAAGAAAAAGTTCTTGAGATGACTATCGAGGAACTAGATCTTTCTGTTCGTTCTTATAATTGCCTAAAACGTGCAGGAATTAATACTGTACAAGAGCTTGCGAACAAAACAGAAGAAGATATGATGAAAGTTCGTAACTTAGGACGTAAATCCTTAGAAGAAGTTAAACATAAACTTGAGGAATTAGGTTTAGGTTTACGTAAAGACGACTGAGGATTTAAACCCATCAACAAAGGAGGGAACTACGAATGGCATACAGAAAATTAGGCCGTACAAGTGCGCAACGTAAAGCTATGTTACGTGATTTAGCTACTGATTTAATTATCAACGAGCGCATCCAAACGACAGAAACTCGTGCAAAAGAACTTCGTTCTGTAGTGGAAAAAATGATCACTTTAGGTAAACGCGGAGATCTTCATGCTCGTCGTCAAGCAGCAGCTTTCATCCGTAATGAGGTTGCTAACGCTGAGACTGGTCAAGATGCACTTCAAAAATTATTCGCTGATGTAGCTCCACGCTATGCTGAGCGCCAAGGCGGATACACTCGTATTGCAAAAATTGGTCCACGTCGCGGAGACGCAGCACCAATGGTAATTATCGAGTTAGTATAATGATGATTAAAAGGGCAGGACAGTTCTTTTCAAGTAACTGGTCATGGCCCTTTTTTTTTAAGTATAAAAAGATAGGCTAACTTGGCGAAAGAAAGGGTGCCTTGTATTGAAAAAAGAGAAACTTCGGACAGAAAATATATCATTTCAATATCCTGGGGCAGCCTCTTATGCATTAAAAGATGTTTCGTTTTCCTTATATGAAGGAGAATGGGTATCTGTTATTGGACAAAATGGTTCAGGGAAGTCTACACTTGCAAAATTATTGAATGGCTTATTTTTACCGGAATCAGGGACAATCACTTTAAATGATACAATGATTTTATCAGAGGAAACAGTATGGGATGTTCGAAAGCAAATTGGGATGGTATTTCAAAACCCAGATAATCAATTTGTTGGAACGACAGTACAAGATGACGTTGTATTCGGCCTAGAGAACATCGGAATGCCAAGGGAGCAGATGATAGAAAGACTAGAACAAGCTCTGCAACTTGTCCGTATGGAAGATTTTTTAAATGAAGAACCCCATTCGTTATCTGGTGGACAAAAGCAGCGAGTCGCAATAGCAGGTGTTCTAGCACTTCAGCCATCTATTTTAATACTAGATGAAGCAACTTCAATGTTAGACCCTCAGGGGAGACGTGAAGTAGTAGAAACAGTCAGACAACTTGTTGATCAAAAGGGTATTACGGTGTTATCGATTACGCACGATTTAGAAGAAGCGGCACAGTCAGACCGTATTATTATTTTGAACAAGGGAGAAATATTAGAGGAAGGTACTCCAGAGCAAATTTTCAAATCCTCTCATATGCTCCAAGAGATTGGATTAGATGTACCTTTTTCGGTGAAAATAGCAGAATTATTAAAAAGAAATGAAATTCACTTGCAAAATACGCATCTTACAATGGAAAGCTTGGTGAACGAACTTTGGAGATTACATTCCAAAAAGTAGAACATCGTTATCAATATAAAACTCCATTTGAAAGACGCGCACTTTATGATGTAGACGTGTCGTTTCCAAGTGGGGGCTATTATGCCATTATCGGTCATACTGGTTCAGGTAAGTCGACGATGATTCAACATTTAAATGGTTTATTGCAGCCGACAAATGGTACGGTTCAAATTGGTGAACATTTAATTTCAGCAGGGAAGAAAGAGAAAAAACTTAAGCCGCTACGAAAAAAAGTAGGGGTTGTCTTTCAGTTTCCAGAACATCAACTATTTGAAGAAACAGTTGAAAAGGACATTTGTTTTGGACCTACTAATTTTGGTGTATCTGAAGAAGAGGCAAAACAAAAGGCGAAAGATGCAATCCAGCTTGTTGGATTGGACATAGAGTTATTAGCACGTTCTCCGTTTGAATTAAGCGGTGGGCAAATGAGGCGTGTTGCAATAGCAGGCGTACTTGCGATGGAACCCGAAGTGCTTGTATTAGATGAACCTACAGCGGGGCTTGATCCAAAAGGACAGCACGAGCTCATGGAGATGTTTTACAATTTGCATAAGGAACAGGGGCTTACAGTCATTCTTGTTACCCATAATATGGAGGATGCCGCTAAGTATGCAGATCAAATAGTGGTCATGCATAAAGGAACGGTCTTTTTGCAAGGAAGAGCGGAGGAAGTATTTTCATATGCTGATAAATTAGAACAAATCGGTGTGGATCTTCCAATGTCTTTAAAGTATAAACGTGCAATTGAAGAGAAGTTTGGTATTTCAATTTCGAAGGCTACCTTATCTTTAGAGGATCTTACTCATGAAGTTGTACAGGTGTTACGAAAAGGTGGTCATGAATCATGCAGCAGTTGATTATTGGGAGATATATTCCAGGTCAGTCACTCATTCATCAACTTGATCCTCGTACGAAGCTGTTGATTGTCTTTTTATATGTATTTGTTGTTTTCTTAGCAAATAATGCGATTTCATATGGATTTTTATTTTTATATGCACTCATTGCTTTATTTTTTGCAAAAGTGCCGATTCGTTATGTACTTTCGGGCTTAAAACCAATTTTATGGATTTTTCTTTTTACATTTTTCCTGCATATTTTTACAAATAAAGAAGGGGAAGTACTAGTCCAGCTTGGTTGGTTTTCGATACATGAAAAAGGATTAGAGCAAGGGATATACATTTCTATACGATTTTTCGTTATTATTTTAATGACGACATTATTAACGTTAACAACGACACCAATTGAGATTACAGATGGTTTAGAGACGTTATTAAAGCCGTTGAAGCGTATGAAAGTTCCTGTTCATGAAATCGCATTAATGATGTCAATTTCTCTTCGATTTATCCCCACATTAATGGATGAAACGAGTAAAATCATGAAAGCGCAGGCGTCACGTGGTATTGATTTTGCTGGGGGACCGATAAAAGATAGGATGAAAGCTATTATCTCACTACTCGTTCCATTATTTATCAGTGCTTTTAAGCGTGCAGAGGACTTAGCGATTGCGATGGAATCTCGTGGATATAAAAGTGGCGAAGGACGTACTAAATTTAGGCAACTACGCTGGAAAATAAGTGATACAGTAACAATTGTAAGCTTACTTTGTTTAGCTTGTATTTTGGCATGGGTGCGGTCGTAATGGAGAATAGAGAAATGGAAAGAATAAAATGTACAGTTGCATATGATGGCATTCATTTTTGTGGTTACCAAATTCAACCACAGCATCGGACTGTTCAACAAGAAATAGAGAAAGCATTGCAGAAGTTGCATAAAGGAGAACTTGTTCGTGTGCAGGCATCAGGCAGAACGGATTCTACCGTTCACGCCAAAGGACAAGTGATACACTTTGATACACCTTTGTCTCTTGAAGAGTGGCAATGGAGTAATGCTTTAAATACAATGTTGCCGGATGATATTATTATCAGGCAGGTAGAGAAGAAAACAGAAGAATTTCATGCACGTTACGGTGTCGAGAAAAAAGAATATCGCTATCGTGTATTATTATCAAAGACTGCGGATGTATTCCGTAGAAATTACGTATATCAATATCCATATCCGCTCGAAATAAACTCTATAAGAAAAGCGATTCCTTATTTTATTGGAACGCATGACTTTACTTCTTTTTGTTCGGCAAAAACTGACAAAAAAGATAAAGTGCGAACAATTTATGAAATCGAATTAATTGAGCAAGACGATGAATTAATTTTTCGCTTTGTAGGTAATGGATTTTTATATAATATGGTCAGAATTATTGTTGGTACGTTACTTAGCGTAGGTCAAGGAAAGCTTGATCCGGATAGTATTCCAGAGATTTTAGCGAAACAAAATCGCCAGTTTGCTGGAAAGATGGCTCCAGGTCATGGACTTTACTTATGGCAGGTAAACTATAACAACTAATCCTGGTGTAACATTTGCTTGACATTAGAAACTCAAAAGTATATCATAACATATGGTATTGTTTCTAAAACCACGATTAGCCCCGGAAGGAAATCGTGTTTAAGATAAACAATAGATTTTTTCTATGGAAAAGATAACGAGGAGGGAAACACATGCGTACGACTTTTATGGCAAAAGCTAACGAAGTTGAGCGTAAATGGTATGTGGTTGATGCTGAAGGTCAAACTTTAGGTCGCCTATCTACTGAAGTAGCATCCATTTTACGTGGTAAACACAAACCAACATTTACACCACACGTTGACACGGGTGATCATGTAATTATTATTAACGCTGAGAAAATTCATTTAACAGGTAATAAATTAAACGATAAAATTTACTACCGTCACACTAACCACCCAGGTGGACTTAAGCAAAGAACAGCTCTAGAAATGCGTACAAACTACCCTGTACAAATGTTAGAGCTTGCAATTAAAGGCATGCTTCCAAAAGGACGTTTAGGACGTCAAGTGTCTAAGAAATTAAACGTGTATGCTGGAGCAGAGCATCCACACCAAGCACAACAACCAGAAGTTTACGAACTTCGCGGATAATTAATTAAAGGAGGGCTTACTTTGGCACAGGTTCAATACTATGGCACTGGACGTCGTAAGAGTTCAGTAGCGCGCGTACGCCTAGTTCCAGGCGAAGGACGCGTTATTATTAACGGTCGTGATTTTGAAAACTATATCCCATTTGCTGCATTACGTGAAGTAGTGAAACAACCTCTAGTTGCAACAGAAACTTTAGGTAACTACAATGTACTTGTAAACGTAAATGGTGGTGGATACACTGGTCAAGCTGGTGCTATTCGTCACGGTATTTCTCGCGCTTTATTAAAAGCTGATCCAGAATACCGTCTAACATTAAAACGTGCGGGTCTATTAACTCGTGACGCACGTATGAAAGAGCGTAAAAAATACGGTCTTAAAGGCGCACGTCGTGCACCTCAGTTCTCAAAACGTTAATTTTTGCGAACTACAAACCCCAACCATTTTGGTTGGGGTTTTTTTATGTTTAATTCTTCTTTTGTAATTTTTTTAGCTTGGAATATTTTAGTGCTACCGCCTCGCGTATGCTTCTTCTTTAGAAGTTTAGACTAATACGTATTAGGGAGGTTTATAAGTACTATGAATGTCATTGTCAGCTTACAAGAAAAACAAAAAGAAAAGCAGTTAAAATACGAGCGGAAGATGCTGCGAGAATTATCATTAAAAACATTGCGTTTAAATATTCGTGATGCCTTTCAGATGCAAGAACTTCATCGTCAGTATGAAGATTATTGTATTGAACTAGGGATAGAATCTTATTTATTAGGAGCGAGATACAGTAAATTTGGTTATCATGGTGAATCGTTCTTTGATGTGAAATATAGGGCTTTAGAAGAAGAACAACAATTAACTGAAACGTTATTTCAATTTTTAACGAGTATGACTATACGTGAAATTAAGTTGCAAGACGAGGAATTGCTTTTTGAATCTTGCCAGCAGTTTATTGGCTTGTGGTGGCAGGAAGGGTATGAAAAAGGCGAAAGAAGATATCGATTAAAGCTACACTAAGACAAGCATAAACTTTCCTCTTGTCCCATATAAGTAATTAGAGGGACTAGCTGGAGGAGGAAAGGTATGAAGAGAATTCGAATTATCTCTTTTGCGCTCGCTGCGGTTGTTTTGTTTTTTTTAGTTAAACAAGAATTTCAAATTACAAAATCGTGGCGAGCTTGGAATTTACCCTTATCAGGGAAAGTGATTGTACTAGATGCTGGGCATGGTGGGCCAGACGGAGGGGCTGTTGGTGGAAAGGATATTGTAGAAAAAGATATTACACTTGAGATTACAAAAAAGGTACAAGATTATTTACAAGAACAAGGTGCTTTAGTTATTTTAACGCGTGAAGGAGATTATGATTTAGCTAATAAAGATACAAAGTCATATAGTAGACGTAAAGCAGAGGATTTAAAAAAGCGTGTTGAGATCATTAATAAGCCTGATGTAGACTTTTTTGCGAGTATTCATTTAAATGCCCTAACTAGTAGTGGATCCAAGGGCGCACAAATGTTCTACTATCGTTCTTCGATTGAAAATGAACGGGCTGCGAAATTTATACAAGCTGAATTGAGAACAAGCTTAGAAAATACGAATCGTTCTGCTAAAACAATTCCTCACGTGTATTTATTGAAGTATGCCAAAACACCAGGTGCTTTAATTGAGGCTGGCTTTTTATCGAATGTGAATGAAAGATATATGTTAAATTCGGAAAAATACCAACAAAAAGTAGCTGCTGCAATATATCGTGGTATATTACGTTATTTTACGGAAAAAGGAAATCCTCCAGAATAAGGAGGATTTTTTCGAGTTTCTCTCGTTAACGAAGTTTTCCGAAAATATGTTATACTGGAAATGTAAACGCATTTATTTCAAAAATAAAGAGAGATAAATTTAATTAACATTACGTTATTTTTTATACAGGGGGCTGGGCTAATTATGGTAACAAAAGAGCAGGTAGTGGAAGCATTGGAAGGGATTGTAGATCCGTTTATACATAAAACGTTAAAAGAAACAAATGCAATTAAAGAGGTGACAGTCAAGCCTGAGAAGGAACATGTAAGTGTTAAAATTGCAATTGTAAAGACGGGTACAGCGGAACAAATGCAGTTGCAGTCTGGAATTGTAAAGTTAGTAAAAGAACTTGGAGCAACAACAGTTGGACTTCGTTTTGCAGAATTTACAGAAGAGGAATTAGCTCAGTTTGCACCACCGCAAGAGGAAGAGAAAAGTGAATCCTTATTATCACCGAACTCAAATACAACATTTTTAGCAGTGGCAAGTGGAAAAGGTGGAGTAGGGAAATCAACTGTTTCTGTTAACCTTGCAATTGCTTTAGCTCGTTTAGGCAAAAAGGTTGGTATCATTGACGCGGATATTTACGGTTTTAGTGTACCGGATATGATGGGTATAGAAAAACGTCCAATCGTAAGAGGTGATAAGATAATACCAGTGGAGCGTCTAGGCGTGAAAGTAATCTCAATGGGATTCTTTGTAGAAGATAACGCACCTGTTATTTGGAGAGGACCGATGCTTGGGAAAATGTTAAATCACTTTTTCACAGAAGTAGAGTGGGGTGATTTAGATTACTTAGTATTGGACCTACCACCAGGTACGGGTGATGTTGCTCTAGATGTACATTCGATGTTGCCGGCTTGTAAAGAGATTATTGTAACAACGCCGCATCCAACAGCGGCATTTGTGGCAGCGCGCGCTGGAGCCATGGCTTTACGTACAGAACATAGTATTCTTGGTGTTGTTGAAAATATGGCGTATTTTGAAAGTAAAGCAACTGGTGAAAAAGAGTATGTGTTTGGAAGAGGTGGAGGAGATAAATTGGCTACGGAACTCCAAACGGATGTACTTGGCCGAATTCCACTTCAACAACCTGATTGGAATAAAGAGGACTTTGCGCCGTCAGTATATGAAGATACACATACAACGGGTCTCATTTATCGTACGATAGCTGAGACAGTTATTGATAAAACAGCTGTCGCGCAAAAATAAAGTAGTAATGAGTGGACAATATATACATTGTCCACTCATTACTATAATTTTTATTATTGTTCTTTGTTCCCATCTTGGGAACCGCCTTCACCACCTGCGCCTTTCTTATCAGATCCACCTTTTTCGGCTTTTTGTACACCTTTACTAATGATGTCAATCATCTTAGCTTGGAAGAGTGGACTTTCGGCAGTTTCGGTTAGTACTTGCTGTAAATATTGACGATATTCTTTACTCTTCATTGTTTGTAACATAATTTTCTCTACTTCAGGATTTTTCATAATTTCTATAACACCTGATTGGTATTCAGGATCTTTTAGTAAAGTTTTCATTAAGTTTGTTTGTTCTTTTCCCATACTTTTAGCAAATTTCGATGAGAACTCAGGGTCTTTAAAGAGCTTTTCCCAGAATTGTTGCCCTTTTTCAGATACCAGTGCATCTTCAATCGTTTTCTTTACTACTGTTTCATCTAGTATGAGTGCTTGTTTCATTTTTTCATCAGTTAATACATCTTGGATCGCTTTTTTTCCTTGATCGGTTTTTAAAATATCAACAATCATTTTTTTTGTTTGATCATAATCAAGTTCGGATTTTGCTTCTTTTTCTTGTGCACATGCCGCTAGTGCTATAAATAGAAAAGAAGAAATCAAAACGAGCAGCATCCGTTTCATAAGTTGGAGCTCCTTTCAGCAAAGTTCTCTTTTTTTAATATAAATCTCTTTAAGGAATTTATACATTAACATGGCTAGCTTTTTGAAATTGTCATTGTTACAATTTAATTAGAAATATAAGAATAATGGGGGATGTGTTGTGAATAGCCGCAAGTGGGTACGACTATTTTTTACGACGTTGTTTCTTGGTGGGATTAGCACAGTCTTTATTGGTTTTGTTTTAGAGTGGGACAAGTACGCTAAATTTTTTCAAAATTTTGACGGAAAAGAGATTTTAGCAATTTCCTTTTGGTTGATGGGCGTAGGATTTATTTTTAGTGTTATAAGTCAAATGGGGTTCTTTGCGTATTTAACGATCCATCGTTTTGGATTAGGGATGTTTCGGTCATCTTCTTTATGGAATACAGTGCAACTGTTCTTTATTGCGTTCGTATTGTTTGATTTCGTTTATTTAAGGTCAGTACTTATTGCAAATGGGGAAGTTTCATTAGGGAATAACATACTTGTTGCTGGGATGTTATTTGTGTTTGGGGCAATTGTCGCTTATATAAAGAGTAAAGAAACGAATAAAAAAGCATTTGTTCCCGCTCTGTTCTTTATGGTCGTTGTAACAATTCTTGAATGGGTACCAGCGCTCCGGATTAATGATACAGATTGGCTATATTTAATGGTGATACCACTTCTATTATGTAATTCATATCAGTTACTTGTATTGCATCGTTTAATTGGACAAAAGAGTAAGTCAGCTTAATGAGGAGAGTGGATTTTTAATTATCCAGATTTTTATCGTCTGTAAATGCTAGTATAAAAAAGCTCTGCTATCTTAACAAAAGATAGCAGAGCTTTTTATGTGTGAAGAACCGTGTAGAAAGGAACTACTTAATATCTTCACTTTTTGTACTTGTGTTGGAAATAAGTTGTGATACAGATGTTTGTTCATATCCGTCGCTCTTTAATTTTTGTAAGAGTAATGGTAAAGCCTTATTTGTTTGAAGGGCAGAATCAGAAGCATGTAATAAGACGATATCTCCACCCTTTAAATTGCTAGAGACTGTGGAAATGATTTTATTTACGCCGGGATTTTTCCAGTCATTTGAATTGTTACTCCAATGAACGATGGTGTATCCGAGTGATTCCGCTATTTTAAGAGTTGTTTTGTTAAAATCGCCACTAGGTGGACGTAATAGCTTGACTTGTTTTACGCCAAGTTTCGTAAAAACATCTTGTGCCCGCAAAAGATCTCGTCGTATTTCATTTGCTTCTAGTGAATTGTAGGATGTGTAATTATAGCCCATACTACCAATCTCATGTCCATCTTTCATGATGCGTTCGACAATATCAGGGTGTCTTTCAGCCCATGCAGCAGAGAGAAAGAAGGTTGCATTCTTAATTTCTCTTTCTTTGAGTGTATTAAGGATTGGAATAGCTTTTTTGTCCCCCCAACTAATGTCAAACGTGAATGCAACTTGTTTTTTTGCAGTGTCCCCTTTGTAAATCACTTTAGGGCCAGTAGCAGTTGAAAAAGCAGATTCATGTGAATATGTTTTTAAAAAGAGTAGCCATGCTGTAAATAAGGAAAGTACGATTATTAAGCTAATGTGTTTAAATGTTCTTTTACTCGTAATAAAAAAGAAAAACATAATATTACGCCCCTTTGTCCAATCCTTTTCAGTTACATATATGCTTTAAATTAAAAAAAGAGAACAAGGGATTAATATCGTAAGTGGTGGATATAATGAGTGATAGAATTTTGTTTTTTGATGATACATTATTGATAATTGAAAATGAGTGGGGCGTTTATAGGTACACGTAAGGAGTTATTGGGGTGATAATTTGCTTGGGATTATGTTGACGAAGGAAGAGAAAAAAGAAATGGAATACATACTGAAGAGAGAGTTAGAGGAACTTTTATTTGATTTTGAAGATGAGCGTATACATAGCGTTGTAAAAAAGGCGATGGAAGAAAGGTATAAAATCATTTTTTGTTTATTTCGGAGAGTTGCTAATAGGGAAGAATGTATTCGTTATGTAAGAAAAAGAATTTTTTATTAAAAAGTATTGACGTTAAGAATAAGTATATGATAAATTAATAAACGTCGCTGATGCAGAAACGCAGAAAACGGCAAAAAAGAAATTGAAAAACTTAGTTGACATCGAAAAATGAAGATGTTAACATAAGGAAGTCGCAAATGAGCGACCAAGTAGTTCTTTGAAAACTGAACGAAACAAACAACGTGAACGTCAATTTTTATTTTTAGATGCTAGACAAACTAACTTTATTGGAGAGTTTGATCCTGGCTCAGGATGAACGCTGGCGGCGTGCCTAATACATGCAAGTCGAGCGAATGGATTAAGAGCTTGCTCTTATGAAGTTAGCGGCGGACGGGTGAGTAACACGTGGGTAACCTACCCATAAGACTGGGATAACTCCGGGAAACCGGGGCTAATACCGGATAATATTTTGAACTGCATAGTTCGAAATTGAAAGGCGGCTTCGGCTGTCACTTATGGATGGACCCGCGTCGCATTAGCTAGTTGGTGAGGTAACGGCTCACCAAGGCGACGATGCGTAGCCGACCTGAGAGGGTGATCGGCCACACTGGGACTGAGACACGGCCCAGACTCCTACGGGAGGCAGCAGTAGGGAATCTTCCGCAATGGACGAAAGTCTGACGGAGCAACGCCGCGTGAGTGATGAAGGCTTTCGGGTCGTAAAACTCTGTTGTTAGGGAAGAACAAGTGCTAGTTGAATAAGCTGGCACCTTGACGGTACCTAACCAGAAAGCCACGGCTAACTACGTGCCAGCAGCCGCGGTAATACGTAGGTGGCAAGCGTTATCCGGAATTATTGGGCGTAAAGCGCGCGCAGGTGGTTTCTTAAGTCTGATGTGAAAGCCCACGGCTCAACCGTGGAGGGTCATTGGAAACTGGGAGACTTGAGTGCAGAAGAGGAAAGTGGAATTCCATGTGTAGCGGTGAAATGCGTAGAGATATGGAGGAACACCAGTGGCGAAGGCGACTTTCTGGTCTGTAACTGACACTGAGGCGCGAAAGCGTGGGGAGCAAACAGGATTAGATACCCTGGTAGTCCACGCCGTAAACGATGAGTGCTAAGTGTTAGAGGGTTTCCGCCCTTTAGTGCTGAAGTTAACGCATTAAGCACTCCGCCTGGGGAGTACGGCCGCAAGGCTGAAACTCAAAGGAATTGACGGGGGCCCGCACAAGCGGTGGAGCATGTGGTTTAATTCGAAGCAACGCGAAGAACCTTACCAGGTCTTGACATCCTCTGAAAACTCTAGAGATAGAGCTTCTCCTTCGGGAGCAGAGTGACAGGTGGTGCATGGTTGTCGTCAGCTCGTGTCGTGAGATGTTGGGTTAAGTCCCGCAACGAGCGCAACCCTTGATCTTAGTTGCCATCATTAAGTTGGGCACTCTAAGGTGACTGCCGGTGACAAACCGGAGGAAGGTGGGGATGACGTCAAATCATCATGCCCCTTATGACCTGGGCTACACACGTGCTACAATGGACGGTACAAAGAGCTGCAAGACCGCGAGGTGGAGCTAATCTCATAAAACCGTTCTCAGTTCGGATTGTAGGCTGCAACTCGCCTACATGAAGCTGGAATCGCTAGTAATCGCGGATCAGCATGCCGCGGTGAATACGTTCCCGGGCCTTGTACACACCGCCCGTCACACCACGAGAGTTTGTAACACCCGAAGTCGGTGGGGTAACCTTTATGGAGCCAGCCGCCTAAGGTGGGACAGATGATTGGGGTGAAGTCGTAACAAGGTAGCCGTATCGGAAGGTGCGGCTGGATCACCTCCTTTCTATGGAGAATTGATGAACGCAGTTCATCAATAAACGTTGACTTGTTTTGTTTCGTTCAGTTTTGAGAGAACTATCTCTCAAGTTTAAATGTATGTTCTTTGAAAACTAGATAACAGTGTAGCTCATATTTTTTTAATTTTAGTTTGGTTAAGTTAGAAAGGGCGCACGGTGGATGCCTTGACACTAGGAGTCGATGAAGGACGGGACTAACGCCGATATGCTTCGGGGAGCTGTAAGTAAGCTTTGATCCGAAGATTTCCGAATGGGGAAACCCACTATACGTAATGGTATGGTATCCTTACCTGAATACATAGGGTATGGAAGACAGACCCAGGGAACTGAAACATCTAAGTACCTGGAGGAAGAGAAAGCAAATGCGATTTCCTGAGTAGCGGCGAGCGAAACGGAATCTAGCCCAAACCAAGAGGCTTGCCTCTTGGGGTTGTAGGACATTCTATACGGAGTTACAAAGGAACGAGGTAGACGAAGCGACCTGGAAAGGTCCGTCACAGAGGGTAATAACCCCGTAGTCGAAACTTCGTTCTCTCTTGAATGTATCCTGAGTACGGCGGAACACGTGAAATTCCGTCGGAATCTGGGAGGACCATCTCCCAAGGCTAAATACTCCCTAGTGATCGATAGTGAACCAGTACCGTGAGGGAAAGGTGAAAAGCACCCCGGAAGGGGAGTGAAAGAGATCCTGAAACCGTGTGCCTACAAATAGTCAGAGCCCGTTAATGGGTGATGGCGTGCCTTTTGTAGAATGAACCGGCGAGTTACGATCCCGTGCGAGGTTAAGTTGAAGAGACGGAGCCGCAGCGAAAGCGAGTCTGAATAGGGCGTTTAGTACGTGGTCGTAGACCCGAAACCAGGTGATCTACCCATG
Source organism: Bacillus sp. FDAARGOS_1420 (assembly GCF_019344915.1). NCBI lineage: Bacteria > Bacillati > Bacillota > Bacilli > Caryophanales > Bacillaceae > Bacillus > Bacillus sp. FDAARGOS_1420. The sequence goes on along the minus strand of NZ_JAHWJB010000001.1, from coordinate 797,962 downwards.
TCCAGGGTGAAGTTCAGGTAACACTGAATGGAGGCCCGAACCCACGCACGTTGAAAAGTGCGGGGATGAGGTGTGGGTAGCGGAGAAATTCCAATCGAACCTGGAGATAGCTGGTTCTCCCCGAAATAGCTTTAGGGCTAGCCTTAAGTGTAAGAGTCTTGGAGGTAGAGCACTGATTGAACTAGGGGTCCTCATCGGATTACCGAATTCAGTCAAACTCCGAATGCCAATGACTTATCCTTAGGAGTCAGACTGCGAGTGATAAGATCCGTAGTCAAGAGGGAAACAGCCCAGATCGCCAGCTAAGGTCCCAAAGTGTGTATTAAGTGGAAAAGGATGTGGAGTTGCTTAGACAACTAGGATGTTGGCTCAGAAGCAGCCACCATTTAAAGAGTGCGTAATAGCTCACTAGTCGAGTGACTCTGCGCCGAAAATGTACCGGGGCTAAATACACCACCGAAGCTGCGAATTGATACCAATGGTATCAGTGGTAGGGGAGCGTTCTAAGTGCAGTGAAGTCAGACCGGAAGGACTGGTGGAGCGCTTAGAAGTGAGAATGCCGGTATGAGTAGCGAAAGACGGGTGAGAATCCCGTCCACCGAATGCCTAAGGTTTCCTGAGGAAGGCTCGTCCGCTCAGGGTTAGTCAGGACCTAAGCCGAGGCCGACAGGCGTAGGCGATGGACAACAGGTTGATATTCCTGTACCACCTCTTTATCGTTTGAGCAATGGAGGGACGCAGAAGGATAGAAGAAGCGTGCGATTGGTTGTGCACGTCCAAGCAGTTAGGCTGATAAGTAGGCAAATCCGCTTATCGTGAAGGCTGAGCTGTGATGGGGAAGCTCCTTATGGAGCGAAGTCTTTGATTCCCCGCTGCCAAGAAAAGCTTCTAGCGAGATAAAAGGTGCCTGTACCGCAAACCGACACAGGTAGGCGAGGAGAGAATCCTAAGGTGTGCGAGAGAACTCTGGTTAAGGAACTCGGCAAAATGACCCCGTAACTTCGGGAGAAGGGGTGCTTTCTTAACGGAAAGCCGCAGTGAATAGGCCCAAGCGACTGTTTAGCAAAAACACAGGTCTCTGCGAAGCCGTAAGGCGAAGTATAGGGGCTGACACCTGCCCGGTGCTGGAAGGTTAAGGAGAGGGGTTAGCGTAAGCGAAGCTCTGAACTGAAGCCCCAGTAAACGGCGGCCGTAACTATAACGGTCCTAAGGTAGCGAAATTCCTTGTCGGGTAAGTTCCGACCCGCACGAAAGGTGTAACGATTTGGGCACTGTCTCAACCAGAGACTCGGTGAAATTATAGTACCTGTGAAGATGCAGGTTACCCGCGACAGGACGGAAAGACCCCGTGGAGCTTTACTGTAGCCTGATATTGAATTTTGGTACAGTTTGTACAGGATAGGCGGGAGCCATTGAAACCGGAGCGCTAGCTTCGGTGGAGGCGCTGGTGGGATACCGCCCTGACTGTATTGAAATTCTAACCTACGGGTCTTATCGACCCGGGAGACAGTGTCAGGTGGGCAGTTTGACTGGGGCGGTCGCCTCCTAAAGTGTAACGGAGGCGCCCAAAGGTTCCCTCAGAATGGTTGGAAATCATTCGTAGAGTGCAAAGGCATAAGGGAGCTTGACTGCGAGACCTACAAGTCGAGCAGGGACGAAAGTCGGGCTTAGTGATCCGGTGGTTCCGCATGGAAGGGCCATCGCTCAACGGATAAAAGCTACCCCGGGGATAACAGGCTTATCTCCCCCAAGAGTCCACATCGACGGGGAGGTTTGGCACCTCGATGTCGGCTCATCGCATCCTGGGGCTGTAGTCGGTCCCAAGGGTTGGGCTGTTCGCCCATTAAAGCGGTACGCGAGCTGGGTTCAGAACGTCGTGAGACAGTTCGGTCCCTATCCGTCGTGGGCGCAGGAAATTTGAGAGGAGCTGTCCTTAGTACGAGAGGACCGGGATGGACGCACCGCTGGTGTACCAGTTGTTCTGCCAAGGGCATAGCTGGGTAGCTATGTGCGGAAGGGATAAGTGCTGAAAGCATCTAAGCATGAAGCCCCCCTCAAGATGAGATTTCCCATAGCGTAAGCTAGTAAGATCCCTGAAAGATGATCAGGTTGATAGGTTCGAGGTGGAAGCATGGTGACATGTGGAGCTGACGAATACTAATAGATCGAGGACTTAACCATATAATATGAAGCAAATGTTATCTAGTTTTGAAGGAATATATATTTAAAATTCCTTTTGACATTCTCAAAAGAATGTGTATAATGATAAAAGTCTGGTAATGATGGCAGAGAGGTCACACCCGTTCCCATACCGAACACGGAAGTTAAGCTCTCTAGCGCCGATGGTAGTTGGGACCTTGTCCCTGTGAGAGTAGGACGTTGCCAGGCTTATATTATTCCGCAGTAGCTCAGCGGTAGAGCTATCGGCTGTTAACCGATCGGTCGTAGGTTCGATTCCTACCTGCGGAGCCATTATGCTTCCATAGCTCAGCTGGTAGAGTACTTCCATGGTAAGGAAGAGGTCACCGGTTCAAGCCCGGTTGGAAGCTTGGGAAAAGTTTTTGTTTTTTTTGGCCCGTTGGTCAAGTGGTTAAGACACCGCCCTTTCACGGCGGTAACACGGGTTCGAATCCCGTACGGGTCACCACTTTTGGAGGATTAGCTCAGCTGGGAGAGCACCTGCCTTACAAGCAGGGGGTCGGCGGTTCGATCCCGTCATCCTCCACCATATATTTTTAAATGTCGGAGGGGTAGCGAAGTGGCTAAACGCGGCGGACTGTAAATCCGCTCCTTTGGGTTCGGCAGTTCGAATCTGCCCCCCTCCACCATTTTCTTTAAAATAACCTGAGAGGGTTTATTTTTTTGAAAAGATAACCATACTAGTAAATATTAATGGGCTATAGCCAAGCGGTAAGGCAACGGACTTTGACTCCGTCATGCGCTGGTTCGAATCCAGCTAGCCCAGCCATTTACGAGCCATTAGCTCAGTTGGTAGAGCATCTGACTTTTAATCAGAGGGTCGAAGGTTCGAATCCTTCATGGCTCACCATTTTCGCGGAAGTAGTTCAGTGGTAGAATACAACCTTGCCAAGGTTGGGGTCGCGGGTTCGAATCCCGTCTTCCGCTTAATTACTAAGGGGCCTTAGCTCAGCTGGGAGAGCGCCTGCCTTGCACGCAGGAGGTCAGCGGTTCGATCCCGCTAGGCTCCATATAAATAGGGAAAGCTTACATCAAATGATGTAAGCTTTTTTTGTGTTTAAATTTCACTCAAAAAGGAAACTTTTCCGTATATCGTTTAAAATGAAAAAAAGGGGTTGAATAAGGGGGGGATAATTATGAAAGTTGTCATTGCATCGGATTCATATAAAGAAAGCCTGAAAGCTATAGAGGTATGTGAAGCTATTGAAAGGGGCTTTGCAGCAGTTTTTCCTAAAGCAGAGTACGTTAAAGTACCAATTGGAGATGGAGGTGAAGGAACGGTCGAATCTCTTGTTGGTGCTACAATGGGGGAAATTATATCACTTAATGTGACAGGGCCGCTTGGAGAGAGTGTGCAAGCCTATTATGGTATGTCTAAGGATAGGGAGACAGCATTTATTGAAATGGCGGCAGCATCAGGATTACAACACGTTTCAATTGAAAAGAGAAACCCACTTATTACAACGACAAAAGGGACAGGCGAACTGATATTACATGCATTAGATCAAGGAGCTAAACACATTATTTTAGGGCTTGGAGGAAGTGCTACAAATGATGGTGGGGCAGGTATGTTGTCTGCTTTAGGCGTAGAGTTTATTAATAGGAAAGGTGAAGTAATTGAGCCCTCTGGAGGAACATTACATTTGATTACTGCTCTTAACCTTTCTCGTATGGATACACGTTTGAAGGATATAAAGCTAGAAGCAGCATGTGATGTCGACAATCCATTAGTTGGACCAAAGGGAGCGTCTTTCGTATTTGGGAGACAAAAGGGTGCGAATGTAGAGATGATGAAAGAGCTAGACGGTAATTTAAAACATTATGCTAATATACTTAAACAGTATGTATCTTTTGATGTGTCCCTAATACCTGGTGCAGGGGCAGCTGGAGGAATGGGAGCGGCTGTCGTTGCAGTACTAAGGGGACAGCTAAGAAAAGGGATTGAAATTGTATTAGATTATACAAATTTTGATAAGTGTATAGAGGATGCCGATCTTATTGTAACTGGTGAGGGAAGGATAGATGAACAAACAGCTTATGGAAAAGCTCCTGCTGGTGTCGCGAAGCGGGCGAAATGTCGTCATATTCCTGTAATTGCTATTGGTGGATCTGTATCCTCGAATTATACGACTGTTTACGAAAAGGGAATTGATGCAGTGTTTAGTATTACGGCTAGCCCAATGACATTAGAGGAAGCATATAAAGCGGCAGAAGAGAATATCGAAATGACAGCAAAAAATATTGCAGCAGTGTGGAAACTAGCATCAAAAAAACGCTTCTAAATGTAGAAGTGTTTTTTTTATCCAGTTATTTGAGGGTATCTTGTGTAATCCTAGGTGGTGATGGAGAAAAGCACTGATAAAAATATTAGCTGATAGAAAAGTTAGTTGGTTCATTAAGTTAACTTTATACATAGAATGGTTTAAAAATTGGGATTCTATCGTAAATATAAGTGAATAAAATGTATATCCATGCAGAAAAATGTCGAGTTGAGTCAGACTATATAAAAGATTTAAAATATTTAGTGAAGGCATAAAAGGGGGATACTATCTATGAAAAAAGAAATCTCAGTTATTGGAGTTCCAATGGATTTAGGACAGATGCGTCGTGGGGTTGATATGGGACCAAGCGCGATCCGTTATGCAGGGGTAGTTGAAAGAATTGAACAAATTGGATATGACGTAAAAGATATGGGAGATATATGTATAGAGAGAGAAAAAGAAGTAGATGAAAATACAAAATTACGAAACCTTACTCAAGTTGCAACTGTATGTAACGAACTAGCGACTAAGGTTGATCATATTATAGAAGAAGGTCGTTTTCCACTTGTATTGGGCGGCGATCATAGTATTGCTATCGGTACGTTAGCTGGTGTGGCGAAACATTATAAAAATTTAGGTGTTATTTGGTACGATGCACACGGTGATTTAAATACAGAAGAGACTTCACCATCTGGAAATATTCACGGTATGTCACTTGCTGCAAGTTTAGGATATGGACATTCTTCACTTGTAGACTTATACGGGTCATATCCAAAGGTGAAGAAAGAGAACGTTGTAATTATCGGTGCACGTGCATTAGATGAAGGAGAAAAGGACTTTATTCGTGAAGAAGGCATTAAAGTATTCTCAATGCATGAAATTGATCGTATGGGTATGACGGCTGTTATGGAAGAAACAATTGCGTATTTATCTCATACTGACGGTGTTCATTTATCATTAGATTTAGATGGGCTTGATCCTCATGACGCACCAGGAGTTGGAACACCTGTAATTGGTGGTCTATCGTATCGTGAAAGCCACCTAGCGATGGAAATGTTAGCAGAAGCTGATATTGTTACATCTGCTGAATTTGTTGAAGTAAATACGATTTTAGATGAGAGAAATAGAACAGCAACAACAGCGGTTGCTTTAATGGGTTCTTTATTCGGTGAAAAACTAAAATAAATGTAAGAAAAGCAACTGAGAAGTTGCTTTTTTTATTTGAAAATAGGCGTATAATAATGACTTATATTATACTGTAGGATAAGAAAGTTTGACATCTTACCAATTTAAGCTAAAGGAGGGCGTTTGTAATTGTCGTTTGGTTCATGTATGGTATAATTAACTAGTTGTTGGAAATACATACAGATAGAGCATAAAATAATATTTCAATATATGGATAGAATTGCTCGTAAGTAGGAGGAAGGGTTAGCATGCCTTTTGAAGATACGACCATTTTGAAATATCTTAGTACGGCATTAGATATTGCTGTTGTATGGTTTATTATATATAAGCTAATTCTTATAATTCGGGGCACGAAGGCTGTGCAACTTTTAAAAGGTATTACAGTTATTATTGTCGTCCGGATGATTAGTATTTTACTTGAATTGCATACGCTATATTGGCTAACGGAACAAGTATTAACGTGGGGATTTTTAGCCGTTATTATTATCTTCCAGCCAGAATTGAGAAGAGCACTTGAGCAGCTAGGACGGGGTAGCTTATTTTCGCGTGTGGGAAATCAGGGGGAAGATGAACCTGAAATTGTTGCAACAGCGATAGCTAAAGCAACGGAATATATGGGAAAACGTAGAATTGGTGCACTAATTACTTTGTCAAAAGAGACTGGGATGGATGATTATGTAGAAACGGGTATTCCGCTAAATGCAAATGTATCATCGGAATTACTCATTAATATTTTTATCCCTAATACCCCTCTTCATGATGGAGCAGTAATTATGCAGGGAAGTACAATTAAAGCAGCAGCATGTTACCTTCCTTTATCAGAAAGCCCATTTATTTCTAAGGAGTTAGGAACTAGGCATCGTGCTGCAATGGGAGTTAGTGAAGTCACCGATAGTATTACAGTAGTTGTGTCGGAAGAAACAGGCCAAATTTCTTTAACGAAAAACGGTGAGTTACATCGTGATTTGAAGACAGAACAGCTAAAGGATATGTTGTTAGCTGAATTTAGTGGGAACGAAAAAACGACTTCTTCGTCTTTATGGAATTGGAGGAGAAAGCGTCATGGATAAGTTAATGGAGAATCATTGGTTTTTAAAAGGAATCTCATTACTATTGGCGTGTATGCTTTTTATGTCAGCAACTTTAACTGAAAAAAATACGACATCGAGTATATTACCTTTCGTAAATGAAACGAAAGAAACATTAACTGATTATCCTATTACCCTTAAGTATGATGAAGAGAAATATATTGTAAGTGGTATTCCAGCAGGTGGAGTCAAGGTGAAGTTGGAAGGCCCAAAATCAGCAGTTGCTACAGCAAAAGCAAAAAAACAATTTGATATATCAGTTGATTTGCGAGATAGTCAAAAAGGAACTTATGAAGTTTCTTTAAAAGCGAACGGGCTTCCAGATGATGTGAAGGGGACAGTTCAGCCAGCAACAATTAAAGTCACTCTTCATGAAAAAGCGAAAAAGTATGTTCATGTAGATTTAAAATTATCAAATGAAGACCAGATGCCAGCAGGTGCTACCATTGAGAAATCAAGTATTAAGCCTGACACTGTTGAAGTAGTTGGAACAAAAGAAGAAATAGAAAGTATTTCATCTGCTAAGGCATATATAGATTTAAAAGGTGTTAATAAAACAGTTACAAAAACAGCAGACGTTACATTATACAATAAAGAAGGAAAACGTTTAAATGTAAAAACAAGTCCATCTAAAATAAGTGTAACGGTGAATGTAGCGACACAAGCTACAGCAAATAATGTCGAAAAAACAGTTCCTTTAACATATTCGAAAAAAGGGAATCTACCAGAAGGTTTAGCTGTTACAAATATTAGTGTTGAACCAAAAGAAGTAACGATAGCAGGTCCAAAAGACATTTTGGATAATATACAATCTATAGAGGGGGTCGAGGTAGATCTTAGTCAATTGACGGATTCTACAACATTCGATGCCTCTGTTTTATTGCCAAAAGGTGTAACAAGTGCAAAACCAAATCAAGTGAAGGTTTCCATAGGGGTACAAAAAGTAAAACAAACGAAAAGTAAAACTATTGATGGTATCCCGATTCAAAAAAGTGGAATTCCGAATGATGTTACTGCGCAGCTACTTTCGCCACAAGATGGAAAGATAAGCGTTGATATTTCAGGAGAAGCAAGTATAGTAGATAAAATAACAGCTGCTCAAATAACAGCGGCGATTAATCTGCAAAATGTATCTCCGGGGACGAAAGATGTTTCTATTCAAGTGAGTGGTCCTGGTAATATTTCGATAGAAGCAAAACAAAAAAGTGCTAAAGTCACAATTGTGAAGAAAGAAAAGCCGGATAAAGAAGTACAGGGTAATATTGAACAACCAGATTCAAAAAACAATCAAGAAAATCAAACTGAAAAACCAAAAAATCCTGAACCTAATCCAGAAAAGGATCAGGAAAAAGATAAAGACAAAGAAAAAGAAAATGGCCAAGAAACGAGCCAAGAACCAACAGTAGATAATCAAAAAGAGCACGAAAAAGGAGCGAATAATAATGGGTAAATATTTTGGTACAGACGGAGTACGTGGGGTTGCAAATAAGGAATTAACACCTGAATTAGCTTTTAAAATAGGACGTTTTGGCGGCTATGTATTAACAAAAGATACAGATCGTCCAAAAGTAATTATTGGCCGTGATACACGTGTATCTGGACATATGCTAGAAGGAGCTTTAGTAGCAGGCCTATTATCAACTGGAGCGGAAGTAATGCGCCTTGGTGTTATTTCTACACCAGGTGTGGCTTATTTAACAAAAGCGTTAGGGGCGCAAGCAGGTGTTATGATCTCTGCATCTCATAACCCAGTACAAGATAATGGAATTAAGTTCTTCGGTTCAGATGGATTTAAATTAACAGATGAGCAAGAAGCAGAAATTGAAGCGTTATTAGACAAAGAAGTTGATGAGCTACCACGTCCAACAGGTACTAACCTTGGACAAGTGAGTGATTACTTTGAAGGTGGACAAAAATATTTACAATACATTAAACAAACTGTAGAGGAAGATTTCTCTGGTTTACATATTGCTTTAGATTGTGCACATGGTGCTACATCTTCTTTAGCTCCATATTTATTTGCAGATTTAGAAGCTGATATTTCAACAATGGGAACTTCACCGAACGGTATGAATATTAACGCTGGAGTAGGTTCTACGCATCCAGAAGTGTTAGCTGAATTAGTAAAAGAAAAAGGTGCTGATATTGGTCTTGCTTTTGATGGTGACGGAGACCGTTTAATCGCAGTAGACGAAAAAGGAAACATCGTTGATGGCGATCAAATTATGTTTATTTGCGCGAAGTATATGAAAGAAACTGGCCAATTGAAACATAATACAGTTGTTTCAACAGTTATGAGTAACTTAGGTTTCTACAAAGCGCTTGAAGCAAACAATATTACAAGTGATAAAACAGCAGTTGGTGATCGCTACGTAATGGAAGAGATGAAACGTGGTGGATATAACCTGGGCGGAGAACAATCAGGTCATATTATCTTACTTGATTACATTACAACTGGTGATGGAATGTTAAGTGCACTTCAACTTGTAAATATCATGAAAATGACGAAAAAACCATTATCTGAGCTTGCAGGCGAGATGACAAAATTCCCGCAATTACTAGTAAATGTTCGTGTAACAGACAAGAAACTAGCACTAGAAAATGAGAAAATTAAAGAAATTATTCGTGTTGTAGAGGAAGAAATGAACGGAGACGGTCGTATTCTTGTTCGTCCATCTGGAACAGAACCACTTATTCGTGTAATGGCAGAAGCACCGACACAAGAAATTTGTGATGGGTATGTACATCGTATTGTAGAAGTTGTGAAAGCTGAAGTTGGCGTTGAATAATTAACCGATTTTATTTAAAAGGAGCACAAAAAGTGCTCCTTTTTCATATATTTTATAGACAATGAAAAAAATTTCATTGACGATTTATATTGTTTGTTATACGATGGTCTTGTTCTTTTTCTCAAAGGAAATATTGTAAATTATAAAAGCGCCAGAACTACAAGTAGTGTAGTTGACGAGGTGGAGTTTATCGAGATTTCGGCGGATGACTCCCGGTTGTTCATCACAACCGCAATCTTTTACTTAAAACATTAAGGTGACTTAGTGGACAAAGGTGAAAGTGTGATGAGAGAAGAGGAACGGATGAATACTAGCTGTATAAGTATATACGGACTTTAACCCAATCGAGAGGAAGGTGAAAGCCGTTACAAGCTTACAGGGCTAGCAATATGTAATCCGTTTTTTAGTATAAATAAAAATGGTATCGGACTATGTCGTTACATGTTCGCAGAGCAGTGTAAGCATTTGTAACGGCGACTAAACATGTGTGGAATCGTAGGATTTATTGGAGAGCAAGATGCAAAGGAAATTTTATTAAAAGGTTTAGAAAAGCTAGAATATCGCGGATATGATTCAGCAGGTATTGCAGTACAAGCAGAGAACGGTGTTATTGTATACAAAGAAAAAGGCCGTATTGCAAAACTTCGCGAAGTCGTAGAAGAGAATGTAGCAGCAAGCGTGGGAATCGGTCACACACGCTGGGCTACACACGGTGTTCCAAGCAAATTAAACGCGCATCCGCATCAAAGTACATCAAAACGTTTTACACTAGTTCATAACGGTGTAATTGAAAACTATGAATTAGTGAAAAAAGAATATTTACAAGATGTAACGTTCGTAAGTGAAACAGATACAGAAATTATCGTGCAGCTTATGGAACAACAAGTAAGTACAGGACTAAGTGTAGAAGATGCGTTCCGAAAAACGTTATCTCTTTTACATGGTTCTTACGCAATCGGACTACTTGATGCTGAAAATCCAAACATGATTTATGTTGCTAAAAACAAAAGCCCGCTATTAGTAGGTGCTGGTGATAACTTTAATGTTATTGCAAGCGACGCTATGGCGATGTTACAAGTTACAGATCAATTTATCGAGTTAATGGATAAAGAAATGGTAATCGTAACAAAAGAAAGCATTACAATTAAAAACTTACAAGGTGAAACGATTGAACGTGCACCGTTTACAGCGGAATTAGACGCAAGTGATATTGAAAAAGGAACGTATCCTCATTTCATGCTAAAAGAAATCGACGAGCAACCACTTGTAATCCGTAATATTATTCAAAAGTACCAAGATGAAAATGGCGAAATTGAATTAGATCAAGATATCCGTAATGCGATTTTAGATAGCGATCGTATTTACATCATTGCATGTGGAACAAGTTACCATGCAGGTCTTGTTGGAAAACAATTCATTGAGAAATTTGCGAAAGTACCAGTTGAAGTACATGTAGCAAGTGAATTCTCTTACAACATGCCATTATTAACAGAAAGACCATTCTTCATTTACATTTCACAAAGTGGTGAAACAGCTGATAGCCGTGCAGTACTTGTGCAAACAAATGAAATGGGTCATAAAGCATTAACAATTACAAACGTACCTGGTTCTACGCTTTCTCGTGAAGCTGATTATACACTTCCTTTATATGCGGGACCAGAAATCGCAGTTGCATCGACGAAAGCATACACAGCACAGCTTGCAGTACTTTCAATCTTAGCGGCTGACATTGCAAAAGCAAAAGGTGAGGTTCTTGATTTCGATTTAACACATGAATTAGGACTTGTAGCAAATGCAATGGTAGTACTTTGTGATCAAAAAGAAGAGATGGACGCATTAGCAAAACAATTTTTAGCAACAACGCGTAACTGCTTCTTCATCGGACGTAGCGTAGACTTCTTCGTAGGTTTAGAAGGTGCGTTAAAACTAAAAGAAATCTCTTACATCCAAGCAGAAGGATTTGCTGGAGGAGAATTAAAACACGGTACAATCGCCTTAATCGAAAACGGTACACCAGTTATCGCCCTTGCTACACAAGAGCACGTAAACCTTGGAATTCGTGGTAACGTGAAAGAAGTAGTAGCACGCGGAGCTAACCCATGTATCATTTCAATGAAAGGCTTAGAAATGGAAGGAGACAGCTTCGTATTACCAGCTGTACACGAAGCACTAGCACCGCTAGTAGCAGTTATTCCATTCCAACTTATCTCATACTACGCAGCGCTTCACCGCGAATGTGACGTTGATAAGCCACGTAACTTAGCTAAATCTGTTACTGTTGAGTAGGAGATTGATAGAGTAACTAGATTATTGTAAATTTAAAATAAAGTCACGACGTTTATAAAAAAGTTGTGAAGCTTTGCCCCTTTGGATATGATTATCTAAAGGGGCATTTTTGTGTCGAAAAAAAAGAACATCTAAAATCGATAAGTGGATTAAAGAGGGGCAAGGAACTGGCAGTGGGATTTAAAAAGTATAAAAACCGGCAGACAGCATGAGGTTTTATCGGATTTGGGACGGAACTACTTTTATTTAACTGAATTTTCTGTTGTTTTTTCAGATATTCGTTGATGGAAAAAAAACACTGATTAAAGTTTCACTTTATTGAACAAATTAGATTACTAGACATTACGAGGGGGTTTATTAATGAAGGTGAAAGAAAAAACATATTTAAGTATAGAAGAGATTATTTCATTACCAACCTTATCAAGTACAAATATAAGTGATGACGGCAAAGGCGTAGCATTTGTTAAGAAGACAGCTAACTGGAAAGACAATGCATATAGGAATCATATATGGATATATGAAAAAGATAAGGAGCAGAGTTACCCATTAACAACTGGGGATATAGACAGTATACACCCATTATGGTCCCCAGATTCTAGGGATATCGCATACCTTAGCCCAGTTGGTGAGGGGGATAATAAGAAAAATCAAATCTTTGTTAAGTCAATAGATGGTTATAGTGAGTTACAAATTACTGATGAGGAAGAAGGGGTCAGTACATTCAAATGGGAGCCTACTGGTAAAGGTTTTTATTATGTTGCACAGTCAAAAGAATGTGAGGAAATAAAGAAACGTAAAGAGCTATATGGGGACTTCCAACATGCAGGTAAGGAACATCGGAATAATTGTTTATATTACATTGAAATAGAAAAAGTGATACAAAATGATAAAGAGGAACGAGAGGTTAGCGGTCTTTATCAATTAACTGAGGGTAAGGATTTTTATATACATAACTTTGATATTTCAAATGATGGGAAAAAGGTTGTATTTATAGCTACACCAAGCCTAAATGATTATATGAATGGTGATTTATACATATTAGATATTGAAGCTGGAGAACTACAAAAGATGAATATAGATAAGTTGTTGGGAGGGAGCGTTTGCTTTTCTCCTGAAGGTAGCAAAATATGTTACTCAGCAAGCATAAGGGAGAAGGAGTACTATAAGACTCATATACAAGACAGTACATTAGAGATATATGATATGAATACTGGAGAGGTAATTCAGCCTCTAACAAACTTTGATAGTACGGTTATGCCATTACAGTGGACAGATAAGGGGATTTTAATTAGATGGCAGGATAAAACTAATTATCTCATTGGGTTGCTATGTGAGGAAGGCACTGTAGAAATGTTAAGTGAAAACGTAGATGGCTTTATAATGGATGCTTCTATAACAAGGGATGGAAAACATATATCCTATAATAAAGCTATTACAAATGAAACCTTTGAAATCTATTTAGACGATAAAAAAATAACGAATGAAAATATCTTTTTCGAAGGAAAGCTTAAAAGTAATAGGGAAATAATCTCATGGAAAAGTAGTGATGGTCTTGAAATAGAGGGTGTTATATCAACCCCAGTAGAGTTTGATATAAATAAAAAATATCCCTTATTAGTAGTAATCCATGGTGGTCCGGCTTGGGCATCCTTTCCGATATTTTCAGACTGTTTTAATGAGAAATATCCGATTGAACAGTTTGTTGAAAAAGGCTTTATCGTTTTAGAGCCAAACTATAGGGGAAGTTCTGGCTATGGTAATGAGTTCTTAAAAGCCAACTATAGAAAACAGGGAATTGCTGACTACGATGATGTTATATCTGGAGTGGATAAACTAGTTGAGCAAGGGATTGCAGATAAAGATAGAGTAGGGGTTATGGGATGGAGTAACGGAGGATATATATCAGCCTTCTGTTCTACGTTTAGTAATAGATTTAAAGCTATTTCAGTTGGGGGCGGAATTACTAACTGGAGTACCCATTATGTAAATACAGATATCCCTTACTTTATTAGAATGCATTTAGGAAATACTCCATGGAATGATCCAGATATATATACGAAAACATCGCCAATGACATATATTAAATCAGCCTGTACGCCTACCTTAATCCAACATGGCGAAAAGGATGCAAGGATTCCAACTTCCAATGCATATGAGCTATATCAAGGGTTAAGGGATATGGAAGTTGATACAGAATTAATTATTTTTAAAGGAATGGCATATAGTTCTGACCAGCCAGGAATTAATGTGGCTATTATGAAGCAGAATTTGATGTGGTTTTCACACTATATTCTTGGAGAAAGTATGAAAGAATTTAGGGTTTTATAATGGCTTGTTTTAGTCTTTAAGCTTTTTAGGTGCTTGAAATAAAGTCGTACACATTTATTCGGTTATATAGGATTGAGTTTAACATTTCGGATAAGGCAAACTGTGAAATGTTTTGGTGTAAATGAGAAAAGAGCCTGAATGTAGGCTCTTTCCTTATTTATATTTAAAAGATGAACTATTCTTATGCAGTTTTATTTAATTTATATGCTTCACGGTTATTTTTTTTGAAAAGTTTTGGGAAAACATAACCATCTAATCCAATACGTCCAGCATTATGTCCTGCAACTAAAATGAACATAGTTAAAATAAGCAGGTTTGGGTTTACACTAACAGTTCCGCTTAATAAAAATGAAAGGTTCATTATGATGCCGAAAAATGCAGCTGTTTTTGTTAATCCACCTAAAATCAAACCTAGCCCTACTAAAATTTCTCCCCATTGAACTAAAAAGCTAAATAGGTCTGCGTTTGGAAGAACAAAATGTTGAAGAAAATCTGCCCACCAACCTTGTACTGCAGGGTGGTCACCTGATGCTTGAGCGATAGCTCCTTTTAGAAAACCACTTGCATCAAAAGACTGTCCAAAAACTTTTCCTATTCCAGCAGCGAGCCATGCATATCCTATGTAAAGTCGTAAAAATAATAATATGAAAGTAGCGCGTTTATCAGTTCTTAAAAAATTGATAACCATTGAAATCCCTCCAATGTATTGTATTTACATGTTTATTATATATCCATTGTGAATAAATTCACAATGGAGGAAATGTGAACAAAAATAGGTTAGGAGTAATTGTTATATTTTTTGTAACATTTCATCTATTTTGGTAGACTAATAATGGAGATATATCAAAAGGAGGCAAAGAGTAGATATGTGGATGAACTTGTAATGATTAGAAATTAGATAGATGAATTTTTCTCTCGTAAGTGAGGTTTATTTAGCTATCTGTAAATCATTCAAGGACTGCATATTTAGCTTGTAAATCCCTTTTGTAAGGATAGATGCCTATGTGGGGAAATTTATATCTCTTATATAAAATATGCGCCCTTTAACTTTGGAGGAGTATATGATGAATCAATTAAAAAATAAAGTAGCTGTTGTTACAGGTGTAAGTCGTCTAGACGGTATAGGAGCAGCTATTTGCACGGAGTTAGCAGAGGCTGGATACGATATATTTTTTACGTATTGGACAGAATACGATAAAGAGATGCCTTGGGGCGTTGATAAAAATGAACAAATACAATTAAAAGAAAAGTTGATACAAAACGGTGTCAAAGTATCGAGCATGGAGTTAGATCTAACTCAGAATGATGCATCAAATCAGCTTATAAATAAAGTTACTGAACAATTAGGGTACCCTCATATATTAATTAATAATGCAGCATATTCTACAAATAATGATTTCTCTAATTTGACTGCTGAAGAACTAGATAAGCACTACATGGTAAATGTTCGTGCGACTACATTGTTAAGTAGTCAATTTGCCCAAGGTTTTGATAAGAAATCTGGTGGTAGAATTGTGAATATGACGTCGGGACAATTTAAAGGACCTATGGCAGGAGAATTAGCGTATGCAACAACGAAGGGAGCAATTGACGCTCTTACTAGTACGTTGTCAGCGGAAGTGGCCCATTTAGGGATAACAGTGAATGCAATTAATCCAGGTCCAACTAGTACAGGATGGATGACTGAGGAGATAAAGCAAGGATTAAGACCGATGTTTCCTTTCGGCAGAATTGGTGAGCCAAAGGATGCAGCAAGACTTATTAAGTTTTTAGTGAGCGAAGAAGCCGAATGGATTACAGGGCAAGTTATTCATTCAGAAGGTGGATTTAAGAGATAATTTTATAATTAAAAAGAGGGTATCTCATTTCCGTGAGATACCTTCTTTTTAATCTTTCTTCAATCTTCGTGCAACACCATTCCCTAATGACTGTAATCCTTGAACGAGGATAATCAAAATAAAGACTGTTGCATACATTACTTCAGGTTCGTAGCGTAAATGCCCGAATCGATATGCTAAATCACCAAGGCCGCCAGCACCTACAAGTCCAGCCATTGCTGTTGCACCGATTAAGCCGATCGTTGCGATTGTTAATCCAAGTACGAGAGACGGGCGAGCTTCTTTAACCATAACGTGCCAAATGATTTTTAAAGTAGAGACTCCCATTGCTTGATATGCTTCAATGACACCACGGTCCACTTCTAATAAAGCAGTTTCCATTAAACGGGCAATGTAAGGGGCTGTGAAGACAACAAGTGGTACGATAACACCTTGCACGCCAATGGACGTTCCCATTAGAAACTTTGTAAAAGGTAAAATGAAGAATAATAGAATGATAAATGGAAGAGAACGAATGATATTAATAACTGTATTAAGAATAGGATAGATAATTTTATTTTCTCGCTGTCCACCAGGTCTCGTTAAAACAAGTGTGACGCCGAGTGGTAATGCAATAAGAATAGAGATAAGTAGTGAAATAGATGTCATTTGAAAGGTTTGAATTGTTGCTTCCCATATTACGTTACCCCACTCATCCAAAAAGGACTTGTTTCCCATAATCTGTTCTACCTCCTTCTACGATAATTCCTTGTTCTTGTAAAAATGATAAGGCACGGTGTACTTCACTTTTTTCACCTTGCATATGAACGACCAGTTTCCCATATGCCTCATGTTTTAACTGCGTAATATTGCCTGATAAAATATTAGGATATACGTGGAAACGTTTTGTAGCGACAGCTAACGCTGGTTCTCCTGAAGCGGTTCCTATAAATGAAAGTGTTACGATTTCCCCGGTGCTTTGTAGTTCTTTCTGTACCTCTTCTGGAATTTTAGCTGCAAACGCGCTATTTACAAATTTCTTCGTTGTTACATGTTGTGGATCTGTAAAAATGTCCTTCACTGTTCCACTTTCAACGACAGATCCATGTTCCATTACAGCAACTTGGTCACAAATACGCTGGATGACATTCATTTCGTGTGTAATTAGCAAAATCGTAATTCCGATTTCTTCGTTGATCTTTAATAATAAATCAAGAATAGAATCGGTCGTTTCCGGATCTAATGCGCTCGTTGCTTCATCACTTAATAAAACTTCTGGCTCATGAGATAGTGCGCGAGCGATTGCTACACGTTGTTTTTGACCACCAGATAATTCACTTGGATAGGCATCTTTTTTATTAAAGAGATCAACAATGCGTAAATACTTTTCTACCCTTTTTGCAATTTCATTTTTGGGAAGACCAGATAGGCGTAAGGGTAGTGCGATGTTTTCATAAACGCTAACGGTTTTAAGTAAATTGAATCCTTGAAAAATCATGCCGATTTTTTGTCTCGCTTTTGCGAGTTCTTTCGTCGATAAGGTTGTTAAATCTTGTTCGTTTATAATGATATTTCCTGTCGTTGGTTTTTCTAATAAATTTACACAACGAATTAATGTACTTTTACCAGCGCCGCTATATCCGATGATTCCAAATACTTCACCCTTTTTTACTTTAAGGGAAGTTGGTTTAAGGGCCTCAACATTCCCTTTTTTTGTTGAAAATACTTTGGAGATGTTTTTTAATTCAATCATTATAGTCAGCTCCTACCAAGACGGTAAAACAGAACCATCGAATTTTTTCTCAATGAAATCTTTTACTTCTTTAGATTGATAAGCTTTCTTTAATTTATTTACAACAGCATCATCTTTATTTTCAGTACGAACAACGACCCAGTTCACATATGGTGAATCTTTTCCCTCGCGGAAAATAGAATCTTTTGCTGGACTTAATTTTGCACCTAATGCAAAGTTTGTATTAATCGCAGCTGCCTTCACTTCACTTAGCTGCGTTGGTAATTGAGATGCCTCTAATTCAACAATCTTTAAATTTTTCGGATTTTCAATTACATCTTTTGCAGTCGCTTTTTCTGTAGCTTTTGGATCAACTTTTAAAACACCTGCTTTTTCAAATAGCTTTAAAGCACGCAACTCATTTGTTGGGTCATTTGGGACAGCAATTGCGTCGCCCTCTTTTAATTCTTTTACATCTTTTAAGTTTTTAGAGTATATACCCATAGGGAATGTTACTGTGGAAAATACTTCAGTTAATTTCATATTACGTTCAGCTTTAAATACGTCTAAATAAGATTTTGTTTGGTAGCTATTTACATCGAGGCTTTTTTCATCTAAAGATACGTTTGGTGCTACATAATCATTAAATACCTTTATATCGATTTGGAGGCCATCTTTTGCTGCAACTTCTTTCACCTTTTCAAAAATTTGTTCATGCGGTCCGCCTGTTACACCAACTGTAATCTTTTTCTCATCTAATGCTTTTACCTCTTTATCCGAATTAGCACCACATGCGCCTAACAATAATACAGCTCCACTTACAATACTTAATAATATCTTTTTCATCTATAATTCCCCCTTAATATACGTTCCAAAATAAAAAGCACCTCTCAAAAATAAGAGAGGTGCCGAATAGACGAAATAGGTTCCTCTCTTATCTTCCAAAACGAAAATCGTTCTGCAGGAATTAGCACCTTAGCTTATACGTTATAAGCTCGGTTGCCGGGCATCATCGGGCCAGTCCCTCCGCCACTCTTGATAAGAGTATGTGTATGTAGTTTTTAAATATGGTACTAATAGTAAATCTTACAAAAGGAATTGTCAATGTTATTTTCTGAATATATTTTATTTTAAGGTAATCGAAACATTGCCTTTCTTATGTCCCATCTCTACATACGTATGAGCTTCTGAAACTTCTTCCAATCGGTAAGTTCTATCAATAACAGGTTTTAGCTTTTCTGTTTCAGCTAGTTGTTTTAATAGGTTCATATCGTCTTTACTGACCTTTGCCATTGTTCCATTAACAGATACGTATTTTCCATTAGGCGTTAACGCTCTTTCACAAAGGGATTTTTTATACTTTCCAACTGCATCAAATATAATATCGTAGCGTTCGCCTCGTTCAGCAAAATCTTCTTTCATATAATCAATTACGTTATCAGCCCCTAAAGATTGCACTAGCTCAAAATTTGAATTACTACAAACAGCTGTAACAGTCGCGCCGAAATATTTAGCAAGTTGTACAGCGGCAGTACCTACTGATCCGGAAGCGCCATATATAAGTACTTGCTGTCCTTTTTTTATGTGTCCTTTTCTCAAAAAATGTAATGCTGAAGTTCCGCCGAAAGGAATAACTGCAGCTTCATCATACGTCACATTGGTAGGTTTTAATGCTATCAATCCGCTTTCATGTACACATGTGTATTCAGCATAACCACCAACGTTAAGTCCTGTTAATGCAAAGATGTGATCCCCCTTTTTGAATTGAGTTACATCTGTTCCTACTTCCTCAATTTCACCAGATAACTCTACACCGAGTATAGGCTTTCTCGGTTTCCTAAAACCTAATACAATTCGCATAGGAATCCAAAATAAAAGGGGACTAGTAAAGCTTCGCATTCTACAATCTCCAGTTGTTACACTTGTTGCGTGAATCTTAACTAACACTTCATTCTTTTTAGGAGTGGGTTTCTTTACGTCTTGAAGCTTGAGAACGTTAGGTGGCCCGTATTTTGTGCAAATAATTGCTTTCATAATGACCTCCTGAATTTAGTTGTTTTTATTTACATCATATTTAAGTATTTCTTTAAACATGTTGTTATTCGAGAAATAAAGTGAAATAGAAATATTAAAAAGTATATAGATTTCAAAGGAAAATAGATGATATCCTTTTGGAAAGGAGGAGGAATTATGAAAAAACTTATTTTAACTTCTAGTATGATCCTTGCAGTTATTTTAGGTGCAGGGTGTAGTAATGAAAAAACAACAAAGACGGATGAACCGAAAAAAGAATCGATGCAAAAAGAGAAGGAATTAGCAGCGAAGGATGTTTTCAAGAAAGCGAATGAAGCTTTTAAAAATGAAGAACATGTAACGATGACATATGATGTAGAGATAAAAGCTGAAGGAACAGAGATGAATATACTAAAGGCTAAAATGCAATTAGAGCCAAAGAAAAAGAATTCTCGTTCTGAAATGAATGTTTCTGGTACAGATGTTGTAGTGTATGCTGTGGATGGTAAAGTTGCTGGTCAGGTGAAAAATCCTAATACAGGAGAAGTTATATCTGTACCGGAGGAGCAATTAAATGCTAGCGGAATGAAAGCAACTCAAGATATTGTAGATAATTTAGAAGTACCAGCAGTAGTTTTAGATAAAATGAAGATGGAGAAAAGCGGAGACAAATATAAACTGAAGTTCATATTAAAAGGGCAAGAAACAGAGAGTATGTTAGCTAGCATGGATGAAACGCAGAAGAAAATGCTACAAGCACAAAACGCAAAGATAGAAGAAGTGGATGCAGAATATATCATTACAAAAGATTTTAAATATGAATCAGCGAAGATAGATATGATTATGAGTAGTAATGGTAAGGATAAGGCACACATTATTACGAATGCAAAATATACATCTTACGAAAAGTTTGAGCCAATACAGCTGCCAGCAGCAAAGTAACAGTCTGGATGAGGGAGGGACCTAAAATAAAGGGTCTCTCTCTTTTTTGTTAATACCTTCTTCGTAGGAAAGTAGGTACAATATGAAGAGGAAGAACGTTAGAAGAGGAGAGTGCCATTTGGAAAAAAGAAAGATAGTAGTTGTTATTGTAGCGTATACAGTGTTGCTCGCGACTTCTATATATACATACAAAGAGCAACTGGATCATCCTATTATGAGTGATGTAGGGAAGTTGCTTCCAACGAAAATTAAACGTGTTGAAAATGCTGAGGATGAAAGTTCATTAAAAAAGTTAGTACAAGATGCAACTGTTTCTGGAGAGAAGATTTCTATTGCAGGTATGCAACATAGCCAAGGCGGACAGACGTATTATCCGAACGGTACGATGCTTGATATGAAAGGGTATAATGAAATATTAGAATTCGATCCGGAGAAGAAGAGGATTAGGGTGCAAAGCGGTGTCACATGGAATGACATTCAAAAGAAAATCAATCCATATGGTCTTGCAGTTCAAGTGATGCAATCTCAAAATATTTTTACTGTTGGTGGTTCATTAAGTGTAAATGTACATGGGCGTGATATTCGTCATGAAGCATTGATTGATACAGTAGAGTCGTTCAGATTGTTAATGGCAGATGGTACAGTACGTAATGTAAGTAGAGAAGAAAATGCTGACTTGTTTCCGTATGTAATTGGGGGATACGGATTGTTTGGTGTGATTTTAGATGTGACGCTACAGTTAACAAACGATGAATTGTATGAAACGCATACGAAGGTACTAGATTATAAAGAATACTCTTCATACTTTAAGAATAAAGTGCGAAGGGACGAGAATATACGTATGCATTTAGCACGTATTTCTGTTGCCCCAAATTCATTTTTAAAAGAAATGTATGTGACAGATTATGTACTGGCAGAAGATCAACAGAAGTTGAAAGAGTACAGCAAATTAAAAGAAGAAAATATTATAGCTGCGCCGAAATTCTTACTTGGGTTATCGCGTTATAGTGACTGGGGAAAGGGCGCATTTTGGGATATACAAAGAAGTTATTTTGAACGTACAGATGGTAAGTACGAAACTCGAAATAACGTAATGAGATCAGATAGTGCTTTTATGGAATACGATAATCCAAACTTGACCGAAGTTTTACAAGAGTACTTTGTACCGATAGATGGTTTTGCAGAGTATATAGATGATTTGCGAATTGTTTTAAATGAAGAGGAATTAAACCTTCTTAACATTACAATCCGCTATGTAGAAAAGAATGAGAATGCGGTGCTATCTTATGCGAAAGATGATATGTTTGCGCTTGTGCTTCTAATTAATCAAGGGCGTTCTGAGGATGAAATAAAGAAAACAAAAGTGGTCATTCAGAAGATGATTGATGTTACTTTAAAGCATAATGGAAGTTATTATTTACCGTATTATTCTTATCCGGAAAAGGGGCAACTAAAGAAAGCGTATCCTCGCATAGAAGAATTCCTTCGGAAGAAGAAGGAAGTAGATCCAGAGGAAAGGTTTGTGAATTTATTTTATAAGGAGTATAGCAAATGACATATAGAAGATTTGTAGCCTCACAAAGCATTATTATGATGGCGGGTAGTATGGTATTTCCTTTTTATATACTATTGCTTCGAAATGTAGGAAATAGTTTCTCGCAATTTGGCTGGGCGTACGGCTTATTTGCCTTAACTTCAGCTCTAGTATATCCGTTAGTTGGGAGAATTTCTGACAGAATGGGAGATAGAAAGCTATTAATTGTATACGCTTGGTCTATGGCTATATTAATGCTTTGTTTTCCTATTGCAACAGAAGTTTGGCATGTATACATTCTCCAAATTTTAATGGGTATTTTAGGTGCTGTGCAGCGCAATACGGAGAAGACGTCGTTAGCACGAAAGGTAGAACAGAAAAAAGCTGGTTATGAGATTGGAAAATATCATGTGTGGACATCGGTTGGAGGAGCAGTAGCAGTTATTGCAACGGGATATTTAGTAGATTTCTTTACGATTGGCACCATTTTTTATATTGCATCTATTTTATATGCAGTGAGTGGAATTGTATTAAGTAGCAAAAAAATATAATCATACCCATTTTTACCTGATTACCCTTTATTTGTTATACTTATGGAGAAGACAAAAGAAAAGGGGACATTGCCTTTGATGAAATTTATAGTTTTAGCTATTCTCACTTTGTTTTTGATTCCATGGACTAGAAGCGGTAATAAAATTCGCGCGGTGGATAAAGGAGGAAATGAGAAAGTTGTAAAGGGTAAGAAATCATCTATTTTAGTTATTCCTGTTTTATTTTGGATAGGTATTGCAATCTATGAATATTTTTGGCTAATTGATGATCGAGCAGATTCTATTCTTACTCATTATTCTGTTGCAGTAGCGATTTTAATTGGGCTTGTTTTATTCTCACAAGAGCAGGTAGGGAAATTAGAAGGTACGCTAAAAGGACTTCTAATGTTCGTTTTACTCGCAAGTTACGGCTATTTTGGTTATTTGCACGATATAGTAATCTCGCAAAAGAAATATGATTCGGTCGTGAAAGTAGAGAAAGATATTTCAGAGCCATTTACTGAAAATGACCAACCGTTTACAGTTCCGCCTAAAACAGCGGAGAATAAAATGAAAAAGGTATTTGGTGATATTCCGAAAGTAGCTTATTTTGAGCTAGGGGAATTAACGCCACAAATGGTAAATGGTGAAGCATTGTATGTAGCACCGATAGAAGTTTCGGGATTTTTTAAAGCACGTAAAGCGGAAACAATTCCAGGTTACGTAACAATGTCAGGTACAAATCCTGATGCGGAAGCGAAATTACATCTTGGATATAAAATGAAGTATGTACCAAGTATGTTTTTCGGTAATAAATTAGAACGTGTCGTTCGAAAAGCAGAGCCAGATTTAGTTTTTAAAGGGAAACCCAAATTTGAAGTTGATGATAAAGGAAAACCGTATTATACAATGACATACGGTGAGTTTATTTCAGGAAGATCAGGGTTTGAAGTAGAAGGCGTTGTCGTTGTTGATGCACAAACAGGTGATGTGAAACGATATGATAAAGGGAATGCACCTAAATTCATTGATGGTGTATTAAATCATGAAACAGCATCTACGTTAAATACGTACTTCGGAAAATATATTCACGGATTTTGGAATACGAAATTCTCACAAACTGACATGAAGATGCCGACTGAGTGGGGGACGAAGGAAGGCGTTACGCCAATCTTTGGGAAGGATGGTAAATTGTATTACTTTACAGACTTTACCTCTCCGAAAGAAGGAGTAGATTCTGCTCTCGGTTACTCATTAGTTGATGCACGTACAGGAAAGTTGTATTACTATAACGGAAAAGAAGTGAAGGGAATTATGGACGGTTCGGCTGCTACAGAAGTAGTGGATAATTCCTTTAAGAGAGAGAAATGGCATGGAACAATGCCGGTTATTTATAACGTATATGGTAAACCTTCTTGGATTGTACCGGTTATTGATGACGGCGGATTAGTACGTGCTCATACTGTCATATATGCTTCTAATGCAAAAGTGTTTGCAACAGGTTCAACGCAAAAAGAAGCACTTGAGAATTATAAAAATGCGCTGAGCGGAAGTGGTGATTCATTTAGACCGACTTCAAATGGGAAAGAAGCGCAAAAAGAAGGTACTGTACAACGTGTGTATAAAGAAAAATCAGGTGAAAATACGATTGTGTACGTACTATTAGAAAACGAGCAAAAAGTATTCATGGTACCGGCGAAGAAATTCCCATATGCAATGTTTACAGAAGTAGGAGATCCAATTCAAATCACATATTTAGACACAGGGGAAATGATGGCATCTGTATCTAAATTTACAAATAGTAATTTGAAAAAGTAAAGCGATAGAGATTCTATCGCTTTTTTTACATTATTAAACAGGAAAATACGGTATACTTGACGTATATTTATGTTGTAACTATAATTGTTACGATTGAGTATTTATATGAAAGGGTGAATGGAAAAAGTGAATGGAGTTAATCACGAAGTATATAAACCTGTAAAGACAAACAGGTTATGGATGATTCTTGTATTAGGGACACTTACGGCAATTGGGCCATTATCTATTGATATGTATTTGCCTTCTTTACCAAAGTTAACGGATGATTTACAAACGGGTGCATCCCTCGCGCAGCTTACATTAACTGCTTGTCTGCTTGGGCTTTCAGTAGGGCAGTTATTTATTGGTTCAATCAGTGACATTTACGGAAGACGCAAACCTCTTATTATCGCTCTTATTATTTATGTTGCTTCTTCTTTACTTTGTGCTGTTGCACCATCTATTTGGAGTTTAGTGCTTTTACGTTTCTTACAAGGTGCTTCAGGATCTGCTGGTATTGTTATATCACGTGCAATGGTACGCGATATGTATTCAGGTTCTGAAATGACGAAGTTTTTCTCATTACTTATGTTAGTAAACGGGGCAGCACCTATTTTGGCACCGATTATTGGAGGACAATTATTACAGTTCACATCATGGCGCGGCGTCTTTATCGTGCTTGGAGCAATTAGTGTATTCATGCTAATATCAGCTACTTTCGTATTACGTGAAACATTACCTCCTGAAGAAAGAGAGACAGGTGGATTATCAGGAACGCTGGCAACATACGGAAAGCTTTTGAAAGATCGTTTATTTATGGGATATGCATTGTCGCAAGGGTTAGTAACAGCTGCAATGTTTGCTTATATTTCTGGTTCACCGTTCGTGTTGCAAAATATATACGGGGCATCACCACAACAGTTTAGTTTGTTCTTTGCAATTAACGGTATTGGTATTATTATTGCTAGCCAAGTTACTGGCCGCTTAGCGGGGAAAGTTAATGAGAAAACTTTATTTGTTGCTGGTATTATTATTGCGGCTGTTGGCGGTCTATCATTACTACTTACAATCGCACTTGGAATAGGGCTAATCGGTGTTTTATGCTCACTATTTCTTGTTGTATCAAGTGTTGGGGTTGTATCAACAACCGGCTTCTCGTTAGCGATGAGAAATCAAAAACAAGCAGCAGGAACAGCATCAGCTTTACTAGGTTTATTACAGTTCATTTCAGGAGCACTTGTTGCACCATTAGTAGGTATTGGCGGAAGCAATACCGCATTACCGATGGGGGTTGTGATAGCGCTTTGTGAAATTGGTGCTGTGTTATGTTATCTATTTATGGCCAGAAGAAGTGAGAAGCAGTTTGAACTGCAACAAAGACAAAATTTAGAGGCTTAATTCATAAAAAGAGCTGATTCAAACATGTTTTGAATCAGCTCTTTTTTCATTTCTTTGAAATAACTCATACAGTTTCGTAAGGTGATGCAAAAGTTATTTGTATAAAGTGACGATACTGTGACAAAAATGTAGGCATGTATATTAAGGTATCGTCTTAAGTGTAAAAAGTAGGGCGTTCTCGGTATAATAACAAGTGGAGATAAAAGAAACTATAATGAGTAATAGCTGTAGATAAAAGGAGAAGAAGAGATGAAGAAGGTTTTGGGTATTGCTATGCTTGGGGGTATGCTCCTTCTAGCGGGATGTAATGGAAATAAAGACACGAAAGAACCAAAAGAAAAGGTAGAGCAATCTACTGAGCAAACAGAAGATATGAAAGTATATAACGAGTTACATGAAAAATATGATGTGAAGATGAACAAAGAAATTAATAAAACGTTACAGTTATTTGAAGTGGCAAAAGAAAAGGGCGGTAAGGAAATAACTAATGCTAAATATAAAGAAGAGGTGCAGAAGGTAACGACGGGCATGTTAGAAGATATTGATCATATGCGTAAAGAAATTCGTGTGCCGAAGTCGAAAGAGGACGAACATGAACTATATGTTGGTTTCTTAAATGAATCAGAACAAGCAATGAAAAAATTGCAGAAGTTAGCAGCAGAAGAAGACTCATCGTTGATTCGTGATATAGAAGTTAATTTTTCAACAGCATCGACATACTATAAACGCTTTCAAACAGAGGCGAAAAAATAACCTTGCGCATGCGCAAGGTTATTTTTTCTTTTTACCATCTCCGTCTTCATCCTCGGATACTAATACCTTCTGTTCTTCGTGAAATTCTGAAATTGTTTGGCCAGTAATATTATCGAATGGAGTGTAAAAAGAAGTGATGCTTTTCTTTTTAATGAAGAGTTTATAGAAGCCGATGATGACGAGTATGACGATTGTTAATGGCAATCCTATAGTAGCCAGAAGTAGTGGATCCATCTTATAACTCCTTTAATACAATTTCTTTTTATTATAAGCGAAAGATTGTAATTTCAATAACTAATATAATAGAAAACTGATTTTTCTAAATATATCCAATTTGATTGACTTTTCATTTTTTCAGAATTATAATTCAAAATATACAATTTGAACCAAATAATAATATAGCAATTTACTTATCCAGAGAGGTAGAGGGACTGGCCCTATGACACCTCAGCAGCGGGTTCTGTAACAGGAACACCGTGCTAATTCCAGCAAGCAAGTCTTGAAAGATAAGTGATGGGCCTTCGTTTATTAAGCCTTGATCTTATTTTTTAAGATCAAGGCTTTTTGTGTTTTAAGAAGTAGAGAAGGAGTAATGGCAACAAATATGTCAATAAAACAGAGTAAATCCATTTGTTTAGGTGGTTATCGAAGTGTATGTTATTAAAAAACTATCAGTTATGGTATTTACACTATGGATTATTACAACAGTAACATTTTTGATTATGCACATTATTCCGGGGGACCCATTTTCATCGGATGCAAAGATCTTTCCGGCGGAAGTTGTGCAGAATATGAGAGCGAAGTATCACCTTGATGAACCATTATGGAATCAATATGTTGCTTATTTAGACGGTGTAGTTCATTTTGATTTTGGTGAATCCGTTCAATCGACGGGGCAAGGCGTATCAGAAATTATAACGACAGGATTTGGTCCATCAGCGATTATTGGTTTACAAGCACTTGTTATTTCATTATTAGTCGGAATTGCAGCAGGTACATTTGCAGCTCTATATCATGGGAAAGTAATTGATTATAGTGTGAGCTTACTTGCGATTCTCGGTATTTCTATTCCAAGTTTTATTTTAGCACCATTGTTTATACAAGTATTTGCTATTCAATTTGAACTCTTACCGGTTGCATCTTGGGGCACATTCGAACATACGGTATTGCCATCCTTTGCATTAGCATTAGGGCCAATCGCGGTTATTACAAGATTTGTTCGCTCTAATATGATTGAAGTTTTGCAGAGTGATTATATTAAATTAGCAAGAGCGAAAGGTATACCAATTAAGAAGATTATTATAAGGCATGCCCTTCGAAATGCGATTGTTCCAGTACTAACGTTTGTTGGGCCGTTAATGGCTGGGCTTTTAACAGGGACGTTCATTATTGAAAAGATTTTTGCAATTCCTGGTCTCGGAAAATATTTTGTAGATAGTATTTTTAACCGGGATTATCCAGTCATTATGGGAACAACAATCTTCTATAGTTCATTATTAATTTCTTGTATTTTTATTACAGATATTATTCACCGTATTGTTGATCCGCGTATTCGTTCTATTACATAAGGAGGGAGGATATTTAAATGGGAGCTTATGAAATCAATAAACAGCTATTAACGAATGAAGAGAAAAAAGAATTAACAATAAATAAAGAGCAGCAAACGATTAGCCGAAAAAAAGAAGTGTTTCGTAAGTTTGTATCAAATCCAATCGCAGTTCTAGGAACGGTGACATTATTACTCATTATTATTTTCTCTCTTATCGGTGAAAGTTTAACTCCTTTTACTGCGAGTGAACAAGTAAAAGAGGCGACAAATTTACCTCCTAGTAGTGAGCATTGGTTTGGAACAGATGATTTAGGTCGGGATATTTGGGCACGTACTTGGGCTGGAGGGAAAATTTCATTAGTAGTTGGATTAGTAGCGGCCGTTCTTGATATAGGACTTGGTGTACTAATTGGGGGCTTTAGTGGATATGTGAGAGGGCGTAATCGCCTTGGAACGTTAATTGATGAGTGGATTGTACGAGGGATTGAAGTACTATACGGTATTCCATATTTATTAATTGTTATTTTACTACTAATCATTATGAAACCAGGACTTTTTACAATCATTATTGCTCTTGCATTAACAGGTTGGATTGGTATGGCACGTCTCGTTAGGGCGCAAGTCTTATCTTTAAAGCAAAGAGAATTTGTTATTGCGGCAGAACGATTAGGTACATCGCATATGAAGATTATATACGGACATATCATTCCGAATTTAACAGGTATTATTATCGTAAATTTATCATTTACAATTCCAGCAGCTATTTTCTCAGAATCATTTTTAAGCTTTATCGGACTAGGGGTACAATCACCAGCAGCGAGCTGGGGGACGATGACAAATGATGCGCTCGGGACATTATTAAGCGGGGAATGGTGGCAACTTTTCTTCCCATCGCTGATGATTGCGCTCATCATGTTCGCATTTAATGCAATTGGTGACGGTTTGCAAGATGCGATTGATCCGAAAATCGCAAAACGTAATCGAAAGGAGAAAAAACATGGCACAAATCTTATCTTTAGAAAACGTAACGTTGGCCGTTGAAAAAGAGAATAGTAAGCAAGCAATTGTGAAGCATGTTTCCTTTTCTATTAACGAAGGTGAAATAGTTGCACTTGTTGGAGAAAGTGGTTCAGGGAAAAGTGTTACAGCGCAATCAATTATCGGCTTAAATCAAGAATCGATTCATATTGATGATGGAAATGTATCTTTCCAATCAAAGGAATTAACAGATTTACAAGAATCAGAATGGAATCACATTCGCGGGAAAGATATTTCCTTTATCTTTCAAGACCCGCTTTCATCTTTAAATCCGACGATGAAGGTTGGAAGACAAATTACAGAAGTAATTGTGCAGCATGAAAAGAAATCGAAAAAAGAAGCAAAAGAAATTGCAATTAACTTACTAAATGATTTAGGGATACATGAGGCAGAGAAACGTTTTGAACAATACCCGTATCAGTTAAGCGGAGGTATGAGGCAGCGTATTTGTTTAGCAATTGCATTTGCTTGTCACCCGAAGCTCGTTATTGCAGATGAACCTACAACAGCATTAGATGTAACGATTCAAAAGCAAATTATGGAGTTGTTAAAAGAAAGAAAGGAAAAACAAAATACGAGTATTTTATTAATTACACATGATTTGGCACTTGTACGTGAAGTAGCGGATCGAGTAGTTGTGATGTACGGGGGACGTGTTGTTGAAAAAGGAACGATACAAGAAGTAATAGGTTCACCTAAGCACCCATATACGAAAAGTTTATTGCAAGCTATTCCGAATATGGATGATTCTGAAAAGGTACTTAGGTCCATTGAGGGAACAACGCCATCAATTGAAACGTTAAATAGCTTTGGATGCCCATTTGTAAATAGATGCCCAGTAGCAATAAAAGAATGTATTCATCGTTTCCCTGATAGAACATCATATTCTGAGGAACACAGTTCACATTGTTGGCAACATGTTCTAGAGCATGACCAAGCGAAATCAAAAGAGAAGGTGAATGCCTCATGACGACAGATTTAATTATTGTAAAGCAAGTAACGAAAACGTATGGAAGTAAAAAGAAAGAAATCGCAGCGTTAAAAGATATATCACTTTCTATTCCAAAAGGAACAACTCTGGGCATTATTGGAGAAAGTGGTTCAGGAAAGACAACACTTGGTAAGCTCATAGCTGGGATCGAGGGCCCAACGTCTGGTGAAATTGATTATAACGGCCAAGTTGTTCACAAGCTGAAGTCAGCTCATAAGCGAGATTTTTTACAGAAAGTACAGTTCATTTTTCAAGATTCAACGGCTGCATTAAATCCGCGCTGGAAAGTACGAGATAGCGTAACAGAAGGATATATCTCATTCGGTTTAGGAGATAAAGGATTGAAAGATAAGGTGGCAGGTGATGCGCTAGAACGTGTTGGATTAGATAGGCGATATATTGATCGATACCCACACGAATTTAGCGGAGGACAACGTCAACGTATTGCCATTGCAAGAGCGCTATTATGTGAGCCAGAAGTATTAATCCTTGATGAACCAATTTCAGCATTAGATGTTTCACTGCAAATCCAAATTGTACATTTGCTGCAAAAGATTCAAAAGGAACAAGGCTATACATATTTATTTATCGCACATGATTTACCGATGGTTCACTATTTATGTGAAAAAGTGGCTGTCTTATACAAAGGAGAACTTGTTGAATTTGGATATACGGACGAAGTATTCCGTAATCCACAACATTCTTATACAAAAACATTATTAGCATCAACACCAAAAATTTTAGGTTAAAGGGGAATGTAAGATGAAGAAGTTTTTATTATTTGTCATTATGACCGTATTAGCAATTACTTCTGTCGCTTGTGGCAAGAAAGATACTTCAAAAGCAAGTGCTAGTAAAGGAGACCGTTTTGTGACGAATCTTGGTAGTGATCCTTATACGCTAGATTCAGCAATTTCAACGGATAATAACTCTAATTATGTAATTGAGCACTTATTTGCAACTTTGTATAGACAGACAACTGATGGGAAATTTGAAAAGGATTTAGTAGAGAAAGAGGA
This sequence comes from Bacillus sp. FDAARGOS_1420, assembly GCF_019344915.1. NCBI lineage: Bacteria > Bacillati > Bacillota > Bacilli > Caryophanales > Bacillaceae > Bacillus > Bacillus sp. FDAARGOS_1420. The sequence continues at coordinate 766,713 of NZ_JAHWJB010000001.1, read as the reverse complement.
AGCTGGGGCAGATGGAAAAGAGTACACATTCTATTTGAAAAAAGGATTGAAATGGTCTGATGGTTCCCCGTTAACAGCAAAAGATTTTGAATTCGCTTGGAAGAGAATATTAAATCCTAAAACGGGTTCTATGAATGCAACAGAACTATATTTCATTAAAGGTGGAGAAGCATTTAATACAGGGAAAGGTGCAGAAGATGCAGTAGGAATTCAAGCGGTAGATGATGTAACTCTAAAGCTACAATTTGAACATCCAGTAACATCTATTAAACGAACATTATCTCAGTCGTTATATATTCCACTTAATAAAAAATCTATTGATGAAAAAGGTAAACTAAAAGTAGATCCAAAAGAATTAATTACAAATGGTCCTTTCACATTGAAAGAATGGAAGCATAATCAAGCGATTATTCTAGAAAAAAATAAAGAGTTTCATGATAAAAAAGTAGCATCAAAAGAAATTGAATTCCGTATTATTCCTGAAGGTAAAACAGCGTATCAATTATACAAATCTGGAGAACTAGATTTACTATCTCACATACCAACAGATTTAATTGAAAAGGAACAAAACAATAAAGAGTTTAAAAAAATGCAAGACTACTCAACTCATATTTACTCATTTAATTCAGAAAAGCCACCATTTACAAATGCGAAAATTCGTAAAGCTTTTGCATTGGCTGTAGATCGTAAGTTTATCGTAGAGAAAGTATTAAAGAATAATGCAAAAGAAGCATATGGATTTGTACCAGAAGGAGCAAAAACAGAAAGTGGTCGCGACTTCCGTAAAGAGAAAGGTGACTATTTTAAATATGATCCTGCGGTGGCTAAGACGTTATTAGAAGAAGGAATGAAAGAAGAAGGATGGACTACTCTTCCAGAAGTGACAGTGAAATATTCAGATAAGAAGAAAATAGCTGAAACACTTCAAGAAATGTTTAAGAAAAATCTTGGTGTAGATGTAAAAATAGAAGGTAAAGAGTGGAAAAGTTATATTGATATGTATAAACAAAGTGACTTCCAAATCGCATATATGGGCTGGGGAGGATCTACATTAGATCCAGCTGCTCAATTAGAAATTTATGCAGGGGATGGACCAAATAACTATGCAAAATGGTTTAATAAAGACTTCGATAATTTAATTAATCAAGCAAAATTAGAACAAGACGAAAATAAACGCTTTGACTTATTACATCAAGCAGAAGATATTATGTTTACAGAATACCCTTTAATCCCACTTGTATTCCCAACAGATTCTTATTTACAAAAATCATCTGTATCTGGATTAGAATACTACGTAGGATCTCAACCGAGCTTACGATATGCTAAAAAATAAAATAAAGAAGTAGGCAATCGCCTACTTCTTTATTTTATTTCTCTTTTATATTCTTTTTTCGTTCCATCAGAGAATACAACTTCTAAAGCGAATTTTTGGTAGTCTTTATCAAGTTTGAACACGTTTACTACTTGATCAATTACTTCTTGGTCAGGAGTATCTTTATCAAATTTTAATTCTTGTAGAAGTGGGCTTAATTTTGTAATAGCCTCGTCGCCTGTTAATTTTACATCTGCTTTATGGTCTTCAACTTTTGCTTCCATTTTTTTATCGGCTGCTACATTTTTATAATCAGCTTCGTAGTCTTTCTTTGTATCCTGATAGTCCGCTTTTAAATCGAATTCATTGAAGTTTAGCTTTAAATCAGCAGGAGCTTCTTTTTTTGCCTCTTCTGTAGTCTTTTTATTAGAGGTTGTATCTTCTTTTGCAGGAGCTTTACATCCTGTTAATGCAGGTACTAGCATAAGAGCTAATAAAATTGATAGTAAAATTCTCATTATAAATTCCTCCTTATGTAAATTTGTTCTATACAAGTTTTTCCCAAAATCATGTAATTATGTATGTGTTGAAAATAAATTATTTACTTATAGTTTCAAGGGTTAATGCGCAATTTGAAGAAGTAGAAAAATAAAAAAGTAAGGAGGAAAAGTATGCTCAAATATGTAAAACTAATGAGTATAAGTCTAGTAGTATCTTCATGTATTAGGGGAATCAACTATTTAATTAGTTACCTTTGGTCAGGGCATATACTTTCTTTGAAATGGAAAACATATCTAATGTTTATATTTATTATGAGCTTTACTTCAATGCAAAAGAAGTACAAGAAGATTATTGACAATTATTAAAAAAGTTATATAATCTAAATGTAAGTGATCACTTGCATTAGAGAGAGAGGGTTTTATGGCGCGCTCAAAGACTGCAGAAAAAATCATTCAAGCGGCAATTGAATTAGTGAAAGAAAAAGGGTATACCGCAGCGACAACGAAAGAAATTGCAATGCGTGCAGGTGTTAATGAGGTAACGATATTCCGCAATTTTAAAAGTAAGAAGGGTGTTATTGAAGCGGCGGTTGCTGAATTTTCATATATACCGCATTTAAAACAATTTTTGCAAACAGAAATTGTGTGGGAATTAGAAACTGATTTAAAGAACTTAGCAAGGCATTATCATAAATTTTTAAATAGCATAAAAGATATTATTTCTATTGGTATACGTGAGGCGAGAGAATTTCCGGAATTAGATGAGGAAATCTCTAAAATTCCAAAAGGATTAAAAGAGGAATTAATAATTTATTTTGCCAAGATGCAGGAACAGGGCAAGATTATTCATACAAATATTGAAGCGCAAGTAATGAATTTTATATGGATTAATTTTGGTTACTTTCTATCTAAATTGCGCTTTGAAAACCGAATTATGGAAATTGATGATGAGAAATTTATTGAGAATAATATAGTTTTATATGCTAGGGCTTTAAGACCCTAGTATTTATTTAAAATAAAATGCAAGTAAGTACTTGCTTGCTATGTAGGGGAGCGGGAATATGGATACATTAAAACAGTTTTTAAAACGACCAGGTACGTATGTAGGGATGGTAGTAGCGCTATCGTTCCAACTGATTTTCTTTTGTGTTTGGTTAACGGCGTATGATGGAGTGAATGAAAGAGCAGATCAAATGCGTATCGCTATTGTGAATGAGGATGGAAATATAGGCAATAAAATAGCAGAAGGATTGCAGAGAAATTTACCATTTAAGGTGAAAGCGGAACAGTCTGTGGAAAAAGCAAATAAAGAAATGAATGACCATTTGTACGATATGATTATTGAAATTCCTACTTCTTTTTCAAAAGATATAAATGAAACAGGAAAAGCAAATTTAAACTTCCACATTAATCAAGCGAATGCCATGATGGCAAAGCAAATGATGGAAGGGGCTGCAAAACAAATTCGAGACAACGTAAATAAAGAGATAGCAGGTTATAAGAAACAAGCGATTGTTGGAAAATTACAAGCTGTAGGACCTAAGAATTTAGGAATGATAAAAGGTTTAACCGAAGATTCAATTGGCTTTACAGTTCACAAAGTAAATGATGCAAAAGGATTTTCGGCTAATATGGTACCACTAATGATGGTATTAGCTTCATTTGTAGGAGCAATGATCATGAGTATGGAACTTTCAAAAGTTGCAAAGGAAGTAAAGAACGGTTGGAGTAATTTCGTATCAAGACAAATCATTAACGGTACAGTATCAATTTTACTTGCATGTATTACAATTGGCTTGATGGAAGGATTTCAAATTGAAATGCATGAAACAGTATGGAGTATATTGATGTTTCAAGCAATAGTCTTCTTCGCATTTCTTTCATTAACACAAATGTTCATAACTGTTTTCGGAAATGCAGGTATGATTTTTAATATTATCTCGCTATCGTTACAACTTGTAAGTTCAGGTGTAATCGTACCACATGCAATGCTTTCTAAAACATATCAAACGATCGGTGAATTATTTCCCGCAACATACGCAGTAAATGGTTATTATACAATAATATTCGGCGGAGTTAGTTTGGAGAAAAATATTATTTCATTATTACTTATTATACTAGTTACACAATTGGTAGCGGGAATTACTATAGGTATAAAAGAGATGGTGAAGGGAAGAAGTTCTGTAGTTAAAGAAATATAAAATAAAAAAGGTATCCTTCATGGGATACCTTTTTACTAGCGTTGATTATTTTGCAACTTCTGTCCACTTGTAGTTAAATTCACCACCGAAGTCAGTTGTTACAAGTCCTTTAATAAATCCGCGTTGTAGGTAAGAACGGCCTTGTTGGTATAAAGGAGCAACAGCACCATCTTGTAATAAGATTTTTTCAGCTTGCTTCATTGCTTCCCAGCGACCTTTTTCATCACCAGCTAAATCAGTTTTTACTTTACGAATAAGCTCGTCGTACTCTTTGTTAGAGTATTTATCGAAGTTATAAGCACTATCTGTTGTGAATAGATCTAAGAATGTAATAGGATCCGCGAAGTCAGGACCCCAGCCATCGATTCCGATTTCGTAATCACCACTTAATAGTAGTTTTAACTGTTGCTTACGTGGTTGAGGCTTTAAGTTCACTGTTAATCCATCTAGATTTTTTTCTAGTTCACCCTTTAAATATTCGCCAGTTTTTTTAGCTAAAGCATTATCACTTGTTAATAGTTCAATTGTTACTTTGTCAGTACCAAGTTCTTGTTTCGCTTTTTTCCAGTTTTCTTTTGCCGTTTTTACATCATCTTTGACTAGATTTCCATTCTCTTTACGGAAGTCGTTGCCGTCTGGGCTCTTTGCGAACTTCGCAGGAACCATTCCTTCGGCTGGAATTGCACCGTTATTTAAAATTGTTTCTACGTACGCTTTTTTATTCATTGCTTCGTTAATAGCGAGGCGTGCATGTTGATTTTTTAATACTGCATTTTTCTGATTTAGTCGTAAGAATTGGATACCGACTTCAGCACGTTCCTTGAAGTTGGTATCGTTCTTATACTTATCAACAAACTCCGCAGTTAAAGCAACGCGATCAATTTGTCCTGAATCATATAAGTTAACTTCTGTAGATTTATCTTTAACGACATTGAAGTTGATTTCTTCTAGTTTTACAGTTTTAGCATCCCAATAGTTAGGGTTCTTCTTCAATTGGAAGCTTTGTTCATGTTTCCAGTTATCTAATGTGAAAGCACCATTGTAAATTAAATGATTTGTTTCTAAACCGTATTTATCGCCTTGAGATTTTAAATAGTCTTCATTAATTGGTAAGAATGTTGAGAATGTCGTTAAGCTTAAGAAGTAGGGAACAGGGCGGTCCAGTTGTACTTCTAAAGTTTTATCGTCAAGAGCTTTAACGCCTAATTGATCGATCGCTGCTTCTTTTTGATTTATTTGTTTCGCATTTTTTATATCAAAGAATAAGAATGCATATTCAGCTGCTGTTTCAGGGTTTACGGCACGTTGCCAAGCGAATACAAAGTCTTTTGCTGTTACAGGAGTACCGTTTGACCATTTTGAATCACGCAGGTGGAATGTATATTTTGTTTTATCGGGACTTACGTCAACCGACTCAGCAACACCAGGAATCGGTTTATTATCTTCTCCTATAGCATATAAACCTTCAAAAACATTTCGCATTACGTTCATGGATTCCCCATCCGTTGCTTTTGCAACATCCATTGTTGGAATTTCTGAAGCAAATGATAAGTTAATCGCTTGTTTATCAGGTGCTTTATCATTCGCTTTTGCTCCGCCTGCATTATCTTTATTTCCCCCGCAAGCAGTTAGTAGTAGACTTGCCCCTAAAACAGATGCAACAACAGGTACAACTTTTTTCTTCATTGTTCTTTCCTCCCTAAATGTGTTGTTCGTAACGTCATAATGTCCATGTCTTGAAGTGTAGCTATAGAAGGAGAGAAAACCTATTATAAATATGTGTATATAGGTAATCAGGTATTCTATATGTATATACATGTTGAACTATAATCTATCGTTATATGTTTCAACTTAGTAGACATTACATTTTGATGGTAAAATATTTTGTTTCTTTGATTATTTAGAATATTAACACTGGAAAGAACTATATGTAAATAATAAAAAGTGGAGTGTTAATTTCTTGGAATAATATATTGAAAAAGCAGATTTCCTCATATTAGGGAATCTGCTTTTAATATATTTTGCTAAAAAAACAATGGGTGTGGGTGAGAACACGATGATCTAAGTTGCATTTTATCCCGCATTAACGGGCAGTAAGATCCTCACCTCAAAATTCAGTGAAAGCAAAGAAGTTAGGGGGGATCAACTGCCCGTAAAAGCCCGATTGGTGAGGGCTGATTAAAGTTTCACTTTATTTTTCAATTTTTGCCCATTTGAAGTTTAATTGACCTGCAAAGTCTACTTGCACAATGCCTTTCACATAAGAACGCTCTAGATAAGATTCTCCTTTTTGGTAAAGAGGAGCAATAACAGAGTCCTTAAATAAGATTTTTTCTGATGCTAGTAACGCTTCCCAGCGAGCTTTTTCATCACCAGCCAAAGTAGTTTTAACTTTTTCAATTGTGTCATCAAACTCTTTATTAGAGTAATGATCTAAATTGTAAGGGTTATTCGTCGTAAATAGTTCAAGGAATGTAATTGGATCAGCAAAGTCAGGGCTCCAACCGTCAATTCCAATCTCGTAGTCACCTTTTAATAAGAGTGAAACTTGTTGTTTACGTGGTTGCGGTTTTATATTTACCGTTAAGCCATCTAAATTCTTTTCTAGTTGTCCTTTTAGGAACTCACCAGTTTTCTTCTCAAGGTCACCATCACTTGTTAATAATTCTAATGTTATCTTTTCAGAACCAAGTTCTTTTTTTGCTTTCTTCCATAATTCTTGTGCAGATGTTGTATCAACTTTTGTTAAATCGCCGTTTGCAGTACGGAAGTCTTTTCCATCAGGCCCTTTTGCAAAGTTTTTCGGCACGAGACTAAAGGTTGGTGTAGAGCCATCATTTAATAACGTATTTACAAAAGATTTTCGATCAATTGTTTGATCGATTGCTTGGCGTGCAGAAACGTTTTGAAGTATTTTGTTTTGCTGATTCATACGTAAAAACTGTACGCCTACGTTCGGACGTTCTTTAAAGTTAGCATCCTTTTTATATTTATCAACGAAGTCAGATGTTAGTTTTATACGGTCTAATTGTTTGGATTCGAATAAATTTACTTCTGTTGATTTCTCTTTCACAACGTTGAAATTGATTTCTTCGAGTTTGACATTATCTTTATCCCAATAGGTAGGGTTTTTCTTAAATTTAAAGCTTTGTTCATGCTTCCAATCGCTTAGTGTAAAAGCTCCGTTGTACAAGATTTTGTTATCTTCTAAAGCGTACTTATCACCTTGTGCTTTAAAGAATTCCTCGTTGATTGGTAGAAATGTTGGGAACGCCGTTAAGCTAATAAAATATGGAACAGGGCGCTCTAATTCTACTTCAAACGTATGGTCATCAACTGCTTTTATACCAAGTTGATCGGCAGGAAGTTCTTTGTTGTTAATTTTTGTTGCATTTTTAATATCAAAGAATAGAAATGCATATTCAGAGGCTGTTGCTGGATCGACAGCTCTTTGCCAAGCGAAGACAAAATCTTTCGCTGTAACAGGAGTGCCGTTTGACCATTTTGAATCTCGTAAATGGAATGTGTATTTCGTTTTATCGCCATTTATTTCATGAGATTTTGCAACGCCAGGGACAGGCTTGTTACCTTCGCCAAGATTATACAAACCTTCAAATACGTTTCTCATTACTTGACCAGAATCAGTATCTGTAGCACGAGCCGTATCCATTGTTCGTATTTCGGTAGGTGAAGATAAGTTTAAAACCTGTTTACTAGGTGCCTCGTCTTTTGCATTTGCTCCGCTCGCTTCGTTTTTATAACTACCGCAACCAGTTAATAAAATACTTACTCCTACAACTGATGCAATACCGGGTACAAACTTCTTTTTCATTTGATTTTCCTCCTAAATAATTAAGTTTGGATGATGATGAGGGAAATGAAAAATAAAAAATCCCTCTTTTCGTATTGAGAAAGAGGGATTTTTACGTACAAGTTATGCGCCCGTATATAAACGAAGTCCCTCATTCTATCTTTCAAGCACAAAGCTTGCAGGAAGTGGCACAGTATTCAAAATGAACCTGCTGCCGAGGTTTCAAAGGGCCAGTCCCTCCACCTCTCTTGATACAATGAGTAAACAAATAAATTTTATTAATTTTTGTGTTTCTTTGATAATTCAAAATCTTACACCTTAGATAATGAAGTGTCAATCAAATGGAATATAGTTTAAATTTTCAGTTTTATTAAAAATAAAAAAACCACTGCATATGGCAGTGGTTTCCCTACTAGAAGTTAAAGTTATCAGGATCTGGACCAACGCGATGATTTTCATTTAAAGCTTGAATTGCTTTCATATCATCCGAGCTTAATTCAAAGTCAAAGATGTTTGCATTTTCAATAATGCGGTGTTCTTTAATAGACTTAGGGATTGTTACAACTTCATTTTGTAGATCCCAACGTAAAATAACTTGTGCAGTCGATTTATTATATTTCGTAGCGATTTCTTGTAATGTTGGGTGATTAAGTAGCTGCCCCTGCATTAATGGTGACCAAGCTTCAAGCTGGATGTTATGTTCTTTACAGAAGGCATGTAATTCTTCTTGTGCTAAACGTGGGTGGTATTCCACTTGGTTAACCATTGGTTTAATTTCTGCAATTTCAAATACGTCTTGCAAATGGTGAATATGGAAATTACTCACACCGATAGCACGAACACGACCATCTTTATAAAGCTGCTCTAAAGCTTTCCATGATTCAGTGTATTTTCCTTTTACAGGCCAATGTACTAAATATAGATCTAAATATTCTAGACCTAATTTTTCTAATGTAGTTTCAAATGCTTGTAGTGTTGACTCGTAACCTTGATCACTATTCCACACTTTTGAAGTGATGAATAACTCTTCACGAGGAATACCAGATTCTTGAATTGCCTGTCCAACGCCTTCTTCGTTTTTATATATCGCAGCAGTATCGATACTACGATATCCATTTTTTATAGCTGCTTTTACAGAATCAATTACTTCTGTACCATCTTCAACTTTAAAAACACCCAAGCCGAACCAAGGCATTTTCACGCCGTTATGTAATGTTGTATAGTCGTTTAAACTTGTTAAAGTCATATTAATTCCCCCTAGCTTTTTTATTGGTCGCTTCAACTGCTTGTTGAATGACTTCTGAAAAATTATTTTCATATAGAACTTTTAAGCCTTCAGCCGTTGAACCTCCCGGTGTTGTTACTTGTTCGCGGAGCATAGCTGGATCCTGATTTTGCTGGAGCATAGCGGCAGAGCCAGCAATCATTTGAATAACAAGGTGTTTTGCTGTTTCCTCATCAATACCATAGCTTTTCGTTGCTTCAATTAACCCTTCAGCAAAGTGATAGAGAAAAGCGGGTGCACTACCAGTAACTGCGGTAAGTTGGTGAACTTCCTCTTCGGTACAAAACTGTGAGGTACCGATACCTTTTAAAAGAAGTTGTAACGTTTCTTGATGTGTTTCAGCTACAGAATGTCCCGTCGTATATAAGGAGATAGACTTTCCAATTCCAGCAGCTGTATTTGGCATAATCCAAGCAACAGGTGTCCCTTGGGGAAGTCTTTCTTCTAGATAAGATGGTCCGATTCCGGCAGCAACTGTCACGACAAATTGATTAGTTAGAAGAGGGGATAGATCCGCTAATAGCTGTTCATGTGCGACAGGCGGCATTGCTAAAACGATTGTATCTACAGATTTAATATGCTGTTTCCAATCTGTTGTAATCGATAGATCATATTGAGTTTGTAATTGCGTTAGTTTTTCTATGTTACTTCGGTTGGAAACAATAATTTCTTCGATGTATTCTTTACTTGTTGTAAGTAGTCCAGCAAATATAGCTTCTGCCATACGACCGGCACCAATAAATAAAATTCGATGTTTATTAGGCATATCCTTTATTCCTTTCTGATGAGAATATGTTATAAAAAACGATACCATTTTTAAGAGAATTTTGTAAAAAGAAACGGCTTATCGTAAGTGGAATAGATGAGTGGGGAGTTTTACAGGAGAAAATTTATAGTAAGTATAAGAGTTATTTCTTATACTGTTGATAGGGAGTTTATTACATATCTGGGGAGAGATAAATATGGTTAGAAGTCCACTTTTTTTACTCATTTCTAGTATTATTTGCATATTAGTTGGATTCTATATCCGATCAAGTTATATTGAAATTTTCGCATCGGTTATGGGGATTATTAATGTTTGGTTACTTGCAAGGGAAAAGGTATCAAACTTTTTATTTGGGATGATTACAGTTGCGGTATTTCTGTATATTTTCACTACACAAGGCTTATACGCAATGGCAGTATTAGCAGCCTTCCAATTTATATTTAATGTGTACGGTTGGTATTATTGGATTGCGCGTAGTGGGGAGGAGAAGGTAAAACCGACAGTTCGCTTAGATTTGAAAGGATGGATTATTTATATACTTTTTATTTTAGTTGCTTGGATTGGTTGGGGATATTATCAAGTCCGTTATTTAGAATCGACAAGTCCATATTTAGATGCTTTAAACGCTGTATTAGGATTAGTAGCTCAATTTATGCTGAGTCGAAAAATCTTAGAAAATTGGCATTTATGGATTTTGTATAACATAGTTAGCATTGTGATTTATATTTCAACGGGCTTATACGTCATGTTAGTATTAGCTATTATTAATCTATTTTTATGTATCGATGGCTTGCTAGAATGGAAGAAAAACCATAAAGAGCGAGAACGTGTAAATAATTATATTTAGAAAATAATTGTAATCAAAAAACCCCCTGAAGCATATACGTTTCAGGGGGTTTAAATATAGTATAAATTTATGCTTTTGTCATACCAAGCAATACAGCGCCGCCGATAATTAAAACACTACCTAGAGCAATAAAGATCAATTGACGTTTTGTTTTCTTTTCACCTAAGAAGACAATCGCACCGAATGTTGAGATAACGATTCCAGTTTGAGATAATGGGAAGCTTGTCGCTACTCCGACACGTGGTAATGAAAGAAGTAAGAATAAGTTTCCTGTTCCCCAAAGTAAACCAGATACAGCATTACGAATTGCATATTTGTTAAATGGTTTATGTTTAGACGTCAGTACAACCGCACCAACGAACATACCAACTGCCTGTGGTAAAATAGCAGACCAACCATCAATGTTATACCAACGAATAATAATTACATATACAAGATAACCGAAAGTAGAAACAATTAAAGTAAGAAGTCCCTTTTTCAATTGTCCTGGTGGCTGTGCATTTTCTTTATCATCTAGTGATGTGAATACTACACCAACTACGATTAATAGGATTGCAATCGTTCCCAGAACAATCGTTGTAGTAGTAGTCCACTCACGAAAAGCGATAACTCCAAAGATAGAAGTTGCAACAAGTTGCATACCAGTAGAAATAGTTACAGTAGTTGAAACACCTAGTTTTTCAACTGTTTTTAATTGGTTTACTTGTCCTAAAGCCCAGAATAAACCTGAAATAAAGCCAACAATCAAGACTGTCATTGTTAAAGTTGGTTGAGTAAATACATACATAGTTGTTGCGAAGAATAGAGCACCGATTGTCATACCTACCGTTTGGCTATATGCACCACCGCCCATTTTTACGCTTACTAATAAGATGTTTCCCCATGCGATTGCAGGAAGAAGCGCTAATAAAATGTCCATTACAAGACTCCCTTCGGTTTTCTATACCAATATAATTACATATCGTTCTAACGATCGGTAATGCCCCACTAATAGAGTAGAAGATTACCGATCGCTAAAACAGGATGAAGAATTTACGATATAAATGCGTTTTCATTTCTTCATTTTTTGAAACACTTTCATATAATAACAGGAAATTGCCTATTTTAGAAAGTGAATTCAAATAAAATGTATATTTAAATAAGGGTAAAAATTCAGTTATTAATCAAATCATTTTATTTTTCGGGAAATAAAAAGCAACTTTTGTCGAAAGTTGCTTTAAGAAGTAGTAATTCTTCTATTAATGAGTTGAATGCATAGTAAGAATAGAAGGGACATACTAATCGTTATGATTACAAGTGTCCAAGCTAGTTGCATATTACTCGCATCAATAGCCATATAAATCGCCGTTGGAATCGTCTGAGTTTTGCCAGGTATATTTCCTGCAAACATTAAAGTTGCACCAAATTCACCGAGTGCGCGAACAAAGCTTAAAATCATACCGCTAAGTAGTGCGGGGAATGCAAGCGGGAGTGTAACATGTAGAAAAACTTGATATTCACTTGCACCAAGATCGCGCGCGCCATCTTCAATTTGTACATTTGCGATAGAAAATCCTGTTTTTGCTGATTGGTACATGAGCGGAAATGCAACGACTGTAGAAGCAATGATAGCAGCAGTAGATGTAAACATAATGGACTGCTGAAATAATGATTCAATCCACTTTCCAATGGGACTGTTATTTCCAAAAATGATAATTAGAAAAAAGCCGATAACAGTTGGTGGAAGCACCATTGGTAATAAGAAAATAGTTTCTAGTAGTACTTTATATCGCCACGAGGAGCGCGCTAATGCTCGTCCAATAATCGTTCCTAAGATCGTAACGATTATTGTGGCGCACGCAGCTACTCGCAAGGATAGAAAGACAGGTGACAAAATTGCATCAAAGCTCATAGCGATTATGGCAGGATTGTAAATCCATATTTCTTAAAGATAGATTGTGCATCTTTTGATTGTAAATACTCATAGAATGAAGTTGCCTCTTTCTTATGCTTAGATTCCTTTATAACACCTAAAGGATAGTGGATTGGCTCATGAGAATTAGCTGCTACCGCTTCTACAATTTTTACCTTGTCTGAAACGAGAGCGTCTGTTTTATATACAATACCAGCATCAACATTACCTGTTTCTACATATGTTAACACTTGGCGAACATCTTTTGTAAATACGATTTTATTTTGAACGTCATTCCAAAGATTTTCATATGTGAGAGAAGCTTTTGCATATTTTCCTGCAGGTACAGATTCGGGTGTACCAAGTGCGATTTTCTTGATTTTCTCATCCTTTAAATCTTGAAATTTTGTAAGAGCACTATCTTTTGGAACGACTAGAACTAGTTCATTTCCAAGAAGGTTTTTCCCTTCTTTTTCATCAATAAATCCTTTTTTAACAAGAGTTTGGAATTTATCCTCTGCTGCAGAGAAGAATAAATCAGCAGGTGCACCTTGCTCAATTTGTTGTTGAAGTGCACCAGAAGCACCGAAGTTAAAAGAAAGTTTAATATTAGGTTCTTTTTCTTTATATTTTGTTTCAATTTCTTTTAGTGCATCTTGTAAGCTTGCAGCAGCGGATATAGTAAGTTCGACTGTTTGTCCCTCTTTAGCAGCTGACTTTTCTTTCTTTTCCCCGCTTGTACAAGCAGCACTAAATATAAGAAGGAAAGAAAGTATAAGTGCCCCGATGGATCGTAATGTGAATTTGTTCATAAAAAAATCCCCTTTCGTTTTGACATATTCAATTATAACTAAATATAACTAATTATAACTAGTTATAATTGAATATAATTTGAACGATTGAGTTGTTTTTAAAAAATAGGAGAAATATTCTTTTCTTTGTTACAATGAAGGAAGAAAGTGAGGAATCGTCTATGGATCATCATTCCTACACAACGGAAGAAGTAGCGAAGCGATTAAAGGTATCAAAATTAACTGTATATGACTTGATTAAAAAGGGAGAACTTCCTTCTTATAGGGTTGGTAGACAAATGCGCATTGATGCAGCTGATTTAGAACAATATATAAAGCAAATGAAAACAGGGAAGGTACAATTTACTCCTGTAAAGAAGGACGAAATTAGTAGTTCGAATACACGCATCATTAGTGGTCAAGAACTAACGTTAGATATGTTGGCAAAGCATATAGAAAATCGATTGCCAAATTCTAATATATTGAGAGCGTATCAAGGTAGTTTAACGAGTTTAGTGAAGATGTACCAAGGAGAAGGAAGCGTCGTTAGTTTACACTTATTTGATGGTGAAACGGGCACATATAATGTTCCTTACGTAAAACGTATTTTAGTTGGACAACCATGTATTATGATTAATTTATTATCAAGGAATGTAGGGTTTTATGTGCAAAAAGGGAATCCCAAAAATATAAAAACATGGGCTGATTTATCTCAGTCATCTATACGATTTGTAAATCGAGAAAAGGGTTCCGGTATTAGGGTATTAGTGGATGAGCAATTGCGAATTCAAAAAATAAATAAAGAAGATATTAGCGGTTATGAATGGGAAGAATCGAATCACCTTGGTGTTGCTTCGCAAGTTGCGAATGGAAAAGCTGATGTTGGAGTAGGGTCAGAAAAGTTTTCGCAAATTGTAAATGTAGACTTTATTCCAATAATGAAAGAACAGTATGATTTAGTACTTCTGAAGAATAGAGAAAATGAGGAACTTATTGAGGTTATAAAAGAGGTTTTGCAATCTGAAGAGTTTCACAATGAATTAAAAGCAATTGGTGGATATGATATAAGCAAAACAGGCCAAATTATATATGAAACAAACTAAAAAGCTGCTTGTCTATAAGACGAGCAGCCTTTTCTATATATAAAGGGGTTGGGGGAAACAAAGTGTTAAATAAGACTTTGAGCAAGTGCATAAATGAATGCAGTAAGAAGAGTAGCTCCACTTGCAAGTCCGATAAAGTCTGATTTGTTAAATGTAATGATGTTCATAATAATCTCTCCTTATTTGTTTAATGTAGTTGCAACTGCTTTTGCATCGACAAGTGCGGATAGCACCATGCCCATTGTATTTAAAAATTTGTTTGATTTCATTTTGTTCATCATGCGTATCCGCTCCTTTTCGAATTGTTGTTGCCCTGCTTATGTCTTAATTATAGGAAATATGATCAGTTACAACTATCGAATTAGCTTACGGGAGACTTACACTTTTGTAAGAAAAAAAGACATTCGTGTAAGAATGTCCTTCACAGCATATTGATATGATGATGCTCTTCAATTGTTTTTAAAAAGCTACGCATTGAATTGGTCATGTAGCTATCTTTGCGGCGTATGAAAACCGTTGAAATACTACCGTATTTTTCAGGGATTGCATGACAATGTACCTTGCCAGCTTTAGAAAGATGGTGGACAGCAGACTGCGGTACGAGTGTAATACCAAGGCCAAGTGCAACACTGTTTAGTATTGTTTCTAATATATTAAATTCCATAATTCTTTTTGGCAGCAAACCTTCATCTTTAAGCCATCGCTCTAATTTTGAACGGTATCCACATCCTTGATTAAAAACGAGTAGGGGCGTCGTAGTAAATTCTTCTATATGAAAAGCTTTATTTTGTGTAACAAGCATTAATTTCTCAGTACTAACATCGTATTGTTCAATTAGTGGATGTTTAATAGGACCTGATATAAAGGCGCCATCTAATTGATGATCAAGTACTTCTCTAATAAGTTCTTCCGTTAGACCGGCTTGTAATGATAAATCGACATTTGGATAGCTTTTATAGTAAGAAGACAAGATGGTAGGTAATGTACTGACTGTTTCAACTGTACCAATTTTTAATATGCCAGATGGTGTTTCACTATCTAAAAACACTTGTTTTAGCTCTTCAACATCTTGCAAAATTTTATGAACGTAAACGAGCATCTTTCTTCCTTCAGCTGTTAAAGTCATGCCTCGCTTATGACGGTAAAATAGAGGTGTTTTCAGCTCGTTTTCTAATTGTTTAATACGTGCGGTTACATTTGATTGTACATAATTTAATTCCTTTGCTGCGCCGCTTACACTACCGCGGTTGGCAACGCTCTGGAAGATTTGTAAGTCTCGTAATTCCATTTTATGCTCCTCCTTGATGTTAACTATCATTTTGAATCATTTTACGTGATATATTTTTTCTTTTACAATTCTCTTTGTGCAAATAGAAAGAAGTGAGGGATTGCGGTGAGAAGAAGTCAAATGATAATAGGTGCGTTGGCATGTTTAGTTGCAAGTATGTCATGGGGAGCAATGTTTCCGGTTGCTGATCATGCTCTAGAATACATAGATCCATTTTATTTTTCACTTATTCGCTATGGAGCGGTAGCAATTGTACTGATTGTATTATTGCTAATGAAAGAAGGAAAGAAAGCATTTCGCTTAGAAGGAAGAGGAAAGTTACTCGTCTTTTTTGGAACAATGGCGTTTACCGTATATAATGTATTAATTTTTCTAGGACAAATGTTAATGGGAAAATCAGGTGTGATGGTAGCTTCTATTATGGAGGCGCTTATGCCGATGATTTCAATTTGTATTTTATGGGGATATAAAAATATAAAGCCGAAGAAGTATATGATAACGAGCATGATTATCGCATTTGTAGGGGCTGTATTTGTTATTACGAAAGGTGATATGAGTTTCTTTTTAACATTGAAAGATAACATGTTTTCACTAGCATTTATATTTGTTGGTGTTGTAGGATGGGTTATTTATACGATGGGTGGTCAAACGTGTAGTGATTGGTCTACGTTACGTTATTCTACGTTGACCTGTGTATTTGGTACGGCTGTCACAGGAATTATAACGGTAATCATTACGGCGCTTGGATACGTTTCAGTCCCAAGTATGGAAACGATTTCTATTGTGAAATATGATTTATTATTTATGATGACATTACCAGGTATTGTAGCGCTACTTGCTTGGAACTACGGTGTGAAAATCTTATCATCAATTAATGGTATTTTATTTATTAACTTTGTGCCAATTACTACTTTAGTTATTATGATGATACAAGGATATAAAATAACGACATTTGATGTATTAGGAACATTATTTGTTATTGCAGCGCTTATTCGTAATAATGTTTGTCAGAGAAAAGAAGAAAATATAAATAAACAAATTTTGCAAGAAAAGCAATTGCGTCAAGCTGTTTAATAGGCAACTGGAGGATTTTATATGTTAGAAAGTTTATTGTTTTTCTTTGCTGCTGGAGTTGCCTGCGAGCTTGCAGCAATTAATCGAAACGGTCGTAAAAATATAAAACAACAAGCTGAACTGATACAGCTTTTAAAAGACTTGAAGGAAAGAAAAAATTAAAAAGACGACCGGGCATAGACGGTCGTCTTTTCTATTATTATTTATATAAAGGGGAAAGGGGACACAAAGTTATATAAGCGTAGCAGCGTAAATGAAAGCAGTAAGAAGAATCGAGCCGCTAGCCAGTCCTAAAAAATCTAATTTGTTAAAAGTCATGTTATTCATTATAAATTCTCCTTACTTGTTTAATGTAGAAGCAACAGCTTTTGCATCGATAAGAGCGGAAAATACCATGCCCATTGTATTTAAGAAGTTGTTCGTTTTCATTTTGTTCATCATATAGATCCGCTCCTTTTCAAATGGTTGTTGTTACTTTCTAACTTAATTGTATAAGATAGTGGAGGGAGTCACTATCGAATTAGCTTACAAGAAAATTACACTTTTGTAAGAATTGAAATTTAACAATAAATACTTATTTTTATTACCAACTCCTAAAACTTAGTGTTATAATCGTTGTAAGAAAATGATTATACTTCGGATATTCAGAAAGGAACGAAACAAATGTATAAACCAATTACATTTTCGTTGAAATATATATTTAAAATGGCTGGGAAGGTAGAAGTACAAGGGAGAGAGAAATTACCGGAAGATGGCCCTTACGTTGTTGCATGTACACATACAAGTTTTATGGATGTTTTAATGTTAGCGGCAGGAATGTACCCAACCCAAATTCATTACATGGCAAAAAAAGAATTGTTTGAAGGGAAATTTAAAAATTGGTTTTTTAAAAATGTAAATGCATTCCCTGTAGACCGTGCGAATCCAGGGCCAAGCACATTAAAAATTCCATCACGTTTATTAAAAGAAGGAAAAGTAGTAGGGATTTTCCCGAGTGGGACGAGGTCATCAGAAGACGTTTCACTAAAAGCTGGGGCTGTTACGATTGCAATGCGTTCTAACGTTCCGTTAATACCGGCAGCTTATGTTGGTCCATCAAGTATAAAAGAATTGATAAAAGGAAAAAAAGCGCGATTAGTTTTTGGAGACCCAATTCAAATTGATGCTGAAGAACAAATAGATCGAAAAACGGCTATGAAGATGATGACAGATGAATTAAATGCAAAGTTTGAAGAACTAAAGGAAGTTTTGCAGCCGAATCAAAGCTAAAAAAGACGACCGGGTATAGACGGTCGTCTTTTCTATTATTATTTATATAAAGGGGAAAGGGGACACAAAGTTATATAAGCGTAGCAGCGTAAATGAAAGCAGTAAGAAGAATCGAGCCGCTAGCCAGTCCTAAAAAATCTAATTTGTTAAAAGTCATGTTATTCATTATAAATTCTCCTTACTTGTTTAATGTAGAAGCAACAGCTTTTGCATCGATAAGAGCGGAAAATACCATGCCCATTGTATTTAAGAAATTGTTCGTTTTCATTTTGTTCATCATATAGATCCGCTCCTTTTCAAATGGTTGTTGCCCTGTTTCTGACTTAATTATATGAAATGTTGCGGAGAGTCACTATCGAATTAGCTTACAGGGAAATTACACTTTTGTAAGAAAAACGAATGAAAGTGTCATGATGAGAAGAGTTGACATATGTTCATGTGATTCATTAAGTTAAAAGTAGAGGTGAGTGTATGGCTAATATTAAAGATATTGCAAAGATGGCTGGGGTTTCAGTTACGACTGTTTCGAGGGTATTAAATGATCATCCATATGTAAGTGAAGAAAAAAGGAAAGTTGTTTTAGAAATAGTTGAGAAATTGAATTACTCGCAAAATGCAAATGCTGTTCATTTATCAAAAGGGAAGACGAATATTGTTGGCGTGATTTTACCTTATATTAATCATCCGTCTTTTGATGCGATGGTGGGTGGAATGATGGAAGTTGCGTTAGCTCACAACTATCGAGTGCTTCTTTGTCAAACGAACTACAATAAAAAAGAAGAAATGAAAAGTTTACATATGTTGAAAACAAAGCAACTAGACGGTCTTATCATTTGTTCTCGTGCTAATGAGTGGGAAACTATAGAGCCTTATGCAGCGTATGGGGCGGTTATTGCTTGTGAGGATAATGATATTGAAAGCATATCGAGTGTATATACAGATCATTTTAATGCCTTTCAATTAGGGATGAGTTACCTTATTGAAAAAGGTTATAAGAAGATTGGATATTGTACGGGAAGAAAGTTAGGGCCAAGTAGTAAGAAACGTTTTGATGCTTATAAACAACAGCTACAATTAATAGATGAAGAAGTGATGGAAGATTGGATTTTCACAGAATGCTTTACGTTAGAAGATGGTGTAAGAGTTGCACATCAATTCAAGGAGATGGAGAATCCTCCTGAAGCATTAATAGTGGCAGGAGATGAGGTCGCTATTGGGATCATGACAGAAGTTGAAAAATTAGGTATTAAAGTTCCAGAGGATTTAGCGATTATTGGTTTTGATAACCAACCGATTTCTCAAGTTTTACAACTGACAACCATTGACCAAAATTTAAAGGGAATAGGTAAGACGGCTTTTGAAATGTTTTACAGGCAAGTAAGTGATGAGAGTTCTAAACAAGAAAAGATGGAAATTCCATATAAACTTGTGGAACGTTCTACAGTTTAGTCATAATCCGTTATGTGTATAATCACATAACGGATTATTTTTTGAAATGTCTTTGACAGGAAACGCGTTTCATACTTTATAAAAGAGTTACACCGGTCTGTAATAATCCATGGATTCTTTTCAAGTGTTAAAACAATGAATAGAATTTGGAGGGATATGCATGAATGAGCTTTTATTAAGTATGAAAAAATATGTAGAGGATGACGAAAAGATTTTAGCGTTTGTCGTAGGGATATTTGAAAAGGATGACTTTACTTTATGTTATCAACATGGGATTTTTGTTGCCACTACTAGACGTCTTCTATTTTACGGGAAATTTCCGTGCTATCCTGCGATATTTGAAGAGTATTCGTATTTGCATATAGATGACATAGATTTCCGTCCATATTTCGAATGTACTTGTAATCGTGAAACCATTAGAGCTAAGTATATTCAGAGTGGGAATGTGGAGCGCTTTGTCCGTACAGTTAGAGCGAATATGAATAATTAATCACCCCTTTGTTTAAACATAATATCTTGGTCTTTGTGAGGGGAAATGCGGAATAAAAACAACTTCTAAACCTCTAGGAGATAGTGATACAATGTCAAATGGGGGGAGGTATGAACTATGGTTAATCAACGTATAAAGGAAATAACACTAATTACAATTGGTTCATTATTATTCGCAATTGGTATTAATTACTTTGCAATTCCAAACCGTTTATCAGAGGGTGGAATTATTGGTTTAACAGTTGTTACGTACTATTTATTTGATTGGTCACCGGGAATTGTGAATTTTGGTTTGAATGCAATTTTATTAGCTGTAGGTTATAAATTTTTTGATAAGAAAACGATGGTTTACACAATTATAGGTATTGTGGAAACATCTTTGTTTTTATATGTTACAGAACATATCGAATATCAAGTAAATAGTGATACGTTACTAGCAGCTTTATTTGCTGGTGTATTTGTAGGTATCGGATTAGGCTGTATGTTCAAAGCTGGAGGTACATCAGGAGGATCGGCAATTTTAGCTCGACTAGCAAATCAATATTTAGGTTGGAGCGTTGGTAAAGGCGTACTTATTATTGATATCGTTGTAATTGCTGGCTCTGTATTTATAATAGGACAAGAAAAGGCAATGTATACACTTGTAGCTGTATTTGTCGGAGCGAAAGTAATTGATTTCATCGTGGAAGGTATGGATACAAAAACAGCTGTTACGATTATTTCGAATCAACCAGACTTAATTCGAGAGACTATTACGAAAAACATGACGCGCGGTGTCACTGTATTAGAAGGACGCGGCGGATATACTGGTAAAAATAAAGAAGTTTTATATATCGTTATTAATAAACAAGAGCTTGTTAAGTTAAAGCAAGTTATTAGTAGAGTTGATGAAGATGCCTTCGTTGTCATTCACGATGTGCGTGATGTACTTGGCGGTGGCTTTAAAGCAAGCTAAAAGGTGAACGAGAAAATTCGTTCATCTTTTTTTATCCCGCATTAACGGGCAGTAGAACTCCCACCTCAAAATTCAGCTGGAGCAAAGAAGTTAGGTGGGAGATCAACTGCCCGTAAACGCCCGATTGGTGAGGGCTGATTAAAGTTTCACTTTATTCTTACAAAAATGTAAGGGTAATGTAATGGGATTGAATGGTAGATTAAATTCCTGCTCTTTAGAATGGATGTATAAGTATCCTGCAGAGGAGGAAGATCAGTATTATGAAGAAAAAAATAATTACTACTGTAATAGCTATGGTAGTGATAGTAGTAGTATTACTACCTACGAAACTTGGACCAGTTATTGATAAATATAATCCGCTTTATACGACGAAAGAATACTATACAATTGTGGATGCGATTGGTCAGCATGTCGGTGATGAATGGTATGAATATGAATTTATTGCATTTGATGAACGTGGAAGAGAACAAAAAATAAAGAAGACTGTTAAGCATATGTTAAAGAGAGATGAAGCATTAAAGGTGTACGCAAAAGGACGCTACGGCGAGGCAATTGAAGAAATTGAAGCTGTAAATATTCCTATTAATGCGAAGAGTAAACTTTTAACGATGAGATAGCGAATTATACCCCGCCTATTTTTTGTCGAAAATAAAAATACTAGGTAGTGGTATTTTAGGTTCGTGAAAAAACCTTAGTCCATATGGACTAAGGTTTTTCTTATTATATAAAGGGGAAGGGGGTACATTGTAGTAGCATGAGTGAAAGGTATAAGAAGAGTCGGCTACTAGCAATGTAATTTGGTTATGTGAGTATTCTTCTTATTTGGCTTACTTTCTAACTTTATTGTACGAAATATAGGTAAGGGAAACTATCGAATTACATTACACATAGCTTACAAACATGTAAGCCTTCTGTAATGTAATTCGATGGTTAAAATATAGTAAATTTCATATAGTGTAACTAGAAAGTCTCACTGTATCACTTTCTGTTTGTAATGTTAATGAAGAATGAAAAACCAACTAATTTTTAATAGCCCTCATCTCTATTTAGATGAGGCTCTTTTTCAAACCTTACAACATTGTAAGGTTTACGTAAGTTAATTCGATAGTAAATTTGTCATATTTTTTGCATAATAGATACAAATAGATAAAAAATAATTAGGGATATATTAAGAAGGGAGAAAACTGGGATGCGTAAAGAAGAAGTAGTGAAGTTTCCAATTAAAGATTTCTGTAGCTACTTTACTGTTGCCGTAGTATGTATTGGATTATTTGATATAATAACAAATTTAATTGTTAACTAATATAGATGATAAAACAAGAAGGAAGACCCTTTCTTGTTTTTTTTATGGGGGCATAAAGATGAAATTGATTGATAGCCATATACATGTTGATCAATATGAGAATGAAGAGAAAAGTAGATTATTTATAGATGTGGAAAACAGTAAAGAGATACAAGGGCTTATTGCAGTATCTATGAATTATCAATCATGTCTAGAAACTTTATCTTTAGCAAAGCGATATCCTTTTGTACATCCAGCAATAGGTTTTCATCCGGAGCAGCTGATTCATAAAGAGGAATGTGAGCAAATTTATAAATTAATTGAAGATCATGTAGAGGAAATCGTTGCGATTGGTGAAGTGGGCTTGCCATATTATTTAAGGAAAGAAGATGAAAATATTGCTATTGATCCATACATAGCGGTGTTAAAAAAGTTTGTGGAACTAGCTAGTAAATACGATTTACCAATTATATTGCATGCGGTTTATGAAGATACTGACACTGTATGTGGTTTACTTGAAGAATATAAAGTTTCGCGTGCACACTTTCATTGGTTTAAAGGAAGTGAAGAGACAATGAAACGGATGATGAGGAACGGTTATTATATTTCTATCACACCGGATGTTTTACATAAGGAGAAAATTAGAAAAATCGTTTCGTATTATCCGCTTGAATATATGATGGTAGAAACAGATGGGCCGTGGGAATTTCAGAAGGATACGATGACACATCCTTATATGATAAAAGATGTATTACAAGAAATTAGTATAATAAAAAAAATATCAGTAGAGAAAGTTACTGAGAAAATATATGCGAATACGGTGCGATTTTATAAAGTTAGTGAGTCATAAAAAAACACCAAGCATCTCGCTTGGTGTTTTTTTATGACTCTAATTTTTTCGCACGTCTTAATAATAAAAGAAAGACAATTATAATGAACCCAATTATAAGGAAGAACCCATATTGTTTTATATAATCAATTATGTCATTCGCACTTGTTGGTTTTTCAACGTGAATGCCTTCTTTATTAGTAGTAATATGAATATCTTTCATTTTTACTTCATTCATGTCTTTTTGTAAATCAATCCACTCTATGTTTGGAATACTTTCTAGTTCTTTTAATACTTCTTTTAATGGTTCAACGCCCAAGTAAGGATGATAAAATGCACCGATAATTCCATCAGATAGTTTAGTGATAGATAAAGCACGTTCTTTCATTTTTGCTATAGCTTGTGGCTTCCCTTCTTCAATAAAGCCAACAGTTTCAGGAATTAATTTCATCCCATGTAAAAATGACGGTGTACTTATATAAGCCGGTGAGTGCATTGATTTCCAAGTTGTATCGTTTAGTTGTATTTGTCCTACATAAGTTGAAAAATATTGTGATAGTATTTCATATCCTTTTTGAGACATTGTATAGTGCGGAGCTTCAAAGGCAACTGGATATAATTTAGCTTCTACAAGCTCTGTAATCCCTTTTTCAATATGATCTTTAATATATTTTTCTTCGAAGGCTTTCCCGTTTTTTACGTATTTATTATAGTCTTCTGTAGACTGAAAATCTTTTTTTGTTTTTGATTTTTCATGGTTTGGTTGGCGAATTGGTTGATCTGTTTTTACATCCCAAAATTCAAAACCTTCGCCAGTTTCACTATCATAAAACTGATGTGTGTAACCATGCATAACGATAGAGCCACCATTATCTTGCATAAAGTGTAAAACATCGATTAATTCAGAGTTATCCTTTAAATGTACTGTTTTTCCTGTGTCTGGATCTTTGTAAACAGGGATAACGGTAATCATATAAGGGAGCTTTTTCTCTTTTAGTAATTCAGCGATTTCTTTTAATTGCTTTACATCTACAGCTGGATGAACGTCTTCAAGGCGTAAATAAGCTGAAGTTTTATTTGTTTCAGGTTTTTGTCCGAAATAAGAAAATAACATTTCACCGACGTAATGAGATATCCAATCGAAAAGGTTTGGAGTTGCAACATAATAGGATGTTCCTTGCTGAATGATTAACGGATGAGTTCCATCAGCACTCAAGGCGTAAGCAAGAGTTGTTCCTTTTGTTTCAATTTTCTTCATTAAGCGTTCTTCATGTAATTCATTTTTTAACTGGTTAGTCGGATATTCTATAGTGTGAATTCGTATATCGGTTTCTTTCGAGGTAATGAAAGAAAAACGATTAGATAATTGTTCAACATTTTGTCCTAAAACTAATATGGGACCTGAGAAGTTTTCTGGAAATTGTTTTGCTGCAATAGAAAAATCTTCTTTTTTCTCTCCGATATAAACAATATGTGTATAAGAAGATGATTCAGTAATTTCCTTTACTTCCTTTAAGCTTTTTACTGTTATATCTTTTGTAAAGTGCCCTAACTGAGTATTAAGGATTTGTACATTGTTTGTAATTTTGTTGTCTTCTGTACTATACAAAACGAGTACTTTTGATTTTGATGATGTTTGTGCAGAGGTATGTATAGGAATGAGTAGTAAAATGCTGAAAAAGATTAGTAGAGTTCTTTTCATTTATTTATGCTCCTATTCTATATATGGAATTCAATTTACAATTATATACAAGAAATAAGTTATAGTCCATGTAAGTTACATTTTTGCACGTATTTACCATATTTTTTTTCGCAAAATCGGTCTAAAGCATGATGATAATATGTATAGTAATTTGCTATGATTGAAAGGTAAGAGAATGATAGAGTGTTGGTAATTGTAAAAGAAAGGCTGAAAGGGGACAAATTTCAGCGGAGAAAGAGGTAGAGGTAGTGAAGAAATTCTTTGTAGGATTTTTAGTTGTTCTTGGAGTGTATTTATATTTCCAAGGAAAGTCTGAAGGAATGGGTAAGCTAATGAATGAGACAAGCTATGTTGATTCAGAAGAAGCAAAACAGATGAAACAAATCATTATAGAGGAAGCAAAGAAAGTAAACCTTCCGGAATGGATACCTCTTACAATTGCCGAACACGAAAGTAGGTTAAATCCAAGAAGTGTTGGAGATAACGGAACTTCATTCGGATTGTTTCAATTACACCGCGGTGGTGGGCTTGCGCCAGATCATTTAACTGATGAAGAGCTGAAAGATCCACGTACAAATGCGCAAATTGCAATGCCGCATTTAATGAAAGGTTATAAGCGCGGGGTGCAAAAAGGTTTGACTGATTTTGCATTACTGAAATATATAGCGAATACATCTGGATGGCCAGGGAATTTAGGACCAGAGTGGACGGATAACAATATGAAGTATAACATCGGATTAGAGGATGTATACTATCGAAATAAAGGTGTAATCAAAGAGTAGGTTTTTTATACCTACTCTGTTTTTTTATGAATAATTTCATCCTTTTCTTTCGTGAAATACTGCGCTAGTTGTATTTTCACCTCTTCTAGTTTTGTAGAAACTTGTGGTATTTTATATCCTACATACAACGGTGAAACGACAAACCTAGGAACAACTTTACAAATGATTTTTCCATTTAGATGATAGAAGAATAAGTTATAACTACTACATCCTTTATGGAAATCTGTCAGTATGTAACGTACAGTTTGCTGAATATAATTGGCCATTTCATCTATAAATGCAATATCTTCAATGATGATATTAAATTCAGTAAAGCCGATAATAGGACGCCCTGAAATGTTGAGTTCAATGCGTTCATTTTTTTGAACAATTACCCCTTGAAAATTTGCTTCTTCAATATTTTCAAGATAGTCTACATGTTTCATTCCGATAATTTGCATATGTGCATGATGCAAACTTCCGCCTGAAAATGGACCATGATTTTTGTATAAAATCACAGAAGTGAATTCTTCATTTTCCTGTAAGTTTAACCAATGGAGAATAGAGAAGCGAATTAGTTTTCTCATATGTTCTTCTGTATATGTTGCGATATGGTCTTCGCAATTATCTGTTTCGATTAGCACGGTTTGAAAGGTATCCTTTAATGTAGGGAATTTATTTTTTAACCAAATAATAGAGCCCTCAGTTGCTAAAATATCCGTTAAATTTTTTCTGTCACAAAAAGGACATGCAGCACGTCTGTTCCGAATGCTTTCTGGTTTTTGTTTACCGATATCATTTAAAAAATATAGTTGTTGTGTATCCATTTGTATATATGCCCCTTTAAAATATATGTAAAAATCCCGCTTAATACATTCGGGAAAAGGAGAAGGAAATCCTTTAAAGGGAATAGGGAAAAATAAAAGACAAGATATCCTCATTGCAATAGGGTACCTTGTCTTTTATTTTTTCTTTAATAGTGTGTATGGATAATATAGAGCATTTTCATTTTCATTTTGTTTCTTTTTTCTATTTTTTATTGTGTATAAGGCAATTGCTGTACTTGCGATTACAATAATGGCTTTCTTCATATTCATATACCCCTTTTTATTGTTGGTTTAATTCTTGGCTAACTGCTTTCGCATCAACTAAAGCATGTAAGATCATTTTTACCATGTTCATCATAGTTCTTTCCTCCCTTTTATAGTTCGTTTAGTTCTTTTACAACTGCTTGTCCGTTCACTAATACCTCAAAGATTGCTTTTACGAGTTCTTTCATCATGATTGTTTCCTCCTTGTTTTTGTCTCTCTTGTTTATATCTTTATTGTATAGGGAGGCATCTTTTCGTACTATCGCTTTCCATTACGTGAACATAACAGTTTTGTAAGATTTGATGTCACTTATTGAAATGTTTAGTCTATCTTCATTATTTTCAGAAAAATGACTATTCAAACATAAATCGGGGAAGTATAATAAAGAAGTAAGTATTAAATTCCGTACGAAAGGAGTGAATGAGATGAAATGTTCTTTAGCTACGCGCGCAAAATTTTTAGATTATATCTATATTTGTCGTGCGATTTTTCATGATGTAGTTGTTAACGGGATACGTATGCCCTTTTTTAACAATTGCATAGTAGCTATTGAACGATAGAAGTCTCTTCACCCATTTTTGATAAACGTGTGAAAAGGGAGCTATTTGGCTTCCTTTTTCTATGACAAAAACCATGGGGAATGTTTCTTTCCCATGGTTTTTTATATTGAAAGGAGTACGGAAAATGACAATTTGTAGTGTAAATAATGTAAAGAAATCTTTTGGTGGAAACATCATATTTGAAAATATATCGCTTGAAATAAAGAATGGAGAACGTATTGGATTAGTTGGTCGTAACGGTAGTGGGAAGACAACTATCTTTCAGCTTCTAACAGGAATGGAGAGTTTGGATGCAGGAGCCATTCATATGAAGAAAGGTACATGCATCGGTCATGTAGCACAAATTCCAAAATTCAATAATGAAATGAATGTATATGATGTATTAAGCTCCGCTTTTAAAAAGGAAAAAGAGTTGGAGATAGAAATGCATGCTTTAGAAAAAAATATGGCAGAAGAACAGGAATCATCTGCTTTACAAAAATTGATGGAGAGATACGGAGTAATTCAAGAAAGGTACGCGTTTCTCGGTGGTTATGAAATAGAAGCGAATATTATGAAGGTAGCAAATGGTCTACAGGTGACGGAACTATTTCGAAGGTCATTTATGGAGATAAGTGGTGGAGAACAAACAAAAGTAAGCCTTGCGTATATGCTATTGCAGAAACCAGATCTACTTTTGTTAGATGAACCAACAAATCATTTGGACTTATTTGCAGTCGAGTGGTTAGAGCAATTTCTAAAAGAATATACAGGAACAGTTATGGTCATTTCGCACGATCGCTATTTCCTTGATGAAGTTGTAACGAAAATTTTTGATTTAGAAGATGGAGAAATTCACGTATATCATACGAACTATTCACAGTTTGTTGAGGAAAAGGAAGAAAGGCTGCTTCAAGAATTTCAAGCGTATCAAGAACAGCAAAAGAAAATAAAGAAAATGAAAGAAGCAATTAAGCGTCTACGTGAATGGGCAAATCAAGCGAATCCGCCGAATGAAGGATTGCATAAGAGAGCGAGAAATATGGAACGTGCATTAGAGCGTATAGAGAAACTAAAGAGACCCATTTTGGATAGAAAACAGATGGGACTTCAGTTTGAAGGGCAAGAGAGAAGCGGGAAAGATGTTGTTGTAATGAAAGAAGTGAGTAAAGGATTTGCTGAACGATCTTTATTTGAGAAAGTAAATTTGCATCTTCGTTTTCAGGAGCGCGCAGCTATCGTTGGACGTAATGGTACAGGAAAAACTACGCTATTAAAACTATTACTAAAAGAAATGCAGCAAGATGCTGGAGAAATTCGAATTGGTAGTAGTGTGAAAATCGGTTATTTATCGCAACATGCGCACGGGAATATGAAGAACAATGTATTGGAAGCTTTCAGAGATTGCGTGGCTGTAACAGAGGGAGAAGCAAGACATATATTAGCGCGATTTTTATTTTATGGTCCAGCTGTTTTTAAGAAAGTAACGCAACTTAGCGGCGGAGAAAAAATGAGGTTAAGACTCGCGCAACTTATGTATCAAGATGTTAATTTTCTTATTTTAGATGAACCGACGAATCATCTTGATATTGAATCAAGGGAAGTTTTAGAGGAGGCCCTTGAACAATATAATGGGACTATTTTAGCTGTTTCACATGATCGTTATTTCTTAAATAAGTTATTTGAAAAAACATATTGGATTGATGAGCACAAATTATTTGAGTTTGCAGGGAACTATGCATGGGCTCGTCAAAAGTGGGAAGAAAGAATTGAGAAACAAGTAGCAAAACAGAAGCAGCAACAGCAAGGGAATAAAGTGTTAAAAGTAATGCCTATAAAAAAGAAGGAGTCTAGGAATTTAGAGGAAGTTGAAAACGAGTTAATGCATATAGAAGAAGATATATATGCACTCGAATGTAAAATGGAACATGTAGTTGATGTTGAAATGCTTGAACAATTGTATGAAGAAAAAACGAAAAACGAGTTTTTGCGAGCGGAGTTATATAATGAGTTAGAGAATATTGTGGAGTAAAGAAAATAGAATGAAAAAGAGCAAGTTGTTTTCTCATATTTTTGGGGAGGGCTTGCTCTTTTTAGTATAATGAAAGTAGAAAAATTGGTATAATTTTCTTGTTAATGTGATAAGAGAATGAACTTTAGGTCACTAAAACGTGGGGAGAATTTTATGTTAGGATATGCGCGGATTGCTACAATCGTCATGATTTGCTTAGTTTACGCAAATCATGTTTCACGTGAAACAGAAAATTTACAAATTTTTGTCGGTATTGCACTTTTTATTTATATTGTGAATCATATTTTGCTTGTAAAAGCAAAAGGGAGTAGGAAACTTGTTTTTTATACCTTGCTCACAAATGGTATTGTCACAGCGTTATTAGGGTTTTTATTTCCCGAGACATGTTTATATTTAATTATATTTGGAATTGATGCGGTAGGATTATTTATTCATGATTGGCGTAAAAGGATGACTTATTTTTTTATCGCTTTTTTCTTTCTTTGTTGGTTTATAAATATACTACATACGTATCAACATACAGAGAGTCTGGAATTGGAGAGTAATGCAATTAACTTTATGTTTATCATTTTCAGTGCTTTAGCTGGAAACTTAATAAAAAAACTTACAGCTGCGCGGAAAATGGTAGATGAGCAATATGAGGAATTAGCATTATCTCATACAGCTTTAAAAGAAGCACATGAACAATTAAGGCTATATGCCAAAGAGGTAGAGGAATTGACGGCGGTTCGGGAGCGAAATGATATTGCCCGAGAAATTCATGATACCGTGGGTCATAATATGACAGCTTTGCTTGTGCAGTTGCAACTAGCGGAAGCGCTATGGAAGCAAAACTCAGATACGACAGAAACGGTTTTACATACATGTTATGAACTGGCTAGAAAGTCACTTCAAGAAGTAAGAGCTTCTGTTCATGCTTTAAAAGAGGAAAGCAAACTAGGAAACATAGTAGAAAATATGCGTGGAATGTTGAATGAATATTCTAAAATGACGAAAGTACAAGCATCTTTTCGATTACAAGGAGATCCTGTTACAATTCCATTGTCGCTACATCCTACATTACTTCGTATTATGCAAGAGTCTTTAACAAATGCAAAACGTCACGGGAAAGCGAGTTTATGTGAAGTGAGTTTAACTTGTTCAATGAAACAAGTTAAACTCTGTATTTCGGATAATGGTGTGGGAGTCAACGAGGTAAGTCCAGGTTTTGGTTTACTTAATATGAAAGAACGTGTAGAGGAACATGGTGGAACTATTCAATTTGAGAGTGAGATAGAAAAAGGCTTCCAGTTACAGATTGAATTTCCGCTTCAGGAGAAAACATGGGTAATAGGGGGAACGGTATGATTCGCATTATGATTGTTGATGATCAATCACTCATTCGAGATGGTTTAGCGATGTTATTAAATTTACGTCCAGAACTTGAAGTAGTGGGAACGGCTACGGATGGAGACGAAGTGATACAAAAAGTGAAAGAGCTACATCCTGAAATTATTTTGATGGATATTCGGATGCCTCGTATGAATGGTGTTGAAGGAACACGTTTAGTTAGAGAACAGTTCCCTCATATAAAGGTTCTTATGTTGACGACATTCAATGATAGTGAGCTTATTTTTGAAGCATTGGAGCAAGGAGCGAGTGGTTATTTATTGAAGGATATGGAGACAGATGCAATCGCGCAAGCAATTTTAACGGTGCATAGTGGCGGGGTTGTGCTTCCTCAGGATATAACAGCGCAAATTATAGAGGAATTAAAAAAGACGAAAGTGGCAGTAGAGTGTAACCCACCAGAACAACTAAAACAATTAACTGAGCGAGAAGTAGATGTTTTAAGAGCAATTGGACTGGGGTTAAATAATAAAGAGATTGCCGAAAAGCTATTTATTACCGAGGGAACTGTTAAGAATCATGTTTCTAATTTGATTAGTAAGCTAGAACTGAGAGATCGAACACAAGCTGCGATATACGCAGTAAGGTATGGCGTCACGATGTACACATGACTTTTGGCATATATAAGTGTGAAAAAGCAGCGGAATTTGCTGCTTTTTTATTTTGTATTTCTATCTTAAGGCTGATGGAGAAGAAAAGAAATTTTTCTACAATGAAAGTGTAGATGAATACAAAGGGGCTGAATCAATATGTTAGTCATAGATCATATTACGAAATCATTTGGCAAGAAGGAAATCGTAAAGAATGTTTCTTTTGAAGTGAAAAAAGGTGAAACATTTGGGTTGCTTGGACCAAATGGAGCGGGGAAATCAACGACGATATCAATGATTTGCGGGTTAATTCCATACGATAGTGGTGATAT
This sequence comes from Bacillus sp. FDAARGOS_1420, assembly GCF_019344915.1. Classification (NCBI taxonomy): domain Bacteria; kingdom Bacillati; phylum Bacillota; class Bacilli; order Caryophanales; family Bacillaceae; genus Bacillus; species Bacillus sp. FDAARGOS_1420. Next base: position 735,134 of record NZ_JAHWJB010000001.1, on the reverse strand, counting down.
AAAAGTTGGTGGGAAATCTGTAAAAGAGTATCCATTAGAAGCGAAAAAGAAAATCGGTATTGTCCCGCAAGACATTGCGCTGTATCCGACACTTTCAGCAAAGGAAAATTTAATCTTCTGGGGAAAGATGTACGGTTTAAATGGAAAAGTTGCAAAAGAACGGGCAGAGGAAGTGTTAGCTTACGTCGGTTTACAGGATCGGGGAAAAGATAAAATTGAAACATTTTCAGGTGGAATGAAAAGGCGTATTAATATTGGTGCAGCACTTATGCACGAACCAGAGTTATTAATTATGGATGAACCGACAGTCGGGATTGATCCGCAATCGAGAAATCATATTTTAGAGACTGTTAAAAAGTTAAATGAAAAAGGTATGACGGTCATTTATACGAGTCATTACATGGAAGAAGTTGAGTATTTATGTGAGCGAATTGCCATCGTTGATCATGGAAAGGTAATTGCACTAGGAACGAAAAGAGAGCTATGTAATCGTCTAACAGATGGGTTTATGGTGAAATTACAATTAAATCGCTACAGTACGGAACTGCTACAAAAGTTGAAGGCACTACCTGTTGTTGAGCGGATTATTTTTGACGAAGATAGTAGCACGATTGATATTGGACTAAATGGTGGCGAGGCAATTGGCATAGTTGTTTCAGAAGTTGTTGAAAACAAAGCTCAAATTTTAAAACTGGAAGTAAAAGAACCGAATTTAGAGGCACTTTTTTTACAATTAACAGGACGTTCACTTCGTGATTAAGGGGGTTAGTACGAGATGAGAAGTTTCATTATTGCATGGAAAGATTTAAAAATCCGTTTAATTGATCGGCGCGGATTTATGATGATGTTAATTATGCCACTTGTATTAACGGCCATTTTAGGTTCAGCATTAAGTAATGTATTTGAGAGTGGTGGACTACCGAAAACAGTAATTGGCTATTATCAAGAGGGAACGGATGAGTTTGCCGATGTCTTTCAAAAAGATGTATTGCAATCTAAAGAAATAAAAGATGATGTGAAAGTAAAGGTAGTTAATTCTCAGGAAGAGCTTGAAGATATGTTAAAGGGAAAGAAAATCGATGTAGGAATTGTCATCCCAAATAAATGGAGCGAACAAGTACAAGATGGAAAATTAAAAGAACCAAAGGTGCTTATAGACCCATCAAAAGATATACAAGCAAAAATTGCTGAGTCAATGATCCGCTCTTTTTCAGAACGTGTTCAAACAGTCGCAGTATCTACTAAAAGTGTTGTAACAGAATTAGCAAAATCTCAGCAGAGTGATGTAGCACAAGTTGCAAAAGAGGTAAGTGGAAGTCTACAGACGATAGCAACTGCAAGTGTGGGTAACATCCAAAAAGGAACGGTAGGCAAAAAAACAGTTGCAGCGATGCAATATTATGCAGCAGCAATGTTAGTCATGTTTTTACTATATAACATAACAGTAGGTGCAAAGTCAGTTGTAACAGAGCAACGAACTGAAACGTTGGCGCGTTTGTTCAGTACACCGACGAGCTCATTTTCAATTTTATTCGGGAAGTTTTTAGGTACATTACTATTTGCCTGTATACAATTTGGAATATTTATAGTTGCTACACACTTTATGTTTCATGTGGAATGGGGCGCAGATGTGTCTCAAATAGTAGTGTTGGGAATTTCTTATGCAATTTGTGTTTCTGGTTTATCTATGTTAATCGCCGCTTTTATTCGTGAGGAAAAAACGGCAGATTTAATGGGGGGAATCGGTATTCAAATACTAGCTATATTAGGAGGATCAATGTTACCGATTTACGTATTTCCCGATACACTTCAAACAGTTGCGAATATTGCTCCGAATAAATGGGCACTTACGAGCTTCTTAAATATTATGTCGGGAACATCTTGGGATGTGCTATTTCCTGTCATTTTAAGTTTATGTAGTGCAGGAATTATCTCCGTTATGATTGGAACGTTACGTTTACGTACGAGATAGGAGGGGAAATGATGAAGAAAGTTTGGGCGCTTTGTTGGCTAGAATTAAAACAAATTTTAATTAAGCCACAAAGTTATATACTCATGTTTGGAATGCCTATTATTTTTACACTCATTTTCGGTGGACTTTTAGGCGGAAGTGGGAATGAGAAAGTAAATGTTAGTTTAGTAGATAAAGATGGTTCTGTATTATCTGGCAAGTATTATGAGGAAATAAAGAAAAGTGATTTAATTTCTATAGAAAAGGTAACGTATAGGGAAGGGACACAGAGGATCGAAGATAAGAAATCATCTGGTATAATCATCATTCCGAAAGATTTTCAAAAGAGTATGCTAGATGGAAAAGTAGAAAATATCCAATTTCAAGCCAGTGCTGATTTTACGGGTGGAACTTCTGTAGAGCAAGTATTAGCAAGTGCATTAAAAAAGATGGAGATAGAAGTTAGTGCAGCAAGAGATTTTGAGAAGAAAAGTAACACTTCGTGGGAAACGATGTATGAAACAATTTATACAAAAATAGATCCTGTTTCGATTCAAAAAGAATTGATTTTACACGATGATCAAAAGTTAAATAACGTTACAGGGCGAGCGGCAGGTTTTTCAATTCTATTCGTCATGATTGTCATGTTAAGTGCGACGGGAACCATTTTGAAAGCTAGACAACTTGGTGTTTGGTCTCGTTTATTAGGGGCACCAGTTTCAAAAGTTCAAATACTAGCAGGATATATCCTTTCCTTCTTTTTAATAGGGTGGATTCAATTTGGTGTTTTAATGATATTAACGCATTCATTATTTGATGTGCAGTGGGGAAATTTATTAGGGGTTATTACACTCGTTTCAGTATTGCTATTAGCGGTTATTGGTCTAGCTTTATTATTGGCAAGTATCGTGAAAACAACAGAACAGCAGTCCGCACTAGGGAATATCGTTGTAATTTCAACGTGTATGATTAGTGGTCTTTATTGGCCAATTGAAATTGAGCCTTCATGGATGCAAGCGGCGGCAAATTTTGTTCCGCAAACGTGGGCGATGCGTGGCTTTACTGAGTTAATTGTAAGGGGAGGTACATTAGCAGATATAGGAGTATATATTGGTATACTCATTTTATTTGCAGGAGTATTTTTCGTAATTGGTTTAACAAGAATACGTTATGACTGAAAAAAGAAAGCAGAGTTACAGCTTTACGCGCTGAACTCTGCTTTCTTTTTGTGTGGTATCTTCCCTTGTTGAAATTATAATAGCGATCCCGAGCATAATAAAAAAAGCTAAAAAGAGGACGAACTTTGGGAAGAAAGGGAATAGTAATAACGCCCCGACTATCATGATTGTTAATAGCACATAGTGCAGGACATATTGGAATAGGTTGTCCATATTTTCGCCCCCTTCTTGGTAGTTAATTGTTATTATTCTATGCGGGACTATTAGGTAATAGAATGAATTTTTTGCTAAGTTTATTTAAATTAAAGATTGATCAATAATTTCGAAAGAATTCTCAAAATATTTATATAGAAATAATTGACAAAATATACTGAAAGATATAAGCTAATAACCATAAAGTCTACCGGAAAGGTCGGAATAAGATTGTTACCCCTCAAAAACATCTTTTTTTACGTTTAAAACCGACTTTTCCGATTGGCTATGAAATGTTGCTGTGGGAGGCATACATTAGGCAAGCAGTTCATAAGGTGTAATTATTAAAAAAAAGTTAGGGTGGGGACAATGAAGAAAAAGACAAAAAAATGGGCTGGTGTATTTTCGGTATTACTGAGTAGTTCGCTTGTGTTATCTGCTTGTGGGGGACAGGAGGATACGGCTTCTACAGAACCAGTGCAAAAACAGGATTTAAAAGACTCTAAGATTGAAACAATTCCAGCTACAGATAAGAAGAAAAGCCCAGAAAAAGCAAATCAGCGCAAGGATACTTTTATCACGGCTATTTCTAAGCCAGGAGGCGTTTTCTTACCATATTTCCAAGAGAATGGTTGGGATGGAAACGTAACGTCTGTTATTTTTGCATCACTAGTAACAACAGACAAACAAGGTAAACCTACTCCAGACCTTGCAGAAAAATGGGATATTTCTGCTGATCAGTTAACATATACATTCCATTTACGTAAAGATTTAAAGTTTAGTGATGGTTCACCTTTAACAGCGGATGACGTAGCATTCACATTAACACTACTCCATGATAAAGCATATGAAGGTGGGGTGGATATTGCTCAGTATGCCATTAAAGGTGGGAAAGAATATAAAGAAGGAAAAGCAACTTCTATTGAAGGAGTTCAAGTTGTTAATCCACAAACAATTAAAATTATAACTGAAAAAGTTAATTCTCAGGCACTAACTGCTTTAGGTGGGTCAGTGTTATCAAAAGCTTATTATGGAAAAGAATATAAACAAAATACAAGTTTAGACTATTTAAAAGCGTTGTATGGGCAACCAATTGCTGCGGGACCATATAAATTTGAGAAATATGTTCCAGGTCAAGAAGTTCGCTTTGTTGCCAATGAACATTATTATGCAGGAAAACCGAAAATCAAAAACTTTATTTACAAAATAACATCAGGCGATACTGGATTCCAATTATTCCAAACAGGTGAACTGGATTATAGTGGATTTAGAGCAAATCCTGAAAATATAGAACAATTAAAAGGATTAGGTTTTGCGAATATTAATCTCGAGTCTTCTAGTGATATCGCTTATATTTATGTGAATAATAAGAAGCCATATTTGAAAGATAAGAAAGTCCGCCAAGCACTTATTTATGGGTTAGATCGTAAGAAGTATGTTGATACAGCTTTACAAGGATATGGTTCTGTTGCTAACGTACCAATTGCTCCAGTTTCGTGGGCATATACGGAAGAAGGAATTAATAAATATCCATACGACGTAGAAAAGGCTAAAAAATTATTGGATGAAGCTGGTTGGAAAGTAGGTTCTGACGGGGTTCGTGAAAAAGATGGTCAAAAATTAAAATTAACATACTACGCATCAAATACAGGAAAAACAAATGATATCTTTATTCCAATTGCAAAAGAAAGCTACAAAGCAATCGGTGTTGAAATAAATCCAGAGCTAATGGACTTTAATACGATGCTTTCAAAAGTGGGAAAAGGTGACTATGATTTAGCAGCGGTTTCAACACCAGGAATTAGTGATCCAAGTGAAGTGGTAAGTGACTACTTATCAACTAACCCAAAAAGTGATACAGGTTATAGTAATCCGAAAGTTGATGAATTAATTGTAAAAGGCATAGAGACGACAGATATTGAAAAACGTAAAGCAGTTTATAAAGAACTGTATAAAGAGTTAAGCGATGATCCACCGGTTATTTTACTAAACTATCGTAAACTACTTTACGCTCACAATGCACGTATACAAGGCATCAATCCAGAAAAATATGATGGTATTAGTTCTAACTTACCAGTGCTATCAGTTGAAAAATAAAGATTAACTGAAATAATAGAAGACATTTTTTCATACAGCAAGGAATAAACGCTGCTTTGAAAAAATGTTCTTCTATTTTTAAGTAAATAGGATTGGGGAGACAAAAGGTGAAAACATACATCATTCGTAGGTTTCTACAAATGATTCCTACATTGTTTGGTACGTCCATTATTATCTTTTTCTTATTTGCACTCTTGCCAGGTGATTATATTGATTCTAATCCAAAGTTAACACCAGAGAGAGCTCAAGAATTAAGGGAACTGTATGGTTTAAATAAGCCGATTATTGAAAGATACTTTCACTGGCTAGGTAACGCACTGCACGGTGATTTTGGCTTCTCATTACAATATCAAGAACCAGTAACATCATTACTTAATAAGTTCATTTGGAATACATTTATTGTTGCAGTTGCAGCTTTATTTTTCACTTGGATTATTGCTCTTATAATTGGTGTTGTTTCAGCAACAAAACAGCATTCATGGTTTGATAGACTTGTAACAATTGGTGTTTTTGCTGCAATGTCATTCCCATCATTTTTTATAGGATTGTTCTTAATTAAATTATTGGCAGTTGATTTAAATTTATTACCAATTGGCGGCATGATTGATATTGGAAGTAATTCGACAGGTATCACATACATATTGGAAGTATTACGTCATATGATTCTGCCTGTATTTATTTTAACGCTTCTCGGTGTAGGGTCATTAACACGATATTTTAGAACAGGTATGTTGGATGTTGTAAGACAAGACTATATTCGTACTGCACGTGCAAAAGGGTTGAAAGAAAGAAAAGTTATTTATAAGCATGCATTGAAAAATGCAATTTTACCAGCGATTACTTTACTTGCGTTTGAATTACCAGGCTTATTTTCTGGCGCAATTATTATTGAACAAATCTTTAACTGGCCAGGGATTGGAAGTATTCAATTAGAAGCATTGAACTTTCGTGATTATACAGTATTAATGGCATTTACGATGTTTCTTTCTTGTTTAACAATTATGGCGAACTTTTTTGCAGATATTGTATATGGGCTTGTTGATCCACGAATTCGACTGAAGTAAGGGGGGGAAGATATGGAGACTATTACAACAATAAAGAAAAAGAAAGAACCGAAAAAAAGAAACGAATCATCACCATGGCGTCAAGCCTATAAAAAAATAAAGCAAAATAAGTTGGCATTGTTTGGTTTATACATTTTAATATTTATGTTTTTATTTAGTTTCATTGGTCCAATCTTTTCACCATATGTTTCGGGGACAGTACAAGTAACGCAAATCAATAAACCACCTAACCTTTCACATTGGCTCGGAACAGACCAATTAGGACGGGACATTTTAACTAGGCTTATGCAAGCAGGACGTATTTCATTAACAATCGGTTTAGCATCGATGTTACTATCTGTTATACTCGGTGCTCTGTTAGGAGCCATTGCTGGTTTTTATCGTGGCGTTGTAGACCATCTAATTATGCGTATTGCAGATGTGTTAATGTCCATTCCAGGATTACCGCTGCTTATTATAATGGGGGCAATTTTATCAGAATGGAAACTACCATCAGAATATCGGTTATATGTCGTAATGATTATTTTAAGTTTAGTAGGATGGCCAGGACTTGCACGCCTCGTACGAGGTCAAATTTTAACGCTGCGGGAGCAAGCATTTATGCAGGCAGCGGACGTCTTGGGATTAAAAGATTCTCGTAAAATTCTCCATCATTTAATTCCAAACGTTTTTCCAATATTAATTGTTGTAGCGACGTTAGGTGTGGCAGGATCTATTTTAAGTGAATCTGCACTAAGCTACCTAGGTCTTGGTGTTGTTCCGCCTACACCATCGTGGGGAAATATGATTAGCGCAGCAAACTCATTAATCGATTTCCAAAAGCGTCCGTGGTTATGGATCCCGCCCGGTTTTGCAATCTTTATAACAGTTGTATCAATTAATGTACTTGGCGATGCACTTCGTGATGCATTAGATCCAAAGATGAAGCGGTAGGTGAGAAAGCATGAGTAGAGCAGTAGTAGAGCTAAAGGATTTACAAACACACTTTCAGACGGAAGAAGGTACAGTAAAGGCTGTCAATCATGTTAGCTTTTCAGTTCGAGAAGGTGAAACAGTTTGTGTAGTAGGCGAATCAGGTTGCGGGAAAAGTGTAACGGCTTTATCTATTATGGGACTTATTGCTGAATCTGGCGGCATCGTTGGTGGTGACATTCTTTATGAAGGAAAAAGTCTTTTAGGAATGAAAGAGAAAGAACTTCGTAGTTTAAGAGGAAATGATATCGCGATGATTTTCCAGGAACCGATGACATCACTTAATCCGGTCTTTACTGTTGGAGAGCAAATTGTTGAGACGTTAAGAGAGCATGAACTACTTAGCAAAAACGAAGCATACAAAAAAGCAATTGAATTAATTCGTAAAGTTGGTATTGCTCGTGCTGATGAAATTGTCCATTCTTATCCGCACGAATTAAGCGGTGGCATGTTACAACGTATTATGATTGCTATTGCACTTAGTTGTAATCCAAAGTTATTAATTGCAGATGAACCGACAACAGCTCTAGACGTTACGATTCAAGCGCAAATATTAGATTTACTAAGGCAAGTAAAAGAGGAATTTAAAACATCGATTTTATTAATTACACATGATCTAGGTGTTGTAGCAGAAATGGCCGATTATGTTGTCGTTATGTATGGCGGGAAAGTTATTGAAGAGGCACCGGTACTAGAGATATTTCAAAATCCGAAACATCCATATACGCAAGGGCTGCTAAAATCAAAACCAGTAATGGGGAAACGAACAGATAAACTTTATTCTATTCCAGGGCAAGTTCCAAATTTAGTTGGCTTAGATGAGTTTTGCTACTTTAGTGGCCGCTGTGAACATTGCATGGAAATATGCAAAAATGAAGCGCCAAATCTTAATGTGCATGACGAGGATCATAAAGTAGCTTGTTGGTTATATGAGGAGCGTGCTGGGCAATGAGTGAACCATTATTAGAAGTGAAGAACTTAAAAACGTATTTTCCGATTAAGGGCGGCGTATTTAGTAGAACGATTGGACATGTGAAAGCGGTAGATGGGGTAAGCTTTACAATTGATAAAGGAGAAGTGTTTGGCCTTGTAGGAGAGTCTGGAAGTGGGAAGACGACGATAGGGAAAACAATTCTCCGTCTCGTTCAAAAAACAGAAGGTGAAGTGAAGTTTAAAGGTCAAGATGTTCATGCTTTATCAAAAGAGGAGCTGAGAAAGCACCGTCCTAATATGCAGCTCGTGTTCCAAGATCCATTTAGCTCATTAAATCCTAGAATGAGAATTGGAGAAGCACTTGGTGAGCCAATGTTGGCTCACGGACTAGCGACGAAAGAAAATGTCCGTGAAAAGGTGATAGAAGTATTGGAGTTATGTGGTTTAGCGCCGTATCATATTGACCGGTACCCTCATGAGTTTTCCGGTGGGCAACGTCAGCGTATCGTTATTGCAAGGGCAATGGTATTAGATCCAGAATTTATTGTGGCTGATGAGCCTGTTGCGGCATTAGATGTATCTATTCAAGCGCAAATCATTAATTTGTTTAGTGAATTACAGGAGAAAAAGGGATTATCCTATTTATTCATTTCACATGATTTAAGTGTTGTGGAGCACTTATGTACGAAAATTGGAATTATGTATTTAGGAACTATTGTGGAAACAGCACCACGTGATGAGTTATTTGCAAATCCGCTTCATCCATATACAAAAGCATTGTTATCAGCAGTGCCAATACCGGATCCAACGGTTAAGCGAGAACGGATTATTTTAGAAGGGGATATTCCAAGTCCTGCAAATCCACCATCAGGTTGCCGTTTTCATACACGTTGCCCCGTTGCTACAGATATTTGTAAAACGAATGTACCAGAATTCCGTAATGTGGGCGAAAATCATTTTGTTGCTTGTCACCATGTGTAAAAAAAGGACTCTTTCAAAAAGTGAAAGAGTCCTTTTTTTTACACCGCATTAACGGGCAGTAAGACTCCCACCTGAAAATTCGACGCATGCGGGGAAGTTAGGTGGGAGATTAACTGCCCGTAAAAGCCCGATTGGTTCAACTAATAATCAGAGGAACCCCACCTCTGATTAAAGTTTCACTTTATTTACTAGATGAAGTTTGTTTCAATACAAATTGCTCAATTGCATGAGCAACACCGTTTTCATTATTTGTTAATGTAACAACGTCACATAATTTTTTTACGTCTTCTTCAGCATTTCCCATTGCAACTGATAAGCCGGCTACTTGTAGCATTGGCACATCATTAAAGTTGTCACCGATTGCAACAGTATCTTCAATTGGTATATTGAAATAAGCTGCCATTTCTTGTAGGCCGTTCCCTTTATGACCATGCTTATCCATAATTTCTACATTAGTAGGGGCTGATGCGGTAACTGAAATATCCGTATCTTCTTGTAAAGTTTGCAATAGCTGCGAACGATGAGCAGCATTAAATGTCAAAATAAAGAATTTAGATATTTCTAATTCTGGATTATTTACAACATCTTCGATTTTTTGGAAATCAGTAATTAAGTTTGATTTCTTTTGTTTTTCTGTAATTCTTTCAAGTTCCTCAAGTGTAACATCTAGTGTATGCTTGTTTTCTTCGAATGCCTGCATAACTTGATCTTGCCATGTATAAGGAGAGTAAACCCCTTTATTTGTGTACAACTTATATGGAAAACCTTCAGATTCTAGTAACTTTGCAAGCTTGTATACTTTATCATTTTGTAAACAACGCGAGTTAATTACTTTTCCATCCACATAAACAATTGCCCCATTGCTTGCTCCAACTGGAAGAGCTAGTTTATATTCTTCCAATAATTTTAAAGCGTCCTCTTTCGCGCGGCCAGAACAAATCATTACAATATGACCAGCTTCTTTTGCGGTTTGGATAGCTTGTAAGTTCTCTTTGGAGATTTCAAGATTAGATGATAGTAGTGTACCATCCATATCTAGTGCGATTAATTTCAAAATGACCACCTCTTTGTTTCCATTATACATAGTTATATAGAGGAAACATATAAACTTATCTTGGAAAGATAGTATTTTATCCCGCATTAATTTCTAGTAAAAGTGCGATTGGTGAGGGGGAATAATTAGTAGGGAATGGAACTCTCGTTGATTAAAGTTTCACTTTGGTTTTTAACAAAATAGAGATGAATAATATTATATTTCGCTTTATGACCTTAATGTTACACTAGTGTTACAAATGTAATTGTAGTAGAAAACGCATTAAAACAAGGTTTTTGAGTGTTTATTTAAAAAAACGTAAAAAAAGTGTAATAAAATTTACGTAATTATATTGCAACGTAATAATAGTTATGTTACATTAATGTTACAAACGTTACGTAATTAATTTCAATGTAACGTTAACATGAAAACTATGAACTAAACATTTCTTAGAAATTACATATAGATAACTTACAAAAAAGGAGAATGAATGATATGAACAACGAGCAAGTATTAAACGTAACAAAAGGTGACTTCTTAGGATCAGCAAGCGGAGCGGTAGTATTAACAGCATTAATCGTATTTCTATCAAGCGTATTAGTATAATAGAAGTTTTGTAATAAAAATAAGAGAAGGGAGAATGAAAATTATGAACAACGAGCAAGTATTAAACGTAACAAAAGGTGACTTCTTAGGATCAGCAAGCGGAGCGGTAGTATTAACAGCATTAATCGTATTTCTATCAAGCGTATTAGTATAATAGAAGTTTTGTAATAAAAATAAGAGAAGGGAGAATGAAAATTATGAACAACGAGCAAGTATTAAACGTAACAAAAGGTGACTTCTTAGGATCAGCAAGCGGAGCGGTAGTATTAACAGCATTAATCGTATTTCTATCAAGCGTATTAGTATAATAGAAGTTTTGTAATAAAAATAAGAGAAGGGAGAATGAAAATTATGAACAACGAGCAAGTATTAAACGTAACAGAAGGTGACTTCTTAGGATCAGCAAGCGGAGCGGTAGTATTAACAGCATTAATCGTATTTCTATCAAGCGTATTAGTATAATAGAAGTTTTGTAAAAAAAGATAAATGAAGGGAGAATGAAAGATATGAAAGAGCAAGTATTACAAGTAACAAAAGGTGATTTCTTAGGATCAGCAAGCGGAGCAGTAGTATTAACAGCATTAATCGTATTTCTATCAAGCGTATTAGTATAATAAAAGTTTTAAATTGTACAAAATGAAAGGAGAATGAGGAATATGAACAGTGAACAAGTGTTACAAGTAACAAAAACAGATTTATTAGGATCATTAGGCGGAGCGGTAATATTAACATCATTTATTCTATTCCTTGCAAATATATTAGTATGAAAAATATAAATACAATCATTCAAAAAAAATAAAGACTCTAACGTATTAGTAAGTAGTTAATATGTTGGAGTCTTTTTTGTTTTCCTCTCATATATACCTTCAAGTATTAATATTTTCCCCTTACTTTAAAGAGAAAAAAGTCGAATTTTATATGTAAGAAAAAAAGAGGAATTTGACAGAAAAGATAGAAAATTTTAAAGGTCGGAAATTGTTAGCTTGCTAACTAATTTCTATTAGTTGATGTTGGAAGCGTTTTCGGTTGGTTTTAAGTATGGACCATTTAATCTATTTACAGGGGGATGAAGATATTATGAAACAAAAATCTATGGATACGCTAGCTGCACAAATGGAGGACTTTTTTCCGGTACGTGATGTAGATCATTTGGAATTTTACGTAGGGAATGCAAAGCAATCAAGTTATTATCTTGCGAGAGCGTTTGGATTCAAAATTGTAGCTTATTCTGGATTAGAAACAGGAAACCGTGAAAAGGTATCTTATGTTCTTGTGCAAAAAAATATGCGTTTTGTTGTGTCTGGAGCTTTAAGTAGCGATAGTCGTATTGCAGAGTTTGTAAAGACTCATGGTGATGGAGTGAAGGATGTGGCTTTACTTGTTGATGATGTTGATAAAGCCTACTCTGAAGCTGTAAAACGTGGCGCTGTTGCGATTACTCCTCCTGAAGAGTTAACAGATGAGGAAGGTACCTTGAAGAAAGCGGTTATTGGTACGTATGGTGATACAATTCATACGCTTGTAGAGCGTAAAAATTATAAAGGAACATTCATGCCAGGATTCCAAAAGGTTGAATTTAATATTCCATTTGAAGAGTCTGGTTTAATTGCTGTAGACCATGTAGTTGGTAACGTTGAGAAAATGGAAGAATGGGTTAGTTATTATGAGAACGTCATGGGATTTAAACAAATGATCCATTTCGACGATGATGATATTAGTACAGAGTATTCGGCATTAATGTCAAAAGTTATGACGAATGGAAGCCGTATTAAGTTTCCGATTAATGAACCAGCGGATGGAAAAAGAAAATCACAAATTCAAGAATATCTAGAGTTCTATAACGGAGCAGGTGTACAGCATCTCGCTTTATTAACAAGTGACATTGTAAAAACAATTGAAGTACTTCGTGCAAATGGCGTGGAGTTTTTAGATACGCCAGATACGTATTACGATGAGTTAACAGCACGTGTTGGAAAAATTGATGAAGAAATTGATAGATTAAAAGAATTGAAGATTCTAGTAGACCGTGACGAAGAAGGTTATTTATTACAAATCTTTACGAAACCAATTGTAGATCGTCCAACTCTATTTATTGAAATCATCCAACGTAAAGGTTCTCGTGGATTTGGCGAAGGGAACTTTAAAGCGTTATTCGAATCAATTGAAAGAGAACAAGAGCGTCGCGGAAATTTATAAAATTTGTATCCACCAGCAAGAGTTCCTTTGTTGGTGGAAATTTCATTTTCATAGGGAGGAATCACGATGAAATTTGTTACATTTCGTCTCCCATCGAAAGAAATGCGAGCTGGATGGCTTGAAGGTGACAAAGTAATCGATATGAATCTTGCAAGTAATGGACAATTACCTTCTTCTATGTTCGCCTTTTTAGAGAAAGCAGATGAGTATGTAGAAGTATTGCGTAATATTAAGAATCCTGAAAAGGGTATATATTCCTTAGAGGAAGTTCAATTAGCAGCGGCAATTCCTAATCCGAGTAGCATTCGAGATTTTTATGCATTTGAGCAGCATGTAAAAACAGCCCGCGGGAGAAGGGGGCTAGATGTTGTACCTGAATGGTATGATATCCCGGTTTTTTATTTTACGAACCACCGTGCTGTTATTGGACCAGATGATTTTGTTATTGGTCCGAAGAAGTCTAAAAAGCTTGATTATGAGTTAGAGATTGCTTGCGTAATTGGGAAAGAAGGACGAAACATTTCTCGTGAACGAGCAGAGGAATATATTTTTGGTTACTGCATTATGAACGACTGGAGTGCAAGGGACTTACAAGCAACAGAAATGAAAGTGGGACTCGGTCCAGCGAAAGGAAAAGATTTTGCAACTTCATTAGGAGCGTATCTCGTTACGAAAGAGGAATTAGACGTTTATCGTAATGGTGATCGTTATGATTTAGAGATGACTGCTCATGTAAATGGGCAACTGTTATCAAAAGGGAATTTCCAAGATATTTATTATGCATTCTCTGAAATGATTGAACGTGCTTCGGAAGATGTTACGTTATATCCAGGGGATGTTATCGGGTCTGGTACAGTGGGAACGGGCTGTATTTTGGAGCTTGGTACGGAAGAGTGGCTGCAAGATGGAGATGTTGTAGAGCTGTCGATTACGGGTTTAGGTACGTTACGTAATACGGTCAAAAAAGAAATGGAAGCAGGTGATGGGCATGTTTTATCGTCACATGGGGGAGCTACCTCATAAACGACATGTACAATTTCGTAAAAAAGATGGATCGCTTTATCGTGAGCAGGTAATGGGGACAAAAGGTTTCTCTGGTACCCAGTCTATTTTGTATCATCATTATATGCCAACAGAAGTAGGGCATGCGGCATTATCGCATTCTTGTCAGTTACAGTATGAAGAGGATGTTACTCTTGCTCATCGCCACTTCCGTACGAAAGAAAATAAAAAAACTGGTGATGCAGTAAGCGGAAGAAACTTTATGCTTGGGAATGAGGATTTATTAATTGGAGTAGTGAGTCCAACAGAAAAAATGGATTATTTTTACCGTAATGGTGATGGCGATGAAATGTTATTTGTTCATTATGGAACAGGAAAAATTGAAACGATGTTTGGAACGATTCACTATAGAAAAGGTGATTATGTAACAATTCCAATTGGAACGATTTATCGTGTTATTCCAGATGAGGGAGAGACTAAGTTTCTTGTTGTAGAGGCAAATAGCCAAATTACAACACCAAGTCGCTATCGCAATGAATATGGGCAATTGTTAGAACATAGTCCGTTTTGTGAAAGAGATATGCGTGGACCGGAGAAATTGGAGACATATGATGAAAAAGGTGAGTTTGTCGTAATGACAAAGTCGAGAGGTTATATGCACAAGCATGTGTTAGGGCACCATCCGTTAGATGTTGTTGGATGGGATGGGTATTTATATCCGTGGGTCTTTAATGTGGAGGATTTTGAACCAATTACAGGTCGTATTCATCAGCCACCACCAGTACATCAAACATTCGAAGGGCATAATTTCGTCATTTGCTCTTTCGTACCGCGTTTATACGATTATCATCCAGAATCTATTCCGGCACCATATTATCATAGTAATGTGAATAGTGATGAAGTACTGTACTATGTAGAAGGTAATTTTATGAGCCGAAAAGGTGTAGAAGAAGGTTCTATTACGCTTCATCCAAGCGGAATCCCGCATGGGCCACATCCAGGGAAAACAGAAGCGAGTATAGGGAAGAAAGAGACACTTGAACTGGCTGTTATGATAGATACATTCCGTCCGCTTCGTATTGTAAAACAAGCACATGAGACGGAAGATGAAAAATATATGTATAGCTGGATTGAAGAGGGTTCATATACTGCTAAATAAGTAAAAAGAGGCATGCTCACTACGGGAGCATGCCTCTTTTATGGAATCGACATGTATAATAATACCAAAAAAAGTTATAGAAAGATATATAGAAAGATATATAGAAAGAGTGATAAAGATCGTGCATATTCAGAAGAATTTCTACTTATTTCGACAGGGATTGTTATGGCTAAATTTTGTGTTTGAAAATTTACATTTTTCTAATTATATATAATATAATTGTTGGGGAACTAAGGGGGGAATTTATGAAAAATACATGGCGTGAGTTAAGAGAGATGGATCGTAACGTATGGATTCGATTTATCGGTGAGACATTGAACGGAATTGCGATGATGATGTTAATGCCTTTTTTTGCACTATATTTAAAAGATAAGGTAGATTCTTTATTACAAGTTGGAATCATTATGGCGCTTTCTCCAATAGCTGCAAGCTTTGGCTCGCTTATAGGCGGAAGAATAGCTGATATATATGGAAGAAAGCCAATTATGATATTTTCAATGGCGAGTAATGCGTTATTAATGCTCGGTTTTTTATTTATCGAAGGATTTATTCCATACGCTATTTTATCTATTTTTTTAGGGTTAAGTAATTCTTTATTTCATCCAGCAGCATCAGCGATGGTTGCAGATGTGACGGCGCCAGAAAAAAGAACAGAAGCATATGGTTTATTGCGAATGGGACACAATATTGGTGCTGCAATTGGACCGATAATGGGAGCATCAGTAGTTGTTTTATCAAAGAACCTCGTGTTTATTATTGCTTCATCCGCTATGTTGTTTTATGCGCTACTAGTGTTAGTACTTATTAAAGAAACAATGCCAAAAATTACGGATATGACGGAAAAAAGTAAAGAGCAGGAATCCGGAGCAGTTTGGAAAATTTTAATGAGAGATAAGGCGTTAATGATTTATTTGTTAGCGGGGATCATTATTTCTATGGGGTTTTCTCAAACAGAAGGCATGTTACCGCTTCACTTTGATAACGAAATGAAGGATATTTTTGGAGTCAACAATCCATACCCATATTTAATGGCATTAAATGGTCTATTAGTTGTTTTATTTCAATTTCAAATTTCAAAATGGGCGACAGATAAACCTGTTGGAAAGACGATGTTATACGGTGCGTGTTTGTTCGGAATTGGTTTGTTTTTTATAGGATGGTTACCGAAGTGGTTTGGAGAATATGATACAAATGCTACAATTATTTTAATGACGTTAATGTTTGTTTATGCCATATATACGTTAGGCGAGATGATTATGTCGCCTGTACAGATGACGTTTGTAGCGAATTTGGCCCCTGAGCATTTGAGAGGAACCTATATGGGGGCGGCGAGTTTGCAGTGGATTACAGGAAGTGCATTCGGTCCACTTCTTGGTGGTTTTTTATTGGATCGTTTGCTTGGTCACTACTTATTTACAATTTTAAGTGTAGGGTGTGTAGTTGCAGGCTTTGTATATGTTTCTTTAGATCGTCTTGTTGAGCAGAGGCAAAAAGATACGCCTACAAAACAGTCTTCTTAATAAAATAAAACTTTAATCAATGTTTTTTCACCCTCCACAAATGGTAGGGTAATATAGATGACATACACACAAAGTGGATTTCTACATATTTTAGGTACATAACTAGATTAGATAGCAATTTTGCTCTAAAGTTTAATTTTGTTTAGGTGTGTAGAAATTAAAGAGAAAAAGTGTAGAAAACCAATAAGTGGTGTCTTTTAATTATTTGTGGAAGTTACATTTTATTTCAAATAGGAACTACCTATTTTTATAAAAAGTGCTAAAATAGAAAAATGAAAACAATTGGTTAGGGTGATTTCAGTGACAAAAATTAAATTAGGTTTATTATACGGTGGAAAATCAGCTGAGCATCAAGTTTCGTTACAAACGGCTCTTGCTGCTATTAAAGCATTAAATCAAGATAAATTCGAGATTCATCCAATTTATATTACAGAACAAGGCCAATGGATGCGTGGAGAGCGTATTGAAGGCGAAGTAACAAATGTTGAGGCATTACAAATGAGTGGGGAAGAGAATACAATTTCTCCTGTATCATTAAGTACAGAAATTATCCCAACGGCAACTTCTAAACAAGAAGATGCAATTGATGTTATTTTCCCATTATTACATGGACCGAATGGCGAAGATGGAACAGTACAAGGGTTATTAGAATTACTAAACATTCCATATGTAGGTAACGGTGTATTAGCATCATCTGCTGGTATGGATAAAGTTGTTATGAAAAATATCTTTGCAGAAGCTGGATTGAAACAAGCGAAATATGCATCTTTCATTCGTAGCGCATGGGAAAAAGATCGTGAAACAGCGTATGAAAAAGTAGAAGAAGTATTAGGATATCCTTGCTTCGTAAAACCAGCAAACCTTGGTTCAAGTGTTGGTATTAATAAGTGTAACGATCGTGAAGAGCTTGAGAATGCATTCGAAGAGGCATTCCAATTTGACCGTAAAATTATTGTAGAAGAAAATATTGTAGGTCGTGAAGTAGAAGTTGGTGTATTAGGTAATGATGAGCCGAAATGTTCAGTTGTAGGTGAAATTGTACCGAAAAAAGATTTTTATGATTACAAATCGAAATACATCGATGGTGATACAGCGTTAATTATTCCAGCTGAAATGACAGAAGAAGAGTCTAATGTAATTAAGCAAGATGCAATTATCGCATTCCAATCATTAGATGGTTCGGGCTTAACACGAGCTGATTTCTTCTTAACGAAAGATGGAGAAGTATATATTAACGAAGTAAACACAATGCCAGGATTCACGCCGTTTAGTATGTTCCCTCTATTATGGCAACATACAGGGTTACCGTATCCGGAATTAATTGAAGAGCTAATTCGCTTAGCGATTGAGCGTCACGAAGAAAAACAAAAAATTAAATATACAATCTAACAAAAAAGGAGGAAGCACTATTCGAAGGAATAGTGCTTCCTCTATGTAAGGAGTGTTTTCATGATAAATCGAACGTTAAAACAAGTAGAGCAGATGATAAATGGTACTGGATTAGCAGAGCAGTATGAGGGAATTACTATACAAGGAGTGTCTATTGATACGAGGAAAATTGAAAATGGAAATTTATATGTTCCAATTCAAGGTGAACGTTTCGATGGACATGCTTTTGTAGACAAAGCTGTTGAAAATGGGGCGATTGCTACATTATGGATGAAAGATGTAGAAAACCCACCTGAAAATCTTCCGGTTATTTTTGTAGAAGATACACTAGCAGCATTGCAAATGTTAGCGAAAAACTATCGTGATCAATTGGATGTAAAAGTTATTGGTGTAACGGGTAGTAATGGTAAAACATCTACGAAAGATATTGTAACAAGTATTCTTGCGACTAAATTTAAAGTTCAAAAAACAGAAGGTAATTTCAACAACCACATCGGTTTACCTCTTACTATTTTAAATTTAGAGGAAAATACAGAAGTAGCTGTATTAGAAATGGGCATGTCAAGCCGAGGAGAAATTGAATTTCTATCTAAGTTAGCTCGTCCTAATGCAGCTATTATTACGAACATTGGTGAGGCGCACTTAATGGATTTAGGCTCTCGTGAGGCGATTGCTGAAGCGAAGTTAGAAATTGTTACAGGTTTACAAAAGGGTGGCGTGTTCGTATATAATGGAGATGAGCCGCTATTAACGAATCGTGTTCCAGAAATGAATTTAGCAGCTGAAACAGTTACATTTGGTGATGCGAGAGCAAATGATTACTATCCAACTACTGTAACATTGCAGGCTACTGGGACACACTTTAAGATGAACAGGGATGAAACTTTGTCATTCTATTTGCCAGTACTAGGAAAGCATAATGTATATAATACGCTTGCTTCAATGGCAATTGCAAAACATTTTGGTGTAACGTGGGAAGAAATGAAACAAGGTTTAGTAACACTTCAAATGACAGGTATGCGTATGGAAATTGTAAAAACAGATAGTGGTTTAACAATTATCAATGATGCTTATAATGCTAGTCCAACAGCTATGGAAGCTGCGTTCCACCTAATGAATGGTTTAGATGGATTTGCTAAAAAAATTGTTGTGCTTGGTGATATGTTAGAACTTGGAAATCAAGAAGTGCAATTTCATTATGAAGTAGGTAAATTAATTGATCCAGCAAAAATTTCATATGTATTCACATATGGTAAATTAGGGGCTCAAATTGCTGAAGGTGCAAAAATTAATTTCCCTAAAGACCGTGTAAAAGCGTATGATAGTAAAGAAGAGTTAATAAAAGAGTTGCAAGCAGTAGTCGGTACGAAAGATGTTGTATTAGTAAAAGCATCTCGCGGCATGAAATTAGAAGAAGTAATTACGATGTTGAAATAATTGGTGTATATAAATAGGGATGATAGCCACGAAAATAGTGGAAACTTATAATAAGCGCTTACAGTAAACGATAAAAAAATAAAAGTAAAGAAAAAAGCTCTGAATATGAAATAAGGTAACAGTTGGGGTTTGCTTTTTACACCTACAAAACTTATAATTGATAAAGTGTAATAACGTTTAGAAGTATTTTCGTGAAGAATATACGCCCGGTTATATACGTAAGTATTCAGGAAAATGGCTTTTCCGCAAGTTCGGAAAACGCCTTTTTTTAAATGATAAGTATAGGATAGAAAAGGAGAAGTAACATTGACAACATTTCGAGAACTAGGATTAAGTGAGTCTTTACTACAATCTGTTGAAAGTATGGGCTTTGAAGAGGCTACGCCGATTCAAGCTGAAACAATTCCACATGCATTGCAAGGTAAGGATATTATTGGGCAAGCGCAAACAGGTACAGGGAAAACAGCAGCATTCGGATTACCACTATTAGATAAAGTGGATACAAATAAAGAAGCAGTTCAAGGTATTGTTATCGCGCCAACGCGTGAATTAGCAATTCAAGTTGGAGAAGAGCTATACAAAATTGGTAAACATAAACGTGTTCGTATTCTACCAATTTATGGTGGTCAAGATATTAACCGCCAAATTCGTGCTCTAAAAAAACACCCACACATTATTGTAGGTACGCCGGGTCGTATTTTAGATCATATCAACCGTAAAACACTTCGCTTACAAAACGTAGAGACTGTTGTTCTTGACGAAGCGGATGAAATGTTAAACATGGGCTTCATTGAAGATATTGAAGCGATTTTAACAGATGTGCCAGAAACACATCAAACATTATTATTCTCAGCGACAATGCCAGATCCAATCCGTCGTATTGCTGAGCGTTTCATGACTGAGCCTCAACACATTAAAGTAAAAGCAAAAGAAGTAACAATGCCAAACATTCAGCAGTTCTATTTAGAAGTGCAAGAAAAGAAAAAGTTTGACGTGTTAACACGCTTACTAGATATTCAATCTCCAGAGCTTGCAATCATATTCGGTCGTACAAAGCGTCGTGTTGATGAATTATCAGAAGCATTAAACTTACGTGGTTATGCAGCAGAAGGTATTCACGGTGACTTAACACAAGCGAAGCGTATGTCTGTATTACGTAAATTTAAAGAAGGTACTATTGAAGTTCTTGTTGCAACAGACGTTGCTGCACGTGGTCTTGATATTTCAGGCGTAACACACGTATACAACTTCGATATCCCACAAGATCCAGAATCATACGTTCACCGTATCGGTCGTACTGGCCGTGCTGGTAAAAAAGGTATTGCAATGTTATTTGTAACACCACGTGAATCAGGACAATTAAAAAATATCGAGCGTACAACAAAACGTAAGGTTGATCGTATGGACGCACCGACACTTGACGAGGCGTTAGAAGGTCAACAACGTTTAATCGCTGAAAAACTTCAAAGCACAATTGAAAATGATAACTTATCATACTACAAGCGTATTGCAGAAGAAATGTTAGAAGAGAATGATTCTGTAACAGTAGTAGCTGCTGCTTTAAAAATGATGACAAAAGAGCCGGATACAACTCCGATCGCTTTAACATCAGAACCACCAGTTGTTTCAAGAGGTGGCGGTGGCGGTTCTAAAAAACGCGGTGGTAACGGAAGTGGATACCGTGATGGTAACCGTAATCGTAGTCGTGATGGACGCGGCGGTGGCGATGGTCGTAACCGTGATCGCAATCGTGATGGACGTGGAAGCGGAAGTGGCGATGGTCGTAACCGTGATCGTAATCGTGATGGCGGTAGCCGTGATGCTGGTAGCCGTGATGGTAACCGTGGTCGTAAAGGTGAAGGTCGCCCTGGATCTTCAAATGGACGCGGCGAAAGAAAACATCATAGCCGTCCACAAGCTTAATAAAAAAGAGAATGCCCTTTGCTGGCATTCTCTTTTTTTATTTCTGTAATTGTGCATACTACATAGTAACTCGTATAGAAATGAGGTGCTATATGCTTGTAAGACTTGGGTATGTTGCGATGAGTGTACATTTGAAGAATGCTTCTCCATCTCAAACGATGACATATGCACAGTTTCAGCGGATTGATGATCGAGAGGCTGCAATTCGTAAACTTGAAAGAATCGCTAATTCGAATTTGGAAAATTGCTTACGGTTATTAAAACATAATAAAGGGCATGATATATCTTTCTTTCGACTTAGTTCCAAGCTTATTCCTTTAGCGAATCATGAGGAGTTGTTAGATTGGAACTATATTCGTCCTTTAAAAGAAAATCTGAAAGAATTAGGTGAATATGCAATTCGTATGAATATGCGAATTGACTTCCATCCAGATCACTTTGTTGTACTAAATTCACCTGAGGAGAGTATTTTCAAACAATCTGTAAAGACATTGCAGATGCACAAAAAATTGTTAAAGGGCATGGGAATTGAACATAAGCAACGATGTGTATTACATGTGGGAGGAGGTTATAAAGATAAGGAGCTTGCATTAGAACGCTTTATAGAAAATTGGTCAACTGTTCCAAGAGGTATTCAAGAGATGATTATATTAGAAAATGATGACACGACCTTTTCTTTAGAAGAAACATTGTATTTAGGTGAGAAATTAGACATTCCAGTCGTGTTTGATTTGCACCATCATATGATGAATAATGACCAGGAAGATTGGCATGAAGATTGGGCGCGTGTTGTACATACGTGGGAATCGTCTTTGTTACCGGTTAAAATGCACATCTCCAGTCCTAGAGATGGAAAAAACCCGAGAGCACATGCAGATTTTATTGATGTAGATACTTTCTTATCTTTTTTGAAAAAGATAAAGGGGAGCGTTCCGCGAATTGATTGTATGATTGAGGCGAAGAAAAAGGACGAGTCTTTATTTCAACTAATGAGAGAGTTAAGTAAACAAACAGATGTGGAAATTATCGATGGTGCGAGCTTCTATATTAAATAAGCTCTGCGCCATCGTTTTTTTGGTCCCGCTATTTGCCGGGCAGTAAGACTCCCGCCTCAAAATTCGGCGAATGCGAGGGAGTTAGGTGGGAGCCGGGCTGACCGTAAAAGCCCGATTGGTGCGGGCTAATAATCAGTGGGGGATGGAAAATCCCCTCCACTGATTAAAGTTTCACTTTATTAAAAAAGGGGTGCACATGCCGCCGATGATCAGTCCTGTTAAATGGCTTATAGGATTGGCAGAGGGATTAAAGAAAGTAAATAGTAGTAATATAAGTATCATTATTGAAAAAATAGCGATGTCTCTTGGTTTTGAAGAACGATATCGACTATACAATAAAAATAATTGGGCGCCTAGTAATCCGAAAATACCACCAGATGCTCCGGCGTGAATATATTCAAGAGGCATAATAATATAAGAAGAAATATTCCCGAGAATGCCAGAAAGGAAAAAAATAATGATGACAGAAAAGTGTCCTAGTTGTTTTTCGATAGAAGAACCAAATACGAATAAACAAATACTATTAGAAAGGAAATGTTGTAAGTCTACGTGTACAAGTAAGGAAGTTATGACACGCCACCATTCTCCTTTAGCGATATATTCATTGTAGGCTGCCAGGTGAAAGAGGGAAAAGTCGCTCAATATAATCATGACTAATTGTATAAGAAGTAAAGAAATGATAATCGGTTGTAAGGAAATGCGAGTGGATGGTATTAGCATGTTGTTAGTATCCCTCCTTTTGCATCAGAAAGATTCTCTGTTATTCTTACAATATGAATGAAGAAAGCTAAATAGAAGAAGGGGATTTTGAAATGATTATAGGGATTGGAATCGATATTATTGAGTTAAATCGAATTGAAAAAATGCTAGATGGAAAGCTTAAATTTATGGAACGTATTTTAACTGAAAGAGAACGTGGTGTTGCCGAGGGGCTGAAAGGAAGTCGTCTTACAGAATTCGTAGCTGGAAGATTTGCAGCAAAAGAGGCGTATTCTAAAGCGGTAGGGACCGGTATCGGGAAAGAAGTGAGTTTTTTAGATATTGAAGTAAGGAATGATGATAGAGGTAAGCCGATTATCATTACAAATACAGAGCATATTGTTCATTTATCAATTAGTCATAGTAAAGAATTTGCCGTTGCTCAAGTTGTTTTGGAAAGCTCGTCACGCTAGTCTGCATATTTTATATCTTTGTCTCATATATTTGAGGTAGCGATAAGGAAGGCATATCTTCCATTCATTTATAGGGGCAAAGGGGCTGAAGTGATGAAAAGGCGTCTGTTTTTAGTTCTTGTCGGTTTATTGACCGTTTTTGTGTTGGCGGGTTGTATGGAAAAGAAACAAGAAGATGTTGTGAGAGATTTAGAAACGAAAGTTAAAAGTATGAAGAGTTATCAAGCTGAAGCGAAATTATCTATTAAAACAGGAAATGAACCTCAAGAGTACAATGTAGAAATTTGGCATAAAGAACCTTCGTATTATCGTGTGAATTTGCAGAATGCGAAAAAGGATCAGAGTCAAATTATTTTAAGGAATGATGAAGGTGTATTTGTATTAACACCGGCACTTAATAAGAGTTTCCGTTTTCAAAGTGATTGGCCGCAAAATAGTAGCCAGGCTTATTTATATGAATCACTTGTAAGAGATATTTTGCAAGATAAGAAAAATCTCTCTTTCGAGAAAACAGATAAGTATTATGTGTTTAAAACAAAAACAAATTATCAACATCAAAATATGTTGCCGAAACAAGAGATTAAGCTGAATAAAAGTGATCTAACGCCAGTTTCTGTGAAACTGATGGATAATGATCAAAATGTCCTTGTAAAAGTAGATTTCACTAAAGTAAAATTTGATGCAAAGTTTGATAAAGGTGCATTTGATACGAAACAAAATATGTCTAGAGCACAAGTGGATGTTCAGACGGCAGCGAAAGAAGACAAACCGTTTGCTATTTTGTATCCACGTGATACACCGCAAGGTATGACTTTGAAAGAGGAAGAAGAGTTGAAGACAGACAGTGGCAAGCGTGCAATACTCACATACACTGGAAGTAAGAAATCCTTTACTTTAATACAAGAAAAGTCAAAAGTTGCAGAGGCCTCATCGGCGGTAAGTGTAAGTGGAGAGCCGGTTGATCTTGGTTTCGCGATTGGTGCATTGACGAAAGACTCTGTAACGTGGTCATATAACGGAGTAGAATATATGCTCGTGTCTAAAGGTTTAGAGCCGAATGAGTTGTTGATGGTTGCTCGTTCGGTTACAGCGAAGCAGGTGAAGTAAACTTCTTAGACGTGGTGATATATGTGCACCACGTCTTTTCTTAGTTTGAAGGTGGATTTCATAAAAGAAGCATATAAAAGAATAAGCTTCGCATATCGTGTATAAGGAAGTGTATTTATGGAAGAAGCGCCGTTTTACCGTGACACTTGGGTGGAAGTGGATTTAGATGCGATCTATAACAATGTTACGCATATTAAAGAGTTCATTCCAAGTGATGTAGAAATTTTTGCTGTAGTTAAAGCGAATGCATATGGGCACGATTATGTACCAGTGGCTAAAACCGCATTAGAAGCAGGGGCAACAAGATTAGCAGTTGCTTTTTTAGATGAAGCTTTAGTGCTTCGGAGGGCTGGTATTACTGCACCGATTTTAGTATTAGGTCCTTCCCCTCCTCGTGATGTAAATGTTGCTGCTGAAAATGATGTAGCATTAACTGTTTTTCAAAAAGAATGGGTAGAAGACGCGATAAAGCTCTGGGATGGTTCATCAATAATGAAATTCCATATTAATTTTGATAGTGGTATGGGGAGAATTGGAATACGCGAACGCAAAGAATTAAAGGGGTTCTTAAAGAGTTTAGAAGGCGCGCCATTTTTAGAGTTAGAAGGAGTATATACACATTTTGCAACATCCGATGAGGTTGAGACTTCTTACTTTGATAAGCAATATAATACGTTCTTGCAGCAGTTAAGTTGGTTGAAAGAATTTGGAGTGAACCCTAAATTTGTCCATACAGCCAATAGTGCTGCAACGTTAAGATTTCAAGGGATTACATTTAATGCAGTGCGAATTGGTATTGCGATGTATGGACTATCCCCATCTGTAGAAATACGTCCTTTTTTACCGTTTAAATTGGAACCGGCGTTGTCACTTCATACGAAAGTTGCTCATATTAAGCAAGTGATTAAAGGGGATGGGATTAGTTATAATGTCACATACCGAACGAGAACCGAAGAATGGATTGCGACAGTTGCGATTGGGTATGCAGATGGCTGGCTTAGAAGATTGCAAGGGTTTAAGGTACTTGTAAACGGTGAAAGAGTACCGATTGTAGGGCGAGTGACAATGGATCAATTCATGATACATCTTCCTTGTGAAGTGCCACTTGGTACGAAAGTTACACTCATTGGGAGACAAGGTGATGAGTATATTAGTGCTACCGAGGTTGCTGAATATTCCGGGACTATTAATTATGAAATTATTGCAACGATAAGCTTCCGTGTACCGAGAATATTTATACGACACGGTAAAGTTGTAGAAGTAATCAATTATTTGAACGATATATAGAAGAAGGTATTATTACTCAGCATCTCGTCATTTGGAGGAGTTTCACTAATAAAGAATAGGCTCTTTTTCGCTGGGGAGCTTCTTTTTATACTTGTTATTAATATAAGTTGCAATGAAATATTATGGAAGGATTGCTTTATTTCTTGTTTGAAAGAGATAAAAAGTAAAAGAAGATGAATGTTTTATTTATGAATTGGAAAACATAAGCAAGGAATAAGGAAGTCTTTGCAACAGGCTCCATACAATGGTATTATTACAATAGGTGTCATATATATATTTGGGTGTGTAGTTGACGGTGGAGGTGTATTTTTGTGTCCGAATCAAGTGTAACTACTGAAATCGTGGTTCGGTTGCCAAAGCAAATGGTAACGGAATTGGACGGAATTGGAAAACAAGAGAATAAGAATCGCCATGAACTAATTTGCCAGGCAACACAACTGTTATTGCGTCAACATAAGACGAAGAAACGCTACCAACATGAATCAATGCGACGTGGGTACATTGAAATGGGAAAAATTAATCTTGGTATTGCATCTGAAGCTTTCTTAGCAGAGTATGAAGCAGCTCATACAGTAGAACGCTTAGTTAGCGGGGGGTAATATTTTGATTGTAAAACGCGGCGACGTGTATTTTGCAGACCTTTCCCCAGTTGTTGGTTCTGAGCAAGGAGGCGTTCGTCCGGTTCTTGTCATTCAAAATGACATCGGAAATCGTTTTAGTCCGACTGTGATTGTAGCGGCTATTACTGCACAGATTCAAAAAGCGAAATTACCCACTCATGTGGAAATTGATGCGAAAAAGTACGGTTTTGAGAGGGATTCTGTTATTTTACTTGAGCAGATTCGAACAATCGATAAGCAACGCTTAACGGACAAAATCACTCATTTGGATGAAGTGATGATGAGTCGTGTAGATGAAGCGTTACAAATTAGTTTAGGACTAATAGATTTTTAAATCGGCAGTTTAAGTTGCTCTCTTTACAGGGCAACTTTTTTTTATTATAGAGGAGGTTACGGTTGGATATGGAAATGGTAGATAATCGACAAGGGTTAATGAAAATGTTAGTGAAAGAATTAGGCTTTACAGAAAAGCAAGTTCGTCATGTTATTCAATTAACAGAAGAAGGTAACACAGTTCCATTTATCGCTCGTTACCGAAAAGAATGGACAGGGTCTCTTGATGAGGTGCAAATTCGTGCAATCTTAGAAAGATGGCAATATATGATGCAACTAGAAGATAGGAAAGAAGAGGTTCTTCGTCTTATTGGTGAAAAGGGTAAACTAACCGAGGAGTTGCGTCGTCATATTGTTGCTGCAACAAAACTTCAAGAAGTAGAAGACTTATATCGTCCATATAAAGAAAAAAGAAGAACGAAAGCTACAATTGCTAAAGAAAAGGGATTAGAACCGTTAGCTGAGTGGCTATTATTATATAAAAAAGAAAATCCAGCAGAGAAGGCTATGGAATTTGTTAATGCAGAAAAGGAAGTGGCGTCTGCAGAAGATGCGTTGCAAGGTGCGCAGGATATTATTGCGGAACTTGTTTCGGATAATGCGGCATATCGTAGCTGGATTCGCAATACTACTTTCCGAAAAGGGATTATGTCTTCATCTGTAAAAGATAAAGAAAAAGATGAAAAGAATATATATGAAATGTATTATGGCTATGAAGAACCGTTGCAAAAAGTAGTGCCGCATCGTGTACTAGCTATGAATCGTGGTGAAAAGGAAGACGTATTAAGAGTTTCTGTTATCACGCCAATTGAAGAAATTCTTCAGTTTTTACATAAAAAAATGATTCTTGATGAAGCTTCTAAAAGTGCGCATTATGTACAATTAGCGATGGAAGATGGATATAAGCGATTAATTCAACCTTCAATAGAAAGAGAAATTCGTAAAGAATTAATGGAAACGGCCGAAGAACAAGCGATTCATATTTTCTCTGAGAATTTACGTAATTTATTATTACAACCTCCGATGAAAGGGAAAGTTGTGTTAGCGGTAGATCCAGCGTATAGAACCGGTTGTAAATTAGCTGTAGTAGATGATACAGGGAAAGTTCTTCACATAGATGTTATTTATCCGCATCCGCCTGCTCGTAAATATGAGGATGCAAAAACGAAAATCATTTCAATTATAGATAAATATGAAGTTGAAATGATAGCGATTGGAAATGGTACAGCTTCGAGGGAAACGGAAGAATTTATAGTAGATGTATTACAAAATGTAGAGCGAGATGTATTTTACATTATTGTAAATGAAGCGGGTGCTAGTGTGTACTCAGCATCTGATGTAGCTCGCGAGGAATTTCCAAATTTACAGGTTGAAGAAAGAAGTGCTGTTTCAATTGGGAGACGTCTACAAGATCCGCTTGCAGAGCTTGTGAAAATTGACCCTAAATCTGTTGGAGTGGGGCAATATCAACATGATGTATCTCAAAAGAGATTAAATGAATCATTAACATTTGTAGTAGAGACGGCAGTTAACCGAGTTGGTGTTAATGTAAATACAGCTTCAGTTGCATTGTTGCAATATGTTTCGGGATTATCAAAAACAGTTGCGAAAAATATTGTAGCTAAGCGTGAGGAAGATGGGAAATTCACGAAGCGTACTGAATTAAAGAAAATCCCACGTCTAGGTGCAAAAACATATGAACAATGTATCGGGTTTTTACGTATATTAGAAGGAGCGAATCCGTTAGATCGCACAGGGATTCATCCAGAACAATATAAAAATGTTGAATTGCTATTGAAGAGCTTAGGGTTATCAAAGAATGATGTGGGGAAACCAAACTTGCAAAAGAGTTTCGAAGGAGTAGATATTTCTAAATTATCTCAAGAGACGGAGATTGGTGAGCCGACATTAGTTGATATTATGGATGCTTTAATTAGCCCGGAGCGAGATATGAGGGATGAGTTGCCAAAGCCACTTCTGAAAAAAGGGATTTTAAAATTAGAAGATTTAAAGCGTGGTATGGAATTAGAGGGAACGATCCGCAATGTTGTTGATTTCGGTGCCTTTGTTGATATTGGTGTGAAGCAAGATGGTTTAGTACATATTTCTAAACTAAGCAAACAATTTGTAAAGCATCCATTAGATATTGTATCCGTGGGACAAATTGTAAAGGTATGGGTAGATGATATTGATACGAAAAAAGGTCGTGTTGCATTATCAATGTTACCGATTGAATAGTAAGAAAAGAGAGCAGATGAAACTGCTCTTTTTTTATGAACTGGAAAGTTTAATTGATTATGAGCTTTGATGTATTTTACTATAATAAAACCAGCATTCATTTAGTAACTTGATTTGATACCGGTTTTTCTCAAAATATGCACGTTGCATTTGCTTCTTTAGCCACGTGGGCATAGGAATCCCTCCTTGTTTAATCCTGCTCTCAAAAAAAGTAGCTCCTTTTAGTTAAAGTAACTTTGATGAGAGGTTGGTGAGTGGATTTCTAGCAATGCTGCATTTTTAGAAATCACGCTTCTTGAATGAGGATGGGTATATGTACTATTTACTATATGTATAAGAAGGGAGAAAAGTGTGGAAATATTTTTTAGTTTAGGAGGAATGAGAATGGATGAGCAAGAAATTCAGCGGTTAGTGGAAGAGGTATCGTTACAATGCTTTGGAATGCCGTTTTTACATAAAGCGATGTTTAATAGTAGGTTACGTACAACTGGTGGGCGCTATCTATTGAAGAATCATAATATAGAATTGAATTATCGATATTACGAAGTATATGGAAAAGAAGAGTTAGTCGGGATTGTTAAACATGAACTTTGTCATTATCACTTACATATCACAGGAAAAGGGTATAAGCATCGAGATAGAGATTTTCGTGAGTTATTAAAGAAAGTAGGTGCACCACGTTTTTGTAA
>NZ_JAHWJB010000001.1:670000-700000 GCF_019344915.1 Bacillus sp. FDAARGOS_1420 | reverse complement strand
TAGGCCCAAGCGACTGTTTAGCAAAAACACAGGTCTCTGCGAAGCCGTAAGGCGAAGTATAGGGGCTGACACCTGCCCGGTGCTGGAAGGTTAAGGAGAGGGGTTAGCGTAAGCGAAGCTCTGAACTGAAGCCCCAGTAAACGGCGGCCGTAACTATAACGGTCCTAAGGTAGCGAAATTCCTTGTCGGGTAAGTTCCGACCCGCACGAAAGGTGTAACGATTTGGGCACTGTCTCAACCAGAGACTCGGTGAAATTATAGTACCTGTGAAGATGCAGGTTACCCGCGACAGGACGGAAAGACCCCGTGGAGCTTTACTGTAGCCTGATATTGAATTTTGGTACAGTTTGTACAGGATAGGCGGGAGCCATTGAAACCGGAGCGCTAGCTTCGGTGGAGGCGCTGGTGGGATACCGCCCTGACTGTATTGAAATTCTAACCTACGGGTCTTATCGACCCGGGAGACAGTGTCAGGTGGGCAGTTTGACTGGGGCGGTCGCCTCCTAAAGTGTAACGGAGGCGCCCAAAGGTTCCCTCAGAATGGTTGGAAATCATTCGTAGAGTGCAAAGGCATAAGGGAGCTTGACTGCGAGACCTACAAGTCGAGCAGGGACGAAAGTCGGGCTTAGTGATCCGGTGGTTCCGCATGGAAGGGCCATCGCTCAACGGATAAAAGCTACCCCGGGGATAACAGGCTTATCTCCCCCAAGAGTCCACATCGACGGGGAGGTTTGGCACCTCGATGTCGGCTCATCGCATCCTGGGGCTGTAGTCGGTCCCAAGGGTTGGGCTGTTCGCCCATTAAAGCGGTACGCGAGCTGGGTTCAGAACGTCGTGAGACAGTTCGGTCCCTATCCGTCGTGGGCGCAGGAAATTTGAGAGGAGCTGTCCTTAGTACGAGAGGACCGGGATGGACGCACCGCTGGTGTACCAGTTGTTCTGCCAAGGGCATAGCTGGGTAGCTATGTGCGGAAGGGATAAGTGCTGAAAGCATCTAAGCATGAAGCCCCCCTCAAGATGAGATTTCCCATAGCGTAAGCTAGTAAGATCCCTGAAAGATGATCAGGTTGATAGGTTCGAGGTGGAAGCATGGTGACATGTGGAGCTGACGAATACTAATAGATCGAGGACTTAACCATATAATATGAAGCAACGTTATCTAGTTTTGAGAGAATATAAAAAACTTATTGACTTTAAATGTCGAATGAGTTATGATGATTCTTGTCTCAAATGAATATAGTCTGGTAATGATGGCAGAGAGGTCACACCCGTTCCCATACCGAACACGGAAGTTAAGCTCTCTAGCGCCGATGGTAGTTGGGACCTTGTCCCTGTGAGAGTAGGACGTTGCCAGGCTATTTATATCATCGCGGGGTGGAGCAGTACGGTAGCTCGTCGGGCTCATAACCCGAAGGTCGCAGGTTCAAATCCTGTCCCCGCAACCAAATGGTCCCGTGGTGTAGTGGTTAACATGCCTGCCTGTCACGCAGGAGATCGCCGGTTCGACCCCGGTCGGGACCGCCATTTTATATAAAGAAAAGAACGAAACAAGTTGTTTCGTTCTTTTCTTTATTTGTTTTAACAAAAAACTAATAAAGACAGTCAAACTATCCTTAGGAAAACTCCTAAGGACTTTTTTATATATTTAAAACCTGTATAATAAAGAGCAGAGAACATTGTGAGTAAAGTAGGTGAAGTCTGTGAGTAAATATGAAATGACAACAAAATCTTCCGAAGAAACCCAGCGATTATCAGAAAAATTAGGGAGACTTGTAAAGGAAAAAGATGTAATTATTTTAGAAGGTGATCTTGGAGCTGGCAAGACGACTTTTACAAAAGGACTAGCAAAAGGTCTTGGAGTGAAAAGAGTCGTAAATAGTCCTACCTTCAATATTATTAAAGAATATAAAGGAAGATTACCGCTATATCATATGGATGTGTATCGGTTAGCGGAAAGTGAAGAAGATTTAGGATTTGATGAGTATTTCTATGGTGAAGGGATTACAGTAGTAGAATGGGCTCATTTAATAGAAGCATATTTACCGAATGAGAAGTTGCAAATTAGTTTATTCCATGCTGGAGATGATACAAGAAAAATTGTACTCGAGCCAATTGGAGATCGCTATATTAGATTATGTGAGGAGCTATTACAAGATGAAAGTACTAGCAATTGATACTTCAAATTACGTAATGGGTGTATCCCTTATTGAGGAAGGGAACGTGATTGGGGAAATCATTACAAATTTAACAAAAAACCATTCTGTACGTCTTATGCCAGCTGTAGAGAAACTGTTAAAAGAATGCGGTGTAAAACCGAAAGAATTGACTAAAATTGTTGTAGCAGCTGGACCGGGATCATATACAGGTGTTCGTATAGGTGTGACAGCAGCAAAAACATTAGCTTGGTCACTTCAAATACCAATTGTAGGTGTATCAAGTTTGGAAGTGGTGGCTGCAAATGGTACTAATTTTAATGGACTAATTTGTCCTTTATTTGATGGCCGACGTGGTCAAATTTACACGGGGTTATATACATATGAAGGAGAGTGTATAACTTCAATAGAAGAAGACCGAATTATTCTTATTGTTGACTGGTTGCAAATGTTAAAAGATAAAGAACAGCCTGTTTTATTTATTGGTAACGATGTTAAATTGCATAAAGAAACAATTGTAGAATATTTAGGTGATCAAGCTGTATTTGCTCCGTTCACTAAGAATAACCCAAGACCAAGTGAATTAGCATTTTTAGGATTACAAAAAGAAGAACAAGACGTGCATACGTTTGTTCCTAGCTATCTTCGTTTAGCTGAAGCTGAAACAAAATGGTTAGAAAGTCAAAAACAATAGGGGCCTACAGAAGATGGATATGATATTTAGAAAGATGGCACTCGATGATATTGCTCAAATTGTAGCTATTGAAGAAGCATCTTTTTCAACCCCTTGGACTGCAGATGCCTTTCACCGTGAATTAGAGGTGAATGAACATGCACATTATGTCGTGCTAGAAAAAGATGGTCTCGTAATTGGATATTGTGGATTGTGGATAATTATTGATGAATCACATGTAACAAATATAGCTATCCTGCCGGAATACAGAGGTCAAAAGCTAGGGGATGCCTTATTAAAAGAAGTTATTTCCGAAGCGAAAGGGTTAGGAGTAAAAACAATGACACTTGAAGTACGCGTGTCAAATGAAGTAGCAAAGCAGTTATACAGAAAATACGGATTTCAAAATGGTGGGATTCGTAAACGATACTATGCAGACAATCAGGAAGATGGTCTTGTAATGTGGGTGAATATATAATGGAAAAAAATATAATTATACTTGGTATTGAAACAAGCTGTGATGAAACAGCTGTAGCAGTTGTTAAAAATGGAACGGAAATCATTGCGAATGTCGTTGCATCGCAAATTGAAAGTCATAAGCGTTTTGGCGGAGTAGTACCAGAGATTGCATCCCGTCATCATGTAGAAGAAATCACAGTTGTGTTAGAAGAAGCTTTAAAAGAAGCGAATATCACTTTTGAGGATATTGATGCAATTGCTGTAACAGAAGGCCCAGGTTTAGTCGGAGCACTTTTAATAGGTGTAAATGCAGCGAAAGCTGTGGCTTTTGCTCATGATATCCCTCTAGTTGGTGTTCATCATATTGCTGGTCATATTTATGCGAATCGTTTAGTAAAAGAAGTACAATTCCCGTTACTATCGCTTGTTGTATCCGGTGGACATACGGAGCTTGTTTATATGAAAGAACATGGTTCATTTGAAGTGATTGGTGAAACGCGAGATGATGCGGCAGGAGAAGCTTACGATAAAGTAGCTCGTACATTATCAATGCCTTATCCAGGTGGTCCTCATATTGATCGCCTTGCACATGAAGGAAAACCAACAATTGATTTGCCTCGTGCGTGGCTAGAACCTGATTCGTATGATTTCAGCTTTAGTGGATTGAAATCAGCAGTTATCAACACTGTGCATAACGCAAAACAGCGCGGTATAGAAATTGCACCAGAAGATTTAGCAGCAAGTTTCCAAGAAAGTGTAATAGATGTACTTGTAACGAAAGCGTCTCGTGCAGCAGATGCTTATAATGTAAAACAAGTGCTTCTTGCTGGTGGAGTAGCTGCTAATAAAGGGCTTCGTGCACGTTTAGCAGCAGAATTTGCACAAAAAGAAAATATAGAGCTAATTATTCCTCCTCTATCTTTATGCACAGATAATGCAGCGATGATTGCGGCTGCAGGTACAATTGCATACGAACAAGGAAAACGCGCTACATTAGCTTTAAATGCAAATCCAGGATTAGATATTGAAGCATAGTTATACACAAAATTAACCACAGCCTGTGGATAAAACCCGTATTATCTGTTGATAATATGGGTTTTTTTGTGTACATAAAATGTGTATAACTTTTTATTCAGTTGTGGATAATGTGGAAAAGTTATTTGGAAGTTTATATTATAAAGGTGGATATGTGCATAACCTTGTGGATAACATAGAGGAAGTCTGACCTTTGAATAAATTCTTTTTTGGGAAATAAAAAACAAGGAGATGCCAAAAAAAAATTGAAACACCCTCCACTTATTATATAAGGTGCTACTATTGTCAATCCTTGTCGAATTGGTTATATAATTTTATTTACTATGGTATTGATTCCAAAAAAGAAGATAAAAAGGAGGTCATCTCGTCAAAAAGCCCGACTTATGAGACATCCTCCTCTTTTAAATTCTCTTATATATGCAGTTCTTCCCATTCTGCCATACAAGCTTCAAGCTGTTCTTGCAGTGTTTGCTTTTTAGTTGTAATTTCACTAGCCTTTTCATAATCTGCATATATTTCTGGTAAGCAAAGCTGATCTTCTAACGTAGCAATTTCTTCTTCTAAGCCTACGATATTTTGTTCCAGTTCTTCAATCTTTCGAGTACGTTGACGCTCTAGCTGTTTACGTTCTTTTTCTTCGAGATAATTTAATTTTTCTTGTGCCACCACTTTTTGAACAGGTACTTCATCTTCTTGCTCTAGTTCCGCACGTTCAATCATTTCGTTTTTCTTTTCAACGTAATAATCGTAATCACCTAAATATTCTTGTGCACCTTCTGTTGATAACTCAACAACGGTTGTCGTTACGCGATTAATAAAATAGCGGTCATGAGAGACGAATAGAAGAGTACCTGGGTAATCAATTAAAGCATTCTCCAAAATCTCTTTACTATTTAAATCAAGATGGTTTGTTGGCTCATCGAGAATTAATAAATTGGATTTTTGCATCATAAGTTTTGCAAGAGCTAGTCGAGCCTTTTGTCCACCACTAAGAGAAGATACGGGTTTGAGTACATCATCCCCTGTGAATAAAAAGTTGCCTAGTATAGTGCGAATTTCTTTTTCAGGTTGCAGGGGATATTCATCCCATAATTCATTTAACACTCGCTTCGAAGATGTTAAGTTGGCTTGTTCTTGATCATAATAACCAACAGATACATTTGACCCGAAAGCAACGTTTCCATGTAATAGCTGTAACTTATTCACAATGGATTTTAATAATGTAGATTTTCCAATTCCGTTCGGCCCAACTAAGGCAACACTGTCACCGCGAGTTAAGCGCATATTTACATGTTCAATAATCGGTTCCTGATAATAGCCAATAGTTGCATCTTTCACTTGTAAAACATCATTTCCACTTTGTTTTTCAATATCGAAGTGGAAGGAAGCTGATTTAGAATCGCCTAATGGTCTAGTTAATACTTCCATTCTGTCTAATTGTTTACGGCGACTTTGAGCGCGTTTTGTCGTAGATGCACGAGCTATATTTTTTTGTACAAAGTCTTCCAGTTTAGAAATTTCATCTTGTTGTTTTTCATAACGCTTCATCTCTTGCTCGTATAGAGCTGATTTTGAATCTAAATATTTACTGTAGTTACCAACAAATCGTCGGCTTTCCTTATTAGAAATTTCGTATACTTGTGTAACGAGTTTATCTAAGAAATAACGGTCATGGGAAACGATTAAAATCGCGCCAGGATAGCCTTGTAAATATTGTTCAAGCCATGTTAGTGTCTCAATGTCCAAATGGTTTGTAGGTTCGTCTAAAATAAGTAAGTCCGGTCTAGTTAATAATAATTTCCCAAGAGCTAATCGAGTCTTTTGTCCACCACTTAATGTGGAAATTTTCGTCTGATGCGTTTCAACTGGGAAGCCAAGACCGCTTAAAATTGAGCGTATATCCGCTTCGTACTGATAGCCGCCTTGATCCTTATAATCTAATTGTAATTGGTCATAATCAGCTAATAATTTCTCATATATAGCCGCATTTGAAAAGTTTTCTTCTTTTCCCATCTCTTGCTCTAGCCTTCGAAGTTTTGTCTCCATCTGCTGCAAGTGTGTAAAGACGGTTAACATTTCATCCCAAATTGTTAAAGACGTTTCTAATCCGGTATTTTGAGCTAAATACCCCATTGAGACATCTTTCGGTTTTATAATTTCACCACCATCATGAGATAACTCGCCAGCTATTATTTTTAATAATGTAGATTTTCCGGCTCCATTTCGTCCGACTAATGCGATACGATCTTTTGTTTGTACTTCCAATTTTATGTTTGCAAGAATCGTTTCTGCACCGTATAATTTCGAAAGCCCATTCACTTGTAATAATATCAATGTTTTCACCTCAAATAATTTCTTAACTTTGCCATGTTTATATTTCTCAATCATACTAAAAATAGTGTATAGTTTAAAATAAAGAGAGAATACTTCTTCTCTTTATTATACAAGGAAATTCATGAGTACTAAACTTCTGTATTTGATTCAAGTATAAGAATAAAGATAGGAAGAGAGGAGAGGTTATATGGATCAGCAAAAAATTCCACAGGCCACTGCCAAACGATTGCCTCTATACTATCGATTTATCCAAAACTTATCTCTTTCTGGTAAGCAACGTGTTTCATCAGCCGAATTGAGTGAAGCGGTAAAGGTTGATTCCGCAACTATTCGAAGAGATTTTTCATATTTTGGAGCGTTAGGGAAAAAAGGATATGGATATAACGTAAATTATTTATTATCATTTTTCCGTGAAACACTCGACCAAGATGATATAACACGCGTGGCACTTATTGGAGTAGGTAATTTAGGGACCGCTTTCTTACATTATAATTTCACGAAAAACAATAATACAAAAATTGAAATGGCGTTTGATGTTAGTGAAGAGAAAGTTGGAACAGAAATCGGAGGCATTCCTGTATATCATTTGGATGAACTAGAAGAACGTTTATCAACTGATATACAAGTGTCAATATTAACAGTACCCGCTACAGTAGCGCAATCTGTGGCAGATAGATTGGCAGAAACGAACGTGCATGGTATTTTAAATTTCACACCAGCACGCTTAAATGTGTCAGAGAATATAAGAATTCATCACATTGATTTAGCTGTAGAGTTACAAACGCTTGTTTACTTTTTGAAGAATTATCCACAATAAAACGCAGAGGAGATGACCTCTGCGTTTTATTATTGTTTTTTCTTTGTGAATTTAACTAAGATAAGGCGAAGTGCCAAATTAAAATCAATTGTTGCCATAACTGCAAATAGTATTGTCCACATATTCCAGATTGTATCTGTTACGTTCGTAATGGCGAAGCGTGTAAAGATACATCCAAGAAGAAAGTACAATGCAGCCATGAACAATGGTGAGTTTCTCATACTAAAAATCCTCCGATAAAGCCTTGCATTTTTTCAGCTTCTTTAATCATTTCTTGAATTTGCTCATTACTCATAAAAATTTGTCCAATAGCGACTAATGTATTCATTGCCACATGGGCTGCAATAGGAACTATAATTCGTTTCGTTTTTACGTATAAAAAGGCGAATACGAGCCCCATAGAAGTGTATACCAATAAGTGAGTAAAATCAAAATGAATCGCCGCGAATACTAGTGAACTAATGATAGCAGCAACAAAGAAATTAAATCTCTTATAAAGTGTGCCAAATAAAATTTTTCTAAATACGATTTCCTCTAAGATAGGTCCGATTATAGATACAACAATGAGGAACCAAGGTGTCGTTCTTGCAATTTCCATCAGCTTCATTGTATTTTCCGAACCTTGTTTAATTCCTAGTAGACGCATTTCGATCATACCGGCAATTATTTGGGAAGAGAAAGCTAAGAGAATACCGATTATAATCCAACCAACTGTAGCTGGGATCGTAACACGCATTTTATCTAAATGCCTGTCACGAATATCTATTCTAAGTAACCAAAGCACGATGCATAATGCAACAAAGAAGCTAATGATTGCCCAATGTCCCGTTATGATTTGACCTTTTTCCTCCATGGTAAATCCTCTATTATCATAGAGTCCTGTTTTTAGGAGTAGTGGTAAGCCAACAATTCCAGATAACTGCATTAAAATGTATGTAACGATAATCCACCAATATTGTTTCTTCAAATGGTTTAACCATCCTTTCTAACTCTAGTGTATGAGATAAGGTAGGATAACATGTAAATATGCTACCTACGATATAAACTTTCATTTGAATTATATTTTTTTTGTAAATAAGTATTTGAAAATAAAATAGGAGACAGGAAAAAGTTGTACGTTTAGCGAAAACAACTTAGGGTGTCTTTCATATTGTAACATACAAGAAGTGGGAACAACGATTCATATGGTAAAGGCAGTAGAAGAAGTAATGCTATATAGGAAAGTGCATAAAGTAATTTGCGAAAAAATTATGATTTTTTTACTTGCAAAAGAAATTGAGATTATTTATTATTAGAAGTGTGTTAGCACTCGTGTGACTTGAGTGCTAATAAATAAAATTTACATAACAAAATGAGGAGGTTGTTGTTCATGCTAAAGCCATTAGGTGATCGCGTTGTAATTGAACTTGTTCAAGCAGAAGAAAAAACAGCAAGTGGTATTGTATTACCAGAAACTGCAAAAGAAAAACCACAAGAGGGTAAAGTTATTGCAGTAGGTACAGGCCGAGTGCTTGAAAATGGTGAGCGTGTTGCTTTAGAGGTAGCAGCAGGTGATCTTATCATCTTCTCAAAATATGCAGGTACTGAAGTGAAATACGAAGGTACAGACTACTTGATTTTACGTGAAAGTGACATTTTAGCAATTATCGGTTAATTATATACATTTTAAAAATCCAAGGGGGTCAATTATTATGGCAAAAGATATTAAATTTAGTGAAGAAGCACGTCGTTCGATGCTTCGCGGTGTCGACACTCTTGCAAACGCAGTAAAAGTAACGCTTGGACCAAAAGGTCGTAACGTTGTACTTGAGAAAAAATTCGGTTCACCACTTATTACAAATGACGGTGTAACAATCGCAAAAGAAATCGAATTAGAAGATGCATTCGAAAACATGGGTGCGAAATTAGTAGCAGAAGTTGCTAGCAAAACAAACGATGTAGCTGGTGACGGAACGACAACTGCAACTGTATTAGCGCAAGCTATGATTCGTGAAGGTCTTAAAAACGTAACAGCTGGTGCAAACCCAATGGGTCTTCGTAAAGGTATCGAAAAAGCTGTTACTGCTGCAATTGAAGAATTAAAAGCGATTTCTAAACCAATCGAAGGTAAATCTTCTATCGCACAAGTAGCTGCTATTTCTTCGGCTGACGAAGAAGTAGGTCAATTAATCGCTGAAGCAATGGAGCGCGTTGGTAACGACGGCGTTATTACTTTAGAAGAATCTAAAGGATTCACAACAGAATTAGACGTAGTAGAAGGTATGCAATTTGATCGTGGATATGCATCTCCTTACATGATTACTGATTCTGACAAAATGGAAGCAGTTCTTGATAACCCATACATTTTAATTACTGACAAAAAGATTTCTAACATCCAAGAAATCTTACCAGTATTAGAGCAAGTGGTACAACAAGGTAAACCACTTCTTATCATTGCTGAAGATGTAGAAGGCGAAGCGTTAGCTACATTAGTAGTGAACAAACTTCGTGGTACATTCAATGTAGTTGCTGTTAAAGCTCCTGGATTTGGTGACCGTCGTAAAGCAATGCTAGAAGATATCGCAATCTTAACTGGTGGCGAAGTAATCACTGAAGAATTAGGACGTGACTTAAAATCTGCTACAGTTGAATCTTTAGGACGTGCTGGTAAAATTGTTGTAACGAAAGAAAACACAACTGTAGTTGAAGGTATTGGAAATTCACAACAAATCGAAGCTCGCATCGGTCAAATCCGCGCGCAATTAGAAGAAACTACTTCTGAATTCGATCGTGAAAAATTACAAGAGCGTCTTGCTAAACTTGCGGGCGGTGTAGCAGTAATTAAAGTAGGTGCAGCAACTGAAACTGAGTTAAAAGAGCGCAAACTTCGCATTGAAGATGCACTTAACTCAACTCGTGCAGCAGTAGAAGAAGGTATTGTTGCAGGTGGTGGTACTTCACTTATGAACGTATACACAAAAGTAGCTTCTATCGTAGCTGAAGGCGACGAAGCAACAGGTATCAATATCGTACTTCGTGCACTAGAAGAGCCAGTTCGTCAAATCGCAATCAACGCTGGTCTAGAAGGATCTGTAGTTGTAGAGCGTCTAAAAGGCGAAAAAGTAGGCGTTGGTTTCAACGCAGCTACTGGCGAATGGGTTAACATGCTTGAGTCTGGTATCGTAGATCCAGCTAAAGTAACTCGTTCTGCACTTCAAAACGCAGCATCTGTTGCAGCTATGTTCTTAACAACTGAAGCTGTAGTTGCTGACAAGCCAGAACCAAATGCACCAGCAATGCCTGACATGGGCGGCATGGGCATGGGTGGTATGGGCGGAATGATGTAATTCCGTTCTCCCGAAAAACATCCACTTCTATATAGAAGTGGATGTTTTTTTATGTTTTTGAGCGCAGGAAAATAATTTCTGTAGAATTTTGTCGCTTTCTCTCTTGACCATATCGATACTTCATTGTTAGAATCTAGGAAGATAATATAAAACAATCCTTCATATATCCTCGATGATATGGTTTGAGAGTCTCTACCGGGTTACCGTAAACAACCTGACTATGAAGGCAGTGCGTCTTATATTTATAAAGAGCGGAAGACTATCTTTCTTTATAAAGCCAGACCCCTGCCTTTTCTTTGTCATGAGACTAGAGGCGGAGGACTGGCTTTTTTTATTATATTAGTAATGCTTTTCGCCAAATTGGTGAAAATATTTATATACGAGAACTAACGTTGGGGTGATTATTTTGAAGAAGCAGCATGATACAATTATCGTTTTAGATTTTGGGAGTCAGTACAATCAGTTAATAGCACGTCGAATTCGTGAGTTCGGTGTATACAGTGAACTTCATCCACATACAATTACTGCAGAAGAAATTAAAGCAATGAATCCAAAAGGGATTATCTTCTCTGGTGGACCGAATAGTGTATACGGTGAAGGCGCATTACATTGTGATGAAAAAATCTTTGAACTAGGATTACCGATCTTCGGTATTTGTTACGGTATGCAGCTTATGACACAACACTTCGGTGGTAAAGTAGAACGTGCAAACCACCGTGAGTATGGAA
Organism: Bacillus sp. FDAARGOS_1420; assembly: GCF_019344915.1. Classification (NCBI taxonomy): domain Bacteria; kingdom Bacillati; phylum Bacillota; class Bacilli; order Caryophanales; family Bacillaceae; genus Bacillus; species Bacillus sp. FDAARGOS_1420. The sequence goes on along the minus strand of NZ_JAHWJB010000001.1, from coordinate 688,475 downwards.
AAGCTGTTCTTAAAGTAGAGAACGAATCAAAATTATATGCGAACCTTCCAGAAGAGCAAGTTGTATGGATGAGCCATGGTGACTTAGTAACTGGTTTACCTGAAGGATTCGTAGTAGATGCAACAAGTGAGTCTTGTCCAATTGCTGGTATGAGCAATGAAGCGGAAAACTTATACGGTGTACAATTCCACCCAGAAGTACGTCACTCTGAGCACGGTAACGATTTAATTAAAAACTTCGTATTCGGCGTATGTGGTTGTTCTGAAGGATGGAACATGGAGAACTTTATCGAAGTAGAATTAGAGAAGATCCGTGAAACTGTTGGAGACAAAAAAGTATTATGCGCACTTAGTGGCGGTGTAGACTCTTCTGTTGTAGCAGTATTAATTCATAAGGCAATTGGTGACCAATTAACATGTATTTTCGTGGACCACGGTTTACTTCGTAAAGATGAAGCAGAAGGTGTTATGAAAACATTTAGCGAAGGCTTCCATATGAACGTTATTAAAGTGGATGCACAAGAGCGCTTCATGAACAAGTTAAAAGGTGTAGAAGATCCAGAGCAAAAACGTAAAATCATCGGTAATGAATTCATTTACGTATTTGATGATGAAGCTTCTAAATTACAAGGAATGGACTTCCTAGCGCAAGGTACACTTTATACAGACATCGTTGAAAGTGGTACAGCAACTGCACAAACAATTAAATCTCACCATAACGTTGGTGGACTTCCAGAAGACATGCAGTTCAAATTAATTGAGCCTTTAAACACTTTATTTAAAGACGAAGTACGTGTATTAGGATCAGAACTAGGAATTCCTGATGAAATCGTATGGCGTCAACCGTTCCCAGGTCCAGGACTTGGTATTCGTGTATTAGGTGAAATTACAGAAGAGAAATTAGAAATCGTTCGTGAATCTGATGCAATTTTACGTGAAGAAATTATAAAAGCAGGATTAGACCGCGAAGTTTGGCAATACTTCACTGCGCTTCCTGGTATGCGTAGTGTAGGTGTTATGGGTGACGAGCGTACTTACGATTACACAGTAGGTATCCGTGCAGTAACATCTATCGACGGTATGACAGCTGATTGGGCACGTATCCCTTGGGACGTATTAGAGAAAATCTCTGTACGTATCGTAAACGAAGTAAAACACGTTAACCGTATCGTGTATGATATAACGAGTAAGCCACCAGCAACTATTGAGTGGGAATAGTATTGTAATAAAAAAGATCCATCTATCGTTCATGTATAGATGGATCTTTTTGTTTTTACCCTTAATACGAACGAAAATATAAAAGTTTATAAAAATGTTCGTTTTTAAATTGACAAAACCACCTCCTCGAGTTAATATGAGTATGTAATTCAAACGAAAAGTGAATATTATGCCGTCGTATAATATCGGGGATATGGCCCGAAAGTTTCTACCTAGCTACCGTAAATGGCTTGACTACGAGGCGTTTCTATAAAGATGAGGGGAAACTTGTCTTTATTCATAGAACGCTTCCATGTATATGCAATGGAAGCCTTTTTTATTTTTATAGATAAAAGAGGGCTAGGGTGAAATACGGCGAGTAATCATATAACGGGGGAAACGTAAGATGAAACGCTATTTTCAGTTTGATGAACTCGGCACAAATTATAAAACAGAGTTCATAGCAGGTTTAACGACATTTCTATCTATGGCTTACGTACTATTTGTCAATCCTGCTACGCTGTCGCTTGGAAATGTTAAAGGATTACCGGCGGGTACAGGAATGGATCCAGGTGCAGTATTCGTTGCTACAGCATTAGCAGCGGCGATTGGTTCGTTAATTATGGGGATATTTGCGAAGTATCCGATTGCTTTAGCGCCAGGTATGGGAATAAACGCGTTCTTTGCTTATACAGCGGTGTTAACGATGGGAATTCCGTGGCAAACGGCAATTGCTGGAACATTAATGTCAGGTATTATCTTTATTATTCTTACTGCTTCAGGTATTCGTGAAAAAATCATTAATGCAATTCCAGTAGAGTTAAAGTTTGCAGTAGCGGCGGGTATTGGATTATTCATTGCCTTCCTTGGATTCCAAAACGCTGGAATTATCGTAAAGAATGATGCTGTTCTTGTTGGGTTGGGGGACTTAACAAAGGGCACAACGTTACTAGCAATCTTCGGAGTTGTTACTACAATCATTTTCATGATTAAAAAAATAAATGGTGCAGTTTTCTACGGTATGATCCTTACGGCGATCTTAGGAGTAGCGACTGGATTAATTGATACACCAAAAGCTGTAGTGGGAGCAATACCGAGTCTAGAACCAACGTTCGGGGTAGCATTAACTCACTTTGGAGACATTTTCACTGTTGAAATGGCGATTGTTATTATAACGTTCTTCTTTATTGATTTCTTTGATACAGCAGGTACGCTTGTAGCGGTTGCGAATCAAGCGGGATTAATGAAGAACAATAAATTACCACGTGCAGGTAAAGCGTTATTTGCAGATGCGATTGCAACTGTAATTGGTGCAATTCTAGGTACATCTACTACGACGTCTTACATTGAATCGTCTGCGGGGGTAGCGGCAGGAGGACGTTCTGGATTTACAGCAGTTGTAACAGCAGGATTCTTCTTACTGGCACTATTCTTCTCACCACTATTAAGTGTTGTGACACCAGCTGTAACAGCGCCAGCATTAATTATTGTAGGAATCTTGATGGTTTCATCTTTAGGAGAAATTGATTGGAAGAAATTCGAGATTGCAGTACCAGCGTTCTTTACTATCATTTCAATGCCACTTACGTATAGTATCGCAACAGGAATTGCAATCGGGTTTATCTTCTATCCAATTACAATGGTTGTGAGTGGTCGTCGTAAAGAGATTCATCCAATTATGTATGTTATGGGAGTTTTATTCGTACTATATTTCATCTACGTTCGTAAATAAAAGGGGTTTTTTGAAAGGTCTAGACTTGAGGGGAGTCTAGACCTTTTTTGCGTCTTCAGAAAATCTTAAGGATTTCCGAGCGTTTTTCTTCAGAAGTTTTCTTATAATAGAAGTTAGGGATTAAAAAACTGATGGGAGAGATATTATGGCCGGGGAAACGATACTTGTCGTAGATGATGAAAAAGAAATTAGGAACCTTATTACAATTTATTTAAAGAACGAAGGATATAAAGTACTGCAAGCAGGGGACGGAGAAGAAGGGTTACGTATATTAGAAGAAAATGAAGTGCACTTAGTCGTATTAGATATTATGATGCCGAAAGTAGATGGTATTCATATGTGTATGAAAGTAAGGGAAGCGAAGGAAATGCCGATTATTATGCTTTCGGCAAAAACGCAAGATATGGATAAAATTTTAGGATTAACAACAGGTGCAGATGATTATGTAGCAAAACCGTTTAATCCGTTAGAGTTAATCGCAAGAATTAAATCGCAGCTACGTCGTTATATGAAAATGAATGGCTTTGCTATTCAAAATGAGGACGAGTTAGAAATTGGAGAGATGAAAATAAACATCTCCACTCATACAGTCATTGTGGATGGAGAAGAAGTGAAACTGACCCCGAGGGAATTTTCAATTTTAGAATTACTAGTCCGTAATCCGGGGATGGTCTTTAGTGCGGAACAAATTTATGAAAAGGTTTGGAACGAAAAATCTTTCCAGTCGGATAACACGGTAATGGTTCATATTCGAAAAGTGCGTGAAAAGATTGAGGAGAATCCAAGGAAGCCAATATATATAAAAACAGTATGGGGAGTGGGGTATAAGATTGAAAAAGATATTTAATCCATTTACTTATGTTAGGAAAATTCGAGAATTAATTGGAAAGATAGTGAAGAGTGTTCGGCGGAGTATCCGAATTCAGCTTATTACTGCGTTTACTGCGTGTGCGTTATTAGGAGTTTTATCATCAAAAGCAGCAGCGCCATTTTTTGAGAATGCGAATCGGGAGGCTACGATCGATTATCGGGTAGGTATGGAGCAAATTAACCAACAAGCTCAAAGTGTGGCAAATAATTCAGTTCATGAAAATAAATTAGAAGCTATATCCGATATGATCGAAATGGAGAACCAAAATTTAGAACGAGGATCTAGAGCTTTAAAAATATTGGTTACTGACGAGAGTGGCAAAGTTTTATATAAAACGAAGCAGGCGCAAGAAGAGCAAATCGATTTGCATAATACGATTCGTAATGCAGCATCATTTGCGATCAACTATTCAAAAGGTGGAGATGCATTTGAAAATACGAGAAAAGAATTTATAGCTTTTTCACCTATTACAATAGAAGATAAGAATTTGTACATGTTCGTTAGCGGGATTCCGGATGGTGTAGTCATGTATGAGACACAGGAAGGGCCATTCCCATTTTTAATTGGGGTACTCGTATTCATTTTCTCTTTCTTCTATATAACAAAGAGAAAGATGAAGCAAATTGAAGCGATGGCACAAGGTGTAAAGGAAATAGAAAAAGGAAACTTAGCGTACCGTATTGAGAAGAAAGGTGAAGATGAGATTGCGTCTTTAACTGAGAATATTAATAATATGGCGGAAGAGCTTATGAACAATATAGAAAAAGAGCGTACATTAGAAAAACAGAAAAACGAGCTTATTACAAATGTATCTCATGATTTACGGACACCACTTACTTCTATTATGGGATACTTACGATTACTCAGAGACTCTAAATATGAAAATAAAGAGCAATATGATGAATATACTAGAATTGCTTTTGCAAAGTCGGAGCAGTTAAAGAATTTAATAGAAGATTTATTTGAGTATACGAAGTTAACGAATGAACAAGTTGTATTAGAAAAACAGGAAGTGTGTGTAAATGAGTTACTTGATCAATTAATAGAAGAGTTAGTACCACAAGCGGAAGAGCATGGCCTTATGTTTGTTAAGAAGTTTCCTGAGGAACGTGCATATGCGATGATTGATTCGGAAAAGATGGTCCGTGTATTCGACAACTTACTAATGAATGCAATTAAGTATAGTAAAGATGACGGAGAGATAAAAGTTTCTCTTCAAAGGCAGCGCAGGAATATACAAATTGTTATTGCGAATCATAGTGAAGAGTTTACGAGAGAAGAGTTAGGGAACTTGTTTGAACGGTTTTATAAGAAAGATCAATCTAGAAGTAGAGTAACAGAAGGTTCGGGGCTCGGATTAGCTATTGCGAAAAGTATTGTTGAGTTGCAAGGTGGTAGTATTCGAGCTGAGTATGAGGACGGGATCGTTCAGTTCATCGTTTCATTACCAATTATAGAAAAATAATAAATGAATAGAATGTTATAGGATAAAAAGGCTTATTTTAAAAGGAATAAGCCTTTTTATATTTTTTTAGAAAAACATATTGACGATTAGAGTTTAGAGGTGTAATATAAAACAAGTCGCCGATAGCAACAACGCAGAAAGCGACAAAAGAAATAAAAAAACTTGGTTGACATTGAAATATGAAAATGTTAACATAAGGGAGTCGCAAATGAGCGACAGACAAGTTCTTTGAAAACTGAACGAAACAAACAACGTGAACGTCAATTTTTATTTTTAGATGCTAGACAAACTAACTTTATTGGAGAGTTTGATCCTGGCTCAGGATGAACGCTGGCGGCGTGCCTAATACATGCAAGTCGAGCGAATGGATTAAGAGCTTGCTCTTATGAAGTTAGCGGCGGACGGGTGAGTAACACGTGGGTAACCTACCCATAAGACTGGGATAACTCCGGGAAACCGGGGCTAATACCGGATAATATTTTGAACTGCATAGTTCGAAATTGAAAGGCGGCTTCGGCTGTCACTTATGGATGGACCCGCGTCGCATTAGCTAGTTGGTGAGGTAACGGCTCACCAAGGCGACGATGCGTAGCCGACCTGAGAGGGTGATCGGCCACACTGGGACTGAGACACGGCCCAGACTCCTACGGGAGGCAGCAGTAGGGAATCTTCCGCAATGGACGAAAGTCTGACGGAGCAACGCCGCGTGAGTGATGAAGGCTTTCGGGTCGTAAAACTCTGTTGTTAGGGAAGAACAAGTGCTAGTTGAATAAGCTGGCACCTTGACGGTACCTAACCAGAAAGCCACGGCTAACTACGTGCCAGCAGCCGCGGTAATACGTAGGTGGCAAGCGTTATCCGGAATTATTGGGCGTAAAGCGCGCGCAGGTGGTTTCTTAAGTCTGATGTGAAAGCCCACGGCTCAACCGTGGAGGGTCATTGGAAACTGGGAGACTTGAGTGCAGAAGAGGAAAGTGGAATTCCATGTGTAGCGGTGAAATGCGTAGAGATATGGAGGAACACCAGTGGCGAAGGCGACTTTCTGGTCTGTAACTGACACTGAGGCGCGAAAGCGTGGGGAGCAAACAGGATTAGATACCCTGGTAGTCCACGCCGTAAACGATGAGTGCTAAGTGTTAGAGGGTTTCCGCCCTTTAGTGCTGAAGTTAACGCATTAAGCACTCCGCCTGGGGAGTACGGCCGCAAGGCTGAAACTCAAAGGAATTGACGGGGGCCCGCACAAGCGGTGGAGCATGTGGTTTAATTCGAAGCAACGCGAAGAACCTTACCAGGTCTTGACATCCTCTGAAAACTCTAGAGATAGAGCTTCTCCTTCGGGAGCAGAGTGACAGGTGGTGCATGGTTGTCGTCAGCTCGTGTCGTGAGATGTTGGGTTAAGTCCCGCAACGAGCGCAACCCTTGATCTTAGTTGCCATCATTAAGTTGGGCACTCTAAGGTGACTGCCGGTGACAAACCGGAGGAAGGTGGGGATGACGTCAAATCATCATGCCCCTTATGACCTGGGCTACACACGTGCTACAATGGACGGTACAAAGAGCTGCAAGACCGCGAGGTGGAGCTAATCTCATAAAACCGTTCTCAGTTCGGATTGTAGGCTGCAACTCGCCTACATGAAGCTGGAATCGCTAGTAATCGCGGATCAGCATGCCGCGGTGAATACGTTCCCGGGCCTTGTACACACCGCCCGTCACACCACGAGAGTTTGTAACACCCGAAGTCGGTGGGGTAACCTTTATGGAGCCAGCCGCCTAAGGTGGGACAGATGATTGGGGTGAAGTCGTAACAAGGTAGCCGTATCGGAAGGTGCGGCTGGATCACCTCCTTTCTATGGAGAATTGATGAACGCAGTTCATCAATAAACGTTGACTTGTTTTGTTTCGTTCAGTTTTGAGAGAACTATCTCTCAAGTTTAAATGTATGTTCTTTGAAAACTAGATAACAGTGTAGCTCATATTTTTTTAATTTTAGTTTGGTTAAGTTAGAAAGGGCGCACGGTGGATGCCTTGACACTAGGAGTCGATGAAGGACGGGACTAACGCCGATATGCTTCGGGGAGCTGTAAGTAAGCTTTGATCCGAAGATTTCCGAATGGGGAAACCCACTATACGTAATGGTATGGTATCCTTACCTGAATACATAGGGTATGGAAGACAGACCCAGGGAACTGAAACATCTAAGTACCTGGAGGAAGAGAAAGCAAATGCGATTTCCTGAGTAGCGGCGAGCGAAACGGAATCTAGCCCAAACCAAGAGGCTTGCCTCTTGGGGTTGTAGGACATTCTATACGGAGTTACAAAGGAACGAGGTAGACGAAGCGACCTGGAAAGGTCCGTCACAGAGGGTAATAACCCCGTAGTCGAAACTTCGTTCTCTCTTGAATGTATCCTGAGTACGGCGGAACACGTGAAATTCCGTCGGAATCTGGGAGGACCATCTCCCAAGGCTAAATACTCCCTAGTGATCGATAGTGAACCAGTACCGTGAGGGAAAGGTGAAAAGCACCCCGGAAGGGGAGTGAAAGAGATCCTGAAACCGTGTGCCTACAAATAGTCAGAGCCCGTTAATGGGTGATGGCGTGCCTTTTGTAGAATGAACCGGCGAGTTACGATCCCGTGCGAGGTTAAGTTGAAGAGACGGAGCCGCAGCGAAAGCGAGTCTGAATAGGGCGTTTAGTACGTGGTCGTAGACCCGAAACCAGGTGATCTACCCATGTCCAGGGTGAAGTTCAGGTAACACTGAATGGAGGCCCGAACCCACGCACGTTGAAAAGTGCGGGGATGAGGTGTGGGTAGCGGAGAAATTCCAATCGAACCTGGAGATAGCTGGTTCTCCCCGAAATAGCTTTAGGGCTAGCCTTAAGTGTAAGAGTCTTGGAGGTAGAGCACTGATTGAACTAGGGGTCCTCATCGGATTACCGAATTCAGTCAAACTCCGAATGCCAATGACTTATCCTTAGGAGTCAGACTGCGAGTGATAAGATCCGTAGTCAAGAGGGAAACAGCCCAGATCGCCAGCTAAGGTCCCAAAGTGTGTATTAAGTGGAAAAGGATGTGGAGTTGCTTAGACAACTAGGATGTTGGCTCAGAAGCAGCCACCATTTAAAGAGTGCGTAATAGCTCACTAGTCGAGTGACTCTGCGCCGAAAATGTACCGGGGCTAAATACACCACCGAAGCTGCGAATTGATACCAATGGTATCAGTGGTAGGGGAGCGTTCTAAGTGCAGTGAAGTCAGACCGGAAGGACTGGTGGAGCGCTTAGAAGTGAGAATGCCGGTATGAGTAGCGAAAGACGGGTGAGAATCCCGTCCACCGAATGCCTAAGGTTTCCTGAGGAAGGCTCGTCCGCTCAGGGTTAGTCAGGACCTAAGCCGAGGCCGACAGGCGTAGGCGATGGACAACAGGTTGATATTCCTGTACCACCTCTTTATCGTTTGAGCAATGGAGGGACGCAGAAGGATAGAAGAAGCGTGCGATTGGTTGTGCACGTCCAAGCAGTTAGGCTGATAAGTAGGCAAATCCGCTTATCGTGAAGGCTGAGCTGTGATGGGGAAGCTCCTTATGGAGCGAAGTCTTTGATTCCCCGCTGCCAAGAAAAGCTTCTAGCGAGATAAAAGGTGCCTGTACCGCAAACCGACACAGGTAGGCGAGGAGAGAATCCTAAGGTGTGCGAGAGAACTCTGGTTAAGGAACTCGGCAAAATGACCCCGTAACTTCGGGAGAAGGGGTGCTTTCTTAACGGAAAGCCGCAGTGAATAGGCCCAAGCGACTGTTTAGCAAAAACACAGGTCTCTGCGAAGCCGTAAGGCGAAGTATAGGGGCTGACACCTGCCCGGTGCTGGAAGGTTAAGGAGAGGGGTTAGCGTAAGCGAAGCTCTGAACTGAAGCCCCAGTAAACGGCGGCCGTAACTATAACGGTCCTAAGGTAGCGAAATTCCTTGTCGGGTAAGTTCCGACCCGCACGAAAGGTGTAACGATTTGGGCACTGTCTCAACCAGAGACTCGGTGAAATTATAGTACCTGTGAAGATGCAGGTTACCCGCGACAGGACGGAAAGACCCCGTGGAGCTTTACTGTAGCCTGATATTGAATTTTGGTACAGTTTGTACAGGATAGGCGGGAGCCATTGAAACCGGAGCGCTAGCTTCGGTGGAGGCGCTGGTGGGATACCGCCCTGACTGTATTGAAATTCTAACCTACGGGTCTTATCGACCCGGGAGACAGTGTCAGGTGGGCAGTTTGACTGGGGCGGTCGCCTCCTAAAGTGTAACGGAGGCGCCCAAAGGTTCCCTCAGAATGGTTGGAAATCATTCGTAGAGTGCAAAGGCATAAGGGAGCTTGACTGCGAGACCTACAAGTCGAGCAGGGACGAAAGTCGGGCTTAGTGATCCGGTGGTTCCGCATGGAAGGGCCATCGCTCAACGGATAAAAGCTACCCCGGGGATAACAGGCTTATCTCCCCCAAGAGTCCACATCGACGGGGAGGTTTGGCACCTCGATGTCGGCTCATCGCATCCTGGGGCTGTAGTCGGTCCCAAGGGTTGGGCTGTTCGCCCATTAAAGCGGTACGCGAGCTGGGTTCAGAACGTCGTGAGACAGTTCGGTCCCTATCCGTCGTGGGCGCAGGAAATTTGAGAGGAGCTGTCCTTAGTACGAGAGGACCGGGATGGACGCACCGCTGGTGTACCAGTTGTTCTGCCAAGGGCATAGCTGGGTAGCTATGTGCGGAAGGGATAAGTGCTGAAAGCATCTAAGCATGAAGCCCCCCTCAAGATGAGATTTCCCATAGCGTAAGCTAGTAAGATCCCTGAAAGATGATCAGGTTGATAGGTTCGAGGTGGAAGCATGGTGACATGTGGAGCTGACGAATACTAATAGATCGAGGACTTAACCATATAATATGAAGCAAATGTTATCTAGTTTTGAAGGAATATACCTTCATAGTTTGGTGATGATGGCAGAGAGGTCACACCCGTTCCCATACCGAACACGGAAGTTAAGCTCTCTAGCGCCGATGGTAGTTGGGACCTTGTCCCTGTGAGAGTAGGACGTCGCCAAGCAACTTTAAGACGAGTCAGAATGACTCGTCTTTTTTGTATGCTTTCATACCTCTGTTAATTGCCTGCTTAACTCCTTCTAAATAGGCGAATCCATGCCTTTTATCTGGTTCTAAGTAAGTACCTTCTGCCCATTCATTCCACGCATTAATAAATAAAAACTCGCTGTTGTAAAGAGAATAGGTACGCTGGATTTGTTTGCTTAAGTATATCGTGAACTTACTAGGGGTAGAACCTAGGAAGATGCTGCTATTTAAGTCTTTGCGGCGTGCTGTATTGTCCCAGTCAACAAAGGCACCAGGAAATGTTTTTTTCTCTGGAGGAGATCGCTTTAGTATATACATCCACACTTTATCATAATCCCAAGCGTTTATTTGTTTACCAGACTCATATATTGTCTTATTTATGTCTGAAGAGCTATCATGAGCAATTGTATAAAAAGGCTCGAATTGAATGCTAGCATCAAATCCATTTATATTAGGAAGTGGAAAGCTGTTTAATGTTTCTGCAAAGTATATACCTTTCAAACCATTTTCTTGTGCGAGTGTATTCCAATAATGAAGCATTTGTTCACAATGAGGGATATGCCCGGGACGATAAATAATGAATAGTGGTTTATCGTCTATACGGATATATCTCTCATCTTGGAAAGCTTGCAATAAATACTCAAAGTGTTCTTTCCAATCCGATAATTCTCCATAATTTTGAGGCATTAATATGTGACTATCAAGACCATCCCAAGTTTTTGTCCACGGTTTATTTGCCCAAGAAAGGCAAAATGGAAAATCTGGTTCCTTCATCTTAAGTACCTCATTAAAGGGTGCCTCCAATAGCCTCTTCCCTTTAAACCAGTAATGGTAATAACAAAAACCATATATGCCATGTGCTTTGGCGATTTTTGCTTGCCATTTTCTTACGGATGGGGTGGTTAAGTCATAATAAAAATCTTGATAAGGTTCTCTAGGTTGGTAATGTCCTGAAAATAAAGGTCGTGCACTTTTAGTATTTGTCCATTCAGTAAACCCTTTCCCCCACCATCGGTCATTTTCTTTTATTTGATGAAACTGTGGTAAGTAAAAAGCGATTATTTTCAAGATATATCCCCCTTATGTTCTTCGTAGTTCAAGTGGTGGGAAGTTACTTTTGATTTTTCGAATCTAGTTAAAACATGAAATATGTTATTTACTTACTGTATTTATGCTGCATAATGAATTCTTTTGTGCAGTTTGCTTGATATGGAAATCTTTGATGATTTAATATATACGGCTGAGATACAAAATGATCTTCATTATACAATGAGTGAAAAGAGTTAATCTTTTTGGAGAACAAATAGAGCTTGGGGTAACCGGTTTGTATCATCAAAAAAGTCCCGTAGCTTTAAATACTTCTCATAGTGGTTTTTAATATAAGTTCTAGGTATAACGGTTTCCCCATAGAAGCTACTGTTTCTAACGTCTCCAGCTCCCGTAGGGCTGTGGATAAAATTGCCGCTTTCATAATCCGAGATGGCACGATTTATATCTGGAAAAGCTTGAGATAAAGTTTTATGCCACCCAGTTTGAATTAATTCAGGGTGTTCCTTAAATTGTTGACAGAAATCGAGAAAATAGCGTGCTTGTGTTGTTGCGATGAAGATTCCACCTGGACGAAGAATTCTTGAAAACTCCTTTATCCAATTTTCTGCGGTTTCTTCGGATAAATGTGAGAATACAGAATAAGCGAATATGATATCTAATGAATTGTCATTAATAAATTCTACAGGAGGTTGTGGGGGAGCTATTTTATACCTGCCTCTTCCTAACGTTTCGTTGCAAAGTTTAATCATTGCAGGATCTACATCAATACCAAGTAAATTTTTATGGCGAACATCTTTGAAAAAGAAGCGTATGATTCTTCCCCATCCGCAACCAAAGTCTAAAATTTTCCGTTCTTTATTCAAGGGAACGCCTAAATTATGGGCATATGTTTTTACAAGGCTATAAAACAAATATGCTTCATAAAGAGCATGTTCATAGGAAGCACCTACAAACTGTTGTTGAATTTCTTCGGAGGGGAACATAGGTACTGGGATGCCATTTACCTTTGTTTGTGAGCAACTTTGTATAAATAGATTAAGAAGTTCAACATCAGAAAGCGGGCTAACAAGGTTATCAAAATCACTTCCTAACTCAAAGTTATTCATTTGTTAACCTCCATATTATATAGTGCCTAAAAATCATTTTCGTGTTTTTTACTAATAAAAACATGTAGAAATTCAGCATCTAACCCCAGTGATCTATCCTTTTGTAAATAAACAATGGTATACATATTTGCATGTGTATAAATATATTCAATCATATCTTGACCCCAATCAAATGTTACTAAAGACCCGTTCTCATCAATAGGATTACCATGATAAATTGGCTCCTCAATATATTCGATTCCTTCTTTATTGATTCTTGCTCTTTGTAAAGTCTTTGTGAGTGTATGATACCAAGGGACAGTAAACACATGAGCGCCGCCAGGCTTTAATACACGCTCTATTTCTTTAAAGGCTTTGTTTGGCTCCATTACATGTTCAAAGACATCTTGAGTAATGAATAAATCAAAAGATTCATTTTGAAAAGTCATGTCTTCTAAGTTCTCGCATCTAATCCCTTGAAAGTATTGGCCGAGAGGGTAGTTTTTAAAGTATTGAGAGTATGTATAGTTTTTGCAGTTTTTTATTAGTAGTTGAGTTGTAATTCCTCCAGGAGAGGATTCGTGGATATGATAGGAACCCCATTTTGGAAAAAATGTATTTAAAACATGAATTAGAGCGCGCTGCCTTGGTATAGAGTGGCATGTAGAACATAAGTAGTGATCTCTAAGCCAATCATTATGCTCTATAAATGTAGCTTTCTTCTCACAAATAACGCAATATCCATTATTGTGCTTCAAATTACCTTCCACATGACATCACTCCTGTGTAAAAAAATGCATATGACACACACGTCAACAATCAGCGAAATCAAAGAGAGTGGGTGGAAATTAGGGAACTCATAAAAGTGAGATTGGTAGAATGGAATAATTAGCGGGAGAGAACCCCACGCTAATTAAAGTTTCACCTTATGCTATGCGATACATTCGCTTTTATTCATTGAAGAATGTATCGACTTAGAATATCCCTTTTGTGTACGGATACATTTCAAAGTCTTGTGTATATATTTCTGTAACTAAATCCATGGTTTCTTTATCATAAAAGCTTTCATATGTTGGAAAGCGGGGGAAGGATGCATCTGTAATGCTAAGTTCTGCATAGCTTCCTGTATAAAGCATCTTATGAGCACGGTGATGATCTGAATTTATAAGAAGCGCTAAATTTGATTTAGTCAAATCGTACGTGTGTTCTATCTTGGTGATTTGTGTATTAAAATCTTCTAAAGGAATATAGCATTGGATGAAGTTTTCTTCACCTGGGACGTATTGCTGACTAAAATGTATATCTATTGCTAGGGAATTGGAACCGAATGCTTGAACGTAATATAAAAATTGTTTAAATGATATTCCTTGATTACTATATTTGTCATTATAAAAATAATGCCGGATACTTTCCCATTGAGGGCTAGCATATGGATTGTCAGCAAGCAATAAAAAGGAGCTGACCGCCCTTGTATAGGGGTTTCGCACAAGTTTATAAACATCTTTTTTTGCTTCTAGAAGACCATTTTGTAACTCGGGTATGTAATTTGTATTGTTTTTATACACCCAGAACTCATAGTAATGAATAAAGTCATGGTATTTCTTTGCTTCAGGAAATAATCCAATTTGAAAAAAGAACCAATTAGCTAATGTGGTACATCCGCTTCTATGGCTCCAGAATAGTATAAGTGGAAAGTCTTTATGGAAATGTGGGATTCGATCTTTATGTAGCATTACATGATTTAAAAGCTCTTGATTTACATTTTTCATAAATTTAGTACTCCTTTTTGAAAGTTTTATTCACGGAGAGGGTTCTTTAAATAGAATAAACGAGTGAGAATATGGGAAAGGAAGTTTTTATTAATCCAATATATTCATGAAAATGAGTAAATATTATGAGTGTTTTTTGCGGTCATCTTGGATAAGATAGCGATTCTAAAATGAAAATATAAAATAAAGATAATGAAAATTTATAAGGAGCATACAATTATAAGAGGATGAATAATAGAAGTGACCAAGTTCATTTATTTGTATTTCTAGGTGTGACGAGTAAAAATTTTATTACTAGAGAGGATATTATGAGGAAGAATAATTATTTAATAGTAGGTGGAAATAGTTTCATTGGTATTAACCTCGCAATAGGTTTATTAAAACAGGGTCAAAATGTAAAAGTATTTTCCAGACATATAAATAATTTTCCTCAAAATATTATAAGTGAAGTTGAATTTATTAAAGGTGATTTAGCGAATGTTAAAGATATATATAAAGCTTTAGTGAGTGTGGATATTATTATTTATTTAGCTGCAACGTCTAATGTAGCAACTTCAATTGAAGATGTTTTCGGAGATATAAACAGTAGCTTTTTTTTTCTTAACTTCATGGAAAATGTTAAAAATTTTCCTGTTAAAAAAATTGTATTAGCATCTTCTGGAGGCACGGTTTATGGTGAACCGGAATATTTACCTATTGATGAGGAACATCCATTAAAACCACTTTCTCCTTATGGGATAACAAAAGTATCGCTTGAAAATTACTTGTACTTTTATAAGAAAAAATACGGAATTGACTATGTTGTATGTAGATATTCTAATCCATATGGAAAATATCAAAATCCTTTAAAGAAAGTTGGGGCAATAAATTGTTTTTTGTATCAGCATCTCAGTAATGACAAGATTAATATATATGGGAATCCACAAGAGATTATTCGAGATTATATTTATATCGATGATTTAGTTGAAATCACTATACAACTATCACAATTAAATCGTTTGAAATCTTGTGTGTATAACATAGGGAGCGGAAAGGGTCTCTCTTTAAAGCGAATTATAGTAGAATTGGAGAAATTAACGGAAAGAAAAGTGGACTTTACCTGCTATAAACAAAGGCAAGAAAATGTTCAAAAAATCATTTTAAATATAGATAGAGTAAGACGAGAATGTAATTGGGAACCGAAAATAGATTTCAAAAGTGGAATTAGATTAAATAAGCTATGGATTGAAGAGTTCTTATATAGTAAAAAATAATAAGCCATGCCCTACTTTTGTATCAGTAGAGCGTGGTTTATTATTTTATTTCTTTTTTTATTACCCAAAGGTCTTGATGTTCCCACCAAAAACCTTCAGTGTATTTTTTGATGACAGGGTTATAGGGTAATAATTTAATTTTGTCACATACGTAAGAGGGACTAACGATCGTTTGCCCGTATTGATGAACATCTAAATCCAATTGTTCACTAGAAGGGAGAAACCAATAACCCTGTTTATTTAAATCTGGAAAGCTGAAGTACTTTTTACTTTGATAACCATGAGTTGTGAAAATGAGTAAGCCTTCAGGAGAAACAGCATTATACAATGTTTGAAGCCAACGAAACCAAGTTGTATCAGGCATATGAGAAAAAAAGGATAGACAAAAGACGATATCATACGTAGACGAGGCCAATTTTACTTGTTCAGGTTCAGGGTGAGATAAGATAGAAGAAGTATTTAATTTGTTTTCAATAAAAGTAATAGCCTCTTCATGTATATCACAGGTAGTTATACTTAAGTTCGTTTGTGGGTTTAATAAATGACGTGTTACGCAGCCATATCCGGATGCGAATTCTAATAATTTAATTGGAGTGTCTATAGGGGGATAAAAGGAAGTAATTAAATCTAAAAGTGTTTCTGCAGATTTTCTCCCATCTTGAAAATAATAATCTATCGCTTCTTTTTTAGATGGGAAGACTGGATTAGTGACAAGGAATTGAAAGATATGATCCTCTGGATGGATACTTGCATTTACATTGTATTTGTGTGCAATTTGAGAAAGCAAATCTTTATTTGCTTCTATAAATTCTTTCAAAGAGTAACCCCCCTTAAATGATAGTAACGTTTTACAAGAGATACTGATGGCGAAGAAAATATATCATTAAATCTTCAAATATGCTTTAAGGTACTTTCTATATGTGTACATTTTCTTTTTTGAAATGTCGTCGATAGTAAAGGTTTCTTTAATGAAATTCTGCATTTGTACAACTTCACTGTAATGGGAATATGAATCTTCTGTTCTCGTTACGCTATTTGTATGTCGTCTATGATAGTTTAGCGGTTTTGGATTGAAATAAATGTTCCCCTCTTTAAGAATAGAAACATAGAAAAACCAATCACCAGCTACTTTAAACTTTTCTAATTGTTTTTCTGTAGTTTTTATATCTATGTTTTTAAAAACTACACTTGAGACATTAGGTATGGTGTTTTTGATAAGTAATGTATCTTGTATTTCATCTATCCCTTTTCGGAAATAAGAACTTTTCCATTTTTCTTTATCAATATCATTTGTGTAATCTAAATAATGATTGGCTAGGATATTTCCTTGTTCATCTATTTGTTTTGATTGTGTGTAGCTTAAGGTAACATCACGATTTATATGAAACCCTTGGATTACTTCTTCTAAAAATGTCTGATCACATAAGTCATCGGCCTCTGCAATCCAAATATAATCACCGGTTGCTGCAGAGATGCCTTTTATCCATTGTTTAAATACAGAACCAGAGTTTTTATCATTAATAATCTGCTGAACTTTTAGGTGGGGCTTATTTTCGTTTGAGAGCAGCTGTTCAAATATAGATACGCTATTGTCAGTAGAGGCATCGTCTAGGAAAATTAGTTCGTAAAGGGGATAGGTTTGGTTTAATATGGATTTAACTCGGTTAGATAAGTATTTTTCGTAATTATAGTTCGGTATGATTACGCTTATTTTTTTGTAATTATGATCAAGTAGGTTTAACAGTTGATAAATGTAATGAAGAAAGTTGAAATCTTTTTCAATAAGCTCTTGGCCAAAGCGCCCTTTTTGTAATCGTAAGTCTTCATCTCCAATAAATTCATATATTCTTTCCAGCACCTGCGGTAAATTTAAAAAGTCTACTAAGGCGCCAGTTTGTTCCGTAACAACATCTTCAAAACCTCCAGCGTTTTTAAACCCTATAACAGGTACTTTTGTATCTAATGCCTCTAAAACCACGTTTGGAAAAGGATCTTCTCTTGAAGTTAACAAATATAAATCAGCCCCGGCGTTATATAAACCGATATCTGGAGTAGGCTCAACTAATGTGAAATGTGCTGTATATCTTGGGGATAGTGTGTTAAAGAAATGAACATCCGTTCTCCCGACCCAGATAAAATGAATATTCGTATGAACCTTTCTTACTGAGTAAGCAATAAGTGAGAATAAATCTATCCCTTTCCGATGATCAGCGAAACCTACTCCTAAAATGATTTTGCTATCTAGAGGCAGGTTGTGTTTTTTTCGTAATTCGCTTCTAGCTTTTGCAATATTGTTCTTATAAGGATTGTGGTTAAACAAGCCTTGAGGGAGGATGTGACATTTTTGATGATCTAATTGGGTGATTGTACGGAATTTTTCATACACGTACTGTGAAGGGAAGACAATTTTGTAAGCAAACTGGGCAATGTTTCTAGCTTTCCCCTCGGCAGAGTACTGTTGTATTAAATGCGGCAATTCATGTATTAATGAAATAACTTTTATATTGTGTTTAGCTAGTAATGCAACTATATCACCACTTATGACGGTACTACATATGGCGATGGTATAGTCTTGTGATAGTAACTTCTTTATTAATAATTCGACCCTTTTTTCTGTTGGGTAGTCTTCCTCTAGGCAATAAACAGGACCATACTTTTGAAAATCGTGGATTAAAATGCCCGTTCCAATAGAAATAATTGCGACGGAGTAATGAAAGTTTTCTTTAAGAGCTTTAATAGTATGTAAAGAAAGCAGCTGTGCTCCGTGGAAATGGGCATCATGGGATACATAAATGATCTTCTTATTAACATGCATTTCATAACGCCTCCTAAGTTAATTAGATTTTTAGTAAATGCATGGTGTATTTATAATTCCTAGAGAGAAGTGGTAGGAGATAATTGTGAATGCAGCTGGAATGTACTCGAAATAAAAAGTGCTACCTTTAATATAT